>CALFXJ010000013.1 GCA_937958105.1 uncultured Cellvibrio sp.
GCCGGGTCAATATGAAGATAGTGAGACAGGGCTGTATTACAATCGGTTCAGGTATTATGATTCCAGTGCGGGCCAGTACGTTAGCCAAGATCCAATAAGGTTAGCAGGCGGTTTTGGTTTATATAATTACACTTTCGATCCGTTAGTTTGGACTGATCCAACAGGACTGGCTGCGGTGGAAGCACTGTTCGAACATAACGGGCAGATTTTCAGCGATGTAAATCCTACCGAAAGGAGCCCCAGGATAAATTCACCTATACCGGCACCGCCAGGTCAGAAAGGTCTGAGCGCGATCAACAACAATATGCAGGGTGCACATGCGGAGATTGGAGCTATGGATCAATCTCGCAGAGCTGGAAACAGAGGTGGAAAAGGCGTCTTAATGGTCCAAGGGGAGCCGATATGTCGTTATTGTCAGTCTGATATCAAAAAAATGGCGCAGCTACTGGATTTGGACTCTTTGGAAATTCATCACATAGATAGCGGAGAAGTTGCCACCTTCAGTCGTCAGGATCTTAAAAATGTTCCCGATGGCGGAATAACCTTTAAATCATCTATGCCAAACTCGTGCAGCTAAAACGTAATAGAATATTGGGAAGAAAATAACTATGGCATTTATTACCAAAATTACGACGCAAAATCATGCTTTACGTACGGACACAATTGAAACGGCCACATGTGATGACATAAAAAATATCATCATGAATCGTTCCACCGCACCGACCTTATATGAAACATCCACTGTTGATGGAAATTTTTTAGTTTATTTAATGCTTGATAACGACAATGCGCACCTTAGTCTTTGGAGGGGGGATACCTGTTACTACGCGAGTGAAGGTGATGCAGATGGTTTCGTTGATATCGGTTGGAATTCTTTTCCCGCTTGGAGTGTTGTCAAAAACAGCTCGAAAATACTAGAAGCAGTCGAAAGATTCATCAACGAAGATCAGCTTATCACTGAGTTAATTTGGAAAAGCGAAACACTTGAACTTTAAATCGCAAACTTAGCTGGATAAAACCAGATGGCACAGTAGAGAACACGGAGTGAGGTGCGAGATTATCACCCGCATGAATGCGGAGAAGATAACATCCTTGACTATGTACAACGGGCGCACTGCGCCCGTAAGAATTAACCGAGCGTCTTAAATCGCCCGATATAAAATCCCCGGCTCACACCGAACCATCTCAAACAGATCTGCTGCCCCCGCCAGTCCCTCTGAGGAGCCGAGGAACAGGATGCCGTTCGGCTTCAGCGCAGCGTGGATCTTTTGCAGGATCTGGCGTTTCAGCTCGGCGTTAAAATAGATCAACACATTGCGACAGAAGACGATGTCGAACTTGCCGAGCATTGCGTAGGAGTCCATCAGGTTCCAGGCTTTGAACTCTACCCGCTCACGCACCAGGGGTTTAACCCGCCACACATTCTCTGAGGTTTTATCAAAGTACCGCTGGAGTCTTTCATCCGACAGGCCGCGCAATACTGACAAGCGGTCGTACTCCGCTTTGCGCGCCTGCTCAAGGATAGTGGCCGACACATCGGTAGCGACGATCTGCACCGGGCGCGGTAAGGTGCCCATGTTCTGACGGCGATATTCTTCTACCATCATGCTGATGGAATAAGGTTCCTGACCGGAGGAACAGGCTGCCGACCAGATGCGGATGGGTCCGAACATGCGGTTATTGCCGCTCATCAGCTGCGGCAGCAGCTGCATGCGCAGGTGCTCGTAGGGGTAGATATCGCGAAACCAGAAG
This sequence comes from uncultured Cellvibrio sp., assembly GCA_937958105.1. Taxonomy (GTDB): domain Bacteria; phylum Pseudomonadota; class Gammaproteobacteria; order Pseudomonadales; family Cellvibrionaceae; genus Cellvibrio. Next base: position 1,753 of record CALFXJ010000013.1, read on the forward strand.
GTTTCGTTGGTGGTCATGGCGTCGATGACCTGATCGCGTAGTTTGCGATTGGTATTTTGTTTTAACGCCCGAACCAGATCGCTGAAGGAATGGAGTTTGTGCTCTTCCAGCAGACGACGGATGCGGTTGGATACGAGATATTGCTTGTTATCACCCAAGGCTATGCCGCAAGCGTCCTGCAGGAACTGCCTGAAGAGATCAAACTCAGCCTGATCAAAATTATCGCGATGCACGGCGGTGGTTCCTGTGACGCTTGAGGGCAATAAAGTACCTGGCGATCCTGAGCCACTCCTGGCATCAGGTGATTTGTTCCCGAAATCATTTTTCATACACTATCAATCACACACCCGAAACCATCTGACGTTGATCCTGCGGTGAGACGGCTTCTTCCGGCAACATCTCGTTTTTTCAGTAAAGCCTGTTAATCAGGAACCCGGTTCCTGAGAACTCAGGTATTTTTCTCCAGCAAATTTTCTCCGGTAGTGGCCATCAGGTAATCATTGACACGCCTCGCAAGTTCGTCGGGGTGGAACTTCGCCAGGAAATCGTCCGCACCGACTTTCTTCACCATGGCTTCGTTGAATACGCCGCTCAACGACGTATGCAAGATGACATGCAGGTCTTTCAGGTCAGGATGGGTACGCACCTCAGCGGTAAAGGTGTAGCCATCCATCTCGGGCATCTCAATATCACAAATGATCAACACCAGCTCTTTATAAGGGTCTTTGCCGGCGGCAAGCAGGTCCTTGAGGTAAGTGATAGCTTCCAGGCCATCTTTTTTGATCGTGGTCTTGATCCCCATGGATTCAATCACCCGCTGAATCTGTCTGCGCGCAATGGATGAGTCATCCACGATCAATACATGTTTCTCTACAGCGCGGTCGGCGATGTCATGCTCCACGACGCCTTCACTGATCACCTCGCGGGGCGGAGAGACTTCGGCGAGGATCTTCTCGACATCCACGATCTCAACCAGCTGACCGTCCACCTGGGTGACAGCGGTCAAATAATGATCTTTACCTGCCCCTTTGGGTGGCGGATGGATATCGCCCCAGTTCATATTGACGATACGCTCCACCGACCTCACCAGGAATCCCTGAGCGGAGCGATTGTATTCAGTAATTATCACAAAGCAATCGGCAATATCCGGCAAGGCGCGGCGGCCGATGGCCAGATTCATGTCCATGATCGGCAAGGTACCGCCGCGGATGTGGGCAACGCCGCGCACTACGGCGCTCCGGCCGGGTATGGCGTTAAGCGGGGGGCACTGTAGAACCTCCTTCACTTTAAAGACGTTGATCCCGTACATCTGTTGGCCACCCAACCGAAACAACAGGAGTTCCAGGCGATTCTGCCCAACCAACTGGGTACGTTGGTTGACGCTATCCATTACTCCGGCCATGTAATACCTCTTTAATTATCAAGCTCAGCCAAGAGCCGGGTTAAACGAAACACAGGTGATATACCAGCGGCACAGTCTTTGCTTTATTCCAGCAATAAACGCTATAGCGGCTAAAACCCGTCACTCTTTAGTGGATGATTGCCGTAGCGGCAATAAAAATGTTGGCCTTCGCGCCGCCATCCACCTATGAGGATAGGACAAATTATGGGAATTCGTAGTTTTTATGCGGCTCTGCGATGGCTGAAATGCCTGTTGGCAATGACGGGTGTGGTTTTTTTGACACTCCCGGTCCAGGCCAGTCAGAACTGGCAGGATCTCGACGATCTGCAGCAGCAGGTTGAGGTTTTTCTGAAAGACCGTTACCAGCTTCCAGCGGTCGAGCGGGTGGAAGTCAAGGTGGGCAATCTCGATCCGCGGCTGATGCTGCCGGCGTGCCCGCAGCCGCTGACCCTGTCGCTCAATGACCCAACCAATAGCGGAGGTCAGCTGACGGTACAGACGCGCTGCGAAGCCACCCAGCGCTGGTCCATCTACGTACCAGCCCAGGTTGCCCTCTTCCGTCCCTTGGCAGTTGCGGGACGCCAGCTGGAACGGGGCGACGTGATCAGTGAAAGTGACATCACCATTGAGGTGGTCAATGTCAGCCAGCTGCGCCAGGGTTATGTGATAGAGCCGGACAACATTATCGGACGTGAACTGCAGCGCCCGCTGAACAAGGGTGAAGCCTTTCGCAGCGCCATCCTTGAGGCACCCATGGTGATCAAGCGAGGCGACGCCGTACACATTGAGATGCAGGCCGGCGCTATAGCGGTGAATTCCACCGGAGTCGCCATGGCCAATGGCCGCGTCGGTCAGCGTATCCGGGTGCGCAACAGCCAGTCGGATCGCATCGTAAGCGCCGAAGTGGTCGAGGCGGGCAAGGTCCGGACATCCATTTAGTCCGGCACCTGCCTGAAACGTGAACAACATCAAATTTATGCAGGAATTTTATTAAAGTTCCTGCTGAAGAGGCCGATAGCTGACTCAGGAGCCCTGTGTATTTGGCGAGGACGTCGAAACTCAGGCACACTCTGCGCGGATTTATCCGCCTTTGCGTAATCAGCTACAGCCATTAACTCAGTTGGGGAAACACCATGGTTATCGACACAAACAACAACCTGACTTCCGGCAGTGCAGCCAGCACCCGTCGCAGCACAACGCCTGTGGCACCGGCTGCTGGCAAAACAGCAGCAGCGGCACCGGTAGAGGCAGCGCCGAATAAAGAGAGCGTTGTACTCAGCCAGGAAGCACAGCGACTCAATCGTTTGCAGGCCAATATCAGCCAGGCACCCGACGTGGATGCTGAGCGTGTTGCTGCATTAAAGCTGGCGATCGCCAGTGGCCGGTTTGAGGTGAATGCTGAACGCATTGCCGAAAACCTGCTGAAGCAAGACGACCTGTTAGGTTAATCACCGTTGCTGCCGCCCCCAACCGGCGGCAATGGTCAATGGCGCACCCACACTCCCCTGGCAGGACATGATGTCGCCCAGCGAGTACAGGTGCAGTAGCAACCCCGGCGAGCTGACCCGTTCAGTCTTGTGCGGTGTTTATAAGACGCAGAGGTGACTATGTCCACGCTCCATCCGCACAGCCTGCACAACATGATTGCGCAAGACAGCGCTGCAATCAGTGAATTGAAATCCTTGTTGTTGCGCGAGCGCGAACTGCTCGAACAGCGCGAGCACAACGACCTTCCTGCCATCATCGAACGCAAAGACCAGCTGCTTGAAACGCTGGGGCTGAATGCACGACAGCGCGCCAGCTTATTAACCGCTGCCGGCTTCAAAGCCTCTCCGGATCAATGGGAGATTTTCCTTGGCCAGAACCCCGCTACCCGCGAGCTGCTCGATAGCTGGCGGACGTTGATGGCTGAATTTGCCCAGTGCAAATCCCTGAATGAAGTCAATGGCAAGATGATCGGCCGCTCAAAGCAGACGCTGAGCCATCTGCTCAATCTACTGCGCGGTCAGGTTGCTGCACCCCAGCTCTACACCAGCGCCGGCGCCACCACCAGCTCCGGCAGCTCCCACTGCATTGCAGAAGCCTGATACCCTCAGGATCTGCCGTATTCTGCGGCAGATCCTGTTGACCTCTCCTTCCTCGTCATGTCCTTTTTCTTGGATTATCCGGTAAAACTTTTTACAATGGCGCCGCTTCGCAACACTCAACGCCATGCTCCGGTAGCTCAGCTGGATAGAGCAGCCGCCTCCTAAGCGGCAGGTCGGACGTTCAAATCGTCTCCGGGGCACCACTTTCTCATCACCTGAACGGCGGCTTCTTCTCCCGCGACACTAACTGCTCTGGATAGCGCTCCGTGAATCTGATCCTGTTATCTGCTGATGATTTTGTCTCGTCGAACCGGGCGAGACTGCATGATGCGCGACGGGTACAGCATATCCTGCAGATTCATAAAGCCCGCGTGGGCGATCAGCTTAAGGTAGGGATGCTGAATGGGCTGATGGGCACAGCCGAGGTCACCGCTGTCGGCAATCAGGAGGTTGAGCTGGAAACTTTCCTACAGCAACAGCCCCCTTCACCCTTACCGCTGAGACTCATCCTGGCCCTGCCCCGTCCGAAGATGCTCAAACGCATCCTGCAGAACTGCGCCACACTGGGCGTGAAGGAAATCATCCTGATCAACAGTTATCGCGTGGAAAAAAGTTACTGGCAGACACCGATACTGGATGCAGAAAGCATCAGAGAACATCTGATCCTGGGACTGGAGCAAGGCGGTGACACCATGATGCCCGAGCTGCGGCAGGTAAAGCGTTTCAAACCTTTTGTAGAAGATGAACTGCCGTCGTTAATACAGGGGTCCCGCGCGCTGGTGGCGCACCCTTATACCCAGCTCGCCTGCCCGCGCCAGGTGGATGGCGCAGTTACACTGGCGATTGGTCCGGAAGGTGGATTTATTCCTTATGAGGTTGATCTGCTTTCGCGCTGTGGTTTTGAGGCGGTACATCTGGGCGAGCGCATCCTGCGCGTTGATACGGCGATTCCCTTCATCATCAGCCGGTTGTTTTAGAAACTACCAGCTCCTCGCATTCCTGATCAGCCTGCAGAATTTTTTCAAACGCCGCTGAGTTAACGGCGGGACTGAAATAGTAACCCTGATAATAATGACAACCGTACTGTTTCAGGATCGTCAGCTGCTCTGCGTGCTCTACACCTTCGGCAACAACTTCCATATCCAGCAGACGACCCATGGTGATGATGGTTTCGACCAGTACCCGATCATTGCGGTCTTCGATGATGTCCCGCACAAATCCCTGATCAATCTTCAGGACTCCCACAGGCAATCGTTTGAGATAGCTGATTGATGAATAGCCCGTGCCGAAATCATCGAGGGAGAAACTGATGCCCTGCTCCGCCAGCACCGTCATGGTGGTGATGGCTTCATCAACACGCTGGATCACGACACCTTCAGTGATCTCCATCTCCAGTGAGTGAGAAGGAATGGCATAGGCAGCAAGCGTACGCAGTACGTCATCGACGAATGCTTTCTGACGGAACTGGCGCGGACTGATATTGATACTCAGGCGCATGCCTTCCCGCCATAAACCCTGTTCATGCCAGCGCACCAGCGTCTTACAGGCCTCTTCCAGTACCCACTGCCCAACATCCAGGATCATGCCGGAGGTTTCCAGCACGGGAATAAAGTCGATTGGCGAGATCGTACCTTTAGTGGGATGCACCCAGCGCAGCAAGGCTTCGGCCCCTTCCACACGACCACTGCGGACATCAACCTTCGGCTGGAAATGCAATTCAAACTGCTGCTCCTCAAGGGCGCGATGCAGGTCGCCCTCCATCACCAGCTGTCGGCTGACTTTATCGGCCATTTCTTCATTGAAGAATTCGATGGAGTCCCGGCCTCTTTCTTTCACCTGATACATCGCCGTATCAGCGTAGCGCAGCAGTTCGTGAACTGAGTTATTCCGATCCGGATAAACCACCACCCCCACACTGCAGGTTACGCGCAGCTCCATATTGTCGTGGACGCAGGGTTGCGAAATAATCGCACGGATTTTTTCGCTGATTTCTCCCGCGCGCAACGCAGCGGTTTCCAGCTCGTGGTCCAGCACCGTGAGTACCACAACAAACTCATCGCCACTCAAGCGGGCCACCAGATCTTCGTCGCGCACGGCACGCAGCAGACGGCTCGCCACTTCCTGCAGCACCCGATCCCCTACCGGATGCCCCAGTGAATCGTTGATGTTCTTGAACTGATCCAGATCGATAAACAGCACCGCTCCATAATAGGAGTGCCGCTCCGCGCGACGCAATTCGTGCTCAAGGCGTTCAACCAGCTGCAGGCGATTGGGCAGACCGGTCAGCGCATCGTGGTGAGCCATGTATTCCATCTTGGCCTGGGCGTTTTTACGCTCGGTCACATCCACCGATACACTCAATGCAACTTTCTCATCGTAAAAGGCCATGGGCATGATGTGCGTCTGCAGATAAATATTTTCGCCTGCCGCTGTGATAAAGACCTCTTCGAAGACATCAATCGCCTGGCCAGTACTGATTACACGATTGTCGTTGTGCAGCATAGTATCGATATCGCGCACTGAATTCTTCAACAGCTGGCGCACGTGCTGGTTGCGCATCTGCTCCTGAGTCGCACCGAGTTTGTCCGACAGCGCCTTGTTGGCAAACAGGTAATACCCGGCACTGTTACGCGCACCGATCATCACCGGCAGGCTGTCGATAATCTGCCGCAGATGCTCTTCACTTTTACGTAATGCCAGCTCCACTGCACGTCGCTTCGCCAGGGACAGCTCTACGACATCAAGCAGCTGGTTACTGCTGGTAATCAGCTGTGCCAGTTCATCCTGCCGGCGCGCCGGTAAGGGTGTAAGACGCTGCACGCCGGGGTGGTCGGGATTGATGGTATTGATTTCGCGGGCGAGCTTAGCGAGGGGCTTGGTCAACTTGACATAAAAGGCAAAGAACAGCAGCAGCATCAGCAGCATGTTACGCAGCAGGTCAGTAACCAGGGCGAGCTGCGAACGGCCGTAAAAACCGGAGAGTGCCTGATCCATGTCTACAGAAAACCGCAGATTGCCTGCGGTGCCTTCGGCATAACCGGGGATCACAAGATCCGTGGAATATTGTCGATCAGCGTCGGTCAGCAGCTCAGTAAACCAGCGCGTCGGTGATGGTTCGCGCTTGCTGGTGCCTCGGGCGAGGATATTGCCGAGTTCATCTGTGATGGTCACGCCGTAGATAAAGCCATACCGGAGCAGTCCATTTACCACTTCGTCCGAAAGCTGATCATCGAGGGTCTGCACAGAGCGGGCGGCGGGCGGTGTAGCCACTTCCATCACGCGATGGATCAACCGTTCAAGTTCTTTCTGCTGATTGTGGAAGTCGAGATAGAGCTGCGCCGAACTTAAGATGAAGCTGAGCACAAAGGCCAAAATAATGCCGATCTTGGCAAGCTGGAAAGATATGCCGTGGAAAAATGACGGAGATTTATCTCTCATTTATGCGTGTTATCCGTAAAAAAAGGAGGCCGCAGCTACCGACGCAACCGGTTTTGCTGAAGTATAGAGCAATATTGCTTGAAGAAATCCTGTGAACAAACTTTTTATACTAATTATTGGGGCGCCAGCTCCAGTAAAGAGGGCGATCATCGCAAGTCGGGTTCCCCAAGGCCATAACCCGACATAACAGACATTATTAATTTTTCTTTTTATTTAAACCGCACAGGTCCGCTGTAGCAACAGTAACTTACACCTGAACGGCATCGATGTATTGCACCATCGCAGGGCGGTCAAAATTAAGTTCATCCCAATCAGCAGCGACAGAACCCTCTGATTCGGTCTGCAGATCACGAAAATTAAACAGTTTGTCATCCGCAAGCTGGGATGGGACAACATTTTTTATGGCTGAGAAAATTGTTTCTGTACGTCCGGGATTTTGCTTTTCCCAGTCGTGAAGCATTTGCTTGATCACCTGCCGCTGCAGATTTTCCTGGGAGCCACACAGGTTGCAGGGAATAATCGGAAAGCCCTTGGCCTCGGCAAATTCGGCGATATCTTCCTCACGACAATAAGCCAGCGGGCGAATCAGAATATTGCGTTTATCGTCGGACAGGAGCTTGGGCGGCATCGCCTTGAGTTTGCCACCGTAGAACATGTTCAGAAACAGGGTTTCGATGATGTCATCCCGGTGATGACCGAGGGCAATCTTGGTGGCTCCGATCTCGTTGGCAAAACCATACAGGGTGCCTCGCCGAAGACGCGAACAGAGTCCGCAGGTGGTCTTGCCTTCGGGAACAACCTCTTTAACGATGCTGTAGGTATCTTTTTCGATAATGTGGAACGGCACTCCCAGGCTGCTGAGGTATTCAGGCAATACATGCTCGGGAAAGCCGGGTTGCTTCTGGTCCATGTTCACCGCTACCAGCTCGAACTTGATGGGTGCGGTTTTCTGCAGGCTCATCAGAATATCCAGCATGGTGTAAGAGTCCTTACCACCCGACAGACACACCATGACCTTATCGCCATCTTCAATCATGTTGTAATCAATAATGGCGCTGCCGACCTGCCGCCGCAGGCGCTTTTGCAGTTTATTGAATTCAAGGCGTTCTTTACGGATATGTAATTCTTTCATAGGAATCTTCTGCGGGCTGGCCGGAATGGATGGAGGACGGAGCCAAGGCGCGCATTGTACGGATTTTACCCATGAGAGGGAATTGTCCTTTCGCCCACTTGTGCCCTTGCCGCTTTGCCGCCCGAAGGCAAAGCCTTGCCGCTTTCCAACGACCGAACCCTCCCCCTTCCTCACAGAAACCTGCTAACTGCCTGAATCTGCCTACAAAACAGCAATAACTGCCGCTGGCACAGGCTTTGCTCCAGTGGTTTTAGAAAACCTTTTGTTTGGGAGAAACTGTCAATGACCCTGTTGCGCTCGGTGCTGCAAAAATTCACTGCAAAAAAATCCCTTGGGGGCAATGTCGGCTCAGTTGCTCAGCTGCGAGACCGTTATGCCAGTCTTCAGCAACTGCAGGCCAGCCGTCAGATTCTCGAAGTGGTGCCTGCAGGTCAGCACCGCAGTTATCAGAGCATGATCATCGCCATCGACACTGAGCGAAATCTGCTGTGGATGGACGATCTCTTCCCCGCGCAACATTTCCTGGAAGTGGGCGATGAGATCACCGTTCGCCACCATCGCAACGGTGAAGTCCTGACCTTTACCACCCCCATCATCGCCTGGGGCGCCCGCTTCGGCGCCAGCGGCATGGCTGTCGTCCTACCGGACAGTGCCGAATACCGGCCACGACGCTCCAGCCCCCGCTGTGACCTGAGCAACCACACCCCTATCACCGCCAAGATTCAGTTACTGGGCGAGGAGGCCTGCTACGGCACAGTTAAGGATTTATCCGATTCCGGACTGTGTGTCATGGTCCCCGGCAATCGGTTGAATCAACTCCAGCGCGACAGCTTGCTGCCTCTGTGTGAAGTGCATCTGAGCAAAGACTTGCGGATCTACTGCCGCGCCAGGGTGAAAGCCTTCCGTTTATGCCGCGAACCCTACCGGGCCACGCGGATCACCCTGGAATTTGTGGATCTCCAGCCCCGGCGACAGCAGCAGCTGCAGGCATTCGTCGACAGCCTGACACCGGGCGCCGTGGCCGCTCCTTGGGCGGCCTGAGGTTGTGTCGTCAAAATCACCACATTTCAAAATTCCTGGGCTAAACTCTGAGGCGATCCGGTCGATATACCTGATGATCCCCACTCGCCCGACTATCGACTGCTTTCCCAATTAAGTACCGCCTGATGATGTAAGGATTTGTGATGCGTAATAATGGCCCGATCACTGACAGAGAAGTCATTGTCTCTGCCACTGATGAAATCGTTTCTTCTACCGATACCCATGGCAACATCCTCTTCTGCAACGAGACGTTCCAGCGTATCTCCGGTTACAGCTACAGTGAGCTGATTAACCAGCCACACAACATCCTGCGTCACCCCCATATGCCGCGCGAAGCTTTCGGCATGTTGTGGACGGCCCTCAAGGCCGGTAAACCCTGGATGGGCATCATCAAGAATCGCTGTAAGAACGGCGACCACTATTGGGTGGACGCCTATGTAACGCCCCTGCGTGATCGCGGGCAGATCCACGGCTATGAGTCCGTCCGGGTCAGAGCCGACGCTGCCTGTATCAGCCGGGCTGAGATGGTGTATGAACGTCTGCGTCAGGGTAAATCCATTTATTCTCCCCTTTCCCACCTGTGGCGGGTATTCGGCGGCGCTGCCCTCATCACCCTTACCACCTTTATCCTGTTGTTCATCGGTGCGTTTGTGGGTGGGATGCTGAGCGCCGGTGTACTGGCGGGGTCAGCGTTGTTGAGCCTGCTCATCAGTACCCTGGCTTACCAGATCCAGCGCGCCCGGCTCCAGGCTGCCCTGGCCGAAGCCCGCTCAGTGATCCACGATCCACTGGCGGCTTACATTTATACCGGGCGCAGTGATCCCATGGGCGAGATCATGTTTGCCCAGCTGGCCATCAAGGCCCGTCTGCGGACAGCGCTGGGACGGTTTGCCGAGTCATCGCGGGAACTGCACAGAAAGTCCGATGAAGCTCATGCGCAGTCCCGCAAAACCCATGAGGGGATGAACGAACAGCAACAGGAAACAGCCAGCGTTGCCCACGCCATGCAGCAGATGGCGCTGGCCGTGCAGGAAGTGGCTCAGGGGGCCACCCAGACCTACTCCGCCACCAATATCGCTATCAGTGAGGTGGATAAGGGTAATCAGGTAATCGAAGGTGCAAACCGAGCCATTGCCGATCTGTCCACCACTGTGGCTGACCTGGGCCAGGTGCTGGATAAGCTGTCCTCCGACAGTGGCAAGATTGCCAGTGTTGTGGATGTCATCCGCAGCATCGCAGAGCAGACCAACCTTCTGGCCCTCAACGCTGCCATTGAAGCGGCCCGGGCAGGCGAACAGGGGCGCGGCTTTGCTGTTGTGGCCGATGAGGTGCGTACACTGGCCCAGCGCACTCAGGAGTCCACTGCTCACATCCAGGACATCATCAGCAACCTGAGTCAGGCTACCCTGGACGCTGGCGAGAGCATGGATAACTGCCAGAACCTGGTCGAGCGCAGCGTCAATGAGATGGAGAACGTCAGAAGCGCCCTGGCTTCGATCTCTGACTCCGTCAGCAGCATCGACCAGATGTCGCACCAGATCGCCGCTGCCGCCGAAGAACAATCGTCCATGGCCATGGAGATTGAGCGCAATACATCCGCCATCGCCGCCATCTCTGATCGTTCCCAGACGGAGATCGAAGCCTCCGACGAACTCACCCGCGAGATGGCCCAGCTTTCCAAACGCCAGCTGGACCTGGTCGTACGCTTCAGGTAAGGCCCTTCCTCAAACCCGATTTGCTTGACGCCCCAGCCACAAGTCATGACACTACCGCGCTAAATGTGAGGTAAACCCATGATTCTGGTGACTGGTGGCGCCGGCTTTATCGGCACAAACTTTATTCGCAGCTGGCTGGCGGCCTCGGATGAACCGGTCATCAACCTCGACCGGCTCACCTACGCCGGCACCCGCGCTGGCCTTGAAGACCTGCCGGACGACCGCCATTGCTTCGTCGAAGGCGACATCGCCGATCGCCAGCTGGTTGATCACCTGCTGGCCCATTACCGCCCCCGCGCCCTGATCAACTTTGCCGCCGAAACCCATGTCGATAATTCCATCCGGGGCCCCCAGGCTTTTATCGATGCCAACATTGTGGGCGTATTTCATCTGCTGGAGGCAGCCCGGCACTATTATCAGACCTTGCCCATGGAGCAGCGGGATGCCTTCCGCTTTCTGCAGATCTCCACGGATGAGGTATACGGTGATCTCGCCATGGATGCCTTGCCGGTGACGGAACAGGCCCCCTATCGCCCCAGCAGTCCCTACGCGGCCGCCAAGGCCAGCGCCGATCATCTGGTACGCGCCTATCACCGCACCTACGGCCTGCCGATCATGATCAGTCACTGCAGCAATAACTATGGTCCTTACCAGTACCCGGAAAAGCTGATTCCCCTGATGCTGCGCCGGGCGCTGGCTGGCCAGCCCATGCCCGTCTACGGCGATGGCCAGCAACAGCGGGACTGGCTGCATGTGGAAGATCATTGCGCAGCGGTCCGCCGGATTCTGGCCTGCGGCGGGATTGGTGAGAGCTACAACATCGGGACCGGCAAAGAAATCGATAACCTGAGTCTGGTGAACCACCTGTGCAGCCGGCTGGACGAATTAAAACCCCGTGCCGATGGTGGCAGCTACCGGCAACAGATCACCTTTGTGGCGGACCGGCCCGGTCACGATCGGCGCTATGCCCTTGATATCCGCAAAGCCACGACACAACTCGGATGGAAACCTCAGTGGGATTTTTCTGCAGGTCTTGAGCAGACTATCCAGTGGTACCTGGGCCATCCGGCTTATCTGGCGCGGTCCAGCGCAAGCACGGAGGGGGAAGCATGATCCAGCGTAAAGGCATCATCCTCGCCGGCGGCAGCGGCACCCGGCTTTACCCGGTCACCCGGGTGATTTCAAAGCAGCTGTTGCCAATCTATGACAAGCCGATGATCTATTACCCTCTCAGCACGCTGATGCTGGCGGGCATCCGCGAGATCATGATCATCACGACTCCCCAGGATGCCCCGCTGTTTCAGGCACTGCTGGGCGACGGCCATCATTGGGGTCTGCAACTTCACTACGCCCAGCAACCCAGCCCGGACGGACTGGCACAGGCGTTCATCATCGGACAGGATTTCATTGGTCAGTCTCCTTCCGCGCTGATCCTGGGCGACAACCTGTTTTATGGTCAGGACATGGCGCGCATGCTCAACCGCGCCAGTCAGCAATCCCGGGGCGCTACTGTCTTTGCCCACCATGTCAGCGATCCGCAGCGCTATGGTGTCGCGGCCTTTGGTCCGAGGGGCGAGCTGATCGCCATTGACGAGAAACCCCAGCGCCCGGCCTCAAATTACGCAATTACCGGTCTGTATTTTTATGATAACCAGGTGGTCGACATTGCCCGCAGCCTCAAACCCTCGGCGCGGGGAGAACTGGAGATTACCGACGTCAATCAGCATTACCTGCAACAGGGTGAGCTGAGGCTGGAGGTGATGGGCCGGGGCTATGCCTGGCTGGATACCGGGACCCACGAAAGCCTTAACGAAGCTGCAAACTTCATTGAAACCATCGAGCACCGACAAGGCCTGAAGGTGTGCTGTCCTGAAGAAATTGCGTACCGGTTCGGGTATATCAACGCCGAGCAATTGCAGCGCCTGGCTGAACCGATGAGCAGGATTGCTTACGGTCAATACCTGTTACGGCTGCTTGAAGAAGGTCCTGCTGTCGGTATGTCTCCCAAGGGAGGAATAACGCCATGAAGGTCCTGCCCACCGCGCTGGATGGCGCCCTGTTGATTGAGAGCCCGGTCTACCACGACGAGCGCGGGTTTTTCTGCGAGAGTTTCAACCTGTCCCGCTGGCAGGCGGCGACCGGCCTGGACGTCACTTTTGTGCAGGATAATCACTCCCACTCCCGGCACGGGGTTCTGCGAGGGCTGCATTACCAGCTGGGAGAGCACAGCCAGGGCAAGTTAGTGCGGGTTCTGCAGGGGCAGATCTACACAGTGGCCGTAGATCTGCGCCGTCACTCAACCAGTTTTGCGCAACATCTGGGTATCCAGCTTCAGAGCCATCAGCAACTGTGGATTCCCCCGGGATTTGCCCACGGGTTTCTGGTGCTGTCAGAGACGGCAGACTGCCTGTACAAAACCACCGCTTACTACGCTCCGGAAGCCGAACGCTCAATCCGCTGGGATGATCCTGATCTGGCAATCGCCTGGCCGCTCCGACAGCCGCCCCTGGTCTCAATGCGGGACGCCCAGGCCCTCGCCTTCCGCCAGGCGGAGCTGTTCGACTGATGAAGATCCTGCTGCTCGGTGCGACCGGCCAGCTCGGCCGATGCCTGACCAGGGCTCTGGCGCCACTGGGCCAGCTGATTGCCCTGGACCGTCAGCAGGCAGACTTTAGCCGTCCGCAGCAGCTTGTCGGCAGCATTAAGGCGCTGAATCCCGATGTCATCGTCAATGCGGCAGCCTACACGGCTGTGGATCGGGCTGAGGCGGAACCCGACCTCGCCACGACCATCAACGCCACAGCCGTAGATGCACTGGCGGATGCGGCCCGCGAAGCCCGCGCCCTGCTGGTCCACTACTCTACCGACTATGTCTTTGACGGCACTCAGACAACGCCCTATGTCGAGACAGATCCGCCGGCACCCTTGAATGTTTACGGGCAAAGCAAGCTTGATGGAGAAAGGGCCATTGCAGCCTCTGGCTGCGATTATCTGATCCTGCGTACCAGCTGGGTCTATTCAGACCAGGGTTCTAACTTCGTCCTCCGTATCCTGGCACTGGCCGAAGAATGTCATCAGCAGCTTCGCCCCGAACTGCGGGTGGTGGACGACCAGGTGGGTTGTCCGACCTTTGCGCCCGATCTGGCGATGGCCACGGCTCAATTGATTGATACCGCTCAGAAAGAGCGGCTGTTAGATACCTTCTCAAGCCAGCTCTATCACCTTTGCGGACAAGGTCACACGAGCTGGTATGAATTCGCCCGGCACATCGTGGTCGAAGCGCAATCCTGCGGTCTGCTCTCCAGCATACCCCGGCTTAAACCCATCGCCAGTAAAGAATATCCGCAGGCTGCGCAACGCCCGCGCACCGCCATTCTGGATACCCGTAAGATCCGGCAGCGCGGCATCTGCCTGCCGGACTGGCGCGACAGCTCGCGCAACCTTGTGCGCTCCTTGGCAAGGTCCCGCGGACTTTAGTACTGCTTGTGATGGACGACTGGGGTAAGCTTGCGCACCCGATGAATTCATTTAACGGACCAGATACAACCTCATGCTCGACAAATCCACGCTCACAACCGACGATATCCTTGCCCTCGACCAGGCCCACGTCTGGCACCCCTATGCGGCCTTCCCCAATCAGGCCCCGGTATACCCTGTCAGCCACGCAGAGGGGGTCAACCTGCATCTCACCGATGGACGCACGCTGGTGGACGGCACGGCCTCCTGGTGGAGCGTACTGCATGGCTACAACCATCCCGAACTGAACAAGGCTGTGGAAAATCAGCTGGGCAAGATGGCCCACGTCATGCTCGGCGGTCTGACGCACGAACCCGTCGCGCGGCTGGCCAAACAGCTGGTCGATATCACCCCCGCCGGCTTGAACAAAGTGTTTTTCTCCGACTCCGGCTCTGTCGCCGTGGAGATTGCGCTCAAGATGGCCCTGCAATACTGGATTGCCCAGGGGCAGCACCAGCGCACCCAGTTTCTGGCCCTGCGCAGCGGGTATCATGGCGATACCTTTGCCGCCATGTCCGTGTGTGATCCCATCGGCGGGATGCACGGCATGTTTAACCAGTTTCTGAAACACCACATCTTTACCGAAGCGCCGTCCTGCAAATTTGATGAAGAGTGGGACGAACGCCACCTGATTAACTTTTCTCACCTGATCCAGCAGCACCGGCAGAAAATCGCTGCGGTTATCCTGGAACCTATCGCTCAGAATGCCGGGGGCATGCGCTTCTATTCGCCGCATTACCTGCGGCGGGTACGGGAGCTGTGTTCACAGTTTGATGTGCTGCTGATTGCGGATGAAATAGCCACAGGTTTTGGCCGCACCGGCAAATTATTTGCCTGTGACCACGCCGGCATCAGCCCGGACATCATGTGCCTCGGCAAGGCCCTGACCGGTGGATATATCACCCTCGCGGCGACCCTGTGCAATGACAAGGTGAGCGACATGATCTCGCAGAACGGGGCCGGTGCCTTTATGCATGGCCCAACCTTTATGGGTAATCCCCTCGCCTGTGCTGTGGGCGTGGCCAGTATTGATCTGCTGCTGAAAAGTCACTGGCAGTCACACGTAGCCAGCATCCAGACGCAGCTGACCCAGGAACTGGAAGCCTGCAGAAGCCTTCCGGCAGTGGCAGATGTACGGGTCCTGGGAGCTATCGGTGTTGTAGAGCTGAAAAAGACTCCCCACCTGGCCAGCATCCAGGCGCGCTTTGTCGAAGAAGGTGTGTGGGTGCGGCCCTTTGGAAAGCTGGTCTACCTGATGCCGTCTTACATCATCAAGCCCGATGAGCTGCGTCTGCTGACGCGCAGTATTTATCAGGTACTGAGTGAACTGGAAGATTAAATCAATCAGGGGAAACGGCGGTTTCCCCTGATTTTTTATTGCGCTAGCGAAATACCATCACGGGAACAGACGTGTGGCTCAGAACTTTCTGGGTCTCACTGCCGAGGAATAATTTGTTCAATCCCTTGCGACCATGAGAAGCCATAAACACCGCGTCGCACCCGTATCTGTCTACAGCGTTCACGATTTCTTCATAGGGGTTGAGCGACATGGGAGTGATTGCTTCACAGGCCACACCTCGCGCACGGGCTGCATCCATTACTTTCTCAACAATTTCCCTTGCCTGCTCCTGCGAATGCTGGTCAAAACGATGCTGGAGTTCGTCGCTGTACAGGCTGGGATCATAAATCATGCCTGCCGCCGCAGGCGGAATGTAACGATAGGGTTCAGCGACGGAGATGACAATCAGGGCGGCGCCCACCTTCGCTGCTAAGTCCAAAGCGCCAGCGACGGCCTTATCGGACAGAGGTGATCCATCGGTAGGAACAAGAATCTTGGTGAACATCGTGGCTACTCCTTTTCTTCTGAATGGCTTGTGAATTCAGACAGCATCGCGTCCGGGCCAGCCCGAACGACACCATCCTTGTCAATTGACAACTCAGAGCTGCCGATATTTCCACGAAGCTAGCGCTTTGCCGGACAAAGAGTTTCAAACTTTGTCCGGCGCAACGAATAAATGACTAGATAATCGGCTTGATACCGACCGCAGCCCGGACTTTTTCCAGCAACGGCTGACTGTACGCCCGCGCCTTCTGCGCACCTGCCTGCAACACCTCTTCAATATGTCCAGGGTTTGCCAGCAGCGCGTCATAACGCTCGCGCGCCTCGCCCAGTTGACCGTTGATCAGTTCAAACAGCTGCTTCTTCGCCTCACCCCAGGCGATACCGTCTGCGAATGCCTGGCGCATCTCGGCGGTCTGCTCTGCGGTCGCAAAGGCCTGCCAGATCTGGAATACGGTTGAGGTGTCCGGATCTTTCGGCTCACCCGGCTCAAGCAGGTTAGTGATGATTTTGTTGATGGATTTTTTCAGTTGTTTTTCCGGCAGAAACAAAGGGATGGTATTGCCGTAGCTTTTACTCATCTTGCGTCCATCAAGACCCTGCAGCACGGCCACATTGTCATCAACCAGCGCCTCGGGCAGCACAAAGTGCTCGCCGTAGTGGTGATTAAAACGCGCGGCAATATCGCGGGCCATTTCGATGTGCTGGATCTGGTCTTTGCCCACCGGCACTTTGTTGGCATTGAACATCAGGATGTCGGCCGCCATCAGGATCGGATACGAATACAGCCCCATGGTAATCCCGAAATCCGGGTCTTCCCCGCCTTCCACATTAGCATCCACCGCCGCTTTGTAGGCGTGGGCACGGTTCATCAGGCCCTTGGCTGCCATGCAGGTGAGTATCCAGCAAAGCTGCGGGATCTCCGGCACGTCGGACTGACGATAGAAGATAGCGTTCTCGGTGTTCAACCCCAGCGCCAGCCAGGTCGCGGCGATCTCGCGGGTGGACTGGTGAACCTGGACTGGATCATGGCATTTGATCAATGCATGAAAGTCCGCAAGAAAATAAAACGACTGCACATCTGCCCGCTGGCTGGCGGCAATGGCCGGGCGAATTGCGCCCACATAGTTGCCGAGGTGCGGTGTGCCGGTGGTGGTAATGCCGGTTAATACCCGTTGCTTGCTCATAGTCTGCTGCTTCTTATTGGTCAATACGTCAAAGCGGAAAGCGGCACATCATACAGGCAAGCGGCCGCTTTGCGAACCGCGCGACCGGGCGGCAAACGCTGAATGGGAATTACCGAAAACGCCGCTCGTGATCCAGTAGCCAGGCCTTACGTTCAAGTCCGCCGGCATAGCCGACCAGTTGCCGGTTCTTGCCAATTACCCGATGACAGGGCACCACGATGCAAAGCGGATTTTTGCCATTCGCCATCCCTACCGCCCGTGCCGCTGTGGGCTGCTGGACCGCCTGAGCCAGCTCGCTGTAACCCCAGGTGGACGCATAGGGAATCCGCCGCAGCTGAGCCCATACCCGGTGTTGAAAGTCCGTGCCCCGGGCTGCCAGCGGCAGGTCGAACTCCCGGCGCTTTCCATCGAAGTAAGCGTCCAGCTGCCGGCCGGCCTCCTCCAGAAAAGGATGAGGCTGACTGGCCAGGCCAGCTTCGAGCAGGCGCCCTGCCTCAGGCATATCGGTGAACAGAATATGATGAATACCGGCATCACTGGCGGTGATCAGCAGCTCTCCCAGCGGTGACGGCATCCGGGTGCAGGTCAGCAGAGACACAGTGATAGACGGTTTTGAAGTCACAGGTAAGTTCATGGTTTTACCCCAGATAGTGCCAAAGATGAAAGGTTGCGTAGCTGCGCCAGGGCTTGAGGGCTTCACTGGCAAAGTCGGCACCGCCCGACAGATGAGCCAGCGCTTTTTTAACGCCGAGGTCACTGGCCAGCCAGATGTCGGTATGCCCCATCGCCCGCATCTGCACATAATCCACGGTCCAGGGTCCGATACCCTTGAGCGCCAGCCAGTCCGTCACTGGTTGCTCCTCTCCATGGCGCTCATACCAGTCAGCAAAGCGGCGCAGTGTCTCGCGGCGTGCAGCAGGCATCTTCAACATATTGAGATCACTGGACGCCACTGCGGCCGGAGTGGGAAACAGCCTGAGTACATCAGACAAAGGCTCGGCCAAGACTGCCACCAAGCGTTCGAGGTGCGTGCGCGCTGCGGCGACGCTTACCTGCTGACCAAGGATGGCCCGGACGCCCGCCTCAAAGGGATGCCAGATACCCGGTATACGCAGCCCCGGTAGCATCACCGTACGGAACGCCTTGTGCTCGCCCAGCTGCGCTTCGATCCGGTTGATATCTGCATCCAGATCAAGAATCTGTCGTACGCGGTTAACCAGCGGTTTCAGGAATCCGGGCTTATCGATACTGACGGTCAGTTCCAGATGATGCTCTACCGCCGCTGGCCGCACCGTAAAAAATCCCCGCGCCTGCTCACCCGTCGCATCCCGCAGGACGAAGGTCCGACCGTAACTGTCTTCATCCACCCACTCGATGCCGGCCACACAGCGCTTGCGCCAGAACGCCAGCATCAGCGACCAGTTAAGTGGTGGACGATAGGCCAGCGACAGGGTCAGTGCTGCCGATCCCTGCCGCGACCGGCGGATGGCCGACGGCGGCAATTGCAGCTGTTTGCGAAAAGCATCGTTGAAACGCCGCAGACTGTTGAAACCTGAGGCTGCGGCGATGTCCGTGACGCTGAGGGACGTCTCATGAAGCAACTTCTTGGCAAACATCACCTGCGAGAACAAGGCGTAGGCCTTGGGCGACATACCCAGACGTTCCTGAAACAGCCGGCGCAGGTAGCGGTCGCTGATACCCAGGCGGGCTGCCAGTGCCGGTAAACCCTCCGGACTCAGGCCACCGCTGTCGAGCAGCGTCAGCGCCCGGGTAAAGGTGGTATCCGTACCGCGCCAGGCGCAGGAACCGGGGGCACTGTCCGGACGGCATCGCAGACAGGGGCGATAACCCGCCTGCGCGGCCAGGGCGGCATGTTCAAAGTACTCGACATTCTCTTCCAGCGGCGGAACTACCGGACACACCGGGCGACAGAAGATGCCTGTGGTCTTGACGGCGATAAAAAACAGACCATCAAACCGGGCATCGCGGGTCAGTCGGGCGCGCTGGTAATCAACAGGGGAAAGTACAGTCATGAGCCAATGCCATTGCCGGTGATACTAAGCATTCTAACGATATTGACCCGGCATACTCGCCATTTTCGGCACTGACGGCTGAGATGAGCGCGATGGAAGGAAGCAAACGCGCTGATGCAGCGCGTTCGCTTTGCAAGGACTAGAGACCGGCGTAATGCTGATCCGCGTTGGTAAGGATATAGGTGTCAAAACCGGCCTGATTTAACAGCTGTGCCGCCACATCGCTGCGCCGCCCCGCATCGTCGGTAACGATGTAGGTCATCTGCAGGTCCAGCTCGGACAGGGTTCTGCGCAGATTTCCCAGAGGAATGTTGCGGCTGCCCGGAACATGCTGGAAACGCCGCTCCACGGCCAGACGTACATCAAGCAGCTGATAAGGTGGAAACTCCTTCTGGCGCTCGCGCAGCTCTTCTGCGGTAATAAAACGTCGCACCGGTTCCAGCAGCAACTCTTTGAAGTCTTCTTTCTGCAGGCACATCAGCTTGCCCGCCGTCAGCATCTTTACGGTGGCGTTGCGCGTCGTATCACCAACCAATGCTTCTTCGCCGAAGTAATCACCGGGACGCAGGGCCGCCAGAATTTTACCGGTGGTATCCAGCACCGTGGCACTGCCGCTCTTCAGCACGTAAAACAACTCGCCGCGCTCGCCCTCTTTCACCACCACTTCATCAGCCGCCACCTTCTGTTCAGTGAAACGGGAAAACAGCTGGCGGATATTGCCGGGCGGGATCTTGGCAAACAGCGGAGCCTGCAACAGGTAAGACATCCAGTCGTTGTCGTCTTCGGCCGCTTCGGAGGGGTCCTCACCGCTTTCGCTCCAGGCCATCACCAGGTCGAGGAAATCCCGCTCGACACACAGCAGTTTTACTGGAGACTTGGTCATGGCAGATACCTGGGTGGGGGAGCTGCCGCTCAATGGCATGCGTCGCGCTTCGCTGCGGGTATCTACCGAGGTAATGACAAATTGGGCATCAATCAGATCAACATGTCCTTCGATCAGGTAAAAAGCTTCTTCCAGTTCCTTGCCACGCTTAAAGACCATAGTGCCTTTGGGGAATTCGCGCACGCTGGCTTTCTCGAGCACCTTATCCAGATATTCCGGAAGCAAGGTATCGAACGGCGTAAACGCACGCAGGATGTCGTGACTAATCATCTTGGTCATGGATCGGGACTACTCTTGTGTTGTGCTACATCTCTCACAGACGCGGACTCGCCGACGCAGGTGGGTAGGTCGCTAATTATAGTCTTTGGCCGTTTCAGGAGGGAGTTTTATTGTCAACACTTGGGAATGGATCACAGGATAAATGGCCGCCAAATGCGACAGAAGGTATGAAAAACAGCGCAGACCTCTGCCTGCGCCGCTCCTGATCTGGAAATTAAAGAATTGTAAACCGGTTAACTGAAGACTCCCGGCGCCTTGGCATAACGGTAAAAACCGCTCAATATCCGATAGAGATACCAGGCATCCAGGCTTCCAGCCAGCTCGCGGATGGAATGCATGGCAAATGTCGGCACCCCGACATCCAGCGTCTTGACACCCACTTCCGCAGCGGTCAGCGGACCGATGGTGCTGCCACATTCCATATCGGTGCGCGATACGAAGCTCTGCACGGGTACCTGAGCCTGGTCGCATAACACACGGAAAATCGCGCTGGTCTCGCTGTTGGTGGCATAGCGTTGATTAGCATTGACCTTGATAACGGGGCCGCGATTGAGCAAGGGTCCGTGGTTTTCATCATGGCGGTCACTGAAGTTGGGGTGGATGCCATGGGCATTATCGGCGGACACCATCAGTGAACGATCCAGCACCCGCACCCGGGTATCCGTGTCCGGCACCAGCCGCTCGAGAAACTGTTGCAGCATTGGCCCCCGCGCACCACAGGTCGAGGTACTGCCAATCTCTTCGTGATCGGTGCAGATCAGCAGGCTTGTCACTTCCGGATCACTCTGCAACAGTGCCTGCAGACC
Organism: uncultured Cellvibrio sp.; assembly: GCA_937958105.1. Classification (GTDB taxonomy): domain Bacteria; phylum Pseudomonadota; class Gammaproteobacteria; order Pseudomonadales; family Cellvibrionaceae; genus Cellvibrio. The sequence goes on from CALFXJ010000013.1 coordinate 23,112, forward strand.
GATATAGCAGCTCAGGAGATTATCCAGCCGCGCGCTGGCGATAAAATCCTGCTGCCATCCCACCAGAGCGGGAGCCTGGGTGTCATAAAGGCTGATTTCGTAATCCAGCACCTGTGCCGCATCCAGCTGCGGATACTCACGCTGGATATGAGCCAACAGCAGCGCACGGAAGTCAGGCGTCTGCGCGTCTTTCTCGTTCAGTTGCAGCAACAGCGGCACGATATCTTTCTGGGCATTGATACTGCGGTTGCGGTTGACCTCGCGGTCCAGGTGAATCGCAAGACTGGGAATGGTCGCAACCGGATCGACAAAGTTGATCAGAACACTGCGTATGGTATGCGACTCATCGCGGTAGCTGACGCGTCCCGCCAGCGATAAATCGCGGTCAAACCAGGGGGCTAACAGGGCCCCGCCGTAAACTTCCACACCCAGCTGGAAATAACCGCGGCGATTCAATTCCGGTTGCGGCTTCACCTTCAGGCATGGGCTGTCAGTATGCGCACCTACCATGCGGATACCGGTTTCCAGCAGCGGACGCTTGCCATAGACGAACGCGATAATCGAGGAGTCATTCCGGGTCACAAAATAACGCTGACCGCTTTCCAGCTGCCATGCATCGCCTTCATGCAGCGCGATAAATCCTGCCTGCTGTAATTGATGAGCCATCTGCGTGGTTGCGTGAAAAGGCGTGGGCGATGCGTGTAAAAAATCCAGCAGGCCCTGATTGAATTGATTCTGGTCATGCATCGTGTTCATAACTACACCTGTATTTTCTGATTACCCGCCCGCGGGACGATCTTTTATGCGCTTTATTCGCTGCGAATCCGCTGCCGCTTTTGCCAGGACACTTCATCACGCAGATAAACCGGCTGAGCCTCCATTGCGGAGACAACCTCACCGCGTTGCAATAATTCTTCAGCCATACGTGCCATGTCCGCCGCATCTGGATATACCTGCAGATCCAGCGCAGCAGGAGCGAGCTGTGCAAGATCCTCATAGTGCCATCCCGGTCCCAGGCCGATCATCTGGCCGCGATACTGGGTCGCAATTGCGTACTCGATCACCCCGGCGGGCGGCATGACAAATTCGGGCGCGAGCGGTTTCGGCAGAAGGCTGTGCGGCTCATGGAGGAACAAGCCCCAGTACACTTCGCTCATCCGCGCATCGAGCGCGACCAGCACCGGATGCTCGCGCGCTTTTTCGTCGTGGCTGGGCCTTTCGTTAAGACGTTGATAGTAACCCGCAGCCATCGCCGCAAGGGTTGACACAGGTACAACCGGCACCTGCAGACCAAACGCCAGCCCCTGGACCACTCCCAGACAAATACGCAGACCAGTAAAGGAACCGGGTCCACGGCCAAAGGCTATTGCATCCAGCTCGCGCTTGTCGCAACCCGCCTGTCGGAGGACTTCATCAACCATCGGCAAAATCCGCTGCGTGTGACTCTTTGCAGCCATTTCAAACAAGCCGGTGACAACACCATCACAGTTCAGCGCAACGGAACAGGCATCGGATGAAGAGTCGAGAGCGAGGATTTTGGTCATAGAGCAGCATCTTGTAATACGTGAGCAAGGGCCGTCATTTTGCCAGAGTTTGGCCTAGGAAGCTTAATAAATGGAAAAATCCCCTATGGCATAGCCATAAGGGACAGGGTGAACCCACTTTTGCCGGAGTAATCTCCAAGCGGACTTATCGTCCGCCGGCACTGTAACTCACGACGTGAAGCAGGGTTGGTTATGCGGCGCTCTGCTGCTTTGCCGTCCTGGCTCGTGAAGAGCGTGTCGTTTTCCGGGCGGATGTCTTCCTCGTTGACGTCTTCCTTGCTGTCGATTGAGTGGGCGCGGAGCTCGCTGCTTTAGCCGTGGATTTTCTACGACTTGATGCGCGCCTGGGTGATGCAGCTGCCTTGGCCTTAGCCGCAGCGGCACGCTCCATCTTCGCCAGCTTGGCTGCTGCTTTCTTATTGGCTGCTTTGACTTTTGCAGTCAATTTCTTGCTGGCTGCTTTAACCTTCTTGGCATCGGCGGCGGAGCGCGATTTTTTCCATTTTGTTTCAAAGGCTTTTACTGCTTTTGCGAGATCTGCTTCAGCTTTGGCAGCCAATTTATCCTGCAGCTGGATAATTTTTGCTGATGCCGCCTCTTCTGCAGCCTTGGCTGCATGCACAGCTTTCGCTTTCGCCAATGCATTACGGGCTTCTGCTAATTTTGCACGGGCAGCTTTTGCGGAGCTTGACGCCTTGGTCAAAGCCACGGCAGCGGTTTTCGCCACTTTCTTATCTGCCGCTATACCGGATTTTTTTGCTTTATTTCTGGCAGAGACAGATGCTTTTTTTGCAGCTGCCACGCCTTTCGTTTGCGCCTGAACATCTTTTTCCAAGCTTGTTACCAGGGACTGCGCTTTAGTTACCGCCGGATCAACTGCTTTTGGAGCGGTGCGTTTAGAGGAAGTGGTTTTTCGAGCTGGCTTAGACACTGATTTTTTAACGACTCTTCTCGCCATGTTGATCTCTCCAAGTTTGTAAAAAATTATTTTTACAGCACTGACGAGATTAACGATAGCACATATTCTGCGTTTTTTTAGTTTCAGCAAAAGTTATATGCGGATTCACACAAAAGAATTTGCGTTAACAAAAACTGTCGACTCAAAACCTGCCGCCGATGAAGAACAAAATATTGAGAGGTGATACGCATTATGGAGAACACGAAACACAAATTCATGCAGCAGGATTCACAGCACGTTACCCATTGAGCATCTTGCGGGCTCATCTGATTTGTGCAAAAAGATGCGACAATTTCTCCGCGAAAATAAAAATATCTGCAGCCGATGTTGGGATAAAGGATCAAAGAAAACGCTGAAAACAAAACAGGCTCCCGAGGGAGCCTGTTTTATATTGAAGGATGAAATCCAGCAGAACAGCTTAGCCGACTAACACTGAAAATAACTGCTCTCTGATGGTGTCCACACTGCCTACACCGGCGATGCGGGTGTATTTCGGGGCGTTGGCTTTGCCCTGCTCGGCCAGGCTCTGGTAAAAGTTCACGAGTGGTTTGGTCTGCTGGTGATAAACCTGCAGGCGTTTACGCACGGTCTCTTCCTGATCATCCGGACGCTGCACTAACGGCTCACCGGTAACATCATCCAGACCTTCGCGCTTGGGCGCATTGTGGATGACGTGATAAATACGCCCAGATGCTTCATGAACGCGGCGTCCGCTGAGACGCTCTACAATTTCTTCGTCGGGAACGTCAATCTCGATGACGTAATCGATATTGATACCTGCATCAATCAGTGCTTCCGCCTGAGGAATGGTGCGAGGGAAACCGTCAAAAAGAAATCCGTTGGCGCAGTCACTGGAGCTGATACGTTCCTTTACCAAGGCGATGATCAGATCATCGGAAACCAGACCACCAGCAGCCATAACATCTTTTGCTTGCAATCCGAGCGGCGTACCTGCTTTAACCGCAGCGCGCAACATATCACCGGTGGAAATCTGTGGAATGCCAAATTTCTCCATGATCAGTTTCGCTTGCGTACCTTTACCCGCGCCCGGCGCACCCAAAAGTATGATTCTCATTACGGATTGCTCCTTTATATATCGTCATCCCCGCCACTCATATGTCGGCCAATTCAGCGGCTGACAACGGCATTATGGGGCTAATAAAAAAGGCGTTACGATACACGGCCGGCCCGTCAATCACAACATGCGCTGTGACATCTGTCTCAGCATGGAAATAAGTACTTGATTTTTAAAGTTTTTGTGCCTGCGCCCGACATTTTGTCAACGAGCGCTGCCAAACAGTACCACCAGCGACTTTGAGCTATAACTAATAGAGGCACAGCATAAGGTGCCGCAGCAGTTTCACCTTTACATGAGGTTGTTACGTATGAAAGTCAGCGAACTGGTCGACCACTGGAATCAAACAGCGAGCGGGGAACTCACACCAAACACCTATACGGTCCGCTTATCGATTGAAGATGCGGCGAAGTTAGCCGCGCTGGGGGAGATGTATCCCAAGCGCACTCAGGAACAGTTGATCACCGATCTCCTGTCCGCTGCGCTCAGTGAGCTGGAAGGAACCATGCCCTATGTCAAAGGCTCACGCATCATCAGTGAAGATGAGATGGGAGATCCTGTTTATGAGGATCAGGGCCCTACGCCCACCTTCCTGGCTCTTACCCACAAGCATATGATGCGGTTGCAGAACGCCTTCTGACACAGACAGTCCTGCCCTATCCTGCATTCAGCCGGACTCCTTAGCCCGGCCCACCCTATCGAAAGCAGCCTTTCCTGAGCGATGGGCTGATTTCTTATCCTCCCTCTCATCATACTTCCGCCTGATACACCATTTTTCTGCAGAAAAGCAAAAAGAAAAAAGCGATGCCAATTGATCATCGTCCGTACTGGTCCTACAATAATGATGCGTTCACTAATACGCAGAGATTTTTAGGTGAGAGAACTACATAATCCACAAAAAATAGGATAAGACTAAATGAATAATTCTGTGGAACTTGATGAATTTGATCGTAAGATCCTCCGCGCCCTTCAGGAAAATGCCGATTATTCCATGGCGGACCTGGGTAACCTGATTGGGCTTTCCCATACTCCCTGCTGGCGACGGTTGAAACGACTGGAATCGGAGGGTGTGATTCGCGGAAAAGTCACACTGCTGGATGCCGGCATGTTGAACCTGAGTGTCACCGTGCATGCCCGGGTCAACCTCAGGGATCGAACAGAGTCCGCCTTTGCCGCCTTTGAAGCGGCGCTCGACCCAATTAATGAAATCACCGAATGCTATGCCACCAGTGGCGATCAGGATTATCTGCTGCAGATTGTTGTAGAAAGTGTGGGGCATTATGAAGAACTGCTGAAGAAAACCTTGTTGCACCTGCCTCATGTAGGTTCGGTTCATTCGACATTTGCTTTACGACAGGTGAAGTACTCAACGCAACTGCCACTGTAATCTACGCCTGCAACAGGGCACCTGGTGCCCTGTTTTTACCACTAACCCTCCTTATCTTCGCAACTGGTGAGCCCGCCCCGGGTGTTCAACCCGAAGAACTTCAATAGCACCGCGCTCCTGCAGAGTTACATACAGCGTTCGACCATCATCGCCACCAAAGGCCAGGTTGGTAGGTTTCTGCCCCTTTAATGGAATCTCGCGCAGCAGTTGTCCTGCAGGAGACACAACAGCTACTACGCCCGCACCATAGCGTGCGATGTACAAATTACCCTGACTGTCGCAGCGCATACCATCCAACCCATGATCAGCAAACTCTATCAACAGACGTTTATTGGCAAGCGCACCACTCTCCAGGATGTCGTACGACCATATCCTGCGCTGCACACTTTCAGACACATATAGGTGTTTTTCATCCGTGCTCACCTCAACACCGTTAGTTGTTCCCATCCCTGCTTCCAGCAAGGTTGTTGTTCCATCCCGATCAATGCGCCAGAGCTGGCCGCTGTTGTCGGCCCATTTAGGATCACTGGCGTAAAGGATTCCGGTGGCGCTGATGGCAATATCGTTAGGCTGATTCATCGCGGGGTTATGGGCAAAGACGTCAACCTGACGTGAAGCCGGATTCACGCGGAGGATGTTGTGACCGACATAGTCAGCAATATACATCTCACCGGCGCGATCAAAACGAATGCCGTTACCGACGCTGCCCTCAGGAAGTTTTACAAACAACTCAGCGTTTCCGGTTCCGTCTTCGTTAGTAGTGACTCGGCCAATAGTGCCTTCCTGTGCAAAATTGACCAGATAAAGATTTCCATCAGGCCCAACTGCAGGCCCTTCAATCCCCTGCGTGAATACCCCGTCACCCACATAATCACGCACTGTGTATAACGCTTCCTCTTTTGAATCTGCGCCTGTCGTTGCCGTTTGACAGGCTGCAGCCAGAAGTGAAGCAGCTGCGATTACCATTGCCATGGAATAATGTTTTTTCACAGGTTTTACCCCTTGTATATATTTTTTAGTTGCAGTGTGGAGCACGGAGGATAAATCAAAGCGGCGGGATAAAACAGGTGTACTTATGGCGGGAAAATCTCGGCCTGTTGCGGTTATTCGGACAGGCCGTCAGGCATCCATCTCTCCGAAGGATTCTGCTGTGCGATAAATAATTTCTTCCAGGATCTGTTCCGGACTTTTATCACCACAGTCAACAGTTATGTTGGCATACCTCTGATACAGCGGGCGACGCTCGGCAAATAACTCCGCAAAACTCTGCCCCGGACGCCCGGCGATTCCGCGGCTGTCGAAGTTATGGATACGTTGCATCAGGCTGTCGAAAGGAACATCGAGAAAAACAATCGGACCAAAGCTGTTTAGATGCTTCATTCCCGCATCACTGTATGCGGCACTGCCACCGGTGGCGATAACATGGTTAGTGCAGTTCACCGACAGGAGGATGTCTTCTTCGATATCGCGCAACCGTTGATAACCCTGCTCCTGCAGGATTTCCTGCAAGGTTTTCTCTTCACGCAACTGAATCAGAATATCCGTATCGATAAAGTTCTTGGCCAGTTCCTTGGCCAGAAGGATGCCTATGGTGCTTTTTCCGGCTCCCGGCATTCCGATCAGAATCAGGTTGGTATCCAGAGCACTCATCCTCTTGTCCCTCCGCTATACCCGGAAATTTCCCAGCAGTTGTCGCAGGCTGGAGGACAACTGGTTAAGGCGCTGGCTGGCGTTGGCCGTCCTGGTGGCATCTTCAGACGTGGTCATGGCCAGCTGATTGATCTCTACCAGGCTCTTGTCTATCTCTGCGGTCACTGTGCTTTGCTCTTCTGCGGCAGTCGCAATTTGAATGGCCATGTTGGTGATGTTCTGCACCGCCGAGCCTATCCCCGCGAGCGATTCTCCTGCTTCGCTGGCCGAGGTCACAGCCTCTGTCGTCATCGCGGTACTGGCGTTCATGGATTCCACAGCATGCTGCACACCGCTTTGCAGCTGGCCCAGCATGCCTTGAATATCTTCCGTGGATTGCTGCGTGCGACTGGCGAGTGTCCGCACCTCGTCCGCCACTACCGCAAATCCTCTGCCCTGTTCACCGGCCCGCGCCGCTTCAATGGCAGCGTTCAAGGCCAGCAGATTAGTCTGTTCTGCGATGCCGCGAATAACATCAATCACCGAGGTAACATTTTTCGCTTCGCTTTCCAGCCGCACCATAATCTCTGCCGTTTGACTGATCCGGCTTGCAAGGCTCTGGACTCGCTCGACCGCCAGACGAATCCGCTCCTGCCCCTGGGTCGTAATCTGGTTGGCATTTCGGGCGTTCTGTGCAGTTTCTCCTGTGTTACGCGCAACCTCCTGAATAGCCACTGTCAGCTCGTTCACTGCTGCCACAACCATGGTGATGGCATGACATTGTTCGTCTGCCGCTTTCTGGCTGCTGCTGGAAACTTCCAGCAATGTTTCAGCAGAGGTGGAAACATCATCGGTATTGAGACGAATATCGCTGATCAGGTGTTGCAGTTTTCCCATAAAGCGATTGACGTGTCCCGCCAGCTCACCCAGCTCATCTTTTCGTGCGATGTCGATGCGGATCGTAAGATCTCCATCCCCTTCGGCGATGTTTTGAATGCGATCGCTGATCATGCGCAGGGGTACTGTAACCACCAGCGGCAGGAACCAGGCCGCCACCAGAGCTACCAGGGTTCCAATCACCACCAGCAATAATAAACGGGAGGCGATAAAGCCGCGCTCTTCGTCAATCGCTTCAGTGAATTGGTCAACATGCTCCAGACGGCGTTCGCCTACCACATCAATAAAGTTGCGCAGGTTGGAATAAGCCACGAAGCCTTCCCCAAACGAGCGTTCAAGCTGCTGTTCCCGCGCTTGCGGATCATCGGTATCCGCGCGGCTGACGATGTCGTTGGTGATCTGCTTCCAGGCCTGTAGCAGCTCCAGAAATTCGCGGCGTTCCTGTTCGGTGGCCGTATTGGATAACGCGAAGGACTCCAGAACACGGTCATGGGTCTGCTGGATATTCTCCGCGTGCTCCGCAACCAGCACCTGCCGCTCCCGTGCATCAAGCTGGCCGACAAACAGAGCCCGTTCCGCCGTCAGCGCCTGGTAAAGATCCCGATCAGCCTGCATCAGCAGCTGGATTTCAGGCAGGTTTATCTTCGCCAGCGTCTCCGCGTTGTCGGCAAGGGTAGTGCTGGATCTCACGGCAAAAATGCCCATGTAGAGAAACAACAGAACGAGCAACATCAAGGGAATACCGAGCTTCCAGCGGAAGCTGATGTTCTGATACCAGGCTGTCATCTAAATCACCATCTTGAAGAGTAGAGCAACTACGTACTGAAAGTTACGTGCCACAATCCTCTAGAGTGTAGTACAGCTGCTGGCTTGCGCTAAGAAAGTGCAGCGAAACCGAAAACGGGCACTGCAATCTCAATATAAATATGATTTCTTTGAGCCGGGCGGTGATAGCGACCTCATGGTCAGCGGGTGATACCGCCCTGGCAGAGATACTTGATGTTAAGGTAGTCCTCAATCCCGTAACGAGAACCTTCCCGCCCCATCCCCGACTGCTTTACACCGCCAAAGGGGGCTACTTCACTGGAGATGATGCCTTCGTTGATCCCTACCATTCCGGCTTCGAGTTGCTCTGCAACACGCCAGATTCTAACGGGGTCGCGGCTATAAAAATAAGCAGCGAGCCCAAACTCCGTATCGTTCGCCAGCTGTATCGCTTTTTCTTCACTGTGGAATTTGATCAGCGGAGCAACGGGGCCGAAGATCTCCTCACGACACAAACGTGACGCGGGGTCGACCTCGGTTAATACGGTGGGAAGATAGAACTGGGAATCCATCGATAAGCGTTTACCGCCTGTGACAACTTTCGCACCGCGATCCACAGCATCAGCCATCAGTGTCTCAACTTTTTCGACCGCCGCTGGCGCAATCAGCGGACCAATAGTCACGCCCTCGTCTATCCCGTTACCCACCTTCAATTGCTTGACGGCTGCAACCAGCTTTTCGGTAAAGGCCTCGTAAATATCGGCATGGACGTAAAAGCGGTTAGCACAGACACAGGTCTGGCCGGCATTGCGGAATTTGGAAGCTATGGCCCCCTTTACCGCCTCATCAAGGTCTGCATCTTCAAACACGATAAAGGGTGCATTGCCGCCTAGCTCCATGGTTACCTTTTTAACTGTTGAAGCCGCCTGTCCCATCAGTGTCCGCCCCACTTCGGTGGAGCCGGTGAAAGTAATCTTGCGCACCTTGTCGTTAGTACTTAGTTCATGGCCGATGGCTTTTGCATCATCACCTACCACGATATTGATAACTCCCGCCGGAATACCCGCTTCGCTCGCCAGCGCCACCAGGGCAAGTGCTGACAAAGGGGTCTGTGAGGCAGGCTTGGCAACCACTGTACAACCGGCTGCCACTGCCGGTGCCAGCTTCCGCGCTAGCATGGCGTTGGGGAAATTCCAGGGTGTAATCGCTGCAACGACACCCAGTGCCTGTTTTATAGCGAGCATTCGTTTTTCTGCCATCGGAGACGTAATCACATCACCGTTCAAGCGCTTCGCCTCTTCGGCAAACCATTCGATGTAACTCGCACCGTATGCTATCTCACCGCGTGCCTCAGAGAGTGGCTTGCCCTGCTCCGAAGTCAGAATTAACGCCAGATCGTCCTGATGCTCCATCACCAGATCAAACCAGCGGCGCATGATCTGACTTCGCTCTTTTCCTGTCCGCGCCTGCCACTCAGGAAATGCCGCGGCAGCGGCATCAATCGCCCGCTGCGTTTCTGCGACGCCGGCATTGGCCACCTTCAACAGCTCTGCGCCGTTGACCGGATTGGTAACGCTCAGGGTTCGGCCGTCATCGGCGTCACACCAACTGCCCGCGATATAAAGCTGGTGTTGTAACAGTGTCGGATTATTCAGAGATAACATACCTGGCTCCCCTACAATGCGTTCGAATCCACATTTAATGCTGTGCGACATGACTTGTGACCGAGAAAGTCCTGAACAGGTTCGCATCGGCTGTGTGCAAAAAATATTCACCGGTGACGATCGACGGATTTTCTGCGACGAATAATAAGGTCCGAAGAATAGCTGTTCATGGCAATCAGGGGAAATCCTGTTATCATCGCCACTTCTTTTCCCTTCATCAGTAAACGTTTTCATGCTCAGTAAAGATACCCTGCAACAGCTTTCGCAGCTGAAGAATACCATCCGGGCGCAACGCGAGATTTATCAAGGTGTTGTTCGTGCCACTCCCAAACGATTCGGTTTTGTCCGGCTCGATGACGGTCGAGAAGCCTTTCTTGATCCCGAACAGATGCTGCGCGTACTGCCGGATGACCGGGTTGAAGTCGAGCTGAAAACCAATGATAAAAACCAGCTGGATGCCCGCCTGGAAAAGCTGATCAGCAGTTCCCTGGGCGAGTTTGTCGGCCGCTATGTCTGCAAGGGCAATGGCCATTTTGTTGAGCCGGATCTGCCCTTCTTTAATCGCTGGTTATTTATTCCACCGCAGGAACGCAATAAATGTTCCGAGGGCGATCTGATTCTGTGTGAGATTATCAGACATCCGTTCAACAACGATGGTAAAGCTCAGGTCCGTATCATTCAGCGGATCGGCCGTCCCGATGAACCCGGTATTGAGAGCCGTTACATCCTCGCCAAGTATCAGTTACCGAATGAGTGGACTGCGGATACCCAGAGTGAAACTGCATCCATTAACTGGACACCGTTTTCGCGCGAGCCCCATCAACAGGATTTAACGCACCTGCCCTTTGTCACCATCGATTCCGAGACGACACGGGATATGGACGATGCAGTCTATGTTGAACGCAACGCCGAGGGCTGGACGGTATACACCGCGATTGCAGACCCCACGCGCCACATCTCTCCCGGCAGTGCGCTTGAAAAAGCCGCGCGCGAACGAGCCAGCACGGTTTATCTGCTGGGACAGACCATCAGCATGTTGCCAATTGAACTGGCTCACGATATTTATTCGCTGGTTCCGGAAAAAGAGCGGCCCGCACTCGTATGTCGCATGCAGGTCGATGCACAGGGAGTCATCACTGACTATGAATTCTTTGAAGCAGTCATCTGCTCAAGAAATAAATTAAGCTATCAAAGTGTCTATGATCTGCTGACTCCCACCCCTGAGGCCGAGCAGACCGAGATCCCCACCGAAGCGCAGAGCATGCTGCACGAGCTGCACAGATTTGCTTTAGCGCGAATCAAATATCGTGCTGAACATGCCTTGGTCATGGAGGAGCGCGCTGATTACTTTTACATCCTCAATGAACAGAAAAAAATTGAGCGAGTGGAAAAGAAAGAACGCAACATCGCCCATCGCGTTGTAGAAGAAGCCATGCTGGCGACAAATATCTGCGCGGGTGAATTATTTGTAAAGCATCCCGGTTACGGTATCTTTTCAAGCCACCTGGGATTTCGTGCGGAAAGACTGGAAGATGCTCTAAGTCTTATTAATGAAGATCGGCCGGATCTGGAGCCAGGAGATCTGACCCGCCTGGAAAATTTTCAGCGTTTATTCAAGGAGCTGCGCCTGAATCCTGAAAATCAGGAAAAGAATGCGCCGCTGCTGGCAATCCTGCAGCGTCTGTTGCAGGCCGCTGCTTTGACATTCGAGCCAAGCGGACACTTCGGCCTGGGATTTTCTGCCTACGCCACAGTGACTTCTCCTATCCGCCGCTACAACGACCTGTTCAACCACTTTGCCATCAAGCGGATTCTGAACAGCCTGCCACCATTGGAGGTTGATCCTGCGCTGCCGGAGCAACTACAAGAGCAGCTTGCCAAAGGCCGTCAGGCCTGCCGGCAGATTGAGCTCTGGCTGGTCTGCCAGTTTATGACACAACATATCGGCAGCGTGCACCGCGGAACCATCACTCAGGTGAATTCAGTGGGTGTTGGTGTACGGCTGGAAGATCTCGGCGTGGAAGGATTTGTAACCCTGGCCGACAAGGAAAAAAATATCAAAACATCGCTTGATGCCCGCCGTTTCTGCCTGACTGCTGCTGATCGAACTTATCAGCTCGATCAGCAGGTTTCCGTCATGGTGGACAATGTCGATGTTGAAAAGCGTCGAATTGGTCTGACGCTGGTGAGCGATGATATTGTCGACCGACTCAGCGTGTGGAGTGAACTGCCGTCAACGGAAAGTTAACTGATATGAAACGCTATTGGTTATTCAAAGCAGAGCCGGATGTCTACGGCATTGATCATCTGGCTGCAGAGAAAAATCAGACGGGACGCTGGGATGGCATCCGTAACTATCAGGCGCGGAATTTTCTGCGTGATCAGGTTTCACTGGATGACGAAGTCCTGCTCTACCACAGCCAGTGCAAACATATCGGCGTGGTGGGCACAGCGCGCGTCGTAAAAGCCGCTTATCCCGATCCTACGCAATTCAATCCTGAGAGTGATTATTACGATCCTAAAGCCAGCGCGGATGCGCCACGCTGGTTTTCTGTCGACATACGCTTGCAGGAAAAATTTAACCGCACCATCCCGCTGGCAGAAATCAAACAGCACCCACAACTGAGCGAGATGGTCTTGGTAAAACAGGGGCGATTGTCAATTCAACCGGTTACGCCAGAAGAATGGAAGATTATCCTGCGCATGCAGTAGTGGTTTTCTTCCCTCTGTTCCTTCAGCTCTTTTCTTCAATAACTATTCGTCTTCAAGGTTGTCCTGAGGCTTGGTGACAGGACCACCTTCCAGCACTTCCAAAGCGGGTTCCATGCGGGCATCGTCTCCATCTTCGTCTTCCATCTGCCCTTCTTCGATGAGGATTGCTTCAGGAGTCTGAATGCCTATGTGGTATGCCGCAAAGCCCGGCAATACCACCTGATCAAGCGCCATACCCAGAATCCGCCCACGATATGGCGAAACAACTTCACTGCGCGCGTTGGTGATTGGATCAGTTACCGTTCCGAGGACTTCACCCGGCATTACGCGCTTACCAAGGGGAGCCTGACTGAAGAGGATGCCACTCTGGTTCACCCGCACCCACACTGATTTGTAATAAACCGGTGCAGGTTTGTACCACTTACTGGCTTTGCCATACATCCCTGTCTTGGTCATCATGACCTGAATAGCTTTTACGCCTTCAGCCACCACTTCGCTTTGCATCCGCATGGGCTCGCCAGCCTCCATGGTGACCGACGGGATTCCGAAGCGCACAGCTGCCGCGCGGAGCGAACCATAGTTACCGCGACTGTTCAGTACCGCGATGGTGCCAAAATTCTGGGCCAGTTCAGCGACTTTCTCATTGGATAAGTCTGCCCGTAACTGCGTCAGATTGGTCCGATGAAAAGATCCGGTGTGAATGTCTACAAGCGCATCACAATGGCGGATGACCTGAGAGAAAAAGGAGTGCGCAATACGCGAGGCTGAACTGCCCTTTGTATTGCCGGGAAAGTAGCGGTTCAGATCGCGGCGGTCCGGCAGATAGCGGGAGTTACGACGAAACCCCATAAGATTCACCACCGGTACGCCGATTACGGTTCCGGTCAATTTGTCCGACTCGAGGTTATACATGATCCGGCGGATCATCTCGATGCCATTGAGTTCGTCCCCGTGAACGGCCGCTGTCAGGCACAGCGTCTTGCCGGGGTTTGCACCATTAACGATGAGCACCGGCGTCTGCTCCGCAAAACCACTGAGTTGCTCCTCCGGCATCCACACCAGACGTGAAGAAGTACTGGGCGGAACTTCTACTCCCAGGATAAATTTTGAAGCAACCACCGGCTCTTCCTCCGGCACAACCTCTACTGGTGTTGCCACATCTTCTCCCGTCACGGTTTCAGCTACTGACGAAACAGCGTCACTGACAGGGGATGAGCTTGCTTCGGACGAAGCTGTGTCACCGACATCCGGATCAACTGCGACAGTTTCAGGGACATCCTGCGCAGGGACAGCGGAAGCCGTAGAAGAAGATAGGGATGATTCAGCCAGTGATGATGACGAGGCGGGTGCAGAGGAAGATGCATCTTCCGAAGAAGCCACCACCACCCGAGGCGGTTGCAGCTCGGGAATAACCTCACCGAGGTTGATATTTTCCACTTTGGGCAAGGCTGAAGATGCAGAAGCGCGGCTCGCCGCATCTTCAGTCAGAATGACTTCTGTCCCAGTCGCTTTTTCTCCGGCGGTTTCTGCAATCAGCATCCCCGGAGAAAAAAGCGTAAACAACAGCACTACACGAGTCAGCTGATTGCCAGAATCTATTGCCATAAAAACCGCGTAGCCTCACAGGGAATTTAGATTGACCGCCAGAATCCTGAGGAACTTAACAGGAACTTAACTTCCGGCTGCCCTGCCTTATTCCCACTCAATTGTTGCTGGCGGTTTGCTCGATACATCGTAAGTCACCCGCGAAATTCCCGAGATTTCGTTGATGATACGGTTGGATACTTTTTCAAGTAATTCGTAAGGCAGGTGCGCCCAGCGAGCCGTCATAAAATCTACGGTTTCCACTGCACGCAGCGCTACAACCCATTCGTAACGCCGGCCGTCTCCGACTACGCCTACGGATTTTACCGGCAAGAATACCGCAAACGCCTGACTGGTTTTGTGATACCAATCTGCTGCCCGCAATTCTTCCAGAAAAATTGCATCCGCTTCACGCAGAATATCGGCATATTCCTTTTTAACTTCACCCAGAATACGCACACCCAGACCCGGCCCCGGGAATGGATGACGGTAGACCATGTCATAAGGCAGACCCAACTCCAGCCCTATCGCACGCACTTCATCTTTGAACAGCTCACGCAGTGGTTCAACCAGCTGGAAAGCCATATCTTCAGGCAAACCACCCACATTATGGTGTGACTTGATGACGTGGGCTTTGCCGGTTTTGGCCGCAGCGGACTCAATTACGTCCGGATAAATCGTGCCCTGTGCCAGCCACTTCACATCCTTTAATTTGGTCGCTTCCGTATCGAATACTTCGATGAAGGTATTACCGATAATCTTGCGTTTCTTCTCCGGATCGCTTTCGCCTTTGAGTTTATTCAGGAACAACTCTTCTGCATTTGCACGGATAACATGTACGCCCATATTTTTGGCGAACATGTCCATGACCTGATCGCCTTCGTTTTTACGCAAAAGTCCATTATCGACAAATACACAGGTCAGCTGGTTCCCGATGGCTTTGTGCAGCAAAGCAGCAACAACTGAAGAGTCCACACCACCGGATAATCCCAGCAGTACTTTGTCAGTACCTACCTGCTCGCGGACACGCTTTATCGCGTCTTCCACAATGTTCGCTGGCGTCCACAGTGCTTCACAGCCGCAGAGATTGAAGATGAAGTGTTCAAAGATACGCTTGCCTTGCAGCGTATGCGTGACTTCCGGGTGAAACTGCACACCGAAGAAATTTTTCTCGGCGTTGTACATGCCCGCGATGGGGCATGACGGGGTCGACGCCATGATACTGAAGCCCGCCGGCAGACGATTGACCTTGTCACCGTGGCTCATCCAGACATCCAGCAAGGCACTGCCGTCGTGATCTACGTGATCCTTGATATCCTTGAACAACGCGGAATCACCATGAATCTTTACCTGCGCATAACCAAACTCACGCAGATTGGATGACTCCACCGAACCACCCAGTTGTTCGGCCATGGTTTGCATGCCGTAGCAGATGCCCAGTACCGGCACGCCCAGTGAAAAGACAATTTCCGGCGCACGCGGTGATTGGTCAGCGGTAACCGATTCTGGACCGCCGGCGAGGATAATGCCGCGCGGATTAAATTCACGGATCTCAGCTTCGGTCATGTCAAAAGCACGGATCTCGGAATAGACGCCGATCTCGCGCACACGGCGGGCAATCAGCTGCGTGTACTGTGAACCGAAGTCGAGAATAAGAATGCGCTGTGCGTGAATATCCTGGGTCATGAAGTTTCCACTGATGAAGGAGTCAATAACAATTTCGTTGAGGTAAAAATCACTCGGGCGGCCAAGCCGCCCGAGTGTCATCCTGTTGTTTAGTGGCCACCGACCGGATAATTCGGTGCCTCTTTGGTTATCTGCACATCGTGCACGTGGCTTTCGCCCATGCCTGCCGCCGTCACCCTCACGAACTGAGGTTTGGAGCGCATTTCTTCGATGGTTCTGCAACCGGTATAACCCATGGAGGAGCGCAGACCGCCCATCATCTGATGCACGATGACTGTCAATGAGCCCTTATAGGGCACCCGGCCTTCAATACCTTCAGGCACCAGCTTCTCAGCACCCTGGCTGGCGTCCTGGAAGTAGCGGTCGCTGGAACCCTGGGTTTTAGCCATAGCACCCAGAGAACCCATACCACGATAAGCCTTGTAAGTCCGCCCCTGATAAAGTTCCACTTCTCCAGGAGCCTCTTCCGTGCCGGCAAACATGGAGCCCATCATCACGGCATGAGCACCGGCAGCGATGGCTTTGGAGATATCGCCGGAATAGCGGATACCACCGTCGGCGATAACCGGTACGTCTGTACCTTTCAATGCCGCAACGACATTGGCGATAGCGCTCACCTGAGGCACACCGACACCGCTGACAATACGGGTTGTACAGATAGATCCCGGGCCGATACCCACCTTAACAGCGTCAGCGCCGGCTTCTACGAGTGCCTTTGCTGCCTCAGCAGTGGCGATGTTGCCGCCAATTACCTGTACGTGAGGGTACTTCTCTTTGATGCTGCGCACCCGATCCAGTACGTTCTTCGAATGACCGTGGGCTGTGTCTACCACCAGCACATCTACACCGGCTTCAACCAGCGCAGCTACACGCTCATCAGTGTCAGGGCTGGTGCCGACACTGGCGCCAACACGCAGGCGGCCTTCCGGGTCCTTACAGGCGTTGGGGTAACGCTCGGCTTTATTGATATCTTTAACGGTGATCAGCCCGCGCAACTCAAACTTCTCATTTACGACCAGCACCTTTTCGATACGGTGTTTGTGCAGCAGGCTGCGGATTTCATCGGCACCGGCACCTTCGTTAACCGTCACGAGCTTCGCCTTGGGGGTCATGATGGCGGAAACCGGAGCGTCCAGATTGGTTTCAAAGCGAACGTCACGACCGGTCACGATGCCCACCAGGTCGCCATTTTCGAGCACCGGAACACCCGAGAAATTGTTTCTTCTGGTCAATGCCTGCAGATCGCGAATGGTCGCTTTGGCATCGATCGTGATAGGATCCCGCACCACACCGGCTTCAAACTTCTTGACCGCACGAACTTCCAGCGCCTGCTGTTCAATGCTCATGCTTTTGTGGATGATACCTATGCCACCTTCCTGTGCGATAGCAATCGCCAGGCGGGCTTCGGTTACGGTGTCCATGGCGGCGGAGATCAAGGGAATATTGAGCTGAATACCGCGGGTTAACTGGGTTTTTAGCGACACGTCTTTCGGGGTGACATCGGAGTAACCGGGCACCAGCAGAACATCATCAAACGTGAGAGCTTCTTCAGCAATTCGCAACATACCAACCAACCTCTATTCAGAGAGTAAAATAAGCGCGAAATTATAGCTGGTCAAAAGAACAGGGTAAACCGCTGACTACCACATGTTGTGCGATCCAGGAGGCTGAAGCCACTGATGTAGCATCATTTTCCGGTCAGTCATCCGACTCGGTGGCAGTGGCCTGCCCTCATCGCCTAGAATACCCGCCATGCTTACTTCCGATATCTTCACCAGCAGCACAGACCGCGATGTACTTTCCGTCAGCCAGCTGAATCGCCGGGCGAAACAGTTGCTGGAAACCCACCTGCCCCTCCTTTGGGTTGAGGGCGAGCTGTCCAATGTATCCCAACCCTCTTCGGGCCACTGGTACTTTACCCTGAAGGATGATCAGGCCCAGGTGCGGTGCGCGATGTTTCGCAATCGCAACATGCTGGTCCGCTTTGCCCCTCGTCAGGGTCAGCAGGTGCTGATACGGGCGCGGGTCAGTCTTTATGAAGGCCGCGGCGACTATCAGCTGATCGTGGAACATATGGAAGAGGCTGGCTTCGGCGCGCTTCAGCGGGCATTTGAGGCACTCAAGGTGAAACTGGCGGGCGAAGGCTTGTTTGACGAGGCCCATAAACAGGCCATGCCGTCGCTGCCGACCCATATCGCCGTCATTACCTCGCCGACCGGCGCTGCCATCCGCGATGTGCTCAGTGTCCTCAACCGTCGTTTTCCAGCCATCCCCGTCACCGTTGTTCCCGTCGCGGTGCAGGGGAAGGAAGCCGCAACGCAGATAGTACGTGCGCTGGAGCTGGCAAATCAGGCCGGCCTCTTTGATGTTATCGTCCTCGCCCGGGGCGGCGGATCACTGGAGGATCTCTGGCCGTTTAATGAGGAAAGCGTAGCGCGGGCAATCTTTGCCAGTGAGCTGCCGGTCGTCAGTGCCGTTGGCCACGAGGTGGATTTCACCATAGCGGACTTTGTTGCCGACCTGCGTGCACCTACGCCCTCCGCTGCAGCGGAGCTGCTGGTTCCCAATGCCGAGGACTGGCTCGAAACCTTTGCTGGTTACGAAATCCTGCTGCAGGAGGCCATGGAAAGGAAGCTGCGCACCCTCACCCAGCAACTGAGCTGGTTGCGCTCCCGTTTACGCCACCCGGGTGAGCGGCTCCAGCAACAGGCGCAGCGGCTCGACGGCCTCGAACTGCGCCTGGTGCGCGCGGTGGATCACCAGTTACTGCGCCTGCACACGCGCCTTAACACCTTGATTCTGCGCCAAAAACCGCTGCAGCCCCGCCTACGTATTCAGCAGCTGCATCAGCAGGTCAGCCAGCACCACGCCAGCCTGCTGAAAAGCATGCAGCAACATCTGCGTACACAACAGCAACGCCTGGCTGAAGCGGTGCGCCTGCTGCAGACCGTAAGTCCGCTGAACACGCTGCAGCGCGGTTATGCCATCGTGACCAACGCAGACCAGCAGGTCATTACCGACAGCAGCCAACTGGCGGCAGGCGACAGCGTTAATGCCCGGCTCGCTGTGGGTGAGCTGCAATGTCGCGTGGAAAAAATCCTGCCCTGACCGGTTTGTCGATTGCAGCCGGGACATCACCCAAGTATATTGAACCCACTTGTCGGGGCGCCTTGGTGTTCACCATGAACATTCGGAGGCTGAGATCGGTACGGCCGAACCCGTAGAACCTGATCAGGTTGAGACCTGCGGAGGGAACAAGGTGCTGCCACACCCCACTCCCGCTGCGCTTCAATTCTTCACCCGCATTTTTATCGAGACACTGTGAACAGCAAACAACCCGAATCCATCGCTATTGCCGGTGCCGGCTTGCTTGGGCGCCTGCTCGCCTGGCGCCTTTCGCGCTCCGGCGCACGCGTCACGCTTTATGAGGCTGGTTCTTTATCACCTTCCCCGGCAGCCGCATTTACCGCAGCGGGTATGATCTCGCCGTTAAGCGAAGCTGTGGTTTCCGAATACTCCGTCTACGAGATGGGCCTGTTCGCTTTGCAGCAATGGCCTGCCTGGCTCAGTGAATTACGTCACCCACCGTTAACGCCACTTTTCTCACAGCGCGGCAGCCTTGTTGTAGCACATCCACAGGACATCAGTGAGTTGCATCAATTCGCGCAGGAGTTACAGTTTGTACTGCGTGGACAAACGGGTTACCGCTGGATTGGTCGGCAGGAAATCCGTCAGCTCGAACCGGATTTACATGATGTATTCCAGGATGGTCTGCTCCTGGAAGAAGAAGGCCATATCAACAACCGCCAGCTGCTTGATGTGCTGCTGACAGAAATCCGTTCTGCAGGGGGCGAGTGCATCGAACACTGCCCCGTCAGCCTTGATGCTTATACCATCACCACACCGACGGAGCAGCGCACCTTCGATCTGGTTATCGACTGTCGTGGTATGGGTGCAAAAAGCACAGCCAACCAACTGCGTGGCGTGCGCGGTGAAACCCTGCACGTGGAAACGCGGGAAATTTCCCTGCAACGCCCGGTGCGGTTGATGCACCCACGCTATCAGCTATACATAGTACCCAAACCGGATCACCGTTTTGTCATCGGTGCGACACAGATTGAAAGCGAAGACCGCTCGCCTGTTACTCTGCAATCATCACTGGAATTAAGCAGCGCGCTCTATACTGTTGCACCTGCTTTTGCTGAAGCAAGGATTCTGGAACTGGGCGTAAATCTGCGACCCGCCTTTATGGATAATATGCCCAAGGTTAATATCCAACCTGGATTAATCTGCGCTAATGGTTTGTTTCGTCACGGTTATCTGCTTGCTCCTGCTGTTGTTGAACACGTTATGGCATGCATTGAAGGCGCAGCCGATAAACCTTTCCATTCAATTCTGAGAGCGTCTTAATTCTATGATTGAACTCAGCTTAAACAATACACCCACCAGAGTCGCGGCTAATACATCGTTAAGCGATGCCATCATTGCCTGGGGCTTTGCCGACAGCAAGATTGCCGTTGCCGTCAACGGAGAGTTTGTACCCCGCTCCGGCTACAGTGAGTATCGTCTGCAACCAGGCGATGAAGTTGATATCGTCAAGCCAGTGGGAGGCGGTTGATATGAATGATGATCTGATACTTTACGGAGAACATTTTTCCAGCCGTTTCCTGCTGGGAACTGCGCTCTATGCCTCTCCACAGATCATGCGCGATGCAATCGCCCAGTCGCGCTGCAACATCGTGACGCTTGGGCTGCGGCGGCAGAATCCGGCCAATCGCGACGGCGATGCAATCTGGCAATACATTCAGGAGAGTGGTTGTCGATTATTACCGAATACAGCGGGCTGCAAATCTGTTAAAGAAGCAGTAACGCTGGCAGAAATGTCACGGGAGTTATTCGATACCGATTGGATAAAACTCGAAGTCATTGGTGACGATTACAATCTTCAACCTGATCCGTTCGGGCTCGTGGAAGCCGCAGATGTCTTGATTAAAAAAGGTTTTAAAGTCCTGCCCTACTGCACCGATGATTTGATTCTGTGCAAGCGCCTGCTGGACGTTGGCTGTCAGGTACTGATGCCCTGGGGAGCACCTATCGGGACAGGTCAAGGCTTATTGAATCGTTACAATCTGCGTACATTGCGTGAGCGGATCACGGACATTCCGATGATTATTGATGCCGGCCTGGGTGCGCCGTCACAAGCCACCGAAGCTATGGAGATGGGCTTTGACGGCATCCTGTTGAATACGGCAGTAGCGCGTGCACATAACCCGCCACTTATGGCTGAAGCTTTTGCTGATGCGATAGATGCAGGCCGCAAAGCATTTCAGGCCGGCCTGATGCAAAAACGTCAGACTGCCAGCCCCAGCACGCCAACCGTAGGTCAGCCTTTCTGGCACAACAAAAAGTAAGAGTGCAAAGCGAATAAAAGGATTTTATTCAGTGATGAGCGTTTCCTCATCGTCCAGCCTGGTGTGGATGTTCCGAATCGGCGCATCCACACGATCATCCTGGGATTCCTTTTCCAATTCTGCCTCCAGAGCCTCTTGAATTGCTTTATCCTTGCAGCTGCCTGATGAAGCGTAGATCTGAATCATGCGGTTAAGCCGCTGGAGATGAAAGCTGACCTCTTCCAGCATCAGATATGCATCTTCCACTTCACTGTATGTCTGGGAAAGACATTTGCTTTTCACCTGCTCCAGCCACTCTCCGTAATTATTCTGAAAAATACCTGAACCATTGATCGACGTAGCAATATGAAGGAATACGTTCTGCAAGGCGTGCAGTTTACGATCACCGTGGGTGTAGCCGAAGGACAACAATAATTTTTCGAAACGCTTGAAGCGTGCTTTCATATCGCCCTGCTGCTGGATGAACTTTTCAATAAAGTCCGGCATTCCATCTCCACCCACAACACCCGGCTGCGGCATTTCACTGCGCCGCAGGATGGTGGTGAGAATTTCAAAGTTGCGATAGAAATAAGCCTGATTGTTCATCTGGATCACTGGGATAACATCACGCCAGCTGCGTCCGTGAGGTTTAAATCGGTTGTGGTAAACCGCTATCACGCTGTCGGCCAGCGCAATAATCTGGCCCAGTAACGAAAGCTCGCTCTCCACCTTTCCACTGGGATAGCCGGTTCCATCGCAGCGTTCATGGTGCTCAAGCACGGCAAGGCTCACCTGGGATGGCAGCCCGTCTATACACGCCAGAATTTTTTGGCCAATAACCACATGAGTCTGAAGCTCACGCCATTCCTCTGCCGTCAATGCATCTGATTTACCAAGCACCTGCGGATTAACGTGGAGCATCCCGATGTCGTGACACAAAGCCCCGAGAAAGACAGCATTGATTTCCTGACGCGGCAAACGCATCTCTTTGGCAATCAGCATTGCCAGCCATGCGCAGTACAGGGAACGGTTGTATGTCTCTGGCATCCGCTCCGCCAGCACGGTAATTTTCTGGCGCAGCAGAGGATAACTTTGATAACTGGAGCATTGTTGATGCAGCAAGGTGTCAAGGCTGTAGCGATCATGAATAGAATGCAAAATATCGTCGCCGCGCATGACCGCGATAAAATCCTTCTCCAGTTGATTTCCATCTATCTCATTGTCAATAACAATACTGTGTTCGATGGGCAGCAGAAGTTTGGTATCGACAATCTCCTGAGCAGTAGCGCCAGTAACAGGAGCGCCCTTTTGCAGGAGAAGTCGACCCTGGGTATCACAGATATTTTCGCTGGCAATTACCGGCCGTCTCTCGTTTACCCGGGCCAGATGCAAGGTATAGACGTCGCCAACCAGCGGATCGTACTTTGTACCGATGAGCGGATTATTTGAATTTAACGGGGGCGATTCTCGCAACATCGTTCCTCCATTCCATGAAAAGGAAGCGGTTGTAAAGGCTTATACCAGGACGTGACGCCACAACCAGACCGTAAACAAAGAGAGCAATAAACTGTAACCTACCAGGCTGGCTGTCAACCGAGGCGGCAGGTTGTACGACATTGCCAGCACACCGGCAGAAATCATTGCAGGCATGGCTGCCTCCAGGACAATGACATTCACCACTGGCCCTTCGATCCCGAGCATCCACAACAGCAGGATCGCGATAACCGGGGTAACCCCCAGCATGTATAACAGTCCCACCCCAATCGGCCGAAGGTATTCCCGATCAAGCCGCAGACGAAACTGCAAACCCACCGCCACCATTACCACCGGTACTAGTGTAGTTGATATTCGCTCAAATGCACCGGCCAGCCACGGCGGATAATCGAGCCATAATGTGGCAAACGCAATAAGAAGCGCGATGAATGGTGGAAAACTGACGATAGTTTTTATCAGACGGGTTGCCGTTACGCTGCTACCAGAATAATAAGCGGCCAGCAGGATGCCGTAGGTATTTAATGCCAGAAAGGTGCCAAACTGATCATAAAGAATTGCATAAGGAATGGCTTGCGCTCCAAGCAGCGCTTCGATGAGAGGCAAACCGAGAAAGCCGGTATTACCTAACGGAACGGTGAGCATCAATACACCGGTTACTTCGCGGGACCATTTGAGCAAACGCGCCGTTAACCATGTCAGAGCGGCTATCGCCCCCATGATCAGCCAGGCAAAGACGATCGGCAACAACGCGTGCCGGTCCAGCGTTAAACTCGGGATCTCTGCTAAAACCAGGGCCGGCAGCGCAACGTAAACCACGTACTGGTTCAAGGTAGCCGCCGCACCCTCCGGCCAACGCCGCAGGCGCTGTAATGCCAGCCCAATGGCCAGACAGATAATGATTACCGCAAGATTATTCATGGAACTACCGCAGCAGAAAAAGCAATGATAAGTAGACAAACTATAGATGAAAAAAATGCCCTCGGATGAGGGCATTTCGCGGATTTACTGCTGACGTCCTGCTGCCGTGCTGGGGTAGATGATCTCGATAACAAAGAAAATTTTATTTTTTCTTTTTGTTGGCGTGATCCATAAGGCGACGTTTTTTGGCGTATTGGCGTGCCGTCAGTTCATTCTTCTTTCCAGCAAAGGGATTGTCACCGGAGCGGAACTCAATGCGGATGGGCGTTCCGTGGAGGTTCAGTACCCGCCGATAGGTTTTTTCAAGATAGCGCACGTAATGCGCCGGAACTTCACCCGTCTGGTTGCCGTGGATCACGATAATCGGCGGGTTATGCCCGCCCGGGTGGGCGTAACGCAGTTTAATCCGGCGGCCAGCAATCATCGGCGGCTGATGCTCACGTACAGCATCTTCCAGAATTCTTGTAAGGAAGTTCGTGGAGAATTTATCAGTTGCTGCCTGGTAAGCCTGCTCAATGGATTTGTAGAGATTGCCTACACCGGTCCCATGCAGGGCGGATATGTAGTGAATATTGGCAAAATCAACGAAACGTAAGCGACGCTCCAGTTCGTTTTTCACATACTGCTTATGTGAATCTTCCAGACCGTCCCACTTGTTCAAGGCAATGACCAATGCGCGGCCCGCATCGATAACACTGCCCATCAGATGCAGATCCTGATCAACAACGCCTTCGCTGGCGTCCATCACCAGCACCACTACATTCGCATCGCTGATCGCCTGCATCGTCTTCACGATAGAAAATTTTTCTACCGCCAGCGCAACATTTTTACGGCGACGGACACCCGCGGTGTCAATGAGCGTATAGGGTTTGTCGAAGCGCTCATAATTGATGT
Source organism: uncultured Cellvibrio sp. (assembly GCA_937958105.1). Lineage (GTDB taxonomy): Bacteria > Pseudomonadota > Gammaproteobacteria > Pseudomonadales > Cellvibrionaceae > Cellvibrio. The sequence continues at coordinate 47,709 of CALFXJ010000013.1, forward strand.
AGATACTGTCACGGGTCGTGCCGGGCTGATCGTAGACCACCACCCGCTCCTCTCCGAGCATCCGGTTAACCAAAGTGGATTTACCTACGTTTGGCCGGCCGACAATAGCAATCTTGATTCCCGTGGCAACATCTTCACTGGCTTCTTCCGGTGTTTCAGGAATATCTGCCAGTACCGTTTCCATCATGGACTTAACGCCACGGCCATGGGTTGCCGTGGTCGGGAAGATCTCACCAAGCCCCAGCTCATAGAAGGGCGCCAGCGCGACATCCGGGTCCATTCCATCGATCTTGTTGGCCACCAGAAACGTTTTCTTGTTGTTCACCCGCAGGTGCCGGGCAATCATATGGTCAGCTGACGTCAGGCCATCGCGGCTGTCCACCATGAAGAGCACAATGTCAGCCTCTTCAATCGCCAGCAGAGACTGGTCAGCCATCGCGCTGTCGATGCCCTCTTCTTCGCCACTGATACCCCCGGTATCAACCACGATAAAACGGCGACCCTCAATATTGCCTTCGCCGTATTTACGGTCACGAGTCAGGCCGGCGTAGTTCGCCACCAGCGCATCTCGGGTGCGAGTCAGCCGGTTAAACAGAGTGGATTTGCCCACATTCGGGCGACCAACAAGCGCAATCACTGGGATCATAACGGGATATTCGATGGTTTAACGGAAGATAAAACGCAAGATAATCGGTTGCGAAGTTTAAAGACATCAGCCAGATGAACATCTTGTCGTTGTTCATCTGACTGATTGTAGCGTGTGAAATGCCCGGAGAGAAAAGTTATTTCTTTTCTACCGCTTCGTATGCCATCAGTTTGCCACGGTTTCCATAGACATACAGGATACTGCCATCGGTCAACATCGGGGCCCGTGCACCTTTGCGGTCCACCCGCACTCGCGCCACGAACTCGCCATCCGTCTGGCGCATCACATGCATATAACCTTTGAAGTCGACCACTGCAACGTAATCCCCAAAGGCCTGGGGGGCACTCAGCCCGCGACGCAACATCTGATCATTGCTCCAGATCACCTCACCGTTGGCAGCGTTAAATGCCGTTACCGTGCCATCGGTCTGAGAGAGAAACAACCGGTTTTCGAACAATGCGATATCTTCGCTGGTCGACATCTCCTGGGCCCAGATGGCGCTGCCGGTGCCGCGCGCAAGCGCTGTGACCCGCCCCTGATAAGCAGCCGCAAAAAGGATGCCGTCGCGCAGGACCGGTGATGCATGGATATCTACCATACGCTCCAGCTCAGAGCGTCCTTGCGGGATCGCTATACGCTGTTCCCACAAAATTAACCCGTTCTGCGGATTGAATGACATCAATCGCCCATTGGAAAAACCCGCATAGATGGCCGTATCAGTCACGATGGGCGAAGGGGTACCGCGCAGAATCAGCACGGGTGGCGAATTCTCGTAAAACCATAATTCATCACCGGTCTTGGCATTCAGGGCATAGAGGCGGCCATTCATGGTCTGCACAGCGACAACATTCCCGTTGCTGCGCGGCACTGAAAGAATCTCGCCACTTAGCTGTCTGCGCCAGATTTCGCTGCCGTCGTCGGTGGACAATGCAATCAGCTCACCACCCTGGTTGCCAATAAATAAGCTGCCGCCTTCAATACCGATCCCGCCGCTGATGCTTTCTTTTGTCTTACGTTGCCATAACACTTTGCCGGTCAACCGGTTCAAGGCGACAACACGGCCTTTATGGTCAACGCTATATATCACATCGCCATCAATAACCGGGGTCAGGTGGGTGAAGCCCTCGCCCTGACCGGCGCCTACGTCGCGCTGCCAGACTTTTTTGAGCTTGACGGTCGCGTCGAAGTCCACCAGCTCCATAGGTTCGTTACCGGTTTTTTTACCGAATACCGAACAGCCGGACAGCAGAATGACGCACAGCAGAAGCGCCCCGTTCAAACACCGGAACGACCAGTTTATCTCTCTCATTCAGCGGTCTCCTCGGGGGCCGCTGAATCGGGAGTTGCAGTAGATACTACGTTAGCCACGGGCTGCTTCAGATCGTCGAGCTTCATCTGCAGCACCATAAAACGCTCCTGTTGCTGGGGAGTCGCCGATGAAAGTGCTTTCTCATAGGCGGTGCGAGCAGCATCGAGATCACCCTTGGCCTTAAGGACATCACCATGAACTTCGGCGTATTCAGAAGTAAAACCGCCGGTGGGAGGTGTCTGCACCAGGCTGAGTGCTTCATCGTAATTCTGTTGAGCCAGCAATACGCGGGCCAGACGCAGATTCGCTAACTGCTCGGTCGCAAGATCAGGCTTATTGGCAAGAACCCAGCGCAGTTCACTGGCCGCTTTATCCAGGTCGCCCTGAGATACGGCAATTTTTGCGAGGAAAAAAGCAGCGTTATGGGCATACAGACTGCTGCTGTCGCCTTCTTTCAACTGGCTGGCCAGATGCTCAGCGGTCGCACGTTCGGTATCACTCAGGGTCTCGCCAGGTGCAACAGAAACGGCTTGCAGTAACTCTTCATAGGTGGCCGAAGCCGTTTCGGCTTTGGTCCGCTGCTGGTCCTGCCAGGCATTCCACGCAAAGTAAGCGCCGATGGCTACCAGAGCACTGATGATGATGGTCTTGCCATGTTCTTTCCACCAGCGTTTCAAGGCTTCCAGTTGTTCTTCTTCGGATAAATGTACGCTCACAATCGGCTCCTGTAATGATCTATAGCGTTGTTATTGTGGGAATTAAAAATTTTGCTTGCGATCCCGGATGTTTAGACCAGTGATCGCAGAAGTTCTATAACCTCATCCTGAGTCAGCGTAACCTGAGGCTGCTCCTGACGCAGGTATTTAACGGCCAGCTTACCTGTCCGAACTTCGTCCTCACCGAGTATCAAGGCGATATCGGCGGTACTCTTATCGGCCTTCTTCATCTGGCTTTTCAGGCTGCCGCCCCCGCAGTGGCTCACCACGCGGATATAGGGCAATTCATCACGGATGCGTTCGGCGATCTGCAGAGCTTCGAGCTGTACGTCGCCGATGGCAACGATATAGATATCAGCCTGCTGCTCAAGCCCTTCGGGCATACATTCCGCAGCCTGCAACAATAACACCAGCCGCTCAAGGCCAATGCCGAAGCCCACAGCTGGTGTTGGCTTACCACCCAGTTGCTCAACCAGACTGTCGTATCGTCCGCCGGCACAGACTGTACTCTGAGCGCCCAGCTTGTCAGTAACCCATTCGAAAGCTGTTTTCCCGTAATAATCCAGGCCCCGCACCAGACGGGGATTTACCTGATATGTGACGCCATTAGCATCCAGCAGCCGCTTCAGTTGCTCGAAATGGGTTTTGGATTCTTCATCCAGGTAATCCAGCAACACCGGCGCACCATCAAGCAGAGTCTGGGTTGCCGGCTCCTTACTGTCGAGAATCCGGAGCGGATTGGTACCCAGCCGCCGCTGGCTGTCCGCATCCAGCTGATCTCGTCGCGCTTCCAAATAGGCCACCAATGCTTCTTTATAGGCATTGCGTGAGGCCGGACTGCCCAATGAGTTCAGCTGTAGTGTGACTAGCTCTCCGACGCCAAGTTCACGAAGAATCCGTGCGCTGAGTAATAAAACCTCTGCATCAATATCCGGTCCGGACATGCCAAAGGCTTCTACACCGCACTGATGGAACTGGCGATAACGCCCCTTCTGCGGTCGCTCGTAGCGAAACATCGGACCCATGTACCACAAACGCTGCGTCTGGTTATAAAGCAGGCCGTGTTCTTCACAGGCGCGGACGCAACAGGCTGTCCCTTCCGGGCGCAACGTGACGCTTTCGCCATTGCGATCATCGAAGGTATACATCTCTTTCTCGACGATGTCCGTGACTTCGCCGATGGAACGTTTGAACAGGTCTGTGGATTCCAGAATGGGAAAGCGAATCTCCTGATAGCCGTAGCACTGGAGAATATCGGCAAGGGTACTTTCGACGTACTGCCAATAGGGTGAATCCGTAGGCAGCAGATCATTCATGCCGCGAATTGCTTGAATCTTTTTCAAGGTTGTTCCTTAAGGTCCTGCCACATTGCCGAGGCGTTCACGGCAATGCGTAAATAATTTATGCACGGATGATGATATTGCGCTCGTCTTCCGCCAGTTGTGCAATTTTTTTGGCCGCTTTCTCGCGAATCAGGCGCTCCAGGTCATCGACCAGGGTATCATTACCCAGCTTCTGATTTGGCTCGCCGTCGATATACACCAGATTATTCGGTGTACCACCAGCCAGGCCGAGGTCCGCCTCTTTGGCTTCACCGGGTCCGTTGACCACACACCCAATAACCGCTACATCGAGCGGGACAGTGATGTCCTCTACCCGCTGCTCAAGCTCGTTCATGGTTTTGATCACATCAAAATTCTGCCGTGAACAACTCGGGCAGGCGATAAAGTTAACACCTTTGCTGCGCAGCTTGAGGCTCTTGAGGAGATCCCAGCCGACCTTGATTTCTTCAACCGGGTCCGCCGCAAGGGAGATGCGGATGGTATCACCTATGCCGTCCATCAACAGCGCACCCAGTCCCACCGCCGACTTGACGGTGCCAGAGCGCAGCCCTCCCGCCTCGGTAATACCCAGATGCAACGGCTGATCAATGCGCGTCGCCAGCTGCCGGTAAGCGGCAACGGCCATAAAAACATCTGAGGCTTTTACGCTGACTTTAAAATCGTAAAAATTCAGTTGATCCAGAATATCCACATGACGCATGGCGGATTCGACCAGCGCCTCCGGCGTGGGCTCACCATACTTTTTCTGCAGATCTTTTTCGAGCGACCCTGCGTTAACGCCGATACGAATGGGAATATTCATATCGCGCGCTTTATCGATAACTGCACGGATGCGCTTCTCCCGGCCGATATTACCCGGGTTGATACGCAGACAATCTACCCCGAGATCGGCAACCCGCAAGGCGATGCGGTAATCGAAGTGAATATCCGCCACTAAAGGAATGGTTACCTGCTTGCGAATTTCACCGAAGGCTTCGGCTGCCTCCATCGTCGGTACTGATACGCGCACGATGTCTGCCCCAGCTTTCTGAATCCGGTTGATCTGCTCAACGGTGGCCGCAACGTCAGTTGTCTCGGTGTTCGTCATGCTCTGCACGGAAATTGGCGCATCGCCACCGACAGCGACGTTACCCACCATAATCTGCCGCGACTTACGGCGTTTGATCGGCGACTCACAATGCATATCGATCACCACATAAGGACTGCAACAACATCATGCTATTCACCTACATTAATGGTCATTACCTTGGTTCCGGTCGCGGCATTGATAGTTACATCATCACCATTGAGCTTTATGCGCGCAGCCGGTGCATTGCCCAGTTTCACGCTGAACGGTGCGACGCCTAGCAATGACACACTACTGCCAGGTCGCTGCAGCTCGGTAGCCAGCACATCGCCTTGCGCATCGCTTACTTCCAGCCAGCATTCGTCAGCAAATGTCAGCTCCAGCCGGTCCAGACGCGGTTCTGTTGATACTTGAGTGGAGGTCTGCGCCTGTGGAAGCGCCTCATCGACAGACTCAACCGCCGCCTCTGTTTCTGTCGCAGCGGCAGGATCTTCTGGAATCACCTCTGTGCCTGAGTCAGCCGGAGTAACAACAGGCTGGATGGACGACGAAGGTACGGCCGGCACAATCGCCGGCGGAACCACAACCGGGCGCTCAACCTGGTTGTCAAAGAACCAGACTGAAATCAGCCACAGTCCGGCAAGCAGCAGGACGAGCAGCCCCACGAAGCCCCACAGTTTCCGGGTAGGTGCTTCTTTACTGGTGGGATATTGAGGCTCAGTGATCATGCCCTGAGCGGCGGCGTGTTTCAGGTAGGCTGCGATAATCGGAGCACTGTCAATCTTCAGAAAACCGGCGTAAGCGCGCAGATAACCGCGAATAAACGTATCGGTAATCAGGCGCTCATAATTATCGCTTTCGATGTACTTAACCCGGGTTACGGTGATATGCAACTCCCGCGCAACCTCTTCCTGAGAGATGCCTGCGCGCTCGCGCGCCTGAAGCAGCAGTGTGCCAGGGCTCACCAAAGGTGAAGATACATCTTCTGTGGTTTGATCAAGTTCAGTCATTGGGCGGCTCAATAACTCATAGTCTGTTTGTACTCCAGATACTCTTTGGAGTAAGGAAAACGGTTCTTCAGCAACAGGGCATAGCTCGCTTCCTTGTCTTTGTTACCAAAGATGCGTTCTATGCGGATGCCCAGCAACAGGCTGCGCGCAGTATGGTTACGCAGGCTTGCATATTGATCAAGGTAGCGTTTTGCCTCGGCGTACTCTTTCTTTTGGAAATTGAGATCGGCCAGTTCAATGTAAGGCGCGGTCAGCTTGGGCTTCAGCAGATTCGCGTGAGCAAAGGCGCTTTCAGCCCGGGCAGTATTGCCAAGTTTTGCGGAAGTGCGGCCAACATTGACCAGAACCTCAGCGCGCTCCAGGTAAGCCAGGTCTTCCGCAGCTTTTTCAAATTCTTCGAGCGCTTCTTCATAGCGCTGGCCCCGATAGAGAAACAGGCCGTAGTAATTGCGGGCTTCGGTAAAATTTCTGTCCTGACGTAAAACCCGGCGGTACTGCTCTTCAGCCAGTTTAGGCTCACCCTCCAGCTCATAGAGACGGGCCAGTACGGCGGACGCGCCTACCGAATTCTTATCAATCTCGAAAGCCTTTTTAAGGTGATGACGGGCCGATTCCCGGTTTTTGTTTTCAACGTAACCCGAAGCCAGTTTGATGTGCAGCTCCAATGCTTTCTTTGCATCTCCCTGAGACAGCCTGCGTCCTTCCATCTCAGTGACACAAGCACACAACATCAAGACTCCAATCAGGATCAACAGACGTGTGGTGATGACAGACATCAAATTGTGTTGCATTGTTATCTCCGGTCTTACGATCAACCTGAATTATTGTGCGATTATTTTTACCGGTTGAGCCTCATCAAAACGCGCACGATAACGTTCGCTGCGCTTGGTGATGTCGTTGACGGCTCCGGCAAGCTGGCCGCACGCCGCATCGATATCATCGCCGCGGGTGGTGCGTACCGTTGTAATATAGCCGGCTTCCATCAAGATGTCCTGAAAACGGCGCAAGGCATTATTGCTGACTCGCTTGTAGTTGGACAGATTAAAAGGATTAAACGGGATCAAATTGATTTTGACCGGTACATCGCGCAGCAACTCGGCCAGTTCATGGGCATGATGCGGCCGGTCATTAACCTGATCAATCAGGGTATATTCAATGGTGATCTTGCGGTGGGTATCGGGCATTGCTTCGATATAGCGCTTGGCAGAATCCAGCAGCATCGCAATGGGATACTTCCGGTTAATCGGCACCAGCTCGTTGCGCAGCTCATCATTAGGAGCGTGCAGGGAAATCGCCAGACAGGCGTCGGTATACTGGCTCAGGCGATCCAGTGCCGGCACCACGCCGGATGTACTCAGAGTCACTCGACGTTTGGAGATACCATAGCAGTTGTCATGCATCATCAGATTCATGGCATCGACCACGTTATCAAAATTCAGCAGGGGTTCGCCCATTCCCATCAGTACGACATTCGTAATGCTGCGCTCGGCGTTTGGCTGCAACTGATTAAATGATTTAGCAGCAATCCACACCTGACCGATGATCTCCGCTGCGGTCAAATCGCGGTTAAAGCCCTGTTTTCCGGTAGCGCAGAAGCTGCAATCCAGCGAACATCCCACTTGTGAGGATACGCAAAGCGTTCCGCGATCCCCTTCCGGAATATAAACGGTTTCGATCACGTTTCCGCCGCTGACGCGAATGAGGAATTTGCGGGTGCCGTCAGCAGAATCCAGTTGCTTTACCACCTCCGGCGGACGGATTTCTGCTACTTCCTGCAGTTTACGTCGCAGCTCCTTGCTGACATTGGTCATCGCATCGAAGTTGTCGGCACCCAACTGGTGGATCCACTTCATGACCTGTACAGCGCGGAAGCGCTTCTCGCCCAGGCTCTCGAAAAATGCCACCAGCTTGGTTTCGGGCAGTCCCAGCAGGTTGACCTTGGCCGGTGACGCAGCCGATTCCGCCGCGACAGCGCTGGTGGGCGCGATTTCGGTGGGAAGAATGTCTGACGAAGTGACCATGATGTTACCTGTGGGATATTGAATGTTTGATGAGTCTAGCGCGCAAAGATTTCGATATTGCTGAAGAAATAAGCAATTTCACGCGCGGCAGATGCTGGAGAGTCGGAGCCGTGAACGGCGTTAGTATCGATAGCCGCCGCAAAATCGGCGCGGATAGTACCCGGCGCAGCCTTCTGCGGATCGGTTGCACCCATCAGCTCTCGGTTCAGGGCAATGGCGTTCTCGCCGGACAGTACTTGAACACAGACCGGACCGGACGTCATGAATTTCACCAGACCCTCAAAAAACGGGCGCCCCTTGTGCTCAGCATAGAAGCCTTCTGCCTCTTCGCGGCTCAGATGCAGCATCTTCAAAGCCACAATCTTGAGGCCTGCTTTCTCAAACCGGGCAAAGATTTCGCCGATGTGGTTCTTGCCTACAGCATCCGGTTTAACGATGGACAACGTCTGTTCTACAGCCATGCGAGACTCCAATCCTGATTAACTGTTAACTTTGGCCATCGCGCGATCCGGCGACCGGCCCCGTGAAATAGAAAAATCGGCGAATTATACGCGGATCGGGGGACTTTTTATATGGGAAAACCCTGCAAAATCAGGATTCTAGGCACCGGGAGCCAAAGGGCTCCCGAATCAGCAGGCAGCGGCGGTATCCTGGATGCGTTTCACCATGGCCCGCAACCCATTACCACGGGTGGCGCTGAGATGCTGCATCAGGTTCAAGGCATCAAAATACGCCTCTATATCGAAGGCAAGGATTTCACCCGGCGTCTTGCCGTTATAAGCAGCCAGCACCACACCGAGCAGCCCTTTTACGATGAAAGCATCACTGTCTGCCGCGAAGCGCAGACGCCCGTCCCGCATTTCACTCGTCAGCCAAACCTGACTCTGGCAGCCGCGCACCAGGTTGGCTTCAGTGCGATATTCCTCGGCCAGCGGCGGTAATTCCTTACCCAGATCAATGATGTACTTATAACGATCTTCCCAGGAATCGAAGAAGCCCAGGGTATCGATGATGTCGTCGGCGCTGATATCAATGCCAAATTGCGTCATGGTGTATCCAGAATCTATGAGGAGGACCGGCAGGCAACTGCGGGGATGCAAGAATTCCTGTGACCTCTGCCTTAAAAAAACATCCCCGTCTCAAGCTGAGCCTCTTCGCTCATCATGTCGCGCCGCCAGGGTGGATCAAAGACCAGCTCCACCTTGACAGTTTTCACGTTGGGCACTTTGCGCACCCGGTACTCCACGTCGCCAACCAGAACCGGCCCCATGCCACAGGCTGGCGCCGTCAGGGTCATGCGGATATCAACCCGCTTGGCTTCCTGATCAATATTGACCCCGTAAATCAGCCCGAGATTAACAAGATCCACTGGAATTTCCGGATCGTAGACGGTACCCAGTGCCTGCCACACCTGCTCTTCGTGAATCAGATCGTCTTCCGGTGGCGGAAAGCTGAGCGTTTCAGCGGGCAGTCCCAGGGCAGCGGCATCACTGCCGTCCACCCGCACCATCTGACCGTGATAAGTCAGGGTGTAGTTTCCCCCGAGCGACTGGGTGATGGTGACGAAGGTATCCTTGGGGATGGTAACAGGTGTCCCGTCTGGCACCCGGCGCGCGGGGCAGTCTTCCTGGGTGACGACGACACGTCTTTCGGTGGCAACCATAGTTTAAACACCTGTTACATCAGTTGACGTTAAAGCTTTCACCGCAACCACAGTAGTCTTTGGCATTGGGATTAAGAAATTTCAGCTGGCGATTTACGCCTTCGGTAACGAAGTCGATCTGGGTTCCGCTGACGACGGACAGACTGCTTTTGTCCACCAGCAGATCCACGCCGTCAGCCAGGGTGTATCGCAGGTCGTCCGCCTGCCCTTCCGGGACCAGGTCCACTACGTACATATAGCCGGTGCAACCACTCTGCTTGACGCTCAGACGGATTGCCTTCGCCTCTTTGTGGTTAACCAGCTGGCGTTTGAAATGCTCCACCGCCGCAGGAGTGACCGCTACGGCCTGTTGCACGGGGTCGAAGGATTCAACTGTCATCGTGGGCTCCTGAAAGCCTTTAAAGTAAAAAGGTTTTAGCCTTTTCCAAGGCGGCGAACAGACGATCCACCTCGGCAAAGGTGTTATAGAAACTGAAGCTGGCGCGGACTGTTCCGGGGATTCCGAACTGATCCATCAGGGGCTGAGCACAGTGATTCCCGGTCCGCACCGCTACGCCCTGCTTGTCCAGCAGCATCCCCAGATCGTGGGGGTGTGCACCGTCAAGCAGAAAGCTCATCACGCCGCTCTTGCGGCCTGCGGTACCAATCAGGCGAATACCTTCCGTCGCCCGCGCCTTCTCCTCGGCGTAATGCAGCAGTGCCTGCTCATGGGCAGCTGCTGCACTCCGATCCAGGCCGTTGAGATACTCCACAGCTGCGGCCAGGCCGATGGCGCCGGCTATATCCGGTGTTCCGGCTTCAAATTTGTAGGGCAGCTGGTTGTAGGTTGTGCAGGCAAAACTGACAGTTTCGATCATCTCGCCACCGCCCTGATAAGGCGGCATGGCTTCGAGAAGTTCCAGTTTGCCGTACAACACGCCGATGCCCGTAGGTCCAAAAACCTTATGGGCGGAAAATGCGTAAAAATCACAATCCAGCGCCTGCACATCCACCGGCCAGTGGGCCACTGCCTGCGCGCCATCAACCAACACCTTGGCTCCAACGCCATGTGCCAGACGGATGATCTCTTCTACCGGATTGATCGTCCCTAAAGCATTGGACACCTGTCCGACGGACACCATCCTGACCCGCTCGTCGAGCATGTCAGCGAAAGCCTGAAGATCCAGCGTCCCGGTGGCATCGACAGGAATCGGCTCAACGGTAGCGCCGGTCTCCTGGGCCACCATCTGCCAGGGCACAATATTTGAGTGATGCTCCATCGCCGACACCAGCACCCGGTCCCCCGCCTTCAGCTGACTGCGTCCCCAGCTGGCGGCAACCAGATTGATGCTCTCTGTAGTACCACGGGTCCACAGAATCTGCCTGGCGGAACCCTGTGTAATGGGAGCATTGATAAATTTTGCAACCGTAATCCGCGCCGCCTCAAACTTTGATGTGGCACGATCAGCCAGCGTGTGGGCACCGCGATGCACGTTGCTGTTGTCTTCCCGATAGTAGCGGACGATCGCGTCGATTACGGCATTGGGCTTTTGTGTGGTCGCAGCATTATCCAGATAAACCAGTGGATGGCCGTTTACCTCCTGATGCAGGATGGGAAAATCCTGGCGGATTTGCTCGACATCAAAGCCGATTGTTTCGCTGTGAGTCATATCAGTCATGATGGATGCGTTGTAAGAGATCGCTGTCGCGTCCGAATAAGCGGGCGATTCGCGGCAAGAGGTAGTCCAGCACAGCGGGTTCGGCGATATCCTGCAAAACTTCATTGATAAAGCCAAAGCTCAGCATGACTTCTGCGTCCTGCCGGGATACACCACGACTTTGCAGATAGTAGAGCGCTGTAGCATTTAACTGGCTTACCGTTGCACCGTGCGCGCACTTCACATCGTCCGCGTAGATTTCCAGTTCCGGCTTGGTATCAACCTCAGCTTTGTTTGACGTCAGCAGATTTTTGTTGCTCAGCTCCGCCAGCGTCTTCTGGGCATCCGGGAAGATGTGGATGCGACCGTTAAATACCGCATGGGCTGTATCGCCGATAATGCCGCGGAATATTTCATTAGTCGTGCAATGTGGAACACAATGCTGGACATTCGTGTGATAGTCCACCATCTGATTGTTACGCGGCAGATAAATACCCTGCAGATTCAGGTCGGCACCAGGACCACGATGATTGACCTGGTAATCAATACGCTTCAAGCGACTGCCCTGCGCCAGAGCGAATCCGCGCAGACGCGCGTTGCGCAGCAGATTGACGTGAACGCCACCCAGGTGAAGCAGGTTTTCTTCTTCCAGGTTCAACCGGTAATGATGCAGCTCCGCATTATCACCTACCACAAGCTCGCTGAGACTGTTGACGAAGCTGTTCTGCACAGCATCTGTCGATACATAATGTTCAATAACATTCGCCCGTGCGCTCTCCTCCAAAACAACCAGAACACGCTGATTAGCAGTAGCAGGCTCAGCACCCGGGGTTGAGACATGAACAATATAAACCGGCTTTGCCAGTGTTTCGTTGCGCGGCACATGCACCAGCACGCCATCCGCCAACCAGGTATTGCTGAGCGCAGCAAACAGATGACGCTCACTGTCCACCACCTTACCCAGATGTTGTTCGATGATCGCCTGAGCAGCTGCGTCTGCATCAATAAAACGCACAATATTCGGCGGCAGCGAACTGGAACTCGTTGCGTCAAAGACGCCATTGACGAACACCAGTCTGGTCGCATCCAGATCAATAAATTCAACCGTACTCTGCCAGTCGCCAGCGGCCTGCGCCCATTGTTTGAAACCATCTTTCTGTAATGGCAACAAGGGCGTGTATTTCCAATGCTCAGTCTTGCGCGTCGGCCAGGAAGCATTCAACCACTGCTCAGCCGCCTGTTGCCGCAGCCCGGCAAGCCAGTCGGGACTCTGTTGCTGCGCGGCGAGCCGCACGGCTTCTTGCTGAAAGTCAGTCATTGATCAGGCCACCTCGCTTTCAATCCAGCCGTAACCTTTTGCTTCAAGCTCTTTCGCCAGCTCTTTATCTCCGGAACGGACAATGCGACCGCCGGCCAGCACGTGAACATAGTCCGGCACAATATAGTCGAGCAGACGCTGGTAGTGAGTAACCACAATGAAGCTGCGCTCTTCGCTGCGCATGGCGTTGACACCATTGGCGACGACTTGCAGTGCATCAATATCGAGACCGGAATCCGTTTCATCCAGGATGCACAGACGCGGTTCAAGCAACATCATCTGCAGAATTTCGTTACGTTTTTTTTCACCGCCGGAAAATCCTTCGTTCACACCGCGCTTAAGAAACGCCTGATCCAGACTGACACGCTTGCTGGTTTCCCGGGCGAGCTTCATAAATTCAACCGCCGATAATTCAGGCAGGTTCAGGTGCTTGCGCCTGGCATCCACCGCAGCCTTGAGAAATTCCATATTGCTGACGCCGGGAATTTCCACAGGATACTGGAAAGCAAGAAATAATCCTTCGCGAGCACGCTCTTCGGTTTCCAGATCAAATAAATTCTGGCCATTGAACTCCACCGTACCACCGGTAACTTCGTAACCGGTGCGTCCGGACAATACATTCCCGAGCGTGCTTTTGCCGGACCCGTTAGGCCCCATGATCGCATGGACTTCGCCTGGTTTTACGGTCAGGCTGAGGCCTTTCAGAATTTCTTTCTCTTCAACCCGGGCATATAAATCGGTTATACGCAACATAAATTCAAATCCACTTAATATTAAGGAGGCCTGACGCTGGCTTAACCAACAGAGCCTTCCAGACTGACTTCAAGTAACTTGCCCGCTTCTACTGCGAACTCCATCGGCAACTCTTTGAAGACTTCACGACAAAAACCATTGACGATCATGGACACCGCTTTTTCAGCGTCCAGCCCGCGCTGCTGACACAGGAACAGCTGGTCTTCACTCACCTTGGAAGTCGTCGCTTCGTGTTCGATAACCGCCGTGGGATTCTTGCTTTCAATATAGGGAAAGGTATGCGCACCACATTTATCACCAATCAGCAGCGAATCGCACTGGGTGTAATTGCGGGCGCCTTCGGCACCAGGATTCATCCGCACCAGTCCGCGATACGCATTGGAGCTGCGTCCTGCGGAGATCCCTTTAGAGATAATGGTTGAACGGGTATTTTTGCCGATATGTATCATCTTGGTACCCGTATCGGCCTGTTGGAAATTATTGGTGAGCGCAACGGAATAAAATTCACCGACACTGTTATCACCGCGCAGCACACAGCTCGGATATTTCCAGGTAATTGCCGATCCGGTCTCCACCTGAGTCCAGGAAATTTTGGCGCTGGTGTGGCAGACACCGCGTTTGGTTACAAAATTATAAATGCCGCCTTTTCCTTGCTCATCGCCGGGGTACCAGTTCTGCACGGTGGAGTATTTAATTTCGGCATTATCCAGCGCGATCAGCTCCACCACAGCAGCGTGAAGCTGATTCTCGTCACGCATGGGTGCGGTACAGCCTTCGAGGTAACTTACATAGGAGCCTTCATCGGCAATAATCAGCGTACGCTCAAATTGACCGGTGTTCTGTTCGTTGATCCGGAAGTAGGTGGACAGCTCCATCGGGCAGCGCACCCCCTTGGGGATGTAAACAAAAGAACCATCGGAGAATACTGCCGAGTTCAACGCAGCATAATAATTGTCCTTCTGCGGCACCACTGATCCGATATATTTTTTTACCAGATCGGGATAACGCTGAACTGCTTCGCTGATCGAGCAGAATAAAACGCCCGCTTCTTCCAGTTTTTCACGGAAAGTCGTTACAACGGAAACCGAGTCAAACACCACGTCCATGGCAACACCGGCCAGCACCGCCTGCTCATGCAATGGAATACCGAGTTTCTCATAGGTCTTCAACAGTTCCGGATCGACTTCGTCCAGACTTTTGGGCTTGTCCGCCATGCTCTTAGGGGCGGAATAGTAAGACACCGCCTGGAAATCAATGGGCGGATAGTTAACATGAGCCCAGGTTGGCTCGTCCATTTCCTGCCACGCGCGGAAGGCTTTTAAACGCCAGTCCAACAGCCATTCCGGCTCATTTTTACGCGCAGAAATGAAGCGGATCACCTCTTCATTCAAGCCCGGAGGAAGCGTCTCCGAATCGATAGGCGTATGAAATCCGGCGGCGTATTCGCGCTTTATCAGATGCTCAACTTGTTCAGTCATGACTTCACCTTTGCTCCGTAAATTCCGGAGTTTCTGGAGCCGCTGAACGGCGGCTCGCTGCGACTAAAAACGGTTACTTTCTGGTGTTCCTGCCGGATGTAATCCCCAGCTGTTTTTTCTGCCTATAACTCACTGACCTGTCTGCCAGCGATAATTCAATGCTTTTGCAACTGTCTGACCACCTGGCGAATATGCTCCACAGCAAAGTCAATTTCTGCTGCCGTGGTGTAGCGACCCAGGCTGAAACGCACCGAAGCGTGGGCCAGCTCATCGGTCAGGCCGATGGCTTTCAATACATAACTGGGCGCGATACTGGCGGAGTTACAGGCCGATCCGGTAGATACAGCGAGATCCCGCAGTGACAGCAGCAGCATTTCACCATCGCATCCAGCAAAGGCTACATTCAGGTGACCACAGGCCCGTGCTTCGGGATGTCCATTGAGCGTGACGCCGGGCAAGTCTGCAATGCCCTGCCACAACTGATCACGCAGGGCTGCAATGCGCGCAGGCTCCTCGTTAAGCTGTCCGGCAGCCTGTGCAGCAGCCTTCCCCATACCCACGCATTGATGAGTAGCCAGCGTACCGGAGCGATAACCGCGTTCATGCCCGCCCCCATGAATCTGGGCGGCAATCTTTACCCTTGGGTCACGGCGGATAAACAGCGCGCCGATCCCTTTTGGTCCATACATCTTGTGCGCCGACAGCGACAGCAGATCTACCGGCTGCTGTTGCATATCGAGCAGCAGCTTGCCCGCACTCTGAGCTGCATCCACATGAAACAGGCTGCCATGGCTACGGCAGATTGCACCCAGCTCAACGATGTCGTTGACTGTGCCCAGCTCGTTGTTTACGTGCATGATACTCACCAGAAATGTGTCATCACGCAGTGCATCACGCAGAACCGCAGGCTTAATACGCCCGTACTGATCCGGCTGCAGATGGGTAACTTCGAACCCCTGCTGTTCCAGCCAGTGGGCGGGATCAAGCACCGCTTTGTGTTCGATCGCCGAGACCAGGATGTGGCCTCCTTCAGGGTGATCTTCACGGTATCTCGCTGCGGCACCCTTCAGCGCCAGGTTATTGGCTTCAGTGGCGCCGCTGGTCCAGACAATCTCACGGGGATCGGCATGGATCAGTGCTGCAACCTCACCCCGGGCTTCTTCGACAGCCTCTTCGGCTTGCCAGCCATAAACGTGCGAACGGGACGCGGGATTAGCAAAATTGCCCGTCATTGTCATGCAGCCCATCATCGCCTCTGCCACCTCCGGCGCCACCGGCGTGGTCGCGGCGTAGTCCAGGTAGACAGGCTTGCGTAACAGGCTGGTTTCAGGGGTTGGTTTCACGCTTTTAACGGCTCTACATCGGCAAATAAATTAAAGGATTTCGCTGCATGCAATATGACGCTCGTCATACTGAGCTTTAGTCTGGTGCAAGCGATCATCCTGACGCTGGCACACCAGCTGGATATCACTCCGGGCCACCAGATCAGCAAGAGAAATACCATCGAGAAAATGGTGGATTTGTACGCTCAGGTCCTGCCACAAATGGTGTGTCAGACAAACCTCACCGTCCTGACAGTTGCCTTTTCCTTCGCAGCGGGTGGCATCCAGGGATTCACTGACTGCGTCCACCACCTGCGCGATAGAGATATCCGCCGTATCACACGCCAGGCAGTAACCACCTCCCGGACCACGGACGCTGCGCACCAGTTTGAAGCGACGCAGCTTGGCAAAAAGCTGTTCCAGATAAGACAGAGAGATCCCCTGCCGGGCAGAAATATCAGCCAGACTCACTGGACCCTGCTCGCTGTGGAGCGCAAGATCCAGCATCGCCGTTACCGCATAGCGGCCTTTGGTCGTCAGTCTCATAGCAATGTCCGCCCATTGATAAGGGTGGGGAGCGCTGCTCTGGCTATGCCAGTAATTTCCCCGGTCAATTAACCGAGCATTTTACTCAAGTATTCCTTTTTTTCCAATCTGTATTTGTTGGCCCTGCCTGATAGCAGAAATCAATCAAGACTCCCCGCCCCGGCTGTCTGAGTCCGCCTTGGCCGCCTTCAGCTGGTCGAGTTCTTTGTTGGTGTAGAACACGTAGTTCTGCATCGCGGTCAGCACGCCGCGTAGGATATTGAGCTCCATCTGGTCGAGGCGGACCCGGTTGTACAAACGGCGCAGGCGCGTCATGGTCTGCTTGGGATTGGCCGGGTCCAGAAAATCCAGCGCCACCAGCGTCTCTTCCAGATGCTTGTAATAGGCATCCAGGGACTCGGCGCTGGCCGGCGGCATATCCCAGGTATGCTGCGTCAGCGTCTTGCCCTCGGTTGCGAGGAGATGCGCCATGCGGATCTCGTAACAGATGACCTGCACTGCGGTTGCGAGGTTGAGGGAGCTGTATTCCGGGTTGGCCGGTATGTGGACGTGGTAGTTACACTTGTGCAGCTCTTCATTGGTAAGGCCACGGTCCTCCCTCCCGAAGACCACCGCCACCTGATGCTGGCCAGCCTCCTGCCATACACTCTCGCCACACTCGCGTGGGTCCAGCAGCGGCCAGGGTATACGCCGTTCCCGGGCACTGGTGCCGACGACCAGTCCACACCCGGCGATAGCCTCATCCAGGGTGTCTACCACCACGGCATTGTCGAGTACGTCGGTGGCACCAGCTGAGCGCCAGACGGCCTTATCAGAGGGAAATTCCTTAGGCTCTACCAGATACAGATTTTTCAACCCCATGTTCTTCATGGCCCGCGCCGTACCGCCGATATTGCCGGGATGGGTGGTATTCACCAGGACAATACGGATATTGGAAAATGGATCGGCGGTCATGGGCGGCTCCCGGCGTCTGGGGCGGTTGATAAAAAGGGCGCGCAGTGTAACAAAAACTCCCCTGCGGCTGGAAAGAAAACATCCACCCATTTACCGCTGGAGCAGCTCATGAACCGCTGGTATACTTCGCGCCCTCTGGCGAGAGGCGTCATCGCGAACGACCTGCGGCCCCTGCTCTTTCACATCTTCCCTCACAACCTTGTTGATTGGTGCTCTCATGGAACCCATGCTGAACATTGCTTTGCGTGCTGCGCGTAAAGCCGCTGAACTGATTGAACGCTCATTTGAACGTATTGACCTACTCACCATCGAAACCAAAAGTCGCAACGACTTTGTTACCGAAGTCGACAAGGCTGCTGAAAAAGAAATCATTTACCATCTCCGCAAGGCCTACCCGGATCACACCATCCGCGGTGAAGAAGGCGGCGTCCAGCAAGGCAAGAACCCCGACTACGAATGGATCATTGACCCGCTGGATGGCACGACTAACTTTATTCACGGCGTCCCCCACTTTTCGATCTCCATTGGCTGCAAGTTCAAAGGTCAGCTGGAGCACGCTGTCGTTCTTGATCCAGTGAAGCGCGAAGAATTTACTGCCAGCCGCGGGCGCGGCGCGTCTTTGAATGGCCGGCGGATTCGCGTGTCGCCTCGCCGCTCTTTGGAAGGTGCTTTGATTGGCACCGGCATTCCTTTCAGCGGCTACGCTTATGACAATATCTCCGCGTATCTGGCCTGTGTTCAGGAAATTGCCGGTCAGACTGCCGGCATCCGTCGATGCGGATCAGCAGCACTTGATCTGGCCTATGTGGCTGCGGGGCGGTTCGATGCCTTCTGGGAGATGAATTTGAATGAATGGGATATTGCTGCCGGTGTATTGCTGGTTAAAGAAGCCGGCGGTCTGGTGAGCGATTTCAATGGTGGCCAAACCTTTATGGACACCGGCCATATCGTCGTGGGCTCACCCAAGGTGTTCAAGCCTATCCTGCAGACGGTACAAAAACACCTGGGTTACCTGAAGTAAATCTGCGTATCAGCGGCGACCTTATTTTTTCTTTGCGTCGCCGCTGTCGCTGTTCTTGGGCGGACTGCCCGGCACCCACCATTTGGTGGCGGACTGGCTGGCTTCTTCAGCAGGCACTCCCCGCGTCTTCCACATAGAAAACAGCATTGATCCCCCCACCAGCAAGGCAGTCATCAACAACGCCACCTCCGTCGGAATGACCTTGGTTCCAAACCAGGCGTTCAACACCATCTTCAATCCAACAATTACCAACACCAGCGATAAACCGTATTTGAGGTAGTGAAAACGGTGAATGACGCCGGCCAGAGCGAAGTAAAGCGCGCGCAAACCGAGGATGGCAAAAACGTTAGAGGTGTACACGATAAAAGGATCTGTCGTAATGGCAAAGATGGCGGGGATGGAGTCCAGCGCAAAGACCACGTCGGTAATCTCCACAAGGATCAACACCATAAACAGCGGTGTCATATAGCGCACACCGTTCTGAACTACGAAAAACCGGCTGCCTATAAATGATTCCGTTACACGAAAGCGCCGGCGCATGAAGGCAACGATGCGGTTGTTTTCTATATCCGGTTCTTCCCCGACGGCAACCAGCATCTTGACGCCGGTGATAATCAGGAAGGCGCCAAACAGATAGATCACCCAATGGAATGCTTCAATGACGGCCGCACCCACCAGAATCAGGGTGGCGCGCAGCACCAATGCCCCAAGAATCCCCCAGAAGAGCACGCGATATTGGTACTGAGGCGGTACCGCAAAGTGAGAAAAGATCAGTACGAAGACAAAGATATTATCGACACTGAGACTTTTCTCAATGAGATAACCCGTAATGAACTGGTAGCCCTCCACCTCGCCCATGAAGGTGAAGATTCCCGCCGCGAAGATCAGCGCCAGCACCACATACACCAGACTTAACAGCAACGCATGAGGTACTGTTATCTCCTTATCTTTCTTGTGCAACAGCCCCAGGTCGAGCGCCAGCAGGCACACGACAAACGCATTGAAACCGACCCAAAGCCATACGGTATCCATCAGTTCCTCGCTCGATAGTGGATTTAATTAGGAGACACCTGGAATCCAGTTAATTCTCAGGAAAGACAGCCACAGCAATCAGCCAACCAGGAAGATATTGCTCAAAGCCATGCGATGGCGGCCAGTGTGATGTATCGGCCGCGATACATCAATGGTCACCCAGCAATTGATTTAATGTGTGGATGAGGTGATTAATTTCCACGGGCTTGGTGAGGTAATCATAAAAGCCTGACGTGCGGCCGCGTTCTACATCGTACGGCATGGCATTGGCAGACAAGCCTACCACCGGAATATTACAGGTAACCGAATCCCGCTTTAAGACTGACAGGGCTTCGTAACCGTCCATCCCAGGCAGGTTAATATCCAGGATGATGACATCCGGTTTTTCGGCGCGGGCTTTGTAAATGCCGAGAAACGCTTCTTCAGCCACATCCAGATGCAATTGGGGATAGCGCGCAAACAGCTGCTGCAGCAAACGGATGTTGGAAGGGTTGTCTTCGATATAGAGGATTTTTTTGGGCTGCTGTACCAGCAGTTCTGTTGGTGCATATTTCTGGTGTTTGGAAGCGTTGATCAAATCCTGGTTCCATTCCCGCGATAAAGGCAGATCGATCCAGAACTCCGTACCCACGCCTTCGGTACTGGTAAAGTCCAGCTTGCCATTCATCATCTCCACCAGCTGTTTGGTGATGACAAGGCCAACACCTGAGCCTTCTTCCTTGCTGTATTCCGCGTTGAGCCGGTTGAATGGCTGGAACATTTCCCGTTGGCGGTTGGCGGCAATACCGGGACCGTTATCGCGCACTGCAATACGCATCTCATTGGTCTCGAGCAGCCCCAGGCGCAGCTCAACTTCTCCACCCATGGAGTTATATTTCACCGCGTTACTCAACAGGTTGATCAATGCCTGTTTGAGCCGCACGTTATCCGCCACCACATAGGTACTTTCCAGCTGGTGCAGGTTAGCGGAGAGCCGGATACTTTTCGCATCGGCCTGGGGCTGAACCAGCGTAAAGCACTCCGCTACAACCCGCGACGCCAGTACCGGCTCCAGTGACACTGTCATCTTGCCCGACTCGATCTTGGCTAGATCCAGAACGTCGTTGATCAGATTCAGCAGGTGCTCGCCCGCCTTGCGAATCTCATGCAGATTCTCAACCTGGTTCTGCGTCAGGTTGCCGTCATATTCGAACAGCTGCGCGTAACCCAGGATGGCATTGAGCGGCGTGCGCAGCTCGTGGCTCATGCTGGATAAAAATTCGGACTTGGCCTGATTGGCCTTTTCGGCCGCGATCTTGGCCTTCAGCACCCGTTCTTCCGCACGCTTGATATCGGTGATATCCATGTTGGTGCCGGACATGCGAACCGCCCGACCTTCATCATTGAAGTAGGCGCGACCACGACAGCGAACCCAGCGGATTTCCCCCTGCGCGCTGATGACCCGATACTCGATATCAAAGATGTCTTTTCTTTGCAGATGATCTGAGAGAGCTTTATCGAATTTAGGAAGGTCTTCAGGAAAGATATGTTTACGCCAGACCTCCAGCCGATCCTCCCCTTGTGTGAGAACATCGTCGGCATCTTCATAGCCCAGCATTTCCCAGCAACGGGCAGAAAAATGAAATCCGCTGGCACCGCCGTACCACTCCCAGATCCCATCATTGGAGGCCTGGATAATGCGCACCTGCCGAGCCTCACTCTCGCGCAGGGCCGCTTCGACTTCTTTTAGTTCGGTGATATCGAAATTGACACCGGAGGTATAGAGGGCTCGACCGTTTTCATCGCGAATGGAGTCAGCGCGGGCCTGGGTCCAGATATAGTCGCCGCACTTGGTGCGAATTCGATAACAGGTGTTCAGCGGCTTGCCACTGCGCAGATGCTCGCGGGTGGCCTCCCGCACACTGTCCACATCATCTGGATGCATAAAGCTGAACAGCTGCCCCGCATCGTTGATGACGGCCTCGTCTTCCGGGCCGTATCCCAACTGTTCCCAGAAGGCGCCGGCCCAAACGATACGCTGGGTCACCAGATCGCACTCCCAGAATCCATATCCGCTGCCGTTGAAGATACGCTGGAACCGCGCCACTGTGCGCCGTAACGTATCTATGTCATCGGTATTACTGAGGTCATCACGAAAACTGAGGTGTCGGGACATGGATGAGTTCTTGTTGAATCCAGATTTGATGGGAACGATAAACCAGAAACACGCCGGTGCCAACTCATAAAAAAACAGCGCCCGGCGGCGCTGTTTTTCTGTTTACCTGATCAGGGCGCTCCATCAAACTCAGCGCCTTCTTTAACCGGCGGCAATAAATCTTCACGGGAGATTTTGAAGCCCAGAAGTATCGATGAGGCGATATAGAAGGAGGAGTAGGTGCCCGCCACGATACCAATGATAAGCGCCAGCGCAAACCCGCTGATCAACTGGCCGCCGAAGAAATACAGCATAACCAGCGTCAGCAACGTGGTGAGGGAGGTAAGAATTGTCCTTTCCAGGGTTTGCGTCAGTGAAATATTAAGCACTTCCAGAGGCTCGGATTTACGCAGCGTGCGGAAGTTATCACGCACCCGGTCGTAAATAACAATGGTGTTGTTGATCGAGTAACCAATTACTGCAAGTACCGCAGCCAGTACGGTTAAATCGAAGTCGATATTAAACAGTGAGAAGGCACCCAGCACAATTATCACGTCGTGCATAAGCCCCAGCACCGCACCCACAGAGAATTTCCACTGGAAACGCATGGCAACGTAAAGCATCACCATGAATAACGCACACAGGATACCCAGACCACCTTCATCACGCAGCTCTTCACCAATTTGCGGACCTACAAATTCACTGCGGCGCAAGCTGGCAGTAGATTCCGTTTCGTCAGATAACCGCGCGAGCAGGTGCTCGGTATAAACGTTATCGAGAGTCTTGGTAATCCGAACGATGGCCTCGCTTCCCCGCGCAGCCACACTTACTTCACCGTAGGTAGCTTCAGGGAAAATCTCGCTCAACTGCTCCGGCTTGGCATTACTGATCAACAGTTCGTGAGCAAAACGCTCAAACTCTGCAGAAGCACGGCCTACTTCAACCAGTGCAACGTCTTCACCCAGTGGGGCAAGGGCTGCTTCAATCTTCTGGACAGCGCCGTCCTGCATGGAGCTTTGGGTACGGATCAGGATTTCCTGATCTGAACCGAACAGGATTGCTACCGGACTCTCCAGTCCTTCATCTTCGAGAATCTCCCGCACCTTCGGAATATCCGCCGCGCGATCAAATTCCACCTCCATCTGGGTACCACCGGTAAAATCCAATCCCAGCTTCAACCCGTTCACAGCAAGCGAGACGAACGAAACAATGATAAGAAGAATGGACAGTATGCAAGCGGGCTTGCTCACTCTCATGAAATTCAAAATTTTAAAGTCCTGCGTCATGGCTATTGTCTCGCTTATTAGATCCAGATTTTCTGAAGGTTCTTACGGCGTCCATAAACGATATTCGCCAACGCACGAGAACACATGATCGAGGTGAACATGGAGGTAAGGATTCCCACTGACAAAGTCACAGCAAAACCTTTAACCGGACCGGTACCAATGGCATACAGAATAACTGCCACAATCAAGGTCGTCAGGTTAGCGTCAAGAATGGTCACAAAAGCTCGCTCATAACCGGCGTATATAGCTGCCTGCGGGCTGGCCCCGCTCCTGAGTTCCTCCCGTATTCGCGAGTAGATCAGAACGTTGGCGTCCACCGCCATACCGATGGTCAGTACGATACCGGCCATGCCCGGCAAGGTAAGCGTCGCGCCGAGGATCGACATCACGCCAACAATCAGCAATACGTTCAGGACCAGCGCAACATTCGCAAAAAGTCCGAATACGCGGTAGTAGAGAATCATAAAGATCAACACCGCCAGCATGCCCCACTTCACAGCGTTGACACCAAGGGCAATGTTCTCGGCCCCCAGAGACGGACCAATCGTACGCTCTTCTACAAAATACATTGGCGCCGCAAGAGCACCGGCACGAAGCAGCAGAGCCAGCTCAGAAGCTTCTGCCGGGTTGTCCAGGCCAGTGATACGGAACTGTACCCCGAGTGCCGACTGGATATTGGCCAGACTGATTACTTTGCGTTCAACATACTGAACCGGACGCTCAACAGTTTCACCCGCCTCGTTCACACGGGTTTCCGTACGGGTTTTGTATTCAATAAACAAGATTCCCATGCGGCGTCCGACATTGCTGCGCGTCGCGCGGTGCATCTTGGTGCCACCGGCACTGTCCAGAGTGATGTTCACCTGGGGCATGTTTGTTTCGGGATCGAAGCTGCTGCTGGCGTTGGCTACATGATCACCGGTCAGGATCAGCTGGCGCTCGAGGAACACATTACCAAAGCGGCGCTGATCTGCTTCGCTGCGGTAGGAAAATTCTTCTTTGGCAGAGACCATCGCATCCGGAGCCGCTTCAAGGCGAAACTCAAGGTTGGCCGTCTTACCAATGATACGTTTGGCTTCAGCAGTGTCCTGCACACCGGGTAACTGCACGATAATCCGATTGCGCCCCTGGCGCTGCACGATAGGTTCAGATACGCCCAGCTCGTTTACCCGGTTACGCAGGGTGACGAGGTTCTGGCTGAGAGCGTAATCTTCGATCTCGCGGATCGCCGCTTCGCTCAATACAGCGGTAAATGTATATTCATCGCTGCCTGACGGAGTGCTGGGGGTGTTGAACTGGACGTTGGGGTAATCCCGACGAATCTCTCTCAAAGCGTCATCACGAAGTTCCACAGAACGAAACCGCGCCACGATGACATTGTTGCGGTTGGTGCTGACATTGGAATAGCGGATCTTCGCTTTACGCAACTTTTCCTTGATTTCGTCAGCGGTTATTTCCTGACGCTTGGCGATGGCGGCTTCAGTGTCCACCTCCATAAGAAAATGCACCCCACCGGAAAGATCGAGGCCCAGTTTCATGGGCGCTGCTCCCAGACTCATTAACCACGCAGGCGTAGTGGGTGCTGAGTTAAGCGCTACGATGTGCGAGTTACCTAATGCGGACTTGATAACCTTCTGAGCCTGAATCTGCTGATCGCCATTATGGAAGCGGACCAGTGCCGATCTGCCGTTTGCCTCAGCTCCGAAATAATCGATACCCGCTTCCTGCAGCGCCTGTTCAACCCGCTGCAACACCACCTGATCAATGTCGGTGCCGCTGGACTCGCCGGAGATCTGCACCGCCGGGTCGGGACTGTAGATGTTGGGAACCGAATAGATGAAGCCAAGCATGGCTGTAAAGAGGACAAGGAGATACTTCCAGAGCGGATAGCGGTTCAACATAAAGTTTTCCGTGACAATTTTTTCGCTGTAGCTAGTTATTGGATGCCTGCAGACGTGATGTAACTGGCGACAGACTGGTTATTCACAACTGCAGGACGGGCGACGAACCTTGCAGACTGCGGGCTTCTGGTGCGCTGAGACGGCCGGTCGGTCACCTTGATAAACTCACCGTAAAAGGGCCGGATTATACCGATTTGACAGGATTCAACAACGCGCGCCGTCCACAATCCCTGCGCAAACTCAGCCAGGTTGGGGTGCTGAAGGTACTTCCAACCCCTGCTTTCCATAAAAATCGTTCAGAAATTCATCAAACCTGTCTTCACTCAATGCGGTGCGGATGCGCAGCATCAGAGTCTGGTAATAGCGCAGGTTGTGGATGGTATTGAGCTGGGCCCCGAGCATCTCATTACATTTATCCAGATGATGCAGATAGGCCCGGCTGAAGTTCCTGCAGGTATAGCAATCACATTCGGGGTCCAGAGGGCCGGTGTCGGTGCGGTACTTGGCGTTACGCAGTTTCAACACACCCGCCGACGTAAACAGATGACTGTTGCGGGCGTTACGGGTGGGCATCACACAGTCGAACATATCAATGCCACGCCGTACGCCTTCTACAAGATCCTCCGGCTTGCCCACCCCCATCAGATAGCGGGGTTTATCCTTCGGCATCTCCGGAGCCAGATGATCCAGAACCCGCAGCATGTCTTCTTTGGGCTCTCCAACAGACAGGCCTCCGATGGCGTAGCCATCAAAGCCGATGTTGACCAGCCCGGCCAGCGATTCGCTGCGCAGCCCTTCATGCATACCGCCCTGCACTATCCCGAACAGCGCAGAGGGACTGTCACCATGAGCCACCTTGGAACGTTGAGCCCAGCGTAGCGACAGCTCCATGGACTCCCGCGCTTTCGCCTCATCGGCTGGATAAGGAGTACATTCGTCAAAGATCATGACGATATCTGACCCCAGGTCGCGCTGGACCTGCATGGAAGTCTCCGGATCGAGAAATACCGGGCTGCCATTGACTGGAGATTTAAACGAAACCCCCGCCTCAGTAATTTTGCGCAGCTTACCCAGGCTGAATACCTGGAAGCCGCCGGAGTCAGTCAGGATTGGCCCCTGCCACTGCATGAAATCGTGCAGATCGCCATGAAGTTTTACCACTTCTGTCCCCGGACGGAGCATCAGGTGGAAGGTATTGCCGAGGATGATCTGCGCACCGGTATCCACCACATCTCGAGGCAACATGCCTTTCACGGTGCCATAGGTACCCACTGGCATGAACGCTGGTGTTTCAACAATACCGCGCGGAAACTTCAGGCGGCCGCGGCGGGCGTAGCCGGTCTGGGAATCCAGTTCAAATTGCATAAAGGATTGGCGATTCACGGTTTAACCTTCTTAACTGCCTCAGGAGTGACTGATTTCGCCCACCTGCTCAGAGGAAGCGACGGGATTACGGGTAATAAACATGGCATCGCCATAACTGAAAAAGCGGTAACGCTGCTCCACGGCGATTCGATAGGCCTCCATGGTATGGCGGTAACCGGCAAATGCAGATACCAGCATCAACAGTGTTGATTCAGGTAAATGAAAATTAGTGACCAAGGCGTCCACCACGCGGAACTGATAACTGGGGTAGATGAAGATAGATGTCTCACCCTGGTAAGGCTGAATAACACCGCTGTGTGCCGCGCTCTCCAGACAGCGCACACTCGTCGTTCCCACCGCAATTACCCGCTTCCCCGCTGCCTTGGTGGCTGCAACCAGCTCGCATATGCTGTCACTTACCTCCATGATTTCGCTGTGCATCTTGTGCTCGGTAACATTATCGACCCGCACTGGCTGAAATGTTCCAGCGCCTACGTGCAGCGTCACGAAAGCTATCTGGACGCCCTTGTCCTGCAGCTGCGCAAGTAAAGCTTCATCAAAATGCAGGCCGGCAGTGGGTGCAGCTACGGCGCCCTGTTTGCGACCGTATACCGTCTGATAACGCTCGCGATCCTCAGCCGCGTCTGCCCGGTCGATATAGGGGGGCAACGGCATATGTCCAATGCGTTCCAGCACGGTCAACACACGCCGATCTGCCGGAAACAGTAATTCAAATAGCGCATCGTGGCGGGCGATCACCGTCAATCGGGTGTCATCTTCCAGCACGATATCCGAATCTACTTTGGGGGATTTACTGGCGCGTACATGAGCCAGAACCCGCTGCTCATCAAGCACACGCTCGATGAGAATTTCAACCTGCCCACCGGTGGCTTTTTTTCCGAAGATGCGCGCGGGAATAACCCGCGTGTCGTTGAAGATCATCAGGTCGCCCGGCTCGACGAGATCCAGCACCTCAGGAAATTGTCGGTGCGCTATCGCACCGGTGCTGCCATCCAGCTGCAACAGACGGCTGCCGCGGCGCTCTTTTGTCGGCTCGCGTGCAATGAGTGAATCGGGCAGTTGATAAAAAAAATCCTGGCGACGCATGAAGAATTGAATCTGTATTTGAAGAAGGTGGGCAAGGTTATAGCAAATCGCCTGCACTGGCTACGACTCACCTAACACACTCAAACTCCGACGCTTACTCTGTCGGTATTCAGCTGCTTTTATTTGTTGACGCAGTCGAAGTCATTGATATAATGGCGCCCGCTTTGCCAGAGTGGTGAAATTGGTAGACACAGGGGATTCAAAATCCCCCGCCCTTAAAAGCGTGTCGGTTCGAGTCCGACCTCTGGTACCACAGCTCTCCTCCCGCCGCGCTTTATCCTCTTTCTGCATTTTCGATCTCCGCTTTATCGCTATTGTGTTATACGAGTCGCGCCTCGCTGGTAGCTCTTTATCATTCGCAAGCGGTATCATGCCCGCTGACGTTAACCACCCGCTTAAGATCAAGCGAACCAATTCCAGATTTTTTTTGCAGTTCAGGATCAGCACCTTTATCGATCAGTGGCTACCGGCTATGACTCTAACCAATCCTCCGACCCAGCAGCACGCCATCATGTTTGCCGATGTATCCGGCAGCTCTGCGTTGTACAAGCAGGTCGGCAATGAAAAAGCCAAATCGATCATCGATGAAGCTATCAATTTCATGGTCGCCTTGACGATTGTCCATGAAGGAACCGTGGTCAAAACCATTGGCGATGAGATCATGGCGCGCTTTGATGATTGCGCCCAGGCCTGTGAGGCTGCCTGCGCCATCCAGCATCGCTGTCTTGATGAGCCGCAGCTGGCGGGTCTCTCCATCAGGATCGGTATTGCCTTCGGACCTACTCTGCTTACTGAGGATGATGTCTTCGGCGATACCGTCAATGACGCCGCCTGTGTTGCCCATATCGCCCGTGCGGGTCAGATCGTGCTGACTCAATCGGTAGTGGATCAGCTCTCCGCCGATCTGCTGGACAAGTGCCAGATGTACGACACCATCCACACCAAAGGCGACAGCTGCAAAACGGTCATCTACCGCCTTCTGTGGGAAACACCACTGCACCGCGAGCGGGCTGCCACCATTGTCATGGCAACCCATGAAGTGACCCGATTTATCGAGAAGTTCCAGCTGAAGCTGACGCTGGGTAACCGCGAAATCTGCCTGCTGCCGGATCAGATGCCCTATAAAATTGGTCGCGACCCGGAGCAGACGGATCTGCAGATCGACAACCATGTCGCCTCCCGCGATCACTGCCACATTGAGTTTCGCCGGGGCAAATACGTCCTGGTTGATCATTCGACGAATGGAACTTATGTCTGTGGAACAGACCAGACCCCCATCTACCTGCGCCGGGAAGAGCTACCCTTGCAAGGCAGCGGCACCATTGGTATTGGGCAGCCAACCGACATCGCCGGTGAGTGGCTGATTCTGTACCAGCTATAGCAACGCCGGCTTCCCTGAAAATAAAACTGCTACAATCCGCGTCACCTTTTCGCTACTGTCCCGAATTTTATGACTGAGACTCAAGCCGCGCCTGATGCCCAGGCAACCAACACTCCCCCCACTGCCGGCGTACTGCGCCGCTTCGCCGCCATTGTGTATGACTCACTGCTGCTGATCGCCCTCAGTATCGGCTACGGCGCCCTGGCGCTGTTCATCAATGTGGCCATACAAGGGGAACCCCCGGAAGGACAGAAGGTGCAGTGGGGACACTGGAGCATCCTGATGTTCATCGGCTGGATGTTCACGCTGGCGGGATTCTTCTGTTACTTCTGGCGCAGATCCGGGCAGACCCTCGGCATGCGCGCCTGGCGGATGAAACTGGTGGACGCTGAACTGCGCAGCCCCACCCTGAAACAATGTGCCATTCGCTGTGTGATCGCACCGTTTTCTTTGCTGCTGGGTGGGCTGGGCTATTTCTGGCGCTGGTTCGATCCGCAGAAGCTGACGCTGCACGACCGATTGAGCCACACGCAGGTTATTGTGCTGCCGAAGGACAAGAAATAAAAAAATCCCCGGTGCTGCCGGGGATTTTTTTAGAACACGAGAAATATGTGCGCCCGATTCGTTTAACGGGCTCGATTCAGCAGATACAGACCCAGCAGCGCACACAGGAGGATTGGTATCGCTACTGCAATAATCGGCGCAAAGCCGAACACCACACTGGATGGTCCGAGCAGACTCTGCACCAGGCGGAACACCACCCCAAAAACCACCCCGGTAAAGATCCGCTGCCCCATGGTCACCTCGCGCAGCGGCCCGAAGATGAACGAGATGGCGATCAACACCAGACTTACGGTTGCCACCGGCTGCAGCACCTTCTCCCAATAGGCAAGACTGTAATCACTGCTGCCCAGACCCTGCTCCTTAAGATAGTTGATGTAGTAATGCAGGTTCCTGATCGACAGCGTCTCCGGCTCAGCGACCACAATGTTGAGCAGTGCGGGAGTCAGCGGCGTCTCCCAGCGGCGGCTCGGCAAGGTTTCGCTGCGAGTCACCAGATCCCGCGGCCTTATCGTCTTAGCGGCCTCATCAGCCTTCTGCACAAGATTAGCATCCCTCGAGGACTCTTCCAGCTTCTTCCCGACGTCAGGCAGCTCCAAGGCCTCCGGCGTTTCAAAATAGGTGACGGCAATGTTTTCTTCCTGCCAGTAGCCTTTTTGATAGATGGCCTGCTCGCTGAAGCTGGCTGACAGCAGATGACGCTCGTCGTCGAACTGATAGCGGGTCACCCCATAGAGCACGCCGTTGGGCAGTACCGCGTTGAAGTGCATGAACTCATCGCCTTCACGATTCCACATGCTGCCCTGCTCGGCTTTCGCCTGGGGTTTGTTGAGCTTGATTGCTTTGCGGCTCTCGCCCACTTGATCCGTATAAGGGATAACAAACTCCCCCAGCGCGATCGCCAGCAGGATAAAGCCGAGCACCGGCTTTAACACCATCCAGGTGATACGGCTGGTTGAGACGCCTGCAGCACGGACAATAACCAGCTCGCTGGAACTGGCGAGCATGCCCAGTCCGACCAGACAGCCGATCAGGCAGGCGTAGGGGATGATCTCGTATAAGCGGCGCGGCATGGTGAAGCAGATGTAGATCAGCATCTCGACCGCTGTGTAGTTCGCGCGCAGTCCGTCCATTTCATCAATCAGCGCCGCAATGAAGAACAGCGCCATGAGGACCAGCAGGACCATCCCGATGGCCGAGGCTACGGAGCGTGAGATGTAACGATTGATCTTACGCATGGCTCACCTCCGCTGTCCGATTTTGACGACTCTGTCGCCAGAGGCTGATGTTGTGCCAGTTCACCATCAGCAGCGCCAGCACGAAATAAATCAGATGAACGATCCACAGGCCCGGCATCAATGGCCAGCGGCCGGAATCCATGAGTCCGCGGATACCAATGAGTCCGCCCAGATAGAGCATATAGATGATGATTGCGGGCAGCATCTTCAGATAACGCCCCTGCCGGGGATTGGTGCGGCTCAGCGGCACGGCGAGGATGGCAACAATCAACACCAGTATCGGCATGGACAGCCGCCACTGCAGCGCCACCTGGCTTTCAAGATCGTCGGATTCAAACAGCTCGCGGGTGGTGCGGGTGTCTGCCTTGTTGGTGAAGGCGGCAGAGCTGTCGCTGGGGGTGAGATAGGCGCCGTAGGTGCTGAACTCCATAATCTTGTAGTTGTTGTTGCCGGGCAGGCCTTCATAGCGATAGCCGTTCTGCAACACCAGATAGCGCTGACCGTAATCCGGGTGGACCATCTGCTGGCCGGACTCCGCCACAATCACCGCCACGCTGTCCTGAGACATATCGCCCACCTGAGCAACAAAGACATGGTTAAGTTTTTTACGGTTATTGCTCACGCTTTCCACATAGGTCATTGCCTGGCCCCGACCCAGAGACTGGAAGCGCCCTTCCTGAAGACTGTCGAACTCACTGCGATGGCGCTGCTCATCAAGCATCAGTTCCGTCTGTCGCGCCCCCATGGGGCTCAACCAGAGGCTGAAGCCAGCCACCAGCAGCGCGACCAGCAGGGCCGACACCAGCGTGATATTCACCAGCCGGCGCTGGCTCATTCCACAGGCGGACAGGACCACCATCTCGCTCTCAATATAGAGCCGGCCATAGACCAGCAGGATCGCAATAAAAAATCCCAGCGGGACGATCAGCTCGAGAAATCCCGGCAGACGGTAGCCGATCAGACTGAACAGGATGTCCACCGAAATTTTACCGGTGGTAGCCTCCGCAAGATAACGGGCGAAACGGCTGCTCATCGTAATCAGCAGCAGAATGCTGCTTACCGCAAACATGGTGAGCAATATTTCGCGGCTGAGGTAACGGAAAATAATCACTTCAATATCCCGATCAATGTGCGCTCAGATTCAGCGCGGAGAGACACAACTGTTCAATTTATATTCTGCATAGGCAGGCGAGCGTTCATACCTGCGCCAGCACTCGGAGATGGACAGGTATTCCGTCTCACAGTTGCCGGTGCGGCGTCGTACATTTGTCGCAACGACAGCAATCCGCGATCAGGATCACAGGTTCCGCGCGAGGCACGCTGCGCAAAAGTGTGGCATTATCACGCACAGAAACATTTTTGTCTTGAGTCTGATTCTTAACATGCCCGCCGCTGCACCGCGGAGTACTGAAATACTGAGTAACACGGAAGGATAATCATCAGACGCCCTGCCTGAGTTCGGCGTTTCAGCACTCTTCGAGTCGCGACGGGTCTTTCCAATCCAAGGGAAGCGCCATGCAATATACCGCTAAAACACTTGATGCCATCAAACAACGCAGCCACTGCCTGATCGTTACCTGTTACGAAGGAGCCAAGCTCTCTGAAACTGCCGCGGCGGTCAATGCAGCTGGCCAGCAACAGCTGGAGACGCTGCTCAAACGCGAAGAGTTTCAGGGCAAGGCCGGACAGACATTGCTCGTCCTGGCTCCCACCGGTATTGCCGCAGACCGCCTGTTGCTGCTCGGCCTGGGTGCTCCCGATAAAGAAGGCGCAATCACGGCCGACAATTTCCGCAAAGCGGTCGCCAAGATTCCCGAAGCTCTCAAATCCACCTCGACCCGGGAACTGGCAGCAAGCCTGGCCGATGTTCAGGTCAAGGACCGGGACCTGACCTGGCAGGCACGACAGCTGGCCGAGGCTCTTGAGCTTTCCACTTATCGCTTCGAAAAATTCAAAAGTCAGCCCTCTGACAATAATTTTGCCCCGACCAAACTTATCTTCGGCTGCGATAAAAAGCAGGTAGCTGCCGCTACCCGTGGCCTGGAGATCGGCAAGGCCATCGCCGAAGGTATGAACCTTGCGCGCGACCTCGGCAACCTGCCGGGCAACGTCTGTACACCCACCTATCTTGCCAGCGAAGCCAAACGCCTCGCCCGTAATCAGGCCCGGCTGAACGTCAAGGTCCTGGAAGAAAAGCAGATGAAAGAACTGGGTATGAATTCCCTGTTGTCTGTCGCAGCCGGCAGTGACCAGCCAGCTAAGTTGATTGTACTGGAGTACCGGGGCGGCAGTAAGAACGACGCCCCCATCGCTCTTGTCGGCAAAGGCATCACCTTCGATACTGGCGGTATCAGCCTCAAGCCCGGCGCGGGCATGGATGAGATGAAGTTTGATATGTGCGGTGCTGCCAGCGTCCTGGGTACCTTCCACACCCTGCTGCAGCTGGAGTTGCCCATCAACGTGGTGGGTGTGATCGCCGCCAGTGAAAACATGCCTAACGGCAGTGCGACCAAACCCGGTGACATCGTGACGTCCATGTCGGGTCAGACCATCGAGATCCTCAATACTGATGCAGAAGGCCGACTTGTCCTGTGTGATGCGCTGACCTACACCGAGCGCTTCAAACCCAAGGCCGTCATTGATATCGCCACCCTCACCGGCGCCTGCGTGATCGCCCTCGGCAACCATGCCAGCGGTTTATACAGCAACCGCGATGAGCTGGCCCAGGCCCTGCTCAAGGCGGGACAGGAAGCGAATGACCGGGCCTGGCATATGCCCTTGTGGGACGAGTATCAAAAGCAGCTGGACAGTAACTTTGCCGATATGGCCAACATCGGCGGCCGGGAAGCCGGCAGCATTACTGCAGCCTGCTTCCTGTCGCGCTTTGCGAAGAAATTTGCCTGGGCGCACCTGGATATCGCGGGCACGGCGTGGAAGTCCGGCGGAGCCAAGGGAGCCACCGGCCGCCCCGTTCCTCTGCTGGTACAGTACCTGCTGAATAATCAGTAGCACTTATGACCCATATCGATTTTTATATTCTGTCTGATGATGCCAGTGCAGCCCGCTGGCATTTTGCCTGCCGGCTCATCGACAAGGTAACGCGCCTGGGCCATCGGGTCCTGGTGACGCTCGATGATCCGGCAGAGGCTCAGGAATTCGATGAGCTGCTGTGGACCTTCAAACCTGAAAGTTTCATCCCTCACGCCTGCCTTCCCTGTGACCGGCTGGAACAGGTAGAGATCACCACCGATCTGCAGTCCGAAATCCCGCTCCATAATCATCACAACGTGCTGCTTAACCTGAGCAGCCGCGTTCCCGCCTACTTCAGTCGCTTCGAACGTTTGAGTGAAGTTGTGATCCAGCAACCGGAGGTGCTAAAAAATACCCGCGAACACTACAGCTTTTATCGGGAACGAGGCTATCCTATTCAACATCGCAACTTGTAGATTCGCCGGAACCGGGTATGGCCGACAACAAAGGTAAAACCAAAGCCGCTATCCTCCACGAGCTGGAGTCCATTAAAGGTCTGTTGCTGGAAGATGATGAGATTCCCATCCTGCAGGAGGCCATCGTTGATGATGAACATGAGTTTGACCCTCCACTGCCCAAACGCGACCTGGACGAACTCCACGACGTGTTTCAGGCTTTGAGCACCAACATCGAGAACAAACCGGAACCCGCCAGCACTGCAGCCGCTGTCCGCGATCCGGAAACAAGCCCGCCCTCCAGAACAGAAGCAGCCGGAAAACAAGGTTCTTTATTCGGTGAAAGCAGGTCGGAGGCCGATGCCGGCACGCGCACATTCGCTACCAGCACGGCCCGGAACTCAAATGATGATGCCGCCGGTGTGAAACGGGACGCCCGTGGACTCAATCGACCGCTCAATTACGCGGTCAATAAACCCATCACCCCGCCCCGCCCGACGCTTGCCAAAGCCAGCGGCGAAAATCCCTTTTTGCCGCAACACATTCGCGCACGGCTCCACGGCAACAATCCGCCCCCACTGTTTGACGAGCTCGCCGAGAAAACGCCTGCCAGCGTAACCAGCAAACCGACCTCGGAGTCCGTGAATCGGCAGCAGTTGATTCACGAGGTGGTAGCAGCCGTATTGCCCGATGTTGAAGAGGAACTGCGTCAGCGCCTCCAGGCCCTGACCGATGAACAGCTACAGCAGCTCCTGGAAGATCGCGAGTAGAGATTACAGTTGTTGCGTAACTGGAGAGCGGTGCCGCGTTGACTTCACCCAGCCAAACGCAAGTATGGCCAGTGCTACGATAACCAGATTGGCAACAAACACACTCTGATA
This sequence comes from uncultured Cellvibrio sp., assembly GCA_937958105.1. Classification (GTDB taxonomy): domain Bacteria; phylum Pseudomonadota; class Gammaproteobacteria; order Pseudomonadales; family Cellvibrionaceae; genus Cellvibrio. The sequence goes on from CALFXJ010000013.1 coordinate 82,823, forward strand.
GCCGTAGTAGTCGGCCACCAGTCCCACCATCAGGCTGCTCAATAGATTCCCCATATGGGTGGTGTTGGTGTAGAACGCTGAGGCGCTGCCAGAACGACCTGGCAGCAACTCCTGAATAACCGATACGCCCAGCCCTGCCAGAACACCGATAAAGATCGCGTTGAACAGCTGCAGGACGAACAGATGCCACAGGGCGTCCGCCAGTACAATTCCACCATACAACAGCAACGCCGCCACACCCGCCAGCCGGATCATGGCAATCAGACTCACCCGCGTGGCAAGGTGCCCTGCCAGCAGCATGAAGGGCACTTCCAACAACGCCGTGGTTGCCATGATCCAGCCGCTCCATTCAGTTCCGATATCCAGGTTATCTTTCAGGTGCAACGGCAGACTGATCAGATACGCATTGTTAGCACCCCACATCAGCGAGAATGCCACCAGACAGAACACCAGTGAGCGTTTAATGTCGGGGGAGAGCGGAACGAGTCTGGGAGGCGTTTCGACTTCTTCACGTTTTGTGTCATCCGCCGGTGCCAGGCGGGGCAGCAGCCTGATGCTGACGATACCTACCAGCCCGAAGAGTCCGGCGGCCAGACCATAGGTAGCACTGAAGCCGAGATAGGAGGCCATGATAAAGCCAGCGGGCGGACCGGCCACCCAGGCAAATGCGATCTGTGCACGGACGATGGCATTGAATAGAGGGATGCGATCATGGGGAATGAAACGGTCGGCATAATCAAGACTGTAGGCCAGCATCTGTGAGAACGAAACCATGGCCAGACTGAACAGAAGTATGGCAGTCGCAGCCACCAGCCAGTAGTTACGTGACAGCGCAAATATTGCGCAGGAGACCGTCCCGACAAAACAAAAACCCGCCACCAGCGGTCGGCGGTCCGCAAGCGAATCGGACCAGTGCCCGATCCACTGGTTGTAGATAATACTGCTCAAGGCGATACCGGCAAACGGAATACCCACCAGCAGCGGGCGCACTCCGATTTCCTTGGCAAGAAAGACACTCAATGTAGGCAGCACCAGGGCGCCCACCACACCCACAGCAAAGAACAGCAGATAAATCCCCAGGGCCAAGGGACGAAAAAGTGCAGCGATCACAGACGTTCCAGATGATGTTGGAAAATGAGCATTAGTCTAGCAGGGGCCACAGCAGGGAATGCAACAAAGATTAAAAAATTTGAGCGGTGAGAGAGCATTCATAAAACAGGAGGAAAAATTAAAAGATTGGCGTAAACTTGCCGGCACACCCATTACGCTTCGACCCTCTGATTGACCAGGTGACTTTATGCGTTGCATCAGTATCCAGATTAAACCTGAAGCCGTCGCCGGCTTTGATAAAGATGAGTTTTTAAAGCGGGTACGAGCGCTGGGCCGTTCGCCAGAGATAGATGATTTTGAAGAGCAGAACTGCCGGTATCTGAACTTTAACTTCTTTACGGAGATGCCGGAGCTGCTGTGGCAGGAAATTCAGGAGAAGCTCTACAGGGACGATCTCTATGGCCCATATCTGACCTCAGTGTCCCTTGTCGCCTGTGAAGGCGAGTCGCGCGCAGAGGATCTCTTGCTTCACCACTTTGACCCGACTGAATCCTTGGATCAATTCCCACAAAAGCCCTCTGCGTCTTCCTATTAAACCGGAGGTCGACCGTTAATAACACGGATGAGGATAGCGATAACCGCAATCACCAGCAGGATGTGAATAAAGCCTCCCAGTGCTGTCGAGGTCACCATACCCAGCAACCATAACACGATAAGTACCACTGCGATGGTATATAACATAGTGTGTCTCCTTTGGAATGTTGGTCGGCCTTGTGAGACCGACCGATGATTTAAAACGAGTTATTAATTCTCGATGATGACTTCAACGCGGCGATTCTGTTGGCGACCGCTGGGGGTGTCATTACTGGCTACTGGAAAACCCTCCCCCTTACCAACAGCTGTAATGCGTCCTGCATCCACGCCTTGTGACACCAGATAATTTTTCACCGCATCCGCACGTCTTTGTGACAGGGTCAGGTTGTAGTCCTCAGCGCCCGTACTATCCGTGTGACCTTCAACGATAATCTTGCGATTGGGGGTTTCATTAAGCACACGCGCCAGGCGGTCAAAGCTGCTTTGAGAACCGGGCTTCAAGTCCGCCTTATTGGTGGCAAAAAGTGTATCGCCCAAGGTATAAATCGTGCCCCGCTCCGTCTGTTGTTGTTTCACGTCAGCCAGCTCCTGCTCCAGCCGCTGCACACGTGCCTCTGCCTGACGAGCTTCCCGGGTACGGGCATCCAGCTGAACCTGTTTGCGCTGTTCACCCAGGCTCTTCAATCGATCTTCCTCGTAGCGGGCCGACGCCATAGCTTTGGCGGTTTTCACTTTATTGCTCGCCAGGTAAACCAAATGCTCTTTGATTGCCTCATTTTTCTGCGGCTTTTCCGCCTCGTCTACCGCACGCTCCGCATCACGGATAGCAGTCTGCGCCAGACGGGATAATTGAGGATCGGACTGGAGAGCAATCAGCTCTTCCCGCACTTGTTTTACGGCCACGTCCTCGTCGGGAGTAGATTGACAGGCTGATAAAATGACGCCAGCGAAGATCATTGCCAGCACATGCGATGTTGTTTTAATCATGTTCATCTTGCTCCCTCCTTATTGACCGTGCCGGATTTCTTGCTGCAACACATCAATCGTGCCTTGAATCTCTTTATTGACTTCTTTGGCGCGTTGTTCCTGAGCCTTGGCGGTTGCCAGCTCAGCATCACTGATGGCCTGTTCCGCCATGAGGCGTGCACGTAAGGCAGCATCTTTATCTTTTTTGGTTGCAGCATCCTGCATATGATCACGCGCTTTTACCAATTTCTCTCTGGCCGCACGCAGATCAGAAGATGCATAATCCGCAACCCTGGCTTCTTCTGCGCGATTGATGGCAGCTTCCGCTCGCTCTATCTCAGCAGTAGGCAGTTGCGGCGCCGAAGCACAGGCCGTTATACCCATAATTGTGGCAATCAAAGGCAAGACAACAACACCCGAAAGTTTTCCGCGCTCACTTTTTGTGGAGATCTGCATATTTTCCTTCCTTTTGTTTTAGCGTAATCGACAATTATCACGAACACGTATTTTTTGATTCATTCTCTTTTTGCCCGTTCATCCCGTTATCCCCTCAAAAATCAGGTGTGTGTGTTATCAAACACTTGCTTCGTTTCCCTTGATTAACCTCAAAAGAATCTTTTAATGACATAAACTCCAGTTCAAAAAAATGTCTAAGAAAAAGTAGCGGATGATCAGCAACTTGCTGTGTGTGCGGAAACAGACCGGCCAAAACAAAACCTTCATGTAAGTATTGATTTTGGCTCCGCTTGGCCTTAATACATCAGTTGTCTATTCGCTCGAAGTCCAGCTATTATGATTAACAGCGATAACTTAAACAGTGCTCATAGCTGATTCGCTCATGATAAGGATGCAACGGGGAGCCAGTAAGGAAATGAATAGACGTCAACTGCAGAGCGCGTATACAGGTAGTTCTGTTAAAGCTGCAGAAAGTCTCACGACTTCAAGTACATTTTCTTTTTTTCACTACAATTTAAAGGATGGCCGTTATGACTACTTCAGATACTACAATCACTCCTCCTAATGGGAATGGTGCAGCACGTTCTGCTGAGAAACCGGGAGACCGCACCAGAACCTCAACCAGCAGCCTGGTTGATGCCGCGGTCAGCGCTGGTGATGAACTCGGCACCGCAGCTAAAGCCGAATTTAACAATATCATGGCTGATCTTCAGGATTTGGTAGCCCGTGCGGGAAGATTATCCGGGCAGGAGCTGGCAGTAATACGCCAGCAGATCTCAGAAAAACTGAGTCAGGCTAAAGACAAGCTGCATCATCTGTCAGAGGATGCATCAGTTGCCGCGCATAAAGGGGTTGATACTACCGAAAAGTTAATCAAGGACCACCCTTTCCAGGCAGTTGGTATCGCGGCTTTGGCAGGGGTAATTTTAGGCGCACTGATCAGCCGCCGCTGACAGCCGATTTTTTTCAACTTTACCCATATGGGACAGTAAAATGATTTCAGGACTTCGCAATCTTAAAAGCAATATTGCTATCTTTCTGGACCGCATTGAGCTGTACAGCAAACTCATTGCCATCGAAGCTAAGATCGAGAGGTCCGCTATTGTTCGCCGTCTCGTATGGGTAGGAGTTGGAGCCATTTTTGCGTTGTTTGCCCTCGCCATGGCGCATATGGCTGTGCTGACTTTTTTCTGGTACACCGACTACCGCACGCTCGCAGTTATTGGTGTATTGCTCCTCGATATTATCATCGCAGGCGTAGCCATTTATATCGCCAGCCGACCTCCTAAAGAGGAAGCCTTTGCGGTGACCCGTCATCATCTGGCTGAAGATTTAAAATTCGTCAAGGATACTCTATGAATGACATCAAAAAGCAGGAACATCTACGCGATACCATTGGTAATGTGCTCGAAATGTCTCGTGCCTCTTGGCGGCTCAAAAATAAGCGCCAGCGGGATGAGGATGATGCAGAAGAGGGGGATTTTCCTCGCAGCATGCTGGTAAAAACTGTTACCGGTCATCCGCTGGCTACGGTAGCTGTTGTTGCAGCACTCTGGTACATCGGCCCGGCACGATTCGGCGCTATGGCGGTAGCGGGAGCCAGCTTGCTTCTCAGACACCGCCTCTCTCTTCTTCCACTGGCTGAACAGCTGATGACCTCAAACATGTTCAAGACAAAAAAGAAACCGATACATCCACCTGCGGCAGATTAACTCCAGTACTGGAGGCGCAGATCATGCATCCAGCATCTGCGCCGACAGGGTTATATTAAATTCAAATCGCCAAGAATGCCCACAAGGCCTATTACAATCAGATAAATAGCTACAATGTAGTTGAGTAATTTAGGCATCAATAAAATCAGGATCCCAGCAATCAGCGAGATCAACGGAGCGAGAGTCAAGGTAGTATCCATGGCATTTTCCTCTTTTCTGTAGAGCCACCAGACTTCAGTTTATTCTCCAGCCGACCCGTAATCCGTCTGGCAGCCAACATTCCCTCTTTGAAGCCTCTTTGCTTTAAGATGAGATACCAGCGCAAAAACTGCTAAAATGTGCCCCCCAGAGTTAACAGAGCCAGATTTCCATGTCGATGATTAATTGGTTTCCCGGGCATATGCATAAAGCACGCAAGGACATTGCGGAAGTTATGCCCCTGGTAGACGTCATTATTGAAGTGCTGGATGCGCGCATTCCTTTTTCCAGTGAAAACCCGCTGGTACCGGAACTGCGCGGAGACACGCCCTGTATCAAACTTCTGAATAAGGCCGACCTGGCAGACCCTGAGATAACCGCATTATGGGTGGCGCACATGGAACAGGAACGCGGCATCACTGCACTGCCGGTAACCCAACAGGCACCGGACAAGATCCGTCAGTTGCTCACGCTGTGCGAAACCTTGTTACCTCACCGTAATCTTGAAATTCGCGGAGTGCGCGCGATGATCATGGGCATACCCAACGTCGGCAAGTCTACGATCATCAACACCCTGGCGGGACGCACTATCGCCAGGACCGGCAATGAAGCGGGCGTTACCAAAGCGCAACAACAGATCAAATTACCCAATAATATGCTGCTGACCGATACGCCAGGATTTTTATGGCCCAAGCTCAGCCCCCCATCCTGCGGATATCGGCTGGCCGTTACAGGTGCAATTAAAGATACAGTATTCGATTATGCAGACATCGCACTTTTTGCCGCCGATTATTTGTTAAAAGCCTATCCCACTGCACTCAAAGAACGTTATAAGCTGGATGAGCTACCGGAGACGGATATTGAACTATTGGATGCTATTGGTGCCCAGCGAGGCTGCATTCGTAAAGGCGGTGGAGTTGAGCTGCAGAAGGTGTCGGCATTATTGATCAACGAACTGCGTGCCGGGCTGCTTGGCCCTGTCACACTTGAGACACCAGACATGACGACAGCCGAAGAAGAAGCGGCGAAGATCGAAGAAGCGCGCAAAGCCAAGGAAAAAGAAGAGCAGGAAAGATTACGCCGACAGAAGGCAAAGAAGCGCTACCGCTGATAATGTTGGGGAAGAAAAGCCCGAATCCACATGAGACGGGCTCGCACATTCAATCTGCTCCCTGTTCAGGTGCCAATATCTGGAATCCCTCACCTTTAAGCTGACTTACTCGCTGGATCAGTCGTGATCCCGGCGAAATAAAGCAGCCGCCAATAAGCCCACGGCGAAGGCGACCCCTGCCACCAGCAGCGGATTTTTACGGCTGGTCACTCTGATGTACTGCATGGATTTACGAGCCTGGTCCCGCGCTTTCTGCTGAGATTCAGCCAAACATTGAGCGGTATCAGCAGCTACCTGACGCAGTTTCTCTTCCGTACCGGAAAACTTGGAGGCAAGAGCACCCGCTGCCTCTTGCGCTGCACCGCTGGCTTTTCTGATAGTAGGATCATTCTCGATGTCGGTAATTCTGGACATAAGTACCTCCAGCTAATTTAAATGTGATGATGCCGTTACCTGTGACCTGGTCTCTTTGACAATAGGCCCATGATGAGCGAGACCAATAACATAGCCAGAAAGATAAAAAATAAAATCTTCGCAATTCCTGCCATGCTGGCAGCAATTCCGCCAAACCCCAGCAGGGCTGCCACGATAGCGAGGATGAAGAATATTACGCTCCAACCTAACATGATAATTTCCTCTGGTTGATTTTGCTGTTGGAAAGCGCACGATGAGTACGCTTTCCAACAGCGCGTGAGGCTACAGCTTAGAATGTAAACTGCAGACTGATACTGGCAAAATCTACGTCCATATCGATGTCGTTGGGTTGCAATACATCGATTTCGTCACGTGAGATTTCAAAATTAAAACGCTCGTACTCAATTCTCAGATCGAGATTGTCGGACAGACGGAATTTTGTGCCCACGCCCCAGAAAGTTTCATCCCCATCATAGTCTCTGGACCCGCTAATCGGACCGGCTGAAAAACGTGCATCTGCATCCCACCACAGCTGGCCGCCTTTGGCATAAACTGAAAATGACTGAGTAATCGGTGCCTCAAGAATCAAACCGAGGCTGTAACCTTTTGGATCAAAACGCAGTTGATCATTCCCTGCATCGTCAAAATCGATGTACGCAGCTTCCAGGCCAACAAATTCATTAAACTTAACCAATGCAAAGGCTTTTTTAGCCGCTTCATCTTCATCGAAGTCACCATCCTTTAGCTTGGTAAAGCCGTACCCGACACCGATGGAAAATTCGGGATTGAAACGCCATCCATCGTCGGTTTCATAACCAGAAGATTGTGCAACTGCCAGAGACGAGCAGAGGGCCAGAGATAGCAGGGCTGAAGTTTTGTAAATCATGTGATTCTCCTTTTATCTATAAATTTCACATAGGTAGGAGCAATGGCTGTGCCAATCACAAAGGTTTTAAAAAAAAGAGTAATATTTTAATTAATTGTGAACAAAACGACGAAAAATTATGCAGTTAGATTAATTTTATTTAGCTGTACGTAAATATTTCTTACAAAGTTTGGTAGCTTTTACAGGTATGTTTTTATTTATAGGAAAAAGAAATTCGGCCGGAAGGTTTAGTCCCGGCCGAACTCCGAATGCTTCATTTACCTTTCGATGAATCAGGTCGCATCGTCTACTTCGTCTTGAACTTCTTCAACGGCTTCATCAATATTTTCACCGGCCCGTTCGGCAGGACCTTTTTCACAACCAATTAAAAAACCTGCCAGCGACATTGCCATCAGAAATTTTACAAAAGTGCTCATTGAATTCTCCTGTTCATAGTTGTTTATCAACGCGCTCAGATCTCCCTTGACCAGGAAGTGTTATGGCGTCAATTTATTGATAGCAAGCCATATGCCAGAATTGGATTTTAGTGAATAATACCCATAACTATGCTGCTGGTGACGCAGCGGGTTAAAACCCCGGATTGAAGGACACTTTTTATTGGAAATATTGCCAATAGAAGATGTCATTTTTACAAAACTGACGCTTTTTTATGCAAACCCTTGTATTCTGTGGCATACGTATAATCCAGCGCCTAGTCACCCTAGATCTTAATTGTTATAGTCAATAGCTTAATCATCTGTAATAAGGGAATCCCTGTGGCACTAATTTTGTTAGTAGATGATGATAAAAACTTTACCCAGGCGACGGGCGAGCTGCTCAGAATGCTGGGGCATGAAGTGACTGTTGCCGATAACCTGGCTGAAGCCGGTACCGCGTTGTTCAAGCAACGGTTCGATATTCTTTTACTGGATCTCATGCTTCCTGACGGCAGTGGCTTTCAGGTATTAGAAAATATTCCCGAGAGTCAGCGGCCTACACATATCACTATCATTACAGGTAACTCGGCGGTTAAGTCTCTCGTTAAAAAAGTGATGGGACCCAACATCAGTTACCTCATCAAACCTATCGATCTGGAGCAGCTGCAGACTCTCATCAACCGCATAGAAATGAAGCACGCCCCTGGCGGCCAGACCGAGAAACACTTCAATGTCCTGATCGGCGAGTCGCCTGCTATGCACAAGCTGTATCAGATGATCAGGCGCGTTGCGGCAACCAAAGCGAATGTGTTGTTACAGGGTGAGAGCGGCGTTGGTAAAGAGTTGGTGGCCAACGCCATCCATCAGGCCTCAAACTGCACGGGCGCGTTTGTGGCCTGGAACTGCGGTGCCGCATCTCGCGAATTGATCGGCAGTGAATTATTCGGACATGAGAAAGGTGCTTTCACCGGTGCCATAGCACGCAAGCAGGGGTTGTTTGAACAGGCGGACGGTGGAACCCTCTTCCTCGATGAAATCACTGAGATGCCTATCGACATGCAACCGAATCTGTTGCGCGTCCTGGAGACACAGAAGGTGACACGTCTGGGCGGCGCGCAGGAGATCTCTGTCAACTGCCGGGTTATCTCTGCCACCAACCGTACTACCGAGCAACTGGCCGAAGAAGAATGTCTGCGTGAGGATATCTATTTCCGTCTGGCCGTCTTCCCTATCGCAATCCCTCCCCTCCGCGAGCGACCGGGCGACATAGAACTGCTGGCCAAGTCTTTCCTCCACGAGCTGAATCTGCAGAACGACTGCAATCTATCCCTGAGCCGAGAATCCCTCCATCGCCTGACTCAATATGACTGGCCGGGAAACGTGCGCGAACTGCGCCATGCTATCCACCGTGCGTTCATCATGAGTGACCCCGAAAGCAGTGAGCTGGTGCTTCCTACCGAGCTAGCCTCCCCTTTTGCACGGGAACGCAAGAAAACCCAGGGCCTTATCCCCGGCAAAACCATCGAAGAAGTGGAACGTGAACTCATTACCCTCACACTTGAGCAGGTTGACGGTGATAAACCCCGGGCAGCCGAGATGCTGGGGGTCAGCCTCAAGACGCTGTATAACCGCCTCAATAATTATGAAAAGCAACTGCAGGACGAGGTTGAACGATGAACACTCCCCAAGACCAGCTTGCATACGTAGCCCATCAACTGCGTAATCCTTTAAATACGATATCTGTCAATGCCGAACTTGCCCGGCTTCAGCTGCAAAAACAACAGGACCCGAACGATGTTCTGATGAGTCTTGAGCGCATTCTGCAGGAATGTAAACGCTGTGCCGCTTTGATCAATGAGCTGAGCCCGCCGACTTAAGACCAGGTAACTGCATGACGCTTTTTTCATCGCGCATTATTTTCCCCAGCTACAGTTGGCTTGCCAGTTTTTGCCTGATGCTGGCATTACTTCTGACCAACGGCGTGATCTCTTACCATGCCATACACACGCTCATTACCAACGAAGACAAAGTTCACAAAACACTTAATACACTCAATATTATCAAAGATACCTTTTCAGCCATTCAGGATGCCGAGACCGGCGAGCGCGGCTTTTTAATTTCCGGGGAAGATTCCTACCTGGAGCCCTACGACATTGCCATCAAGAAGATCAATGTCCACTTGAATCAGTTACTGGAGCTGGAATCAAACCTCGCTACCCAGCGTCCCCGCATATTCACCTTGATCCAGTTGACCCAGGCCAAGCTGCAGGAGATGGAAAAAACTATTCAACTGCGCAAGCAACATAAAGAAGGCGCCGCACTGAAGCTGTTTCTTACCGATGAAGGTAACTCGCTGATGCGGCAGATCCGCTCACTGGTCAGTGAACTGCAGCAGACTGCCTACGACCGATTGAAACAGCAAAGGGCCGAGGCGAATCAGGTCCAGCAACAGGTCATCATCACTCAGATATTCGCGACCGTACTGGGACTGATCCTCGCAGGCATCATCTTTGTGCTGGTGGGCCGAGCTCTTAAAAAGCAACGGGAAGATGCCGAGAAGCTTGAAGCTCTGGTAGCTGACCGAACCCTCGCACTGGAGCGCTACGCCGTGGAGCTGCAACGCAGTAATCGCGAACTCCAGGACTTTGCCTTCGTAGCTTCCCACGACCTGCAGGAACCGCTGCGGAAGATCCGCTCCTTCGGTGATCGGCTGGAACAGAAGTATGCAGCCCAGCTGGGTGAAGGTGCTGATTACATTCGCCGCATGCAACTGGCTGCTGCACGCATGTCACGGCTGATTGAAGATCTATTGACCTTCTCCCGGATTTCGAGTCAGGCCAAAAAATTCGAACAGGTTTCACTACAGGAGATTCTCGAGGACGTTCTCGAAGACCTTTATGTCACCATCGAAACCAGAGGTGCGGAGATTAATGCGGACCCCTTGCCCACCATCGAAGCGGATCCCACGCAGATGCGTCAGCTGCTGCAGAATCTGGTGGGGAATGCCATCAAGTTTGTCCCGGCGGAGCGAACTCCCGTGATCAGTATTCTTACCCGTATCATCCTGCCGGAAGAAGACGCTACCGATGCGGGTTGGTTTGAGATGCAGGTCATTGATAACGGTATCGGTTTCGATGAAAAATTCATCGATCGAATTTTTACTCCTTTCCAACGGCTTCACGGAAAGGATGAATATCCAGGCACGGGCATCGGCTTGTCCATCTGCCGCCGTATTGTCGAGCATCATCATGGCCGAATTCAGGCCAGCAGTATTCCGGGAAAAAGCGCAACGTTTATCGTCCGCCTCCCGTTACGCCAGGAAAATGTTGCTCAATTCTATACCAGTACAGGAACACATCATGCCCACAGGTGATCCATCTTTTATTGTATTAATGGCGGATGATGACGAGGATGATCGTTTGCTCGCCCATGAAGCATTGCTGGAAAGTCAAGAAACCTATGACATGCATTTTGTCAAAGATGGCGTTGAACTGATGGAGTACCTGCGCGGTGAAGGTAAATATCGGAATCAGCCAGCCCCGAAACCCGGATTGATTCTGCTGGACCTGAACATGCCGCGCAAAGACGGACGCGAGGTATTGGCAGAGTTGAAAGCAGACTCGGATCTGGCAGAAATTCCCGTGGTTATACTGACCACATCCAATTCGCAGGAAGATCTGCAATACAGCCATGACCTGGGTGCCGCGTTTTATCAAACAAAACCGGTGACCTTCTGCGCGATGGTTGAGTTTATGAAAAAACTTACCTCCTATTGCAATCCACAGGTATTTAATCCCATTTACTGAAGCAGAGCATACTGGTATCCCAATGAGTCAGGGTCTGATTACACAAGGTATGAAATTGTTACTCGTGGAGGACGACGAGGACGATTACGTTCTGACGCAGGGTTTGCTTGAGGATATTATCGCCGGCGAATACTCACTGACCTGGGCTTCAACCCCCCAGGAGGCCCGCCGGCATTTCGCCCGCAATAATCATGATCTGTGCATGATGGACTATCGCCTTGGCTCCGAGGATGGGCTTTCATTGCTGCGCGAAGCTCCCAGGCTGGGTTTCAAAGGCCCTATCATCATGTTGACGGGTCAGGACAACAAACAGCTTGATCAGGAAGCTTTGAATGCGGGAGCCGAAGATTATCTGGTTAAGTCGCAACTGAATGCGCAAGGGCTGGCCCGGGCAATTCGCTATGCCCTGACCCGCCGGGAGATGGAAGCTGAACGCGTCGAGCGGCTGCGCGCCGAGACCGAAAACCGCTCCAAAAGCGAGTTTCTCGCACACCTCAGCCACGAACTGCGCACGCCCCTGACCGCTATACTGGGTTACACCGACCTGCTGCTGGCAGCCGATCAGGCCCCCGATAAAAATCATCTGCAAATCATCAAGCGCAATGGCCGTCACCTTCTCAGCCTGCTGAACGATGTATTGGACTTATCAAAGATCGAAGCCGGCAAGCTGGAGATCGAACAGCTTGATGTGTATCTGCACAGCTTTGTTAATGAAATCTGCTCTCTCATTTCCGTTAATGCACAGGATAAAAATCTGCGGCTTAATGTCGTAGCCAAAACCGCGCTGCCCGTGAAGATTAAAACAGACCCGACCCGACTGCGTCAGATCCTGCTCAACCTGCTGGGTAATGCCATTAAATTTACGGAAAAAGGCGAAGTCTCGTTATACATCGCCGAGGCCCATGTGCGGAACAAAACCTTTCTGCGCTTTTCCATCCGCGACACCGGCATAGGCATCTCCAAGAACGACATTGATCGATTGTTCAAACCTTTTACGCAGGTAACCAATACGCTTACCAGTCGCCAACAAGGCACTGGTCTTGGGCTGGCCATCAGTCGCCAGCTGGCCTTATGTCTGGGCGGAAACATCAGTGTAAAAAGTCAGCCCGGCGTCGGCAGCGTATTTACGCTCTACATCAATCCAGGCAATCTGGATAACGTTGAACGCCAGCCACTGGACACCCGGAACAACTTGGATGTTACTACAATCTCCAAGGCCTTTCGCTTTAAAGGGCACGTACTGGTCACTGATGACCTGCCGGATATCCGCATGCTGCTGGGCCACCTGATCACCAGCTTCGGCGGACGGGTTACCTATGCCAGCGACGGCCAGGAAGCCATTGATCTGGTGCAGCACAAAGAGGCCGAGGGTGATGGATTTGACCTGTTGATCATGGATTCCCAGATGCCGGTCCTTGATGGTTTATCCGCAACTCGACTGTTGCGTGAACAGGGATATCAGAAACCGATCCTGGCCCTGACCGCAGCCAGCCTGCGCGGAGAACGGGAACGCTGCCTCCAGGCTGGTTGCGACGACTATCTGAGTAAACCTATTGACGCAGCTACGCTGCTGACCCGCATCCAGAAATTGCTGCAACAACGGGAGACCGCTGCGCCGGACGGTGCAAGCAAACAGATTCTTCTGGTAGAAGACAATCAGGATGCCCGCGAAGCCACAGCTATGCTGCTCCAGCATCTGGGGTGGCAAGTCGCTGCGGCAAAAACCGGAGCAGAAGCAATGGATCTGCTTCACTCACTGCAACCTGCAGCAGTATTACTGGATATCAACCTTCCAGATACAGATGGCTACAGCCTGGCGGTCAAACTGCGTGAAGCAGGCTTGAAGGACGCCCTGTTTATTGCATTAAGCGGTAACCAACCTGATAAATTGCGCGCGGAACAAGCCGGTTTTGACGATCACCTGGTGAAACCACTGGATTTGTCAGCTCTCAACACTGCTCTTGAACGTGCATTACAGACAGAGGCTTGAAAAGCTTTAAAAGGTTGACACAGAGTTAACGAAGGGAGGTATAAACCGCGAGAGAAATAATTGAAAAAATAATCGGGCAATTTAACTGGGAAGTAAAAGCAGGTGTATCAAATTATGAAAAACCGGAGTGACAAAACAATCCATGGCTGGATGCGTCCCTGCATTCTCCGCAAGCCTGTAGTTGAGATAATCATCGACTCGAGTCGTTAACCTCTCTCCTTACATCGTCCTTTCTCTTACCATATTCCTCATTGTTCAAGCTGACTCTGCGCTCTTTACTCTCCTGCTCGCTCCTTCCCTGAAATCCTTCGATAAGCTGCCAACTTGATAAAACCTTAGCGAATTCCCTTCGCCCTTCCAGTGGTTACTGGAGTTCCGCTGAGTGCATTGATAACTAACGGGCGCGTGCGTAGCGTTGTGAATCGTCATTACTCTTACGTGCCGCACCTTCCGCAATCAGGGTAGCTTCCTGAGCACGTGAAGTAATGCTGGTCACACGAGCAGCGCTGGCTGCAATCTTGCGAGTCTGGGGCAAGGCGACTGGCACCTGCGGCTTGCGTGGCAACAGGCGAGCATATTCACGGTTTACGACGCCGTAGCATTCGCATACCTCTGACTCGATACCGGCGCGATCCAGGATGCGGATCTTGCCGCGGCTGTACTGGATATAGCCTTTGGCCTGAAGCTTACCAGCAGCCTGTGTGACGCCTTCACGACGTACACCCAGCATATTGGCAATCAGTTCATGGGTGAGATGAATCTCATTAAATGCGAGACGGTCCATGCTCATCAGCAACCAGCGGCACAGCTGCTGATCGACGGAGTGCAGGCGGTTGCATACAGCAGTCTGGGAAACCTGAGTAATGAAAGCTTGGCAATACAGCAGCGCCAATCGCATGAATTCGCCATTACGCTGTACTTCTTTCTTCACCAGGCTGGCGCGGATGCGATAGCCCAGACCGGCACTTTGAACCACGGCGCGAGTGGAAGAAGACTCGCTGCCCATGATAAAGGCGGTCCCCACAAAACCTTCATTACCCACCAGGCCTACTGCTGGAGAAGCACCATTCTCGGTGATGTAGCCGAGGCAGACGACGCTGGTGATAGGGAAGTAAATCCATTCGATCGGCATGCCAGCTTCCTGCAGTACTTCGCCTACGCTCATGGATACCAGTTCCATGTGAGGCAACATGCGTACATAGTCATTAACAGGCAGCACCGCCATGAAGTGGTTTTGTTTGGGAGAGTAAAGGTCCTGTGAAAAACGAGTCGCTTTAACTCCCTGGAATTTCTCTGAAGCATACTGGTTGGAATACTGAAGTTCAGACATGGCTTATGACCTCAAAATGACCCGGAACTATAAGTCAGTGCAAAAACGCTGTTCACACTGGCTCGCCTAAATAAAAATCGTGTATCTGGCCCAGGTTTAGAAAGACTCACATCGAGTCGAACCTCTGGATTACCTGGCTGCGTGATATGTTGCAAAGGCGATGCCAATCTTTAAAAACCTTATATTTCAATAACTTAGATACAGAGGTGTGTCGCCATTATTGAAAATTGCACAAATGGATAGAACTTTTTTCAAAACGAATAAGTAAATTTTTCACGCCTGGGATGAAAGATTGAAAAGGGGGTTCAGCGGAGGGATAAAGACAGGATTGGACGAACCGGAGCCGCCGGTAATTACGCCGCAGCGGCTTATTGCAAAAGAACAGGTGAAGGGGCTTTATTTAGTCACTGATGAGATAGCGGACGTAGTTCACCAGCTCATCGCTGCCAACCGAAACGGATATATCGTCAGGCAGTTTTTTTACATACCAGGTCACCTCCCAGTCGAGACGCTCCCCGGGCTCCAGCATGGTCATTCCGCCCTGCTGCTGTAGTTCAAGATAGGTTTTAAGAGCATCAGTGAATAATTCAACTTCACCTTCGTTGGGTGCAATCAATTCAGCAGGTACATCAGCAAACTTTTTCACCAATAAATAACCGTTGTCGGTGTAAGCGAGCCAGCCTTCACGACTGTCCGTCATCAATTTATGGTGATCGTCCCGAATTTTCTTTTCATCATACAAAAACCAACTGACGTCACCGGTCTTCTGGATTTCCATCGGGTAAAAAATGCCGCTTTCATGTTCCCGCTCGCCGGTGGGGAAAAACACAATACCGCTGGTAGGTACGCGGGTCAGCTCCCAGGGAGCCACGGCTTTGGCTGCATCGGAGCGGTTGTAGATGGTATAGGTAATGACAAAGGCATCGCTCTGGGTACTGCTCGCGCGATGGCTTTTTACGAATTGATAGCCGGTTTTCGGATCGATTTCGCTGGTGAGTACCAGCTGGTTGTCTTCAACAGAAACCCGGTAAGGCTCGTGGTCCAGCGCTTTCACCGGCGGCCAGCCCCACTCGCTCTGCGGGCTCGACCACAGCACACTGCCCCACAGCATGGAGCTGGTGCGTTCCTGCGTAATCAGCAGCTCGTGCCGCCCATGCTTTACCGAAGAGATTCTGCCGCCCATTGCCGGATGAACTTCCATGGTGAGCTCACCCTGCTTGATCAGGTACTTATCGCCTTGTTGTTGCACAAAAAGCGGCAGGTGACACATGGCAGCACCGGACGTACGTTGATCCGATTTACTGCATGCGACTACCAGGCTGGCTGCAAGTGTTGCGATGGCGATGAAGACTGCGATCTTGCAGGTTTTCACCATTGTTGATTCCTCTATAACTGCTTTGTATAGCTGTTTTATAACTCAATCATGTCGTTTCGGATTACCTCTATCACCGGAAGCCAATCCACCATTCCCGATCGAATGTGATGCGCGACTTATGTGATTAACCAGCAGTTATGGGTACCGCGATGTCGTTCATCCTGCAGCTGACGCGCAGAGAATTGACCGTGACTTCAAAAAGAGTGTAACGGTTTTCTCATCTATCGACCAATCAAGCCTAGTAAAGCAATGTAAATAATTTGCGCTGGAATTCCACAGCCAGCGGATCCCCTTTACCCAGAGCGGCAAGAATGTCCGTCATTGTTTTGCGAGCCGCGCCATCAGCGAACTGACGATTTTTTTGCAGAATCTGCAGCAGCAGTTCCAGGGATTTACGGTAATAACCTTCCTGATTCAGCTGAACTGCCAGCTGATAAAGAAGATCCAGATTGGTGGGATCTTTTTCCAGTGCAGCTTCGAGTGCAGTTACCTCCGGCGTTTTGGCCGCTTGTTTTTTCAACTGAAGCTGGGCAAGAACCTGCTGATAATTCACGTCCTGATCCGACATCTTGATGGTGGCAATCAATCCTTCCGCTTCTTCAATCCGATTTAATTCCACCAGCGTTTTTGCCAGAAGAATAACAATATTTGCCTGTTGTCCGGATTCTTCCGCGGCCTGGCGCAGCAGTGGCAACGCAGCGGCAAAGTCATTTCCAGCAATGAAATCCTCGGCCTGCTGCAGAGTCTTTTCCCATGCTTTAGGCAAGTGTTTGTCCAGCATCTGACGGACAAAATTTTCTGTCTGCGCGCCGGTAAATCCATCCAGCGGCTGGCCATCTTTGATCAGCATCACGGTCGGCAGACTGCGCACACCAAACTGGCCGGCAATCATATTTTGTTCGTCAGCATTGACCTTGGCGAGCAGAAAAGCCCCCTGATATTCACTGGCCAGTTTTTCCAGAATCGGCATCAAGGATTTGCACGGGCCGCACCAATCTGCCCAGAAGTCGACCAGCACGGGCCGGTTAAACGATTCTTCAATCAATAATTGCTGAGCATTTTCAAGCGTAATGTCGACGATGTGCATAGCGTAATCCTGATGTTATTAATGGGGTTATTGGGAACTGCGGCTCGTTAAATATCTGCGTTCTAACGCACAGAGCAGAACGAAAATTCACCCGCAGATCATGGCATCTCGCGCAGGCTGATGCTGATATTGTGATCAGCACTGGAAACATACGCGACAGCCTCAGTGATGGAGATTGTAAGGTTCATGGTTTTTGCTGCAAGCTGTGTCAGCTCCTGCAGCTCCGCCGCATCGAAATAGCTGACCTTCACTTTGCCCAGTGCCCGGATTGCAGCCCCCTGCTGCCTCCACCAGATATCCATACCCCGGCCGTAGGCAAATACCAGCACCTGCTGTGCCACACCCTGGGCCTTTTTTAATCGGTCCGGCGCGGGCTGCCCGACCTCAATCCATTCCAGAATCCGGCCATCATCGGATTTAAGCCAGATATCCGGCTCGTCAGCGGACGACAGGCCGCGGGTGAATGTCAGATTATCCGCGGCGCGATAACAGTAACTTAACAGCCGCACCATCATCCGTTCCGCTGTTTCAGAGGGGTGCTGGGCAATAGTCAGGGTCAGGTCACCGTAATAATGTCGGTCCATGTCCGACAGCGTAATATTTGCTTTACAGATTGTTGCCTTTTCAGCCACGCTAATGTCCTTTGAAAATATAGAAATCTCGTTATGCCCGAATACGCCTCACCCAAAATCTTCACACTTGTTGCCGAAACACCCGGACAAACGGCGCTGGATCTCCTGGCCAGCGGCACCGGTCTCTCCCGCCAGCGTCTGAAAGATGCAATGAACAAAGGCGCCGTCTGGTGGACGCAGAAAAGCAAAACGCTGCGCTTGCGCCGGGCCACCAAGTCGCTGAATAAGGGCTGCAAGATCCAGCTTTTTTACGATGAACAGGTCCTCTCCCGCAAACCCAATGCCGCCCGCCTGATCCACGATGCCGGACGCTACAGCATCTGGTTTAAGCCTCACGGCATGTTGTCGCAGGGATCGCAATGGGGCGACCACTGCAGCCTGTTGCGCTGGGTGGAGGTGAACGGCCAACCCCGGCGTGAGAGCTTTCTGGTTCATCGACTGGACGCCGATGCTGCCGGGCTGGTTCTACTGGCACACGATCAGCAGAGTGCCGCACGCCTGTCACACCTGTTTCAGTCCAGGGAGATTCGCAAATGTTACCAGGCCTGGGTGACCGGACTACTGCCGCTTTCCGACGAGGAGCAATGCCTGGATTATCCGCTTGATGGCAAAGCCGCTGTTACTCGTATACGGCCTGTCGAAACTGACGCAGCCCGCCCACGAACCCTGCTTGATATCCAGATAGAAACCGGCCGCAAGCATCAGATCCGCCGGCACCTGGCAGCCTTCGGGCATCCGATTGTCGGAGACCGCTTATACGGTAAAGCAACCGCTGAACCACTCCAGCTCCTGGCTTATTCGTTATCGTTTGTCTGCCCATTCAATCACGCCCGACTTGAGGTTTCACTGCCTGCCGAGAACCGGCTGGCCAGCCCGCAGGAACAACTTGATCAATCCGCCTGACAAACGCTTAAAAAAACTGTGGCGCCCTAGGCGCCACAGGATCTATTTTAAAAAACGCCTTATTCCGGCCGCATGTGCGGGAATAACAGCACATCGCGAATAGACGGTGCGTTGGCAAATAGCATCACCAACCGGTCAATGCCGATCCCCTCTCCCGCTGTCGGCGGCAGACCGTACTCCAGGGCACGCACATAGTCGCCGTCGTAATGCATGGCTTCATCATCACCGGCATCTTTCTCACGCACCTGCTGCATAAACCGCTCGGCCTGATCTTCCGCGTCGTTTAACTCGGAGAAGCCATTGGCCAGCTCACGGCCACCGATAAAAAACTCAAAGCGATCGGTCACGGCCGGATTCTCGTCGTTGCGGCGGGCCAGGGGTGACACTTCGATGGGATACTCAGTAATAAAGGTGGGCTGATCCAGCTTGTGCTCGACGGTCTCTTCAAAGATCTCAATGTGAATCTTGCCCAGACCATCGGTTTCCTTGATTTTGATGTTGAGGTCCCGGGCAGCCTGGCGGGCGCCCTCAAGGGTGCTCAGCTGTTCGCGGGTAATCTGCGGGTTGTACTGCAGTACGGCATCGAAGACTGACAGGCGGGTAAAGGGCTTGCCAAAGTCGTAGACGCTGTCCTGATAGGCCAAGGTGGTGGTACCCATAACCTCCTGACACATCTTGCGCAGCATATCTTCGGTAAGGTCCATCAAGTCTTTGTAGTCCGCGTAAGCCTGGTAAAACTCCATCATGGTGAATTCCGGATTGTGCCGGGTAGAGGTACCTTCGTTGCGGAAATTGCGGTTGATCTCGAATACTCGCTCAAAACCGCCGACGACCAGACGCTTCAAATACAGCTCCGGTGCAATCCGCAGGAACATGTCGATATCCAACGCATTGTGATGCGTCACAAACGGCCTGGCTGATGCGCCGCCGGGAATTACGTGCAGCATCGGCGTCTCGACTTCCATAAAGTCACGGCCGGTCATATAGCGACGGATAAAATCGATGCACTTGGAGCGCAGACGGAAGGTGTCGCGCACCTCAGGATTTACAATCAGGTCTACATAACGCTGGCGATAGCGGATTTCCTGATCACTCAGACCGTGATATTTATCCGGCAATGGACGCAGGGATTTAGTCAGCAGCTGGTACTCTTCCAGGTTGACGTAAAGGTCACCTTTGCCGGACTTATGCAGCGCACCCTTGGCGCCGACGATGTCGCCGATGTCCCACAGTCCCCAGGTCTCCTTGATTTGCTCCTGCGCCTGCTTATCGGCATACAGCTGAATAGTGCCCTCACCATCCTGCAGCACCATGAACGGGCCGCGCTTTGCCATGATGCGACCGGCTACACTGACTACCTTACCCAAGGCCTCCAGCTCTTCCTTGGTTTTTTCACCATAGGTCTGCTGGAGCTCCACGCTCTTGTGTTCACGACGGAAATCATTGGGAAAGGCATTACCTTTCTCGCGTATCGCTGCCAGCTTGCTGCGACGCTCTGCGATCAGTTTGTTTTCATCGTGGGCCTGGCTCGGGGCTTGGGTAGTGTCGTTACTCATAATGATCAGGGATTCAATGGTTAAAGGGTAATGGTTGCGTCTTGAATGTCAGCAGGATTACAGACCTGCCTTCAAGCTGGCGACAATGAACTGGTCCAAGGCACCGTCCAGCACCGACTGGCAGTTGCTGGTCTGGACACCGGTACGCAGGTCCTTGATACGCGAGTCATCCAGTACGTAGGAACGGATCTGGCTGCCCCAGCCGATATCAGCCTTGTTATCTTCCATGGCCTGCTTGTCGGCGTTGCGCTTGAGCATTTCCTGCTCGTACATCCGCGCCCGCAACATCTTGTACGCCTGTTCACGGTTCTGGTGTTGAGAGCGCTCGCTCTGACACTGCACAACAATGCCTGAGGGAACGTGGGTGATCCGGATCGCGGAGTCTGTCTTGTTAACGTGCTGACCACCGGCGCCGCTGGCGCGATACGTGTCAATACGGAGGTCGGCGGGGTTGATTTCAATCTCAATATTGTCATCAATTTCCGGCGCTACGAAGACGGAGCAGAATGAAGTGTGGCGACGGTTGCCGGAATCAAAGGGCGACTTGCGGACCAGCCGGTGAACACCAGTTTCCGTGCGGAGCCAACCATACGCATACTCGCCTTCGAAGCGAATCGTGGCGCTTTTGATACCGGCCACCTCCCCCTCGGAGACTTCTTCCAGGGTAGTCTTGAAGCCTTTGGCTTCTCCCCAGCGCAGGTACATCCGCAACACCATCTCAGCCCAGTCCTGGGCCTCGGTACCGCCGGAGCCGGCCTGAATGTCAAGGAAGGCGTTATTGGGGTCCATCTCCCCGGAAAACATACGGCGGAATTCCAGCTCCTGCAGTTGTTCGTCCAGCTGCTCCAGTTCGGCAGCAACATCATTAACACTGGACTCGTCATCTTCTTCCACAGCCATGTCGAGCAGCTCACGACAGTCCGCGATGCCGGATTCCAGGGCTTCAATGGTTTTTACAACAACTTCGAGGGAGGAACGTTCGCGCCCCAGGGACTGGGCCCGCTCGGGATTGTCCCATACGGCGGATTCCGCCAGTTCCATTTCTACTTCAGTGAGGCGTTCTTTCTTGTGATCGTAGTCAAAGATACCCCCTAAGCACACGGGTGCGCTCAGCGAGATCTTTCAAGGTATTCAGTAAAGGATTGATTTCCATAGGGGGCTTTTGCTTCTACCGGCCGGTCGGCGGGTTCAGTCGAGTTAAAAGTAGGGGCGCATTCTACATGACTTGCGGGCGTGACTCAAAAGTCAAAATTGCAGCAAAATCAGCTTTTTATGCCTTTCTCTTCGCTTGGGGTGACGCGTCTCGCACGACCGCGCCAACTGCCGGTCCCACAGAGGGATTGCAGCCACTCAGGGATTGCATTCACCGTCCGCTTATTCGTCACGATTTTCCACGAGCGTGAATGGCATCAGCGGCCGTTTCTCCTGTATCTCATGGCCCGCCAGACTTTCGATAATCGCGCAATGTGAGGTCTGGTCCCCCGCACATCGCTCTGCCATCGCTGCCAGTGTTTCGCGCATATGGTTAAGCCTCTTCAACTGCTCATCGAGCTGACGCAATCTGTCCAGCACCAGCTGCTTCACATCCGCGGCCTGGCGCTGGGGATTGCGAAACAGCTCGAGCAGCTCCCGGCACTCGTCCAGCCCAAATCCTGCGGCCCTCGCCCGTTGCAAAAAGCTCAGCTGCTCGATGTCTGCCTCGGAATAATCGCGATAGCCGTTAGTGTGTTGCCGTCGAGGTACCACCAGGCCGATATCTTCATAGTACCGGATCGTCTTTGCGCTCAAGCCACTGCGGGCAGCTGCTTCTCCAATATTCATAAAAAACCTCCAACAACCTTTCAGCAGCTGGATAGTTTAATGGGTTTTTTATGGCCAAAACCAGCCCAACAGCTCAATTTCGTGGAGCCGAGCGAAGAAAAAATAACGGTTTTTGGTGATCCAACGCACAGTTATTCAAGTAAATTTTCTATAAAAATCATAAGGATGGGAAATTTTCTTGACAAAGAAAATTAATAAACCACAATAAATTCATCAAATATTTCAGTAGACCGGACACGTTATGGAATATATCGACATCAGCCATGAAGAATGGCCAAGAATGTGGGATGAACTGGCAGCCTATCGCATCAACAATGGCGACTACCTGTGCATTCACAACGGTCAGTGCTGGGAGTACATGGGGTCAACGGCAGATCACCATCACCTCCGTCATGCTTGTCATCCGGTCACACACAAGACGGAATATATTTATATTGAACGTGCGCGGGCTGCGGTGAAGTGGGCTTGATTTCAGTATGATAAATATTTCTTTTTAAACAAAATGAAAAACAGTCCGCATCTCCATCACACCCTCGCCGTTTTGCTGAGATTCTGATTAACACCTCCTCTCATTTACTGTATGCTCTGCTCGCTTATTGAGCGGTGCCCTCGTGCGCCAGCAGCAGCCCTGACATCAAGCTGACTTCAGTAACATCCTATAAAAATTTTAAATAATAGAAGAAGAGGCCGGGAGCACTACCCGCCATCAAGATATGCTTAATCATTTGGTACGTTTTGTAATGGTCGGCGGCAGCGCAACTCTATTGCAGTTTGTGTTGTTGTTTATTTTTGTAGAGTACGGCCATTTAAATAAAGTCCTGGCCTCTGCCCTCTCCTTCGCTTTGTCAGCGATATACAACTATTTGATGAATTACTACTTCACTTTCGCAAGTGAAAAATCCCACGTCGAAACCGCCAGTAAATTTGTACTGGTTGCCGCTCTTGGCTTGGCCATTAATTCTTCAACATTCGCACTCTTAATATATCTGGGACTGCACTACTTAATCGCTCAGGTCGGCGCTACCGCAGTCACCCTCGTTGTAAATTTCCTTTTACATAAGATATGGATTTATCGGAGCTAAAGATGACAGTCCTCACGCCCTCGCTTGCTATCGTAGTGCCGTGCTACAACGAAGAAGAGGTTTTTCCAAAAACACTTGCCAGTCTCCAAGCATTACTCGCCAGGCTGATTGCCAGTGAAAAAATTTCCACCAACTCTAAAATATATTTTGTGGATGACGGCAGCAGAGATTCCACCTGGACCCTACTCAAGACGGCAGCAGAAGAGCATACCGATGTCGTGGCAATAAAGCTGTCGCGCAACAAAGGTCACCAGAATGCATTGTATGCTGGACTGCGCACCACGATAGAAGACCTTGTTGTCAGTATTGATGCAGACCTGCAGGACGATCCTGCCAACATTGAGTATATGGTCGATGAATTCCATAAAGGCAATGACGTCGTTTATGGTGTGCGCTCCGAGCGCGCGACCGACACTTTCTTCAAACGTTTCAGCGCCGAGGGTTATTACCATCTGATGCGGAAGATGGGGGTCGATCTCGTATTCAATCACGCTGATTTCCGCCTGATGTCCCGCCGTGCTTTGGATGCGCTGCTGGAGTATGAAGAGTCCAATCTTTTCCTGCGCGGTATCGTCCGCGAAGTCGGCTTTCCCTCGGCGATCGTAGAATACGAGCGGCAGGCCCGGGAGGCCGGGGAAAGCAAATATCCTCTGCGGAAGATGTTGTCCTTCGCCTGGAATGGCATCACCGCGTTCTCCGCAGTTCCTCTGCGCGCGATTACCGTTATCGGGCTTCTCTCAAGCTTGATTTCTTTCTTCATTATCGCGTGGGTTCTGGTTACCCGCTTGTTTACCGATGACGCAATCCCCGGTTGGGCGTCAATACTTTTGCCCTTGCTGTTTATCGGGAGTGTGCAACTGCTTTGTTTAGGCGTTATTGGCGAATACATAAGTAAGCTTTACACCGAGAGCAAAAGACGCCCCAAGTACCACATCAGCAACATTGTCAGGAAATCTGATCATCGCTAGAACCTGGAATTGAAAGTGAAATGGAGGACAAAGTGAACGACAGCGAACGACTGGAGCATCATCTATCTGCGGAGACAGCCTGTACAACTCCCGCTGAAAGCCCGGCAGTACCGCCAATCTCTGCGGCAGCATCAGGTCCAGGTTACAACCCGGTGCAGCTGTCGTCCTTTCTGCAGATTTATCTGTGTGCTGCCGTCATCTCCAATATCCTGCTGCTGTTCCTGGATGGACACACCGGTGACATCGGCTTCTGGCAGGACTGGGTGAAACAACTTTCCGAGAACGGTTATAAAGGCTTTAACGGAAATTATCCGCCTATCTTCATCCACTGGCTGTATATTCTGGGGAACGTCTACGCCTTCTTCGACTTACCGGTTGAAGTTAATCTTTACCTGAAATTTCTGACGCAGATACCGGTGATTGTTGCGCACATGGTTCTTGTGAGGATTATGTTTCGCCTGGCCAGAACCTACGCCACAGATAAATTGCATTTTCATGCAATACTCCTGCTTACTGCGTTTAATCCTGCGCTACTTCTGATTGGTCCGGTCTGGGGACAGGTCGATATCCTGCCGCTCATTCCTCTGCTGTGCGCTATCTTTGTCAGCTTCAACCCTCGCTGGCGCGTCCTGAGTATGTCTTTATATGCATTGGCATTGCTAACAAAATTTCAAATGATTGCTTTCGCTCCGGTCTTTGGCATTATCTTTCTACGCCATCCCAAACAGCATCTAATTGGAGCAGTGCTGGGCGTTGTAACGATCGGTCTTGCCTTCCTGCCCCATATTATTGTCGGGGATTTTCTCTCTGCTTTTACGCTGGCTTATATCAATGTCGTCGGGCAGTATGGCCTGACCACCATGGGCGCCGCCAATATCTGGATTCTGCTTGCCGGTAATGCCACGCCGGACCATCTGGTGCTCTTTGGATTCGATCCCGAATCGTTTCTGGGAATTATTTTCAGAGCCAAATACTTCGGGATTCTTTTATTTTTTCTGGTGTGTCTGTTCGTCTTTGTCAGTGGAATAAAAAATATCCTTGCCAGGAACAATGAGAACACCCTTCAGGATCAGCTGAGTGAAACGTTTTTTTATGCGATGACCTGTGCAGCCGCCTTCTTTACGCTCTTGCCTGCCATGCATGAACGCTACCTTCTGCCAGCAGCGATTGCGGCACTGGTTTACTATGCCGTTACCCCCCATCGCATCTTTTATGTGCTCGGACTGACTTTCGTGTGCGCGTTTAATGTTGTCATGGCGCATGGCATCAAGACTAATTACATATGGCCAGCGATTTCCTACATTATTGTGGTGATTATGGGCTATAACATCCTTGAAGCCATCACCAGGGATAAAGGTCAGCTGTTTATCAACAACCAACTGCAGCGTATTGCCCACATTCCCTACTTGTCCGCCTGGGTGCTGGTGATCTCTCTGTCGGGCACCTTTTTGTTTCTGCATCAAAAAAATGTCATCCACCATCCGCACCTTGATGAAGGCCGTATTCTGTTGAGCGACCGCCGAGCGGATTTTGCACGGCAGGATTTTGGCAGCCTGCAGATTAATAAGAACGTTTCGGGCGGCCCACTGATCATGGCTGGCAAACGTTATGCCACCGGTCTCGGAACCCATGCTAATTCTCATATCGATTACACCCTTCCC
Organism: uncultured Cellvibrio sp.; assembly: GCA_937958105.1. GTDB lineage: Bacteria > Pseudomonadota > Gammaproteobacteria > Pseudomonadales > Cellvibrionaceae > Cellvibrio. Next base: position 108,837 of record CALFXJ010000013.1, read on the forward strand.
CCCAATGCTGCCCGACTTTCCTTTGTTGCAGGGCTCGACGATAGTATCGAGTCTGCCGATGTCATCTTTTCCGTTCTGGGGGATGGGCAACTTCTGTGGGAGTCTCCAGTCATATACGGCGCTGAGCGCAGATTGCCTGAAACGTATCTCGATGTACGCGGGGTCAGGAAGTTATCGTTTAAAGTCGCCGCTCTGGATAAAAATCATAACGACCATGCAAACTGGGCAAACATTGTTGTCGAGCTTGAGCCGGACCATTCACACTAGCTTGTTGTTTGAGCCGATCAGCATTTGCTGCGGAAGCGCTGTAGGAAAAAATAATGAAGACTATTAAGAAATTTCTGTGGACAATGCTCCTGAGTATATTCAGCCTGTTTCTGCTTATGCAGCTGGCTGTACAGCAGGATATTTCCATTACAGATATAGAGCTGACGGTTAATAATCAGACCAGAAAAGTTTCGAGCCTGCCTATAAAAGACAACATTATCGGCACCTATCGCGTGGAAATGAACGTGAGTCTGAATAGCTGGTCGCCGAAAACCATGCGCATCATCCCCGACGATGAGCTGCTGTCTGTCAGCGTTAATGGTCAGTCGGTTTCACTGAATAATTATTCAAGATCAGAGCTGAGAGATTATGCCCGGGGCATTAAGATTGAGCTGGATCAGCTTAAGCCGGGTGAAGAAAATCGTGTTGAATTAATCCTTAGCAACAGCAGCAATCCGGCTGGCCTGGACTTCCGGCCTGAAAGCAGCATCTCCTGTAAAGCGGCAGTGTTAATCTTCCTGGCTTTGTTAATTTTAATTTACGGTGTATCGCGGCACCTGAAGCTGACCAAGCCACAGTATGGCTTTCTGATAATCGGCCTGATCGTCTGTCTGGTTTACCTGACTCATACCGGCCCGTCTACCCGCACATTTGATGTCTATGAAGGTGGCGGTCACCGCGACTACATCGAATACCTGATAACCCATCGCACAACCCCACCCCCGGGGGATGGCTGGGAGTATCATCAACCGCCTCTGTATTACACCCTGGCGGCGCTCAGCAAGACACTGCTTATCAGCCCCAAACTGTACAGTGATACCTGGGGGCAGCTTTTGGCGCTGTGGTTCTGGGTTGTTTTTTTGATGGCTTCGCTGGCAACGCTCCGTATTTCGCTGCCAAAAAAAGGGGTCGCGCTGTTAATTGCGAGCGCAGCGGTTTGTTTGTGGCCCGCCGGTGTGATCCACAGCATCCGGATCGGCAATGATATCCCGCTGTATACCTTCTATGCCCTCGCTTTCTACTATACGGTCCGTTGGTGGCAATCCCGTAAAAACAATCTGCTGCTCTATGCCAGCCTCTGGGCAAGTCTGGCGCTGTTAACCAAGTCCAATGCCCTTGCGGCCTGGGGCGTTATCGGCGTCCTGTTTTTAACAGAAGCCTATCGGTTATGGACACACCGCAAAGTTCGTCTCAACCAGATACGCAAAATTCGCAGCGCGTTTATCGTGCTCGCAGCAACCTTCTCCATCACTATGATTCTCAATTTCGGTGATAACGTCATGCATTATCTCGACGGCACATCGAATGACTGGTTGCTGTCCAATGTCAGCGATACCATACACTCCGGCCTGCAGGTGGGTAACAAGCCCGCTAATTATCTGGTATTTGATCTCGCCACTTATCTGCAGCACCCCTTTATTACGTCCTGGGACGATAAATACGGGCGTCAGTATTTTTGGAACTTCGTGTGGCGATCGTCATTAACCTCTGAGTTTATCTTTCAGGGGCAGTTGCTGAACATCTGGGGCATTTTGAACGGAATATTTCTGCTCATGATGCTCACTGGTATAGCTCTCTACGCTGTGCAGCAAGGCACTCTCCTCGATGCTCGAACGCGCTATCGCGGACTGTACCGTAATCTGCCTTGGATCGCCGCCGTGATCATGCCGTTTGTATTGTTGCTCGCCTATCGCATCAAGGTGCCATTATCCTGTAATACCGACTTCCGCTACGTCTATCCGGTATTACTGCCTCTGCTGTATCTTTCCGTGAAAGTCTGGAATGAGCCGGGATTACGCCTGACCAAGATATTTGCCATAGGCACTCCTCTGATCGCTGTGCTCACCCTACCTTGGGTTCTGGTCCTCGCGGCACAGTGATAAGACAGGATGGATTCATTTTGATGGGTCCATCTTTGCCCGCTGCCGCGCTTCCCACACTGCCACCCCATAGTTCTCCCACTTACGCTGCCTCCATCGCCACCACTTGATGGCGGCACGTAAGGTTTCGTCCGCAATAGCAGCAATCAGTAAACCATAAAGCCCCAGGCCGAAAGGAATGGCCAGGATATACGCCAGCGGTACCGAGAATAACCAGATAACGGCGATGCTCGATAAAGATGTAAAAGCCGCATCGCCCGTCGAACGCAAAGCGCTGCCAATGACAATATTTATGGTCCGCCCAGGCTCCGATAAAAAGGCCAGAAAAAAAGCCCAGGCTCCCAGCGCAAGCACCGCCGGATCGTCAGTGAAAATCCCCAGCACCTGCTGGTTAAACGCCCACCAGAAGAGCGCGAGCAATCCCGTTCCCCAGAGCGACACCTTCAGACTTTGCCGCAGCTGCAGATCCGCAATATCAAATTCTTTGCGCCCGATACGCTGCGCAATGATGGCTTCGGTCGCCATACTCAAGGCAATGGAGATCATCAGGCAGAATAAAAAGGTGTTATAGGTATAAACCTTCAACGTTAACGCCAGGGCGCCAACATTAGCCGCGATCCAGTTGAGCACCATCATGTTGCCCTGGAATGACATGGGTTCGAGGATGGACGGCGCAGCGATACGTGTGATGGGTTTCAGCAGCTGGCGAAAATTCTGCAGAGCATAGGCCACCGGCAGACGAACACGTAAACGTAAATGCGCAATGCTCATCACAAACAAAAAAGTAATAAAGGCAGATATCACCCCGGCCCAGGCAACGCCGGGCACACCAGTGGGCGGAATGATCCATAACCCGTATATCGCAATGTAGTTACCCGTCAGGTTGCAGCAGAAGAAAATAACATTGCTTACAGAGTTCCACTTGGGTTCGCCGTAGATGTTAAAGATCGTCTGGTAGATCGTTCGGCAGCCCCACAGCGCTACCAGCCAGCCGATGATTCCCATGTAGGTCGTCGCGTGACCCGCCACCTCGTCAGTCAAGGGCATGACAGAAACCACCCAATGGCCGCCATGAATGAGGGTCTGCGCGGCTATCAATCCCAACACCAGAACCACCAGGGCGTAAACCACGATAGTGGCGTTAGCTGTCTGATAATCACCACCACCAATACGCTGGCTGGCAATGCTGGCACCGGCGAACGAGGTAATAAAAAGCAAAGCATTGGCAACAAAGATCAGCGGCGTGATCGCCCCGACGGCAGCCGCTGCGCTGTCGGAGATCCGGCTGAGAAAGAACATGTCGAGCAGGGGGATGGTGTAGATAACTGCCTGGTCAATCAGCATCGGGGCGCTCATACCCCATAAGCCTTTGTCGAGCACCCGACTTTTTGGCTCGTTACGCATGGATACCTCAAGGGAAAAATACAACGAAAAAGCCCGGCGACGTGGGCCGGGCTCATTTAGTGTAGCGAGAACTTTCGAAATAATCTAACTGGCTTCGCGCAATACCACGGCAGGCGGGGTATTCACGACGGAGCGACAGCTGAACGCCCCCAGAGCACCCACCAACAGCGCACCAGCAAGCGGTCCGATCAACCAGAACAGGTAGTGAGGACGAATGGGAGTCTCCAACACCCAGTACTGCAGACTGACCAGCAGAATCTCCGCCCCTATGACCGCGATAATGCCGGACAGACCGCCCAGCAGTGAAAACTCCACCCAGACACTGCCGATCATCAACCGGCGTGGGCTGCCCAGTGCGCGCAACAGACCCGACTCCTGTTTGCGACTGTCGATACTGCTGGTTACCGCTGCGATCAGTACCAGACAACCACCGGCCAGGGTGAGCCAGAGAACCAGGAGCACGCCGTTGCTCACCTGGGTCACGATCGTCCTGATTTGATCAATGATCCGGTCCAGCTCAATGACCAGCATGGTCGGGTAGCGGCGCAACAGATCATTGATAAAAGATTTCTGTTCCAGTGGCAGATACAGGCTGGTGATGTAGGTGGGGGAGTAATTATCGAGGGCTCCCGGCTCAAAGATAAAAAAGAAGTTGGGCTTCATTGAACGCCAGTCCAGGCTGCGGAAGCTGGCAATTTCTGCTTCAAGAATCAGCCCCCCCAGTGAAAAGGTCAGCCTGTCACCAATGACCAATCCTGCCTCCTGTGCCAGCTCCGCTTCCACAGAAACGCCGGGGATGCCCTCCTCCTTGCGTTGCCAGGAATTCCACCATTGGCCCGCCACAATCCGATTATCATCACCCAGCACGTCGGTCCAGGTCAGGTTGGCTTCGCGATTAAACACTCCGCTGGCAGCCCGTTGCTCGTCGGTAATCTCACTGCCGTTGATCGCCGTAAGGCGGCCGCGCACCATCGGATAAAGCTGTTCACGCTCAAGCTGTTTCTCGTCCAGCATCTGCTGCACCGCTTCAACGTCATGGGGCGGGATGTTCACCAGAAAATGATTGGGCGCGTCGTCAGGCAGTTGAAGCTGCCACTCGTCAATCAGTGATGTGCGCACAATGGTCAGAGTCAACAGCAGCATGATCGCGGTAGCAAAGACCACTATCTGCACCAGTGTCTGTTCGCGGCGGCGCTGCAGATTCGCCAGTGCCAAGCGCCAGATGCTGCCTGCATTAGTGGTAATTCGCCGGGTCAATTGCAGCAAACCCAGGGCGAGCCCTGCGGTGATGAGCAACACGCCGGAGATAGCTGCAATGACACTGAGGGCCAGTGACAGGTTCTGACTGAACAGCACTATCAGGAGCAGTACCGCTGCGAAAGCCAGCGCGATCTGCAGCCATAACTGCGCTGCATTGACCTTCAACTCCCGCCGCAGGATCTTCAACGGCGGTACGCCGGGCAGAAACCAGAGGGCGGGTAATGCGAAGAAAATCAGACAGACCAGACCGCTGGCGAAGCTGATAACGTAGGGATAAAAACTCGCACTTCCCAGAACAATCTGATACACCTCCCGCAGGCTTTCAGCAACGATGCGCTGAATCAGCTCGCCCACCAGCAAACCAGCGGCAGAAGCCAGTACTGCAAGCAGCAAAAGCTGTGTCAGGTACAGCTGACGAATCCGCTGCGCACCGACACCAAAGCTTTTCATCAAAGCGACTTGATCAACATGATGCGAAGAGAATTGTCGTGCAGCCAGGGCAATAGCAACACCGGCCAGCAACACACCGATGACTGCAGCCAGCAGTAAAAAATTCCGGCCGGTCTCCAGCGTTCGTCCGAGACCGCGCTGATCAGACTCCACATCGACCAGCCGCTCATGTTTACTCAGCTGCGGCTCCAGCCATGCGGCAAAGGCAGTCAGTGCAGTGTTGTCTGCAGCCAGCAACCATTGATATTGCACCCGGCTGCCTGGCTGTACCACTTGTGTCCGCTCAAGGTCAGCCATGTTCATCAGAACCCGGGCGCCCATGAAACTGAAGGGGCTGGCACTGTCGGGTTCGCGGATGATCACCTGCGTCACCTTCAGCTCATAGTCACCGACGGCAAGGGATTCGCCCAGCTCAAGGTGCAGCAACGGCAGCAGGCGGGAATCAACCCACACCTCTCCCGGCGCAGGTATGCCGCTTGCCCTGATGATCTGATCAGGTCTGCTGGCAAAAGGAACAGTGCTGATATCAAACTGGCCGCGCAGCGGATATCCCTCGGCTACTGCTTTGACCGAGGCAAGATGCATGTGATCACCGGCATACACCATGGAGGAAAATAAAACAGCGGTGGTTTGTTCTATACCCTGTTCAGCAGCCTGAGCAGACCACTCCGGATTGTGTGGCTGAGAGCCACGCACGATCAGATCTGCTCCAAGCAGCATGTTGCTTTCCTGAACCAGCGTGCGCTCAAGACGCTCCGTAAACACAGCGATACCGCTGACTACCGCCACGGCCAGCATCAAGGCTGCCGCCAGCAGTTTTACCTCTCCACTGCGCCAGTTACGCCACAACAATCGCAAGGCCAACATAACTTTATCCTTCCTAATCAGGCTGAGACGATCTCACCGGAAGCCAGCTCAATCCGTCGTTCGCAACGTGCTGCCAGACGATCTTCGTGGGTAATCAGAATCAAGGTTGTCCCTTGCTCGCGATTAAGCTCAAACAGCAGATCAATAATTCGCGCACCCGTCGCACTGTCGAGATTGCCGGTGGGTTCATCAGCGAACAGTATCCGCGGTTGACTGGCAAATGCCCGCGCAATTGCCACTCGCTGCTGCTCCCCACCGGAAAGCTGTTGCGGATAATGATGCAGACGTTTTTCCAGGCCCACCCGTCCCAGAAAATCCGTGGCGAGTTTGCGCGAATTTTTTATGCCGTGGAGTTCCAGTGGCAGAACCACGTTCTCCACAGCAGTTAGTCCGGGCAGCAGCTGGAACGACTGAAAAATAAAACCAATATTTTCCGCACGGACTTTTGCCCTGCCCTCTTCATCCAGTGCGGTGAGGATGTGGCCATTCAGGATGACCTCTCCGCTGGTGGGCAGATCAAGGCCTGCCAGAATGCCGAGCAAAGTCGATTTACCGGAACCGGATGCGCCGACGATAGCCACGCTCTCTCCTGCCGTTACACGAAGCGAGACCTGATTGAGAATCGTCAAGGCACCTTCAAAGGTTGTAACGGTCTTACCAACGGATCTTGCTTCTACCATGACGTTAGAGGTCATATGAATATCCTTGAAAAAACGATAGCGTTACAAAGAATAGTCTTAACTAACCTCTATAGAGTCAAAAGTGTTGACAATTCTTTACGGTAACCTGTGTCATTATCCCCATCATCAATGGTGCATTTTAAATTTTGATTAATGCAGGACTATTTATGTTTAACGTGAATTCGTTACGTTCGTTCACGCTGGTTATGTTGTTGACCTTCAGCGCCCTGCTGTCTGCAGATGACAAAGGGCGTATTCTGGTGTTGGGCGACAGTCTGAGTGCTGGTTATGGAATTGAACTCAAGCAAGGCTGGGTCAGCCTGATGGCTGACAAACTTGAAGAAAATTATCCTTATCAGGTGATCAATGCCAGCGTCAGCGGTGAAACCAGTGGCGGTGGACTCGCGCGCTTACCCGCATTGCTGAAAGAGCACAAACCCGCTCTGGTTATTCTGGAGCTGGGAGGCAATGACGGACTGCGTGGTCACCCTGTGAACATCATGCAACAGCAACTGGAATCCATCATCAAGGAAAGTCAAGGTGCCGGGGCAGAAGTCCTGCTGCTGGGCATGCATATTCCCCCCAATTACGGCCAGCGCTATGCAGAGCGTTTTCATCAGGTTTATACACAGCTGGCAAAACAATACGAACTGGCTTTTGTGCCATTTTTTCTTGAAGGCGTAGCCACCGATCGTGAGCTGATGCAGCGGGATGGGATTCATCCAACTGCTGAAGCACAGCAGACCATGCTGGATAATGTATGGGCAGTACTGGAGCCCTGGTTAAAACAGAACAGTTAACACGGCTCCAGATACTCAACCATCAGCTGTACGGTTTGCCGTCCACGATACTCATTGATATCCAGACGATAAGCCAGTCGTACCCGGCTGGCTTGCAAATCCGGCCAGCGCTGCAGGTCAACATTGAAGGCAATGGCGTCCAGCATTTGCTTACCGGCGGTATCAAGTGATAACACCATCTTCAGATGCTTTTCACCGACCAGTCGCTGTTGCACTAAAAAAAATTCACCGTCAAATAAAGGCTCTGGAAAATGCTGCCCCCAGGGACCCGCCTCCCGCAGCTGGCTTGCAATAAGCAAATTGAAGTCTTCGGGTGAAAGTTCACCATCACTGACCAGTACAGCTTTAAGATCGTCTTCAGACAGCTGACGGCGAACCTCTTCATCGAATGCCCGCGCAAATGCCGCAAAATCTTCCTGAGCCAGACTCATCCCTGCCGCCATGGCGTGGCCACCGAATTTTTTCAGCAGACCTGGGTGACGCGCAGCCACGGCATCCAGCGTGTCGCGAATGTGCAGACCGGGAATGGAGCGAGCCGATCCTTTTATCTGTCCTTCACCGGCATCGGCAAAAACAATCACCGGGCGGTGATAACGATCTTTAATTCGCGATGCCAGAATACCAATAACGCCCTGATGCCAGCTCTCATCAAACAGGCACAGCCCCCACGGTAGAGCATCACTGTCTTCCACCATCACGCTCTGCAACATCTGCAAGGCTTCTTTCTGCATACCGCTTTCGATAGCTTTTCTATCGCGGTTCAGCTCATCCAGCGAGAGGGCCATCTCCCGCGCCAGTGAAGGACTGTCGCACAACAGACACTGAATCCCCAGAGACATATCATCCAATCGCCCCGCCGCATTCAAGCGCGGCCCGATGATGAAACCGAGATCGCTGGCCACCAGTTTCTCCGGCGTCCGCCCGGCCACCTCCAGCAATGCGAGAATCCCGGGCCGTGCAGCACCGGCACGCATACGCTGGAGCCCCTGGGCCACCAGGATGCGGTTATTGTGATCCAGCGGGACCACATCGGCCACCGTGCCCAGCGCCACCAGATCCAGAAAGCTGGCCATATTCGGTTCTGGAATACCGCTCTCGGCAAACCAGCCCAGCTGACGCAGCTCTGTTCGCAGTGCACTCATGACATAAAAAATCACACCGACGCCCGCAAGGTTTTTGCTGGGAAAGGGACAGCCCGGCTGATTAGGATTAACAATTGCCTCAGCGTCCGGCAGTTCACTGCCCGGCAAATGGTGGTCGGTAACGATGACCGCTATGCCCAGATCGCGAGCGGCCTGTACACCTTCAATACTGGAAATCCCGTTATCAACGGTGATGATGACATCCGGTTGCTGTGCGGCTGCAACAGCTACTATCTCTGGCGTTAACCCATAGCCATATTCAAACCGGTTGGGCACCAGGAAATCCACGGAGGCCAGCCCCATCCCACGCAGTGCCAGGACGGCCAAGGCACAACTCGTTGCACCGTCAGCGTCAAAGTCTCCCACAATCATGACCCTGGCTTGCGCTACTACAGCGTCGGCAAGCAGGCTGACGGCCTCAGATAAACCCTTGAAATTCGGCTTCTGTAGGAGCGCTAGATGATGTTGCAATTCTTCATCGCGCGTCACTCCACGTGCACCGTAAACCCGCTGCAGCAATAGCGGCAGTTGATTGTTGAACGAAGGCGGAGCGACGAGCTCGCGACGGCGAATAACTTTTTGCATGAAAAATTCCGATAACGTTAAAAAACAAAACGCTGCTTCAGTGACCCAAAGCAGCGTTTATACGTTGAGCTACAAACAAAATCAGCGGCGCAGGTTTGCCGCCATAAACTGCTGCACTTTTTCCAGATCCTGAGGCAACACGGTATAACGCTCTTCGCGCTCGAACAGATCAGCCATGTGATGCGGCAATGCAGGGTCTGCGGCCTGTCCCGCCTTACGTACAGCTTCCGGGAATTTTGCCGGATGAGCAGTAGCCAGACAGATCATCGGGATATCCTGCCGCCGGCGGGTTTGCCGGGCAGCTTCTACACCAATGGCAGTGTGAGGATCCAGCAGATACTCGCACTGATCAAAGACCTCATTGATGACTTTGATAGTAGTGTCGTCACTGACGCGATAGCTGCTGAACAACTCGCGGGCACGCCCTAACGCTGTCTCACTCAGGGTCATGGAGCCGGATTTGAAGTTCTCCATCAATTGACGGATCGCATCGCCGTTGCGGTCGTACAGGTCAAACAGCATCCGCTCAAAGTTACTCGAGACCATGATATCCATGCTCGGCGATAACGTGTGCTGGAGCTGATGCTTACTGTGGTCATTGCTGCTGATACAGCGATGCAGAATATCGTTGCTGTTGGTCGCAATCACCAGTTGGTCGATGGGGAGCCCCATACGTTTGGCGAGGTAACCGGCAAAGATATCTCCGAAGTTACCGGTAGGCACAGAGAATGATACCGGACGGTGGGGCGCGCCCAGGGCAAGCGCTGCATAAAAGTAATAAACGATCTGAGCCATGATCCGCGCCCAGTTGATCGAGTTAACCGCTACCAGCTGGCGACCGTCAGGCAGGAAGGATTGATCACCAAAACTGGCCTTAACCATGTTCTGACAATCATCAAAGTTACCCTCAAGGGCGATATTGTGCACGTTGGCTTCCAGAACTGTCGTCATCTGGCGACGCTGAACGTTAGAGACACGATTGTGCGGATGAAGAATAAAGATATCGATGTTATCGCAACGACGGCAGCCTTCGATTGCAGCAGATCCGGTATCACCGGAGGTCGCACCCATCACCACAACTTTCTGATTACGTTTTTTAAGCAGATGATCCAGCAGGTGACCAAGAAACTGCAACGCGAAGTCTTTGAATGCCAACGTCGGGCCCTGGAACAACTCCAGAACCCATTCGTTATGACCGGTCTGCACCAAAGGAGCAATCGCATCGTGACGGAACGTGCTGTATGAAGACACGATGATTTGTTTCAGCTCATCATCCGACAGTGCGCCGGCAACAAACGGACTGATTACCTTGAATGCCAGCTCCTGATAAGACAGACCTGCCCAGGATGCGATTTCTTCTGAAGAAAAAGTCGGCAGGGTCTCTGGAACATAAAGGCCGCCATCGGGTGCCAGACCGGTAAGAACCACTTCTTCAAATGTCAGCGCCGGTGCCTGACCGCGAGTACTGATATATTTCACGCTAATAACCTGTGCTAGATTGATAATTTATTTCAAAGATTCCATGCGGATGCGGGTAACCGGCGCAGTGATTGAATCCAGAGTTTCAATCGTTGTAATGGCAGCTACGATATGTTTTTCCAGCGCACGATTGGTCAACAGAATCAAAGGTACGGTTTCCTCATCGTCTTTGGCTTCTTTCTGGATCAGCGCTTCAATGCTGATGCCGGAATCGCTGAGAATCTGGGCCACCTTCGACAGGACACCCGGCTTATCCAGTACTGACATCCGCAGGTAGTAAGCTGTTTCCACCTCTTCAATAGGCAGTATCGCCTTGTCCCGCAGGTTCTCCTGCTGGAAGCCAAGGTAAGGCACACGGTGTTCAGGGTTTGCCGTCAGGGTCCGGGCGACATCCACGATATCTGCAATCACAGCAGACGCCGTTGGTTCAGCCCCGGCGCCGGCACCGTAATAAAGAGTCGGCCCCACTGCATCGCCTTTAACGACAATCGCATTCATCACCCCGTCCACATTCGCGATCAGGCGTTTCTCAGGGATCAGCGTTGGGTGTACGCGCAGCTCAATACCATTCGAACTGCGACGGGCAATACCCAGATGCTTGATCCGGTATCCGAGCTCCTCTGCATAAGTAACGTCCTGCGGAGAAATACGGGTAATGCCTTCGGTGAATACCTTGTCAAACTGTAAGGGGATACCGAACGCCAGCGATGCCAGAATGACCAGTTTATGTGCTGCATCAATACCTTCCACGTCGAAGGTAGGATCTGCTTCTGCATAACCCAGCGCCTGGGCTTCTTTTAAAACATCGTCAAACGCGCGACCTTTGTCACGCATCTCGGTAAGAATAAAGTTGCCTGTTCCATTGATGATGCCCGCCAGCCATTCAATCTTGTTGGCTGACAAGCCTTCGCGTATCGCCTTGATGATAGGGATACCACCAGCCACGGCAGCTTCAAAGGCTACAGTAACGCCTTTGGCATTGGCGGCGGTAAAGATTTCATTGCCGTGATGGGCTATCAGCGCTTTGTTGGCAGTAACAACATGTTTGCCATTGGCGATGGCCCGCATAACCAGGTCCTTCGCCACCGTCGTACCGCCAATCAGCTCAACCAGAATGTCGATTTCCGGGTTATCTGCGACCGCAAAGATATCGCGCGTTACGTTAAATGAAGCAGTGTCGCAGTTAGGGTTATCGCGGCGGGCGGCAATCTGGGCAATAGTAATATCACAACCGGCTCGGGCATTAATAACGCGCCCATTGCGCGTCAAAACGTTAACGGTGCCACTGCCTACGGTACCAAGACCGCAGATACCTACTTTGACCGGTTTCAAGATGGTGTCCCCTGCGAAATGAGATTGAACAGAAAAGCGCTCAACAGAGCAAAAGACGGCAACCTTACTGAGCTGTATCGAGCGTGTCAATCAGCCGATGGAAATCGTCCCGCCTTGCCGGCAGGCAAAGCGGGAGAAGCTTGCGGAGAGGGAAGAATTAAATACCCAGAGCCTGTGCCATCTGCTCCGGCGGCATGTAACCCGGCATCAGACGACCATCAGGGAACCACACAGCCGGCGTACCGCTGACACCGACTTCACCACCCAGCTTGAAGTCGGCCGCTACTGGGTTTTTGTCGCACTTGGCTGGCGTTACTGGTTGATCATTCTTGAGGGCAGTCAGGGCACCCTGCTGATCCTTGGAACACCAGGCTGTAATCAGCTTGTCTGCCGAAGCACTGGGAATACCTGCACGAGGATAGGCCAGATAACGGATTTCAATACCCAGATCGTTATAACCGGGCTTTTTCTGGCCCTGGTCGTCGTAGGTATGAATCTGGCGATGTAACAGACGACAATAGCCACAATCTATGTCAGTAAATACGTAGACCACGGCCTTGGTCTTTTCTTTGGGCTTGAAGATGATCGCGTCTTTTGGATTAACCTTTGCCAACAGGCGCTTACGCTCCTCCACGACATAAGGGTCTTCAAATCGGGAGAAGCCATTTGTGTCGATGGAAAATATCTCGCCGGCAATAAACTTATCACCTTCAGGCGTTACATATAGGGTAGGACCACCAGTGATCTGCACCTGATATAAACCATCAATGGGTGCCGGCCGGGGTTCGCCAAACTGGATCTCGGGACGCGCCTGCTTTAAACGCTCGCTGATGATTTTTTCAGGAGACTTACGTGAAACCGCTCCAGCACCACTGGCTCCTTCAGCCATGGACAGCACAGGAACAGAGAGCAAGGCCCCAGCACCTAACAGGCCGATAATCGTTTTTCTAATCATAATCATGTCCTAAATTGCGGCTAAGAAATCTCGAAGTTTGCAATTGCTTGTTTATTATTAACCCCGGGGGTGATGCTCAGCGTGCTGGGCTTTCATCCGGGTACGCGCTACGTGAGTATATATCTGCGTTGTCGACAAATCGCTATGTCCCAGCAGCAACTGCACAACCCGTAGATCCGCACCATGATTCAGAAGATGCGTAGCGAAGGCATGACGCAGAGTGTGAGGCGATAGGGGCTTATCGATCCCCGCCACCTGTGCCCAATGCTTGATCCGATACCAGAAGGTCTGGCGCGTCATCGGCTGCGCGCGCGCGCTAGGAAAGACTATCTCATCGGGACAATTATGCAACAACACAGGTCTCGCTTCTCGCAAATATCGGGTCAGCCAGGCGGCAGCTTCCTCCCCCATAGGAATCAACCGCTCCTTACTGCCCTTCCCCAGAACCCGCACCACATTCTGGCGCAGATTGATCTGGGACATCTGCAGACTGACCAGCTCGGTCACCCTCAGACCACAGGCATACAGCAGCTCCAGCATGGTCCGGTCCCGCAGCCCTAACGGGTCATCCAGCAGGGGCGCGGCAAGGAGACTCTCTACATCACTCTCGGTCAGGGATTTTGGCAGTGCACGCGGAAGTTTGGGATTTTCCACTAACGCCAGTGGATTCTCCGCAACCGCCCCTTCGCGCAACTGATATCGATAAAAGCCTCTCACGCAGGACAGGAACCTGGCGGTTGATCGACTGGATAGTTTCTGTTCATGGCGATGAGCCAGATAGCGCAACAACATATGTGAATCAACAGCCAGAAGGCTGCCGTTGTTTTCACCCAGCCACTGCGCGAAAGCTGTTAAGTCAGCACGGTACGACTCCAATGTATTCTGACTTAACCCCTTCTCCATCCAGATCGCATCCAGATAATGCTCAAGCAGCACAATATCATCGTTCACGGCATTACGGCCTTATCAGTTCCGGCTAAAGATCAGACCTATTATTGCCAGCAGCTAGGACAAACGGCAACCGGATAAATTCACCAACCAGAAACGAAAAAGCCGGAGCAGTTTCCTGCTCCGGCTTTTTTGTTTCTGGGTACTTGATACACCAGATATGTATTACACCAGCTTCTCTTTAATACGAGCAGCCTTACCAGTAAGGTCACGCAAGTAGTACAGTTTGGCTTGACGCACGTCGCCGCGACGCTTCAGGATCACGCTGTCAACCTGCGGGCTGTGAGTCTGGAAAGTACGCTCAACGCCTACACCGTGAGAAATCTTGCGCACGGTGAAAGCAGAGTTGAGGCCACGATTACGCTTGGCAATCACAACGCCTTCAAATGCCTGCAGACGCTCACGGTTACCTTCTTTAACTTTTACTTGAACAACAACAGTATCACCGGGAGAAAATTCGGTGACTTCTTTTTTCAGTTGTTCGTTTTCCAAAGCCTGGATAATCGGGTTCTTGCTACTCATTTGTATTGCTCCTAAGAGTCTGTAGCTTCACAGCTAGAGTTTGTTGTCTTCGAGGTCCCGACGAAAGTCCGTCAGCAGCGCCTGCTGCTCCCCGGTTAATGTTGTTGCCTGCAATAAATCTGGCCGTTTCAGCCAGGTTCGCCCCAGCGCCTGCTTAAGACGCCAGCGCCGAATCTCTTCGTGGTTACCGGACAGTAATACATCCGGCACCCGCATATCTTCATATACTTCCGGACGGGTATAGTGCGGGCAGTCCAGCAAGCCGTCCGTAAAGGAATCCTGTTCGGCCGACTGAGCGTGATTCAAAGCCCCCGGTATCAACCGGGTCACTGCATCAATCAGAACCATGGCCGGCAGCTCACCGCCACTGACGACGTAATCCCCGATGGACCACTCTTCGTCCACCATCATCTGGATCAGCCGTTCATCAATACCTTCGTAGCGTCCGGCAATCAAAACCATATTTGGGTAACGCGCTAACTCCGTTACCCCTTTCTGGTTCAGGGGCCGCCCCTGGGGTGAGAGATAAATAACTTTACTCTCACTGCCAGCCCAGGCCTTAGCGGCTTCGATAGCGTCCCGCAAAGGCTGAATCATCATCACCATACCGGGACCGCCTCCGTAGGGGCGATCATCTACTGTACTGTGACGATCCGATGTAAAGTCCCGCGGATTCCAGCAGTTGATTGAAATCAGCTGTTGCTTTACCGCTCTGGCTGTAATGCCGTGCCGGGTAATAGCATCGAACATCTCTGGAAAAAGCGTGATGACAGCTATTTTCAGCGGAACCACCCCACCTGCGTGCTCGGTTGGATGATCCTCGGTCGAGATAGAAGGCTGCTGTTCAAGGTGCACCACACAACCCTCTGCTCACTAAAACTCCGGATCCCAATCCACCTGCATTTCCCGGGTCCTTAGATCGACCCTGAGAATAAACTGATCGGGCACATAAGGGATCAAGCGCTCGCGCTGATCAATGCTCTGGTCATCGGGCTGAACAACCAGAACGTCATTTGCACCGGTTTCCAACAGCTTGCTTACCCGCCCCAACCGCTGGGACATACCACCATAGGTGGTGATGACCGCCAGTCCTTCCAGTTGACTCCAGTAATACTCACCTTCGTCGAGTTCCGGCAACTGGCTGCGGTCCACAGCGATATCAATTTTCGTGATCAGCATTGCCTGGTCACGATCATCGACACCTTTGATATGAGCGACAAACCCCTTGCCGTGCGGACGAGCTTCATCAACCTCGACCTGCTTAACACCGTGGGGGGTTTTCAACCACCAAGGGTTATAAGCAAATACATCTTCGGCAATCTCGGTGTAAGAGTGGATCTTCACCCAGCCTTTAACACCATAAACTGCCGTAATACGCCCAATATTGACTAAATCCAATGATTTAACATCGCTCATCGGGCGCAAGCAGCTTAGGCAGCTTTTTTGCTGTCTTTAATCAGCTGAGCTACACGCTCGCTCATCTGGGCGCCTTGAGCCAGCCAGTGTTCGAGACGCTCAGTGTTAACACGGAGACGCTCTTCCTGACCACGAGCAACGGGGTTGAAAAAGCCCACACGCTCAATAAACCGGCCATTACGGGCGCTGCGGCTGTTGGTTACAGTCAGATGATAAAACGGACGTGCTTTGGAACCGCCACGAGACAGACGAATAGTTACCATTGAGGTCTTCTTCCTGTTAGAAAAATTCAGTACCGATCTAGGCGGTACCTTGGTTAAAAGTGTCATGGGCACGGAGTGCCACGAAAGGCGCGGTATTCTAAGGGAAAGGATCAGCTTTGTATAGCCTGGGGAACAGCCGCGGGCAACCTATCGCTGCCCGCGCCATCCGTACCTGGAAAACCGTCAGATCATATCGTCATAGCGGTTAATAAACGTGAGATCGATGGCCTGCTCGTAGCCCGGCAGACTGACCGAAGCATCATCAATGGCTATCTGACTTTCGTCAATCAGTCCCTCGCCGAAGTGATAAATGGTCTGGAAGTCCCCTTTAAGCGCGGCTGCGTCGTAGGCAGCAGCTCTGGCGCGAACATCTTCGCGCCGACGCAGGTACGTCTCCATCTGTTCCGCCCCATAGCGACGGGCCAGCATCTTCTCCACCACCTGAGGTGCTATAACGCCCGCTGTCGCATTGTTGCCCCCAAACCCTTTGGAGTTCAGGAATATCACATCAAAGGGGGTTTCCCTCTTCATGTCTTTCAATGGAAACTGCAATCGTTCAGAGAAGACGTCTTCTGCAACCTTATCAATGGTTTTAATACCTGGGACTATGCCGTACTTGAAAATCCCCAGCGATACAATCAGCTGCTCACCACTGGCTGGCGACAAGGAGTGCCCCACATAGGCCTTCACCGCCGAAACAGGCCATTGCTCAATATTAAATACCCTCGCCACCTGATCAAAAATCTGTGATTCCGTTATGCGGTTTTGCGGGGTACTGGAACCATGGGCCTGCACCATAGAGCGCTGCTGGATCGCCTCATCCCCCAGGATAGCTCGTGCAGCTGCAACGGCTTTTGCCATGGTGATGTAGTTACCCGGCCCAGGCGCTGAGATAGACTTTTTGAACCCATCCGCATTAATAAAGACGTCGCTGACGGCGCCATGGATATCAGCACCTAACTCCAGCGCCAGGGCATCGTCCATCAGGACAACATATTGGCTGGCTTCAGCAATGGTAAAGCCGCAGTTCTCACCAAAAGGCCGGCTCGTACGGCGGGGGTCTGTTGTTTCGGAGCCGTCCAGCTTTTTCAGCTTATCTTCACTGGCCAGTGCACCCATGGTGGCGTAGCCATCAATAATTTCCGGCGTGATGGGCGCCTCGGCGTTACCCACAACCGCAACCCGACACTTGCCGCTGGATATATCTTCAACAGCAGCACGCAAGTTGTATAAGAAAGAGGCGCAGGCACCAGCTATCGCTCCCGTGTGCCCCACACTGCCAAGAATATAAGCATTAACAAAATCAGCGGGCATACTGCTTAAACCCAGCGGACATTGTTTGGTGCTTACCCGACTCCCCTTCAGACGCGACTGCAACAAACCACCAAAGCCATTGTCGTCCATCTGGCTCATGACGTTGCTGGCATAAACACCTATCTCATCCGGTTTAACGGCATTGGCAATGCTGGACCATTCAACCCCTATGGAGCGCACCGCATCAGAGGCGCCAACCACAGCCAGCTGCAAAGCACGGGGATGGAAATGAGAGTTATAAAGCGAGCCGGGATTGAATCCACGAGGCAATTGGCCCGCAGACTTAACCGGCATATCCCGATAGCTATCAAGCTTAACCGTCAGATTGTCGGCTACAGCCACTCTTACACGACCGGATTCCAACTCCTCCACCGTCCAGGTATCAGGAACCGGCTCTGGCAGGTCTCGACGGTTCATTTCAAATACCAGCGGCCCGCTATCCGGATTCAAAATCGCGCTTTTCTGCCAATGGGCCGCATCTACGTCGAAGAAAGTCCGTTCAATTCGACGGATCAACGTACCATCCATCACCGCGGAGCCAAACTCAGCTTCGATTTCGCCCAGAGTTAAAGGCTGGTCATTTTCTATCCGGATATATTGCCCGTCGCTTATTCCCACCAAACCCATCATCACCGCCAGACCAGCAATTGTTTCCTGACGATCCTTCTCAGGCAGGCTCTCAATAACCATTCGCCTATAGGCGTGATGCGCCGAAGCCCGGCCGGCAGCATTGAAACCGCCGAAGCCAACAATGACAGGTAGACGTGAAGGGGATGCAAGGGGCATATAGAAAACTCCAATACTGCAATCATGTGAGTGCCAGAATGGAGCAAAGTGTATTTACTATGGGGATCAAGTGTTATTGTTGATTTGGCCAATATCTAAGATAATTCGGCCAACAAAGGAGACGCGCAGCATGAGCCCCCCTAGCAGCCATACAACTAAGATCACCTTCTTCCTGTGCGAAAACATGCTGGCGACCAGTAGCACCTTGCCGATGGAAATGCTGTTAGCAGCGGAAAGTGCGGCCCACCGCGGAAGAAAGTCACTCGCCCCCCACCTTAAGCTGCGCACCGCTGCAGTACATGCTGAGCCCGTCGTCACACGCTCTGGATTCGCCTGGCGCCCCGACTGTGCCCTGGAAGATGCCACTGATAATGACATCATTTACCTGCCCGGCCTATGGCGTAACCCTCGGCCGCTTATAAGACGAAACGGCTACCTGCTTGAATGGTTACGCGATCAATATCAAAACGGAGCCTTGATCAGCGCAGTGGGCACGGGATGCTGTTTTCTGGCGGAAGCGGGTTTATTAGATGGAAAGCCAGCGACTACTCATTGGCATTATTTTGACCAATTTCATCGTGACTACCCGGCAGTGGATTTGAAGCGGCAATATTTCATTACTCAGGCCGGTAATCTTTATTGCTCAGCAAGCGTCAATTCACTGGCAGACCTGACGGTTCATTTTATTCACCGTTTAATGGGCAAAGCGATCGCAAGCCACGTAGAACGCCATTTTTCTCACGAAATCCGACGTTCCTACGAGAGCAGTGGCTACTTCGAACAGGATCACAGCCGCCACCCCGATGAAGATATTGTGCAGGTCCAAATCTGGCTGCAGGATAACTACCACCGGAACATTTCTTTTGAGCAGGTTGCCGAACGGTTTGGTTTAAGCGTACGAACGTTAAATCGCCGTTTCAAAATAGCGACGGGCCAGACGCCTTTACAACACCTGCAGGAAATTCGCATCCACACTGCACGTGATTTATTAAAAACCAGTAATCTTTCAATTAACGAAATTGCAGAAAAGGTGGGATACCAGGATGCGGGATATTTTACGATACTCTTTAAAAAACAATTGGCCACCACACCTAAAGAGTATCGCGCAACCGTGCGAGCCAAATTATTCAGCAGCGATCAACGATCTTAAAAAAAATCGGGCCCTGCGGCCCGATTTTTGATTCACTTACTGAACGTATTAAGCGGCAGAATCTGCGCGTGTTTCCGCGGTCAATTTTTCCTGGGGTTTGCCAGCATTAATCTGGATGGTACGAGGCTTCATTGCTTCAGGAATTTCTCGCTGCAAATCAATGTGCAATAAACCATTTTCTATTGTCGCTGACTTGACCTGCACATGATCCGCAAGTTGAAAGCGCCGTTCAAAACTGCGCGCAGCTATACCCTGGTGCAAATAAGTGCGTGGCTGTTCATCAGCCTGCTTACTGGCGGAGATAGTAAGATTGTTCTGATTAACTTCAATGTTAAGTTCATCCCGGTCAAAACCTGCAACCGCCATGGTAATGCGGTACTGGTCTTCACCGGTTAATTCAATGTTGTACGGTGGGTAACTCGGATGCGTCTGCTCGGCACGACTCAGGTTGTCGAGCAACGTGGCCATACGATCGAAACCAATGGCGGAGCGGTAAAGTGGAGAAAAATCAAAATTACGCATGCATATATCCTCATAGGAGCAATATAAAATTCGACTTATCAACAGATCAAGTCATGGAAAATTGCAGTCCTCGTAGAGCGACTGCAAGGATTAGATAAGGCTGGAAAAACAGCTTTCAAGTCTGAGGAATAAAAAATTTAATTGGGATACATAAAGCCTGACAAACCCCATTAGGAGAAATCTATTACAGAAGGGAACCCCAGCCAGCACGGGCTATTACCATTGCTGCAAACATCATCAACAAGGGCTAAAGCTTCAATTCCGGCGTTTTCATACGAAAATGTTCTTATGAAAAGCGGCTACTTTATCTTGATATTTTCTAAAGAAGTATCAATATAAGTACTGGGAGCTTCGAAAATCCGTCGATTTAGATCCCGTAGCGGATCTAGGTACTCCAGGGTTATTGGCGAGCTCCTACTCATCGCACCGCTAAGGAGGTTAACGAATGAAACCTGTAGTCGATGTCATTTATCGTGATCTGGATTCATCTGCTGCACTTAACGAAGTCATCTCCAAAAAGGCTGAAAAGCTCCACCGCTTTACCGATCAAATCATCCACAGCCGGGTAGTTCTCGACACACCCCATAACCACAAGCACAAAGGCAAGCAGTATCGAGCGTCGATTGAACTCGACGTGAAAGGTGGTTCTGTGGCTGTAGCGCGGGATGACGAATCCATTCATGTAGCAGTACGTGATGCCTTTTTAACGGCCGAGCGCAAGATCAAACAGTTGAATGCGAAAACGCGGGATACAAGACAAACTCATTAAATATTGTTAATTCACTTTCCAATTTCCAATAAAAAAGCCGGACATTAGTCCGGCTTTTTTATATGCACATAAACCTTAGCTTATGCTTTTTCCGTCAATTGCCCTGACATACGGCTGATTAGATCATTCAGGTTAGACAATGACTGCATATGGCTATAGATGAGTTCCAGACCATCTTTCTTGAACAGATCAAGGGCATCAGCATCGCTGATTTTCTTCAATTTTTCGCGCTTCACCACATAGAAACCAGTCAGGTTCATATTGGCCGCCGGATTTTCCTTGAACGTGATAGTCGCCTGCATTGGCTCCAGCAGATCCAGCTCATGCAACTTCTTGCAGAATGCTTTGGTCATCTCTGCGCGGTATTGATAATCCTTGAGGAACTCCACCACCTCTTTAAGATGAGGTGATTGTTCACCATTCTCTTCAAACAAACGCTTACCCTGGCTGCCGTCTGGAATACAGGCCTTGCTGGCTTCGTCGATACACAGGGTTAAGGTTTCTGCGTCTTTTGCTCCTGCCAACACGAAAGGATAACGACGGATAAACGCGGGAATATAACGCGCAGAGAATCTGCCATTATCATCGATAAATAAATTCTGTCCTTCTTTCAGCCCCATTACAGCCAGTGGAAGGTACTCACCTTCTGTTGCGGTTGCGGAGAAGATAATCGGATATTCACCCGCGGCGAAAGGAATTTCAGTTGCCAGCAGTGGAGAAGAATTCAGATGAGCGGCAAAGTCATAGCTGGACACATTAACCGCCCAGGTACGGTGTTTGTCAGATAGTGGCTGAATGTTTTCGTAAATCATTAATTGTTTTGACACAAGTCTACCTCTTGTTATTTTAAAGATCGCACCGGGGCGGCACTAAAGGTCTACATAGTAGCACTTTGATTGGATTGTGCCAGTAGCGAAAAAGCAGAGGAGAATTAAAAAATTTTAGATAATCAATGGGAGGAAAAGCGAAAAGAAATGGTCGGAACGGCGGGATTTGAACCCACGACCCCCACACCCCCAGTATGGTGCGCTACCTGGCTGCGCTACGCTCCGACAAGACATCAAAACCTGATGATGCAACAGCGACGTGAATCACTGCTGCGAGGGACCGGCATAATACCGCAATTTATTGAGATTGCAACTGCAATGACGTTGAAATTATCTGGCTTTCAATACATCCAGTAACTGCTCCAACTCCACAATCATCTGCGAAACCAAATGTGTGAATTGGGTGGAATCACCAGGTTGCGAGTCGTTGCTCATCTGCAAACGGGCGCCACCGATTGTAAAACCCTGATCGTAAAGCAGTGTGCGGATCTGGCGGATTGTCAATACATCCTGTCGCTGATAATAACGGCGATTACCACGCCGCTTAACAGGCTTCAGCTGGGGAAACTCCTGTTCCCAATAACGCAGCACATGAGGCTTTACAGCGCATAACTCACTGACTTCCCCAATGGTAAAGTAGCGCTTGCCGGGAATAACCGGCAGTTCGTCGTTATGACTTGGTTCCAGCATATGCTTCCACTCTGGCCTTGAGTTTTTGTCCCGGGCGGAAAGTCACTACCCGGCGCGCACTGATTGGGATTTCCTCTCCCGTCTTTGGGTTACGCCCAGGGCGTTGACTTTTATCGCGTAGATCGAAATTTCCAAAGCCCGATAACTTTACCTGTTCGTTATTTTCAAGAGCGTGACGAATCTCTTCAAAAAAGAGTTCAACAAGCTCCTTGGCTTCGCGTTTATTCAGGCCGAGATCTTCGTATAACTTCTCGGCCAAATCTGCTTTCGTCAGAGCACCATCCGGCATATTTATTATCCCTATCTGAGGGTGGCTGCAAAGTTTGCCTCCAGATATCGAACAACATTGTTTATAGAGGCGCTGATCTCATCCTCTGTAAGAGTGCGTGAAGGATGCTGAAAGGTCAACCCCATCGCGACACTTTTTCTATGTGTATCAATACCTTTGCCCATATATACGTCAAATATCTTTAACTCGACAAGGTGTTCTCCGGCCTGGTTTTTGACCGCTTCAAGCAGCACATCCGCGCTCAGGTTACGGTCAACCAGAACCGCCAGGTCCCGCCGCACTTCCGGGAAGCGTGACAAAGGCTTGAAGCCAGGGATACGCGCCGCTAACACAGCATCCAACGCCAGCTCAAACACGAAGGTCACCTTAGGAATATCCAGCTGTTGTTGCAGAGTCGGATGCAAGGCTCCCAGATAGCCCTTTAATTCCTCTCCACAGTAGATGCCTGCTGTCTGTCCAGGGTGCAAGGCAGGGTGCTCTGCCGGCTTAAAGGTATACGCGGCGGCATTCCCTGTTATACCAAGCAAGGATTCCAAATCCCCCTTCAGGTCAAAGAAATCCACCCACTCGGCCGTGTTTGACCAGATTTCGGGAGAACGGCGACCGTAGATCAGGCCCGCAAGCATCGCCTGCTGCTTGAACCCGTCTGGCGCAGGCAGGAAGCGCAAGCCACTTTCGAAGAGACGGACACGCTCCTGCTGACGATTGAGGTTATGTCTGAGGACGTTTACCAGGCCCGGCAGAAGGCTGGGGCGCATGGCTGACATATCCGCACTGATAGGATTACGAAGCTCAATGGGTTGAACCTGCGGTTCAAATAAGGAAGCTAGCTTAGGCTCAATGAAGCTATAAGTAATAGCCTCTTGGTAGCCACGAGCTACCAAGTGACGCCGGACGGCAGGTAAGCCCTGCACTACTTCCGGGTGCGATTGGATAGCCAGAGGTTTGGCCAGACTCCGCGTTGGCAGACGGTTGTAACCGTAGATGCGGGCCAGCTCTTCCAGCAGATCGGCTTCAATGGCGATATCAAAACGATAAGAAGGTACTGAAAAACTCCATCCTTCTGCAGTCTCACTGATGAGTGACAAACCCAGTCGTCCCAGAATATCTACAACCTCAGCATCAGCTATATCAAGACTGAGACCGCTTTGAATCCGAGCACGACGCAAACTGACCTGACGCGTCTGTGGCAGGTGTTCATTGGTCACCTGAATCAAAGGCCCCGCGTCACCACCTACTATCTCAAGCAGCAACGCCGTGGCACGCTCCATGGCTTCTACCTGAAGCTCATAATCCACGCCCCGCTCGAAGCGGTGGGAAGAATCGGTATGCAAACCGTAGGATCGAGCCCGCCCGGCAATGGACGCTGGGTCGAAAAACGCACTTTCCAGGAAGATATCGCGCGTCGTCTCGCTGACTGCAGTGGCGCTCCCTCCCATAACCCCGGCAATAGCCAGCGCCCGCTGGGCATCGGCAATGACCAGGGTATCATCGTTTAATTTGACTTCCTGTCCATCCAGCAGTACCAGCGGCTCCCCCTGCTTCGCCAGGCGAACATGAAGAGCCCCCTCAAGCTTCTGGAAGTCGAAGGCATGCATTGGCTGCCCCAGCTCCATCAGCACGTAATTGGTAACATCCACTACTGGATCAATGGAACGCAGGCCAGCCCGAATCAATTTATCCTGCAACCAGGCAGGTGAAGGTTTGGATATATCAATCCCGCGGATGATCCGGCCCACATAACGACTACAGGCGACTCCTGCCTCCAGATGAACAGGAAAGGTATCCGCCAGCGTCGGCGACACCGCCTGAATCTTCGGTGCTTGAACCGGCAGGCGGTTTAATACCCCGACTTCCCGGGCAAGGCCCTTCACGCTGAGGCAATCACTGCGGTTCGGGGTGAGATCCACCTCGATCAGCTTGTCGTCAAGATGGAGATACTCACGTAAATTACTACCGACAGGGGCATCTGCCGCCAGCTCCCATAAGCCGCTGTCATCCTCGCCAGCCTGCAGCTCTGTCTGAGCGCACAACATGCCGAAGGATTCCACCCCTCTCAATTTTGCTTTCTTGATCTGGAAGTTACCCGGGAGCTTTGCGCCAATCGTTGCGAAAGGAACCTTGATACCCACGCGCGCATTAGGTGCTCCGCAGACAACCTGTGCCGGCCCTTCTGCCAGACCAGCCACTTGGCAGACACGCAGCTTATCAGCATCAGGATGCTGCTCTACCGCAACAATCTCACCCACAATAACCCCGGTAAATTCACCGGCAACTGATTCCACGCCATCCACTTCCAGCCCAGCCATGGTCAGCTGCGCCACCAATTCATCCGTGGAGATTGTCGGATTAACCCATTCGCGTAACCAGGATTCACTTACTTTCATAGTATTCAGTCTCTAGGAGCTAGCTGCTAGTCTCTAGTTTTTATCTCCGCAGCCAAGGGCTGCGGCTGCTCAATTAAAATTGCTTCAGGAAACGAAGATCGTTCTCAAAGAACAAGCGCAGATCATTGACCCCATAGCGCAACATCGCCAGGCGCTCCACCCCCATTCCGAAAGCGAAGCCGGTATAGGTCTCAGTATCTACGCCAGATGACTTGAACACCTCCGGATGAACCATTCCGCACCCCATCACCTCAAGCCACCCGGTGTTTTTGCACACGCGGCAGCCCTTGCCATGACATTGGGTACATTGAATGTCTACCTCAGCGGAAGGCTCAGTGAAAGGAAAATAGGACGGGCGGAAACGAACCGGAACGTCCGCCTCAAAGAATGCTTTAAGGAACTGATCTACTGTCCCTTTTAAATCCGCAAAACTGATGTCTTTATCAACCACCAGGCCTTCTACCTGATGGAACATCGGTGTATGTGTGAGATCCGAATCGCAGCGGTATACCCGCCCCGGACAAATGACGCGGATAGGCGGTTGCTGATTCTCCATAGTGCGTACCTGGACCGGCGAGGTGTGTGTACGCAATACATGATTGTCATTGACATAAAAGGTATCGTGCATCGCCCGGGCCGGGTGATGAGAAGGAATATTGAGGGCGCCGAAGTTGTGGTAATCATCTTCTATCTCGGGACCCACTTCCACGCTGTAACCTACCGCTGTGAAGATTTCCTCAATACGTTGCAGTGTACGGGTGACCGGATGCAGGCCACCGGCATGCTCCCCTCTTCCGGGCAGCGTGACATCCACCACCTCATTGGCCAGTTTTGCCGCTATCTGTGCCTGCTCCAGAGCCGCTTTACGCTGAGCAATAGCCTCCTGGATTTTATCTTTGGCTTGATTGATTTCTGCTCCAGCCGCCGGACGCTCTTCCGGTGACAGCTGACCCAGGTTTTTCATCAAGGCACTGACACTGCCTTTCTTACCCAGATAATCAACTCGTACATTATCCAGAGTCGCCAGATCCTGCGCCTCTGCTACCAATTTGAGTGCCGCTTCAGTGAGCGCAACCAGGTTATCCATCAGTCATTCCACAATAGGGTTGTTATGGGAAATACGTTCAACTCCCTGCCTTCACGGTAAGGCGCGCCATCCTGATATCGCTACCCCTGCATATCCATCTACCCGCAAATCATGCCCATCCCGGACAATAAAAAAGGGAAGGAACCTCAATAAGCCCCTTCCCTTTCATCGCGTTCGCATCGGTGTTTCCGGAGAAACACCTGACAGTCATTGGACGATTAAGCAGCCAGAGCTGATTTAGCCTTCGCAACAACTGCAGCAAAAGCTGCCTTATCGTATACAGCAAGATCAGCCAGAACACGACGATCAAGCACAATGTTGGCTTTCCGCAGACCAGAGATCAGCTGGCTGTAGGTCATGCCTTCAGCGCGAGACTGGGCATTAATACGAGTGATCCACAGAGCGCGGAAGTTGCGCTTCTTAACACGACGGTCACGATAAGCATACTGACCAGCTTTGATAACCGCCTGCTTGGCTACGCGGAATACGCGTGAACGTGCACCATAGTAACCTTTCGCAGCTTTTAAAACTTTCTTGTGACGACGACGCGCCTCTACACCACGCTTAACACGGGCCATATTTCAATCCTCTCAAAATTCTCGGTTAAGCCAAGATTAATTGGCACGAAGCATACGCTTAACAGCTGGTACATCGGCCTCAGCAACAATACTGGTGCCGCGCAGCTGGCGCTTACGCTTGGTGGTCATTTTGGTCAGGATGTGGCTCTTGTTGGCGTGTTTGTGCTTATAGCCTGCGCCGGTCTTCTTGAAGCGCTTGGAGGCGCCGCTATGTACTTTAGCTTTTGTTGCCATGGGAAAAAACTCCGCATTCATAGTGATTAATGTGAGACATCGCAGTATTGCTGGCCATACACCAAACTACGGAGTATGGCGACGTCTCTTTAAGTAGCCTGAGGCAGCTAAAAGCCCGGTTACTTTTTCTTTTTCGGGGCAATTACCATAGTCAGTTGACGACCTTCCATCTTGGCCGCCTGCTCTACAGTACCTATCTCAATCAGGTCTTGCTCGATGCGTTGCATCATTTCCATACCAAGCTCCTGATGAGCCAGCTCACGGCCACGGAACTTTAACGTCACTTTGGCCTTGTCCCCGTGTTCAAGGAAACGCATCAGGTTGCGTAGTTTGACCTGATAGTCCCCCTCTTCCGTCCCTGGTCGAAATTTCATCTCTTTAATCTGCTGCTGCTTTTGTTTCTTCTTGGCAGCAGCCTTGGTTTTCTTCAATTCAAACAGATGCTTACCGTAATCCATGATCTTACAGACCACGGGGTCGCTATCAGCAACAATCTCTACCAGGTCAAGGGTTGCCGCCTGGGCTTGGGCCAAGGCTTCAGACAAGGGAACGACACCAACCTGTTCACCACTTGCACTGATTAAGCGCACTTCTTTTGCTTCGATCTGATCGTTGATCCGCGCCTTCTTGGAATTACCTTTATTCGCGGTAGCGTTATCTCGTTTGATAGTTGTATCTCCAGTTCATTAATGGAAACAAGTCAGGATGACAGGCGCCCTTTGCGAGCCACATCAGCAGCCAGCAGGTCGACAAAGGCATCAAGACTCATTACACCCAGATCGTTTCCGTCCCTTGTGCGAACTGCAACAGATTGATTTTCAACCTCTTTATCGCCAATGACGAGCAGGTAGGGAACCCGCTGAATTGTGTGCTCGCGGATTTTAAAGCCGATCTTCTCGTTTCTCAAGTCCGAAATCGCACGGAAGCCCTTATCCCGCAAGGTTTTTTCCACCTCGCGGACGTATTCTGCCTGATTGTCGGTGATATTAAGAACCGCCACCTGCTCCGGCGCCAGCCAGGCTGGGAAAGATCCTTCATAGTGCTCAATCAGGATACCGATGAAGCGCTCAAAGGAGCCAAGGATAGCCCGGTGCAGCATGACAGGCACCTGGCGGGAGCCATCTTCTGCCACATATTGCGCATCCAGACGCCCAGGCATGGAGAAATCCACCTGAATAGTTCCGCACTGCCATACCCGGCCAATGCAGTCTTTCAGTGAGAACTCGATCTTAGGCCCGTAGAAGGCACCTTCCCCAGGTAAGAGCTCGTATGGCAGGCCCTTGGTCTGCAGGGCATCCATCAAGGCCTTTTCAGCTTTGTCCCATACCTCATCACTGCCTACACGTTGCTCGGGACGAGTGGAGATACGGATGATGACGTCGCTGAAGCCAAAGTCCGCGTAGACCTGATAAAGCAGGTCTGTAAAGGTGGAGACCTCTTCCTGAATCTGGGCTTCAGTACAGAAAATGTGCGCATCGTCCTGCACAAAGGCCCGTACGCGCATCAGGCCCTGCAGGGTTCCAGATGCCTCATTGCGGTGGCAGGAGCCGAACTCAGCCAAACGCAGGGGCAGTTCACGATAGCTCTTCAAGCCCTGATTGAACACCTGGATGTGGCACGGGCAATTCATCGGTTTTACCGCAAAATCCCGGTCTTCAGATGCGACCGTGAACATATTTGCCCGGAACTTATCCCAGTGACCGGAACGCTCCCATAGTGTGCGATCCACCACCTGAGGCGTTTTGATCTCGCTGTACCCATTGTTCCGCTGGACTTCGCGCATATAGGCTTCAAGCGTGGAATAAATGGTCCAGCCGCGCGGATGCCAGAACACCATGCCCGGTGCTTCTTCCTGCAGATGGAAAAAATCAAACTTCTTGCCCAGCTTACGGTGATCGCGTTTCACCGCCTCTTCGAGCATCTGCAGATGTGCGGACAGCTGCTTTTTATCCGGAAAGGCAGTCCCGTAGATGCGCTGTAACATCTTGTTGTTTGAGTCACCACGCCAGTAAGCGCCGGACACGCGCATCAGTTTGAAGTGTGCGCAAAAGCGCATATTCGGCACGTGAGGTCCACGGCACATGTCGATGTATTCTTCATGGTGATACAGGCCCGGCGTTGCATCGCGCGGGATATCCCGTTCCAGAATCTCGATTTTGTATGGCTCTCCGCGAGCGGCAAACGTATCGTAGGCCTCCTGCCAGGAAACCTTTTTCTTGATAACGTCGTATTCGGTCTTGGCCAGCTCCATCATGCGCTGTTCCAGCGCAGCGATGTCCTCATCCGTCAGCATGTGATCGAGATCAACATCGTAGTAGAAGCCATTCTCGATGGTCGGGCCAATGGCCATTTTTACATCCGGCCACATTTGCTTGATCGCATGACCGAGCAGGTGCGCGCAGGAGTGACGAATAATTTCCAGACCGTCTGGATCCTTCGCCGTGAAGATCACCAGCTCAGCATCTTCGGTTATCAGGTCATGAGCATCGACGCGCTCGCCATTTACACGGCCGGCAATGGTGGCTTTCGCTAAACCAGGGCCGATATCGGCAGCGACTTCGTAAACAGAAACGGGCTTATCAAAATGGCGCTTGGAGCCATCGGGGAGAGTAATTACAGGCATGATCCATCCTTTTCAGTGGTGACCCCTACCAAAGGCCACTTGAGTTAGCTAGTGCGGAGAAAGCTTCCTACAAGCAGAAAGCTGAGTAACAAGAGGCGGGAGTATATAAAAGTGAGGCCACCCATACCAGACATTTTTTGACCGACCAATTACCGCCAGGATGCGGTCCCGCCCGGAGTAAGGAGATCAGCGAGCTGTTACGGCATCCCAGCTGGCCAGAACAATATTTTCCAGCATGACCTCATCGAAGTCCACGAGACCAATCATGTCGTTGCGCGCCAATGCCAGCAGATGCTCAAAAGCAAGGGGAAATAACACCTCATTAGGAAGGTCTTTCATCACTCCATTCGCACGCCCGGCTTCGAAAAAGGCCACCAGCGGATGGAAGGTAGTTTTGGCATCCGCGTAACGATTGCGCAGCATCTCGGGGGGCAAATGATCAAACTGGTTTTTGCTTAATAAAATCTCAGGATGGCTTTTAAAGAAATGCCAGAAGCCCATCCATAGGTGACGAAACTGATCAAACAGCGGCTGGCGTGGGTCGTGATCAGCAAAAATGTGTTCTGCCGTGCGTTCCATTATCTGCGCATCCAGCTGCAGGATAAGATCCTCTCTGTCATGGAAGTACAGATAGACCGTTCCGGCGGCTACACCAGCTTTCTCAGCAACCTGCTTAATGGAAAATCCATGGAACCCTTTATGGGCAAGCAGGTAGAGAGCAGCGTCTAAGATGGCTTCACGTTTATTCATAAAAAAAACCGGCACCAGTACTGGATGGCGCTCACCCTCTTGCTATTAATGAAACGGCTGCTGCACTGCGTGCAAAAGAATTAAACCGGAAGAGATTTTTTTCAGCTGTGTCATCGACAAAGGAGAGTCAAATCAAAGA
Organism: uncultured Cellvibrio sp.; assembly: GCA_937958105.1. Taxonomy (GTDB): domain Bacteria; phylum Pseudomonadota; class Gammaproteobacteria; order Pseudomonadales; family Cellvibrionaceae; genus Cellvibrio. The sequence continues at coordinate 139,232 of CALFXJ010000013.1, forward strand.
TCTGTTAAAAAAGCAGCCGGATCAGACAGGCCAATCCGACTGCAAAGATTATGATCAGACCCAGAATTTACCTGACAATAAAACCGACCTGACTGATTTGTGTGTCCGTCGACCCCTCACGCAGCCCACCGCCCAGTGCTTTATACAAGGTCAGCTGATTGCGGGATTTGGCCAGGCGCATGCTTATCAGGGCCTGCTGAGCCTGATTAAGACTGCGCTGAGAATCCAGAACATCAAGGTAAGAATCCACACCGCGTTCGTAACGCAACTGCGCCAACTCATAACTGCGTGCTGCAGCCGTCACCAGGTCTTGTTGCGCTGCCAGTTGAGCATCCAGCGTTGACTGAGATAACAGGCTATCGCGTACTTCCTTAAACGCCGTTTGAATGGTTTTTTCGTATACAGCGATATTCACATCCTTCTGCAGTCTGGCTACATCCAGATTTGCTGCGTTGGCACCCCAGGCAAAGATGGGCAGTGTAACTTGTGGAGTGAAACTCCAGGCCCGCGTCCCGCTGTCGAACAGATTATCCAACTCCCGGCTGGCATTACCGTAACTGCCAGTCAAAGAAATCCGCGGGAAGAATGCTGCACGAGCTGCGCCGATATTCGCGTTAGCTGCGCGAAGGTTGTATTCAGCCTGCAGAATATCGGGGCGCTGCAACAACACATCGGAAGTGACTGTTGTCGGCAGATCGGTAAGCATGACTTCTTCAAAAGAAGCCACCTGAATATTCTGGGAGTTCAGAGGCGTACCCACCAGAACTTCCAGTGCGGTGAAACTTATCGCCAGCTGCCGCTGATAGAGAGCCGCATCCACACGGGCGGTATGCAGAGCCGTAGCCGCCTGACTCAGATCCAGTTCCGAAGCCAGGCCTGATTCATAGCGCTGCCGGACCATATCGTAAGAATCCTGCCGCGCTTGTAACGTGCTGTCCGCCAGAGACTTGAGCTCGGTGTTAGCCACCCAGGTGAAGTATGCATCAGCCACTTCTGCGACCAGGCTCAACTGCGCACTCTTACGCGCCTCGTCAGTGGCGAGGTAACGCTCAAGTGCTGCATTCTTCAAACTCTGTACGCGGCCGAACAAATCCAGCTCATAGGCAGCAATGCCTACCCCTGCCGTATATTGTTCAGCGATATAGCTCTCACCGGTTTCTGACACGGCTTCCGCTACACGTTGCCGTGTACCGCTGCCGGTCACATTAATCGAGGGCAGAAGCTGGGCTCGCTGGATGCGATATTGAGCACGCACCTGCTCAACCGTTAATGCTGCGACCCGCAGGTCACGATTATTGTCGAGCGCCTGCTCGATTAATGTCTGCAGCTGCTGGTTTTGGTAGAAATCCCGCCAGCCGATATCGGCAGCCTGCGTAGCTGCCTGCTCAACTTGATCCAGCACCACCGGGGCCACAGGGCGTTCGTAACGCGGAGCCATGGTACAGGCGGAGAGCGCGAGCAAACTACTCGCGCAAATCAGCGGTTTTAAAACACTCTTCATCATGACTGCGCTCCAGCATCTTTATCCGTTGCGGCTGGCGTTACTTCAGATTTGCCTGACCAGCGATGCGCCAGACGAAACACAACCACGAAGAAAACCGGCACAAAGAAAATTGCCAGCACGGTGCCGGATAACATACCGCCAAACACACCGGTACCGATGGCATTCTGGCTGCCTGAGCCCGCACCCGTGCTGATAACCAGCGGGGTAACCCCCAGCATGAAAGCCATGGAGGTCATGATGATCGGGCGCAGACGCATCCGTACAGCTTCCATGGTGGCCTTGATCAGATCCATACCTTCTTCGTAGAGCGACTTGGCGAACTCCACGATAAGAATCGCGTTTTTCGAAGCCAGGCCGATTGTTGTCAGCAGGCCCACCTGGAAGTAAACGTCATTGGAGAGGCCGCGGATCATCGCAAACAACACCGCACCAATAACCCCCAGAGGCACAACGAGCATCACAGAAAAGGGTACCGACCAGCTTTCATACAAGGCTGCCAGACAGAGGAAAACCACGAGGATCGACAATGCATAGAGCAACGGCGCCTGGTTGCCGGATTCTCGCTCCTGCAATGACATACCGGTCCACTGAAAGCCAACACCTGGAGGCAGCTGGGTCATGATTTCTTCCACGGCCAGCATGGCATCACCAGAGCTCACGCCCGGCGCACCCTGCCCCAGAATATTGATCGAGGGAACACCGTTGTAGCGTTCCAGTCGTGGCGATCCATAGATCCAGCGGCCCGATGTAAATGCTGAGAAAGGAACCATCTCACCCTGGTTATTGCGCACATACCAGCGCCCCACATCTTCCGGCACCATCCGGAACTGTGAATCACCCTGAACGTACACGCGCTTGACGCGGCCTTTATCAATAAAGTCATTCACATAACTGGAAGCCCAGGCTGTAGTGAAGATATTGTTGACGTCAGCGATGGACACCCCGAGAGCAGCGGCTTTCTCCTGATTCACATCCAGCTTGTATTGCGGGTTGTCTTCCTGACCATTCGGACGCACGCCAACCAGACGCGGATCCTGGGCTGCCAATCCGAGGAATTGATTACGCGCATTCATCAGTGCTTCATGCCCCAACCCACCGAGATCCTGCAGCTGCAGGTTAAATCCGGACGATGTGCCTAATTGAGTAATTGCTGGAGGTACAAATGCAAAAACCATTGCATCCTTGATTTGGGAGAAGGCTCCCATCGCTCTACCGGCAATGCTGTGTACGTCCTGTCCATCCGCTTTACGCTCGCTCCAGTCTTTCAGACCAACGAACGCAATACCATTGTTCTGACCACGACCACTGAAGCTGAAGCCGATCACAGAGAAAACCGACCGCACTGTGTCTTTTTCATTTTCCAGGTAATATTTTTCTACCTGATCCATCACCCCGATGGAACGCTCTTTCGTCGCGCCTGTGGGCAAGGTCATCTGGGTAAACATAATGCCCTGATCTTCGTCAGGCAGGAATGACGTCGGCAAACGGATAAACATAAGGCCCAGCACCAGCACAATCACAAGATAGATCAGCATGAAACGCCCGGTCCGGTTCAGCATGCTGCCTACACTGGACTGGTACTTACGGGTGCCGCGGTTGAAGTTGCGGTTAAACCAGCCGAAGAAACCACCTTTTTCATAATGACCGTGACTGACGGGCTTCAGCATTGACGCACATAATGCAGGCGTCAGGGTCAAAGCCACTACCACCGACAGAGCCATGGCTGACACGATGGTGATTGAGAATTGACGATAGATGACGCCGGTAGAGCCGCCGAAGAACGCCATAGGTACAAATACAGCCGAAAGCACCAAGGCAATACCAATCAACGCACCGGTAATCTGCTCCATGGATCTTCGCGTGGCTTCGCGCGGCGGCAAGCCATCCTCCGCCATCACCCGCTCGACGTTTTCCACAACCACGATCGCGTCATCCACCAGCAACCCAATCGCCAGCACCATCGCGAACATGGTGAGCGTATTGATTGAGAAACCGAAAGCTGCCAGAACCGCAAAGGTTCCCAGCAATACCACGGGAACGGCGATCGTAGGAATCAATGTTGCGCGGAAGTTCTGCAGGAAGAGATACATCACGAGGAACACCAGGATGATCGCTTCGATCAATGTCTTCACTACGGCATTGATCGAAAGCTTCACAAACGGTGTTGTATCGTAGGGGTAAACAATTTCGAGGTTCGGCGGGAAGAACGCAGAAAGCTCGTTAATTCTGGCACGCACAGCGTCGGCAGTATCCAATGCGTTAGCACCCGATGCGAGCGTAACGGCCATACCCGCTGCGGCCTGATTGTTGTACTCAGTTTCAAATGAATAGTTCTCACCACCCAGTTCGACCCGGGCTACGTCTTTCAGGCGAATCTGCGATCCGTCCTGATTAACACGCAGCAGGATGTTGCCGAACTCTTCCGGTGTCGAAAGACGAGTCTGCACCACGATACTGGAGTTGATCTCCTGACCGGGAACCGCCGGAGCGCCACCCAGCTCACCGGCCGCGATCTGCGCGTTCTGTGCCTGGATAGCACCGGTAATATCACTGGTTACCAGACCATAAGTGGCCAGCTTGTTGGCATCCAACCAGATACGCATAGCATATTGCGAACCAAACAGTGTGATCTGTCCTACACCATTCACCCGGCTCAGCTGGTCCTGCACGTTGGCAGCCACATAGTCGGCAATATCATACTTGTCCATGCTGTTATCGGCAGAAACAAAGCCGATAACCATCAGGAAGCCAGCCGACGATTTAGTCACGCGCACACCCTGCTGCTGTACTTCCTGCGGCAACAAAGGCATGACGGTCTGCAGCTTGTTCTGCACCTGGACCTGCGCGATATCCGGATCAGTACCAGCCAGGAAGGTAATAGTAACTTCACCGGTACCACTGGATTCACTGGTCGATGACATGTACTCCACGTTATCAATACCGGTGAGGCCCTGTTCGATGATCTGAATCACCGTATCCTGCACAGTCTGTGCAGAAGCTCCCGGATAGGTAGCGCGGATACTCACCGAGGGCGGTGCAATATCGGGGTACTGTGCAACCGGCAGCTTCGCGATAGAAAGCGCACCGGCCAGCATGATGATGATTGAGATAACCCAGGCAAAGACCGGGCGATCAATAAAAAACTTCGCCATACAGCATTACTCCTCGGTCTTATTGACAGCGATCTGGGCGGGAACCGCTTTCACCGGCATTCCTGGGCGCACTTTCTGCAGACCTTCCACGATCACCTGATCACCAACAGCCAAGCCGTCTTCCACCAGCCACTGATCGCCCAGCGTACGGCTGGTAACAATCTGCCGCTGCTCAACGGTGCCATCTTTATTGACAACCAACGCGGTAGCTTTACCGGAACGGTCACGGGTTACACCACGCTGTGATACCAGGATGGCGTTGGTACGAAGACCTTCCTGCAGTTCGGTCCGGACAAACATGCCAGGCAACAACAAGCGATCCGGGTTGGGGAACAGGGCGCGCAAGGTAACCGTGCCGGTTGTTTCATTAACGCCTACTTCGGAGAACTGCAGCACCCCTTCGTGCTCATACACCGAACCATTTTCAAGGACCAGACGAACCTTGGCTTCCTCGATACCGGCAACGTTGCCTTTGATCATCTGGCGACGCAGCGCCAGCAGCTGATCCACTGACTGGGAGACATCAACGTAAATAGGATCCAGCTGTTGGATGATTGCCAGAACGTCAGCCTGTCCTGCAGTAACCAGCGCACCTTCAGTGACCGAAGACTTACCGATTACACCGCTGATCGGTGCCATGACCTTGGTATATTTAAGGTTGATTGTTGCTGTTTCCACTGCAGCCTTACCTGCTGCCACACTGGCACGAGCCTGACCAAGGTTGGCCAAGGCATCATCGTAATCCTGCTGGCTGATGGCTTTGGCGGAAACGAGCTCTTTGTAGCGTTTCTCACGGGCCTCAGCGGCCAGGAGATTGGCTTCGGCTCGGGCCAGCTCTGCCTTGGCGGTAGCATGAGCAGCGCGATAGGTTGCTTCGTCGATCTGATACAGCTGCGTGCCGGCTTTAATCTCCGCTCCTTCTTCAAAGAGACGCTTCTGAATAATACCGGTCACCTGCGGGCGCACTTCCGCGCGACGGTACGCTGTGGTACGCCCCGGCAGCTCCGCTGTAAGCGGAGCATCTGCCGTGGTGATGGTCACCACACCCACCTCTACAGGTCCCTGCCCGGCCGCGGCACCGCCGGACTCTTTGGAGCCACAGGCGGACAAAAACAAACTTAGAACTCCTAATGCCAAAAGCGTCAGGCTTCTGCTGCGTAACAACATGGTGAACCTCTCCAAACGTGATCCGTGAGAAATAAGTGGGGACAAATATGCGGGTAAACATACAGTTGTGAATGTTCGCATTAAAACTGAATGATCATTCAGTTGCAATTAAAAAATTGGAAAAAAACCCTTATAACCCGCTTCCTTTGCAAAAATTAACGAATACCGGCCCAGGTTAAAAGTGTTCTTGACAGCACGGCCAGTTTCTGTACAAACTCCCCCCAAATATACATTCACAAGTGAATGTTTAATTCTTCTTGGTATTCAGCTATGGCACGTAGAACCAAAGAAAATGCATTGGAAACCCGCAGTCAGTTACTGGATGCGGCCGAAAAAGTGTTTTTTGAAAAAGGTTTTTCTCAAACCAGCTTGATGGACATAGCCGAAGCGGCAAATATGACCCGTGGAGCCATCTACTGGCACTTCAAGAACAAGGCAGATCTGTTTGAGGCCATGGCCGATCGGGTCAGACTGCCACTGGAGAGCCTTTCGGAAGCCTGCAGCGCCCCCAACGAAACAGACCCGCTGGGAAAACTGCGGGACTTTTTCGTTCAGGTCATAAAAGAAAGTGCCCGAAATCCCCGCCGGCGACGGGTGCTGACGATTCTGTTGCATAAATGTGAGCTCAATGAAGAGACCAAACAGATTGAGCTGCGCCGCCAGGCGGCGTGTATAGAGTATCTGCAACACACAGAAAAATGCCTCAAAAAAGCCATTGCGCTCAAACAGTTACCGGACGACCTCGATACCCAGCAAGCCGCTATTGCCAAGCTGAGCCTGGTTATGGGGCTGATCAGCCATTGGTTGTTCCTGCCCGGCAGCTTTGATCTGGAAAATACTGCTGAGACTATGGTGGACAGTTATTTCTCCATGCTGCAGCACAGCCCGCACCTGAGACTCAGGGCCGTCTCGGCCGACATGCACTCGGCCCCGGTTTAGCCGGCAGATGCTGATCGTCAACATCGTATGTCCGTGAAGTCTCACCCCAGTGAATTTATGAATCCTGTCGCGGTCTATTGGCCAAGTTGACCATCTTCCCGGATACACAAGCCTGTGCTTTGCATGGTCCCCAGCCATCATTCGATTAGCCATAATTGTGAACAAATCGGCTGTGCAAATATCAGCCAGTTCCCGGTATTGCTGGCCTGTGGCGCGCCAACTGAGCTATAGTAAGGACCGCTTTATGGGGCATTTAAGACCGGAAACTTGCCCGATAAAGTGACTGATTGTATTGATGGGATACAGCCTGGGTGAACCTTCACCGACGCTACCCGGCATGCCCAACCATGAGACCCTTGTCTATGTACACCGCTTTTTCAAGAAATATTGTCAAGCCTTTCCTGTTAGTTCTGTTTTTAGCAACTTATGGTGTAAATACTCTCGCCCTGCCGGCACTCAAGCAGACACCTGAACAGGAAAAAGCTGCTGTCGAAATTGTCACTCAGTTGGAAAAGAAGCATTACCGCAATCAGATCTTAAATGACGATCTTTCGGCACGTTTTCTTGAGGATTATTTAAAAGCGCTGGACCCTGCCAAAAATTACTTCCTGAAATCTGACATCGACGAATTTGAAAAGCATCGGAAAAAATTTGACGATTATTTAAAGAAAGGCGACCTCACTCAAGGTTTTGCTATCTTCAATCGCTACAACGAGCGTGTAGAGAAGCGCTTGAATGCGATCCTCGCGCAGCTGGCCGATGAAACCGTCAAGTATGACTTTGATGTAGAAGAATCTATCTCCACCGACTGGAAAAATGCTCAGTGGCCAGCCAACCAGAAAGAGGCTGACGCATTGTGGCAGAAGCGTATTAAATTCAATTTGCTCAACCTCATGCTGACAGGCAAGACCGTTGAGGAGAGTAAAACCATTCTGGAAAAGCGGTTTAAGAATCAATTGCGCCGGGTTAAGCAGCAGGACTCAGAAGAAGTCTTCAGCCTGATGATGAATTCGTTGACGATGCTTTACGATCCGCACACCAACTATTTGTCGCCACGCAATGCCGAAAATTTCAATATCAATATGGCGCTGTCGCTGGAGGGCATTGGTGCAGTACTGCAGAGCGAAGATGAATACACCAAGGTTATGCGACTGGTACCGGCTGGTCCGGCAGCCAAGCAAGGTGAGCTGAAGCCCGCTGACCGTATTATCGCCATCGGCCAGGGGCCGACCGGAGAGATGGTTGATGTCGTTGGCTGGCGCCTGGACGAAGTGGTTGATCTTATTCGCGGCAAAAAAGACACCATCGTGCGCCTGGAAGTATTGCCGGCCAAAGCCAGCCCAGGCAACAGCAAGGTCATCAGCATCAAGCGTGAAAAGGTCAAACTGGAAGAACAGGCAGCAAAGAAACATATCTTCAATGTGGGTGAAGGTGAACATATCTTCAAAGTGGGCGTAATCGATATTCCGACCTTTTACATGGACTTTGAAGCCTATCGCAACCGCGACCCGAATTATAAAAGTACGACCCGTGACGTCTTTAACCTGTTAGGTGAACTCAGCGAGGCGAACGTTGATGGCGTGATCATTGATCTGCGTGAAAACGGTGGCGGCTCGCTGCAGGAAGCCGCAGCGCTGACGGACCTTTTTGTTGATCCGGGCCCGGTCGTCCAGATCCGCCAGAGTAATGAAGTCATATCACGCAGCTATCGTTCCTACTCTCCGGCTGTTTATCGCGGCCCGGTAGTCATCCTTGTTGATCGCTTGAGCGCATCCGCTTCGGAGATTTTTGCAGGCGCCATCCAGGATTACAACCGTGGCATCATCATTGGAACCCAGTCTTTTGGCAAAGGAACAGTTCAGTCCCTGCTGCCGCTGAAACACGGCGATCTAAAAATTACTGAATCAAAGTTCTATCGCATTTCCGGTGAGAGTACGCAGCATCGCGGTGTGGTACCGGATATTCAATTACCGACTCTGATCGACATGGAAGAAGTCGGCGAAAGCAGTTACGACAATGCCCTGCCCTGGGATCGCATCCATGCAGTGAAGCATGAAAAATACTTCGATATCCCAGCTGTTCTGCCGGCCATCAACAAACGCCACGAAGCGCGTATCAACACAGATCCAGACTTCATCTTCCTGCGCGAGCAGAAAGCAATGGCGGAAGAAAACAATTCGAAGAAAGCTGTTTCTCTGCGTAAAGCGACACGTGAACAGGAACAAAAGCAGATGGAACAGCGGATTCTGGATATGGAAAATCGCCGCCGCAAAGCGAAGGGGCTGGAGCCGTATAAGTCCTATGCCGAGATCAAGGATAGCGACGCCACCCTTGATGAAGACGGTGAGGAGGTTGTCAACGTCGAACCGGAAAAAATTGATCCGGCAAATGATCCATTCCTCAACGAAGCCGGACAGGTCCTGGCTGATTTTATCCTTGAGTTACGAAAGGATGAGAAAACTCGCCTCGCGAACTTCTAGCTCAGGCATCATTATCTCACTGGACCCGGATAGCGATATCCGGGTTTTATTTTTTTAACTGCTGACTAATTATCTAACTGCCATGAAAGTCGTTTCGTTCAATATCAACAGTATTCGTTCCCGCCCTCACCAACTTAAAGCCATTGTGGATAAATATGCACCTGACTTCATCGGCCTGCAGGAAACTAAAGTCAACGACCCTGACTTTCCTCTGGCTGAGGTGGAGGCCCTGGGCTATCACGTGGCCTTTCACGGACAGAAAACCCACTATGGTGTTGCGCTTCTCTCAAAACACCCTTTTCTGCGGGTGATTAAAGGTTTTCCTGACGATGGCGACGATGCTCAACGCCGTTTTATCGGCGGTGTCTTTGCTTCACCGCTGGGTGGTGAGATCACCGTCTTGAACGGCTATTTCCCTCAGGGCGAAAGCCGGGATCACCCGATCAAATTTCCCGCCAAGCAAAAATACTACGCAGACCTGTTTGCTTACCTCAATAGCGCTCACAAGCCCGATGAGCAGATACTGGTGATGGGCGATATGAATATCTCGCACCAGGACTGCGATATCGGTATCGGCGAAGAAAACCGCAAACGCTGGCTGCGTACCGGCAAGTGCAGCTTTTTACCGGAGGAACGTGAATGGCTGGCCCAGCTGATGAGCTGGGGACTGAAAGATACTTTTCGGGAATTGATGCCCGATGAGCACAGCCTGTTCAGCTGGTTTGATTACCGCAGCCGGGGCTTTGAAGACAACCCACGTCGTGGCCTGCGTATTGATTTAATCCTGGCTTCACATAACCTTCAGGATCGCTGCGTGGAAGCTGGTATAGATTATGAAATACGCAGCATGGAGCGGCCTTCGGACCACTGCCCGATCTGGGCACGCTTTCAATAGAATTTTCAGAAGACTCGAAGTCTGCGTAAGGTTGTACACAGCAGGTGAGCAGCGACAACCTATCTGCAGCGGATAAAAAAATCCCGGCCTCTCAGCCGGGATTTTTTGTTACTGATTAAAAGAAATATCCAGTAGATGTAATTCCGTATCTCCTTGTTTCAGAGGCCGGACCGCCAGATAGACCTGATGTCTGCCGACAGCCTCGCTGAAGGTTATCCTCTCTTTAGCATAGGCATCGAGTTCAGTTTCGGTGCTCACACCGGTTGCCACAACCGGTCCGTCCGGCTGGTCAATCCTCAACTCATACGCCCACTCTGTGGAAGTCTTTGTCATCCAGCGGCCCAACAGCACTGACTTGACGCCGCGCAGATCATACTCACCTAAAGGCGCCACTCGCCATGCACCGCCACCGGCGGTAGTCATCAGCGTGCTCAGCTGAAAATAGTTACCCAGCTTGTAGTCATTCGGCACTGTTGTTCTGTCGAACAGACTGGTCAGCAGGAAGCGTGGCACTCGCAGGCTCAACGATTCACTGACGGTGATGGGCCCGATGACATCGCCCCCTTTATCGGTGTAGGACACGGATAATGTGTAAGCCTGGCCAAATAACGCTGCCTCTTCGCCACTCATCCGGACATCCCGCGCGAACAACTCCTGAGTAATTTTGTGCTCACGCAACGCGAGTTTGCCGGACAGCGGTAAGCTGTCGACCTGAATGGTCTCTCCGTAAGAAAGGACATAAGTAGCCAAGGCTTTGCGATCATCTTCATTCAGGTGCGCAAATGACGGCATTGCTGTTTCACCCCACACGCCGGCTCCACCGTCGCCAATTTTTTTGATCAGATAGGCCAGGCCTTGCGGGTCGTTCTGATAACGTGCAGCCACCGAAGTGAATGACGGGCCCACCGACGCTGCATCAACCTGGTGGCAAGCCGTACAGGCATTGGCCTCAACCAGTTCCTTGCCGACGATGGCGGCACCGGCTGTCTGATGCCCTTCCGAGGCGGACTGACTGTCGAGGCTGCCAAAATCAAACTGCACCACAGCCTTACTGGCATCACCCTCTTTCGCTGTTATCTTGCCGTCTTCCTTATCGGTAATTTCGATACGGTAATCCAGCGAGCGGGTTCCCGGCCAATAGAACGAGCTGTTGCCGTCCAGAACAATGTTGATATTGGCAGGTTCGTTACCAACATCCAGTTGTGTTTCGGCGGTCGCACTGCTGCCGTGAGTATCTGTAGCTGTCAGGCGCACCAGATAGCTTCCCGCTTCGGTAAAGTTTACCGTGATGGTCTCACTGTCACCCAAGGATTTGCGGGTAGAAGAGTTGCCTACCATCTCCGAGGTCCAGCTGAAGCTGATGTCGTCACCGTCCAGGTCAACGCTCTTCGCTGCTGACACTTTCGTGACCAGCGGTACTGCTCCCTGGGCAGTTTCAACAGTGATTGCCGGACTTGGGGGACGGTTGCCCGGACCTACGTATTCAATCCGCGACAATCCTGAATCCGGGTTACCGGTAAACCAGGCCGTGCCGTATTCCAGAACATAGAGGCTGCCATCCGGCGCGAACCGTGCGGCAATCGGTAAGGTGTAGTTGATCTGGGGAGCAAAGGGTTCGATCTTCTGAATACGACCGAAGTCGTCAAAGCTGACTACTTTTACCCAATTGCGCATGAAGTCCAGGACAAACAGCTTACCGTCGTAGTATTCGGGATAGCGATGATTGCTGGCCGGGTAATTTTTGGAGCGGTAGAGGTCTGCAATCAATGGAGTACGTCCGCCGCTGCCCATCTCCGGGAAGGTTTCGGACACAGCGTAGGGATACCAGATCCACGCCGGCTGCGCAGGCGGCAATTGCTTGAGCCCTGTGTTGCGCGGCGAGTTGTTCATGGGCGCCAGGGGGTTGAACAGGCGGCCTGATTTTTCTGTCTCAAAATCGTATTCGAAGTAAGGCTGATTATTCCCGATCATCAACGGCCAGCCGAAGTTGCCAGCTTCAGTGACACGGTTGATTTCATCATAGCCCCGTGAGCCCTGAGTCTCCGAATTCAGACTCGCATCGGGACCCACGTCTCCGAAAAACAGAGTTCCCGTATCGCCGTCATACCTGACGGTAAACGGATTGCGGACGCCCATGACATAGATTTCCGGACGTCCTTCATTACTGTCAGAAAATAAATTACCGGTCGGAATTTTGTAGGTGCCATCTTCCTGCGGAATGATGCGCAGAATTTTTCCGCGCAGATCCTGGGTATTACCTGCCCCGCGCAGCGCATCGAAATGTGCACGGTCTTCGCGCATATCAATAGGCGCGTAACCATTCTGCTCGTGGGGGTTGGTGTTGTCCCCCGTAGAGAAATAGACCTCTCCATCTTTACCAAAGGCAATGTCACCGCCGGTGTGACAGCAGGTTTCTTCAATCGGATATTCAAGCAGAACCTGTTCGGAGGCAGCATTAATCTGGTGGTCCTGCCACTTGAAGCGGGCCAGACGCTGCCAGTAACTGCCGTCTTCTTTACGTGCGTTATAACCTACATAAATCCAGGACGTCTGGGCGAAGTCCGGCGGAACACCCAGGCCGATCAAGCCCCATTCAAAATACCCGTGGTAGCCCACTTCGATCTGGCCAGCGTCGCGGATCTCGCCCGTCTTGAAGTCCACCAGTTTAAACGTACCGGGACGCTCGGCGATTAATGCATCACCGTTGGCAAAGAAATCAAAGCTCATCGGCTCATTAAGACCTTGCACTAATGTCTTTTTGACAAAGCGATTGTGCTCAGGACGGGCGCGACTGTAGTCCAGTTTTGGTTTTCCACCTACGGCATATTTCAAACCGCCGAGCAGGTGATCAAGAAACATCTTGTCGGAAAAAATTTCGGAGGTATGCCCCAGGCCAGTGTAAAAAGATCGGCCGCCGTCGTAATCATGGTACCAGGCGATCGGATGATACTCTCCGTGCAGGCCACCGATGTACGTACTCTCGTCCAGCATCAACAGATCTTTTTTGAAAGGATAGAGATCTCGGTAGTCGTACCATTCGTCAACCATGCTGAACGTTTCCGGAAAATGTTCAGTCGACGGATGCTGATGAGCCGTAACATTCAATTGCGCGCGCTGAACATTACTGGGACTGTTTGGGTGGCTTTTGAAGACGCCGCCGACCAGATTACGAAACCAGTACCAGTCTCCGTCCCACTCCGTATCCGCCGCAGAGTGAATACCAACAAAGCCCCCACCCGCCTGGATAAAGCGCTCCATTGCCACTTCCTGATCTTCGTTCAGAACATCCTGAGTAGTATTCAGGAATACGATGGCGTTATAGGTAGATAATTCAGCATCGTTAAAGAGACTCGAATCTTCTGTGGAGACTACCGTAAAACCGTGTTCGGTCCCCAGCTTTTCCAGTGCTGCAATTCCCGCCGGGATAGAGTCGTGACGCCAGCCGCTGGTCTTGGAAAATACCAGCACGCGCGCACCCTGAATATCCTGGGCAAATGCTGCATCGCTTACCTTGGTACCCGTCGTACCCCGGGTATCTTTTTCAGCTTCGTCGCAGGAAACCAGTAAGGTACAAGCCAGCAGGCCTGTAACGAGTGAGGTCGTTATTCTTTGCGTAAAATTATTCATGGGACACCTATCTCAGATCGTGAAGGCCCCAGCGCAACAACCGGTAAGAAAAGTCATGATTCAGATAAGGACTGCGCTGGATACCCTGGCGGCAGGCTTCTGCACCCTTGGTTTTTTATTCCACATATAAAAAGGCGCCAGAGCAAAGCAGGATATGGCCGGAGTGTAGCAGCGGCCTTAAAGGCGTGCATCTCGATTTACATTTATAAACAATGACTATAAGCCCGAAAAACGAACCATTGAATGTCGTAGAGATGCCCCGAAAGGCGAAACCGGTTTCATGGATGATAATACAACCGGTGACCCATGATTACGGAAGCCTCGTCTCCGTATCCTCACTGCCCAGCCAGCGCTGCAGACGGAGCTCCAGTTCGTCGTAGCGGATAGGTTTGGCGATAAAGTCATCCATTCCCGCGGTCAGACAATTGTTCTGATCTTCCTCATTAACAGCAGCGATGACAGCAATGATCGGCAGATGGCGACTGCTGTTCTGCGCTTTTTCCGTTGCGCGGATTTTCTGTGCGGCAAGCAGACTGTCCTGTTCTCGCATATCGTAGTCCATGAGGACCAGGTCAAAATTTTCTTTCTCGAGTATCTCCACCGCCTCCGAGCCGGTCGTCGCCAGCTGAACATAGCAACCGGACTTCTTCAACATGGCTGATATCACCATCTGGTCAACACGATGGTCATTGACGAGCAGAACTTTCCTGGCCGGAGATACAGGCGCAGTTTCTTCTTTAGTTATTTTTCCACCAACCACCACATCCACAGACTCTTCTGGTGCATTCAAAAGTTTATGGACAGCAACTTCATACAGACGCCGACGCATGATCGGTTTTTCAATACAGGATACCTGCGGATAATTTGCCAGGTGTGCTTTGACTTCCGGCGTGTCGCTTTGGAGGATGCTCATAGCCAGGACTTGTTTGACGCCGGCAAACTGAGGATCGGCAGCCACATCTTTGGAGAGCACCAACGCATTCAGGTTATTCAACCGGCTGTAGATCAACAGCAGATCAACCGGACGACTCCTGCTGAAAGAATTCAGCTTTTTTAACGCCTGTTCATGGCCGCTTACCGTTGCAACTGACATGCCCCAGACAGTCATTTCGTCAGCCAGAGCAATCGCGTTGCTTTCCGGCATATCCACCAGCAGTGCCCGCTTGCCCCGCAGCTTCTGTTCAGCACCAAAGCGTTTTTCTTCATGGGAGACAATACCGAGCTTCACGTTGATGAACGTTCGATGTCCACGTTCCCGGTTTGTCATCACATGGACACTGCCGCCCATGCACGCCGCCAGGCCTTTACAGATGGATATGCCGATACCCGTGTGTTGATCGTCCGCTTCTGCCAGTGGCGCCCGCTCGGCCTCGCCGGGAGAAGCCGCCCTTTCGCTGTCACTGATGATAATCTGCAGTTCGCCCACATCTTCCTGACGGGTGTCCGAATGAAAGCGGGCTTCAATAAATACGTGATCAATCGCCGCCGTCTTCAAAGCGTGGTTTAACAGGGTGCTGAAGATCTGCCCAAGGCGCAGCACATCACCCTTTACCCGCAACGGCAACTGCGGATCAAACAGATAGTAAAGCTCAACGCCCTGTTGATGGGCATCCAGTGAAAACTCTTCCACCAGCCTTTCCAGAGTGCGTCGCAGATCAAACACGCTTTCTTCCAACTGCAGTCTTTTGGTCGTGATCTTGGAGAAGTCCACGACATTGTTGACCAGGTCCAGCTGACGCTCAGCCGCCTTGCTCGCCATGGTGAGCAATTCACGTTGCTTTTCAGACATCTGATCGCTGTCGATCAGCGTAAGCGTTTCCAGGATGTCGCCCAGGGATGAGCGAAACTCCTGACTGAGGTTAATCAGAAATTCATTCTTTAATTCGTTGGCAGCTCTGGAATTGCGCTGCTCATGTTCCAGTCCTTTGGCCCGTTCGCGCAGCGCGTAGTTTGCTTCCAATCTTTCCCAATAGGCCAGCGACGTCGTCTTGGCCTGATGGCTGATCATGATGAAGAACACCAGCATGATGGAGCCGTACAGGTAACCATCTACATCACCGAGCAAAATCGCGGTTACCGCAGCAGGTACCTGGCCGATAAACAGGTAGATCGTAAGGAAGTAGCGGTATGGCGCAAATACGTTAGCGACGCTGGAATAAAACACCACGGAGTACAGCCACATGACCAGGGTTTCATCGCGCATCCCCTGCACCCAGGTCAAGCTGACGAGGATCACGCTCCACCAGGCGGCGCCAAGGCAGGAGGCTACAAAGTATTGATTGCGCCAGCGAGTAGGCGCGCGAGCGTAGAGGGTATCGAACCGAAACAGGTAATAACTGCGTAGCAAGGTGACCAGGAGCAGGCCAACGACCAGCACCACAGCGAGATTGTGTTCCCGCTCGATAAAATCACCGAAAGCGAGACACAAGGCAAACACCAGAAAATTAAGGATCAGGCCACGGCGGCTGTATTTGGCAACCCTAGCATCGGTGTCGCGCATAATCTGGCGATCTTTCTGGACTTTGGAGGCAGGAACAAAAAAATGAAACATGCGTTGAGGCCCTGTCGAGATTTGCTGCGATGAGGTTACCGCATGGGCGGCGCATTATTGTTTTTGAAGCATTTCCACCAGCACGGTCTTGATGATAAAACCCAGGAGGCCCAGGCCAAGCGCCAGAAACAGGATAAACGTACCGAATTTTCCTGCCTTCGATTTACGTGCCAGATCCCACACGATAAACACCATGAAGGCAATTAATCCACCAATACCAATATAGAGTGACCAGGTTTCAAATTGCTCAACTGTCATATCCACACCACTTCAGAGGCCTATGATTCGGAGCGCTGCGCTCAACGCCGTTGCGAAATGGCTCACATTGTAGCTAATGCATACAAGTTAGTGGAATATGTTTTCCACGAGGTCTCTGATCGAGACGTTTGATTCCTGGTCGTGCCGCTAACGCAACAGTCTAGTCTTCAAGGCGCCAGCCGCCGCCGAGAGCCTTGTATAAATCCACGGCGGCATTCAGGCGCGCCTGCCGCTGCTGGGCCAATTGGTCCTGAGCCTGAAACAGGCTGCGTTGCGCATCAAGCAGAGCGAGCAGATCATCACTGCCCTCGCGGTAACGCACTTCGGTCAACCGCAGGGTAGCCTGAGCCTGGGCCACAATCTCTGCCTGGCGCTGTTCCTGAGCCGCGTTGACTGACGTACGATCCAGCGCATCATCCACTTCCTGCAAGGCGGTATAGATAGTCCTGCGATATTGCTCTAAGAGACTGATGCGCTGTGACTCGCTGAGCTTCACCTGATTGCGCAGACGGCCGCCATCAAACAAGGTTTGCGCCAGCGACACGCTCCAGCCGACGGAATCGCTGGCGTTGCTCAGGGAAAACAATGCGGCGGTGGCTTTGCCCGCAGAGGCCGTAAGCTGCACTCCAGGCAGCAAAGCTGCGCGTGCCGCAGCGACATTGGCATCTGCCGCCTGCAGTTGAGCTTCCACACTGGCCAGATCAGGGCGACGAACAATGATGTCGGCGGGCACTCCGGCATCAATCTCCGGCAGTGCGATATCCATGATTGCTTCTTCCGATAACGTAAAGTTCTGCGGTACCCGGCCAATCAACACCGCCAGCGCAGCACGAGTCTGACGAGCCTGCAGTTCCAGTGGCGGTAAGGCCGCTGATTGGCTCAACAGATTAGTGCGTTGGCGGGCAAGATCTGCGGCTGTGGCAGCGCCGTTGCGGTAACGGACATCCACAATGTCATAAACCCGCTGGGCAATGCGGATATTTTCCCGCGCTGTTTCGATACGAGCCTGTAAGGACAGCCATTGAAACCAGCTGCTGGCTACTGCACCGGTCAGGCTGAGACGTGCAGATTCATGATCAAACTCACTGGCTTTGAAGGCAGCCTCTGCTGCTGCAACACTGGCGGAAACACGGCCCCATAAATCCACCTCGTAGCTTGCACCCAGAGATACGCGGCTCGATTCACCCTTCTGCCATTCTCCATCCGCGTCGCGATTGCGGGTCGACCCACTGGAAGCACTGAGATTCAAGGAGGGAAACAGTGAAGCTCCGGCAGAATTCATCTGCAGTTCTGCCTGACGCACGCGTTCTGCTGCAATACGTAAATCCGGGCTTTGTGTTAACGCTTCGTCAATCAACTGGTTAAGCTGTGGCGACTGAAAGCCCGCCCACCAGTCGCGATTTATTTCCAAATCGGTGTTGGTTTCCGGCGCGTTCTGCCAGGTGTCGCTATATGAAATTGCTGGCCGTTCATGGCTGCTGATGGTGTGGCAGGCTGTCAGGCTGATCAGTAACGGCCACAGCAAAAACTGCTGATGAAAGAATGATAGATATCGCTTCATCGTGTTACTCCGTAGCCAAAGCTGCAACAGGATCAAGGCGGGCAGCCTTGCGTGCAGGCAAGTAGCCGAAAATCAAACCCGTCGCAAAAGCACAACCGAATGCCAGGGCCACCGGTGCCAGTGAGTAAGAGATCGGCGTTCCCAGATAATTAATCAGTGCGGCACTGCCTAATCCAAGCACCACGCCGATCACGCCGCCGATGGCTGACACAACCAGCGCTTCAATCAGAAACTGTTGCAGAATATGCCGGGTACGCGCGCCGGTTGCCATGCGAATGCCGATCTCCCTCGTCCGTTCAGTGACGCTGACCAGCATGATATTCATGACGCCGATTCCGCCAACGAGCAGGGAAATTGCGGCGATGGACGCCAGTAAAATGGTCATCGTGTTCTGGGTTTCCGAAACCGTATCGATCAGCGATGCCATGTTAAAAATCTGAAAATCTTCCTTACCGTGACGCGCGAGCAACAGTGCATGCGCGGCTGTCTGTACTTCAGACATCTTTTGCGTATCTGCCACAGCAATGGTGACGTTGCGTAAAAATGTCTGCCCGAATATACGCAGGCTGCCCGTGGTGTAAGGCACGAAGACAATATTATCCTGATCATCCCCCCGTGGTGACGCGCCCTGCTCTGCGGCAACACCGATCACCTGAAACAAAATATTATTGATGATGATGTAATGGCCCAGCGGATCACTGCCGCCAAATAATTTTTCTGCAACAGTTTTACCAATCACGGCTACCGTTGCATAACTCTGCTCATCTTCTTCGGTAAAAAACGTACCCCTTGCCATTGTCCAGTTACGTGCGACAGGAAATAAATGGGATGTAGCATTGATTTCTGCGCTGTGGTCTTCTGTCTCATAGCGCAGGGTGTAACTGCCCGTCAGCTCCGGCACGGCAGCAAGAATATCGGGCAAGGTATTTAACGCATCAACATCGGCGGGCACCAGCGATGAGGTACTCCACCGTCCACCGCGCTCATTGGGTCCGCCCGGGCGAACCAGCAGCAGATTGCTGCCCATGGCGCTGATGCGGTCGACTACGGCCTGCTTGGCGCCGTCACCGATGGCGAGCATGGTGATGACCGAAGCAACACCAATCACAATCCCGAGCAGCGTCAATACCGTACGGAAGATATTGCCAAATAGCGAACGCAGCGCTGTTTTTCCTGCGGCCACTAATTCGCTGATCAGGCTGGGTTCGCCGCGCAGGGTCTTGGCGGTGTCCGGCGCGGCAGACTCACTGTCTTTTTCCGCGGCTGGCCCCGGATCACTGATGATCACCCCATCACGAATTTCGATCAGTCGATGCGCATGAGCGGCTACTTTCGCATCGTGTGTAATCAGAATGATGGTGTGGCCTTGCGCCGACAGATTTTCCAGCAGAGCAATCACGTCGCTGCCACTGCGACTGTCGAGCGCGCCTGTCGGTTCGTCGGCAAGAATAATCTGCCCGCCGTTCATCAGTGCGCGGGCAATGGAAACACGTTGCTGCTGGCCGCCGGAAAGCTGGTTGGGTCGATGATGCAAACGCTCTCCCAGCCCCAGCGAGGTCAACAGCTCTGCCGCCCGCTGGCGCCGTTCCTGCGGCGGCATCCCTGAATAACTCGCCGGTAATTCAACGTTTTCACAGGCACTGACACCCGGCAGCAGGTTGTAGCTCTGAAAGACAAAGCCAAAGGCTTCGCGGCGTAACCGTGCGAGGTCATCACGTTCAAAGGAGGACACATCCCGGCCCGCAAAAAAATATGCACCGCTGGTAGGACGATCCAGACAACCCAGGATATTCATCAAGGTGGATTTACCGGAACCTGAAGCCCCCATGATGGCGACAAATTCCCCGGGATAAATTTTCAGATCGACGCCGTGTAAAACCTGCGTCGCCACCTCGCCGTTGCGAAAGGTTTTGGTGACTCCGCGCAGTTCAATCAGCGGCGTATCGCTGGTAAAGACGTCGGAAAGAGTCATCAGCGCATCATCCTTGGTCCCAAGGGACGCGCATTGTCTGCCGGTGCTTTATTAACCATCTGCTGCACGCCCGTTACCACCAGTTCGCCTTCCGTCAGGCCTGAGATCACTTCGGCCTGAATGCGATTAGTAACACCAATTTTTACTTCGCGATTTTCAATCGTACCTTTCGCATTTTTTACCTGAACAACCGCTGTGCGGGGACCCTGCTCTGCACCCGGCGCAGCAGCGCGCTCACGCCGCTGAGGTCGCTGCGCCGTCGGCTCGCCCGCCTGCTCGCGGCGCGGCTCTGCTTTAGCCTGTTCAGGTTTTTGACGCGGTGTCGGTGCAGAAAAATTCAGCGCTGACATCGGTACCAGCAGTACATCCCGCGCGTCTGCTGTGACGAAGAAGACCTGCGTGGTCATCTGGGTCATCAGCTCACCCGTAGGGTTGGGAACATCAAACAGAGCGTTATACAGCACCACATTGTTGAGGATCGTTGGTGTGGGTTCGATGCGACTAAGCTCGCTGTACCAGCGGCGACCTTCACCGCCAAGCGTGGTGAAATACACCTTCATGTTTTTGCGCAGCTTGCTGATATCGGCTTCGGATACCTGCGCCTGTACTGTCATCGTGGAAAGGTCCGCGATGCGCATCAATGTGGGGGCCATCTGGTTTGCATTGAGCGTCTGTCCCTGACGGGCTTCGATGGAAACCACGGTGCCGTCCATAGGCGCATAGATACGTGCAAACTCAAGGTTGGCTTCTTCAGCCCGCAGGCTGGATTCAATCTGTTGAATCTGTGCCTGCAAGGCAGTGATCTGTGCCTTGGCGGATTGGAGCGATGCCTCAGCACTTTGCAGGGCTTCCTGCGTGGTGGCATCTTCTTTCAGTAGATTCTGTTGTCGGGTGTAATTCACCTGCGCCAGTTTTAACTGCGCCTCCCGGTCCAGTAACTGCGCACGCTGGTTGCGCAACTGGGCGCGGGTCGCATCCACCTTGGCGAGGTACACTGTTGCGTCTATCTCGGCCAGCAGATCGCCCTGTTTCACTTCACTGCCAACATCTACATGGAGAATTTTCAGCTGGCCGGAAACCTGCGCACCGACATCCACGTAATCGCGCGGCTGTAAGGTGCCTGTAGCTGTCACCAGATTTTCGATGTTGCCCCGCACCACTGGCGCCGTTGCATGGGTAACCGCCTCTTCCTTGTCGCGCAACAACAACCAGAGCACCAACACCACCAGTATCAACGCTACGGGAATCACCCACTTCCGTTGACGCAGACTATTAGGGAGATTGCTGGATTTTCTTAGAAAGAATGGCATACACACTATCCACGGAAAAAAATCATTTAATAAACATCACGGCAATAACCATCTGAATCACTTAATGATTCAAGCGTTTCTTCACCGAGTATCGACGTCAGAGCCTCATCAACGCCCTGCGCCATGCCTTCGAGGCTGCCACACACATAGATGGCGGCGCCGTCCTGAACCCACTGCCGGACCAGATCTCGCTTCTCCAGCAACAGATGCTGCACATAACGCCGCTCGCCCTGATCGCGGGAGAATGCCAGATCCAGATGCTCAAGATAACCTTGCTTTTTCCAGGCAAGAATTTCATCGGCGAAGAAAAAATCGTTAACCAAAGTACGCTCACCGAAAAGCAGCCAGTTACGGAGATGGCCTGCCCGAATCCGCGCACGCAGATGGGCGCGCAACCCGGCCAATCCGGTGCCGTTGCCAATCAATATCATCGGCCGGTCATCGCGTGGTGAATGAAAACGTGGATTTGTCCTCAGCCGCAAGGCAATGTCATCGCCGGTCTGAGCATAGGCCGTAAGCCAGCCCGAGCCGAGGCCAAGTCGGTTCTCCCCCAGCTGCACCTGCCGCACCAGCAAATCAAGCGTGCCGTCCTGAGGCAGTGATGCAATGGAGTATTCACGATGGGGTAATTCCGGAAGATGTTTCACCAGCTCTTCGGCTGACATGGCTCGATAAAGGTTAAGCAGTCCCGGATCATCCGCCAGGCTGCGCCGCATCAGAACCTGTTCCAGGGGCAGTGCATCGCCGGTCGCCGGCGTTTGCCCATCCAGCCCCAGCTCGTGCAGAAAATTTTTTACAGCTGTTGGCGAATTGCAGGGTCCGATTTCAGCAATATCTCCAGCCTGCCACTGCTCCGCCTCGATACTCCCTGAAGCCGGGACCAGACGCAGATGAAACGCTGGATTAGCGGTGCTGCCGGGGTTGAGGCATTCACGGGATTGCAGGTGCCAGGTGGAATAGCTGGCTGGCGTCCAGTCTGCAAAATGACTCTTTCCTGTCAGCTGCCCCAGATAATACTGCCAGTGGCGCAGCGCGCTTGCGTCCTGCTTGTCCACCTCTACCAGATCAAACAGCGCGTGGGCTCCCAACCGGTGCAGTCCTTGAGCCAGGGCGTGGCCAAAGCCGCAGAAGTGCCGGTAGTCACTGTCACCCAGCGCGAGAATTCCGATACGCAGGTGACTCAGATTGAGTTCAATGTTTGCTGTCAGAAAGCGGCGATTGAAGCTCGCCCCGTTATCCGGTGCTTCACCTTCTCCGTAGGTGCTCACCACAAACAACGCCTGTTGGACGTCCTGCAGATGTTGCGCCTTCACCTGTTGCATCGGCAACACCTCTGCCCGGAGACCCGCTTCACGCAGCTGTTCGGCAGTACGATGAGCCAGCTGTTCCGCTCTGCCGGTCTGGCTGGCGTAGGCAACCAGCACAGTGTCTGCGGTGATGATGGAAACCGGCGCAGAGAAGTTCTGCCGGCGCCGATAGCGCAGCCAGCAGATAACGCACAGGCCTATGTATGCCAGCAACACCAGTGCTGCAGAGATTTCACGCACGCGTTTTTACCTTTGCGGTTCAAGAAAAACCCCGCCAGAGGCGGGGTTCTGCGTTAGCATTGGATGCCAGTTTAAAAATTAATTGCCGCTGTGAAAACAGCTTGCACATTGTTTTGACAATTGACGGTTACTCCGGCAATACCTCAAAAGTAGCTACGTACATACCGCGACGCTCTTTCGCTGGCTTTTTGCCTTTGTTATCGCTGTACTCGGCTTCCAGCCAGTACAGGCCGGCCTGCGGCCAGGTGATGGCGACTTTACCTTTCTTATCAGTCACTACCTCGATAGCAGCCTGTTCATTACGGTAGCGCATGCCGCCAGGGATAACGGTGATCTTCGCACCTACCGCAGGCTTGCCATCAATGAGGAATGAAAACTCGGCTTCTTCCCCGGCAAACAGATCATTGGGGTGCGTGACCGGTACCATCTCCAGACCTGCATTGGTAGGCTTGAAAACCTCGGTGCTGGGAGAACCGGCGGTCACAAAAGTTTCCATGCGCCGGGAGGCCTGTGAAATCTGCAGGTTTTTAGCTTTCTTCGGAACTTCTTTTTCAAAACCTTCCTGCGTTGGTGCTACACCGCGTTGTGGCCAGAAGCGGCGCTGACCGTCTTCGGTTTCCCAACGGGCATTCAGGCCATTGCTGGCATAAAAGATTTTGTAAGTGCCCTGCTGTTTCAGATTCAGATCAAAGGTGCTGCGATGCTTGCCTGTGCTGCCGTTCTGCAGTTCCACCGCTTTACCGTCCGGGCCGATCGCCTCGATGGTGTTGTGGCGCAGCGGCGCGTGGTCAGCATGAAAAATATCATTGGACACAGCCGCATCAAAGGTTACCCAGGCATCCTCGCCAGAGAGAACCGTGGACGCAGGAACAATCCAGGCACGGTGGCCATGAGCCATCATCGAAACCGTTAATCCCAGCGTCAGTGCAGAAGCGATTTTTGCGATCTTATTCATAAAAATTTCCTTTGCGAACATTAGTCGTGTATGGATAGTTGAAAAACATGAGTATGAAAAAGCCGTAAAAACAGCCTCTTCGCTTGCCGTAATCTTCAGCTCAGGGATTCAGCGTCAGCTGAAATGCACCCAGCTCGGTTTTACCCTGCGCTTTGAGGGTTTCCTGTTTTTGTGGTGGCCATTGGAACGGGATTTTGAGCAGTTCGCGGCCGCCCACTTCGCGGGCCGCTTCAAGCATCAGGGTGTATTCCCCCGCTGCCAGTTTGCCAAGAGGGGCCGTGCCCTCGGCAAAACTTAAAGTATGCGTGCCGGGCGCGCGGGTTGCACCACTGACCCCGTCGATCGGCATGTCCAGTTCGCGGCCGCTGCGACGCCACCACTGCCGCATATCTTTCAGCCAGTCTTCACCCTTGTCATCCTTCATTTCTACGTCATACCACACCGCCAGGTTGGTGATTTTTTTATCCGGGCCTTCAATCCACAAGGCGGTGTAAGGACGGTGATACTCCGCTACATCCAGCCGCGGAATTTCCAGTGATACCACCAGCTCGCCGCCAAAGGCGGAAACTGAGCTCAATGTGAGAAACAGGGCAAACAAACGCGAGCGCATAAAACTAACCTCTCCGTGAACGTATTAATGAATAAATAAAATGGCGAGTAATAACGGAATGACCAGCCCCAGGCCTACCATTGGCCAGGTGGTCGGACGGCTGCCGGCGTGGCGATACAGAAGGACCAGTCCGGTAATACAGAAAATGATACAGGCTACAGCGAAGACATCGAGAAACCAGAACCACACAAGGCCGGTGTTGCGCCCTTTGTGCAAGTCATTGAAGTAGGAAATCCAGCCGCGATCCGTTTTTTCGTAGAGCAGCTCGCCGCTGGCGATATCAATCGTTAACCAGGCATCGCCGCCCGGACGCGGCAATGACAGATAGATTTCATCTTCACTCCACTCCGCCATCTTCCCCTGTGCGCGAATGGCGTATTCCGTTTGCAACCATTGCACGAGATTTTCCGGCAGCGGCGCTTTGTCTTCTTCCGGGATAACCAGCTGCGCTAAAAGCGCCTCGGGCATCTCGACTTCAACGGTTTCAATCTGTGGCTTCACCTGAATCTGTGCAGCGTGATTAAGCGTGATTCCTGTGATGGCAAACAGCAGCATTCCGATCAGGCAGACAGCCGAGCTGATCCAATGCCATTGGCGCACAGTGCCCAGCCAGATGAACCGGGATGGTTTTAGTCGTTGTTCAGCCGCTGTCATACTTCAGCCCATTGCCGCAATAAATTGTGATAATGACCCGTCAGGCCAAGTACTCCCGGTGAGTCACCCAGCTGCTGACGCAGCGCCTGGATATGGCAATCGAGTTCGTGCAGCATGTTGCGCTGCCAGTCATCCCGAATCATGCTCTGCGTCCAGAAAAAGCTGCACAGGCGCTCACCTTCAATAACCGGTTCGACCTTATGCAAACTGGACGATGGGTACAGGATCACATCACCCGCCGGCAGTTTAACTTCGTGGACACCATAGGTGTCCTGCACCACCAGCTCTCCACCCTCGTAGTCTTCGGGCTCCGTTAAAAATAACGTGGTGGACAGGTCGGTCCGCAAACTCAGATTATTGAACGGCAATCGCCGAACAGCGCCATCCACGTGAAAACCATAATGTTCACCACCTGAATAGGCGTTGAACAAGGGCGGCACTGAACGCAGCGGCAAGGCTGCGGACATAAACAGCGGGCTGCTGTACAGACGCTGCAGGATCAATTCCCCGAGTTCACGGCCCACCGGCGATTCCACAGGCAGCTGACGATTGCGTTTGACCTGCGCCCCTTGTGGGCCAACCGTCGCGCGCCCGTCAACCCATTCCGCTGTCGCCAGGCGCTCGCGGCATTCCATCACCTCGGTTTTGCTCAGTACTTCGGGTATGTGGATTAACATAGGATTTGCCTAACAAACGCGCCCGCACTGAGCGGGCGCACCAATAAAAAACGCGACGTTAATATCAGTCCGCGCAAATCACAACCCTTCCTGTCAGAAACGAAGGTCCGCGCTGAGCAGGAAGGTGCGCGACGTACCGGGATTGTAGCGGTAACCACTCTTGTTGATGGATGCTACATATTCTTCATCGAAGAGATTGTAGGCATTCACCCGCAGTGTCAGGTTTTCCGCAACCTCGTACGAAACCACCGCATCTACCAGCGTGTAGGACTCAGTTTCCGCCGGCGTTCCCACTGCACCGTCGGTTCCCCGGTGCAGGCCCGCTGTGTAACGGGCACCACCGCCAATGGTAAGACCGAAGGGGAAGCGGTAGGTGGTCCAGCTGGTAAAGGCTTCATCCGGGGTGTACGTCAGGTTGTTGGTACCGTCAGCCGTGATTCCCGGGCCGTTTTCCACCTCGGTGTTCATGCTGGTATAACCGGCGGTCACCTGCCAGCGGTCAGAGATATTACCCACCACAGAGAGCTCGACACCTTCAACCACCTTCTCGCCGGACTGCGTCGGGTTGCCCTGATCGTCCAGGTCCTGGGAATTAATCTCGTTGGTGATGTCGGTGCGGAACAATGCCAGATTGAGTGACAAAGTTTCTTTAAACACATCCCATTTTGTACCCACTTCAAAGGTTTTGGCTTTTTGCGGGTCCAGGTTCGGATTGTTGGCATTGCTTGCGGAATCGCTGAGCTGGAAGTTGGAACCGCCGGGCGGTTGTTGTGAGATAGCGTAATTAACATAGACACTGCCCGCTTCCACCGGCTTGTAGACCGCACCCAGTTTCCAGTTGACCAAGGTATCTTCTGCTTCGCCGTCGTAAGTCGTCACAATACTGCCAACGGCGGCGCCGTTGCAGGGCACTGCACCGCGACCGGTGGCGTTGTTACAGATGGCAGCGCTGCGATATTCCGTGGTGTAACGGTCCGCCCGCACTCCGCCGGTCACTAAAAAGCGCTCATTGAATTTCAGCGTGTCGAAGGCATACAGGGATACTGTGTCAGTCTGCCCTTCACTGTTGGCACCATTGCGCGATGAGGTTAAGTCACCCGTGTCATTCCAGTCAGGGTTATACAGATTAGCAGCAGGTCGACTGCCAGTGGAGGTTATGCCGTAGCTGATCTGTTTTTCCCGCGTCAGTTCAATACCGGTACTCAAATTGTGCTCGATACTTCCGGTGGTGAAATCGATGCGCAGATTTAGCTGATCAGTAAAGATTTCGTTCTTGATGTCTTTGAAGGTGTTGGTGCCGCGCGCCAGCGTGTAAGTGGAAAGATCATTGACGTCGGTCCAGCGGATATTACCGGTCGGATTGCCACCGCCATCAACTGCACCAGTGCCCATGAATGCGGTCAGCAGGTAATCCTGTTCTGTCTCACCCCAGCGCAGGCTGTTGGTCAAGGTCACCTTGTCCGAGAAATCATGTTCGATGCGCAGGGTAGCCATCTTGGCGGTAACGTCATCGTGATCGTCGCGCATCCCGTAAAAATTCTCCGGATTCACCGGCCGGTCAACCAGTTGTTCAAGACCCGGTTGCGGCTCCCAGTACGGCAGGCCGACGGTCGGTACAAAACCATCCGGAATATTTTCCTGCTCCACATACAGAAGATTGACGTAGGCACGGGTGCTGCCGTCCAGCCCGAGGCCCAGCGACGGCGCGATACCAAAGCGCTTGTTATTCACATGGTCACGACCGGCTACATCGCTGTCCTGCCACATCAGGTTCAGGCGCAGAGCGCTGCCAGGTATGGCCAGAGTCTGATTGATATCCGCGGTGATACGGTTTTGCTGATCTGTGCCCGTCGTTGCACTGGCTGAGAAGGTGTCTTCAAGGTATGCCTGCTTGCTTACCAGATTGATGGCACCCGTAGGTGCACTGCGGCCGTTGTCCGTACCGGCCGGTCCCTTCGCCACTTCTACCTGCTCGACATTGAACAGATCGCGGGAAATAGATCCCAGGTCTCGAATACCATCAACAAACAGGCTGTTTGACGTATCAAAACCGCGCATGTAGATCGCGTCACCTGTGGTGGTATTGCCATTTTCTCCTGCATAAAAGGTTCCCACACCAGCACTGTTGCGGAGTGCTTCCGTCAGTGTTGTAGCACCCTGCTGTGAAAAAACCTGGCTGGTGATGACCTGAATTGTTTGCGGGGTATCGCGCAGAGGCTGCGTAAACTTCGGTGAGCTCACCTGATCAGCCTTGTAGGTTTCAATCGCGTCAGCATCGATCTTAACGGTATTCAGAGTACGGGGTGCTGCCGGATCCTGAGCCGTAACGATTCCGGAGGAAGCGAGGAGCAAGGCTGAAGATAATGCTGTGGTAGTAAGCCGTGTGTTCGAGGCGTGCTTTTTTGAAACTATGTGTCGAGCAGTAGTTGATTTCATAGAAGTCCTTGAACAACGAGGAGTGAGAGGCGCATATATTAACGAGAATCATTTGCCATTACAATGATAACAATTCTCATTACTATCATTTTTTACATGGCCCGCTTGATGTCTCGATGAAAAAAAACACCGCCAAAAGGCGGTGTTTTTTTGAAGGGACATCAGAACCGAACGTTGACACTTACCCAGAAGTTACGGGCCTTGTCTTTGTTGTTGTAGTCATCGAAGTACAGGGCCTCATTACGACCGCTGCCACCCACGTTGGTATCCAGGTAGTCTCCATCACCATTCAGGTCCCGGAACTCAGCCTGATAGGTGGTGAAGTCGCGGTCGAACAGGTTATTGATTCGCGCCGTCAGGGTTACGGTCTCGCTTACCTGGTATGCCGCGCCCAGATGGAACACTTCATAGCCCTTGTAGTACAGCTCCTCATCAGTAATGACGTGCGTGCCGTAGAACCGCTTGGAGCGCGCCTCACCGGTCAGGTAGACGTTCAGCACCGGAGAAACACGCCAGTCCAGGGTCGCGTTGAACATATGCTTGGTACTGTTACCCAGCGGCAGGCCTTTCTCTGCCCCACTCTTCTGCTCGCTGTCAGTAAAGGTGTAGTTGGCACGCAACGCCAGGTTGTTCAGGATCTGCAGGCGGCCGGCAAGCTCTGCACCGTCAATCACAACCTTATCAATGTTGACAGTTTTGTTGCTGGTTGAATAACCCAGATCCTCATACTCCCCAGTGGCGGAACAGACAATACTCGTTCCCGCACCACAGGGTTGAGAAGAGAGCTTATCGTCAAACTCATTCTGGAAGAGAGTGATGTTGAAGTTGTGGCCTTTCGGATGCTGCCAGTAGGCCGCAATTTCTGTGGTGGTGCTGGTTTCGGGTTTCAGATCCGGATTACCGAACATGGGAATGGTGCCCTGCCCGCCAAAGCCTACGACCCCATCATAGAGCTGGGTTGTTTTAGGCGTTTTGAAACCCGTGCTGACGCCGCCCTTGAACGTCCACTGGTCATTCAGGGTGTAAACACCGTACAGACGGGGGCTGACCTGATCGCCGAAGACTTCATGGTCATCCAGACGCAACCCCGCAGTGATGGCCAGAGGCTCAATGACATACCAGGTGTCTTCCGCGAACAGTGAGTACATGTTGTGCTCCTGAACGCCACCGGGAGTACCGCTTTCCATACCGAACACACCATCTTCCAGCTCACCTTGAATGACCTGCGCGCCCACCACGGCAATGTGCTGACCAGCCAGCTCATAGGGCATGTCGAGCTTGGCATCGAGCGTGTACTGGTTGCTTTGAAGGATGCGCTTGGGCCGGGGCAGGAAAGTGTCTTCAGCCAGGTTGCGACGTTCATCAACGCTCATTCCTGCGTAGTCGCCAGTGCCATTCAGCATCTCCAGCAGCTGCTGCCGTTCCTCTACCGTAAACGGCAGGGTTCGACCATGGTTGTCGGTCTCCACATAAGCCAGGGAAACAAAGCTGTTACCGAAGCTCCAGGTACCCTCATGGGTCAATGACCAGGTATCGCGGGTAAATTCCTGGGTACCGCTGTAACCCACCCGTGGCTCAGCGCGGGTGCAGTTACCGTCATTGATACAGTTGTTCGGCGTAGCACGCCAGACGGAAGCAATATTATCGACAGTTCCTACCGGGTATTCGTATTCTCCCGCATCATTCAGGCGCGGCGCATTGTCGTATTGCTGCTTCGAGGTATCAATATCCAATGAGATGCTTTGATTTTCGGTCGGCGTCCAGGACAGGCGCAGACCCAGCGCTTCGTTTTCGTTGTCGACCGTTTTACCGCCCGCACCAAAACCGAGGGAGCGTTCTACCACGCGCCCAGTCGGATCGGTAACGTTGTCATAGGTAGGGTTGGAAGCCAGACGGTTATAGAAGCTACCGCGCAACGACAGACCCAGCTTGCCGGGAATCAGCGGACCCATCACGTTGAAGTCAGTAGTAATATCGTTGCCGAACTCGTCTTTGGTTTCGATAGTACGGCTGTGGCTGATGGAACCCTGCCATGAATCGGTGACCTTTTTAGTAATGATGTTGATCACACCGCCCATGGCATCCGCACCATATAAGGTGGAGGCCGGACCGCGGATCACTTCGATACGCTCAATGGCATCCAGCGGCGGAATGTGGTTGAACTGGTTGCCACCAAAGTTGTTGGGATAAATATCGCCATGGTTGTTCTGGCGCTTACCGTCCACCAGGATCAACGTGTAGTCAGAGCCCATGCCGCGCATACTGATGGTGCCCTGGCCGGTTTTATCCCGCGTCTCACCAATATCTACCCCTTCAAGATCACGCACAGCATCGAGCAAGGTAGTGTAAGGACGCTTGCTCAGCTCTTCTGTGCTGATGACGGAAATACTGGAAGGTGCCTCGGTAATCTTCTGCTCGAAACCAGCGGCAGATACGACAACTTTGTTAAGTGTCGGAGCATTGGTTTCTTCCGCATGAACTGCCGGAACAAGCAGTGCAAAGGAGGCTAAACGAACGGCATGAGCTAACAGGCTGGATTTTTTCTGCAGATGAACCGGATACAGATTGGACGGCATAAATTGCTGACCCCAAGTGGATGAAAGATAGATATTTTCAAGTGATATGGTTAATCATTCGGTAATGATAATAACTCTCATTACTATCATGTGCAATAATCTTCTTTGGGGACTTTTTTATAACCGAAAGAACATCACTCCTAAAAACCTTCGTCAGCAGAACATTTTTTGTGTAGCAAATACCGGCTTACAGAAACAAAAACACCGCCAGAGGGCGGTGTTTTTGAAAGAAAAATTTTCAGTTTTTAGATATAGGCATTACTGCGATCTGTATGGTCGGTCACATCCCGAATACCCTTCAATTCCGGTAACTTATCCATCAACTGCACTTCGATACCCTGCTTCAATGTGATGGCCACTGCTCCGCAACCCTGACAACCTCCGCCGAATTTCAGCACCGCGATCATATCGTCAGTCACCTCGACCAGGCTTACATTACCACCGTGAGCAGCCAGGCTCGGATTAACATCGTTGTAGAGGACATAGTTGATACGATCTTCCAAAGGGCTGTCGTCGGTGACGCGCGGCATCTTGGAATTAGGGGCACGAATGGTGAGCTGGCCGCCCATGCGATCCGGTGAGTAATCTACCTTGGCTTCTTCCAGATAAGGCAGGCTGCGCGCCTCAAAATAGGCTTTGAAGCCATTCAGCTGCACCACCGCATCGTCGTCTTTCTCTTCACCCGGCCGGCAATAAGCGATGCAGGTCTCCGCCTGGGGCGTGCCCGGACTGGCAACGAACATGCGAATACCGATGCCATCGTTGTCCTTCTGCTTATCCAGTAACTCTTTAAGATACTGCTGAGCCGATTCGGTGATTTCTACATTAACACTCATACCTGCTGCTTAACCCCGGATACCTGATTAATTTAGTCGGGTATTCTACTGTAAAGCTGCCCGCTAAAACACCATGTATTTGCAATCGACCTGATAGCCTGGGACAACAGCACGGGCTGCCGCCCCCGGCCCGGGGGTTTATCTGGTAGAATTGGCGGCATTTTTTTGACCCAATCCCTCAGAATCGCCTGATTTCAGGCGGACCACGCGAACAACAGGTTTCTCATGAGCATAACTCCCGAACGTCAGGCCCGCATTAACGCCCTCCATCAAGCTATCCAGCAACGCATCCTGATTCTGGATGGCGGCATGGGTACCATGATCCAGAGCTATAAACTGCAGGAGGCAGACTACCGCGGTGAACGATTTGCCAGCTACCACATGGATATCGCCGGCAACAATGACCTGCTCAGCATCACCAAACCGGAGGTTATCCGCGAGATCCAGCGTGCCTATCTGGACGCCGGGGCCGACATCCTTGAAACCAACACCTTTAACTCCACCCGCATCTCCATGGCGGATTACGACATGGAAGACCTCAGCCATGAGCTGAACTATGCCGCCGCAAAGCTGGCCCGTGAGCTGTGCGATGAAGTCACTGCACTCAATCCCTCCAAACCCCGCTTCGTAGCTGGGGTACTTGGCCCGACCAGTCGCACCTGTTCCATTTCACCGGATGTGAATGACCCCGGCGCACGCAATGTGACTTTTGATCAGCTGGTGGAGAATTACCTGGAGTCTGTCGATGGTCTGGTGAAAGGCGGGGCTGATCTGATTCTGATTGAAACCATCTTCGACACCCTAAACGCCAAAGCAGCCGTGTTTGCGGTGAAGCAGTATTTTGATCAATGTGGTTTTGAGCTGCCGATCATGGTCTCCGGCACCATCACTGATGCCTCGGGGCGTACCCTCTCCGGCCAGACGACGGAAGCGTTTTACAACTCGCTGGCGCATTCGCAAGCCTTCAGCATGGGGTTGAACTGCGCCCTGGGTGCCAAGGAGCTGCGTCAGTATGTGCAGGAACTGTCCCGTGTAGCCGCCTGTTATGTATCCGCTCACCCCAACGCCGGCCTGCCCAATGAATTTGGCGAATATGATCAGACACCGGAAGAGATGGTGACTATCGTTGAAGAGTTTGCCGCGAGCGGTTTCGTCAACATCATCGGCGGCTGCTGTGGTACAACCCCGGCGCACATCAAAGCCATCGCCGAGGCCGTGGCTAAATACCCTCCGCGCGCTGTTCCGCAGATTGAGCCTGCCTGCCGCTTATCCGGTCTCGAGCCTTTCAATATCACCCGCGACTCCCTGTTCGTAAACGTGGGCGAACGCTGTAACGTCACCGGTTCTGCGCGCTTCAAGCGGCTTATTGTTGAAGAAGATTATTCCACCGCATTGGAAGTCGCTCTGGAGCAGGTCGAAAACGGTGCGCAGGTAATCGACATCAACATGGACGAAGGCATGCTTGATGCAGAAAAAGCCATGGTGCGTTTTCTGAACCTGATCGCCGGCGAACCTGACATTGCCCGCGTACCAATCATGGTGGATTCATCCCGCTGGGAAGTGATCGAAGCTGGACTGAAATGCATCCAGGGCAA
Organism: uncultured Cellvibrio sp.; assembly: GCA_937958105.1. Classification (GTDB taxonomy): domain Bacteria; phylum Pseudomonadota; class Gammaproteobacteria; order Pseudomonadales; family Cellvibrionaceae; genus Cellvibrio. The sequence continues at coordinate 172,534 of CALFXJ010000013.1, forward strand.
ACCCATCGTTAACTCCATCAGCCTCAAAGAAGGCGAAGAAGAGTTCCTGCACAAGGCCCGGCTGTGCATGCGCTACGGGGCTGCTGTCGTGATCATGGCGTTTGATGAAACCGGACAGGCAGATACCCAGGAACGCAAACAGGAAATCTGTGAGCGCTCCTACCGTCTGCTGGTGGACAAGCTCGGCTTCCCGCCGCAGGACATTATCTTCGACCCGAATATTTTTGCTGTCGCTACCGGTATTGAAGAGCACAACAACTACGCAGTGGATTTCATTGAAGCCACACGCTGGATTCACGCAAACCTGCCCTATGCCGGTGTCAGCGGTGGCGTTTCCAACGTATCTTTCTCATTCCGCGGCAACAACCCGGTCCGCGAAGCCATCCACTCGGTGTTCCTCTATCACGCCATCAAGGCCGGCATGAACATGGGGATTGTCAACGCCGGTCAGCTGGCCGTGTACGATGACCTGCCGGCGGAGCTGAAAGAGAAAGTTGAAGATGTGATTCTCAACCGCACTGCCAATGCTACCGAAGCCCTGCTCGAAATCGCGGAAAAATACCGTGGTGGTGAAGGTGGCGGCGAGAAAAAAGAAGACCTTGAATGGCGCAGCCTGCCCGTGGCCAAACGTATTGAATATGCGCTGGTGAAAGGTATTTCTACCTATATTGAAGCAGATACAGAAGAAGCGCGCCTGCAATACCCGCGCCCGCTCGATGTAATTGAAGGGCCGCTGATGGACGGTATGAACGTTGTCGGCGATCTGTTTGGTGCTGGAAAGATGTTTCTTCCCCAGGTGGTGAAATCCGCACGGGTAATGAAGCAATCCGTTGCCTATCTGCAGCCTTTTATCGAAGCTGAAAAAACAGAAGCTTCCAAGCCAAACGGCAAGATCCTGATGGCTACTGTAAAAGGAGATGTGCACGACATCGGTAAAAACATCGTCGGCGTGGTACTGCAATGTAACAACTTCCAGGTGGTTGACCTGGGTGTGATGGTGCCCTGCGATAAAATTCTGGAAACCGCTGTGCGTGAGAACTGCGACATCATCGGTCTGTCAGGCCTGATTACACCGTCGCTGGACGAGATGGTATTTGTGGCGCGCGAGATGGAACGTCAGGGCATCAACAAGCCGTTGATGATCGGCGGTGCAACAACATCCAAAGCACACACCGCCGTAAAGATAGATCCGGCTTTTAAACTGAATCAGGTGGTTTATGTCCCGGACGCGTCCCGGGCTGTTGGTGTGGCCAGCACCCTGCTCTCTGATGAGCTGCGTCCTAAATTTGTCAGCGAGCTTCAGCAGGAATATGCCCAGGTGCGCGAGCGTAACGCCAACCGCAAGCCACGTGGCACTGTGCGAACCTATCCGGAGGCCATCAACAAAGGTTTAAAACTGGATTGGGAGAATTACACGCCCCCCGCTCCCACCTTCACCGGTATTAAAGTATTCAATGATTATGATCTGAATACGCTGGTTGATTTTATTGACTGGACCCCTTTCTTCATCAGCTGGGATCTCGCCGGCAAATATCCCAGGATTCTTGAAGATGAGGTGGTGGGTGAAGCGGCACGCAACTTGTTTGATGATGCGCAGAAAATGCTGCGCAAGCTGATCGACGAAAAGCTGATCAGTGCAAACGGCGTCATCGGCTTCTGGCCTGCCAATACTGTCAATCATGATGACATTGCTGTTTATGATGCGGACGGCAAACAGATTTCCACGCTGCACCACATCCGTCAGCAACACCTTAAACAAGGCATGGAAACCAAACCCCACTTCTCTCTGGCTGACTTCGTCGCACCCAAAGAGACCGGCAAACAGGATTACATCGGCGGCTTCGCAGTCACCTCAGGTATCGGTGCGGAGGAGCTGGCCAAGCGCTATCAGCAGGCGGGCGATGACTACAACAGCATCATGGTTAAAGCACTTGCTGATCGTCTGGCCGAAGCCTTCGCCGAGCATATGCATCAACGGGTGCGCAAAGAATTCTGGGGCTATGACCGCAGTGAAAACCTCAGCAATGAGGAATTGATCCGCGAACAATACAAGGGAATTCGCCCCGCGCCAGGTTATCCCGCGTGTCCGGATCACACTGAAAAAGCAACGCTCTTTAAGTTGCTCGATGCGGAAAAGCATACCGGCATCACACTCACTGAACACTTTGCCATGCTGCCTACCGCCGCCGTGTCTGGTTGGTATTTCTCGCATCCGGAATCAACCTACTTCCCCACCGGCAAGATCGAAAAAGATCAGGTGGAAAGTCTGGCGAAGCGCAAAGGCATGACAGTGGATGAACTGGAGCGCTGGCTGATGCCGGTGTTGTCCTACGAACCATGACCCAATGACTAACCCGCCTCTTGCCCCCGTGGGCTTTGGATCACTCCAGAGCCCCATTAAAATCTACATTGCCAATCGCCCCCTTATTGATGATTATCCCGCAATGGATGAATTGCGGGGATTGGTGGCGGGAGAAGTCGACCATATCGTCAGGCATACCAGCAATCACTGGCGAAAGGTTTTCAACGTCTGTGCGAAGTTTCTCTTCGACTGGCAGGCACAGCAACCAAACGGTAACGAGCTTACCTGCTGGCAGGATTATCGGGATCAACATCTTTTTCAATCCGGCTCCAGCGCCTCACTGCTTTTTTCAGCCCCACAGCTAAACGATGGCTTTACCCGCTTTCATGTCGTCGTTGGAAAAACTTACGCTGCGTCATTAAATTTGGCGCCACTGGTTTGGGTGGATCAATATTTCGCGCTGAATAAAGAGTACCGCCTTATCGTAAGTCCTTATCCTGATTATCGACAGCTATCCAACAGCCGCATTACGACACTGATTAATTTAATGCAGTCTGTTGCGAATCCAACATAGAAATTAAAATCGCATGACCCTTTATTAAAAACGCGATACATTTCTACTCTGTTACAAATTCAGTTCCGCCGTTATTTTTTTGGTGTACATTCAAGGCGTCTGTCGATATCACCTCACCAGAGGACAACGACCATGGAATTTACGGCAAATAGCTTTCCCCCTTTCGAACCGCTTCAGGAACGTTATTTTAATTTCATGAATCAGCCGATTATTCGGCACTTCATTGGTGCAGGCGGCCTGGTTACCATTGCCGCAGAAGCACGTGACTATTCTCAAGTAAACGCACTGGCATGCGCAGGACACCGCCATTTTGCGGAAAAATACTGGCAGGAAAGTGAGAAAAAATATGTGCACCCGCACAACTTGCAGCTGCACTATTTTGGTGTTCTGCAATCCAACAAAATCCGTCGAATCATGCAGCACTTTCATCATGTGGAAGGCATTGCAAGCATGCGCCAGGCGGATATTGTTGCCCGGCTATTGAAAGAAGAAGCCAGTTCTTTAACCACAAAAGAATTTTTTGTGCAGCTGAACATTGGCAAGGAGCCTAATAAAAACGGCATAGCGCCCGAAATGGCACCGGATCTGATCGAGTACTGCCTCATCCTGAACCTGCCGATCACCGGTTTAATGGCTATTCCGCCCAAAGCTGACGCACCTGCGCCCCACTTCAAGGCATTACGGAAGTTGGCTGATTATTATGGCCTGCCTCATTGCCAGATGGGATTCAGTAATGACTATTCTATCGCGATTGATTGTGGCGCTACCCACATCCGTATCGGCACTGCCATCTGGGGTGAAAAGTATCCGGCAGGTTATAAAAACCCCCTTGCTGCTGAACCACTTCTGAATGAATCGCTGCGCGTCCCAGCGGCGATGACAACTTGAGATATAAGCAAAAAGCTGGAGCGCTCTTGCTAGGATTGGACCAGGGACGGCAGATCCTGACGATCCAGCATCTTTCCTGAAACCTGCAGACGCTGTTGAATCCGATGAATTAAATCCGTCGTTGAGACGCCCTCGGTGTAAGAGAGCACACCCAGCATCTCCTCCGGCAAGTCGGGACAGTCGCGGCGTTTTACCGCCAGCTCCGCTGCACCATTGCACGCAAAGGCATAAACAGCATATTGATTCTGTTCCATGAACGCCCGCGTGATAATACGCGGTCCATCCGCAACCACTTCATCCACATGACGGCAGGCAGCGACAACCGCCATGCGTTCTTCCTGCGTCATTACCGGCTGCCGCTTAAATGAGCTGACCCGCTCATCATCCACAATGTGTACCACCAATCGGTCGCCTAATGCCCGTGCATTGCGTAAAAAATTTACGTGTCCCGCATGAAACAGATCAGCCACCATCTTTGTGTAGATAATCTTCATGATGCGCATCCTATGGTAAGTTCCTGCCAGAATTGACTGGCGGGGTAATTACGCTTTCCTATTTCCAGCAAACGGGTAACAGTGTGCATTCGATTACGATACAAACTGTATGCCAGTTCCCGTGTGAGACAATACTCCACGACAGGCTGATTGAAGTCTGTGAGGGGTGACGTGAGAACCCAGTGGTGATAGTCACTTTTTTGCCGCCAGTCCCGATAGTTCTCCGTAAGAAAGGCCTCCGGGTCCGCAGGAATCCAGGCAGTTATCCCCTGAAATTCTGCCCGCGCCAACTCAAAAGCAGTGCGGTTACGAATCAATACCTGACCAAAGCACTCGGCAAAAGTCTGTAATTTTCCACCAGCAGGATTAAAAAAAATAATATCGACGGGAATCTCGGTACCAGGCACGGTGACCTTCAGACGGCATGGCCAAGGATCAGGCTGATAACTTTCAATATAATAATCCTGCTCTTTTAATATGGCATGAATCTGCGCACAGCTGTGCTCACGTAACAGGATGCCAATATCAAGATCGGCATCGTGCTTCATAAAATCCCCTTCACGCATAAAGCCGAGGAGTACACCGAAACATAAAAACGGCCGTGCGCCCTGTGATTCAAGGTCGGCAAGCACTTTCGTCAAGGCGTGTTTTTTTTCTGCATGAGTAAATTGAGCCAGGGGCGGTGTGTAGGGCTTATGTACTGCAGCGCTTGCCGGCCTCGGTTGACTGGCCATATGTTTGATATGAACGAACAATAAATCCCGTGCAGTTTCCGGGTGGCCGGATGTGGCCAGAGCGTCGTAGAAAAAATGACTGAGCTTGCGATAACTGAAGCCTTGCAGCAGATGGATATACCAACGCAGAACGCCGGGATGTTTCAACCAGAGTGCGGGAGCGAGTAAGCTCTGGGAACCTTTTAAAGCCAGCTTGGTTAAGGCGAGGTGTTGCGTTGGGGTCAATATACTCATGCGGTACCTGGATTCAACACCATATTGTGAAAAATATAACGTGCCACTCCACGTGACATCAACTGCTCCTTCGCGCTGTGTTAACTAACAAACCAAAGGCACCTGCGAAAGATAGAAGACGACTACCTGGCATTACTACTGCATTAAATAAAGGCTTGCTCTACAACAGCATCGCCTTAGTGAATTAATCCGCCAATTTTGGCAGTCCTCTGCCACGTGTTCTCGATTTTTAAACAAATAAGTTCTATTCTCGATCAAAATCCGCTAGAAGAGAAAACTTATGATCAAGGATTCTGAACCATGAGAATTTTATTAATCAATCTTGCAAAAGATGTCGATCGGCTCGCATTTTCTCGACAGCAATTTGCACAACAAGGACTGACATTCGAGCGGTTCGAGGCAACCAACGGACGTGATTTATCGCAGGAAGAGTTTGATAATTTTATCGCGCTACGCCCTCGCAATGGAAAACGCCAGTGGACACGCGGCAAAGTGGGATGTTTTCTCAGTCACTCGCAAGCATGGAAAATATGTGCTGAAGGACCGGATGACTGGATTGCTATCGTTGAAGACGATCTGCATATTTCCAGTGATTTCCGCTATTTTGTGACAGACACCTCCTGGATGCCCAGGGATTTCGATATCATTCGTCTTGAACGACCAACCAACCGCATCAAACTCGACAGGCAGCCTGCGTCAACCCATCGGGGACGCGGAACCTATCGACTTCATTCCACATCATGGTGCGCCGGCTCGTATATCCTGAGCAAAAAAGGTGCACAAAAATTGTTGAGCGTTCCCGAAAAATATCACGAGAACCCAGACCGTTTTATGTTTTGTTATGAGGACTCAGTGATCGCCAGTCGTCTGAATACTTATCAGGTTGCCCCCTCACTGACGACCCAGGACAAATACGGTTCTCCGCGCAAACCAAGCTTCGCCAGCAATATTGAAACACCTGACATTGTATCGACGGATCGCATCACGTTGATAGACAAGGTGAAGCACTTATCGGCGCAAGAAGTTCTATTGATGATTAAAAAAACATTTCAAGGATATCGACGCGTCAACTTCAAACCTTAAAACGTTTTTATCAAATACTCGTTTCAAAAAAGAGCCCGCATTATGCGGGCTCTTTCCTTACACACCTGCTATTGAGAATTACAGGTATTCACGCCGATGCAACTCTGCTGGTTTTCCCAGCCCCAGCCATCAACCTGATTGACACACATCGGAAAGTTAGTGCCATACCAATTGCACACAGCTCCATTGGCGGGCGTACTGGAGCTGCTCGAGCTGCTGGAGGAAATCGCTCCATTGCAACTGGCCGCTGCTGGAGAATCCCCCGCTATGGTCATTGCATCTATGTTCGCCAGACCGCCACTGCCAGTGGCATTCAAGCGGATCGTGTGAGTACCGGACGAGAGATTGATGGTGGTCGACACCTCACTCCATGAAGTCCAGGAACCGGTGGATGGAAAATTCATTGTTGCAGCCACATTACCATTTACCAGCAGCTGCGCTGGCCGGCTGTCGATGCTGGCGTAACGGAAAGTCACCGTGTGGCTACCGTTGCCACTGCTGATACGCCAGTTGATGCCTTGATTGACGGCATTGTTGGTGTTGGCAAACCCAGCGCCCGTAAATCCGGCATTGTTATTGTCGACGGTGCCGTCAACACTGCAGAAACCGGTGGTGTTTTCCTGAATTGTTATGGATGAACCCGGTGAACCGCTGACAGGAGTAAGGCTCCACTGCTGGTTCGTCGCCGAATTATAAGTCCACTGCAGGATGTTGCCGCCGTTGGCCTGGCTGCGCGCTTCTACATCGACGGCTTTGCCGCTGTAGCGCGAAATAATGCCGTAATAGTCATTCCCCGCGCTCTGGAATGTCCACTGCTGGTTCTGGTCACCGACATACGCGTTCTGAATAATATTCGCGCCGTCAGCCGAAGTAGGACCGGCAATATCCAGCGCTGCATTGCTATGTTCGGCGCGGATGGAGTAGTAGCCATTGCCCACGGATGTCACCTGCCAGTGCTGGTTGGATTGCCCGGTGTATTCCCACTGCACAACGTTTGCGCCACTGGCAGTGTTGCCATTTTCTACCGTCAGCACCTTGCCGCTGGAGCGCGCTTCGATCACATAGGTGCCATTGGCAATGGCTGCCGCACTCGAACTGGATGAGCTGGAACTGGAACCGCCAACCGGTGGATTGGGATCGGTGCCGACAAAATAGATATCCGGCACAGGTTGCGGATTCATTCCCTCACCTAAGAAGTAACTCGTGTGCGGCGGCTGGTTGTAAGCGACGTTCTGCCAGGCAATGGCCACCCGGTATTGCGAGTCGTGCATCAGCGTGCGCAGTTTGTGCGAGGTTACGGTGGTGGTGGAGAAAATCAGTAATTGCGTGTTGCTTTCGTTGCGCCAGATAACTTCTTCGCGCCAGTCACCGAGGATGTCCGCTGACAAGCCCGGATTGGCTTTGGTGCCGTTATTCTGTGCAGCGCCGTACTGGTATGCCGTCAGCAGTCGACTGGTGGTACTGTTGTTGTAGTTCCACTTATCAATCGTAGTGCCGTTCAATAATTCGCGACTCAGGTCTGCATCCCAGTACACACCAAAGTTGATCGAGTTGGGTTTGGCAGAAGAGATCAAAGTACCGTTTGCGGCATAAAGTCCACCGGCCGAGGCCCAGCTTTCGCTGCCGGGATAGCGCGGATCAACGTCCATGGTGACACCGCGACCGATGTCAGTCCGCCCACCGTCGTGGCTCCAGATGATCTGGCCAGTACGCGCATCATGCATCTCCACGCCGTGCTGTCCATAACAGCTCGGGCATTCATGCACCATGAAGACTTCAAGCCCGGGACGACTCGGAAGAAAATCCCCCAGATGCAAGGCATCGCCGTGACCGAGGCCAGTGGTGTAAAGTCCGCGGCCATTATCATCGATAGTTGCCGAACCATAGACAATCTCATCGCGGCCGTCACCATCGACATCACCGATAGTAAGGCTGTGCGCACCCTGCCCGGCATAGGCACCGTTACCGCTGCTGTTGCTGTCAAACGTCCAGCGCTGGGCCAGCTGACCATTACGCCAGTCCCAGGCCACTATCACCGAGCGGGTGTAGTAACCCCGGGCCATAATCAAACTCGGCCGGGTTCCGTCCAGATAGGCAACGCCAGCGAGAAAGCGATCGACGCGATTGCCGTAGGAATCACCCCAGCTGCTGACGGTGCCTCGTGCCGGAACGTAATTCGTGGTAGCCATAGCACGGCCTGTCTGGCCGTTAAAGATCGTGAGGAATTCAGGGCCGGAAAGAATGTAGCCACTGGAGTTGCGATGATCCGCATTAGCATTGCCAATCACCACACCGGTGCCATCGCGTGTGCCGTCGGCTGTCTTCATCGCCACTTCAGCTTTGCCATCACCATCGAGGTCGTACACGATAAACTGCGTGTAATGCGCTCCCGCACGGATATTGCGACCCAGGTCTATCCGCCACAGGCGAGTGCCCGAGAGTTTATAGGCGTCAATGAAGACGTTGCCGGTGTAGCCGGACTGGGAATTGTCCTTTGCGTTCGACGGCTCCCATTTCACGATGATTTCGTATTTACCGTCACCATCCAGGTCACCCACACTCAAGTCATTGGCGATGTAGTCGTAGGCCACCCCATCCGGGGTTGTGCCACCGTTGGGGCGTTGCAGGTTGACCGCCAGATAAGGATTGCCCCAGACCGAACCCGCCGCACTGTCACCCGTTTCGCTGCCATTAACCACCGCACGCACGGTGTAGCTGGCTGTGGTGCTGCCACTGCTGTCAAAGTAGTTGGTGCTGTTGGTAATCGGCGTACTGTTTAAACGCGTGCCGTTGCGGTAAACATTGAAGCTTATATTCGCCGGATCATTACCCAGCATGCGCCAGCCGACATACACGCCATTACCGGACCGTATAGCGACGACGCCGCGATCGAGATACTCCATCTGCCGTGCCGCCTGGGCATGCGCGGCCAGTAAAACAAAACAGCAAAGAAACGCTATGAGAAGAAAAATGGTGGTTGAAAGGTGGCGCAAGGCCCCTCCCGGATTGATGGATAACATCATGCTCTCCTGATTTTTATTGAAAGTTATGGAAACTGCGGGAGCACATGCTAAGCATATTGATCTGATAATTAAATGCGGAATATCTCAGAACGCAGAGCAGTGAAAAATCAATTTGCTATATACATTGGGGGTTACTAAAACTGCTGAGACAACCTCTCTTAATTTCGCTCACTTCCCTGTGAAAATTTTACGAATAAAAATTTACTGATCGCGCCAGCAGGTGTGTTAAGACCTGTCCAGTCCTAACTCGCCAGCGTTCTTTTTTAAAAATTCAATGTGGGCTTCATTGGTGAAGTCCCCCTCGTAAGGCAGAACCGTCCACACCTCGTGGGCATGCATTACCTCACCCGGCTGCAGCGTTTTATAAGGTGCGTGGACCTCCAGCTCCATTACATTCCCCTCCGGGTTATCCGGCTGATAATCGAGATATAACTCCACCTGCCCCTGCTCCGGATGAATGACGTCGGCGGGCTGCAAGGGAAACTGGATGATAAACACCTGCCCCTGATCAAAGGCAGCTATCCAACCGGCAGCGGGTTGCATAAAGACTTTGCCGCGCCGAACCGACTTTCCTTCCGGCGGTGCCACCAGTTCAAATGAGAAGAATCCGTGATTCAGGTGATAGACAGGCGGAGCCACGTCTTTCCCGGGGAAAGGATTCAGACGAACCTGCTTTTTATCCTTAACCGGCACATAGACGTGAGCTTCGGCACGGACGCGGGTGTTGAACCAGATGTCCCAGCTCACAGGAGCCGATTGAATATTGCGCGCAGTGACATCCAGCCGCAGGCTGCCCGGCTGTTCTTTTACTAGTTGATAATGTTTGGTAAAAGCAATCCCTGATATTGGGCTGTCTGGTCCCTGCAATAGGATCTGCGCATCATCCTGTTGTTTAACGGTGTGGCGACTTAATACCAGAAAAGGATCTGGCGGCCAGACAGATTTCGCCGCCAGCCGTTCCGCGTTTACCGTCTGCTGGGTCCACCAGGCGCTTTGCGGTCCGACCCACATTTCATGTCCGAAATAACCGATGTTACCGCTGGTGCTGCTGACATGCGGGTTTGGCATCTCTTCCACAGCTTTGCCAATGCGCAGAATATTCGGCTTACCCGGCCGTGAAATATGCAACACGCGCCCGCCAATATCCGGCGTCACCTCCACCCGCAATGCATCAGTCTGAAGCGTCAGCCGCTCTACCGGCGATGGTGATTCTGCCTGCACTGTTGCGGCCATTGCGAGCAACATCACAGAAGAAGAAAAGATTACAGTTTTTAACATATCGCTCTGCCAGAAGTTGTTATTGATATTCGAAGACGAGTTGCGTGCGCAACCTGGTCGTGCATGATCCTATGGATGATCCAGCTTCGCAACATTGAATGAAACCACTGCCGCAATGTGTACTGACCAACTTAAAGCTATCGCGATTTATATCGGCACCTGGCCCGGGGTCACCCAGGATCGGCACAGCCGTCAAATGTAGTGCCACATTAATTTTCGCCATCATTTTTAAATGGCGGAACGCATCACACTTCCTGGTTAAGTTGTTCAGTTTTCACGAGTTACAGCGGTACAATTCTGGCCAATAAAACCCCAACAAACCCGACGCGCTTTTAGCCGTTAATTGTTAATCAGGTGTCGTCTAAAGCTTCTGGTGCAGAGAAGGCTTGATGCCGTTCGATAAAGCAAGGAGACCGGAGTGAACAGTTTATTTAAGGCGGGCATGCATTACACACAGGACAACCGTTTCCTCCGTATTGAAACGGGTTTGGGTAAGGACACATTGTTATTGCGACGAGTGCAGGGTTCTGAATCCTTATCAGAATTATTCTGTTTTGAACTGGATTTGTTGTCATACGATGAAAACATCAACCCTGCAGATATAGTTGGTGATCATGTTTCCTTGTTCCTCGACGCCACCAGCAGCGCCCCTCGCTACCTGAATGGCTATGTGAAGAGCTTTGTCTACACCGGCCTTGAGAAACGGGGCCTCTATGGTTATAAGGCCGAGATTGTACCCTGGTTGTGGTTCCTTGATAAACGCACCAACTGCCGGGTTTATCAGAATCAAAATGTACAGCAGATTATCGAATCCCTGCTGGGCGAGCTCGGCTTCAAGGATTATGTGTTTTCGCTGAGCGAAGAACATCCTGCTATGGACTACTGCGTGCAGTATCAGGAGTCCGACTTCCAGTTTATTTCACGTCTGATGGAGCAGGAAGGTATCTTTTACTTTTTTGAACATCAGGCGGACAAACATATTCTGCATATCGTCGACAGTGCCGCGGCCTACGAGACTCTGAGCGGCGAAACGCTTGAGCACAGCTCTGGGTCACGCGGAAAACAATACATCAACGCCTGGCAACACAGGTTTCACTATTGCTCCGGCGCCTTTGCCCAGACGGACTTCAATTTCGAAAACCCCAACCATTCTTTGCTGACCGAGACACCAACCTCCGTTAAGTTAAAGAACAATGCTGCACTGGAACTCTTCGACTTTCCCGGTAACTACCGGGATACTCAACAGGGCCAGAGCCTGACACGGCTGCGCATGCAACAGGAGGAAATGGCGTACGAAAATATTGTAGCCCGCAGTAACATCCACCAACTGGAACTCGGCAGAAAATTCAAACTGCGCTCTGATGAAAACGCTGCTGATAATAAAAAGCAGTTTGTCATCACGCGGATTGAGCATTACGGCTTCGATGGCAGTTATCTTGAAGAAAAAGATCAGGATGGTGCCGGCTCTGGCTCGAGTTACAGCAATCAATTTTCCTGTATCCCTGCTGCCATTACTTTTCGTCCAGCTTGCCGCATCAAAAAACCTCGAATTGACGGCGTTCAGACAGCAGTCGTCGTCGGCAAGGCCGGTGATGAGATCTATACCGATAAATACGGACGCATCAAATTGCAATTTCATTGGGACCGCTATGGTTCCAAAAATGAAGAAAGCTCGTGCTGGGTAAGGGTTGCGACTCCCTGGGCCGGCACCAAGTGGGGCACATTGAACATCCCCCGTGTTGGCCAGGAAGTTGTTGTAACCTTTGTCAACGGAGACCCGGATCAACCGCTGGTCATTGGTGGTGTGTACAACGGTGCCCATATGCCTCCGGTTTCTCTGCCGGAAGGAAAAAATTACGCAGGGATAAAATCCCGCTCCGCCAAGGGCGACAGCTCATCCTTCAATGAGATGTCCATCGACGACACCAAAGGTTCCGAGCAACTTAAGTTCCATGCACAAAAAGATTTTAATACCACGGTAGGTAACAATCTGTCCTCCGCCGTCACCGGCAATGCCAGCTATAACGTCGATGGAGATTCCTCCTCCACTGTCGGTGGTAACGCCACCCTCACCGTGCAAGGCAATGAAACCAGCAGCGTGCAGGGCAATCAGGACGCAAGCGTACAAGGCAACCGCAGCAGCACCATTGCAGGCAACCTGACCGAAAACACTGCAGGCAAGGTTGAGGCATCTATCGGAACCAGTGAGAGTCGTACGGTGGGTACCAATCAGGATCTGACTGTAGGCACCAACCAGGTCATGAATGTGGGAGCCAATCAGACTGTCGGTGTTGGAGGAAATCAAGAGACGTCCATCGGCGGCAACCAGACGGTGAATGTCAGCGGCAATCAGAATATCAGCGCGCTGGCCCAGAATGTTTCCATTTCGACCAACGCTAATACCTCGGCGTTGAATATCAACGTTCAGGGGCAGGCACAGATCAACCTGTCCGTGGCAGGATCCAGCATCAGCATAGACGCTTCAGGTATCACCTTAGCCATGGGTGGGAGCTTTGTAAAAATCGATGCAATGGGCGTGAGCGTTATGGGCCCCCTCGTTAAGTTAAATTAAGCAGCCAGTTATCCCGAAGGAAATCGCTATTCATGACGAAGCAGAAAAATCCGTTTGAGAAGGAGCTGGACAAACTCGATGAGCAATGGGAAGCGTTTATCGATACCGAGCTGCCAATATTTCACTGGGTTTTTGCGCCGGATGACGGTCAGCTGGCCCTGACGTTTTTCAAAGTCAAGGAACAGCTGGATGAAAAAAATCCCCATTTATTCATCCACTTGAGCAGTGAGTTTGAAAGCGCGGAAAATTTCGGCTATCGCTTGGCTGACGAGATGAATCAGCTGATCAAGGAAGGTCTTGCTGAAGCGGATGATGATGCATCCGAAGACGACAATGACATTCAGTGGCACAAACCGGATCTGGAAAATTGTCGCAGCGGATTTCAAGCTCTGTTTCGCAGTTGCAATGCGGCCATCAACGCGTTCGGTGATTACGTTCACTCCGTTACTCTGGCTGTTACACCTACCGCCATCAACAGCGCCAGGCAGTACGTGGACTGGTGGGCACAATGTTGTGATATTCACACCGAGTTTACCTGGCCTAAGCTGCTGCGCTTGATTGTTCTCGATACCCATGAGCAATCGGAACTGGCCCGCCTGGCCCAGAAGCGCTCGCAACATATTCACAGCGCTGTAGCTCCCGTCAACATGCGTGCAGCCATGCAGGCCGTGTTAGAGCAGGCGGATGATGGGTCCCCTGGAGCCCGTCTTCGCCAACACATGACGGACTTGCAGGAGGCTGCAGGCAAACAGGATCGTCCCACCCTTGAATCCCATGCCGCAGCTGCCTTACAGGTGGCTCAAGATCAACGCTGGCTGGATATGTGGGCAGCCGTCCTGCTAATACGCGCGGCGGGTTATCTGAATCTACAGGCGTTTGCCGACGCTCTGAATGACTATCGTGCAGCGCAGTCCATAGCCCAGCAAGGCGAGGCCGAATCCGCAGCAGGTTGCGAGAAATTATTTGTGCAGGCGCAGGTATGTGAAGGCACCTGCCTGTTTAATATGGAACGTTTCGAAGAGGCAGCAGTTGTCTATGCTCGGGCAGCCCAGGCCGCCGAGCAGCGGGATGATTTATTCCTGAGCCTCGACAGCTGGCGGATGGCCAGCTTCTGCATGGAGCGGAATAAAGACGAAAAGCAGGCGTGGGATTATGCTAAACAATCCTTGGATATCAGCCGCAGGATGGATGCGCAGCAACGGAGTCAATCCACCCTGCCATTCTTAGGACAGGCCATGATTCGACTCAGCCCGTCCGCGGAAGTCCGGGATCAGGTAAAGCTGACCTTCAGTGAGCTGCTTAATGAAGACTGGCTGGAGCAGGTCCAGCAGGTAGCGAAGGCATGCTGATAGCCAAACATTTTGATCCGGTGCTGGGTATCGACATTCATATCCTGATCACACCCGCCGGGCCCATCCCCATCCCGCATCCCC
>CALFXJ010000014.1 GCA_937958105.1 uncultured Cellvibrio sp.
ATTAGGGGCGTAAGCACCGCAACCCGACATTTGCCTGAGTTTGTGTAGGTCGGATTAGGGGCGTAAGCCCCGTAATCCGACATCCTCCGGAGCCGCAAAGCACTTCTGCTAATCAAGCTACCCCCCTCCCCCACGCCAGCAACCACAATCACCACCGACATCCCCCTCCCTTCAACACACTTCGCATCAAGCGTCGATGTGGGTGTGCATCCATTGTTTGATCATGGGAAGCAGGCTTGATCGCCAGGTGCGTGATTGTATGCCGAAATAATCCCGTACCCGCCACGCGCTCAGTACCGCGCTGACCGGTTCATCCGCTGGCAACTGATCCACGATATTCAGCTCCGCACTTTCCGGCAGCACCTGTTGCTGCTGCAATACCTGTAATACCTGCTCAGCAAACTCGGCTTCGCTGCAGGCGTCGCTGGTGCAGTAATGCATCACGCCCCAGTTTTCCGCACCGCAGGTAATCTGCTTGGCCATGGCTACCGCCACCCGTGCCGCATCGGACAGTGCGGTAGGTGCACCGCGCAGCCGGCTGCTGACAGTGGCATGCTGCTTATCAACCAGCTCCCGCAGCAGGCGGCTCAGATGATTTTCTCCATAGCTGCCGACCACCCAGCTCAAGCGGAGCGAAATCCATTTGGTCAGCTGCTGCTCAATACTCTTTTCAGCGGCCAGGAAAGCCCGTCCTGCATCGCTGTTAGGCTCAGGCGTATCCTTTTCGGTATGGATACTCTTATTGTCACCGCCAAAGACTTTGTAACTGGAGAGATGGATCAGGGGGATATTGTGTGGGGCGCAGGCCGCTGCAATCTGTTGCGCAGCCAATGTCAGCTGACCCAGCTGAGCAGGGTTGGGGATGTCTTCCCAGCCGACACAGTTGATCACAACATCCGGGCGCAGGAGACGTACGTATTGTGTAACCGATGTCGACTTGTTCCAATCCACTTCACCGGGCTTGGGTACAAACAGATTAAATGCCTCACGCTCCAGTTCGTGCTCAATGGCACTGCCAATCGCGTTACTGGCATCGGTTAACAATAGCTTTAATGACATAACACCTCTTCACGTCCGGATCAGAAACCACCTGTTTTACCCCCTGCATCACGCTGACAGTAAGTGTTTGCGACAGTGCCGCACGGCTTCATGTAAAACAATAGCTTGTCGACAGAATGTCATCCATATTAGCAGCTTCAACGGCAACAGATGTACTGGCTGTAGCGAATAGACTTGTGCGACAGCGCAAAAATAAAAAGGCCGATTGGACATCCAATCGGCCTTTCACCAGACAGTCTACTCAGTAATCAGATGTGCTGTACCGAGTCAATCTCATATTCGACTTCACCGCCGGGGGCACGCACAACGACCACGTCACCCTCTTCTTTACCCACAAGCGCGCGGGCAATGGGTGAGTTCACCGAAATCTTGTTGGCTTTAACATCTGCCTCATCGTCGCCTACGATCTGATAGGTCATGGCCTGATCATTTTCGAGGTTGATGATGGTAACAGTGGTGCCGAAGATCACCTTCCCTGTGTGCGGGATAGCGGTGACGTCGATGATCTGCGCATTGCTCAGCTTGGATTCGATCTCCTGAATCCGCCCCTCGCAGAAACTTTGCTGCTCACGGGCCGCTGAATACTCGGCATTCTCTTTCAGGTCACCGTGTTCGCGCGCTTCGGCAATCGCCTGCACGATACGCGGGCGCTGAACTTTCTTAAGATCTTCCAATTCAAGGCGCAGCTTTTCAGCGCCCTGAACGGTCATCGGGAATTTAGTACTCATGCACCTATCCTCTTGTGCAAATCCTGTAAACGACGAACTTGAATCTGGGACTCGCCCTTCAGCGCCATACACACCGCCTCACCAGCGGCGAGGGTGGTGGTGTAATACACACGATGATTTTCAGCATTGCGACGAATGGATGAAGAGTCCCGGGTAGCCTGGCGGCCTTCAACGGTGTTGATGATCATATCGATCTCATCGTTCTTGATCATATCCACGATGTGGGGACGGCCTTCCTGAACCTTGTTCACGATCTGCACATCCAGGCCAGCATCTTTCAACACAGCAGCCGTGCCGCGTGTTGCCACTATCTTGAAGCCCAGTTGCGCCAGATCCTTACCGACCTGCACGATACCGACCTTGTCCATATCGCGCACGCTGATAAAGACGGTTCCGCCGGATGCTATACGGTTGTTCGCACCCAGCTGGGACTTGCCGTAGGCTTCGCCGAAGGTATCGCCGATACCCATGACCTCACCGGTAGATTTCATCTCCGGGCCGAGGATCGGGTCAACCGCCGGGAATTTATTGAAGGGGAATACCGCTTCTTTCACGCTGTAATAATCAGGGATGATCTCTTTGGTGAAGCCCTGGTCTGCCAGCGAAACACCTGCCTGACAACGCGCCGCCACCTTCGCCAGTGACACACCAATGCACTTGGATACAAAGGGCACGGTACGTGACGCGCGCGGGTTAACTTCGATCACATAAATCTTGCCGTCCTGATAAGCCAGCTGGGTATTCATCAGGCCGATAACGCCCAGTTCAATCGCCATCTTCTTGACGATCTCGCGCATCTCATCCTGCACCTCAGCCGGCAGCGAGTAAGGCGGCAGCGAACAGGCGGAGTCACCGGAGTGCACACCACACTGTTCGATGTGCTGCATGATTCCACCGATTACAACCTGTTTGCTGTCAGAGACAGAATCGATATCTACTTCGATTGCAGCGTTGAGGAAGTGGTCAAGCAGCACCGGCGCATCTTCAGAAACCTGTACCGCGGTACGCATGTAGGTACGCAGTTCGTCTTCTTTGTAGACGATCTCCATGGCGCGACCACCCAGTACGTAAGACGGACGAACCACCAGCGGATAGCCAACTTTATCAGCGGCCACCAGCGCTTCTTCCAGCGAGCGCACGATCGCATTCGGCGGCTGACGCAGACCAAGCTTTTCAATCATCTGCTGGAAGCGCTCACGGTCTTCAGCCTTATCGATGGCATCCGGGCTGGTACCGATGATAGGTACGCCTTCGGCCTCCAGTGCACGCGCCAGTTTCAGCGGCGTCTGGCCACCGAACTGTACGATCACACCGACAGGCTTTTCTTTGTGGACGATTTCGAGCACGTCTTCCAGCGTGACCGGTTCAAAGAACAGACGATCAGAGGTGTCGTAGTCGGTTGATACGGTTTCGGGGTTACAGTTGACCATGATGGTTTCATAACCATCTTCGCGCATGGCCAGCGCGGCATGCACACAGCAGTAGTCAAACTCGATGCCCTGACCGATACGGTTGGGTCCACCGCCAATAACAAGGATCTTTTTCTTGTCGCTGGGGTTGGCTTCACACTCCTCTTCATAAGTGGAGTACATATAAGCCGTGGAGGTAGAGAACTCCGCAGCACAGGTATCGACACGCTTGTAGACCGGACGAACCTCAAGCTGCTGACGATGCTGGCGCACAGCTTTTTCCGTGCAGCCCAGCAACAGGGCGAGGCGCTTGTCCGAGAAGCCTTTGCGCTTCAGGCGGAACATGCTGCCAGCGTCCAGATCGGTAAGCGACTTGCCGCGCAGCGACTGCTCAATATCAATCAGCTCTTTGATCTGTACCAGGAACCAGGGATCAATAGCGGATGTTTTGAATACCTCATCCACGCTCATGCCCATACGGAAGGCGTCACCTACGTACCAGATCCGCTCAGCGCCGGGGGTGGCCAGTTCACGGCGCACACGGGCTGCGCCCTCTTCGCTGGTGTAATCCACCTTGGATTCAAAACCGGCTGATCCCACTTCCAGACCACGTAAGGCTTTTTGCAGTGACTCCTGGAAGGTACGGCCGATAGCCATGACCTCGCCCACAGACTTCATCTGGGTAGTAAGACGGGCGTCCGCATCACCGAATTTTTCAAAGGTAAAACGCGGGACCTTGGTGACGACATAGTCAATGGAGGGTTCGAAGGACGCCGGTGTAGCGCCACCGGTAATTTCGTTCTGCAGTTCGTCGAGGGTATAACCGACCGCCAGCTTGGCAGCGACCTTGGCGATGGGGAAACCAGTTGCCTTGGAAGCCAGGGCTGATGAGCGGGATACCCGCGGGTTCATCTCGATCACCACCATCCGGCCATCCACCGGGTTAACAGCAAACTGGACGTTGGAACCACCAGTCTCGACGCCGATTTCACGCAATACCGCGATCGAAGCATTACGCATGATCTGGTATTCCTTATCGGTCAGGGTCTGGGCCGGCGCCACGGTGATGGAGTCACCGGTGTGGACGCCCATGGGGTCAAAGTTTTCGATGGAACAGACGATGATGCAGTTGTCGTTTTTGTCACGCACCACTTCCATCTCATACTCTTTCCAGCCGAGCAGAGATTCGTCAATCAACAGTTCATTGGTGGGCGACAGGTCGAGACCGCGAGCGCAGATCTCTTCAAATTCTTCCCAGTTGTAGGCGATACCGCCACCGGAACCGCCCATGGTGAAAGACGGGCGAATGATGCAGGGGAAGCCAAATTCTTTGGGGACTTCTTTGGCTTCTTCCATGGAGTGAACAATCCGTGCGCGCGCGCATTCCAGACCGATACGCTTCATCGCCTGATCAAAGAGGTGACGGTCTTCTGCCATGTTGATGGCTTCTTCTTTCGCACCGATCAGTTCGACATTGTATTTTTCCAGCACACCGTTCTTGGCCAGCGCCAGCGCGCAGTTCAGGGCAGTCTGTCCACCCATGGTTGGCAGGATAACGTCCGGGCGCTCTTTCTCGATGATCTTGGCAACGGTCTGCCATTCAATCGGCTCGATGTAGGTGGCATCAGCCATGGCAGGGTCGGTCATGATGGTTGCCGGGTTGGAATTCACCAGGATGACGCGGTAGCCCTCTTCGCGCAGGGCTTTACAGGCTTGAGCGCCCGAATAGTCAAACTCACAGGCCTGGCCGATCACAATCGGGCCGGCGCCTAGAATCAGAACACTATTAATGTCGGTACGTTTTGGCATGTCTGCTCCAGTCTAGTATCGGTCCGGGGACCGTAGGTCGGATTAGCCGCAGGCGTAATCCGACACTGCAATAACAAATTCAGGTGTGGTGTCGGATTACGCCTGCGGCTAATCCGACCTACTCGCTCAGTGTCGCACGGGAGGGCGACGCGAGCCCCGTGGACTCAGCTTTTACGCGCTTGCATCAGTTCGATGAAGTGATCGAACAGACCATCGGCATCATGGGGTCCGGGGCTGGCTTCGGGGTGCCCCTGGAAGCTGAATGCCGGTTTGTCGGTGCGATGGATGCCTTGCAGTGAGCCGTCAAACAGCGACTTGTGCGTCGCCTTCAGGTTGGCCGGCAGACTGCTTTCCTCTACGGCAAACCCGTGGTTCTGAGCTGTAATCATGACCCGGCCGCTTTCCAGATCCTGCACCGGGTGGTTACCACCGTGGTGACCGAACTTCATCTTGATCGTCTTGGCACCGGAGGCCAGCGCCAGCAGCTGATGGCCCAGGCAAATACCAAATACCGGGAGGTTGGTGTCGAGGATGGTCTTGATCGCTTCAATCGCGTAGGTACAGGGTGCCGGGTCCCCGGGACCATTGGCGAGAAAGACGCCGTCAGGATTCATGGCCAGAACGTCCTGCGCCGGTGTTTCAGCCGGGACGACAGTAATGTCACAGCCGCGGTCAGCCAGCATCCTCAGGATATTGCGCTTAACGCCGTAGTCATAAGCAACCACTTTGAATTTTTTATCGCCGGAAGGTTTTGCATGGCCCTTGCCCAACGCCCAGGTGCCTTCTTCCCAGCGATAGCTTTGCTTAACGCTGACGACTTTCGCCAGGTCCATGCCTTTCAGGCCGGGGAACCCTTTGGCCGCCGCCAGGGCCTTGGCTTCATCCACATCGTCACCGGCCATGATGCAGCCGTTCTGCGCGCCCTTATCACGGAGGATGCGGGTCAGGCGACGGGTATCGATATCGGCAATGCCGATAACATTCTTGGCGGTGAGGTATTCGGAGAGGCTTTGTTCACTGCGGAAGTTGCTGGCAAGCAGAGGCAGGTCGCGAATCACGAGGCCGGTGGCCCAGATGGTGTCACATTCAGCATCTTCAGAATTGACACCGGTGTTGCCGATATGGGGATAAGTCAGGGTGACGATTTGTTGCGCATAGGACGGGTCGGTCAGTATTTCCTGGTATCCGGTGATGGAGGTATTGAACACCACCTCACCAACAGACAGACCTTCAGCACCAATTGCAGTGCCACGAAAAACGCTGCCGTCTTCAAGAACCAGTAGCGCGGGCTTTCTAGAAGCCAAGTGGGATTCCCCGGTAATCAAGTCAACCTCCTCAGGTATGGTTGGCGGCGCACACTTTTCACACACCGGCTTTCTACAGGCCGAGAGAAGCAATCGCACTGCAAAAGGTGCGAAATCAGCGTGTATAGAAAGGGCAGAAGTGAGTGAAAAGCTCGGTCGTGGTGTAAAAAAGCGAGATGAAACGCGCAGCTTCATCTCGCTTTTTATACTCAATTCCGTGCGACCGTGGCGCGGCTAGGGCCAAATACAATCTGACCGCGAATTCTACGGGAGCGAGCTGGATGTGTCCAATAGATATTGCCCCAATTTGGGCATTTGGCTTGTGAATAAACTTTTCGGCATGTGGGATTGCGCTTGCACCGGCATACGGGATCAGGCTGGGGCTGACATGTCGGATTACGCTTGCGCTAATCCGACCTACGGTGGGAGCAGGCTGCTTGGGCTAATTCGACCTGCGGGTTCGGGAGCAGGCCGACTTGATCAATCCGA
>CALFXJ010000015.1 GCA_937958105.1 uncultured Cellvibrio sp.
TTCTGGTGTGCTGTTGAAAGGAATTTCGGCCAATTTTTTTTGTAGAAAATATCTGGCCTATCCAAAAGTTGGTTGCTGGAAAGGTTAGGTTTTTCAGCAGCCTCCTAGTTCTGGCTGTACAAAAGAATGCCAGCCCGAAGAAAACCAATGTTTAGAATAGAACTGCTTAAGGAGTTAATATGAAGGTTCTTAATAGAATTATTATCATTGTGGGCTTCCTCCCCGCTTTTGCCATCGCATGTGAGGAGTGCTGGGTACCTAAATTAAATTTTGATATTGAGGGGAATGGCTTTTCGGGATCCATGATCTTTATTTCAGGCCATAGTTATTCGTTAACAGCTACAAACGAAATTCTTAAGAGGCAGAATAAAAAAACTTTTTTTGTAAAAAAAACGGCGTTGGGTCAAAAGAGTTAGTCGAAATTTTAAATGATAGGTTGTCTGGAGTGGTAACAGCGGAAGAGGTTACTATGACGATCTCTGAAGGGCTTATAAAAAAGTATCCATGTGATTAACTTTAATATTAGTAGGATATAAGTGATTTAATAATGAGAATGTGCGAGTTCCACCGAATTCTTTTGAAATTTTGCTAAATGCTGCATTCAAAGTGTCCACTCCTTCATTAATGAACCATAACGCTCATCTATTAAAAAAGCCCATTCTTCAGCATTCATTTCGTTAACCTGTTAATTTCCTACCGGATGACCATGAATTTTATTTCTTCCTGGACCGTATTGAACCCTTACTTTTGTTTGGGGCCCCCTTTACCGTTAGTCCCAACCCTACGCCCGAAGTCATAATCTCTAACATTCGGACGTCCTTTTACCGGAGTTCCCTTTTCCCAAGCCTCTTTTGTTAGTTCGTCAGCTTCTTCAGGGTTGTCCCAAGTAGATGGTGGATCTCGCCCCTTCTCTTTCCTTTGTTTATTCTCATTTTAATTTTGAGGGGACCCTGGTTTATGAGCGTCTTGTAATTGCTTATTTATTTCAGGCGTTTCGGGAGGGCATTTAACCGTCTATTT
Source organism: uncultured Cellvibrio sp. (assembly GCA_937958105.1). GTDB lineage: Bacteria > Pseudomonadota > Gammaproteobacteria > Pseudomonadales > Cellvibrionaceae > Cellvibrio. Next base: position 1,021 of record CALFXJ010000015.1, read on the forward strand.
AGTTATTTTGTCGCCACATCAATCTGAGATTTGAGATCATTGCAATCATTATCATGTTGGCAGTTCGCGGATCGTAATCCCGGAAGTAATTCTGATGCAGTCCGGTTTCTTGATCGTAATATTGCCCCGGGAACCGCAGGTTATTCTCGATGCTGCTGTCCGGGTCGACACTCGCTTCACCGAACGCCGTGTAGGTCGCACGCCAGACGGTCGCCCCATTGCTCTTGATCTGTCGTTGCGGCGTCCCCAGGTGATCATTCTGGTAGTGGTACACCTGATTGTCGGCCGTCCGCTGGAACAGCGGGTCCGTCATCCACGTCTTCTGCGGGTGGAAGTGGTATTCCTTCAGCAGATTGCCGCTGCTGTCGTACTCCGCCGCTAATCTCTTGTCGTTGTACAGGTATCAGGTGGTGGTCGGGGTGCCATTGGCGTTGTAGGTTTGGCGGGGCTCGGCTCCTGGCATTACCAGTCACCGTTTCCTTGAGATAATCCGGGTTAATCTTTGCGGTTGCACATATTAAGTACCCATCTTGTACCTATCCAGCAAAGCCTCATACAACTCATCTTTAAAACTCAATTTAGTTGTATCCAGACTCTGGATAGCTTCAACAAGATGCTCGTTATCTTCGCGGCCATCGTGCCAGTGTTTGCGATAGCTGCCGTCTTTATAGCCGTGATCCTGGCGGAAGAAGTTCAGCACATTTTTTCCAACGTATCCGCGATATAGCTCGTCAAAGGTCATGTTGACGCCAGCCATCAGGCGGCCAAAAAGTCCAATGTGGAACTGGTGGTCGGCCAGTGTTGCGCCAGCGAAGGCTTCCAGATCAAGACGAAAGTCCTGCTGTTCTGTCACCACCCGCAGTTCGTCCTGTACGCGGGCAATAATTGCTTCTTGTGGTTCGCCGGATTGCAGAAGAATGCTCAGTCCGAAATGCCAAATGTCGATTAATTCCAAGGCAACCTGTTCAGTGTCCGGTGTTTGTTTCTTCCACCATTTCCAGCCGTAGTGATCCATCAGTTCTGCGCATTCCACCCAGATAGCGCGATACCATTCATAACCCTGTTCACGCCAGTTGGGTGTGACTTTAGTATTCATGCCATCCTGCAGTTCCAGCATGATTTGGATCTGTTGTGCTTGTGCGTTCATTACATAATCTCTTCAGAATTAATTAGGCAGGTATTGTTTTGCGCGGGTGAACAGACGATAGAAGTTGTCGGTCGTCTGTTGAGCCAGTTCTTCAAAGGCGATACCACGCACATCAGCAACAAATTCGGCAACTTCACGCACGTAACGCGGTTCGTTGGGTTTGCCGCGATACGGCACTGGAGCGAGATAAGGTGAATCCGTTTCAACCAGCAATCGGTCGATAGGCATCCTGCGCACCACGTCGCGAATCTGTTCTGCATTTTTAAACGTGACAATCCCCGAAATGGAAATGTAGTAATTCAGATCCAGCGCGCGCCTGGCCATGTCCCAGTCTTCGGTAAAACAATGCAGGACACCGGCGTGTTCCAAACTGCCGTAGGTTTTGATCAAAGTCAGTGTATCTTCGCGGGCTTCACGGGTATGCACAACAACTGGCAATCCGGTCTTGCCGCCCACGTCCAGATGCAACGCAAAACTTTCATGCTGCAAGGTTTTGCTTTCAGTTTCGTAATGGTAATCCAGACCGGTTTCGCCAAGGGCTACTACCTTCGACTGCTGTGCCCATTGCATCAGTTGTTCTGCACTGGCCGTTCCTTCTTTAACATCGCAGGGATGAACGCCAACCGAGGCCACAACGCTGGGATATCTCTGGGCAATGTCGATAACTGTCTGGATATTGTCCAGGCTGATGCCGATACACAACATCTGCTGGATGCCACGTTCGTGGGCGGCCTCTATCGCACCGGTTAACTGACCGGCGTAGGGGGTCAGGTTGAGACGATCGAGATGGCAATGGGAGTCGACTAACATAATGCTGAACTCTGTTTGATACGAATGGTGTGATACAGATGTAAAAAAGCCAGGACTGGCCTGGCTTACCGGATGCAATTGTAACCAATCTTACATGGTGTGCGTGGGACGGTCTGATGAGAGCGAGCCAGCCAGGTAAGTTTCGATCTTGGTCACAGCCGTATTGTCCTGATCACTGAACTGCACACCGATACCCGCCGCCCGGTTACCCTGAGCGCCCTTCGGGGTTACCCAGACCACTTTACCAGCCACCGGGATCTTCTCTGCTTCATCCATCAGGCTGAGCAGCATGAAGACTTCGTCGCCCAGTTTGTAGCTTTTGCTGGTAGGGATGAACATACCGCCGTTCTTTACAAATGGCATATAAGCAGCATACAGGACTGCTTTATCTTTGATGGTCAGAGAGAGAATGCCGTTGCGCGCACCGCCGCCAATTGCTTGCATAGAACTACCTGTTTAACCGAAACAATGGGAAGAACACTAATAGATTAGTCTACTACTGTCCAGCCGCCAGCGAGCGATTCGTGCTGGCCCGCAGCAAAGCCCCCCAATCCAGGAATAACTCCTCCAATAACAACTGCTTATTGGGGTTTGCCCCGCTTAGCAGCTGCTTCTTGCTGGTAAGGATTTTCTCGATATAACGATGCAGCAGCTGGGGAGCCACATGGGCCAGACGCTCGCGGAACTCCGGCGGCAAGCTCTTGATCTGGGGGTCGTCGACGCCCACCCGCCAGCGCGCCAGACCGTGGAGCCATGCCAGAAACCACTCAACAATCGCGACCACGTCGTCACTCTGCCATTGCTGAGCAAGTTCAATGGCAGACAGCTGGCCAAGCGTGAGTCGCCCCAGATTGTCCTGCAGCTGCTGGTAACGTTCCAGCGCGTCTCCTTCCAGTAAGGCCAGTGCAATAAGGGGCGCGCCGCGCGCTATGGTAAGAACCTCTTGCGGCTCCCGGCTTGCCCCTGTCATCAGTGGTGACAGCCAATGGAGCACCTGCTCCTCACGGGGCATGGGCAACAGCCGCAGCTGGCAGCGACTGCGAATGGTGGGCAAGACCGCGCTCGGCGTATGGCTGACCAGGATCAACAATGTATTGGCCGCTGGCTCTTCCAATGATTTAAGCAGCGCATTGGCAGCGTTGATATTCATTGCTTCTGCAGGCTCCAGCACAAGCACCTTGTAGCCGCCCTGCTGTGCTGTCTTGCCCAGCGCCTCGATCAGGCTGCGAACCTGATCGACCTTGATGACCTTACTGCCCTCTTCCGGCTCCAGGATCAGGAAATCCGGATGAGTCTGAGCCTGGTTTAACTGACAGGAACGACACTTGCCACAGGGCGTGCCTTCCACCGGCGTAAGGCACAGCAGCAGATGCGCCAGAGCTTCCGCCAGATGACGCTTTCCAATACCTTTAGGGCCGGCCAGCAGCATCGCGTGGGGCAACTTGTCCGCAGCCATTTGTCCACAAATCTGCTGCCAGTCGCCCTGCTGCCAAGGATAAGGTAATGCGGGAAAGTCACTCATGCAGGAAAAACTCGCTTGAATACATTTATACACGGATGCGGGCGCAAGCTTAGCAATTATTTGCGATAATCGCCGCCCTTTTAACGAACCGTGCCTGCTGAACCCTCTTATGACCGAACATACGCTGGACATTCTGTATCAAGATGACGATCTACTGATCATCAATAAGCCTGCCGGTTTGCTGACGGTCCCGGGTAAGGGGCCTGAGAATCAGGACTGCCTGATCCGTCGCGCCCTGGGTCCTTTCCCCAACGCCCGCGTGGTCCATCGGCTGGATCAGGGTACCTCAGGCATTGTGATGTTCCCCCTCAACTATCTGACACAGCGCACCCTGACCAAGCAGTTCGAAGCGCGCGGGGTGCATAAACGTTATGTGGCTGTCGTAGCCGGGTTGATGGAGCAGGACGAGGGAGAGGTCAAACTGCCTTTGATCTGTGACTGGCCTAACCGCCCGCGCCAGAAGGTCTGCTTTGAGCAGGGGAAAGCTGCCCACACGCGTTATCAGGTGCTGGCGCGAAATGTAGATGCGCAGACTACCCGGGTTCTACTGGAGCCTGTGAGCGGCCGCACCCATCAGTTACGGGTTCATATGCTCGCCCTGGGGCATCCGATTATTGGAGACCGGCTCTACGCGCCGGACGACATTCAAGCTCTTGCCCCCCGTCTGTTGCTGCACGCCCAGCAGATTTACTTCAGCCACCCCATCTCCAATCAGCTGATTGATATCCACTGCCCCGCCACTTTTTAGCGCTGCCTGGTACCCTCGCCCGTTCTAATAACTCCGTGAAAGAATTTTTGCATTTTCAATGCATTAATAATCTATAAAACAATTATTTTTATTGCCTAGAATTATATCGCGCAATTAAATGCGACACCCATCACAGAATTCGCTTTGCTTTTTACCTTTCAGGATATCAACCAGATGAAGAAAACCCTGCTCAGCATGGCACTGATTGCCGTCACAACTGGCGCTGCCGCATCCGAAAACTTTAATGGCCGTCTGACCGGTATGTCCGGTGCAGGCCTTGTGACCGCCGGTTACGCCGACGGTGTTTTAGCTAATCCCAGCATGGGCGCCGCCTTCGGCGAAAAAGACGATTTTGCCCTGGTCATCAACCTCGGCGGTGTTGCATCAGATAAAGATGAACTCATTGATGCAATGGATGAGCTCGTGGATTACGTGGATTTTCTGGACAGTATTACCAGTGTGCAGGATCTGGATCAGAACATGGCGGACACATTGATCCAGCGTATCGAAGACGTTGCCGACAAGCGTGTCGACGTTAATGCGGGCGCAAGCGTGGTCCTCGCTATCCCTAATGACGTATTGTCCGTGGCCTTGATTGCTAAAGCCCGCGCCCAGGTAGGAGCCATCACCCATATTGATGAGAACGACTACACGTTGATTGAGAACTCCGTTAATTCACCCTTCGATACCGCAGACCTCAATTCGTCAGTAATGGCTAAAGGGGCGCTGATTCGTGAATACGGCATCTCCCTCTCAAAAAGCTTCGGCAATGCAGACGGCGAGCGCTGGCTGGTGGGTGTAACCCCCAAGCGCGTGACCGTAGAAACCATCGTCTATAACGCGACCGTAGCGGAATACGATGAAGACGACTTTGATGCGGACGATTACACCCTCGAAAACAGTGCTACCAGCTTCGATGCCGGCATTACCTACATCAACGGTAACCTGCGCTACGGCCTGGTGGTGAAAGACGCGATCAGCAATGACTTTGCAGCCATTGATGGCGACACACTGAGCCTCAAGCCGCTCACCACCACCGCTGTCGGATATACCAACAGCTGGTTAAAAGCGGAGGCGGCACTGGACCTTAATGCTGTGCCGCTTTTCGGCTTCGACGGTGATGTACAGATGCTGCGCGCCGGTCTTGAGGTCAGCCCCTTTTCCTGGCTGCAACTGCGGGTCGGGATTCAACAGGACCTGGAAAATACCCTGGAAGACACCTACTCCGCCGGTATCGGCCTTTCACCCTTCGATGCCATCAACCTGGATATCGCTGCGGTAACCGGCCAGGACAACACCGTCGGCGGCGCAGTGCAGATCGGTTTCCGCTTCTAACAGCGCTTGCCTTAACAAAAAAAGCGCCCGGATGGGCGCTTTTTTATTGACGTCGATTTAGCAGCCACGGCTATTAAAAAGCGATCTCTTAGTGACCCTCACGAATCGATCAAAGAAGCAGTGCGCTCAATACCTGGTCGATATCCCGTTGCACCGCCGCCAGTGGCTGGCCGGCGTCTACCACAGCATAGCGCTCCGGATGAGCCTCAGCCAAGCTCCGGTAACTTTGACAGACCCGCTCGAAAAACGCTATCTCCTCACTTTCGAAGCGATCCAGCTCCGCCCGTTCCCGTGCGCGCTGCAGCCCCTGCTCCACATCAATATCCAGAACCAGTGTCAGGTCCGGCCGCAAGTCGCCCTGCACCAGCAGCTCAAGCTGGGCGATAGTCGCCACATCCAAGCCGCGGCCGCCGCCCTGATAGGCGTAGGTGGCATCGGTAAACCGGTCACATAATACCCAGGCGCCGCGAGCCAGCGCCGGTTTGATAACCCGCTGCAGATGCTGGGCCCGAGCGGCGAATACCAGCAACAGCTCCGCCGTTTCATCCACCGGCTCTTCGCGGCGGGCCAACAACAGCCCGCGAATCTCCTCTGCCAGCGGCGTCCCCCCCGGCTCCCGGGTCACCACCACCTCGAGGCCACGCCGGGTCAGCCATTCATGGACATAGGTCAGATTGGTGCTTTTACCGACACCTTCGGTGCCTTCAATCGTTATAAACTTACCGCAAGTCATAAGAGTCTCATTATCAATCTGCAACGCGCTGCCGTTTGCGAATCTTCCCCACTGTGCTCGTGAATCAGGGTTTCCTTCACCCTCGGCGAGCGCGTATCATAACCGCTTTTTAGCCTTTGCTTTTACTGGAGACGAAGATGATTACCCTGCACACAACTCACGGCGACATAGTAATCGAACTGGACTTTGAGAAAGCGCCCAAAACAGCAGCCAACTTCAAGCAGTATGCCGAAGAAGGCTTCTATGACGGCACCATTTTTCATCGCGTCATTGATGGTTTCATGATCCAGGGCGGCGGCATGACAGCCGACATGGAACAGAAGAAAACCCGTGCTCCCATCGAAAACGAAGCGGATAACGGTTTAAAGAATGTGGTCGGCAGCCTTGCCATGGCACGTACCAATGATCCCCACAGTGCCACTGCGCAGTTTTTCATCAACGTCAAAGATAACAGCTTCCTCAATCACACCAGCAAAAGTGCGCAAGGCTGGGGTTACTGTGTTTTCGGTAAAGTGACCAGCGGCATGGATGTAGTGGAAAAAATCAAAGGAGTAAAAACCGGCAGCAAAGGCTTTCATCAGGATGTACCGCTGGACCCCATCGTTATCGAGAAAGTGACCGTCGCTTAATCGTACTGAACCTCTGAGGTGAGTGGTGAATGACACAACTTCAGAGGTTTTTCGTTTCAGAGGTTTTTCATCAGGTACTGATAGGCATCTCGCTCATCAATACGGCTGTTCGCCCATAACAAATCAAATATTCCCCGATGACCACACTTTTTATTTCTGATCTGCATCTTCACGAATCACGGCCGGCTGTAACTCAGGCGTTTTATCAATTTCTGCAGGGTCGCGCGGTCGGAGCCGATGCGCTTTATATCCTCGGGGACTTCTTCGATGCCTGGATCGGTGACGATGATGACACACCTCTGCACGCTGAAGTTGCCCAAGCGTTACGCAAACTGGCTGATCAGGGCACACAGATTTATCTGATGCACGGCAATCGCGATTTTTTAATTGGCAATGATTTTGCCAAAACGGCCGGAGCAGAGTTAATCACCGATCCGACCCGCATTGACCTTTACGGAAAACCCACGTTACTGATGCATGGAGACACCTTATGTACTCTCGATGTTGAGTATCAGGCATTCCGTCAGCAGGTTCGTTCACCGGCGTGGCAACAGCAGATTCTTGCGCAGCCGCTTGCAGCACGACGGGCGTTAGCGGCGCAGATCCGGGCAAAAAGTAAAAGCATGAACAGTATGAAGGCGGAAGACATCATGGATGTAACGCCGGACGAAGTTGTGCGTGTTATGCGGACTGAGGGCGTAGTGCAGTTAATCCATGGCCATACTCATCGACCGGCACGTCATCAGCTGGAGATTGATGGTGCTGCTGCAGAACGAATCGTCCTGGGTGACTGGCACGACGCAGCCTGGTGCGTAACTGCCGACGCAGGCGGACTTGAGCTACGCCATTGGCCCATTAGCTGACAAACAGCCGTCAGCGATTGGTCATCATGGATAATCCGCCAAGGATGACAAATACAGGCCACCAGGTAAAAAATGACAGGTCGATCAAAAAGATCAAGGCAATAAAAATAATAAACGCCGCTGACACCAGCGCATTGGCCATCGATGCTCCAAAACCTTCCCGCCGATAAGCGACAACGGCCTGTTGCAAAGGTCCCACTGACGCAACCAGAATAAACAACGCCCACCAGTTATCCAGGTGGAGGAAGAAAAAATCTACCCCCAGATTGCGCGCCAGAAGCACCACCCCGATCAGGATAATCGCCAGACCCAGCGGCCATGTGGTCGAGCGGACCCTGGACTTTTTAGGCACTTCTTGTTGTTCTGTTTTTTCCGGATTCATGGCATGACTCCCTAAAAATGTTTTGCTCAGGCTGCTGCCAGCACACCAGAGTGAAAACGAAACTCAGTGTCCGGACTCTCGATCAGAGTTTTCTCCAGCTCCAGGAACACCTTGATACGATCATCAATGTTGTCACCGCCGGCCGCCTTGCGGGCCAGATGCAGATAGTCTTCGTAGTGCCTCGCTTCGGACTTCAGCAGAGACAAATAAAAACTCTTCAATTCATCATCCAGATACGGCGCCAGCTTGGCAAAGCGCTCGCAGGAGCGTGCTTCAATGATAGCGCCAACAATAAGCGTATCGATAAAACGACCTGGCTCGTGGGTGCGCACCGGTTTGCGCAGCTCTGATGCGTAGCGGCAGGGTGTAATCTGTTCGTAGGCTATTCCACGGGCTTCCATGATCGCCATCACCTGTTCGTAATGACGCAGCTCTTCGCGGGCGAGGCGCGACATCTTGTGCATCATCTCGAAATCCCCTACATAGCGATACATCAGGGTCAACGCTGTCGAGGCAGCTTTTTTCTCGCAATTGGCATGGTCAAGCAATAACAGCGATTCGTGCTGCAATGCGGTCTGTACCCAGGCATCGGGTGTTTCACATAGTAAAAACTGCTGGATATGAGTTAATGCATTCATGGTTTTCAATACAGGGAGAGTAGTAGTAAATCTGTTTCGGGTGATCCGATTTATTTGGCACCGATTCTCAGTCCCGGCTCGATATAACGTTCATAGTAAGCACAGGAAAGTGCGTAGAAATCCTGATCAATGTGATCGCGAATTTCTTTCAGTGGTGTATTCGTCCACGCGGGGCGCAGGCGCAAGCCATAGGCTTCTAGGTCTTTAATCTGACTAGCTCCGGCGCGCAGGAGATCGAACACCCAGCAATAAGGACTCTGCTCCTCCTTGAATAAAATCTGCTGGTGTTTGATCTGTTGCAGCAGCAGTTCTGCATCAACAACTTCAATGATATTTTCCACCACCTGCGCCAGAAATGACTCAAGGCGTTGCGCAATGATCAGGCGCTGCTCATGACTGTAGGCGTTCCAGTCAATGACTTCGTGAGCAAAACGCTTGCACCCGCGACACACACTGTCACCAATGCCCGTCGAGCAGATGCCTACGCAAGGTGTTCTAACAGGTTTAAAAAGACGCATCTGAGGTAAATCGCTAAATCATTGGCGGGAAGCGAAATCGCTTCCCGGTAGCGTGGCGATCAGGTTCGCCACATCTGGATCAATAAGGGAAGCCGGCAACATCCAGATCAATGGACCAGACTGCGCCAGCGCCAGTCAAATATAAGGTTTTACCCTCAGCACCACCGAAGGCCGCATTCGTGATATTCGCATCAACACTGATGGTAGCGAGGTGTTCACCAGCCGGCGTAAACACACGAACGCGTTGGGCTGTATGCTCGGTAACGTAGATATTACCCAGACAATCGATGGCCATGCCGTCTGGGACCTGAATGCCCTCGACGAGATTTTTCCCCTCTGCGGGCTGACCGTCCACTATAGGATAGGCCCGCAGAAAGCCATTTTCACCACCGCCCGCCACGTAAAGCACGTCCTGTGCGGGAGACAGAGAAACGCCATTAGGATTGCTGATACTGTCATCCACCACTGTCACACTGCCAGCGGCCGAGATACGGAACACGTTGGTTTTTTCCTGCCCTCCCGGTGCCGCACTGCGCTGAAAGTCCGGATCCGTAAAATAAATGGTGCCGTCGCGGGCTTCGGTCAGGTCGTTGGGAGAATTGAAAGGATTGTCCTGGTATTTCCCGGCAATCTGTTCACGCGACCCAGTCTGCAGGTTGAAGCGCGAGATCGTTTTATCAGCATGTACGCCACCGATCAGGAAACCATCGCTGTCGATAGCCAGACCATTGGTCCCACTGTCCTCAATCACGGTTTCCATGGAGCCGTCCGCATTCAAGCGCTGCACACGCGAAGGGAAGCCTTCCTGGAAAGTGAAATCTGAAAAATAAAGTGCGCCGTTCAACCAGACGGGGCCCTCATAGAGACCAGGCTCGGTACGACGGGAATTAGCGGTTTCGATACGGGTTGCCGTCAGATCGCCGGCCGGCGCCTGGCCCGGATTACCGGGGCAGGTCCAAGGCGAGAAATGAGATACGACCGGTACCTCCTGCTTGGGAATAGCCGCATCCGCAATGCCTTGATTTACCTGTGTTTCATGCACGTGAGCGTCCTGCTGGGGCGTTTCAGCTCTATCGCAGGCAACCAGTCCAAGGATACTTATGGCACCAAGTAGGGGATGGATCTTTTTTTTCATTAGCGTGCGCTCCATTTTTTCGCCGATTCTTTATAGGTTTGCAGGTATAGCAGGATGTTGCTGCATGAAATCATGGGGCAGCCAACATAGCACAGCCATCGATTAAAAACGTGATTTACAGAGGAAATATCCTTCCGGATTCATGCCTTCTGACCACAATGTGCATTAATTGATCACCGGAGCACACCTCGGCTGGCAATAATGCGAACCACCGCCGGTACCGCAGAATACGGTTGGCCAGACCGGAGCTCGGGTTAACAGTTTAAAGGGGTTCATGTATAATTTGCGCCCGATTTACGCCCCTTGCCAGGGACGTAAATTCATCCATGTAGGTCATGGATAGCCTTCTGAAGCAGAGATCCTGCCGAGGGAGTAATCTCACAAACCAGAGGATACAAACCGTGCTTGAAGCCTATCGCAAACATGTTGCAGAACGCGCAGCAGAAGGAGTTCCACCTAAACCACTCAACGCTGAGCAGGTTGCAGGACTGGTGGAGCTGTTAAAAAACCCTCCTGCTAATGAAGAACAAACCCTGCTCGACCTGATCACTAACCGCGTTCCGCCAGGCGTGGATGAGGCAGCTTATGTAAAAGCCGCCTTCCTGAGCGCAATCGTCAAAGGCGAAGCCTCCTCTCCTCTGATTGATAAACCCCACGCAATCAAGCTGCTCGGCATGATGCTCGGTGGTTACAACATCGAAACTCTGGTAGACCTGCTCGATAATGCAGAGCTGGCCCCTCTGGCCGCAGAGCAGCTCAAGCATACCCTGCTGATGTTTGACGCCTTCCATGACGTGGAAGAGAAAGCCAAAGCCGGCAATGCCAACGCTCAAGCTGTTATGCAGTCCTGGGCTGAAGGTGAATGGTTCACCAAACGCAATAAAGTACCCGAGAGCATCAAGCTCACCGTATTCAAAGTCACTGGTGAAACCAACACCGATGACCTCTCTCCTGCGCCGGATGCCTGGTCACGCCCCGACATCCCACTGCACGCACTGGCCATGTTCAAGATGCCCCGCGAAGGCCTGACCCCCGACGAACCAGGCTCTATCGGCCCGATCAAGCAGATCGAACAGCTTAAGACCAAGGGTTATCCTCTGGCGTTTGTGGGTGACGTGGTCGGTACGGGCTCATCCCGTAAATCCGCGACCAACTCAGTACTCTGGTTCATTGGCGACGATATCCCCGGCGTACCCAACAAGCGCACCGGCGGCGTCTGCATCGGCGGCAAAGTAGCTCCAATTTTCTACAACACCATGGAAGATGCCGGCGCGCTGGTCTTTGAAGCACCGGTAGACAACCTCAATATGGGCGACGTGATCGAGATTCGTCCTTATGAGGGCAAGATTCTTAACGTCGAAACCGGCGCAGTGATTTCTGAGTTTGCGCTTAAGTCTGATGTCCTGCTGGACGAAGTGCAGGCTGGTGGACGTATTCCACTGATCATCGGCCGCGGTCTGACCACCAAAGCCCGTGAATCTCTGGGTCTGCCGGCAAGCACCCTCTTCCGCCTGCCGCAAGCCCCTGCCGACAGTGGCAAAGGCTATACCCTGGCCCAGAAGATGGTGGGCAAGGCCTGTGGCGTTGCCGGTGTTCGTCCCGGCACCTACTGCGAACCCAAGATGACCACTGTAGGTTCACAGGACACCACTGGCCCTATGACTCGCGACGAACTGAAAGACCTGGCCTGTCTCGGCTTCTCCGCCGACCTGACCATGCAGTCTTTCTGTCACACCGCTGCCTACCCCAAGCCAGTGGATATTGAAACCCAGCATACCCTGCCGGACTTCATCATGACCCGCGGTGGCGTTTCCCTGCGTCCGGGTGACGGTATCATCCACAGCTGGCTGAACCGCATGCTGCTGCCGGACACCGTGGGTACCGGTGGTGACTCTCACACCCGCTTCCCGATTGGTATTTCCTTCCCGGCCGGTTCTGGTCTGGTGGCCTTTGCTGCCGCTACCGGCGTGATGCCGCTGGATATGCCGGAGTCAGTACTGGTGCGTTTCAAAGGCGAAATGCAGCCAGGTATCACCCTGCGCGATCTGGTTAATGCCATTCCGCTTTACGCGATCAAGCAGGGCCTGCTGACTGTCGAGAAGAAAGGTAAAAAGAACATCTTCTCCGGCCGTATCCTGGAAGTTGAAGGCTTGCCCAACCTGAAAGTTGAGCAGGCGTTTGAAATCTCCGATGCATCGGCTGAGCGCTCAGCTGCCGGTTGTACCATCAAGCTGGATAAAGCGCCGATCATCGAATACCTGACCTCTAACATCACCATGCTGCGCTGGATGATCGAACAAGGATACGGCGATGTTCGCACCCTTGAGCGTCGCGCACGCAAGATGGAAGAGTGGCTGGCCAATCCGGAATTGATGGAAGCCGACGCTGATGCAGAATATGCAGCCGTGATCGAGATCGATCTGAACGAGGTGAAAGAACCTATCCTCGCCTGCCCCAACGATCCTGACGATGTAAAAGTCTTGTCAGAAGTTGCCGGTGACAAGATTGATGAAGTGTTCATCGGTTCGTGCATGACCAACATCGGCCACTTCCGCGCTGCCGGTAAACTGCTGGATGCCACCAAAGATGAACTGTCCACCCGTCTGTGGATCGCTCCGCCGACCAAGATGGATGAGCATCAGCTGATGGAAGAAGGCTTCTACAATATCTACGGTCGCAAAGGTGCACGCACCGAAATGCCAGGCTGCTCGCTCTGCATGGGGAACCAGGCTCGCGTTGCGCCTAACTCAACAGTAGTGTCTACCTCAACCCGTAACTTCCCCAACCGCCTCGGCAACGGTGCCAATGTGTATCTCGCATCGGCAGAGCTGGCTGCTGTGGCTGCAGTACTGGGCAAGCTGCCTAACTTTGATGAGTACATGCAGTACGCGCAGAAGCTCGACAGCATGTCCGGCGACATCTATCGCTACCTCAACTTCAACGAAATTGAGGCTTATCAGCGAGCAGCAGATGAAGGCAAGCGTATTGCCGCGGTGGAAGTTCAGACGGTCGCTATTTAAGGATTGTTCTGTTCCAATAAAAAACCCGCTTCGGCGGGTTTTTTATTGGGCCTGGCGCTAACAGCGCTTAAGGGCGAGCTCAAAGCAGTACCTGATGAGTTGCCGGAAGCGTGTGTTGCGCAACCGGATGAGAGATAAGGTATTGCGGCGGGCCAGCGCCTGTAGTTCTGCCGCTCCCGGCCTCAGGGGTTGCGGATGATGAAATACTGTATATAATCACAACACCTGTATAAATAAACAGATTCATCTGGAGCGCCCTATGGCCAATCTGACGTCCCGCCAGGAACAAGTTCTGCAGTTAATCAAGAGCTACACTGAGGAAACTGGCTATCCACCCACTCGCGCAGAAATCGCCCGCATACTTGGTTACAAGTCTGCCAACGCTGCTGAAGAACATATCAAAGCGCTGGCAAAGAAAGGCGCGATCGAAATTATCCCCGGAGCTTCCCGCGGTATTCGCCTCCCTGATGTCCAGAATGGTATTCCGATCGTAGGCCGGGTTGCGGCGGGTAATCCTATCCTTGCACAGGAGCATATCGAGGATTACTGCAACATCCCCTATAGCTTCTTCTCTCCCAGTGCTGATTATCTGCTTCGCGTGCATGGCATGAGTATGAAAGATGCCGGCATCCTGGATGGTGACCTGCTGGCTGTACACCGGACGGATCAGGCGCGTAACGGCCAGATCGTTGTAGCACGGATTGGTGACGAGGTAACCGTCAAACGCTTCAAGCGTATCGGCAATCGTGCCCAGGTGGAACTGTGGCCTGAAAACCCTGACTTCAGCGTGATTGAAGTAGACCTGCGTGATCAGGATTTCAGTATTGAAGGTCTGAGTGTAGGAGTGATTCGCCGTGACTAATACAGTGCGCATCGATGAACAACCCGGCGTAGAACGCCCGTATAACAGCGGGGTTACCGAGCTGGTGCTGACCAGCCATTCACCGGAGCAGGCAGCACTTCTGCTGCCAATGCTGGCTTATCTCAGTAAGACGTGTCATGACCGCTGGATTACATGGATTGCACCGCATAACATCACACGTCAAACCCTGGAAAGCTTCGGAATAGACACTCGCCTGATCCGCTTGATCCATTGCCACAACCAGCAGAACACGCTCTGGATTACCTGGGAAGCACTGGCCGCAGGCAACAGCCATACAGTTATTGCCAGTCCCGGAAAATTAACGGATAAAGAATTGAAACAACTGGAAGCCGCAGCCATGCAGGGTAACTGCCAGGGTTTATTACTGCGGGTACGGTAAGAGATCAGGCAGGAATGGGGGCATGGAAGGCCCCGATTAATCAATGTAGAACCGGCTTTTCAAATTCAGGAAGACCATCAGAAAACTCATCCAGATGCTCCTGCTCAGCCAGCTCAGTGGCAGCTTCCATCCCGGCTTCAATCATCGCTTTAGCAATTTCAAACTTTCCTTCACCCAGAAACGCCAGTGATTCTGTTGAAAAAGAGAGTCGGACCAAGGGTTCTCCACCTTCATCATCGACTTTTCGCAGCACGACATCGCCATTAGGCAATTCGGCAATTTCATATAATGTTGATGGCATATTAACCTCTATTATCTTGCAGAGTGACGCTGCAATGGAAAGAACGGAGCCATTTTAACATCAACCCACCCTTCATCAATCATCCAGCACCGGGCTTATCCGGGTAACTGTGTAGCCTTTCTCCTCCAGCAGAGCTATCAACCCATCATCACCTAACATATGACCAATGCCTACAACGAGAAAAATTTGCTGAATATTCTTTAGATACTTTTCGACGGTTTGCACCATCTGTTTATTACGTTCAATAAATATCATTTGATAGAGCTTTTTACCCAGAGGGCGCTCATGAAATGCGCTGAAAACTGCTTCATCTAAAGTTTTTTCATCGCCACGGTACCAGGCTTCGGCTAACGTATTCAGGCTATCTTCAGTCGTGCCATGCTCTTTCAGCGTAATTTGCAAAAACTCCAGCTGCTCACTTTCGCTCAATTGAGAGAACAATTGCATTTGTTCGTCGAGGGTTTCCAGCTCCAGAATGTTTTTCTTACCGCGTGCCGCTGATAAAAAATATTTGTCCACACCCAGCGAAGGCTGATAGTTGCTGCGCGCCAACTGCAGGCTTGTCAATTGCATTGCTGCTAACCACGGCTGGAATGGAGTGAGTTGCTGCGCATCTATTCCCAGGCTGCTGCTTATATCTTTAATCTTTTGCCAGAGTTGCACGCCTGCAGCAGCGGGCAAATTTTTTCCATCTGAATAGTAACCATATCGTTGAAGCGTAATATGAATTTGCTCGGCTTTCAGCGCATCAATGTCCAGTTCAACTGCCAGTGCATCTGAAGCCTGATATGCATTGAGCACTGTGTCTGGCAGTGGATAGAATTTTTTATCCCCGTAATGCAGTGAGCCAAATAGATACAATCGAACCTGAGAACGTTGATCTTCAACTTTCCATAACAATGGCTGCGATGCGGCCTGTACGAACGAGCTGAAGCAACAGATCAAAATGATCCAAAGCATCGCAGCGATATTATGATGACGGCCCTTCAAGGACATGCAGTGCGGCATCTTCATATCCCCGTATCCTGTTGCCTGGATGACAAGGGTAGCGCCAGCAGAAATATGCTGCCCTCCTCGCCTGCATACCATTCCGAGTGAGGAAGCGATGCCGGCAGGAGCACTGCCTGCGCTGGCAGGTAGGAACGATGCCATTCTGCTCTGGCTCCCGGGGAGGAGTCAGTTCCGTAGCACACAAGGCTGCCGGATATGACCATCAATAAGCGGTAAGCACTGTAGGCCGGCAGCTGATAACGGCACCCAGCAGCCAGACGGATACGCTGTACTTCAAAATCATCGAAGGTCACGACCCGTTCCACGAGAATATCTGCTGTTGTATGAACAGGCTCCAGCACTGGATTGGCGGGAGCGTCAAGGGAAATCTTTTCCAACGCAGCTTCGGTGTCCCAATGCGGCTGGGTTAACACTTTCTGCGTAAAGGACAGGATCTTTCTTTCATAGACCGGCGTTTGGAATTCCACTGTACGAACACCATGTTGTAACGCATGAGGGGTAAAGCAGGGAACTTTGACGACATCGCCAATTCGCAAAGGCTTGGTAGCTGTAAAGCTGTACATTACCGCGCGTTTATCCGCCTCCCGCTTCAGTAAGGGTGCAGGCACCTGTTTTGCCCACTCATTCAGCGTCGCGGCATCCACTGGATCGTTCAATCCGATATTGTGAGCGAGCCGCTGGCAGTCGAGTTGCTGGTCTATCTCCCTCCGAACCGCTTCGTAGTCGCGAACTGCTGCCAGATACGCCGCCTTGAAGGCTGCATCATCACCAAACGCAGCTCGCTTATGTTGATCAAACCCCAGGCGAATCCCCCCAGTGCCATCGGGCCAGGCTGCGGGGTCAACATGGGTAACAACGTATACCTCCTGTTTTTGCTCATGCATCTCAAAATAGAGGTCACCGTACCGCTCATCCGCCAAAGGATCGAGGATCTTCAACAGGACAATCTGCTCCGCGAAGCCTGCGGTCAGGAAGTCGGGCATGAGTGAAAGCAGCCATGGCAAAGGCACCTTGTGGCCCTGTGCAACCACATGGGATTGGCCGCGGACCTCGATACCCGTGTACCAGATCTCCTGCCCCCAGGGCTTAGGAATGCATATTGGATCCAGCATCAGAGGGGCGGACAGGTTCAGCCAGGGGATATCGTGTTCATCAGCAAAGGCCGCGAGGGATTCGGGCGTAGCATCGAGATCGACCAAGTCTGCGCGCACTTCTGCCGTCGCAGCAGACAGCGCTACGCGAATCCGACAGCCGGCAGGATGGCGTTCCAGCGCAACCAAGGCGACAAGTACAACCTCAGGCCGTGAAGGCAAATAGTACTGACGCCAGCGGTATTCGAGGGCGAAACAGTGAAAAGCCTTATCCGATCCTGCCAGATCAGCCATCCGGGCATTGATGAAAGACTCAGGATTGATTACAGCGTGAACAATCACCGCAGGCACCTGCATTTAAACGAGGGTCGGCAGTCTAGCAGATGCGATTAAAGCTGACAGCTTGTCAGAAAATCCTGTCAATAAAAAACGCCGGGAAAACCCGGCGTTTTCAGTAATGACCAGCTAATTAATTGAGGCGTTCAAGAATGGTGGTGATGCCCTGCCCCAGTCCGATACACATGGTCGAGACGCCCAGCGTGGCATCTTTTTTCTCCATCACGGTCAGCAGCGAACCGGTAATACGGGTGCCCGAGCAACCGAAGGGGTGACCAAGTGCAATCGCGCCACCATGAAGGTTGACCTTGTCATCCATGTTTTCCAGCAGCTTCAAGTCTTTCAGCACCGGCAGCGCCTGAGCAGCAAAGGCCTCGTTCAGTTCAACACAATCAATGTCATCGATGGACAGATTCGCGGCCTGTAGTGCTTTCTCGGTAGAGGGAACCGGGCCATAGCCCATAATGGAAGGATCAACGCCAGCCAGGCCCAGTGAAACTACCCGTGCGATAGGCTTCAGTCCCAGCGCCTGGGCACGCTCTGCCGACATCACCAGCATCACCGATGCCCCATCTGAGATCTGCGATGAGGTACCGGCAGTCACCTGACCATTCTTGGGATCGAATACAGGCGGCAGTTTGGACAAAGCTTCTACCGTCGTATCCGGCCGTATAGTCTCATCTTCCTCAACCAGGATGGGAAAGCCATCGGCATTATGTCCGGGAACAGGAATAATCTCGCGCTTGAAGCTTCCATCCGCGCGGGCCTTGGCAGCCAGCTGGTGGGAGCGCGCCCCGAATTCATCCATCTGCTGGCGGTTAATACCATGCAGCAATGCCAGATATTCGGCAGTCATCCCCATGTTACCCGCCGCCTTGGCCACACTCAGGCCCAGCATGGGGTTTGGGTTGACCGATTCATACATAGGCAGATGCCCCATATGCTCCACGCCACCGATCAGGTACACATCGCCCAGCCCGGCGCGAATATTGGCGGTAGCAGTATGAAGCGCAGACATGGATGAACCGCACAGACGGTTGATGGTTTGGGCCGGAATGGTGTGCGGCAGGCCGGTCAGCAGAAGGATATTGCGGGCGATATTGAAGCCCTGCTCTTCACGCTGCATGACACAACCCCACAGCAGATCATCAATCGCTGCGGGGTCCAGTTGTTCATTACGGGCCAGCAGGCCTTTGATGATGGCAGCAGATATTTCGTCTGCTCTGACATTGCGGAAACAGCCATTCTTGGATCGACCCATGGCGCTGCGGGCGTAATCAACGATAACGGCATCTCTTGGATGTAGACTCACGGTTTCTCTCCTTTAAAGACTCGAGGCGCTGACGATGCGGCGCAGCTTAGCCGTAGAATTTCTGGTTGCTGGCTGCCATCTGCTGCAGGCTCGCAGGCGGATCATACAGCGCGCCCAGATGACTGTAGCGCTCAGCCATTTCACAAAACGTACCGACGCCGATTGAGTCGATCCAACGGAATACACCGCCACGAAACGGTGGGAAGCCGGTACCGTATACCAGAGCCATGTCCGCTTCTGCTGCTGTTTCAACAATTCCTTCTTCAAGACAGCGAGCCAGCTCCGTCGCCATGGGTATCATCATGCGCGCAATGATATCGTCGTCCGATACCTCGATTGAGCCGGTAACATGGGGTTTGAGAATCTCCAACACGTCTTCGTTAAACACTTTTTCCGGCTTGCCTTTCTTATCCGTCTGGTAATCATAAAAGCCCTTCTGGTTCTTCTGGCCCAGACGTTCCGCGGCAAAAAGAGCATCGGTGCACGAAGTAAAGTCACGTTTCATCCGGTCGGGAAACCCTTCCGCCATGACCTTTTCTGCATGAACCGCGGTATCAATACCCACAACATCCAGCAGATAAGCCGGCCCCATGGGCCAGCCCCAGGTTTCCATCACCTTATCGATCTTGCGGAAGTCCACCCCATCCCGAACCAGCATGGAAAAGCCAGCAAAGTAAGGAAACAGAACACGGTTCACCAGAAAGCCCGGGCAATCTTTTACCACGATGGGTTTTTTACCCAAGGCGTTGGCATAGGCCACCGTACGTGCTACTGCAGTATCTGAAGTCCGCGCGCCTCGAATGACTTCGACCAGAGGCATCAGGTGAACAGGATTAAAGAAGTGCATCCCACAGAAATTCTCCGGCCGCTGCAGCGCCTCGGCCAAGTGGGTTATGGATATCGTCGAGGTGTTGGAAGCAATAATGGTGTCCGGGCTGACCTTGGTTTCCACCTCTGCCAGCACGGTTCGTTTGACTTTAGGGTTTTCAACCACTGCCTCGACCACGATATCCACTTGCTCAAAGCCATCGTATGTCAGCGCTGGTTCAATGCGGTTCAAGACATCGCCCATCTCGCTCGCGGTCATCTTTTTACGTTCTACACGCTTGCTCAACTGTTTGTTGGCTTCAGACAATCCCAGGTCAATGCCTTTCTGGGCCACATCTTTCATCTTGATGGGCACACCTTTGAGAGCGGATTGATAAGCAATACCGCCCCCCATGATGCCTGCCCCCAATACAGCAGCCCGCCCGATCTTTTTGTCCGCCTTCTTCTCCCAGCTCTTGGCCTTTTTGCCAATCATCTGATCATTGATAAAGATGCCGACCAGTGACTGGGCCGTCTCGGTCTGCGCGACTTTGGCAAAGGCTTCCGCCTCAATCTGCAGCGCCTCATCGCGGCCCTTATCAGCCGCTTTCTGCATAGCTTTGATGGCGGTAACCGGCGAAGGATAGTTGCGGCCCGCCTGGGCGGCTACGAAGGCTTTAGAGGTCTCGAATGCCATCATGGATTCGATGAAATTCAGTTTCAGCGGCGCTTTCTTTTGTTCACGGCGCGCTGTGTAGTCAAACTTGCCGTTGATGCATTGATCCAAGGTATAAAGTGCTGCCTCGCGCAGTTTTTCCGGCTCGACTACAGCATCCACAACCCGCGCGGTCAGTGCTGCCTGAGCATCATGCTCCTTACCGGAGGCAATCCACTCTACTGCTGTTTCCAGCCCCGCGATCCGCGGCAAGCGTACGGTTCCGCCCCATCCCGGCAGGATACCGAGTTTGGTTTCCGGTAAACCCAGTTTGGCCTTGGTGCTCGCAACGCGGTAATCACAGGCAAGGCACAACTCCATCCCACCACCCAGTGCAAAACCGTTGATGGCCACCACGACTGGATATGGCAGCTCCTCAATTCGGCAGTTGTTGCGATTATTTTTCTGCAGGTGGCCGACGATACCCTCGGCTCCGGCTGCAAAGACCGCGCCGAACTCCATGATATCTGCCCCAACGATGAATACATCTTTTGCGCTGCTGATCAGCAGCCCTTTAACATCCTCGTTTTTCTCCAACAGGCTCAGAGCCTCATCCAGCTCGTCGACAGCCTGCAGATTGAATTTATTAACTGACTCACCCTGCAGATCAAAGATCAACTCCGCAATACCGTCTGGCAACAGGGTGACTGAGATGGCTTTTCCTTGGTACATAACAAATCTCTCTCTAGTGGATATCAGGGCAGCGCTTAGACCCCCGATACTGTCAGGCCGGCAATGCGCAAGCCATACATAAAACACAGTAAACAATGAGATTGTAGCGAGATTAACTGATAAACTTTGCCGAACCAGTTTAGCTTTATAAGTATCGACACGCAGCGGCGGATTCATCTGCTGCTGCGTAATAGAATTTAGTCCTGCAATACACTTAAAACAACTACTGCCGCAGTTTCTTTTCGATTGCGGATGCGATAGGGCTGATGGGCAGCAAGATAAAAGGCGTCCCCTTCCTGTAGTTCATGGACCTGCATACCGGCTGTCAGCTCCAGCTGACCGGATACAACCCAACCGCTGGCTTCGGATCTATGGCGCAGTGGCTCACTCCCGGAATCAGCCCCGGCTGCATAGACATGTCGTCTCATGGATATCTTGCGCTGGGCTTTATCTACTGCAAGTAATTGAACAACGACGCCCTGGGCCTGCTGTACCTGATCCGCCTCCAGCAAGGCTGCCGGATAGACCACCTGCCCCATGTCCACCTGATCGCACGCAAAGAATTGCGCCAGAGTCATGGGAATACCGCTCAACACTTTGGCTAAGGAATTGACCGAGGGACTGACGAGCCCTTGTTCAATCATAGAGATATTGCTGTTGGTAATGCCGGCCCGCTTGGCCAGCTCCCGCTGCGACAGGCCGTTGCGTTCACGGATCAACTTGAGGCGTCCGCCGATGTCGGGAGTTAAGTCAGGTGCAAAATCAACGATTGAGGCAGTCTCTACCTCATCTACAACCAGCTCACCAACCATATCGTGACTCAGTGACGCATCAATTTCTGTGGCCATACCGCAAACCTGTTGAACGCAATCTTATTATTACTATTAATGCGTGTGTTGATGTTTCAGTGGAGAAATCTACCAAGGTAACTGCTCACCGTTAGAGTGCCAGAAACTCCCTGAATTTTCCAAAGTCAGTTCATCAATTCTGGCCGCCAGACGCTCAGCAGCTATAGCAGGAGAAATGTCACCGGCAAAGTCGACCATCTCGGTCTGTACGAATCCCGGGTGCAGGAGAGCAACGGCAATGCCTCGTTGAGCAAGGTCTCGAGCGAGACTCACACCCGCCGCATTCAGGGCGGCTTTGCTCATACGATAGCCATAGAGGCCGCCGGATGTGTTATCAGCGATAGACCCCATTCTACTGGTAATCATCGCTACCTTAGCGCCGGCCTGCAGATTCGCAGACAGAGCTTCGGTCACCCGGAGCGGTCCCACAGCATTGACTTCAAACTGAAGCCGGATGTCCTCATAGGCCAGATCACCAAAGCTGTCTGAGATAAGGACACCCGCATTATTGATCAGAATATCGACGGTTTTACCCGTCAGTGCTTCACGCAGATTATCTACACCACCGTCACGGGAGACATCGATCCCCTCTACGACAGT
Organism: uncultured Cellvibrio sp.; assembly: GCA_937958105.1. GTDB lineage: Bacteria > Pseudomonadota > Gammaproteobacteria > Pseudomonadales > Cellvibrionaceae > Cellvibrio. The sequence goes on from CALFXJ010000015.1 coordinate 23,456, forward strand.
CACCTTTTCCAGCTGCACCAGAGCGGGAGAAGCTTTCCGACAGGCTGCATAGACCTCGTGACCTTGTCGGGAAAAATAACTGCACAACTCCAGGCCAATGCCACGGTTTGCCCCGGTAATAACGATACGGCTCATAACACCTCCGCAAAAATTAATCCGCTGTCACCCTTTACTGGCTAATAAACGGGCGAGTTCATCACTGGGCAGGTTATTGATAACCAGCTCATAAGAGTTATCGATCATCTGACGGATTTCGTCTTCGGGAATGGTGTTGTCGAGAAACACCGTATTCCAGTGCTTCTTGTTCATGTGGTGGCCCGGCTGAACGGCAGGATATTTAGCACGTAATGCCACAGCTTCTTCCGGATCACATTTAAGGTTCACACGTGCCACACCTGCTTCCTGAGTCAGTGTTGCAAACATCTTGTGGCAGACCTTGTAAACGGCAACTTCCGGACCAGAAGGAAAGGTTTCTTTTGCCTGGTGCTTGGATAGTAAATATTTTTGAACTGAAGAAAAATCCATGGTTTAGTCCTTTAGCAATACGACTGAATGGTTGTTAGTACGACCGCTGATATACATAATCATTCACCCATAATAATCGCACGTAAGCGTACCTACCCGCATAAAGGAACCTACACCACCGACTATTTTCCTCCCTGCGTAGTCAAGCGGCCCGCAGGTCGCTGTATCGATAAGAACGCAATATGCCACCATAATGTGAACAGCGCGTCAATGTTTGGCTTAAGCGCAACATGCGCCTGATTGGCAGACCAATTGTTGCGTCACTTTAGCAGAGTCTGGCCAGTTTTGTGTAGCAGCCCCGCGATGGGGGCGATGATAGTTTGCTAACCGCAGCGATACAATTGCAGATTGCGACTCGTCCATAGTCCTTGACAACCCGTACCAGCAGCTAATTGATCAAATAGTCGGCGACTGAATCATATGTTGCCCCACCGAAACTTATCCGTGCCCCACACCACAGAGACAGAGCCTGTGCATTTTTATCAGGAAAAATTAGGAGATTTGCAAAACCGTTAACGGAACACGTATTAGAACGATGTACGACGATAGTCCCGGTACTCAGGCACCCAGAAGTTATTTTCGATTTTTACATCGATCAAGTCTTCCGGCACCGGAACAGCAACACCATCTTCTATAGCCTGTTTGAAAACCGCACGGGCGATGACTTTGCTGACGTCACGTATGCTGTGCAGTGGCGGCAGCAAGGCTCCCTGCCCCGTTCTTACCATTGGTGATGCCTCAGCCAATGCCCAGCTAGCAGCCATCATCATACCGTCTGTAATTCTCGTTGCTTTCGCCGATATCACTCCCAAACCGACACCCGGGAAGATGTAGCTGTTGTTACATTGGGCAATTTCAAATCGCTGTCCCCCGATATCCACCGGAGCGAATGGACTTCCGGTCGCAACGATGGCTTTGCCACTCGTCCACCGCAGAATATCCGCTGGCAATCCTTCCACCTGAGACGTCGGATTAGATAGAGGCAAGACGATGGGGTTCTCACAGTGAGCCTGCATCGCCTCTATGACTGCCTTCGTAAACAGTCCCGGCTGACCAGATACCCCAATCAAAATGGTAGGTCGCGTATTTACCACAACATCCAGCAGGTTAATCGTTCCGTCTGTTTTGTTATGAGTCAGCGACCATTGCTCCACGAGCGCATCATCAACAGCAAAGGGTTTCTGGAAGTTATAGAGATTCGGCGAGCTGACCCGCAGCAGGCCCGATTTACTCAAGAGGAATATACGGCTGCGGGCTTCCTTCTCGGTTAGACCCTCCGCACACATTTGTTGAACAACCTGCTCAGCTATTCCACAGCCTGCCGATCCTGCTCCGGCAAATACAACACGCTGTTCTGCCAGCCTTTCGCCCTTGGCCATACATGCTGCCAGCAAAGTGCCCACCGTCACCGAGGCAGTGCCTTGAATATCGTCATTAAAACAACAAATCTCATCGCGATAACGATTCAGTAAGGGCGTCGCATGAGCCTGAGCAAAGTCTTCAAACTGCATCAAGGCATCCGGCCAGCGGACCTTGACTGCCTGAATAAACTCATCGACAAATGCATAGTACTCGTCGCCGGTAATCCGGGGATGACGCCACCCCATATACATCGGGTCGTCAATCAACGAGGGATTATTACAACCCACGTCCAGAGTTACCGGGAGCGTATAGGCCGGGCTGATTCCACCACAAGCCGTATAAAGCGCCAGCTTGCCAATCGGAATACCCATGCCACCGATACCTTGGTCGCCCAACCCCAGAATGCGTTCTCCATCGGTCACGACCAGGACTTTGACATTCTGCTTCGTGGCATTTTGCAGCATGTCGTCGATGCGATCCCGATCCGGATATGAAATAAATAAGCCCCGCTTGCGACGATAAATTTTGGAAAACTGCTGACATGCCAAACCCACAGTCGGTGTATAAATCAGCGGCATGATTTCCTGCAGATGGTCGGTGACCAAGCGAAAATACAAGGTCTCGTTGGTATCTTGAATATTTCGTAGATATATGTGTTTATCAATATCTGTCTGAAACGAGATGAGCTGCTGGTAAGCACGAGCCTTCTGCTCTTCAATCGTCTCAATACTGTATGGCAACAAACCTTCCAGATTGAACTGCTGCCGTTCCTGTTGAGTAAATGCACTGCCCTTGTTCAACAAAGGGGCTTCCAAAAGCGCGGGACCAGCAAAAGGAATGTAGATGGGGCGTTTTTTCACGTTGATACCGTTTCAGTAACAATAGGATGGGTGTGTCCAGATATTAACATGGATTGCTCAAACCTGACGTCCAAGCCAGAAAGGTCTGAGAACGGCGCAGAATTGTGCAGTGATGCCGGGTTGTAAAGTCGCCCGGCCCGTTTACAATAGCGCCATTAAAGATCCACTACACCTTGAGAAATCCATGACTACATTACAAGCATTTCTACATCAGCTCCTGGAAGCTCCGGAAAAGATTCAGTTCAATGACACCATGGCTGTTATTGATGCCCATTACGATTTTGTGCCTACGGCATTTCAGAATGGTGACCAGTTCAATGCCGCTGGAGAGAACTCTGGCTCATGTAAATTATTCAGTTTTGCGCAGCTCCATCAATTGTCTCCCGCACAGACGCTGCAATGTTTTGGAGCCTATTATCGAGAAGATGTATTGAACAATCCCAACGGGATAGATCATCAGAACATTCGCAATTTCATGCGCACAGGATGGGACGGCATTCGCTTTGAAGGCCAGGCCCTTATCCCACGCAGCCGGACCGGAGAGCCATGATGAGACCATCCATTTTTATCTTATTCGCGTCTCTACTGATCAGCGCATGTCAAGATAGACACGAACAGGATGCCCCAACAGAAACCATTAATCCGCAAGAAGAGTCCCAAAGCCTTATTCAGTGCCCTGAAAATCGGCCTGACGTATGCACACAGATTTATCAACCGGTCTGTGGCTTGGTGGACACCGGCATTCGCTGCATAACCACCCCCTGCCCCAGCGCCGAATTCAAAACGTTCGGTAATGCCTGCACAGCCTGCAGCGATACCAATGTGACGGGCTACCATGAAGGCGAATGCTCTGATGACAATGAAGAAGAAGCCGTAGCTCCGACGAAATAAAAGCGGCAATGCGTCGCTGAGAGGAATGTCTATGTGGTTGCAGAAAGAATTTCGGATTCGCGCCAGAAGTCGAGGGTTTCATCTGATTACTGACGAGGTTATTGCGGCCCTGCCTGATATCAAAAAAATTGATTGTGGCTTGCTGCACTTATTTATTCAGCATACCTCCGCCTCGCTGAGTATCAACGAAAACGCCGACCCTACCGTCCGCGAAGACCTGGAAGACCATTTTAATCATATGGTTCCCGAAGGCGCACCCTATTATCGCCACGATTACGAAGGCGATGATGACATGCCGGCCCATATCAAAAACTGCCTTCTTGGCTCCAGCCTCACAATTCCCATTACCGGAGGCAAGTTAAATCTGGGCATCTGGCAGGGCATATATCTTTGCGAGCATCGCAATCACGGGGGCAGCAGAAGCCTTGTAGCAACGCTACAAGGCATGGGCCACAACGAAAGCTGACATCGGGTTTCAGTGGCGCTGCTTGCGCCGGGACACCATCAGCCCTGCTACCCCAATCAATAGTATTGCGAACAAGGGCAAACCCTCACCGAGCTGGTCACTTAATGATGCATACGCGGGACTTGCAGCAACAACGAGCAACGCAAAATTAATCGTTTTCATGATCATTTCCTTATGCAGCTATAACAGATCATTTAAATACTTTCGCCAAGACTGGACAGCTATCAGCCAAGCAAACATCAAGCCAGCTGTTGGCGACAAAAAATAATCTGAAAAAACAAGACGTTACCCCTTCAAGCAGCAGGCGCTGTCACGCTGGACGTAAATTTTGTCGACGAGGAAGAAGATAGAAATTATCAGGAAGATAGCCAGAGGTACGCTGTAAAAAATATCCACGACAGGATTAACAAAGCCCAAGGCAATATAGTCAAAGGCTGGCGATTTTTTACGACAGTATCAACCGCTGCCGACGTGTCAGCTTGCTTTGACCCTTCAGCCAAGCGCTTCACTTTTTTAATTCGCTTATCAAGCTCCCGCGCCTTCTCGCTCTGCTGCCGCAGGAACTGCTCCATACCACGCTGAATACCCGCGGCAATCAAGCGGGTCTGTTCCCGCGTCTGGCCTTCAATATGCTGACTGTTAGCAATCTTCAACGCTTCTGCGCGGATATCTCGCGCTTCTTTTCTACTTTTGTCTTTCGATTTGTCTCTGTTTTTAACCGGGTTTGTCATTGTGATTCGTCGCGAGAAGCTTTAATTACCTGATTGCCCTGCGCATCGCGCAGGATCAGTAAACCGTTGACCAGATTAGCCTGCACCGCCCCCGGCAACTGCTGAAACAGACGCTGCTCCTGATCCATCAATGCGGGTAAGCACATCATCTTAGTTGCCCCAAGATTTTCAGAAATAGTGAGGCGTTCATTGATATAGGAATAAGAACCAAAAAAACGGTTGCAGCTGGCGTTGCCATTGATCGCTCCGTCTGCAGCAAACTGTATACGCGCCGGACTTCGATCAATCACCGGCCGATCCCCTATGTATTCCACATACCAGACCCCTACCAACTCCGCCGCTGTTGCGCCTTGGGAGGCGGCAGTTGCCGGGGTCGTCTTGTCAGATTCAGCAGCGACCTCGCGGGCAGGTTTACCCGCTTGCTGACAAGCGATTAAAAAAAGAGCTGATAAAATCAGTGAAAAACATGTGAGGAACTTCATAAATGATTCCTGCGCAGGTATCCCGCGGTTGTTATTGTTAGAGCGTTTCAACGAATACCGAATCCCGGAGAGGAAGAGGATTCATCTATCTGAGGCTGCAGAAAATCGAAAATTCCCCTGACATTGTAAATAATCGTAATTCTTATGCCAGCCACAACAGAAAAGCGCCGCAATCGCGACGCTTCTCTGAAAATTAACGGCGGAAGCCCGGTGGCAACCCTCCTCCTGGGGGCATACCTCCTGGCATCATCCCGCCCAGGCCGCGCATCATCTTGGCCATACCGCCGCCTTTCATCTTCTGCATCATCTTCGCCATTTGCTTGTATTGCTTCAGCAGGCGATTCAGGTCTTGAATCTGTGTTCCCGAACCCTGGGTAATGCGCCGCTTACGGGAACCGTTGAGGTCTTCCGGGTTGCGTCGCTCTTCCGGCGTCATAGAGTTGATAATGGCTTCCATCACTTTAAACTGCTTGGTCATGTTCGACTGCTGAGCCATTTGCGCAACGTTACCCATTCCGGGCAACTTGTCGAGCATAGAGGTTAAACCTCCCATATTCTGCATTTGCTGCAGCTGATCGCGCAGGTCTTCAAGATCAAACTTTTGACCTTTAGTGACTTTTTTAACCAGCTTATCGGCCTTGGCCTTATCGATGCTGCGCTCGGCCTGCTCGATCAGCGAGAGCACGTCACCCATACCAAGAATACGGGATGCAATACGTTCTGGGTGGAACGGCTCAAGGGCATCCACCTTTTCGCCCATACCCAAAAACTTGATCGGCTTGCCGGTAACATGCCGTACCGACAAGGCTGCCCCGCCCCGGGCATCACCGTCTGCTTTGGTCAGGATCACACCCGTCAATGGCAGCGCGTCATTAAAGGCTTTCGCGGTGTTCACCGCATCCTGGCCAATCATGGCATCAATCACAAACAGGGTTTCTGCGGGATTGATGGCTGCATGCAGATTCTGAATCTCCTGCATCAGTTCATCATCAATATGAAGCCGCCCTGCCGTGTCCACAATGACGACATCCAGGAACTGGCGCCTGGCATGATCAATGGCTCCCCGTGCGATGTCCACGGGACGCTGTTCTGCCGTAGAAGGGAAGAACTCCACGTCAACTTCCTGAGCAAGCGTCTGCAACTGCTGAATAGCCGCAGGTCGATAAATGTCCGCACTGACGACCAGGACCTTTTTCTTTTCACGCTCTTTCAGGTAACGGGCGAGTTTGGCTACGGAGGTTGTTTTACCTGCCCCCTGCAGGCCGGCCATCAGGATGACGGCGGGCGGCTGTACCGCCAGCTTCAGTCCTTCATTGGCTGATCCCATGACACTGATGAGTTCGTTTTCGACTATCTTGATGAACTGCTGACCTGGATTAAGGGCCTTACCTATCTGTTGTCCCAGCGCACGACTGCGCACCTGGTCAATGAAGGCTTTAACCACCGGCAGGGCGACGTCCGCCTCCAGCAAAGCTTTTCGCACTTCACGCAGGGTATCTTTGATATTGTCTTCGGTTAAGCGGGCCTTGCCAGTAATGGTTCGCAAGGTGTGTGAAAGACGGTCTGTCAGATTTTCAAACATAAGCTTTCTCAGCGTTCGTTGAGTATCGGTGCTATGGAATGCCGCCCAAACGGCCAGAATCAGGCGGCGATTATACCCTTAAAAGGGACCTGGGTTGCCAGCTTCCGAGAGTTAAGCCATTGATATCAGGGGATCTGGCCAACCCTTCTATTTGCGTTCATCCTATGACAAACTTTGGTGCTACTCTATAATCGAATCGCGCCTCATTCTCATTTAGAGGCAATTTTCTCAGGCGTTACATGGATCAGGCTGAAACAATGGCACTTTATGCAAATCTTGCAGCAATCATTTTTTACGTCATGGCCGGCGTATACGCGGTTACCTGCTTCACGCGCCAACAACCGATCCACCGCAAGAGCCTGTTTTCGCTGATCGGGGTCGCCCTGATCTTCCATGGCGGGGGCATTTATGGCTTAAGTGCAGCCTACCCGGGAGTGCAACTGGGCTTTTTCTCGGTTTCATCACTCATATTCTGGGTCATCAACCTGATTGTATTGTTCAGCAGCCTGAAGAAGGCTCTGCACAACCTGTTTATCCTGTTGAGTCCTTTGTCTGTCTTAGCAGTCGGTGCATCCATCATTGGACGGGATGCGAATGTGCAGATCTCCTACCAGCTGGCCAGCCATGTTGTGCTATCTATCCTCGCCTACAGCTTACTGACTATCGCAACCCTGCAGGCGCTGTTACTGGCGTATCAGAACCATCAGCTCAAAAGTAAACACACCATCGGTAAGGTGCGACTGTTACCGCCCCTGCAGACGATGGAGTCTCTACTCTTTGAACTGTTATGGGCCGGCGAAATTCTGTTGACGCTTTCCATATTGTCAGGCATGTGGTTTCTGGAGGATATTTTCGCCCAGCATCTGGCACATAAGACTGTTTTTTCCATTGCTGCCTGGGTCATCTACACCCTGCTGCTGTGGGGACGCCACCATTTAGGCTGGCGTGGCTACACCGCAATCCGCTGGACCCTGGGAGGGTTTGCATTGCTGATGCTCGCATACTTTGGCAGCAAACTGGTCCTGGAACTCATTCTTCACCGGACTTGATCCCGACAATACAGAGAAAATTCAAGCTGTTTCCGTTATTGATTAACCCGGGAAACTTCGTCAAGATAACCGGTCATTTCGCACTACAGGCTTCATCGTTTTGGACGACGCTTCGCTAGAATTTTTATTTGCCTTGCTGCTAGGCATGTTAATTCTGTCTGCATTCTTCTCGGGATCTGAGACCGGGATGATGTCAATCAATCGTTATCGATTGAAACACCT
>CALFXJ010000016.1 GCA_937958105.1 uncultured Cellvibrio sp.
ATGGCTTCTGCCGAGGAGCAAACCCTGGTGAGGCTTTCACTCACCGAAACGGAACCCAGCCGCTCATCTACCTCAACGGCGGAAGCAAAGTGACATCAACCGTAACATCAATTCAGATCAGCAAAAAAGGAAACCTCAATGAACTCTCGGATAACGCATGCGGTGAGCCGTTTCATCACCCGCTACCCGGTACAGATTGTGGTGCTGAGCCTTCTGTTTACCCTGGCACTGGGGAAGGGCGCAGGTAACCTGACATTCAGCAACGATTATCGGGATTATTTCAGCGAGGAAAACCCTCAGCTGCTCGAGTGGGAGCGACTTCAGGAGGTCTTCGGCAAGACGGATAACGTGCTGCTGTCCGTCACCGACACCAGCGGATCAGTCTTCAATCACGAAACATTGGCCGCCCTTGTAACCATCACGGATACAGCCTGGCAGATTCCTTATGCAAAACGAGTAGACAGTCTCTCCAACTTTCAACATGTTGAACCCATTGGTGATGACGATATTCATGTAGGTGACCTGATCGATCAACCGGAACACCTGAACGATGCAGATATTGACCGGATCAGGTCCATCGCCTTGACCCATCCTCAGCTGGTGCATTTCCTGATTAACGATGAAGGCAGCACGACAGCGATCAACGTTGAGGTTTTGCTCTCTGAACACCCTAGAGAACAAATTACTGAAATCTCCTTACACGCTTATCAGCTGAAAGCCGAACTCGCGCAGCGCTATCCCCACCTGCAGTTCCATATCAGCGGCAGTGTTCTCTACAACTACGCCATGACCAGTGCGACCAAACAGGATATGAGCACCCTAATGCCGGGCATGTTTCTGTTGATCCTGATTCTCTTCGGCGCTATGACCCGCAATGTTTCCACCGCCGCAGCAACCGGTATTTTGATGATCTTTTCTGTCATTGGTACCACAGGAGTCGCAGGATGGTTCGGCATTGTCCTGATGGCGCCATCGCTCAGTGCGCCCACAATCGTAATGACATTGGCTGTTGCCAACGCGGTCCACCTGATGGTGACCTTCTTTTCTTTCTACGTTGGCGATACAAAAAAATCTGAAGCTGTTGAACACACGGTGGAGGTAAATCTGACACCGGTCCTGGTGACCAACCTGACGACAGCAATTGGCTTTCTATCGATGAACTTCAGTGATGTTCCGCCCTATCGAGATCTGGGCAACATGGTCGCAGCCGGCATCCTCATCGTCGTAATATTTTCTGTGTTTCTGTTGCCCGCTCTGCTGGCCATTCTTCCGGTTCGTCCCAGAAAAGGAGTGGCACGCAGCGATGCCCGTTATCTGGGATTATCACGTTGGGTTCAGCGCTATCCTGGCATCATTGTCGGTGGCTTCACTCTGACATTGGTATTTAGCATTGTCGGCATTTCACGTCTCACGTTGAATGATCGTTTTATTGAGTGGATGGATGATCGTTATGAATTTCGCCGTGACAGTGACTTTATCAATGACTCGCTCACCGGCCTGTACCGCCTTGACTGGGGGCTTGAATCCGGCCAGGAAAATGGCATCACCACTCCTGCCTATCTTGCATCACTCGACGCCTTGACTGAGTGGGCGCGCACGCAGCCCGGTGTTGTTCACGTGCAGAGCATGACGGATGTATTCAAAGAGCTTAATCAAAAATTCCACGGTGGTAACCCGGACTATTTTCAAATTCCTGATTCCCAAGAGCTCGCCTCACAGTTACTGTTAATCTACGAACTGTCTCTGCCGATGGGCCGGGACCTCAATAATATGATTAACGTTTCCAAGTCTTCCTCCCGGTTTGTTGTGCGCACCGCTAACCTGTCCACCAATGAACTTTTGGCGCTTGAGCAACGCACCAATGACTGGATTCGCGAGAATGGCGTATCCATTACCCAATCAGAAGCGGGCAGTACAAGCATCCTGTTTGCCAATATCTCCGAGCGCAACATTCGATCCATGCTGGTTGGCACTCTGGCAGCGCTGATAATGATTTCCTTTATCCTGATCGCACCCCTGAGAAGTCTTAAACTCGGCCTGCTGAGTCTGGTTCCCAATCTTCTGCCGATAGCGGTTGCGTTCGGTGTGTGGGGGCTACTGGTGAGCGAAGTTGGACTGGCTATCTCCGTGGTTATCGGCATGACCATGGGGATCGTCGTCGATGATACGGTGCACTTCATGATCAAGTATCTGCGTAAGCGCCGTGAAGGATTCACAGCAGCCCAGTCTCTGGACGATACGTTCGTTAAAGTAGGACCAGCGCTGACCGGTACCACCGTGATTCTTGCTCTGGGCTTTTTACTTCTTGCGCAATCCGGATTCGAAGTTAATCAACAAATGGGCGCACTCACCAGTCTGGTGATCGTCATCGCCTGGATCGCGGATCTGTTGTTGCTGCCCAGCCTGCTTTTCCTCTTGGATCGCGCTCGCCTGGCAGTTCCACAGCCGGAACCAGTCGCCGACGAGTCTGACGGTGACGCAGAAAAATCTTCTTATCTACTCCCCTCTCACAACAGGTGAACAGGACTTCTCCATGTTTAAGTATGCTCGCTTTACCGCCATGGCGTTTTTATACAGCCCTATCATTATTATCCTGCTGCTCCATGGATCTTCCCTGGCGCTGTTTCTGCCGTTGACGGTTATCGTGCTGCAGGTTTCTCTGGATAATCTTCTGCCTAAATACACGCGCAGACAGACATACGCGCATGCATGGTTTCTGGATGCGCTGGTGTTTATTCAGGTCCCGCTCTCATACCTCGCACTGTTGGTGCTGCTCTGGCAAATCGCGCCAGGCGACCTCTTTGGTATTGGTCAAGGGATAGAATCTGTCACCGGTTTAAAAATTCTGGAGTCTCATTATCAGTTTTCACTGAAGGATGGTCTTTTATCGGCGCTCGCCTGTGGCTTTTATTTCAGTGTGAATACCTTGATCGGCCACGAACTGACGCATCGCCTGACCAGCCCTTTCTCCATGTTCTGGGGACGACTGAGTCTGGCTCTGGTCGGTGATTCTCAGTTTGCGATTTCCCATGTGCATGCCCATCACAAAAATGTCGCAACCCCTGAAGATGCAGCCACTGCAAGACGCGGCGAAAATCTTTATCAGTTTTTCATTCGCTCCGCTGCAGGGCAGTACCGCGAGTCCTGGGCGTTCGAATCAAAGCGGCTGGCACGGCTGGGAAGGTCTGCGTGGTCGCTGCGCAACGAAGTTATTTCCGGGCTGATGCTGACCGGCCTTATCGCGCTGATGTTTTTAGTTCTGGCTGGCTGGCAGGGTCTGCTTTGCTACGCCGTATTCGTCGTTACCGCCAAATTTCTGTTTGAGTCAGTGAACTACATCGAGCACTACGGCCTGGTGCGCGTCCCTGGCCAAAAAGTCGAACCCAGACACAGCTGGGACTGCCAGAACAGTCTGTCCACATTTAATTATCTGAATCTCACCCGCCATTCGGATCACCACGCCAATGCCAACAAACCTTACTGGGAACTGGAATCCAAGGAAGATGCCATGGATCTTCCCTACGGCTACATGGCCTTTATTCTGCTCGCCACCGTGCCGCCTCTGTGGCATCAAATAATGACGCCGCGCCTGCTGGCCTGGGATCGTGACATTGCAACACCGGAAGAGCGCGCACTGGCGCAGAAGGCCAATCAGGCCAGCGGTATTTCCGCGTTAGTGCAGAACGGTATATACACCTCTGGTACTACGGTGGAGGAAGTCTGATGAGTCAGGCAGGCAGCACGACACCCGTAGAGGTCAACATCCGGCATCATCAGCCGGTATTTGATTTCAAGTGTTCCGGTCTGGATGACTGGAACGATCGGTGTGCGGCACGCAGCCACTTCTGGAATGGAATTTCCGCCTTGCTTCCCAATATGGAAGTATTTTGTGTGAAAGCGGTAAGCGATGAGATCGGCAAGATTCATGAGCCAAAATTGCGCGAAGAAATACGGCAGTTTTGTCGGCAGGAATCAGAGCACGCTGGTCATCACGGATCGTTTAATCAACTGCTGTATCAACACTATCCGGGCCTGACCGCCATTGAGCGCGCTGAGCGCGGCTGGCTCAGTCTGCTGGCGCGGCTGCCCAGCAAGCAATTTATCGCCATCTTTGTTTTTTTTGAACACATGACGTCAGTCATCGGCCACCGGGGCCTGGAGGCACCGGATAACTGGTTTCATAACGCGGATGCCCAGCTGTTTGAACTATGGCAATGGCATGCTCTGGAAGAAGTCGCCCACAAGGCGGTCTGCTTTGATTGCCATCGAGCCTTGGGCGGCGGCTATATCTCGCGGCTGTTCGGTGTGGTCGTAAGTTTTCTGTTCATGTTACTGCCCAGCCTCACCAGCCGGATTATCTACCTTGCATTCAAAAGCGGGCAATGGCGTCGCTGGCGCTATTGGAAAGCGCTGCTTGGACTCCTGTTCGGCCGAACCGGTGTGGTGCGATTGTGTTTTCTCGATGTGCTGACATTCTTCAAGCCGGGCTTCGAACCCTGGCAAATGGACAGCCGTGCCTTGCTCGCCAGCTATGCCGCTGCGCCGCCGACGCTGCCAGCAGCTGGTACATCTCAATCATAGGAGGAAGTTTATGAAACTGTCTGTTCCCGTCCTGACCCTCTGCGGGCTGATCGCCACGTTTACTGATGTCACCGTCGCACAGGGTGAAACCAAATTTGAAACGGCATACACCGGCCTGGAGATCGCTCAGGAGCGCAAACGGCGCGACACCGGTTGGAAAGATTACACCGCAAATACCACCATGGTGCTGCGCAACGCCCACGGTGAGGAGAGCCGGCGGGTCCTGTCAGTGAAGGTGCTTGAGGTGGAAGACGAAGGCGATAAGTCTTTGAACGTGTTTTCCTATCCCAATGATGTCAAAGGCACCGCCTTGTTGAGCGTTACCTACATTGAACAAAACGATGATCAGTGGTTGTACCTGCCCGCCCTGAAGCGGACCAAGCGCATCGCTTCGGCCAATCAGTCCGGACCTTTCATGGGCAGCGAATTTTCCTACGAAGACCTCACCTCCTTCGAAGTGGCCAAGTACAACTATGACCTGATCGGCGAAGAATCCTGCCCAGAGGTGGAGGCTGCCTGTTTCAAACTTCAGGCAACACCCACCTACGATAACTCCGGTTATCAAAAACTGGTGATCTGGATTGATCAGGAGCATTACCGCCCGCAGAAAGCTGACTTCTACGATCTGCGGGGCAATCATCTGAAGACGCTGATGTATCGGGAGTATCAGCGCTACAACGACCAGTTCTGGCGTCCCCACCTGTTGGTCATGACTAACCACCAGACCGGTAAAAGCACGGATCTGGTAACCAGCGATATCGCTTTTGGCAATGGCCTGTCCGACCGGGATTTCCACCCGAACATCCTGACCCGGTTGCGCTAGTTTCATGCGGTTATTTTCCATCCACATGTGGGCAGGCGTGCTTGGCGCCGCCCTGCTTGGGAGCTCTTTCTGCCACGCAACGGAGTTCCGCGGCGAACTGGGTATTCAGCAACGCTTCTTCAGCCAATCCCCGCTCCAATCCGACCAACCGGACTGGCAGACATCGGTTTACGCGGAACCTGAATGGCTTATCGATCTGTCAGGTATCGGGGCAGACTTTACGTTTCGTCCGTTCCTGCGCTGGGACAGCGAGGACGCTGAGCGCCGCTCTGCGGATATCCGCGAGGGACTGCTCCGCTGGACGCGGCAGGACTGGGATCTGAGCCTGGGCATTGGCCAGGTATTCTGGGGCCAGATGGAGTCCATCAATCCGGTGGACCTGATCAACCAGCGGGATTATCGCGAAGAGGTGGATGGCAAAACCAAACTCGGTCAGCCCATGGTCAGTCTGGCACTCTGGCAGAGCTGGGGAACCACCACCTTTTACGTCCTGCCCTATTTCCGCGAACGGCCTTACCCAGGACGCGACGGACGACTGCGGCCCATGCTGCCCGTCCTGCAGGACGATCCGATTTACGAGGATGACGATGAAGCACGGGCCATAGATGGCGCCGTGCGCTGGAACCATACCCTGGGAAATCTCGATATCGGTCTCTCCTGGTTCAACGGCACCACCCGCGAGCCCTTGCTCATACCGGTCATCGCGGAGGGTGAGCCAGCAGGTTTGCAGCCCTACTACCCACTGCTGACCCAATGGGGCCTGGATCTTCTGTATATCCACAACGCCTGGATCTGGAAGCTGGAAGCCGCTTACCGGGATCAGCAGGATGAGGAGTTCCTGACCATGGTGGGAGGCTTTGAGCGTACCCTTCACGCCGTCCTGGATTCCACTGCCGATCTAGGGGTACTGTTGGAATACCAGTATGACGGGCGCCGCAACAACACCCAGATCCTCCCGCAGAACGATCTGTTCCTTGGCTTTCGGCTGGCGTTTAACGATACCAGTGGCACAGAAGTGCTGCTGGGTGTCACTCAGGATATGGACGATGACGATGCCCGCTACGGCTTCATCAAGTCGTCCCGACGGATTAACGAGCACTGGACCTGGGATCTCAAAGCCTGGTGGTTCAGCACCGACCAGAGCAGCCAACCGCTGTACAGCTTCCGGCGGGACGATTTTGTCGAGTTCTCTGTGAAATATCACTTCTAACACCGCCAGCCTACCGGCTGGCTTCGTCCGTCAGGGCCGGTCAGGCCGGTGAACGCAGCTGCATTATGCTGTGGCGCACGGACAGGTCATTAAAAGTGGATGAAGATTGGTTACACCGAAGTCACCAGCACCGGTCCGGTGCCTTTCTGTGAGAAAAAGTGATGAGTGTGTGGCAACAGATCTCCAGCACCATTGCAGCGGAGTTCTCCGACATCAAGGATGTCTCCGAAATTACGCAAATCAGCGTACGCCTGCTGATGGCCGCCCTGCTCGGCGGCATCCTAGGCTTTGAGCGGGAACAGCGGGGCAAGGCCGCCGGCATTCGCACCCATATGCTGGTAGCGATTGGAGCGGCGCTGTTCATCCTGATTCCTCAGCAGGCGGGCATTACCGATGCGGAGATGAGCCGCGTTGTGCAGGGCGTTATCGCCGGCATAGGTTTCCTCGGCGCCGGTGCGATCATCAAGGGCAGCGACGAGAGACACCTTAAAGGCTTGACCACCGCCGCCGGCATCTGGCTGACAGCCGCCATCGGGGTCGCTGCAGGGCTGGGCCGGGAAGCCTCGGCTATCCTCTGCACCTTCCTCGCGCTCGGCGTCTTTATCGTCATGCCGCGCGTGCTGGCTTTAATGGAGCGACAGCCCCAGTCACCGCCATCGCCGCCGAACCGCTCTACACATGAAGAAGATTGACGGCGCCAACTTATGTGGTGACCCGCACAGACCTTGTCGCTGCCAAACAGCAGTCTAGCGCGTGGCAAGTTCTGAAACGGCTGCTGCCCTCACCGACCGATGTGCAATCCCTACACACCCTCCGGTGCCTCTTCTGAACAACAGCGCTGGAGTTTTGTGCATTGCCGTTCGTTTGTTTACCCGTTGTTTTCTACCCGATAAAACAACAATAACCATGGATTTCCGGACATCAAAAAGGAAGCGTGTGGCATGAAAGTTTTGTTTCTCACCTCCAGCCCCGGTTACGGACATACCCGTGCTGCTGAAGCGATTGATCTTGCGCTGCGCAATCGCTATCCGGACATCGAGACCCAATGTCTTGATGTTACTCATTTGCTTGATGAAGACGTCAGCGCGGCAGTCAAAGACGGTTACCTGCGCATGACCGCAGAGCACCCCGAGCTGTATCAGAAACTGTATGACATGGATAAGGATCTCTATCGCCAGCTGGCTGGTAAGACACCGCCGGATAAAGAGCTGGTGGATTTCCTCACCGAGCAGCAGCGCCGGTGGTATCCCGATGTGAATGAGCATTCGCTGTTCTCCTTCGCCAACTCCTATAAGAATCTCGACAGCGCCCTGATCAATACCCTGATCAACGGTATCTGCTACCGCCCGCGCTTTCCGGCAGGCCGGCTGGTGTTACAGGGGCTGTTGGGACTGGTGTACAGCATCCTTGCCTCGCGGGTTAAGAATTACGTCACCAGTTACGGACCGGACCTGCTGGTGGCGACCCAGATGTATCCCAATGCGCTGTTGAGCCGCTCCATCAAAAAAGGCGTCATCACCCAGCCCATCATTGGTGTGCCCACGGATTACGGTGCGCATGGGGTCTGGGTACGCGACACTACCCATCTTTACTGCGTGGGGCATGAGCGTGTGGCACGGGCCCTGGAAGATCAGGGGGTAGCCTCTTCGCGCATCCAGGTCACCGGTATCCCGTTGATGCCGGCCTTCGAAAATCCACCCTCTCAATCCCGGGCGCGCCAGAACCTCGGACTGGACGAACGTCCCACCATCCTGATCACCGGTGGTCAGTGCGGCATAGGTACCCTGGACGCCGTGCGCCAGCTGGTTCTCGACGAGACTCGCAACTATCGGGTATTGGTCACCGCCGGCAACGCCCTCGCCGGCCAGGGTGAACTGGAACAGCTCGCCCGCCTCAATCCCGATCGGTTCAGGTTGTATTCATGGACCAACGATATGGTTAACCTGTTGCGTGCTGCTGATGTAGTGGTCGGTAAGCCCGGCGGACTCACGGTCAGCGAAACCCTGGCCTGCGGCCGTCCATTTATCGCTACCTGCTGTCTCGGCGGTCAGGAAGCTCACAATGTTCAGTTCCTGCAGGAGCACGGGGCTGGGCTGCGCGTGGATCTGCCCGAGCTGCCCGGCGCCCTGCACAAGTTGTTCGACGATCCGGAAGCATTGCGCACCATGAAAAAACGGGCCGAACAACAGGGCCATCGTTACGCGGCCAAAACCATCGTGACCCAGATCGAACATCTCGAACGCGAGAAACGGATCGGTCGCTGGCACCGCCACTCAGCACAGGAATAGCCAATGTCCGGAAGTGTGTTTTATCGCGTGATGAGCTGGTACGACGCCCTGTGGCGCCGCCGACATCAGGTGGAAAGAATTGATGAGTTGCTGAGCCTGTCCTATGAAAATTACGCGGGCGAGCGCAAGGCGATGAATGACGGTACCTGGCTGGAGCCAGGCGATCCACTAGCGATCCTGCATTTTAATCACGAGTGTTTTAATGCAGGCACCAACGCGCGCGAGTACGCCCGCGGCGCTTTGCGTTTCCGTCGCCTGCTGGTGAAGTCGCTCAACCACCTGGCACAGCGTATGGCCAGTGAAGAAAAGTTCCAGCACATAAAAGCGTTACACGGGATAACCTGGATCGCGCCTCACGGCGAAAAAGTGGGTTTCATGATCGAGCGCCTGCCCGCCACCTGGATTAACCGCATGCGGCAGTTTTATTTCCGCCTGCTGTTAAAAGCCTTTTTCCCGACACTGGCAGCGCGCGAGAATGAGCGGTTGCAACCTCATGCGTTCTGGTTGACCCGCGCAAATTTGCTCAATTATTTCTCCGAGGAGTCCAGCACTGATGAATTCCGAATTCGCAAAACGCGTAGCAGTGAATCCGGTGGTTTTGAATCCACCGCCAGCGCCGCAACCCGCCTCGTCGACTATTCTTAAAAATCTCAAGAACGTGTCAGGCTATCTCCACAGTCCGCTGGTATGCCTGACGTTCGACGACGGCCCCGATCCCGTCTACACCCCGGCGATCCTCGATGTACTTGCGCTGCACGATCTGCGCGCAAGTTTTTTCGTGCTCGGTGAAGCTGCTGAACGCTTTCCTCATCTCGTCAAACGCATGCTGGATGAAGGCCATACCGTCGGCAACCACACCTACAGCCACCGCCACCCGTGGATGGTTTCATCCCGCCGGGCGCAGGATGAAGTCGCCCGTGGCAGCGAATCTCTACGGAAGATCACCGGCCAGTCACCGCGCTGGTTCCGTCCACCCCATGGCCGGCTGCGCCGCGCCATGCTCAAGCAGGCACAAGCGGAAAATATGACTACGGTTCTGTGGAGTCACAGCATCATTGACTGGGGTCCCATGGGTACTGAAGCCGGCATCGCCCAGCGAATGCACGACATTAAATTTGGCGATATCGTGCTGATGCATGACGGGCAGCGGGAACACAATCACCCTCACCTCATCGTGCAGCAGCTGCCGAAGCTGGCAGAGTGGTTACAGCAGCGAGGCATCACAACGGTGACGCTTGATCAGGTGGCTTAGCGGTTTTTTGTCGATGAATTGGTCGTGGGAGGATGGGGTAGCGGGGTGATGAGCCTGCAGTGATGTATTCACGGCGTGTCTCGCACCCCGCTACCCCATCCTGCAGAACCTATCGCTCGATATGAGAGTACAAATAAAAAACGCGGCTGATGCCGCGCTTTTTAATTTCCGGGAAGCTTACTCTTCGTCTTCCACCACACTGCGATAATCATCCGCATCCAGCGCGTTATCCAGCTCCGCCAGGTCGTCCGGGCGTACACGGAAGAACCAGCCATCGTCGTATGGCGACGAGTTAACAGTCTCCGGGGCGTCCTGCAGCTGCTCGTTCACTTCGATGACCTCGCCGGATACCAGCGAATAGATATCAGATGCAGCCTTCACAGACTCAACCACGCCCGCCTCTTCACCGGCAGTCACGGTGCTGCCGACTTCCGGCACTTCAACATACACCACATCGCCCAGGGCTTCCTGCGCGTGATCGGTGATGCCGATTGTCACGGTGCCGTCTTCTTCCACCCGCGCCCATTCATGGCTGCTGAGATATTTGAGTTCTTTGCGAATTTCGCTCATTGCTATTGTCCTGTGAAAATTATGGATGACCTAAATGTGTTCTGAAGTTACACCAGTGACTGCCCCTGGCGCACAAAAACCGGTTTAACCACCTCAACCCCAACCAGTTTGCCCCGCATCTCCACCTGGCAGTGACTGCCGATAGTAATCGGAACCCGGGCCAAAGCAATAGAATAGCCCAAGGTTGGCGAAAATGTGCCGCTGGTAATGATTCCGCGTTGCTCGGTGCCCTCAATCACAACCGCCTGGTCGGCACGCAGTACGCCGCGTTCGCGCAGCACCAGCCCCACCAGTTTCTGTTGGACACCGGCGGCTTTCTCCGCCGCGATGACCTCGCGCCCAATAAAGATCCGGTCGGCCGGTTCCCAAGCGATGGTCCAGCCCATATTGGCTACCAGCGGTGAGGTATCTTCGTCCATTTCATGACCATAGAGGTTCATGCCGGCTTCGAGCCGCAAGGTGTCACGGGCACCCAGACCGCAGGGCGCCACACCGGCGTCAGCCAAGGCCTGCCACACGCCGGGTGCCTCGGCATTGGGCAGCATGATCTCCAGACCGTCTTCACCGGTGTACCCGGTGCGGGCGATAAACCAGTTGCCGCTTGGCTTGCCCTGGAAGGTTGCCAGCTGATCGATGACCGCTGCGTGCTCAGCACCCGCCACCTTCTTGGCGAGGCTGATAGCTTCGGGTCCTTGGACGGCGATCATGGCGAGGTCATCGCGCTCCTGCAGTTCTACCGCAAAGTCGGCGGCGATACGGGACATCCAGGCCAGGTCTTTTTCCCGCGTGGAGCAGTTGACCACCACGCGGAACCAGCCTTCCATGTTGTAGACGATCAGGTCGTCAATCACCCCGCCCTTCTCGTTGAGCATGGCGCTGTACAGGGCTTTGCCCGGCTGGTTGTCCAGGCGGGCCACATCATTGGCCAGGAGCTTCTGCAGATAGGCTTTGGCCTCTGCGCCGGTAACGTCCACCACGGTCATGTGGGAAACGTCAAACATGCCGGCCGCGCGGCGCACCTTGTGGTGCTCTTCCAGCTGCGAGCCATAATGCAGGGGCATGTCCCAACCACCGAAATCTACCAGTTTGCCGCCCATTGTCTGGTGAAGGGCAAAAAGTGCTGTTTTGTGTCCCATGGAATTTTGTCCTGTCGGAATGCAACCGCCGTTGTTAAGGCGATCTGGAGGCGTGAATGGATCGGGTGAGGCCGCGTATTCTAGCGGTGAGGGCAGGATTCTGCCAGCGCCGGGGCCACTGGCAGCAGGGCTGGCGGCTAAACCGCCGGGATATGTGCGGTCTTCTCCAGCGTAGCCTCGCTGTTATCGATGAATTTAAACAGGTTCCACGCAATACGCACCTGATCGTTGTGATGCAGGCGCTGGGTGCCGCTGATGCGCTGGTCGTTGATAAAAGTCCCATTGGTGCTGTTGAGGTCAATCAGATAGTACTCATTGAACTGAGGAAAATGTTCATTGGGCTTGATCAGCAGATTGGCGTGGCGGGCGCTCACGGCGGAGTCATCAATCTGGATGTCGCTGGCGGGGTGACGACCGATCTCCAGCGTACCCGGACGCAATTCAAATTTATTCGCGACCACGTCGTCGATGAGTTGTACGAGCATTGCCATAAGAATTCCTCGCGCTGAAAAAATCGTGATGGTGTAAAAAATTTATTATGCAAAATCCTTTTGTAATGCTTTGCGTAAAGAGCGTGCCATCTCACCGGCGTTGCTATAGCGATCACCCGGTTCCTTTTGCAGTGCTTTGTTGATTATACGGCTGGCACTGCTGGGGATTTGTGAACGCAGGTCACGAATATTTTTATGCTTGCCGTGAATGATCTGATAACTCAGACCCGCGATATTCTCGCCATGAAATGGCAGTTCCCCGGTGAGCAGCTGGAAGAAGGTCACGGCAAGGCTGAAGATATCGCTGGCTTCGCCCACCTTCTGCCCTTTCACCTGCTCCGGCGACATATACAGCGGACTGCCGACAATTTCCCCGGTCTGTGTGCGTGCGTCGCTCACGATGCGCGCGATACCAAAATCCGTAACGGTAACTTTTTTGCTGTCAGGGTGGTAAAGAATATTACCCGGCTTGATATCGCGGTGAACGATCTGCCGACTGTGCGCGTAGGCCAGCGCCTCTGCCACTTCCGCTACGATGCGATAAACCTGCGGAATCGGTAAAAGATTTTTGGGTGAAATGAAATTGCTCAGCGGCTGACCCGCTACATAATCCATCGCGATAAACGCGAGATCGTGCTCTTCGCCTACGTCGTAAACCGTCACGATGTTAGGATGACGCAAACGGCCAGCGGCTTCCGCCTCGCGGAAAAAGCGCGCCTTCACGGCCGACAACTCGCCGGTATCGTAACGCGAATAATCCAGGGTCTTGATGGCAACGCGTCGCGCTATCTGCGGATCATGGCCCAGATACACCACACCCATGGCACCACGACCCAGCTCCCGCTCAATGTTGTAACGCCCGAACTGCGGGCGACTGTGCGGATCGGCGAGCACCACGGTTTTGCTCAGCGCCAGCTCCATGTCTTCCGCCGGAGAATGCTGCTTTTCCGTGAGCTGCCTGATGCGTTTTGGCACATCCCGGTATGACCGGTGACGCTTGTGCAGAACCCGATAAACCTTTAACGCGTCGGGGCCGCGCCGTTTGCGCTCGTGCTGTCCACCTATGTCATAGAGCAATTGCAGCACCCGTTCGGAGGTGGTGCAGCCATCCAGCGCTTTTACGGCCTGATCCAGCTGGCCCTGCTGTAACAACTGCTGGCTCAGCTGGCAGGCCACATCCTGATGGCGCTGCTGCAGGTTCTGGTAGGGCTTCTGTTGCTGTCGCCACAGCACCATGATCAGAAATCCCCACAGCAGGTATTGCATCGCCAGACCCAGCGGCAACCAGCGCGACTGGGTAATCTGCCCACCCAGCTGGATGACCAGCAGCAGCAACAGACACAACAGGGTTGCCAGTAGGGCTACACCACCGCTCATCCGTGGAAAAATCCACAACAGATACGCGAGCATCAGCAACAGCAGTATTTTTTCTGCACCGGGAAACCACCAGGGCGAGGTGTGGTAGTTATCGGTGGATAAACTCTGTATCACCCCGGCCAGCCCCAGCAGCGCCGGATCACCGGCAGCACCGATCAGCACGAGTGACACAGGTTCGTCAGTGTGCTGCTGCAAAAAGCGTTGCAGCGAATAATGGCTGGTCACCGGCGGATACGGCCCGTCTGCCTGAAATACCGGCAGAACACTGCCGTCAATATTGGTGCGCAGCTGCCCCAGCGCCGTCCCTTCCAACACCGTCTGGCTCCGCCACAGGAGCGGCTCATGGGCCTCCAGCAAGGCCAGCGCCAGAGTCGGGTACCAGTCTTCACCACTCTGCCAGGTCAGGGGGTAGTGAAGTGCCGGCTCACGGCGCGAAGGCAGAGGGAATATCTGCCACGACGCGTCGGCGGCGAGGTGAGAAGCTATCGAGGATGCGACCTCCGGAGGAGCGGCTGAAAAAACCTCAGGCTGCATGGATGAGGGCAGCCAGGTGTAATAGCTGGCCCAGCGCGGCTCTGTCACCGCAATCCGGCTCTTACCATGGAGCCGCGGTGCCGCCTCATGACTGCCGATGATGACCTGCGGCGATGCCAGCCACTGCTGCAGTGTCTGCCGGGCAATCTGGTGCTGCTGAAATGCAGCCTCCGGTGGAGCCTCCGTTTCATCTGACACGTCAGCAGCCACAACCGGCGGCTGGAACAGGGGTAAGGTGCGCGATAAGTCAGCAAGAACAATACCGGTACGCTGCCGTTTTTCCCGGAGGGAGTTCACCAGCAGCAACAGCTGGGGGTCCTGTGCCGGATCAGTCACCAGTTGCTGCAACTGCGCGGATGAGAGTTCGAGGATATCGATGACCGGGGGCCGCTGGATGCCGCGCGACAAGGACGCACCGGTATAAAAGAGTTGTTGGTCAAGCTGCGTTAGAAAGACAGGCGTAACCGCGCTGAGCACCAGCCATAATCCAGGCACCCACACCAGCAGCCGCAGGTCAAAAAAATTAATACAGCGTTGCACAAAAGATCGCATGGATTCAGCGCATCAACGGTCCGTGTAATAAATACCGGGAATCCAGCTCTTCTTGATGCGTACGGTTTTCTCCAGCTCGTTCGGCAGCGTGTCCACCACCCGCAGATTATGAGTGCCGATGACGATATTATCCGCCGCCTGAATCGGACTGACGGTAAGGCGTTTGCCGTTGACGTAAACCCCGTTGGTGCTGTCGAGATCACGGATCTGATAGCCGGTCTCGGTCTTCTCGATAATGGCGTGGTGCGCGCTTACCGTAGCATCATCAATCACGACCTGATTGCTGGTGCTGCGCCCAATGGTGATGTGTTCAGCGAGCTCGTAATGCGAAATATTCGAGCCGCGCAACTCATGCAGAATATAAGGCATGATGTTTCCCCAAGTTATGTGGGTGTATAGCCTGACGGCATTCCCTTTTTCATGACTTTTATATCGTTTTGCCGTGTCGTCTCGTCTCCGCCGACGGAGGTTGACGATCAAATTTTGAACCGCAATGCAGAATAGCATAGCCCAGCTTTACAAATTGTGACGTCAATCTGCTCTGCCGGAACAGGCCCGTTAAAAGCTACTGGAAATTATCCTGCAAGAAAGTCTCAGGAATACCTCTCCGGGTTTTTATACTTTTCCGTCTGCCTATTCCTGCCCGGCGCCCCACACCGGGGGGCTCGCATTGGTAGCGGGGCACTTTCGATTTACACTGCACTCTATCGTTTTACACTGCAAGCTATCCACCGGGCGCTCTGAACCGTGACCGCCCGAACCCCAGCCTGTTATACCGTCAATGAGGTTGCCGTTAATGGCATAAGGAGCCCGTTGTGAAGTTGTTATTCAAAAGTCTTGCCGTATTGATTGGACTCATCGTATTGGCCCTGATTCTGCTGGTGTTCCTGTTTGATCCCAATGTGTTCAAGCCGCGTATCGAAGCCCTGGCTCGGGACCAGGGCATTGCCCTCTCGATCAATGGCGACCTGGGGTGGACGCTGTGGCCCAGCCTCGGTATTGACGTCAATCAGATTCGTGTCGCTGCCCTCAGCGCACCGGACACCCCCATCGCGCAACTTGAAGGGGCCAGCCTGCTGCTGGCAATAAAACCGCTGTTCCGGGGTGAAGTCGTTGTGCATCACGTGCTGGTAGACGGGGCCGTAATTGATCTGCGCGTCGATGACCAGGGCACCGGCAACTGGGAAGCTCTGATGAACGAGGACACGGACTCTGCGCCACCAACATCGCCTGAGCCAGCCGCCCCGGAAGCAGGCCCTGCAACAACGGCAGGCGCAGCAGTGGAGGACGACGGCGAGTCGCTGCAGCTGGCGGTGGAAAAAATCAGCCTGAGCAACAGTGCCCTGAGCTACAGCGATGCCGCCAGTGGTCAGCACATCGCCCTGCGCGACATTGCACTGAATATCGTGCAATTCAATCTGCAGGGCGAACCCTTTGATATGGACCTCTCACTGGCGGCGAGCATCAGCGATACCGAGCAGACGACGCAACCTCTGACATTGGCCGCACGTATCCAGCACCAGCTGCAATTGACCGATGACTTCAACACCCTGGCCCTGCGTGACGGCCAGCTGAAGGTATCGATCAAGGGACCAAAGGATGGAGACCTGACGGTAAACTACCGGGCGACTGCCAGCGATCTGCAGACCGAGCCGCAGTTCGAAGGTGAGTTGACCCTTCCCTCCTTCAATGCCCGAAATGTCCTGGCCGCCCTGGAGATTGAGGTTGAGACGGCGGAAAACTATGCACTCAGCGATGTATCCCTTAACACCCGTTTTACCGGCAACCAGCAGTCAGTCACCTTCGATCCGCTGACGATCAAGCTCGACCGTACCACCTTCAAAGGTTCGCTGGCCGTGACCGACTTCAGCACGACAGCGATCAAACTTGTCCTTAACGGCGATCAGATCAACATCGATCATTATCTTGCGCCGGACAGTGAAGCCGACACCGCAGCCGCCGACAGCACCAGCGGCGATGAAGAATTGATCCCGCTGGACACATTGAAAACCCTCAATGCTGACATCAGCACGGATATTGCCCAGGTCACCATCGCTGAGATGCCCCTGAAAAATATAAGCCTGCGCGCTAAAGCGGCGGATGGCCTGATCACTATCAATAAGGCGCAGGCCGTGGCCTATGAAGGCACCATCTCCGCCACCGGCAAGCTGGATGGCCGGGGCAATACGGCTCTTATCGACTTTAACGGCAAGGTCGACAAGCTTCAGCTGGAGCCGTTTCTGACTGATATGGAGCTTAATGAAAAGGTGAATTTCACCGGCGCTATCAATGCCACCACGACCGGCAAAACCCGCGGTGTCACCATGAATCAGCTGCTGGATTCACTGGTCAACGAAACCAATATCACGGGCGCGCAGGTGCGTTTCTTTCCATTGAATATTGAGGAGAAATTCTGCCAGCTGGTAAATCTGGTTAACCGGGTAGAAGACCCGCAAAAAGCCTGGGATGATTTTACGGAGATGACTGACCTCTCGGGCAAGATCACCATGGCCAACCGCGTCATTACCGTGGACTCCTTCAATGCCGGCATCAAACAATTGATGCTGGGCACCAACGGCAGCCTGGATCTGGCCAGCGACCGCTACGACTTCCGCTTGCCGTTAAAACTTATCCCCACCGCCACCACGACCGAAACGACGGCGGATGGCGTTACGGTCGCCGCGACCAGTGCAGAAGGGTGTATCATCGGCAGCAATTACTGGCTGAATCGCAGCCTGTCACTGCTGCGCTGTCATGGCTCCCTCACCGACTTGAACCCCGTGCGTGATTGCCGACCCGACAGCCAGGCACTGGCCTCGCTTACCAAAGACTTTGCGGAATACAAACTGCGGGAGAAACATGGCGACCGGATTGATGCCGTCGAGCAGAAAGTCGATGCGAAAAAAGACGAGTTGCGGAAAAAACTCGAAGACAAACTGGGCGGTGAAAGCGAGGGGAAAAAAGCTGAAGACCTGCTGAAAAATATCTTCAAAAAGAAAAAAGATGAGTAATGATTTTTCCCGTGCTGTACTTAGCTGGTTTGATAAATACGGTCGCAAGACCCTGCCCTGGCAACAGGGCATCACACCCTACCGGGTGTGGCTGTCCGAGATCATGCTGCAACAGACGCAGGTGACCACGGTCATTCCTTACTTCGAGCGTTTTGTTGCGCGCTTTCCCGATGTGGCCAGCCTCGCCGCCGCCCCCATAGATGATGTGCTGCACCTGTGGACCGGGCTGGGTTATTACGCCCGGGCACGCAACCTGCACCGCTGTGCCCAGACTATCATGCGTGATTACGGTGGTGAGTTTCCGGCCAGTGTGGATGCACTGGCCGAGCTTCCGGGTATTGGCCGCTCAACCGCTGGAGCAATCGTCAGCATTGCCTTCAAGCAGCGCGCGGCCATCCTCGACGGCAACGTTAAACGGGTGCTGGCCCGTCATCACGCGGTGGGCGGCTGGCCCGGAGAAACCGCCACACTGAAGACCCTGTGGCACTACGCGGAAACCCACACTCCTACCAAACGTGTGAATGATTACACCCAGGCGATGATGGATCTCGGTGCTACCCTGTGCACCCGCAGCCGACCGGCCTGCGAACACTGTCCGGTGATGACCAGCTGCGCTGCTTACGCCGCCGGTCAGGTAGCACTTTATCCCGGGAAAAAGCCTAAGAAAGCCTTGCCGGAAAAAACCGTGCAGCTGCTGATGTTGCGCAATCCCGCCGGGGACATCCTGTTACAACAGCGCCCGCCGCAGGGCATCTGGGGCGGACTGTGGAGTTTTCCGGAAGTTTCCCTGGATATTGATGCGGCCACCTACGCGGAAGATCGCTTCGGCAAGATCAGCAGCGCCGAAACCTGGGATGCCTATCGCCATACCTTCAGTCATTACCATCTCGACATCACCCCCGTCCTGCTGCAGCTGAAGAAAGAGCCAAAAAAAATTGCGGAAGCGCACCAGACACTCTGGTACAACCCCCATCAGCCCGACACCATCGGACTGGCCGCTCCGGTAAAAAAACTGCTGGAAAAACTCGCCGCCTTTGACCCCCGCCGCTGACATTCCGACGGGGACCATCAGAACCGCTTCCATGTCGGGGATGACCTAAGCAGCACCTCTTGCGTCAGCTTACCAGGTGAGCGTTACAGGATTGGCAAAGGGCTGCGAATCGGAATTTTTAAATAATGCACACCATTACTCTCCGCGGCAGGAAAGTGACCCGCACGGATGTTGACCTGTATCGAGGGAAGCAACAACCGGGGCGCCGACAGAGTTTTATCGCGCGTTGTACGCATTGCCACAAACTCGTCTTCGGTCACGCCGCTATGTATATGAATATTGTGTGCACGCTGCTCTGCAATAGTCGTTATCCAGCAGTATTCATCACGCCCTGGTGCTTTATAGTCATGACACAAATAGACGGTTGTGTCGTCCGGCAACTGCATCAACCGCTGAATCGAATGAAATAAAGTTTGAGCACTGCCTCCTGGAAAATCCGCACGTGCGGTGCCGTAATCCGGCATAAATAAGGTATCCCCCACAAAAACCTTTCCATCCACATAATAAGAAACGCAGGCCGGCGTGTGGCCAGGGGTATGGATGACCTGAATAGCCGTATCACCCAGAGCGATGGTTTCACCGTCTTTGAGCAGCCGGTCAAATTCACTGCCATCGCCAGAGATATCCGTGAGATTAAATACCGGCCTGAAGATGTTTTGTACCTCGCGGATATGTTCCCCGATGGCAACCGGCGCACCGGTACGTAATTTCAAGTAAGGCGCAGCACTTAGATGATCAGCATGGGCATGGGTTTCTAAAATCCATTGCACGCTCAGTTGATGCATAGCAGAAAACGCCAACAGTTTATCCGCAGCCTCAAACGAGCAGTGCCCGCTGGCGTGATCGTAGTCCAGGACGGGATCAATAATCACGGCCTTACGACTCTTTAATTCCCAAACAATATAGGAAATCGTATTGGTTAACTCGTCAAAGAAAGATTCGACCTGAACGTTCGTCGACATACCAGACACCTCAGTTGACAATTTAATTAATCTGCTTATTATATAAGCATTAACTTATATACAAAGCAACTGCATTTATCGTTAACACCCTTAGATGCAATGAAAAGGTGGTTTCACAATGTCATCATCGGTCGATCGCTTTATGAAAGAAGGCGCTCAGCAAGCCGCCGCTTTTTTACGTCTGTTGAGTAACGAAAATCGTTTATTGATCCTCTGTCTTCTGCTGCAGCATAAAGAGCTGAGCGCCGGTGCCATCAATGAGCACCTGGATTTAAGCCAGCCTGCGCTCTCTCAACACCTTAGCAAAATGCGTGAAGAAGGTTTAATTAGCTTTCGTCGCGAAGCGCAAACCTTGTTCTACCGAATCGACAATCCGAGTGTCCAGAAACTGGTCTCGACACTCAAGATTATATTTTGCCCGTAATGGTGTGTTGCCACAGGAGTTTTTTGCAATGAACTTACCAACTCTTTCTGCGAATCAAGCAGGCATCTTGATCCAACAAGGGGCCATTGTTATTGATATTCGCTCACCCGATGAATTTGCCCGCGCACATATCGCCAACGCTAAAAACAGTCCGCTTGATACCTTGTCGACCGCGTTGCTACCTGCGAACAAAGACGATACCGTTATTTTTTACTGCCGCTCCGGAATACGCACACAAACCAACGCTGATCGTCTGGCCAGCCTGTTTCAGGGAAAGGCATTTATTCTGGAAGGCGGTATTGATGCCTGGAAAAAGGCCAAACAACCCCTTGTTACCGACGCAAGCCAGCCGCTTGAACTACAGCGCCAGGTTCAAATCGGTGCTGGCAGCCTGGCCCTCGCCGGATTTATCTTAGGCCTCACTGTATCACCATACTTTCATATGGTTTCCGGGTTTGTCGGAGCAGGTTTATTAGTTGCTGGACTTACGGGTTTTTGCGGTTTGGCCAGAATACTCATGCATATGCCGTGGAATAAACGCTAATACCAGACCCTCATCGTCCGGCAAACGAAATACCCGTATCAGACACCCGCACTTTCTTTGCTGGCTTGCCCAGCCTTGGAATCCCGTCAGCGTTTTCCCTAAAGCGCTGGCATCCTCGCGCCACCACCGTTATCCTGCGCCCTCATTTATCCAACAGGAGGAGTCAACATGCCTCGCACCGTTTTCTGTCGCAAGTACAAACAGGAACTGGAAGGTCTTGACCAGCCACCCTACCCCGGCCCCAAAGGCCAGGATATCTACGACAATATATCCAAGAAGGCCTGGCAGGAGTGGATGGCCCACCAGACCATGCTGATCAATGAGAAGCGCCTGAACCTGATGGACCTGGGCGCCCGGACCTATCTGTCCGAACAGATGGCACGCTTTCTCTCCGGAGAAGACTACGATCAGGCCGAAGGCTATGTCCCACCGAGCAATAAATAACCAACCGGCATAAAGATGGGCGAGAAATAGGACAAAATTATCATCGCAGGCTTGACTCGATCTGGCCGAGCAGGTTTAATACGCGCCTCTTGCTCAAGCAAGTTTCCCAGCCCAGATAGCTCAGTCGGTAGAGCAGTGGATTGAAAATCCTCGTGTCGGTGGTTCGATTCCGCCTCTGGGCACCATGAATTAAACAAAAAAGGCTCGATCTTCGGATCGGGCCTTTTTTGTTTGCTTCGGGAATATACTGCCCCCATTCCTTCCAGTCATGCATCGCCCCCGCCCCCTTCGCGAAATGCTCCAAAGCGAGCGCAGGATGTTAGACGCCACGCGTGATTAAAATTACGCAGGACGTCTCATTCGCTCCACCTATTTAGCTGTTTTACCTGTGATAGGATGCGCGCGTTGTAAGGAAGCGTGCAGGATTCTTTTTCATTGCAGATGGATCTTTACAACAACAATTTATGTCGTTGTTCTCTACAGGAGTTGTTATGAAAAAAATTGGAAGTTTTCTCGCTTTATGTTGGCTGGCTTTTTTTATTTCTGGTGCACAGGCCCATGACGAAGGTTTCGCGTTAAGCAGCGCCATCTGGTCTACTCGCGACATTAATGTCTGCTGGGAATCCTACAGTACTTCGACGCAGGAGCAGCGCAACTGGATCAGGTCTGCAATTGCCGATTCATGGCAAAAACACTCTCGCGTTTCTTTTAACAACTGGGGCTTGTGCAGCTCCAACAGCACAGGCGTACGCATTCAGGTTGCCGATGAGGGTCCACACGTTAAAGCGCTGGGCAGACATCTGGACGGCCGCAAGAACGGTATGGTTTTGAATTTTACCTATCGCAACTGGGGACAGACCTGTCAGGCATCCGTGAAGTGGTGTTCCGAATTAATTGCCATTCATGAGTTTGGTCACGCGCTCGGTTTTGCCCATGAACAAAACCGTAATGACACCCCCAGCAGTTGCACAGAGCATCCGCAGGGCACCAACGGTGATGTGAAGATTGGCTCCTGGGATCTGCATTCCGTCATGAACTACTGCAACCCCGAGTGGAACGGTAACGGCCAGCTGAGCGCTACCGATATTGAAATGCTTACCCGTTATTACAAAAGCAACGCTCTGGTCTTGAGTTCATACGACGACTTGCCGGTGTTTTCGGCCGATTTTTATCTGCGCATGAATCCGGATGTCGCTAACGCAGTGGGTCGTGAGAACTATCAGGGTGCGCGGAATCACTGGAATAACAACGGACGTAAAGAAGGCCGCATGAGCGCCCCCGGATTCCATGTCAGAGAGTATCTGGAATTAAACGCAGACCTTAAAGCTGCTTATGGAAACGATACAGTTGCAGCGATTAACCATTTCAAATCTTATGGTATCAACGAAGGTCGCCAGACCACTTATGCATTTTATGTGCGCGACTACCTGAATCATTACGCTGATCTTCGTGCGGTCTACGGTTACAACTTTAAGGAAGCGCATAACCACTGGGTTCGTCACGGCGTTAACGAAGGACGCCGGTCCTCCAACCTGTTTGATGTGAGTGTGTATGTGAACAAGTATTCCGACATGAAGCGGATCTACGGCCCTAACGATTATTTCGGTGCGCTGATTCATTACCATACCTTCGGTCGTTCCGAAGGCCGCAATGGCAACTGATTGGTAAGAGATCTGCAGCTGCAGATGAACAGCATTGTCCCGCCTTTCAGCTGAAGGGCGGGAGTTTTAATCTCCTTCCTCAAGCACCAATATCAGCACCGGTCAGACCGGTAACAGAAATAAATCAATACTGCTGAGGCTCGATATCCCGACGACAAGCGAGGATATGAGTAGCGATTTCGCGGGGGGTTTTGCCAAGATTGAGCAGGCTTTTGATGATGGTTTTTTCTTCGATGGTCAGCGTCTTGCCATTGAGCATGGAGTCCACCCAGTCCACGGTTACCCGGTAGGACAGTCGCAGGGCTTCATCGAGGATCAATTCCGCCGGGACGCCGAAGCGCTGGTAATATTCAACAAGGGACTTTTCCCAATCGTAGAGGTCCCGATGCAGTAATCGGCTGGTTGCTATTTTTTCGCATTCATCCATCAGAAAATGTAATCCGATTGTGTTATTTAAGCGTATTGCCGACGTGACTGAATATATAGCACATACTACCAGCGGAAACGCCAGGCCGCTGTGCGTTTTTTTCTACAAAACAGGAAGCGATCACGGTAAAGATTCGTTTATGAAGAGCTCCCGCAGCTCGTGACGGTAATGACAGCGCTGTCGTGAAGTACAGCCTGGTCACTGTGCAACAGTGTACACGCAGCCTCTCCCTTTGTTCGAGTTTCTTTGCTTATGTCTGTACAAAATTTGGCTTTTTAATCAAACCCTAAAACCCGATAGGTTATTCATAGCACGCAGTTTGCCGACCTCTGTCATCGTTCTTCCTGCTGTGGTTGATCCTTAGGGTCCGCACCTTCTTCCAGCTTGTCCGGATCAATCTCTTCCTGCTGTGCTTTATCCAACGCGTCCTTCATTTGTTGTATCTGATCCACAAATTCATCCACCGAATGATCCCGGCTTTGACGGAGGCCTGGTGGCAGGAGGTCGTGCATATAGAGGTTGCTGGCAAGACGCCCGGTGTTCTGATAGCTGTCGATAAAACTCAGCCCCAGCGCACCAAGTGTTAACAACACGGTGGCTCCACCCCACTGCCGGCGTCGGCGCGGCATAACGGTAACCAGATGGAAAAACAGGACAATACCGATGATGATTGTGTTCGCATAAGCGGAATAACGGGAGAAAAATTCCAGTGAGTAGGCGTAGCCCAGGTAAACGCTCAGGAACGTCCAGAGTTCCGCCACCACAATCCCGCTGGCGGCGATGAACAGGTGCCGGCCAAAACGCAGCTGGCTGCTGAACAGGTGGTTGACCAGAGCCCAGGCACCGCTCCAGAACACCACGCCGATGATCATGGTGGCAATCGCGCTCAGGTAATCCAGCCACTCCGTCTTGCCGGTCTGACCAATCCAATGGGAGAAGGATGCCTGGATCATGATCAGCATCAGCCCCGTCAGCAACGGCGGCCAACCTTCCCAGAGATGGTTGGTGGAATCGGTGAGCTCATCCGCCACAACAAAGTCCCGCTGCCGCACCCGCAGATTGGTGTGCCCGAGTCGAACGATGGTGTTGCCATCAAGACGCTGTTGCTGAACACGCTCCCGTCGATACACTACCCCATTACGCGATTCCAGACTGCGAATGATGATGCCGCCGTCCTCCATTGTCTCAATGACGGCATGGTGGGGTGCGGTGTGCGGGTCGTCGAGAATAATGTCATTGTCATAGGCGCGCCCGATGCGAATGGGCAGTGCAGACTGGGGATAACGCTGTTTCACATCACCGTTGCGCGCAACAATTTCGACAAAGAAGGCATGACTCATTGGACACTGCCTCCTTCCGCGTCATCGGCAGATTCTATCTCAGCCGCCGTGTCGGATTGGCGGGCCACGGCGTTCAACAGGCGGCGGGTTATCGCCAGTCCATTGTCATAGGAGATGCCGCGGAATTCGTAGAGACTTTTCACGCTCATCAAGGGATCATCCGTGGTGATCGTCAACAGGGTAAAGTTGTAGAGACCGGTAAATTTGCGATAGGCCGACGCGCAGAGAACGGCACGCATCGGCAGGTGATCGTTGGCCACAAATTCTTCGGTGCACTGCTGCGCAGTGACCTCTTCGCTGCGATGACTGCTCCAGATCTGGTGGCTGAAACTTTCACTGAGTAGACGCGAAAATCGCAGTGCATTATCTTTTTTGCTGCGGATAAACTGGTGATCAAAAGAGACGCGCCCGGTTTGTAGATTGCCCGAGATAAACACCACAGATTCCATACCGCAATAAATGCTGTCCGTGCTATAGCCTTCCTGGGTGTTGTCTTCGGAGCTGCCCCAGCAACGCAACTGTTCTGATTCACGTACAGGGATCCGATAGGGGCCAAGGGTCTTTGTGGTGAGAGGCTCATCCAGAAGGTGCCCCATCATGCGCTGTTGATAATCCAACAGTTGCTCGCCGATAACCGGTTTGAAGTCGGCGGGTGGCGCATCTCCATTCTGCGCAACCATCATCAACTGCTGCAGGTAGCGCGCGGGCACGAGAAAACTGACCAGCTCGCCGTCACGCCGATGCGACACGTTTACACCGGCGATGTCGCCATTGACAGTGATATTGGGACCGCCACTCATCCCCGGGTTGAGGGGGCCGGTAAACATCAGATGGTCAGAGAAGCCGCGCCGGCTGATACCGTTGTAGGTCCCTTCTGAGATTGCAAAGCCAAGATCCAGCGGATTGCCCAGCGAATAGAGATTCTCGCCCTGCTCCAGAGCTGTCAGATCGTCCGGCAACTGGAAGGAACCGGTTCCGGTGCGATCCACCCGCACAACAGCCAGATCGCGCAGTACGTCCACCGCGAGCAGCTCCACACTGCCTTTCCGGCCGTCGGTATCCACGTACTCGCCGAGGTAGGTTTCAGGTTCCAGTGCAATCTGTGAGATGACATGGTAATTAGTGACCGCGAGGTCACCTTCACCCAATAAAAAGCCCGAGCCGGTAGTGGATTGACTGCGCCCGTTGCGCAACAGCACGCGCAGTTGCAACAGGTCTTTTTTGACTGATGCATACAGGCGTTGTGCGCTGGATGATGGGGGAGCGATGCTGTCGGCTGGGGTTTGTGCCTGTAACGGGATGGCGGTCGTCGCACAGACGATCAGCGCCAATCCGCGAGCTGCACCTGCCAACCTGCGGTATAACGTAGATAACAAGGGAAGCCTTCCTTTCACATCATTAGAACCTGGTCAGTAAACGGCGATACACTCACTCGACCTCCGGGTGTCGCGGTGTCCGAGTCTACGTGACCCATCAACGGGCGCCAAGCAGCTTGTGCGGATCGATAAACCCCCAGCCCCTCACTAAAATAACCGGGTGACCTGAATCCAAAGCCCACTTCAGGTGCGTCACAGCAAGTAACCGGCGCCTTCTTCGCGATAGCAGCCGCACTTTATGACCATGAGGATTTTGTTATGGAGTTAATTACCTCCCGAATGTTTCATAGCGGTTCGATCAACTGGACCGGGCTTTTACTCTGCGTGCTGTTGCTGCTGGCCATGCATGCCTGGGCGGAAGATCCTCAAGCGCCAGCCGTCACGCCACCGCAACCCCGGGTGTCGATGCCCGAGCCCCCACCCGCGCTGCCGTCCATCCCGGACAAGCCAATGGCGGTGCCGGCCATCCCCGAACCGGGGAACCTGAACATCAATGGTGAAGAGCTTGAGCGTCACATTGCCGAACAGATATCACGCAATATGGACCAGGAATTTGGACAGGCTTTCAGTTCCGGCCACAACGTAGGGCGCGCGCTGCTGATCCCCTTATTTGCCATCTTCTTTATCTTCGGTGGCCCGGTCATCCTGGTGATTGTCCTGGTGGTGCTGCATTACCGGGCCAAGGCGCGCCGGGAACGCCTGCAAAGTGAGAATATTGCGCAGCTGCTCGCCGCTGGCAAAGACGTTCCTCTGGATCTGTTGCGCGGCGAGGAAACCAGCCGCGCTGTGGCCGAGGATAACCTGCGCAAGGGGGTTAAGAACGTCGGTATCGGTACCGGTCTGCTGCTGTTCCTGACACTGTTCCTCGGAATCGGCATAGGCTCGGTGGGCTTTATCATCATCGGCCTGGGTATTTCACAGCTCGTCATCTGGAAATTGGCTGACAGCAAAAACGCACAGATCAAAGCCCAGGACTGAACCCCATGTCGGTCTCCGATCAGGACCTGATTGCACGGGTCGTTAGCGCTAAAGATCAGCATGCCTTTGGGCAGCTGGTCTTGCGCTATCAATCGCAACTGCGCCTGTGGGCGCGGCGCCTGTGTAATGGTGACGTTCATCTGGCAGATGATCTCGCCCAGGAAACATTTATCAAGGCGTACGCCGCGCTGGCTGGCTTTCGCGCTGAAGCGAAGTTCTCCACCTGGCTATACCGTATCGCCTTCAATATTGCGGCCAACCGCTGGCGCGCCAAAAAGATCGACTGGTGTGAACTGGAAGAAAATGAGGATGCCGAAACGGAGGTGTGCGAGCTGCAGCAGTTTGCCGCCAAAAAGGATGTGGCATCTGCCATGGAGCAATTGCGTCCAGCCCAGCAACTGGCCATCCGCCTGTGCTATGAAGACGGGTTTTCCCATGACGAAGCGGCCGAGATCATGAGCATGCCGCTCGGCACGGTTAAAACCCACATCGCACGGGGCAAACAAAAACTGCAAAAGCTCTTGTCATCCTGGAGCGAAGTCGTATGATCAAGCTCACTGACACTCATCAGCCATTTACCATGAATACACCTGACGAATTTGACCAACTGCTGACCCGGGAACTGCGCCACAGCCAGGACTACCTGGCCGATGACGGCTTTACTGCCAGCGTGATGGCGCAGATCGATAACCGGCCGCCGCTCAGCCGACGGGTGCAATGGCTGATCATCGGTATTCCGCTGGTACTGATCAGCGGGATAGTCTTCAGCCAGTTACCGGTGCAGGACCTCAGCCTGATGATCGGCAACAGCCTTGAGGCGCTGGAACCCGTTACCGTAATCAAGCTGGGGGCGATGGTATCGGGCGGCATTATCCTCGCCAGCCTTGCCTGGCTCGCGCGGCAGGCAAGACTGCTGTAATTCCCAGCAGATTTGAAGATGCCCGCTGTGCAGCAGCGGGCGTGTTTTTTTGGATCAGAAGAAGATAAGGTAAATCAGCAAGGCATAGAGGCCGTACTGAAGGGCGTAGTAGAGCGGCAGATTAAATGCTTTAATCTTTTTCCCCAGTACCCGTACCTGATACACGTGACCAAAGGCCCGGTTCAGGAACCCCACCTTATCGCCTTCGATATTTTTGGTGGCGGTCGCGGCCAGAACAATCCGTGAAAATACGCTGTTGAACCAGTCCACCAGAAAGAACTTCACCGGACGCTTTACATCGAGGAACAGAATGATCCGGTTCTGCTCCGTCCGATTCTCAGCATAGTGGATGAAGGTTTCATCAAAGATAACGGCTTCACCATCCCGCCACGCGTACTTCTTGCCATCTACATCAATATAACAATCGTCAGAATTCGGCGTGACCAGCCCGAGGTGATAGCGCAATGAACCGGCGTAGGGATCGCGGTGTTTCACCAGCTTTGCACCGGGCGGCAGCATGGTGAACATGGCGCCTTTGATGCTGGGGATCTGGTTGATCAGTTCCACGGTTCGGGGGCACAGCTGGTTTGCAGATGTCAGGGTCGCGCCGTACCACTTCAGGTAAAAACGTTTCCAGCCGGTACGAAAAAAAGAATTGAAGCCGAGATCATCCAGTTCGTCCGATGCTTTAATCCGCGACGCGGCATTGAGGTTGATAGCTTCATCGCGAACCACTTCCCAGTTGTCCTGCAACAGTTTCAGCTCGGGAAATGTATCGACATCGATATAGGCAGTATTTCTGACACCGGAGAATGCGTAGAACAGGCAATTAACCGGGGCCATGATGTTGGAGTGATCAGAAATTTTGCGGGTCAGTTTGGTGTGATGGACATCGCCACGCTGCTGAACATAAATGGCACAAAACAAGAAAAGAGCGAACAAAGTCAGTCCCATGATGACGCCTCACTTGATTTACAAAAACAGCTCTGAGGCGCGCAACAATATAGTTCACCCAATGGCTTTTCAATGGATGTTAACTGTTTTTCCCCATTATTTTTTTCACTCCTGACACCAGCTGTCAGGAGTGCCGCGTTTGACACTCAAACTGCGATATCAAAATGCATAACGTCCTCGCGCTGCCCCAATTTGGTGTAAAGCGCCACGGCCGGATCATCACCGTAATCCGCCTGCACAAAGATCACGTAAGCGCCCCGCTCTGCCGCAATAATCTGTAATGCATTGATCATCCCCGTGGCTATGCCCTGACGCCGATGTGCTTCAGAAACTGCCAGGTCGTAGATATAAATTTCGCTGCGTTCCTGTTCAAATTTTTGCAGCTCATACGCTGCCAGTGCCCCCACTACCTGCTCGCCTTTGAGCGCGGCCAGCGCGATGAAGTAATCGCTCCGCAGGAGCTTCTCCATATACGTTTTGCCGGGGCGCCTGGCGTTATAGGTGTCCGGTTCATGAAAGGCTTCCGCAAACAGCGTGAGCACCGAATCCATCAGGTCCAGATTATCCGCAGAGAGTTGCCTTACCGAAAATGCCGTTGAAGTAGCCATTGAAGTCATAGGGCCTCCTTTGATTGATGTCATTTCATACCCCATTTGGAGGATGCCAGACGTGCCAAACCCTTTATATGATGCCCCGGTAGGTTTCACTTTCTTATTAACTTGGGGGCTTTCTATGAAGACGACATATTTAATCGCCGCTGCCCTGGGTCTGGCAACGGTCACTCCGCCAGGACTGGCGGAGACCGGGGATATTCAGGAAGCATTCCAGCGGTCCGTTCAGCAGGCGTTTGTCCAGAACACCATTGCCGGTAACTGGAAGACGGACTGCCACATTCTGAACGACGGTTCCGGCAGCTTTATCGTTGAGTATCTGTTCACTCCCGGTGCGGAGGCCATGGCCGTATCCACCGTCTACGACGATACCTCCTGCCTCTACTTGCGCGACAGCCAGCTGGTAGACGGTTCTGCCACCCTCACCAGCCTGAAGGTCGACAGCTACGGAAATTATGTCTACGGCCTGACGGTTGCCAATCAGGATGCCAGTCACGCACTGACCTTTCACCTTAATCTGGCCGACAGTCTCACCGTGTTGACCTCGGACACCATCAACCAGTCGTTCGTCATGACAAAAGCAGAATAAGGAGAAAAAGCGATGAAATTTCTCAAAGTATTACTGTTGGTGATGTTCAGCCTGACACTTACCGCCTGTCTGGACGATCTGTTTGATGATGGCAGCAGTGACGACAGTTACAGTGACATCGACAGCGGTTCCGGCGGTGGCGGCGGCTCAGGCGGTGGCTCTTACGACTACAGCTACACCTGCCCCGGCGGCTATGGCAGCGAGCATACCGTGCCTATTCCGCGTGGCTCCTGTGAAAGCCAGTACAAGAACTATGCCCGTATCTTCGGCTGTAACGACGTCGACAACTTTAATTCAGCTGCCTGCACACTGGAAAGCTGCACCGGCGGAAGCTGGGGTTGCGGAGCCTATCAATAGCTAAAAACAGGAGCGTCAGGGACGATGTTTTGCCTGCAGCGGTCGGTACGATCACCGCAGCTGATTGATCAAGGCGGCCAGCTCGCTCTGTCGATGCACCCCCAGCTTTTCGTAGATGATGCGCAATTGTTTACGGACAGTAGCCACGCTCGTCTGGCGTTGCGAAGCGACCTGTTCCGGCGAAAAGCCGTCGGCCACCTTGAGCGCCACCGCAGCCTCGGCCTGGGTAAGACAATAGCGATCGTGCAGGAACTGGCGAATGCTGTCACTGCGGATATTGCTGCGCACCACCACCAGCACCGGTCTGGCACCGGCGAGCAGGTGGGCTTTCTTGGGTACCGGCAATACCTCCACTACAAACGGCAGGTAATTGCGGTCATGCAACAGCAGACGATGAGTCGCTGCCACCGGTCCTCCGGGCTCCGGGTCCTGGGCGGCCCGGCGGATAGCGTCGTGAAGCTGCCGCGTCTCGCGGATGTCCGCCAATACCAGCTGACCGCGCCGCAATGACAGGCAGGTGTCCTCTGACAGGAAGGCTTCAGCTTTGGGGGTCAGTGATCTCACAGTGGCCGAGGCATCGCACACAAAGACGGCCATGGACATGGCCTCGAGAGTGCCGGCCACCAGTAGCGCGCCCTGGTGTTCCAGCGCCCGCTGGGTCAGTACGGCAGCCCGCGCATGGGAGACCAGAGAGGCAAACAGCTGCTGCTGGTGCTGATCGAAGTCGCCCTGCCGCGCGGAGCTGAGCACGGCGATCCCGACCATCATGTCCGGATCCCGTACCAAGGGACTTAGGCAGATACCATAAATATCAAAGACCTTCTCGTGCTCCTGCAGAAACCAGCTGCGGCGGCGCACCTCAGGAGAAACAAATTCCGCACTGTTGCGAACGCATAAAGGGCTTATCGCGGCACCCACGCGCATGATGGGATTAATCTCGGGATCGGCGCCGCCTACCGCCGCGAAGTGAACGGCGTACTCGTCCGGCAGAGCATAGGTGATGTTGAAGGGTACTGAGTGAGAGGAACCGAGGCCGATGAGCTGCGCTGCCCGGCCACCCACCAGATCAGTGAGCCCGCCCAGCGCATCCTGCCAGCTGCCCGCACCAACGGCAGCACTGCTGAAGGCATCAACCAGGTTGAGCCAGGATTCTTCATTAATTCCCATGCACGAGCCTCATTTATCCCCTAGATCAGCGTTTACCCTATATTCACTATAGAGCAATTTACGCGCCACTACTTATCTGGAGGTGCGCCCGTCTCACATTTTCTGCACATCAACACATGTCCCAGCATGGCGGTCCGGCCAGCCTCCGTAACAACCCAGGGCCGCTCAATCCAGGGCGGGTTGTGACGCACGTGCTGAAAGTGGCCGCAGCTCAGCTCCGCCACCCAATGGTGCTCCGCATCCTGATGAAAGCCGGTAATCGGACGTTCTATGCCGGGTGTCATGGGGACTATTTAATTATGCCCCGCGGCCGTCATAGTGCTGAACAGGGATAGTCGTGAGATCAATGTCCTCAAGGCAGCGAAGGTTCACCGCTGCGGTAACCGCGCCACTGGGGTCAGCGCCTTCACCGAAGGGGTGGATGCCACAGACGGGGCAAAAGTGATGTTTGATCACATGCTTGTTGAAGGTGTAGGTGCTCATGGCGTCTTCCG
Organism: uncultured Cellvibrio sp.; assembly: GCA_937958105.1. Taxonomy (GTDB): domain Bacteria; phylum Pseudomonadota; class Gammaproteobacteria; order Pseudomonadales; family Cellvibrionaceae; genus Cellvibrio. Next base: position 32,124 of record CALFXJ010000016.1, read on the forward strand.
GAGTCAGCAGCTGGAGCGCTGAGCGCGGTACAAACCAGAGCAGTGAACCCTTGCGCTGGCACATCGAACAGTTACATGCCAATGCCCCTTCTATCTTGCCCTCAACCTCAAATGCAATCTTTCCACAGTGACAGCTGCCTTTGTATTTCATGTCTTGCTCTCCTTTGGTGAATTGAGGGGAAATAAACCGTGTCAGTAACACGAGCCTGAAGTACTCGGTTAAAGAATAGCTGGGTTTTCACATTCTCTAAGCGTAAATAGCTAACCCGCCGCAGGCCTGTCGCAGGATATTGAAACGCGATCGCTGACCAGAACATCTCCGGGCTTCACATCGCCTTTCTGACCATCGGGGATATACAGGGTCACATAGTCTTCAAGGTAGGCTTTACCATCGAAGGCATCCGGATCTTTCAGATCGCGGATATTCAGAATTCTGACGGTGTTAGTATGAATTTCCTCGCCGTCTCTGAGAACACGGTATTCGTCATCATTGGCGAGGCAGCCCTTGGTGATTGCTCCGGTGATGGAAATGCCTTTAAGGATCATGCCGCGAAGCTCATCGACCTGATCAATCTTCATCTCAACCTCGTGGGCCGGTTTGCCGCAACCGGTGAGCGCTGTCAGAAAACATGCAGCAAGAGTCAGTGTGGATCGGCGGAAATTTTTATTGTTATTGATGTGCACAATCATGCCTCCAGTAGAGTCCGTAGAACGTTATTGTCAGTGCCTGCGTCGAAACAGGCTTTCCAGTTTCTGAAAAAAGCGGCGGTGGTGAAGCACCCATCCCCCCAGATAACCCATGGTTGAACCCAGCACAATATCCACTACCCGGGCCGAGATTAACTCTTCTGGCGGCAGTGGGGAATTGGCATCAGCAAACAATACCGTTAACGGTGTCATAAAGATAACCGCCAGCCCGTAATTGCGGGTGACGAGTATTTCAATCACGAAACTCAGTGCAGTGATGATAATTGCCACCTGCCAGGGCACCAGGTCCAGCATGAGGATCAACCAGGCCAGCCCCATGCCGATGATGGTGCCGACAATGCGATGGATGTTGCGATGCCACACCGCACGGAAGGTCGCCCCCTGCATCACCGCCGCACAGGAAACCGGAACCCAGTAGGGATTGTCCAGCCCGATCCATAATGCGAACAGGTAACTGCCACCAATGAACAGACCAATGGTGACGGCGTCGAGCATGATGCCGGTAATATCCGGGTCCGGTATTGATGGCGGACGAGGCGGCGGCGCCTCACCATCACGCAGCGTCTGGCCAGCGGCGTACAGCAGCGCCAGCAGACAGGCGCCCATGGTGCCGAAGAGCAACAGCCCGGAGCGCTCTGCAACCAGCGTCAGGTCGTGGGGCAGCGTGCGCGCAATGCAGCCCACCAGCACAAAGAAAAAACTGCCCGGCGGCGGGACGCGAAAATAACGGCAGATGGTTGTCGCGAGCAGTGCCGTCAAACCCAGAGTCGCGGCGGACAGCAGATCGTTAAAACTGGCGAGCACCCCCAGGGTGAAGCTGACGGTAAATCCGAAGGACACAACGGCAATGGTCACCAGCCGGTGGGCAATAGCCGTCTGCGGCATGTAGAGGATACTGAGTCCGCCCATCCCGGCGAGCAACGCCATTGAGAAATGGCCGAGTAAAGCTCCGATGAACACTGGCAAACCCACTGCCAGTGCAGCTATGACGAGAAATCCTAACGGGCGTTTACTGTCGTTGAAGGTGAACAGCGGTTTTATGTTGTGCCACAGACTCGTATCAGACAAAAGCGACTCCCGCGCAATAAGGTAGGCGTCCTTCCGGCAAACCCCGCCAGCCGCCTACTGATTCAGAATTCATTTCATGAGGACGGATCAACCTGAGTCTCATCAGAAATTAAAAAGACCACGATACCCAGGATCAGGCACAGACCGCAGGCCAGACTCAGCGACCACATTCCCATAGCCTTGAGAAACAAAGCGCCTCCCAGCCCGCCGATAAAAAAGGCGATCAGGGTCGACAGCAACAACCCGAACTTCCAGCGTTTGACCTGACGTCCCCGCAATCGGTTGCCCAGCAAGGCGCCGAGGTCGGTCACTATGCCAGTAACGTGGGTAGTCCGTAAGGTCAGTCCCCGATAACTGCTCGCCATGGCGTTCTGCAGGCCGCAGGCCATGGCCGCTACAGGCACTGTGAATTTCAGGCTGGTTAATGCCAGCAGCATGGCGGCGGCGAGCAGTCCGCTTTCAATCAGCAGCAGAAGGCCGTAGCGACGCCTCATCTTAAACGAGGTTTCACCCAGGACGATGCCGGATAAAAACGCTCCGCAGAAAAAACCGATAACAATCGACGCAATCAGAAACACTTCATCAAAACCGACACCGGCGAGACTGATGCCGAGCTGTGAGACGGCGCCGCTCATATGGCTGACCGGCACCGCAAAAAAGCCGAGCATCACAACGTTGACGTAACCGGCGGTCATGGCCAGCGAGGCGGCGCCGCAGAATACCCAGAGGCGGCTTCGCTGCATAAAAGCATCGTGCTGATTTTCGACTTCAAAGAAAGGCATGGAACACTCCCCTGCAGAACTGCCCCGCATTGGCGCATAAAACCGCACACTATGCTTCATCAGGTGGCAGAGCAATGGACATTATGGCCCACCGGGAAAAAAACAGCGAAGGCAACAGCGGTCAGCACTGTAGATATGTGCGCCGAGTCCGCCGCAAAGCTTTTCCTCGCCAAGCACCAATCAGGTGCGCTTTTTGCAACGAAGGGATTTTCCAGGCAATGAGCAAACAGGTATGACACTCCGCAGTAAAGATATGGCCCTCAGCGGGTCTGAACGCAGCTGGCTCCCTTGGTTCGGCAACACCGGCAAGCTTCGTATGGGCTGGGCCTGCTGGATTAATTCGAACCGTTATAAACAACTTGAGGAAATTTTTGAAAGTCTTTCTGCCACCCGGGTGAAACTCCTCCAGCAATGGTGTGATAACCAATGGACCACCCTTGAGGCTATCGGCCAGGCCTTGACGATGAATACCGGCACCGCCAGCCGGGAAGAGCTGGTCCGCCTGAAACGCAAGATGCCGGATGTGACAGAGCTGCTGGTGCTCGATGCGGCAGGAACCCCGATCCTCAGCAGCGCTGCGTCCCTGCCTGACCATCTGCCTGCCGCGGCGGTACGTCTGGGTTTGCAGCAACGCTTCCTGCACGGTCCCTATCTTGACCCTCGCACCCGCACGCTCGGGCCGTCCACCTCCAACTTTCATGACGCCGTCACGTTGATGTTCTACCTGCCACTGCCGGAGGGTAGATGCCTCTGTGCGCGGGTCCCCAATGACGTGCTCGGCGACCTGATCCAGCGGGAAGCTGGCCACATCTATCAGGAGTCCGGTGATAACTACATCTTTATGGTGGAATCGCGCTTCGACCCAGCCATTGAACCGGGCCGCGCCCTGTCACGCTCGCGCTTCGAAGACAACACCTTCAGCCATGGCGACAATCTGAAAGATGGCATCCGTACCCGCTGGGGCACGGTGAGCGTTCGTGAGCATACCGAGTTCGAGGTGCGCTTTACCGATCCGGCTACGGGCCAGCTGCACCCCGGCGTGCGCGAGACCATTCGCAAGGGCCAGAACATTTACGTCTGCTACCCGGGATATTCCGACTATCGCCATATACCTGTGATCGGGAAAGGCGTGACCTTCAGCCTCACAGGGTCCCTTGATCGCTGGGGCATGATGTGTGAGGCGGATCTTGAGGAGGTATACCGTTACCGCTCCCTCAGCTACGGCCTGATGAAACAGTTTCTGCTGCTCATGCTGTTGATTGCCGCTACGCAGATCGGGCTGGCCTGGTCAGCCGTGGCGCAGCCTCTCGCGGGATTGATCACACTGGGGGTTTTCCTCGTATCCGGATGGTGGTTCTGGCGTAACGGCACCAAGAAACTCGCCCGCCGCCTGGGACGCATGACTGAGATCATCCGCAGCATCGCCGAAGGGGAAGGCAACCTGCGGCAGCGACTGGATACCAGCCGCTTCGTCCCCGATGAAACCGGTGAACTGGGGCGCTGGGTGAACAGTTTTATCGATAACCTCGACACCATTGTCGGACGTCTCAAGCAGGCCAGCCGGCACGCGCTGCACAACAGTGAACAGATGCTGATGCACAACCAGGGCGCCAGCGACACCGCCGAGGAAGTGACGCTCACCATCAATCAGATGCTGACCATGATCCAGGCACAACTGCAGACCATCAGCAGCGCTTCAGATACGGCGGCACAGATGAAGCAGACCATGGCACAGGTGGTGGAATCGGCGCGGGAGCGACTCGAGACAGTCACCACCGGCACCCAGAAGATACGCGACATCGTCGAAAGCTCAGCGCTCAGTGTGCAGCAGCTTGATCAGCGCTCCCATGAGATCGTGGGGATGGTCTCGCTGATTACCGACATCACCAGCCAGACCAATCTACTGGCGCTGAACGCTGCGATCGAAGCGGCGCGCGCTGGTGAGCACGGGCGGGGCTTTGCGGTGGTCGCCGATGAGGTGCGCGCACTGGCCTCACGTACCGCCAAGGCTGCGGAAGAAATCAACCGCGGCATCACCGCAATCCGTGACGCTACCCGAGAGGCGGTAACCCTGATGGAGCAGGGCGTTGCCGACGTTGATGAACAGATGAACCGGGCCAACAACGCGTCGGACGGCAATGAGATTCTGCAGCAGACGGTGAAGGAGCTGTTCGAGGTCATCGCGGTGATGGATACCAATAGCAAGGAGCACGGCCGCCAGGCGGGCCACGTAGCACAGACTACCCAGGCCATGGCCCGGGTAATCCAGACCCTGCGCTACAGCTCTGATCAAGTCAAAGCCACTGCGGCCCGGCTCAATCAGCTGTCCGATACCTTCCTCGTCAGTTCGGACCGGGCATGAAGGCCGGCGCTTATGGGCCGTCGGTCAGGAAAATCAGCCCCAGCATATGAAATTCGTCCACATCATACTGGGCTGCCAGCTCCCGGATGTTCTGTTCCGGCGTCGCCAGGATACCCTGCGCCTGCAGTGAATTAAGCAGGTCGGTGCGGTCCCTGCGCGTCACTTCTGCCAGCGCGGACAAAGGGGCATCTACCAGCGCATTGGAAATCGGCCACTTCAACTGCGGCGCGGTGATGCGGCCGAAGGAGAACATCGAAGCGACCAGCGCGAGGGTAAAGAGAATGACATTGGCCCTGCCCCAGCGGGTTTGCAGATGCCGGGTGAAGGAGCGCGAATGCAGGAGAATATGACCGCCCGCACCGATAAGAAAAAACCACGAAAACCACTCGTGCGCGAAACTGAGATAACCCGGCACGACGTCGAAGAACATCAGAACACCCGTCACCACCATCAGAATAAAAGAGCCGATGGTCAAGGGCGTCGACCAGGTGTGCAGACCGAAGGACTTAGCTGATTTCATTGCAATCTCCTGTTGAACTGGTTGCAGCCATTACGGAATAAAAACGATGCGTTCACCCCCGGGGGATGTGTCGTCCCAGGCCTGCTCCACATCCGCAAGCGGGACAGCTTTTACGTCGATCTGGAATCTGCCGCGGGCGATTTCTTTGATCAGTGCCGGCAAAGCGCTGAGGATGGCGCGCCCCGAGACGGAACCATGGCCACTGCCGACAACCTGAACATTGGCTGCACGCAGCACGGCTCCCGGAATGGTCCCCTCTTCGCCGGCCATTGAGCCGACGTGAACCCAGCTGAGCAGCCGGTTGCGATCCGACCGCTGTCGCGCGATGGTTTCCATGGTCTGCCCAACACTGTCACCCCACACGAAATCGAGCACAACATCGACGTCGCGCGCGAGGGTGCCCAGTCGGGGATCCCCCAGTTTCACCACCTCCGTGGCACCGAGTGCCGACAGCCGGGTGAGCCGCCCTTCATCGCGACCCGCAGCGATAACCTGGGATGCGCCCAGATAGCGCGCGATCTGCACTGCCATCCGGCCTGAGCTGCCGGTGGCACCAAGCACCAGCACCTTCATCTTCTTCCGGAAGGGAATGCGGCAGCGCAACGCCAGCCAGGACGCCATGGCAGGATTCAACGCAGCCGCCATCGTGACCGGGTCACAGCCCTTCGGCAGCTTGATGCTGTGATCCACCTCAATCACGGTCTTGCCTGCCATGGAGCCGGGCAGCTCGGGGCCCTGCACGAAGTAACGCAACCTGCCATCACGATCTCGGCCGACACCGTCGATACCGGGGATCAGCGGCAATTCACCACTCCCCGAATAGTGGGCGCCGGATGCGCGCCCGCGAGTGACGTGATGCAGCCCGGCGGCGAGCACCTCAACCAGCATCTGATGCCGCCCCTCAGGCACAGGCTCAGCGACCTCACCGTAACGGGGAGGTCGATCAAACGAGGTAACAATTGCAGCTTTCACAGGATTCTCCTTGGGTTAGATGACTACCATATAGTTCGTATTACGATCTATTATTGATACGTATTACGAACCATGTCAAGCTGCAAATCCCTATCAGCCAGCACAGGCCAACCTATGAGCCAACAACCCTCCCCCCAAGAAGCACTCATCGACACCTTGATGACGACCTCCTTTGTCACCATGGCCATCATCAACAGGATTGGTGCAGAACATGACCTGTCACTCTCCCTGATCCGCGTACTGGGCATCCTGTGGGACAGACGCCCGCGGATGACGGAACTGGCTGAGTATTTAGGGCTGGAGAAACAAACGATGTCAGGGCTGATTGCGCGGGCAGAAAAAAGAGGACTGGTTGCACGCGCACCCAATGAGGAGGATGGAAGAGCGACTGATGTCTTCCTGACAAAAGCCGGGGCGGAGCTGGTCAAACAATTGCGGGCTCAGGGACAAGAGACGATGACGCCGATCATTAAACAACTCAGCGCATCAGACCAACAACAACTTCACGAACTGCTGCAACGCCTGCTCAACGCGCGGGAGCCTTGAGGTGAAGAGAGAGCCGTGGTTACCGCCGGGAAAACCATGCGCGAATCAAGCCGGCCTGATAGAACTGGACCGGCAGATCGAAGCCACTGCGTTTTATCATTTCTTCGACTTCATCAGGGGGCAGAATTGCCACATCTTTTGCCCAGGCTGAATGGACTTTTTCTATGGCATCTGCGGAAGCCTTTATACCTTGCAGCATGCTTACCCAGACGCTGAGCAACGCTTCGTATTCTGGTGAACCCACCGCCGCTGACAAGTCAGCACTTACCAGGATGCCGTCATCTTTTAATCGTTGCGAAATAGCACGAAAAAAATCAGCGCGCGCGTTGCGATCAAGAATGAACTGGGAAACCATGAAGCAAGTAGCAGCATCATGAAGGTCGATATCCGGCAGGGATTCAACATAACCTTCATAAAACTCACAGCGGGAGCTAAAACCTTCGCTTCTGGCTCGTTGGCGACAGATATCCAGCATTGCTCCAGACGGCTCCACGGCAGTGAACGTCCAGCCCGGAAACCGACTGGCCAGATAGGAAAGTTCAGCTCCAGCCCCTAAACCCACACAGAGTATCCGAGCGTCATCCGGCAGCTCCGAAAAGATCCATTCAAGTTGAAAATAAAGACCCTCATGAACCGGGGCAATTTTCTTCTGCTGTTGTTCATAACCGGAAGCTTGTTTATCAAAAACGACTTTGAGCTCGTCTTGGTTCACGTATAGGTGGCTCCTTGGTTCGCGAATTACGGTGCATCAATGCAGGCTGACGTACCGCCCGCAGATGCTAATACAAAACACCGCGCTATACTACATCGCGGCCCTCCCGGCGCGCGCAGCGGAAATCTCTGAGCGTTGCAAATACAATCACACCTAACACCGCTGACGAGATAACCGGCCATACCAGGATATACGCCGCTAAAACCACAGTTTCCATTATTGTCCCTCCAATATTGCTTTCTCTTTGCCGTGTATTGTTTGAATTGCCCCGGCTGTATGAATTGAGGCGGCTTCGCTGTTGTCGTAGTCGCCGACACGTTTCCTGATCAAGTTGAAATCAAAGCGGCTGTCGCCCATGAGACTGAGTGCGATACACACCAGGGTGCTGACACCGTAGGCTGTCAGAGATGCCATCAGGACGGTGTATTCGCGCAGCCCACCGAGGCTGTAAAAGCCCAGCACCAGCGTGACCGCCACACCAGCACTCAGACCTGCAACTCGACCAAAGAAACCAAATGCCATCAGACCGATGACCACACCACCACCAACCGAGGCTAAAAGTTCGAACGCAATACCGACGATGCCGGACATCGGCAGTAAAGAGAAACGAACTACACAGAACATCAGAAGACCGGCGATCACCGACCAGGTAAAGGCTTTATCGGTAACGCGATCCCAGAAACAACTGGCAATCACAGGAAATACAATTGCTCCCCAGAGTGCACCGACAAATACCAGCATGACGAGGATGTCGAGGGACAGACTTGCCAGCACAATACCAATAGCCGTGGCAGCTATCATAGTCAGACGACCGATCAACAACATCTTGCGCGGATCCGGTTTATCCTTGGCAATATTTTTTCCGTAAATATCAGCCATCGCGATAGCAGACAAAGCACAGAGATCGGCATCGGCGGTCGACGACAATGAACCAATAACCAGGATAAAAAACAGCATGATAAATCCGGCGGGTAAATACAGCGACACCATCTGCGGGATGAGGTTATTCATATTGCCATCCATGGGTTCAATCCCGGCGAGCAGAGCCATAAGCCCGATCATGCCCAGGCCGATAACGATAGCGCCGTAACCGAGGGTAGCAGTAATAAACGTTGGCTTGATGTGGTCCTCACGAACGGCAAATAAACGCTGTGAGATCGTCTGGTTACCGATGGAGTACGCCAGCACTGCTGCGAAGAAAGGTGCACCCTGGTTTAACAGGGCATCGACTGAAAATAGGTTTGCCTGTTCGGGTGTAATTCTATCGAAATTAGCAATTAACACCTCGGGGCCACCCATCGCGAATAAAATCGCAGGAATAATCAGAATAGCGATGGCCATCATTGCCACGAGTTGCGCAAAGTCAGTCAAAACTGATGCGCGGAAGCCAGACCACAGGGTGTAACTCAGAACACCAACCCCCGCAATTATCACGCCGGCCTGAAAGGGCAGCGGAGAAAGCACCGAAACAAGTGCGCCCGCCGCCGTGAAATTCACCATCAAACTGATGATGCTCCCCAGAAGGTTGGAGCCGGCAAGAATGAGTTGGCTGGACGATCCGTGACGGGCGTGAATCAGCTCGCCCAAAGTGTGCGCATTGGGCGCCAGTTTGCGAAAGCGCCGGCCAAAAGGATAGATGAAGAGAATCATCAATGCGCCCCACAGACCATAATGTAATGGCCCCGAAACTCCGTAGGTATAACCAGATGTGGCAGCGGCATAAAATGACGCAGCCCAGATCCAGGTAGCGGTCATGCTGGCCGCTCCCATACCAAAATCCACGGATCGGTTAGACACCATGAACGCATCTGTATCTTCTTTTTTCTTTTTGATCATCAGCGTTAACAGATAGGTACCACCGTAGAACGCAAACAACAACAGAAGCACCGTGAATATGGAAAACTGATGAAGACTGGCGTCCTTCACTTCTAAACCTCCAGAAGCACGTGATTTATTAACTAAAAAGCAGCGACATCAACGCATATGCATTGATGTTCTCGCAAAAAATTTCAAATTAAAAAGGCACGACAAAACAATCAGCCTAACCAGCCGATGCCTGATATTTAAATAATGCAAAAAGCCCGCACCAATAAGCGAGCCGGCAACTTCAGTGGCAATTAAATCGCTGTACTGCGAGGTAAAAGCATGCGGAAAAACGAAGCACGATCGTTGTCGTGAGACCAACAGTATAGCACAAAAATTGCGCACGTTTAAAATAATCCAAAAAATACGCTGGATAAAACAGCGCAACGCCTTTAGCTCTGCGGGTTAGAGAGCGATTATTTTTTGTAGAATTTCTGGTGTCGAAGGTTAATCGTCAGTATATTTTTTGTTTTATTTTTCAGGATAACTTTTCTTAACAAAATGAAATTTTAAAAGTCTTATCATAGGTCTCAGCAGGTCGAGCACCCTCTTAAACAATACGGTGTGCTGCTATTTAACACAGAGGTACCTACTATGGCTTTATTGGAAGATCTACAGTGGCGCTATGCCACTAAAGCATACGACCCGACCAAAAAGGTCAGCAGGGAGCATATTGATAAAATCCTGGAAGCCGCACGGCTCGCTCCTACGTCATCCGGCCTTCAACCCTTTCGCATTGTGTTAGTCGAGAACAGTGACCTGAGAGAAAAAATGGTGCCCGGCTCGCTTAATCCAGAGTGCATGAGGGAGTGCTCTCATGTGCTGGTGTTCGCGGCCTGGGATCGATATACCGCTGAACGAATAGACCAGGTGTACGATCGAATTACCGACGAACGAGGACTTCCCCGCGGTCGCTTCAGCAGCTATACCGATAAAATTAAAGCAATCTACACCAATCAATCAGCTGAAGAAAATTTTGCTCACATCGCACGCCAGTCTTATATTGCTCTCGGCATGGCCCTGGCGCAGGCTGCCGAGCTTCGCATTGATGCAACCCCCGCTGAAGGCTTCGATAATGCGGTTATTGATGAAGCACTGGGCTTGCGTGAACAAAGGCTTCGCAGCGTTTCGCTGATGTATGTAGGTTATGCGGATAAGGAACGGGACTGGCTGGCACCTATGAAGAAAGTGCGCACCCCTAAAGAAGAGTTTGTAATTGAATATCCCTAGATGGCGATTCGGTTGAATATTTCAGCAGAATAACCATCTGCCTTGCTAAAGGTACTCGTATGCACTTGCGACAATTTATTCAAGTCGCAGGTGCATTAACGCAGAATTTTATTGTTTTTAAGACGCCGACAATAGAAAAACATCGCCAAAGTAATTGCTGTCAGGATGATTGGCATCAACCACAAAACACCCAAACATGCCACGGCAAATTGATGGTCTTCGATGATTTATTTTTCAATGCTCTTTTTCATACTTCATCCTATGGTTTATTGACGATACCTGTCTTACCTATTCCATTTTTTAACATGAGCCATTACCCATCTTTGCATCTCTATTAACCCCAACCCCAAAATCACCAACATAAAGATTGAGAATACCGGGATACCACGACGAAGCACGGAGAGAGAAGGAAAGATGCTTGAATGGTAAATTTTGGTTGGTGTAGGATAGAAATGAATCTTCATCCTGATCTTCTTATTTCTTCGCAGCGCGGGGACGTCCAGTTACATTTGAGAGCACGGTCAGCCGTTCTAAGGAATAACTTCCAGTTCCTGAAGCAAGCTGCGCACAAGGGTCAAACGCTTAGCAGGGTGTCCCCATTGCTCCCACACCTGCTCCCCCTCCATATTCAGCGCATAGAACCAGACTTCCTCTCCCCGCTCAACAAATCCCACCAGCCAAGCCAGCTCTCGCGTTGGAGTCACGTCGGCGGTGCCTGTTTTTCCACTTAACCGATAGTCAGCACCTTGCTCCAATACAAGCATCTCTTTCACGATCTCTGTAGTTCGTGTGGACAAACCAAGCTTCCCGTTATACATCCGCTCGAGAAACCTGACTTGTTCATTAGAAGAGATCCGCAGGTTCCCGTTAAGCCAGAATCGATCAATGCCGCCACCTAAATCGCGATTACCATAATCCATCTGATCCAGATAGGCCTGCATGCGCTCCTCTCCGATTTCCCGGGCAAGCGCCTGATAATACCAGTAGACGGACAACCGGAGTGCAGAGTGGAGCGTGTGATCTCTCGACCATTCGGAAGACCAGAAGCCCTCAGCTGGTTTGACACTACTATCCCATCGAATCACATGCTCCGGCCCCGCCGCTACACCAGTCTCCAGCGCGATAAGTGAATTTGGAATTTTAAAGGTAGATGCAGGAATAAATTGTTGCTGCGCCCGCGCAGGGTTATGCCGGATGTAGCGTCTTGAAGCTGGATGATAGACAACAAAGGTCGCATCAGCAGGATCAATGCCGTGAAAAAAATCAGCAAGATTCACCTCCTTTTCAAGGAATGAAATCTGAGGCTCTTCCACTTTTTTAAACAATGAGCAAGCAGTCAAAGTCTGAGCCAGAAACAGTGCGACCAACGCTTTGTAAATCTTCATATTTGGCTAAAGCTCTTTTTTACTGAAACTAAACTTATCTGGTTGTTTTAGATGTTGTTTGATACCTGACCACTCATGCTTGACGATAAACACCGATCTGAGCCGCAACCCAACGAAAATCTCCCGCGGTGCCGCCAGTTGTTAGATAAATTTCCGGGCAACTACAGAGTAGGTGTGCCAGTGCTTTTTCCTTCCCAGCAAGGTTACACCTTCGGCGTTATGCTCATAGATATCGATGACTTCATAGTTTCCAAACAGCCCATTCAATTCATCTCTCGTGTGAATTGTCAGATCACCACGATCCATCTTTGCCCATGAGTCCCCTGGACCCATGAAATGACCGCAGAATATGCCGCCCGGCATCAGTGAATGAGAGATATTTTCCCAAGCCCGAGGGAACAATTGTGGATGACAAAAGAATAAGCTGGAGCAGGCACTAATTAGAGCTGCTTTCGGATATTCAAAAGCCTCAAAGCTATCTACCTGCACAATTAACCTGTCACAGAAGCCCGCCCTGTTCTGCTCCCGCAATCTTTCTATCGCAGCTTCATTTTTATCGAAAGCATACACTGTGAAACCCTGACCAACCAGAAACAATACATCACGACCAGCTCCACAACCCGCATCCACTGCTATTTTTGGCAACAGGGGATCAATTAATCCAAGCGCCGCCTTCAGATGGGGATATACCTCCACCTCCAACGACTGCTCATAATAAGCGTTTTGTTTCATACTCAAATCCATGTATGTTTAACCCCGAGGCAGGCATCGGTGGGTATTATGTAAGGTGGCACTCCTAACTCGGGCCGGCTACTAACAGGATTACAAAAGCTCAAAGGCCTCGCAGGCGCATACTTCAATGCCGCCACCCAGAAACCTTCCTGTGTGTGCGCTGGGATGCTTGGCAGCGATCTCTATTGCCTCATCGATATCCCGAGCTTCAACGATGAAGAATCCTCCAATACGATGCCCATGCGGGAGATAAGGCCCGTCCGCAACCGTCGGTGGGCTGTCCGTATTTCCTAAAGTGTCTGTAGGACGGATCGTCTTCCAAGGTTGCGGATCAGATAGGGCGCCGAGCGCCACTATTTTTTTGGACTTCTCCCATTCCTCATAATGCGGCTTGCAGGCGGTAGTCAACTCCCGCGTCTCGTCAGCGGACAAGGCGTTCGCGATGTCTGGGTTGTAGTAACACAGGCACAGGTATTTCATTCGGTCACCTCAGCTTCACATGCTTCGTTCGTGTGTCGTAACAATGAGTTCAGCTGTACCGAGAAAATCTCCGGAATAACTGACTCTGGATTTTATGGCACGATCTCAATAGGAGTGCCAGCATCAACTGCCTGCCATATTTCTTCCATCTCTGGGTTTGTGACAGCTATGCAGCCATTGGTCCAGTTGAAGCGCTGCGTTATGAAAGACAACCAGCCAAATCCATTACGCTGACCATGGATCATGATAAGTCCACCAGGATTAACACCCCGGTCCTCTGCACGCTGAGTATCAACGGCACTGGGGTAGGAGATATGAATAGCCTTGTAGAAGGCAGAATCTTCCTTTTTATAATCCAACACATACTTTCCTTCGGGGGTGCGCTGATCACCCTCTTGCTCTTTGTGTCCTTGCGGATTCCCTCCGAAAGCGACGCGAAACTCTCGAAATACTTGACCATCGCTGATCAGGAATAGCTTGGCTTCTGACTTATTGACCAAAACAAAATCTGCTTTTTGTGCAGCCCATGCGATGGAAGGCAAGAGCAGCAGCAATAGGATTAGAATCTTTTTCATAATCCAGTAATGATGATTTGTTGAGCTGTTACTCCCTGAGAGCACTTTTAATTCTCCAGCCTGGCGTATAAAGCAGTCATCGAGAGTGCTTTATTCACTGGCCTGAACAGGAGGTACAGTAGTACCGCTATACCCAGATCCGCCAGAAGCGTGACTCCATGACCAGCCAGCCCCAGACGAAATAGAAATTCAGATGTCGCAATATTATTGGCTGTTGTAGTCGCATCACCTGGAGAAACGAGAGCACCGTCCACGTACAATAGACTGAACGGACCGACTACAAGTAAAACGAGGTATAAAAAACCAACTGTACGAGCGTATACCAGTGGAGAGGTGCCTGTATCCTGATGCATAAGCAGTTTCCTTTAGTGGCGATGGTATGTGCGACCCCAAACTGCAACGACTCATCAATCTAAGGCCGTACATAAAGACGCGCGTTAGCGAGCGTAGCCTGCTGTTGGCAGGAAGCTGCTGAACATTATTATGAGTTTGTCCGCTGGTATAAATAGCCGCCCGCTAAGCGGTACGATTAAAGCGACTTATCCATACACTACTCATCAACATCTTGAACGTTTGCGGTCTGAACACTATCAATCTTTACTTCTTCATGGTGCGATGATAAGTCAGGAAGTAGCCGCTCCCAAAGTACCTTGAACTTCACTCGTGGTACCGCAAAACAAAACGGAATACTGTCAGCCCCCAGACTTTCCAGGTACGCACCAGCGGTGTAATCCACGGCCTTGAGCGGAACCACCAGCGAGGTGTCGATTGGAAGATCAATACCCGCTTGCGCAATCCGGTTTATACCTGGCACCCCACAAATGGCGCTGTCCTGTATACAAAGATATTCGATCGCCTCCTCCCACGAAGCGAAGAATCGCTGAAACTCGCTCGGCAACTCCTTCGCCTCCGCTCCCTCAGTGATGCATGACAACTCCGGCGCACTGCCCTGCCCCGCTTTGATCTCGGTAATATAGTGATTCCCCTGCTTGTGATGTTTGAAATCCGGGGCCATGTGAGAAGGCAACGCATCACTGAAGACACGTGTCCCAACAGCGTAGATGATGCTATTAAATATGTTCTTCAGAAAGAGGACCTTCTTGGCGGCTCCGACTCCCGACGATGCTTCGGACACATACAGGCGCCAGTTGCTTTGGAGCGGCGATGGAAAGAACCGCCGGAGCCTACCGAATATGGAAGGGCCGAACCCTCCGTGGGAATAGGTCAAAGTCGTAAGGATCGTCGCCCCCCCAACTTCCAGAATCTGAACGCCGCGTGGAATGTGCGCCCTGACCAATTCGGAAGGAACTACCCAGTTCAAGTAAACAATATCCCTAACATCACTTTCCAACCGAACGAACGGCAGATGGGAAAGGATAGCTCGACGGACCGAGCCCAATAAACGGGAGTTGGCTATCGCACTCAGCGTTGCGCCCAAAATACCAGGCTTGGGGTAATAAAATTTATTCGGGTCCATGATATCCTGGCGACCCAAGGTCGCGTCCACTGGCTATTTTAAAAAGCAGTTCTTCTTTATCATTTTTTCACAGCAAGAAGCTTTCCATCTCCAAGGGTAGAGAGACTTGATAGCTTTTACTTCAATCCTCAATGACCGCTAAACCACGGCGTTTTAAATCCGCCAGGGAATCCAGCATTTTATGTAGCATCTCCGGAGAATGTCCCTGCCAGTCATCCACCTCCCCGATGATTTTCAATGGGTCACTAGTTCGATAGGATTTCGTGGGATTGCCGGGAAACTTTTTGTTGGTGAGATTCGGATCGTCTTCAAACGGCCCTGTTGGTTCAACGATATAGATGTAGCCGCGTCCCTTTAAGCCAGATAATGCCATTGCGAGCTCCGCTCCCCACACTGCCGGCTCCAACAAAGCTGCGAAGTAAATGTGTTTAAGTACACGACCAGCTTCGAAATGAGATGAGTGTCCGGTGGTTAATAAGTCTCCGATTGCCAGTTTGGCTTTGGTACCGTGGTAGAAAGGTCCGCTTACCTGATGGCAGTTCTCGTGTGAGATTGGAACCCATGCATCGTTATTCATTCAGGAATTCCTCAGAGGGCCTGATAACTTCGCCCTCAACTGGTGAATTAACTCACAGCCAGCCCAAGCAGCATAATAAACAGGGTGCAGACAAGAGCAAGAGCTGAGAATACAGTACCCAGGATGGCAAAGATCTTTTTTCGATCGTTCTGCAGGAGACCAGCGATACCCAGTCCGAGGGCGATGAGGGCGGCGAGCATGAAGGTGATTAGAAGCAGGCCGAGGATGATCGCACCTGCGGATTCTTCGTCGATACCCCCCGGCGTGGACGCTTCCATCACACCGGCGATAACGATGAGCAGGAACAGGAAAACAGCGGAGGTGAGGCCGGTAATGAACGATGCTATTCCTGGCCCAGAGTGTTTTAAATCTTCCATTGGTACCCCTTATTGCGTAATTCTGATGTTAACCGCAGCCCCAAGGGGCACATAGCAGAGCGTCTTTTTTGTTGCGCTCTTGCACTCAAACAAACTTAGGCGGAAACCTTTTAGGCGTCAAGGCTACAGGCCTTTCATCAATCACAAAATCTTCTTTGTAGCGACTCCCAGGACTCCACTCCATGCCATGGAGTGCCAAGTTCATCAACTTTTGAGAATAATTTGGCTACACCAAACTCATCGGTGTACGTAGAAACTTTTCTAGAAGCCCTTATAGCTTCGCCGACGACCTCGAATTGGAAAAATTCACCATCTCTTTCTGAGAAAACGAACTGCTCATTCGACGATGATGATTTTATTGAAAATGTATCCATAGTCTTTATGCTTAACGCCGAGTTCAGCGGCAGTTTTTAAGTTGTGGTTTTATGGAATACTTTTGCGCAGCAAAAACCATAAAACCGCGACTTAAAAACTGTCCAGTGCAGCGAAGCGGAACGAGGCTGCAACGACTTGTTACGTAAATATAAATACTAAGGCTTAAGTGGTATTGATTGCATTAGACCTTTTGATAGCAGCGCTGGAAATACACTGTGATGATTTTCATTTTTTAAGACTTCTGCATGTAGCCTAAGACTTTTATAGCCTCTTGAGCGCAATGCCTTTTCAAAAGCTAAAACATCAGTAACCATTGAATTCTTTCCTGAACTATCTGCATCTACGTACAACAGTACATGAGCCTTCAAATCTGTATTATGTTTTGAATATTCTTCTTCCATTTTCAAAATAACTTTTTTGTCATACCAAAGCGAAGGACTTCCTATAATGTAATGGTCAAAAAGATTTGGCTTGTTTGTTACTATATATGAACCTAGTAACCCACCAAAAGAATGACCTACAAATATTTTATTGCTGATATCAATGCGATATTTCGCTTTAAGTAAAGGAAACACTTGCTCTTCGATAAATTGCACATACTCCTTCGCGTGACCGGATACAGCACGCGCGTCATCAGAATGCGCTGATGACTCCTTGGGAGAATATGTTGGCGTGTAATCACGGGTTCTGCTAACACCGATATCTTCACCTTTTGCATAGGAGATGCCTACAACAATAGATTCTTGAACTACACGATCTCCCATAAGCTGCATGGCACCACTAGTAAGCGGAAAAGCAAAGCGAGAATCATTAACCACAATTAGCGGATAAGCTTTCTTGGATTCTTTATACGATGGTGGTAACTGAATATATAGTTCGTAATCTTTGCCATTTGAATTGGCATGAATTGCTCTAACTTCTGAAAGTGGGTACGTTACAGGAGATAATTCTTCGGCGTGGCTTAGTATAGACATTACACCAAGAGCAAAAGCGATTAATGCATTAAAAACATTTCTCATTGACATTCCTTTTTGGATCTTTTGATTTTCGTTCGACCAGCAAAGTAATAATTAGTTTCTTGGTAAACGTAACGTTAAGCTCAGCCGCAGGTTGTAAGTTGATTTTTTGTGGAATACTTTTGCGTAGCAAAACCACAAAAAAGCGAGTCGAGTAGACCAACGGAACCTCCCCGTCAGCCCCACACAGAACCGTACGT
>CALFXJ010000017.1 GCA_937958105.1 uncultured Cellvibrio sp.
CTCTTGGGGATGATCAGAGCATAACCTTGCGCAGCGATGAAGCCTGCTTGTCGGCCATCTTTTCCGGAAAGCGTAATCCAGCATTAGCCAATATCGATGGAGATTTGCTGGTTTATGGCGACGAACGTCACAGCACTCGTCTGGATGCGATTGCATTGATCCTTTGGGGATTCAATTAAATGATCCATGCAGCAGCACTCTTTCGGGGAGCTAACTATACCGCTACGGCTGTTGGTATTGCGGTAGCGATCAGTTGCAACTATGTGTTGTTAAATATGCTCGGGTTCACTGAGGGTGAACTGAGCATGCGCTCTCTCTTGATCGCACCTGTTGAAGTGCTGCTGGCTACCCTACTGATGATCATTGTTATCAGTCCGTTTCTGGAGCTTGCATCGCTGTATCCCGGCTCGCCGGGTATTCGTACCTACACAAAAAAAAGCCTGGGCGAAACACCATCTATGCTGGTTACCTTCAGCTATCTGGGGATCCTGTTGCTGATTGCGGGCATCGAGAGCAGTCTGCTGCTCAATATTCTCACCTCATTCATGCCGGGGCCAATAGCATTGTTACTGCTGGCCATAACCCTGCTGTCGGTAATCATAATTAATCTTTTCGGCATTCAGTCATCCGAACGCTTCCAGCGTGGCGCAACCGCGCTGTTGTGGTTCGGCAGTCTGGCGTTATGCTGGCTGGCTTACCTGTATTCACCAACACAATCCATCAGCAGTATCCTGGCTGTGCCGACTGAATCCAACACAGAATTTTCCACCACAGCCTGGTTGCAACAGCTTTCTCTGCACAACATCGCTCTCGGCATTTTTCTATTTATTGGTATTGAACTGGCGGCTACAACAGTAAGACAACCTGCTGACCTCCATCGAGTGCTGCCCCGTGCCACTCTGGTCGCTGTCCTGCTTATCGCGGTGCTTTATACCAGCATGGCTTTCGTGCTTCCGGTCATCGTCCAACCAGCTTACACCGGCGACAATGCATTGCTGTGGTTTGCGGCCACTCTGTCTGCTCCGCATTGGACATTCATCGCTCTGTTTCTACTGATCCTCGCCTTGCTGACTTCCTTCAACGCCGGCCTTCGAGGCGCTTCACGGATGGTTTATATGCTCGGACGTGAGGGACGCATCAGCCAGCGCATGACCCGCCTGGGCGCCGATGGGCTGACACCAGTTAATGCTGTTACCGCGGTTGGCCTGCTCGCCTTGCTCTCCGGTGTGGCCACCATCGCACTGGATCTGACACGTATGTTGTCGGAGCTGTCCGCTGCCCTTATCTGCGCCGTCTACGCTGCCCTTTTAATAGCTTCCTCCCGCAATGCTCAGCGCAAACAGTTTGTCACGGACTTTTTTAACTCTTCGGTACCTCTTACAGCACGCTGGTTGCTGGCCTCGCTGTTTGCAGTGCTCAGTGGTGTATCAGCCATTCAACTGATGCGGGATACCACAGGATTTGTTCTGGTGGCGATGATGATCGTCGGACTGATCCTGCTGACACAGCTCACCGCAGCGCGGGGCCAGCTGCACCCCGTAATGAACAATCAATCTAATTAAAATCTCAGAGGAAGCTCATGGAAAATACTCCGAACTTGCCACAACGGAACGCACGAAAGTTTATCGACGAAGGTTGGGAAGTCGATAAATTCGACGTTCAATCCTGGCTGGAGCGTTCACCTTGGCGGGTTATTAAAGATACGGAATATGGAGTTGCCAACAATGCTCCCAGACCACACCCCGCACTCTGGGAGGACAAGCTTATCTCTGAAATCTACAAGATAGATCTGGCTACCTTTCTTACCGCTGAGCGAATTTCAATGCTGGGTATCTCGCGGTTGGTCTCGTGTGCGCCGGATGAAGCCTCTTCGGTATTTCTGGCAACTCAAGCTGCTGATGAAGCCCGGCACTTTGAAATCTTCAGCCAGCGCATGGCCGATTTTGGGGTGAGCCCGGAACAGCGGAATCAAATGATGGATCGCGTTACTACTCCGGCGATGCGGAAATTTTATGACTTGATTGCTGAGCAGGTAGATAAAAAACAGTTTGCTGAGGCCATGCTGGCGCACAACGTTATTCTGGAGGGCATGGCCTATCCGGTCTATCGCTACGAGGCAGCGTACTGGTCCGTATTTGACCCCCAGCTGACGGCCATGATCAAGGGAGCCTTTGCCGATGAGGTTCACCATGTCGCTTATGGTGAGGCCATCATGCGTAACTACACCGCTAAAGGCGACCAGACCCGCAATACCATGCAGAAGCTGGCCCGGGAGTTCCGCCAGCTAATGACAGAAGTCTTTGAATCTACCATTGAGCATTACATCGGCATTTATCAACTCGCCGCCGACGCTTATATGGATGAGATTGGCGATATCCGTATCTTTCCCGGAAAAAAAATGCGCGACGTTACTGAACGGGAACAGGTAGAGACGCTTATGCATGATGTTAATGAAGAATGTGATAAACGTCTGGAGCGCATCGGCCTACTGTAATCAGCGAGCATCACCATGTTATTCGGATTATTTAAAAGAAAGGTCGTACAGACGCATACCGTGCGGGTCATACATAACGGCAGCTCTGCCGAGTTCAGTGCACCTGAAAACAAGACACTGCTTGAATCAGCACTGCAGCAGAATGCCCCTATACCCTACAGCTGTCAGGTAGGATCCTGTGGTGAGTGTCTCTGTCAGGTTACCGAAGGACAGGTCGCGCATCTTAAAGACCTGAGTTACATGCTTGAGCCAGAACAATTGCGTGATGGGTTTACGCTGGCCTGTCAAACCTATGCGCGCTCGCCGGTTACGCTGCGGGTTGGCGATTGTTCGGTGAGCCAGCAACCGGCCGGGATCACGGACATCGCCTTTTATGGCGATGAGCTGATGGTGGCTCAGATTCAGATTGAGGGACAATTTACTGCGAAGGTAGGTCAATATATCGCTGTCGCCAATAAGGATGGAGTAAGTCGATCCTACTCCATCGTGCGCATTGCCCATCTGCCAGCGCACACTCAGCTCGAAATACACATTGCCCTTAAACCGGGCGGTCGGATGTCGCAGTGGTGGCGGGAGTTAGCGCAGACATCCCTCCCTGTGACAATAACGGTTAACCCGGCACAAGGCTGTTATGCACCGCGTTATAAACGAGACATTGTTGCTATCGCCTCCAGCTCCGGCCTGGGTGTAACCGCTGCACTGGTTGCGCGACATCTCGCAGAACATTCCGATCAGACCGCAACCTTGATTGCTCTTACCAAACCGAACGAGCAGTCCTATCTGAGCTGGTTACGTCAGCAACATTTTGCACCGATTGAAAATCGGATTCATATTGAGCAACCCTGCCGCGACGCCTACTTTTCCAACCCGACCCGGATACTGGCTCCCCATATCGGAGAACGCAGCAGAAAAACGAGCGAAGCAGATTCACTGCCGGTGGGTCTCATTTGCGGTTCTCCCCGGTTGATCAGCACCACAACAGAAGCATTTTCTCAATTGGGTATCAGCAAAGACAGGGTGAGTTATGACGAGTTCGTTTGAACCCACGTCCACGACACACACACCATCCACTTTTTTTACACGTCAGGATGGCTGGCCGGAAACTGCATTCGCACCCACCACGCGGCTCCACATACCGCGTGCCTTTCAGTGGGCTGGACGCAGCTTGCGTCTGCTCGGCGTCAT
>CALFXJ010000018.1 GCA_937958105.1 uncultured Cellvibrio sp.
GCGAATGACTAATTCTTTATTGGCATGAAACTGCCTCTGATATCAGGCTCCGCAGGCTGTTTGCCCCTGACTTCAGGACCAGGGGGGCGCCGGAACCTGGCATAGAACCCATCAAAAGCGGCAAGTTCCCAGCTAATCGAACAGATCCAGCTGAAAGAAGGCCTGATCCTCCCGCAAATCAACGAACCGGACACCCACCCCCAGCAGCCTCACCGCACCGTTGCCCCTCTCAAAAGCCAGCCTGCACAGATCCTGGAACTCGGCCATGCTCAGCTGCTGCCCGGCCCGCTCCACGGTAGTGGTCGAAAAATCGGCAAACTTGATCTTTACAAATATTTTCACCACACGGTAATCGTCCTCCAGGCGTCGCAGACGGCTGGCCAGTGTCTGCAACAGCTCCGGCAACTGGTTAATGCAGTGACTCAGCTCCGGAAGGTCCTGAGGATAGGTGTGTTCAACACTGAGCGACTTGCGCCTTCGACTCGGGATCACCGGGCGCTCATCCCGACCCCGGCTCAGGTCATAAAGACGCTGACCGAACTGGCCGTAGCGCTGGCATAATTCGAACACCGAATACCTTTGTAAGTCACCGCAGGTCTTCACGTCCATCTGTGCCAGTCGGGTCGCCGTAGCCTTACCAACACCATGAATCTTGCGTACAGGGAGCTGCTGTACAAACTGTTCAACCTGGGCAGGTGTAATGACAAACAGGCCATTTGGCTTCCGCCAGTCACTGGCAACCTTTGCCAGAAATTTATTGGGTGCGACACCAGCGGATACCGTAATCCCCAACTCCTGTTCAACTCGTCTGCGGATCTCCTCGGCAATTCTCGTTGCGCTGCCACTGCAATAGGGGGAATCAGTTACGTCAAGAAATGCTTCATCCAGGGACAAAGGCTCAACCAGATCGGTGTATTCGTAAAAAATATGACGCATACGAAGGGACGCCTCCCGATATGCATCCATCCGGTGCGGCAGGATGATCAAATCAGGACATAGACGACGAGCTGTAGCTGAGGGCATTGCAGAATGCACTCCATATCGGCGCGCTTCGTAATTGCATGTCGAGATAACTCCACGTCGATCCGCCCCACCACCAACAGCTATCGGCAGATGACGCAGCGATGGATCATCGCGCATCTCTATCGCGGCAAAGAAACAATCGGCATCACAATGAATAATTTTTCGCAACGTAGATGCCTCAAACAACTGTTCAGTGATGACCGACATTATTCCGCAAATGCCTGTTTAAATAAACAGGATACAGCATGAAGATACCGGTAAAACCAGTCTCAAAGCGCTGCGGAATAAACAGCAGGCTTCAATCGGCCATCTGTAGTAGAGAGCCGATTCGGCTGTCCAATTGCGCACATCGACCGTGCTCATCCCCTACGGCATCAGCCCGCTCTGACTGCTTGCGACCTTTGGCCGAGACGGGGTGAGGTAATCGATGCGCTGATCAAACAATTTGACTTGCATAAACAGCCATCACTCAAACTGATATTGCTTTGGTCAGATCCATTGACGGTCAGATTCAATAATTAACTTCCCATACCCGATCTGGTAACTCCCTTGCGCTGCTCAACCCGCGCCGACCAACCCAACAAACAATTAATCACTGTTCATCATTCACACCAGATGATCCAGTTTCATGTAAAAGATTCTGCTCAGAGAATTTCAAAAATGGGGGAGGAACGGTCTACTCGATACGTTATTTTTTTACTGTCGATAAAACTTCGTTCGAGATGAAGTAAATTGGAAAGTGCAAATATTTCTTGTGAACAACGCTTAGAGCGGTCCAATTTTGATAAAAAATAGAAAAAAAACACATTTTTTCCGTCAAAGCTCTTCAAAAAACTTGAATTTTTTCCATAAAGTTTTAACTTATGCGTGTTGGAAGTTTTAATCCGTTATATACACTCTTTCCGAAAACAATAAAGGAAACACACCATGGCTGCACGTAAATCAAAAGCGGTTGATGCTGTTGCAAATTTAGAACAGCAACTAGCTCAATTGAAAGCCCAGCTGGCAAAAGCGCGTGTCGCTCAAGCTGCTGATCTCCAGAAACAAGTTGTGGCGTTGAACAAAGACGCCGCCAAAGCAACCGCTAAGGTAAAAGCTGCTCAAAGCAAAGTGGCTGCAGCAAGCAAGAAGAAAACTCCGGCCGCTGCTAAACAAGTTGCTGCCGCTAAAGCTGAACTGGCCGCCGCCAAGAAAGCTGCTGCTGATGCCAAACAAGCCGTTGCGAATGCGAAGAAAGAAGCTGCTGCCGTCAAAGCTGCTAACAAGCTGGCCGCTGCTCACGACAAGGCTGTTGCCAAAGCTGAGGCCGTAGTAGCCAAGCGCTTGAAAGCCGCTGCCAAGAAAGCCGCCGCCAAGAACAAGTTGGCCGCTAAAAAAGCAGCTGCTAAAGCCAAGTTAGCTGAGAAGAAAGCTGCCGCCAAAGCCAAACTGGCCGCTAAGAAAGCAGCTGCCAAGGCTAAAGCCGCCGCCAAGAAAGCTGCCGCCAAGAAGAAGGCAGCAGAGAAGAAAGCCGCAGCTCGCGCTAAAGCAGCCGCCAAAAAAGCCGCCGCTCGCTCAAAAGCCGCTACTAAAAAAGCACCGCGCGCAGCCAAGAAAGCTGCTCCTAAAGCCGCTGCTAAGCCAGCCGCTAAAAAGGCTGCAGCCAAAAAAGCACCTGCCAAAAAGGCAGCTAAGAAAGCTGTAGCCAAGAAGCCTGCCGCCAAGAAAGCCGCTGGTTCAGCTCCAGCAAAGCGTGGCCGCAAGCCTAAGGCAGCCGCTCCCGCTGCGACTGCTTAACAGTCCTTCGGGTGTGATCAAAAAAAAGGCGCTCTTATGAGCGCCTTTTTTTATCCAGGATTTCCGTCATCTATTCCAGGCTGTCGAAGATGATCAGATAAATCTAATGCTCATTGACCATTTGGCTGAAAACAAAAGCAGAGAGAAGCAGCCGCATATCCTCATTGTCTTCAATAAACTCTACACCATAGACCGCTGGCAAATCCTTGTCTGCCTCCTGGGTGCTCCGCTCGAGCCTTGATCGGATTACCGCATCTACGGTCAGCTCCCTCACGATATCTAGCACCGTTACTCTGGCGCTGATGCGTATTTTGTCACCAATTTCTCCAACTGCTTCCAGCAGTTCCATGCGGGCCCCGGTAATGCTGATGTCAGCAACAGCGCCTTCAACAACCGCCTCATTGATCGTGCTGAGGTTAGTTACCTGAACCGGCAGGTCGACATTCACTCTTGTTGCCCCCCGGATTCCCTTGAAAGTTACCTGCTCTGGATAGCTCAAGTGAAGAATAGGATAAGGCTCCCCTGTCTGAGTCTCCACAGTGCCCGCAAACAGGCCAATACCATTATCGATCATCATGCGTACTACAACTTTCTGGCCGGCCCTGAAGCGCAATACCTTCCCACCACCACGAGGAACAGAAAGCAGAACACTTCGCCCTGGAACACAGCCGATAAGGCGGCAGGAATAACGGTCAGGTTGGCCGGTGCTGCTATTAATCTGCAACTGCAGTGGATACCCGTAGGCTAATTTCAAGTCTTCAAATTTCATAGATGATATAAACCTGCAACAGCTGCCGCGCATCCCCTATGATGCATACTCTGCGGCATTAATGGGTGACAGTTTACTGTCTCCCGAAGGCCATGTGTAAACGTCGCTCTATATGGATCATTTAACAACTATCGGGAAAATATCTTTAGGGATAGGAGTACTGCTTGGAAGCCTTAGTAACACACTCAACAGGTATGGGGGTCTGTTCCTGACGGAGGATAAGTTGCCGGGGCTCCGAACTCAGAGTTCCACTCCAGCAACAGCAATGCCAGTGCCTTGGCTTGCTCGTGCAGTGAAACCAGCTCTTCCCGCGTATCTTTCTGACCTGCGTACAACCGGACCTGGCGATGGCGATTGGCCAGTGAGTGCTGTAAGTGCTGAGCCCGGTAGACTTCGAGTTTCCAGCGCAGGTTATGCACCATGTTGCGATAGTAGATCAGCTTGGTTGCCAGGGTAATCGGACGCGTGGAAAAAAGATCATCGAAGATACTGCAGTCCATAGCAAACACCATGGACTGCCGACCACCTTCATCCGCAATCACGGTCGCGGTGCGCGGCTGCCCCACCAGTCGAGCAAGATCCCCAAATACCTCACCGGGTGTTACATAATTAACCAGCTCACTCTGTCCCAGATCATCAACGTAGACAGCAAGGCGACCTTTCAGCAGAAAGTATAGCCAATCATCTTTGTCACCTCGCTTCAGTACAATTTCTCCGGGGATATAGGAAATAATCCGCGAGGACTGAAGCAGCAACTCATACTGCCACGGGTCCTGCTGCTTTACTGCTTTAAAAAATGAGATACCGGATAACAGCTGTTCAAGCGTATCTCTGGGAAACTTGTGCAGCGGTTTTATTTCCATGTTCTATCCTGAGCAAACAAAGTTAAAACGCGATAAAAGAATCTCGATAATACAGAGGGTGATACCTGAAACCCGAATTTGCTACATATTAGTACATTAATCAGCGGGGTGATGAACCAATAGTTAATTATCTGAACCAGTGAACAAGCCGGGAATACCTGTCCGCTGTTGCACGCTTGCAGTAATGGTAATTTTCTGTAGAGTAGTATTTAACCAGGTTGAACTGACGGCTGAATTTCAATCCGCCTCGCTTTCTGTACTATACTTTTATACCTGAATACACTGCGGGAGAGCTTATAAGTGAATGTATGCTTTCCCTCAATTTTCGTCGATTTATTTCATAAAAAATAATCTGAGATGTAACCCTATGCGTATAAAACCAAGAATACCTAACTATTTAGCGGTGCTTTTCGTACTATTTTGCTCGTATGCCAGTGCAGAACCTTTGCTCAACGGTTTAGCGATGCATCAGGAGTTGGGTAATGAGCAATTTATTGGTGCACTCTATTCCGAAACCTTGAGTGACGATGCAGATACGCTGATCAACAGCAGATCGGCGATGAGAATGGAACTCAAAATCGTAAACCCAGCAGGCATGATGATCCGCCGCTTCAGCCGCATGTGGATTGAAGGGATGGCTATCAATAACACTAACAGTGTACTGACAGCACAGGCGGATAACATGGTTCAATTCGATGGTTTGTTCAAAGGAAGGCTTGAAGCCAACGATCATGTGGTTTTTGCCCAGAATCCAGGCCAGGGGTTAACCATCTCTGTCAACAATGTGCAATTGGGACATATTGCTGATGATCAGTTTTTCCCCATGCTGTTGCGCACCTGGATTGGCCGTGTACCTTTATCCTCCACGTATCGCGAAGAACTACTGAAAGTCGGTGCAGTTAATCCCGACCTGCGAAGCCGTTACGAACGTATCCAACCCTCTCCTGCCAGAGTGGCCGCAGTAACCGCCTGGACCCAGCCAAACGAACCTGAGCCAGCCCCCGCACAGGTCGCGGCAGCCAAAGAAGTCAAAAAAGAAGTTAAAGCAGCACCAGCGCCTGCACCTCAGCCTGTTACTCCACCGGTAGTGGCGGTAATCGAAGCACCCAAGGTTGAGCTGCCTAAATTGGCCGAGGAAAAACCCAAGCCTGAGCCAGCCAAGCCAGCAGTGGCAGCAAAGCCGGAGCCCAAAGAGCAGCCCAAACCTGTTGCAGCGCCAGCCAGAGTTGAAGAAGAGGAAGATAATGAGCCTGCGCTCACAGCGCAATCACTGTTGGCTCGTCAGTTCTACGTATCGGATCTGTTAAAGAAAATCCGTACCAACGTGAAATATCCGCGCAGAGCACTGGAGCGTGGTCATGAAGGGGGTATCCGTATTTCCGTGGCCATCGACCGGAAAGGTAATATTAAGAGCATGACCTGGTTGGAAGAAACTCGCCATGACACCCTTAATAAAGAAGCCTGGGAAGCGATTCAGCGTTCCGCACCCTTCCCGGCGGTACCGGATGCAATTCCCGGAGCTGGTTTTGAGTTCTCCGCGCCGATTACATTCGCATTACCCAAATAACCTGCACAACCAAAAAAAACCACCGAAAGGTGGTTTTTTTATATCTCATGAAAGCTTGTTAAGCCGCTGCTCGATCACCTTCTGAATACCTCGTCGCTCCAGCTCAGAATGCTCTGTCAGGCGATCCAGATGTAGTGCATGAAGATGTAGGCAGGGCGTTGAAGCATCCAGCTCTCGCAGATCTCCCTTCATCAACACTGGAAGAAAAGGTTTATTGGGAGGCAGCTGCTGCCTGACAACACGGAGCCCTATCTGCAGGGGTACATTTTTGTAGCGACTCTGACCACCGCGAAACGGGATGGACAGGAAGAGAGCGGCTTTCCCTTGGAGAACCCCGGGAACAATATTCAACCCTGTCGCCGTCACCGCCTCTGCGGGAAGACCATTGAAGGTATCGTGAGGTGCATAGGGATTCGGCAGAATAACCAGCTTACGATCTTCTTCTTTAGGAAAGAAAATATTGTAGTTCGTATAAAGCTGCTCAACAGAACCGGAATAAACACATAACCGGTTTTCAAACCCCATAACAAAATCAATGGCTCGCTGGCGCTGATTAAAGGCGTCCAGATCCCAGACGAGGTCTTTATTATCGTTAGCGATACTCACATGCGTCCCCTGTAGACATAATTAAGCGAGGCTAAAACAGCCCCCTTCGCCCGTAATGTGATGCGGCTCCCCGGTCCGCACCGATCAACACACGAAACATCTACCTCAAACACATCGCGTATCAATGCGACTCCTTTCCCTCCTCAAGCTCGTCCATTTTCAGTTTCTGCAGGATTTCCCGCAATTCATCAAGCCCCTTCTGCGAGAATAAAAAGCCGTTACGTCCGGGCCCGATGTATTCACGCTCCTCGATATCCATGCAGCGCTCCCGAATTTCTTCCAGCTCAGGGTTATGACGCAACGGGATTGCTGCGAATACCCGCCAGTCATTCTCGCTGGCCTGGCCTTTTAATACCAACTCTAGCAGGGCAATCACATTGCGTCGCTGTATTCGGTAACGTGGTGTACGCACCCAGATTAAAACCACCAGCACTGCAATAAAAATTAATATCGTCAATACCAGTGTAGTCAACATAAATTAATGTTCTCTGGTTGCGCGGAATTGGATATCTGGATAACGCTCCTCGGTCAGCGACAAATTAACACGCGTTGGAGCAAGGTAAGTCAGATGCCCGCCGCCATCCACCGCCAGGTTATCGGCACACTTGCGTTTAAACTCTTCCAGTTTTTTGCTATCAGAGCATTCAACCCAGCGAGCAGTGGTCACGTTCACCTGTTCGTATATGGCCTCTACCTTGTACTCATCTTTCAGACGATAGGCTACGACCTCAAACTGCAATACGCCCACCGCGCCTACGACGATATCGTTGCTGTTCAGGGGGAAAAATACCTGAGTGGAGCCTTCTTCGGACAGCTGTTGCAGGCCTTTCTGCAGCTGCTTGGCTTTCAACGGATCCTTCAAACGAATACGGCGGAACAGCTCGGGGGCAAAATGGGGGATACCGGTGAATTTCAGCTCCTCACCCTCGGTGAAGGTATCACCAATCTGAATAGTGCCGTGATTGTGCAGCCCGATGATATCACCAGCCAACGCCTCTTCTACTGCGCTTCGGTCACCGGCCATAAAGGTAACCGCATCAGCGATTCTGATATCTTTTCCCAGACGCACATGACGCATCTTCATGCCTTGGTGGTAAACCCCGGAGCAGACTCGCATAAAAGCGATTCGGTCGCGGTGTTTGGGATCCATATTCGCCTGGATCTTGAAGATAAAGCCACTGAACTTATCTTCACCCGCTTCAACAACCCGCTCTTTCGCCGCCCGGCTGCGCGGCGCAGGTGCCCACTCAACAAAACCATCCAGCATTTCACGGACACCGAAGTTGCCCAATGCTGTTCCAAAAAATACCGGCGTCATGCGCCCGGCAAGATATTCATTGATGTCAAACTGATGGGTAGCACCGCGTACAAATTCAATTTCTTCCCGAATCTCTCCAGCGTAACTACCTAATAATCTGGTGGCCTCATCACTGTCCAGCCCCTTGATCTGTATGTCTTCCGGGGTGGTATGACCCTGTCCCTGCTGATAAACATGGATGACATCCGTATAGAAATTGTAAACACCAACAAAGTTCTTTCCTGAGCCAAGAGGCCAGTTGATGGGCGCGGATGTAATTTTTAATACGCTCTCAATTTCATCAAGTAACTCTACCGCCTCGCGGCTTTCACGATCCATCTTGTTGATGAACGACAGGATCGGCGTATCCCGCAGACGACAGACTTCCATTAACTTGATGGTGCGATCTTCTACACCCTTGGCCCCGTCAATCATCATCAGAACAGAGTCCACGGCGGTAAGAGTACGGTAGGTATCTTCGGAAAAGTCTTCGTGTCCAGGTGTGTCCAACAAATTAACAACACGTCCTTTATATGGGAACTGCATGACTGACGAAGTCACTGAGATCCCCCGCTCCTGTTCCATCGTCATCCAATCTGACTTGGCGTGAGGGCCGCGCTTCCCTTTTACTGAACCCGCTAACTGGATGGCGTTACCCCACAGCAATAGCTTCTCGGTAATGGTAGTTTTACCGGCATCCGGGTGGGAAATAATGGCAAATGTACGGCGCTTGGCCAGCTCGCTGGTAAGTTCAGTCATAAAAGATACTATCGTAGGAAATTGGAAAGGGCGCGATTATAACGCAGTTCGGCCTTCGCTTTGGGTTCGCTGGATATAACGTTTTAACCAGCTCCAAGCCCACATACCCATAATGAGATTGGCTGCTGCTGTGGCTACAAAGATACCGGTCATCTGCCATAACCATTGGCCCAGGAATGCCAGGGGCAGGAAAATATATAACACGCGTCCCGCCGATATGAGCATGGCAGGCCAGGGGTGGCCGAGTCCATTAAATGCCGCGTTAACAGACATCACCACGCCATAGGCACCATAACTGAAAGGCACTATAGCCAGGTAAAGCACAGTAACTTCAAGTACCTCAGCGTGATCTCCGAAGATCCCTGCAATGAGGTCGCCGAACAGCCACATCATCACCGCCAGCAGGACGCCAAACCCCATGCAAAAGATAGTGAGGACTCGCTGCGCCTCAATCAGGCGCTCGAACTTGCCAGCTCCAAGATTCTGACCGAAAAAAGGTCCGATCACCCCAGATAAAGCGTAAAAAACGATCAACGCCAGAGGTTCTATTCGCATCGCAATCCCCAACCCTGCCACCGCATCAGTACCGTAACCGGCTACCATCATGACCACCACTGCACTGGCGAGCGGGACGATGACGTTGGCAACCATAGCGGGTATGCCGACGTGCACAATAACGCTCCAGGAAGCGCGCAACTGTTGCCAGCTAATAAAAGGATTGATTAACATCTTTACGCGATAACGAAGGATGTAGAGCGCAATCAACACCATCAGTACCCGAGTGATAAGCGTTGCGATAGCTGCACCTTGCAGTCCCAGGGCGGGAAAGCCAAAGAGTCCGAAGATAAAAACGGGATCAAGAAGTGCATTCAAGAGCGCAGCCCCCCCCATCAAATACCCCTGGACATTACTCATCCCCATCGCGCGTAAAGCCGCAAGACTAACCATGGGTACCATTAAGCAAGGTGCGCTGAAGAACCAGATGGACATGTAACTACGAATCAACGGAATGAGATCCGGCGTAGCTCCCAGTGCCAGGAACAACGGTTCAAGGAAAACCCAGCCGATGACACACATTGTGACGGAGATGAGCAGGGTCAGACTCATTGCATCTGTGGCCAAACGCTGGGCTGTTGGGGCATCGCCCTCACCAATAGCGCGGGCCACCGCAGAAGACGTACCCGCCCCCAATCCAATCCCCAGACTGGTGAGCACCATGATGACAGGAAATGTGAAGCTCAAAGCCGCCAGTGGTTCCCGCCCCACTTGAGCAATAAAAAAAGTGTCTACTGCATTAAGCGACATCGTGGCCATCAAACCCCATACCATGGGGAGGGCCATACTCTTGAGTTGTTGTGAGACCTGGCCCTCAATCAGGGTTGCTTGCAGCGGATGCGCCATAACTGAGGTTAAGCCTCTCAAATCGGGAGCGTGGATCAATCGACAAAAAAGAGCGCCAAAGTATACACCAGGCCCCTGGGGGCGTCTGCGATTCATAAACAGACGCTGCGGCAAGATGCCGCAGCGCAGGGGAGTCTGTAAGGCTATGCTTTTCGCTATAATCTGCCACTGTGTGCAGACCAACATCATTCCGTGAAATTCCATGGCCAATAAACTTCCGCTGACGCTTGCAGCTCCAACACAACACCTGCGCCACCTGGTCATGATTCGCTGGCTGCTGGTGATCTGCCTGGGATTAACCGCCGCCCTGACCTTTACTTTTAGCGATCTGACGCTTCCGTACCGCGCTTTTGCTACCATTCTGCTGGTTTTTATCATCCTCAACTGGCTTACAGCCTTACGCCTCCACCGCGAAGTGCCTGTTACCGACATCGAGTTTTTTATACAGCTCCTGTTGGACGTGCTTTGCCTGAGCGCCCTGTTCTACTTCAGTGGCGGGGCAAATAACCCATTCATCTCCTACTTCCTGGTGCCAATCTGCATATCGGCAGCAACACTGTCCTGGTCCTATACCTGGACAATCACCGTGCTATGCGTTGCCAGCTACTCACTGTTGCTGTTTTTCCACGTGGCTCTCCCCGTCCTCTCTCCTGTCCACCATCATGATAGCCATCAGGAGGTCAACCTCCACATCATTGGGATGTGGCTGAACTTTTTTATCAGCGCAGCTCTGATTACCTACTTTGTTGTCAAGATGGCTCAGGACCTGCGCCGGCAGGATGAGTTGCTGAATCAAAGACGGGAGGATGATCTGCGCGATGAACAATTAATGGCTGTAGCCACCCTGGCTGCTGGCACAGCACATGAACTCGGCACGCCGCTGTCCACCATGAAGGTGCTTCTCGCAGAATTACGTGAGGAGTACAGGAGCGAGCCGCAGCTTATTGAAGACCTCAAGATCCTGTCAGACCAGGTTCAACAGTGCGCAAATACCCTGCAGAATCTGGTGGGTAAAGCGGAGTATGGAAAGGATGGTCAGTTCGCAGCACAGTCTTTACAAGAATTCTGCCGCGGCATTATAGAGCGATGGTTGGTCATGCGGCCGGAAGTCAGCGCCAGCGTTCACTTTGCCTCGGATTCGCAGGATGTGGCGGCTCACCTTCATCCCACTATTAGCCAATCAATTATTAATCTGCTTAACAATGCTGCCGATGCCAACCCGGAAAATATTCAGATTCGTATTGAGTGGAGTCAATCCAGCTTGCGCTGGACGATCGAAGATAACGGTCCGGGCATTCCGATGGAAATTGCCAGTCAACTTGGCAAACCATTTGTAACCACAAAAGGAAAGGGCTTGGGTTTGGGGTTGTTTCTGACTCATGCCACCATTAATCGCTACGGTGGCAAGGTTTATCTTTACAACCGTTCCCCACAGGGAACCCTGACCGAATTGCACTTGCCTCTCCAACCCATAGAGTCATGATGATGCTGAAAAAAAAAGAAACCTTCCTACTCGTCGACGATGATCCAACCTTTTGCAGAATGCTTGAGCGAGCTCTTACGCGCCGGGGATATGAGGCGATTTCGGCCACCAACAGCGAAGAAGCCCTCTTACTATTAAGCAAACATAGCTTCACCAAGGCCGTCGTAGATTTAAAGCTGGCGCAGGAGTCCGGCCTGATGCTGATTCGGGAGCTCAAGCACCATCAACCCTCATTGGATATCGTGATGTTGACCGGCTACTCCAGCATCTCCACAGCCGTAGAGGCAATAAAGCTGGGAGCATTGAATTATCTATGCAAGCCCGCTGATACCGAAGACATACTCGCTGCATTTGATCCACAAGTTATCAGGCAACTGGAGATACCTAACAACCCCCCTTCAGTCGACCGACTTGAATGGGAGCACATACAAAAAGTTCTGCAGGAAAATGATGGCAATATCTCTGCTACTGCACGCAGCCTGGGTATGCATCGAAGGACGTTACAAAGAAAACTGCAAAAACGCCCCGTCAAGCAATAAGTTTAAAGCTGGCACGCCATCAATAATGCATCTTCACGTCCGTTTACCGTGGGATAGTAGTTTTTCCTTTGCCCCACCTCAAAAAAACCTTCGCGCGCATAGAGCTCAATCGCTTTACGATTAGAAACGCGCACCTCCAGAAACATCATATCGGCATGATCTTTCACATAATTTACGGCGTGCTGCAAGAGGCAACTTCCAATTCCTTTACGCTGGAACCCCGGGGCCACAGCTATATTCAGTAACTCCGCATCACCCCCGCCATGAGCCACGACCACATAACCAACCAACACGCCTTTATATTCAGCCAGCCAGCAACGCTGACGTCCTCGCAAACAATCCTCGAAACTGGATTGCCGCCAGGGATGAGAATGAGCAGCGCGCTCCAGCTGCATAACAGCTGGAAGGTCTGCTTCTAACAGTAAACGCAGGTTCAACAATAAGCCAGTTGAAGTAGTTAGATTGACAGAGCCGGACATGGTTTATCCCACATGCCGCCACGGCTGAAGCGCCTGCCATAACTCACGCTTCAGCTCAGGCCGCTGCAGCAGCTCAACCAGGCTGGGGGCGATAAGCGCATAGGTAGAAAATTGTTGGAGATCCACTAACGAGAAGAGCGAAGAGGAGTATGAGCTATCCGCTTTCAGAAAATACTGCGCTGCGTTCTCACCCATTAGTAAAAGTCGCTTAACCGGTCTACGCTCCAGCTCCACTTCGAGCCAGACTTGAAGAACACTTCGAGCGTCGTCAATTGTTCGCGACACAAAGGTGTTATCGACCAAAGGCCAACGCAGCACTTCTTCGTTTTCCAGCTGCAACTGGCTTCCATACAGTGCACGGAGAATATTCTGTAACAGCAATTCTGTAGGCAGAGCTAAGCGTATATTACGGGAGTCAATAACCAGCAATTCATCCAAGGGTCGCCAAATGCTCAGGGCAAATGAAGGAATCGTTCCAGGTTTCGAGACCGGTATCGGAGTCGCAGCGTCAGGCTTGAGTGCCGGTGCATCTGCTCGCTTTGGCTGTTCCAGTTTCAACTCTCGCAGCATATCCGCCACTACAACGGGCTGATCAACAGCAGGAGCTACATTCTTGGGGGAGAAATCGTCAAGCGCTTGATGGGATGGAAGCTCCTGATGCTCCATCTTTGGAGTATCAGGCAGCATAGGCACAACGCATGCAATCGGAGCCGGAGCCACAGCCAAGCGCCAGCGCGGCATATAGCTCTCTACCCCCATGGATGTTAAATATGCCTGACGCTGGTACTCATTCATACAACGCTTAAATTCCATCACGCTGCGGATGTGATTTTCCCGTACGAGAACATAATAGATTCAGTGCATGCAGGTAAGCCTTGGCTGAGGCTGTGACGATATCTGTATCAGCTCCGACACCATTCACTATCACACCACCTTTCTCGAGTCTCACGGTGACGTCCCCCTGGGAGTCTGTACCTTCAGTTATAGCATTTACTGAATACAGCTGGAGATGCGCACCACTTCCTGCAATTTTCTCTATGGCCTTAAAGGTTGCATCAACCGGCCCGCTGCCTTGTGCTTCGGTACTCTTCGCCGAACCATTCACAGAGACAACCAGTTTGGCATGAGGTGAGGTCCCTGTCTTACAGGCAATCTCTATCTCGCCAAGTTTATACACTTCCTGCAAAGTATGAGGCTGGGTATCACTAACCAAAGCCTGAAGATCTTCATCAAATATTTCGTGTTTTTTATCGGCAAGCTCTTTGAAACTGGCAAAGACGGCATTGAATGCTTCGCTGTCTGAGAAGGTTATACCAAGCGCTTCAAATCTTGCTTTAACTGCAGCCCGGCCCGAGTGTTTACCCAGCACTAATTTATTGGTATTCCAACCCACATCTTCCGCACGCATGATCTCATATGTTTCGCGATGCTTAAGAATGCCATCTTGGTGAATGCCCGATTCATGAGCAAAGGCATTTGCTCCCACAATCGCTTTGTTTGGCTGAACCGGAAACCCTGTGATGCTGGAAACCAGTCTGGAGGTGGGAACTATGTGGGTGGTATCAATCACAGTTTCAACAGGCATGAGATCTTTGCGGGTTTTCACCGCCATGACGACTTCTTCCAGCGCAGCATTTCCTGCACGCTCTCCCAGTCCATTAATCGTACATTCTACTTGACGCGCCCCATGCATGACCGCCGAAAGTGAGTTGGCTACGGCTAAGCCAAGATCGTTATGGCAATGAGTGGAAAAGATTGCTTTATCTGAGTTGGGAATAGCTTCAATAAGCCGCTTAAAAAGCATCCCGTATTCACCTGGCTCGCCATATCCCACAGTATCTGGCAGATTAATGGTCCTCGCTCCAGCAGCAATAACAGCCTCAATAATTCGACACATAAATTCGAATTCCGACCTGCTGGCATCCTCTAGGGAAAATTCCACGTCGTCCGTAAACTGGCGAGCCAGTTTCACTGCTGCCACCGCCTGTTCCAAAACCCTGGGTGGCTCCATCTGCAGCTTATACTTCATGTGAATAGCTGAGGTGGCTATAAAAGTATGGATACGCCCGGAGTTAGCAGGTTTAAGTGCCTCTGCCGCCCGTTCGATATCGCCTTTAACCGCCCTCGCCAAACTGCATATAGTAGAGTCCTTAACGGCTTCAGCCACTGCTCGAACAGATTCAAAGTCGCCTGGGCTCGCAATCGCAAAGCCGGCTTCAATCACATCTACCCGCAGCTTCTCCAGCATCCGAGCGATACGTACTTTTTCATCGCGTGTCATCGACGCTCCAGGGCTTTGCTCCCCATCACGCAATGTCGTGTCGAATATAACCAGCTTGTCTTTGATCATCATGAATTCCACGTCAGCAACCGAACAATACTTAGATTATAAGGCAGCAACGCACCTTAAGACATGGGTAAGAAAGGATGTAGAACGGCGTGTGTGTGCAGCTATCGCTTGTCTTGATCTGACGCAGACCAGTCCCATCCGACAGTTTTCCTGCTTATTCGCCCGCAAAGAAAAAGCCCCGCCTGATAACAGAC
>CALFXJ010000019.1 GCA_937958105.1 uncultured Cellvibrio sp.
GATGAAGTGATAATATCACTTCTAATTAGGTGGCCAAATTCACTATGCCACTACACACCAGTTATAACCCCGGATGAGATACTGTGGTATTGGGAAGATGGGAAAGTTGCTCCATATGCAATGATAGAAGAAAACGGAAAGTCACGCCCCGATTATTCCAATCCGGGAAAAATACGTACATTTAATCCAGAATCGTGATATATGAAACTCCACAAGCTAGTTATTTTGCTTTCAACCTTGATGTTTAATAACATTTCTTTAGGAGCAGAGATGCAAGACAATCCCTTTGATTTTGAGATTAACCCCTCAAGAGCTGATGAACATCCTGTGTCCACCGCGGCTACTTTTTTTTAGAGGAAAAAGAGGTTTCCCGTTTAATAGAAGAGGCTAAACAAGGTAATTCTGAATCTGCATTTCGAATATATCAATACTATGAATTTTCAGTTCGTGATGAAGTCAAATCTCAGCAATGGCAGCAGGCTTCTGCTGTGTTGGGAAATAAAATTGCTCAGTACAATATTGCATTGAATTTTTATGAAAAAGATATGCTGGGTTTTTCGCTCTTTTGGTGTGAAATGGCAAAAAAAATGGACATTCAAAAGCCCTGGAGTTGGAGGGTAGAGTAAAGAAAAAAATTAGTGATATGAAAAGAGAGTGATGTTTTATATGTTTTTGCTTACGGTTTGATACGTCGGATGAACAAAGGAATAAATATGAATTATGAGGCATCGAGTTTGATACTGGTGATTCCAGAGACGGGAAGTATATTTTTGTAATGGATCCTCAATGAAGAATTTTTGCTGGAGCTCCTAGGGTTTTTGAGTTTCATCATTCTTCTTTCTTGGCTGGTGGTAAAGTTGCGGCAGCAGGTGAAATGGATGTGGCTAGTGGGATGTTGCTCATGCATGCTAACAATAGCGGCCACTATAAGCCTACTAATGAGCATAACGACCAATTTGTGCAGGAATTATCCGAGAGAGGTATTGATGGAAGCAAAACTAGACGATCTGTAACATGAGGAGTGATGATGCAAAAGGTTGACTTATACTCGGTGCAAGGAGCGGAAATAAAGAGAGAGAAATCTGGCGGTTTAATTGTTGGTTTTTCCTCTCAAAGTATATCGGATGGCCAATTGATAGAATTGAACTCTTTAAAAGAAAACTTCTTTTTGGGATTTTATAGTTGTATTTTTTACGACTGCGATTTAAGTACTCTTACAAGTGAAAGAGTAGAAGGTGTTGGAGTCTTTCATTCTGCTTTTGGCGATAAAGAATTAAAAATTCTAAGTCATTTAAGTGGAATTAGGTCAATAAAGCTGGTTGACACTAGTGTAACTGCTAAATGCATTTCCGAAATTATGCAGGCTAATGGAAAGATAAAAATATCTGCTTAAATATACATTTGATATCTGGCCACTCAATAGTTGAGGATTATCTCACTATAACCAATCGGACCTTTATGGATCTTGGTGCTTATCAAACTGGGCGTATTGGCTTGATAGAACCAGTTCAGTTTCTTAATTTATAGGGATTTTTGCTGCTGAGGCGAGAAATTTATTTATCTACATTCAATTCTATCCATATCATGTGGTTGTAATCGATATATAGAATTTTTCTTTTAATGAAAATCCCGCGACCTTAACGTAAGACTCTGCAATCTATCAGTCACATCCTCCAGATGCCCGGCAAGTACATGAACAATCGGTGCGCCGACATCATCTGTCAATATGTCTACGGTGCCTTTGATAATCAATAATTTCCCTGTTAATAATTGCTTCTTAAATGTTTCCTGTGTGGTGCTCCAGACCACGACATTGCTGGTGCCGGTTTCGTCTTCGAGGGATACGAACATAACCCCGGTGGCGGTGCCGGGGCGTTGGCGACCGGTGACTATGCCGGCGATGCGGACAAAGCCTTTGTGAGGAAGGTTGATTAGATCGATGTGGCGTACGCAGCGGTTGAAGGGATATTCTTTGCGCAGTATTTCCATTGGGTGTGCCCGCAGTGTCAGGCCGATGGATGCGTAGTCATCCATCACATTTTCTTCCAGTGTGGGGCCATCCATCAATAAATCATCGCTGTCTTTTTCACTGTCTTTGAGTAAAGCTGAAGGGGGCAGTAAAGCGGATGCTTGCCAGCGGGCGCGATAGCGGTTGCCGACGATGGTGAGGAAGGCATCGGCGGAGGCAAGGTTTTCAAGATCCGTGTCATTGAGCGTGGTGCGTTTGAGAATATCCTGCAGTGATGTAAAAGGTTGTTCGCCGCGAAATATTTCGATGGTCTGGGCTTTTTCTGTATTGAGTGATCCTATAGCGATAAAACCCACGCGAATACCTGTTTTACCCTGCGCATCTTTCTCCAGGGTGTATTCATAACGGCTCTGATTGATATCAACAGGAAAGATGGTTACGCCGTGTCTTCTGGCATCCTGAATAAGCTGCGATGGACTGTAAAATCCCATGGGTTGGCTATTCAAAAGTGCGCAGTAGAAGGCTGCGGGATGATGGCATTTTATCCAGCTGGAGAAGTAACACAGGATGGCAAAGGAAGCAGAATGGCTTTCCGGGAAACCGTAGCCGCCGAAGCCTTTGATTTGTTCGAACAGTCGATCGGCAAATTCCTGGGTATAGCCATTATTTAATAGACCATCTTTAAATTCTTTTTCATACGATAACAACTTTGAATTCTTTCCCCAGTTAGCCATGGCTCGACGCAATTCATCAGCTTTGCCGCCGCTGAATCCTGCGGCCACCATGGATAAACGCATGACTTGTTCCTGGAAAATAGGAATACCGAGCGTTTGTTTGAGTACATCTTTAACGGCTGCCGTGGGATAGGTGATTGCTTCTTTGCCGGCACGGCGGCGCAGGTAGGGATGTACCATGTCGCCCTGAATCGGGCCCGGTCGCACGATGGCAATCTGGATCACCAGGTCGTAAAAACACTGTGGTTTTAAACGGGGCAGCATGGCCATCTGCGCGCGCGACTCCACCTGAAAAACTCCCACGCTGTCGCCGCGACTGAGCATCTGGTAAGTGGCTTTATCCTCCTTGGGAATATCCTGTAGAGAGCGAATCCTTGAGTCGTAAGCAGTGATGTAATCCATGGCGCGCCGCAAAGCGGAAAGCATCCCCAGGGCCAGCACATCGACCTTGAGCAGGCGCATGGCTTCGAGGTCTTCCTTGTCCCATTGAATAATAGTGCGGTCCGGCATGCTGGCATTTTCCAGCGGAACCAGATCGCTGATTCTACCTTCAGAGATCACAAAGCCGCCCACATGCTGACTCAAGTGTCTCGGGAAGCCGCGAATCTGTTGTACAAGACTGAAAAAGTGCATCAATAACTGGCTGTTGATATCCAGTCCGAGTGAGGCAACATTTTTTTGCAGATCCGTGCTCTTATCCCACCAGGCAATATTCTTGGCCAGATGATCAATCAAGGTCTCATCCAGCCCCAGCGCTTTACCGACATCGCGTACCGCGCTGCGGCTGCGGTAGGTAATCACTGTCGCGGCAATGGCTGCGCGCTCACGGCCGTATTTCTGATAGATGTATTGAATCACTTCTTCGCGTCGTTGATGCTCGAAATCCACATCGATATCCGGCGGTTCATCCCGTTCCAGGGAGATAAAACGTTCAAAGAGTACATTGATCTGGCCCGGGGCAATTTCGGTAATAAACAGGCAATAACACACAACAGAGTTGGCCGCCGAGCCTCGTCCCTGACACAGGATGTGCTGTTCGCGGGCGAAGCACACAATGTCGTGGACTGTCAGAAAATAATATTCGTAATTCAGCTCTTCGATGATGGCCAGCTCATTGGCAATCAAGGTTTCCACCGTGGCCGGTACACCAGCGGGCCAGCGTTTTTTCTTGCCTTCGTCCACCAGTTGACGCAGATATTGAATTGGAGAAAGGTGATCAGGCACCAGTTCCTGTGGATACTGGTAGCGCAGCTCTTTCATGGAGAAGTGGCAGCGATCCGCGATCACACAGGTCTCCTCCAGCAATGCCGGGGGGTACAGCTTGGCAAGCTGATGGAAAGCTTTCAAATAAGCTTCACCGTTTAATTCCAGCCGTGTTCCCATTTCCTGCAGCGGTGTGTTATGGCGGATAGCCGTGACGATATCCTGCAGAGGTTTGCGGTCATTGCAGTGCATAAGGGCCGCACCGCAGGCTACCAGGGGAATATTTTTTTCTACACTGAGTTGATGCCAGCGTGAAAAATCCTGCTGCTCACCGCTTTGCAATTGATGATTAATGCCAATCCACAAACGATCTTTAAAGGCGTTGGCCAGTTCCGTCGCTGTTGCGACGGCAATATCCTGGTAACGATCAGCGAGCCAGATAATAAAACAATGACGTAACCTGAAGCGCAGGTCTTCAAAATGCGCTTCATAAGAACCTTTTTCGGCGCGGCGGCGGGCCAGGGTAATAAAACCGGACAGCTCCGCATACGCGGTACGAGAGGGGGCAATTGCAATTAACTGCATGCCATTGGATAACACAAATCGACTACCGATGATTAACTTGATGCCCAATTGGTCGGCAGCGACAAAGGCTTTCACAATGCCGGCCAGCGAGCATTCGTCGGTAATGGCGATAGCGTCATAACCCAGCTCATGAGCGCGATAAACATATTCGTCCGGATGTGACGCGCCGGTTAAAAAGGTGAAGTTGGTGGTGGTGTACAAATGGGTATAGCGCATCAGGCAAATACTCCCTGTACATACCACCGTTTATCGTAAAGATTGAAGAAAATCCAGAGTGGCAAATGATCCTGCCGGGTCGCCAGATAATAATCCCGTGCAACCGGCGCATTCCACCAGTCGCCAATGATGCGTTCCGGTCCTACATGGGGCGTCAGATACCCATGCCAATACAAACGCTGATGCCGTTCTTCAATAATTTCTGGTGCATCCAGCAGCCAAGCGGGCCGCAAAGCCTGCTGATAAATATCGGGCAAGTCCTGGCGGGATTTTTCAGCGAGGGCCATTGCAACCTGTGTCAATTCCGGCACACGGCTGTCGTGGTAACCGAATTTATAGACAGCAGCATCACCCAGACGCGCTTTCAATCTGGCGATGGTTGTAGCGAAGTCGGCAGTGGTGCTTTTGCGGCGACGGTGTTGCTCCAGATCGAGCAGGTGATTAGCATTTTGTCGCGGTAGTGTCTGTCGGCAGATCAATCTGAGAGCGTCCACCTCAAACGGCAGTTCTTTATTTTCAAACTGGATAAGCGTGAGGTCATACAGCAGTTGCCACTGACTTTGCGGCTGGTCGCTGCGAACGGTCGTGGATGCCTTGCGTCGATAAATATCCGTCATCCGCCATTCGATAGTGTGACATTGTTGTTGTCGTTTGCGCAGGTAATCGCCCAGTGCAGTCAGCAGATTTTCGAAAGCGGGTTTGAGCTGGTCTACGGTTGTGATTGGATAATCAAATTGAATTTCGTCTTCAAACCATTCATCCGGTCGATAAGTATCCCGTGGTTTTTCAAATAAAGTGTTTTGCGCGAAATCCTGATCGATATTAAAAATTTCTGCCAGCAGTTCAGTAAATTCATGGCCAAAACGTTTTTTGAAGCTGCGTAATGATTGGTGTGAAATCTGCCTGGCAATGTCGCCCAAAGTATTGAAGCCCATGCGCGACAGAGATTCGCAGGCAGCGGGATAGTCATCCAGCAGCTGGATGGGCAGCGGATACAGGCGCTCGAGAAATGCCGTTCGGGTTTCGTTGCCATCGATGTCATAGGCCGCAAAGGAAAGCAGCCAGGCGGCCCTGGAAGAATGGGCCAGACCGAATAAAAAACCATAAGGAGTCTGATTCAGGCTGGTGGTAATGCGCTGCATCATGCCCTGGACTCCGCCGAACAATTT
Source organism: uncultured Cellvibrio sp. (assembly GCA_937958105.1). GTDB lineage: Bacteria > Pseudomonadota > Gammaproteobacteria > Pseudomonadales > Cellvibrionaceae > Cellvibrio. The sequence goes on from CALFXJ010000019.1 coordinate 5,877, forward strand.
CAGGCAGGAAGATATTTCCAGCAGCAAGCCGCTTTGTGCGCTCACGGGGCTGCAATAACGATCAATATAAGGTGAGAAATGATAGAGCTGTTCCGATAACCGGTGCAGCACCCGTTGTTCCTGCGCAGTATCCCGTTCAATGATTTCGCAGCCGCTGAGCAGCTGTGCGGTGGTGATATCCATATCCAGCTGCACACCGGCGCGCTGCGCCACTGGATTGACATACACCGTGCGTTTTTTATCGGCCACCACCACTGGGGTCTCTGAGTCATCTGTACTCAGGGCAGTTAATGGCAGGTCGGGCAGGCGGATGGCCAGCCATAAACGTGAGGAGGGTAAGCCCATTACTGACCTCGTAATGGCGTCACACTGGCCAGGCGTCTGGGTGAAGTTTCCTTGGTCGCTGCAGTTTTCTGGTCAAGGGCGGCATAGGCCGGAGCCGCTTTCCAGTGATCCGGCAGTTCCAGAACCAGTGGCTGGGGTTGTTGTTTTTGCAGATAACCTGTTTGTTTGAACAACGTCACTTCCAATCCATCGACAATAAAACGCGTGAACAGGCGCAGCCGTGCAGGTGAGCTTTGCTGCTGTGCGGCAAAAGGCCGGAACATCACACATAAACCCGTGCCGTCAGCGGCAGACAGCAGACATTTGCGCAGTTCGGTATAACTGATGGCTTCCGCCGGCTGCCAGGCGAGGACAGCTCCGACACTGGCCCGGGCCAGCTCGGTAAAGCAACCGATAAACGGGTCTTTCTCGGTTGCCTTGACTACCAGTACGCGGTCAAGGTCAAAACCAGCCTGGATGAACGCCTGGGCAAAAGGCAGCGCAGGTGGGTTGAGCAAAACAATCAGCCCCGACACCTGCAGCAGCGCCGGGGCAAACAGCAGCCATTCACCCTGCATCTGCGGCTGACACACCTCAATCAATGTGCCCAGCGGCCAGCCCTGGTGCAGCAGCTGTTCATCCAGCAGTGTGTGCCCTGTGGCTATGGCTGCCCGGCCGGTAAAACGCTGGGAATGCCCCAGCCACAGATCATCCCTGAGCAATAACTGCTCAAGCGAAGCGTCGGATGGATGGTCAGAAGAGGTAGTGCTCATGATGGGTACAACATAACTGTATTTATATACAGTATAGTGCGGGTGGCCGAGGGGGTGTCAATTAGCTGGTTAGAACATTTGGGAGCAGTCGGAGGGTAAGCTGCGTCCTCTGGATGCTAGGGAGAGAAAGCAGAATAGGGATAAGAACTATGCTTTCAAGATGTATACAGCAATGGTATATAGCAATGGTTCCATGACAGACCGGGATGGATTTCATTATGCTAACTATTCCTGGGCCGTTATCATGCGCCTTACATATTCCTGTTCACTTTCTGGATGATGCTTAACATCCGGTCAATAACAAAGGTTCACAATGGAATTTCTTGATCTCCAACCCGTTTCCCGCGCGCAGGGCGTTGTGCAGCTCCCTGGTTCCAAAAGCATCTCCAACCGCACGTTGCTGCTGGCTGCCCTGGCTCAGGGCACCACAGAGATCCGCGATCTGCTGAAGTCGGACGATACGGATCGCATGCTGGAGGCCCTGAACAGTCTGGGTGTAAAGGTGACCCGGACCGGCGAGAATGATTACCGAGTAGAGGGCACTGGCGGTTTTCCCAATAAAGAAGCAGACCTGTTCCTCGGCAATGCGGGAACGGCGTTTCGCCCATTGACCGCAGCCCTGGCCTTGAGCGGCGGAACCTACAAACTGCACGGTGTACCGCGCATGCATGAACGCCCCATCGGCGACCTGGTGGATGCCTTGCGGCAGATTGGTGCCGATATCACCTACCTGGGCGAAGAAGGCTTCCCACCCCTGCTGATCAAGCCCGCCGACATTGCGGCTCAGGGCACCATCAAGATCCGTGGCGATGTATCCAGCCAGTTCCTCACCGCGCTGTTGATGGCGCTGCCCATGACCGGCAAAGAAACACGCATTGAGCTGGTCAGCGAGCTCATCTCCAAGCCCTATATCGAAATCACCCTCAAACTGATGGCGCAGTTCGGCGTTACGGTAGAGCGCGAGGGCTGGGAAAGCTTTATCGTGCCGGCGGCAGAAGGCTACCGCTCGCCGGGCACCATGTTTGTCGAAGGGGATGCGTCTTCCGCTTCTTACTTTCTGGCCGCTGGGGCTTTAGGACGCGGGCCTGTGCGGGTGCAGGGCGTGGGACGCAACAGTATTCAGGGGGATGTGGCCTTTGCCGATGCCCTGGAGGCCATTGGCGTAACCATCACCAAGGGCGACAACTGGATCGAAGCCTCAGCCCCGGCTTTACCGCTGAAAGCCTTTGATCGTGACTTCAACCATATTCCCGATGCGGCCATGACGCTGGCCGTGGTAGCGCTCTTCTGCGACGGTCCCTCACGGTTGACCAACATCGCCAGTTGGCGGGTAAAGGAAACGGATCGCATTGCCGCCATGGCCACCGAGTTGCGCAAACTGGGCGCCGTGGTGGAAGAGGGTGAAGACTGGTTGCGGGTGACGCCGGTGGACAAACTGCTTCCCAATGCCGCGATTGATACCTACGACGATCACCGCATGGCCATGTGTTTCTCCCTGGCGAGTTTTGGTGGTGTGCCGGTACGGATTAATGATCCCAAGTGCACCGCGAAAACCTTCCCAACTTATTTTGATGTTTTTGCCGAAGTTGTGAGTGAATAATTTAATTGGTCATGCTGCACATGCTTGTGCAGCTGCTGATGATTTTCTGGTTTGGAGTGATGTCGGATTACGCCTTTGGCTAATTCGACCTACCTGTGGGATTTTTTTCACTGGAGTGAAATATTATGCTGACCTCATTAGCCAAAATCCTCAAAGTACTTAACTCCGAAGCATCGCCCTGGCAGATCGGCTGGGCCATCGGTCTTGGCCTTCTGGCTGGTCTGTTGCCCTTCGGTTTCCTTACCTTGGTTATCCTGCTGATCGTCTGCCTGTTCACGATTAACCTTTCTACCTTCCTGGTGGTATGGGGGCTGTGCAGCGGGTTGATGTTTATCTTCGGCGATGCGCTGGAAGCACTGACCTGGCAATACGCACAACAGCCCGGCCTGCTGCAGCTGCTGGCTTCGACAGAAGTACTGCAGTTTCTGCATCTGCATCACACCCTGGTGCTGGGGGCTTTTGTGCTGGGTCTGATATTGCTCCTGCCGGCTGCCTGGCTGGGAGCTGTGCTGGTGAAGCAGTATCGTCTGCGCCTCATGAACCAGCTGCAGCAATTAAAAATTGTGCAGATGCTGAATGCCACCAAATTATTCCAGCTGTACCAGAAACTAAATTAAGGAGTCGCCGATGATCCGTAAATCAGGATGGCTGGTTTTTCTTGCGCTGCTGGCCACCGTGTTATTGCTGGTGTATGTCTTCGCCGGTACGGCGATTCGTATCGGTATGGTGTACACGCTGGAAAAAGCCGTTGGTGCAGAAGTCAATATTGATAAAGTATCGCTGAGCCTTTCACCACTGGCGCTCACGATTAAAGATCTGCAAATCACCAACAAGGACAAGCCCACACACAACACCATCAGTTTTACTCAAGCTAACGCCGCGCTGGAAGTCTGGCCGGCGCTGCTGGGTTATTACGTGGTTAATGACTTGTCGGTTGATGGGCTGGCTTATGGCACAGAGCGTCGCTCACCGGGCAAGGTGTATCGCGGTGAGCTGGCGGAAGACAGCGAAAAGGTCGATCTGGCAGAAGTGCTGCAACTGGACCTGCCGGATGCCGATGAACTGATGGCGCGAGCCAACCTGCAGACCGAAGCAAAAGGCGAAGCCCTGCAGCAACAGGCCAGCGCTCAGAAAAAACAGCTGGAATCTTTGAAGACGCAGCTGCCTAACAAAGCGAATCTGGAAAAAATCCAGGCGGACATCAAAGCTCTCACAGACAGCAAGATTGAAAATGCGGCAGATCTGGCAGCCAAGACCGAGCAATTAAAAAAACTGCAGGACTCACTTAAAGCAGAGCGGGAAAAGGTGCGGCAGGTGCAGCAACAGCTTACCCAAAGCCGCGAGCAGCTGGAAACAGCAGTCACTGAACTGCGCAATGCCAATGCAGCGGATTGGAAGCAACTGCAACAGCTGGCCAATATCGGAGAAGGTGGGCTGGCACCGATCAGCCAGATTCTGCTGGGCGATGTCTGGGGCAACCGTATTGCTCAGCTGGAAGGTATTTACCGTCTGGTTAAACCCTATATTCCAGAAGATTTTGGCAAAGGCGAAGCAGCTGACGCGGAGCCGGAAGTAACGCTGCCTAACCGTATCCTGCCCTTGCCCAGCCAGCCTTATCCAGATTTTCTGGTTCGCAATGCGCGTATTAACTGGCTGATCGGTGGTGGCGAAGCCACGATCAGTGCACAGGACATTACCGCGCAGCATCACATCATCAACAGTGCTACGCGCTTCAAACTGGATGTGCAGCAGTTGCCGAAACTGGCTGCGTTTTCCTTGAACGGTGACTTCGCCATCCGCGATCAAATGGTCACGAACCTGAACTGGGATATGGCTGGCCTGGCGCTGGATGCCATGACGATTGGTGACGGCGAGCGGGCGCTGAATCTCGCCGCTGGCCTGCTGGGTTCAACCGGTACCCTGAAACTGGTGGACAATCAGGTGGAGCAGCAGGCTCAGGTGGTATTGCAGCAGCCGGATTTCAGCAGCAGTGGTAACAAATATATTCAGCAGCTCGCTGAGTTGTTGAATAAGCAGGCGCAGATTCCGCTGACCCTCAAAGCCACAGGCTTGGTGAGCGATCCCGATGTCAGCGTGCGTTCGCCCCTGGATCGCCTGCTCGGCGATGCTCTGCTGGGTGAAGCCAAAGAAAAAATCGCTGCGCTGGAAACCCGCCTGCGGCAGCAACTGGACAGCAAGCTGCAACAGCAGCTGGGTGCGCAATCAGAATGGCTGGCGCTGCTGGATCAACAGGACAGCGAGACCAATGCCTTGCAGGACAGCATAGACAACATGCTCAATGCGAAGCTGGCCAGCGTAAAAGACAATGCCAAAGATCGCTTGAAGGACAGCCTGCGTGATCGGCTGGGTGGAGACAAAAACAAGGAAGAGTAATCATTGTTATTCTGGCGTAAGCTCCAGCTCTTTAACCAGCTCCCGCAAACGCTGCTTGTCCCCTTCAAAGGTAAGCACAGCTTCAGCCCGGGCCAGTGCTGCCTGTGAATGACGAACAGCGTTCTGATGAAAAGGTTCGCTGATCTGCGCAAGAGCTGCCAGCGCTTTGTGCAGGCGTATCTGGACCTCAACCATATGCGCACCATCGCGGGCGATCGATGTAAAAAAATCATCAAACAATTCACTGAGTCTGACCGGTGGAATGTAAACACGCGGGTGATCAACCACTGCTTCGCTGTCATCGTGTTGTTTATCCATCTCCTTCCAGCTATAAAAAATCCGTACGCCCCGGCTGAGAATTTCAATGGCCGTGCCGGGGTCGTTTACTGCCGGCGAAAGCGCTCGAGACGCAACTTCCGTCAAAACTGAAAAACCAAAACGTGGATCCTGATCAAAGGAACGCTCACTGGCAATAGAAAATGCTGATTGAATTATTTGCTTATCTACTTCGCCGTCCGCTTCAATCCATGCCAGCACCCGTTTGGGATACACATAAGCCCCCGGCACACTGACGATATAGACGCGCGCTTTCGCTTCCTCTGTCCAGCGGGAAATAGCAGCAATATCGATATATTGAACGTAGCCAATTTCCGTTGAATAAATTGCCTGAGTCTGTTGCGGAATCAACGTTGGATCATCCAGCGGTGAACCGCCCAGCCAAGGATACTTTGCTCGCTGCAGCACAGCCTTTAAGGTAGCTTTTTCTATACGATCATTGGTTTCGCCCACGCGTCCCAAGTGAGATAAATGTTCGATCCAGAGCAGCATGGTGGCTACGATCAACACAATGACGCCGAGCGTGACGATAAACAGAATCACCCGGCCTTCATCATCATAAATACCGGCATTCAGCGCGGTAATTCCGATGAGGCTATACAGAAAGGAACCGACGAAGGTTGCAAGAACATTTTGCGTTGTCGAGTCTTCCATCAACAGCCGCGTGGCTCGGGGCGAGATACTGCTGGTGGCGCTGCTGTAGGCGGCAACCATCACACTCAGTGAAAAGGTTGTGACTACCAGCATACCGGAGGCGAGGATATTAAGAATCTTATCGACGGCGTGGGCACCAATCTTGCCCGACAGGTCCGGAGGGATGAGTTCTTTAAAAAAGAGTGTTGCCAGCGCGGTAGCGGCCGCCAGTAAGGCAAACAGAACCGCTCGCATCCAAAGCTGGCGGCTCAATTGCACAATCGTCCAGTGCCATTTTGAGATCATGCTCGGCTCCGCTAAAAAAGTGACGGAGCCGAAGTATAACCAAGCCATCATGCTGTGAATGTTGTGTAACACTCTTTGAATCGCGCGGTGCTAACATTATCTCGCCTGTTGGGCTGTCTCCCAGGCCTGTTGAATAGCATTAATTAATTCCGGACTGGACGCCACGCCAATAATGCCATTCACAATAAACTGCACGCCCACGCACAAAATCATAAAGCCCATGATCCTGGTCATGGCATGCAAACCACTTACACCCAACACCCGAACGAGACGGGTGGACAAGCGCAGCGTGACATAGACCATCGCCGCTACCACCAGAATGCCGGCAATGATGGCCGCAAACTCGATCAGGCTAGTGGCTAATGAGGTTAAACCAATGGTGACTGAAATCGCACCGGGGCCCGCCAGACTCGGCATGGCCAGCGGCGTAAAAGACACATCGCGTTTGCGTTTGGACTCCCGCCGCTCCGCCTCGGTCTGACCCGTATCATCTTTCGGATACAGCATGCGCATCCCCACACCGGCAACCAGAATCCCACCTGCAATCCGCAGCCCCGGCAACGACAAACCAAACAGCTTCATGATAAACGTCCCGCCGACCAGAAAAGCCACCAGGATGAACACCATATAAATCACACCCTTGCGCGCCTGCTCCTGCCGCTCAGCTTCGGTATTGCCCTCGGTAATCGCCAGAAACAAGGGAGCGGTACTGAAAGGGTTGATGATAGGCAGGAGAGCAACAATGGTTGCGATAGCGAGTTCCATAAAAGCTCCGTACTAAAAGAAACACTGAAAAAATGACATTAACCTGGCTAACCCAGATTTAGGGCAGATAGTTGCGCCACAGCGGAACCGTTACTATTATCTAAGTCTCGACCCCTTTGAATAACGATACGGCGACTTTCGAGCGGTAGTATATCGGCTTCTGACAAACATCTACTTCAATATTAATGGAGCGGGTCATAAAGTTTCGAGGGAAAACCTTTAAATCGCGCTGTTGATGATAAGTGAATAGTACATCTGAAATCATCAAACCCACATAATTTGAGCAGCTACGTTGAAACAAGTATGGCCTTGCGGATGAGGCTGTCATGGAAAGTAATTCATCAGGAATAAAACATGGCCACAATCCTCCCCAACATTAACTCCGCCTCCACCAAAATGACGACCGGCGAGCGCCGGTTTGGTCAGCGGTTGGAGAAGTTTCTGGAGGACGATTATCTCTGTTGGTTTGATGTGCCGGTGGGGGATGCACGGCGCTATCCGGATTTTATTATTCTGCATCCTGGGCGTGGCCTGTTGTTTCTGGAGGTGAAGGATTGGAAGTTGGCGACGATTCAATCCATGACTCATCAGACATTTACGCTGCTCACAAATAATGGTGTGGTAAATAAACCTAATCCTATCGAGCAAGCCCGCCAGTGCGCGTATCAGGTTGTGAATAAATTGAAACGTGATAAAGCCTTGGCGCAACAGGAGGGAAAACATCGGGGAAGTCTGGTGTGCCCCTACGGCTACGGGGTGGTGTTTACCAATATCTCGCGCAAGCAATTGCAAACGGCGTTGGGTGAAGAGGGTGAGTCGGTGTTGCCGGAACATCTGGTTATTTGCCAGGATGAGATGATGGAGAAATGCGATCCGGAAGAATTCCAGAAGCGCTTATGGGCAATGTTTAATTACCAGTTTCCGCAAAAATTAAGCTTGCCGCAGATTGATCGAATTCGTGCACATTTATTTCCTGAAATCCGCATCGGCGGTGGCGCGGGCGATTTATTTGCAGAGCCTGCCGATGGTGATGCAAAACCGGTAGATGTGCCCGACATTATCAAAGTCATGGACATGCAACAGGAGCAGTTGGCGCGCAGTTTTGGTGAAGGGCATCGCGTGGTACATGGTGTGGCGGGTTCTGGTAAAACGCTGATTCTCGGGTTTCGGTGCTGGTACCTTGCGCAAACTCAATCCAAACCGATTCTTGTGCTGTGCTACAACATATCCTTAGCGGCCAAGCTCCGTGCTTTTATTCGTGAAAAAGATATTGAGCAACAAGTGCAGGTATACCATTTTCACGATTGGTGCGGCCAACAGTTGCGCAGTTACAACATGGATTTAATAAAAGGTGATGCGCCGGTATGGGAGCGGCAGGTATTAAGCGTGATTCAAGGCGTTGAGCTGGGGCTTATTCCTCGCGCGCAATATGGCGCGGTGTTGATTGACGAGGGGCACGATTTTGAAGCGGAGTGGTTGAAGCTGGTTGTGCAGATGATCGACCCAGAAACCAATTCCCTGTTATTGCTCTACGATGATGCGCAATCCATATATAAGAAAAAATCCAGTTTGAACTTCACCTTGTCCAGTGTGGGTATTCAAGCGCGGGGCCGCACCAGTATTCTCAAGTTGAATTACCGCAATACGCGCGAGATTTTGCACTTCGCCTTCGACTTTGCCAAAGAATTTCTGCAGGAAAAAGATGCAGATGAAGATTCCGTGCCTTTGGTTAAACCGGAGATTGGCGGCAAGTCAGGTCAGAAACCCGTGTTTCGTTTGTTGCCCAGCCGTGCGCAGGAGTTGGGGTTTATTCGCGCATGTTTACAAAAATGGCATAGCGAAGGCGTGGCCTGGTCAGAGATGGCGGTAATCTATTGCCATCATCATTTTGGCGAAGCACTGATGCACGAGCTAAACCAACACGCGGTCCCCAATGTGTGGATGGGCGATGCCAAAAACCGCCGTCTATACGATCCTGTTGCGGACAAAGTGCTGCTGGTGACCCGCCAAAGCAGCAAAGGTCTGGAGTTTCCGCGCGTGATAGTGGCAGGATTAGGTGGACTAAAAAGTTCGCAGGAAACAATGCC
>CALFXJ010000020.1 GCA_937958105.1 uncultured Cellvibrio sp.
CGTAGGTCGGATTAGCCGCACAGCGGCGTAATCCGACAGTGCCACCCTTGCGCGATCTGCACGAGGCGATCCCGTAGGTCGGATTAGCCGCACAGCGGCGTAATCCGACAGTGCCACCCTTGCGCGACCCGCACGAGGCGATCCCGTAGGTCGGATTAGCCGAACAGCGGCGTAATCCGACGGTGCCACCCTTGCGCGATCTGCACGAGGCGATCCCGTAGGTCGGATTAGCCGCACAGCGGCGTAATCCGACAGTGCCACACCATCCATTCGCACCTCCCTATCCGACAGATCATCCGATCCATTCGCCTTTCCCGACCCAGCATTGTCGGATTACGCTGGCGCTAATCCGACCTACGTGGGCGTTTATCTCAGGTTGATGATGGTCTGGGTGGTGGCGTTAGCGGTTTCGATGGTTTTGGCGTTGGCCTGGAAATTCCGCTGAGCGATGATCAGGTTCACCAGCTCTTCCGACAGGTCAACGTTGGACTCTTCCAGTGCACCGGCGGTGATGTTGCCCAGCGATGAAGAGCCGGGGGCGCCGATGATGGCTTCACCTGTCTCGAAGGTTTGCGCCCACATGGTGTTGCCGACGGGCTTCAGGCCTTCAATGTTGTTGAAGTTTGCCAAGGCTACCTGCCCCAGTACCTGGGCTTCACCGTTAGTGAAACGGGCAAAGATGATACCGGTAGAACTCACGTCCAGACCTGCCAGACGGCCTGTTGCATAGCCGTTCTGGTCGTAATCATCCACCGCAAACGAACTGCCGAACTGGGTAGAACCCGTCAGGTCGATCTCAAAGTTTGAGCTGGCCGGCGGCTCGAGAACCGGCGTAGTACCACCCTGCAACACGTTCAGTGGCGGCAAGGCACCATTTGGCTCACCGTCTTCACCGAGCGGCACCCAGTTGGAAATCAGAATGGTGTCCGTCAGCGTGGTATTGAGCGTTCCATCAGAATTAAAGTGGACGTTGAACGACGCCATGGTGGGCACAGTGTTTGCCGGTGGCGGCAGGGTTGGGTCCGGGTCGCCCACGTTCTGGCCGTCGATCTGCACATACATCACCCAATGGTTGGGTGAGGTGGACGGATCAGCCGGATCGTAAGGCTGCTTCACAAAATACTGACTCAGGATGTGCGGGTTGCCCAGGCTATCGAAGATCGGGTTTGCCGTCGCATGGTTGTAAGTGTTCTGGTTAGTCGGATCAAACGCGTTGATCGGCACATCGGTAAAACTCGCGGGCGTCAGGGGCGCGAAGAGGTTGCCCACTGCCGGGTTGCTGCTGGCCACGGCATAGCCCTCATCCATCAGGATGGAGATACTGCCGCCGATGACGGCAGCGTCGTTGATATTGTTGATGGTCTGCATGCCGGTGCCCGGACGCCCCTGCAGATCTACCTGTCCAGCCGGCAAAGGTCCTGCAAAGGAAAAGCGCAGGTCGGTACCCACTGAGGACACAATCTCCAGATCACCCGCGGTGTTAACCGTGGCGCTGATGCCCGGCAGAGTCGAGGTGCGCAGCGCATTGATTTCATTCGCCAGCGCCGCCAGGTTAGTGGCGGTCAGCGTAACGCCGTTAAGCGTCAGGTTGCCGTTGTTGTTGTTGAAGTTGGGCGCATACAGGGTAGCCGTAGTGCGCGCCGATGCGGTGATCCCGGCCAGTGCGTTCAGTTCAGAAGCCGTCTGGGCCGCCGATGCTGCGGCATCACTGGTAAAAGTAATGGTTGCGCCGGTGGGGCCGGTGATTTCCAGTGTCTGCGGGAGGTAACCGTTGGTTGCGGCAGGCACACCGGCAACAGATGGACCGGCATTGTTCAACGCTGTAGACAGCGCGTTGCCGCCTGTCACACCCGACAGAGTAATGGTTGAAGACGCACCTTCCGTCAGATCACGAAATTCGATGTTGCCGCCGTTGGCTACCGCCTGCACGTTGATCGGTGTGGCCGCGCTGAAGATCGCACTGTTGATCAGGTTAACCACGTCCTGAACGGAGTTGGCGACCGACGTATTCAGGTTGATCGAAACAGTGCCATTGCCGGATGCCGGGGACGAACCCGCCAGGCTGATCTGGAATGAGGTAGGCTGGGCGGTGAAGTCGATAGGCGTTGCTACGGCGCCTAAGTTAGTAACGGTAGTGGTGGCTTCCTGCAGGCCAACCTGAGTTACACCAACTGCTGCACCGTCGGTACCAAAGCGGCTGCCCACGGTTTCCAGCACGGTCTCATTGGAATCCAGATTAAAAGCTCCCCGCACACCCGTCGTCTGGCGCGGTGCCTGGGTGTTTACGTCTACCCGCAGATTACCGAGGATGCCACTGATGTTGCCCGAAGCGTTGGCGGAAAAGCCTTGCAGATAAGCACCGGTACTGCTGACCACATAACCATCGTCATCCAGACCGAATGCGCCGGCCCGGGTAAACAGGCGGTCGCCCTGGTTGCTCAACACAAAGAAGCCTGCCCCGTTCACCGCCAGGTCAAGGTCACGCTCGGTCAGTTTGGGGTTACCGTTACCGAAATCCTGGCGGATCATGTTCAGCGTTACGCCGCTGCCGGGCATGTTGCCTGCGCTGCCCAGGATACTGGCGGAATACAGATCACCGAACTCCACACGCGATGATTTAAAACCGATGGTGCCAGCGTTGGCGATGTTATTACCGGTCACTTGGAGGTCAAAGTTAGAGGCACGAATGCCACTCAACGCGGTGTTAAAAGACATGGTTCGCTCCTAGGTGCTTGGGTTGCCGGCGCTCCGTACAGCGGCCAGCTTTCAATCAGTTAATTTCCAGTGTCCGGAGAGGCTCGCTCGCCCTTACTGCCGATCAGTTAAATTGTTTTACGTCGCCGATATTTACCGGACCGAGACCGGCAAGGTTCAGCGTAATCACACCATCAGTGCCCAGGGTCACGCTGTTGACGTTGGCGCTCAGGGCGGTTTCCAGTTGCTCGGTCTTGCCATCCTGCGAGGCATAAACCTTGAAGGTATACTCGCCGACCGGCAGCGGCTCTTCGCCACCCACCCAGTCAAGGAGTTCACCGTTAATCTCCATGTACTGGCCATCCCAGCGGAAGGAGACTTCACCGGCGGGCATACCGCCTACGGGAACATTGGCCACCAGCTCGTTCTTGCTGTTGTAGATGTTGATCTTCATATCGCTGGTTGCTGCCGGCAGATCCACGCTGCCGGAGACAATGCCACCTGCGGTCAGACGTGAGGTTTCAGCCGGTACAGTCACGGAGCGTCCCACCAGTGAAGAGGCCTGCAAGGCCTGGTTGGACATGAAGCTGGAGCTGAAGCTGGAGAAGTTGTTGTTCAAACGTTCCAGACCTTCCACCGAGCTGAACTGGGCAAGCTGCGCAACAAACTGCGTGTTGTCCTGCGGACTTAACGGGTCCTGGTTGTTCAGCTGTGTAATCATCAGCTCAAGAAACGCCGTCTGGCCGAGCTCATTACGCTTGGGCTCCTGCGGCTGATTCTTGATATTCAAGTTGTTCAGCACATTTCCGACAGTGTTGTTATTAACCTGACTCATCGCCCCTACTCCTTACTGACCCAGGGTCAACACACGTTGAACCATCTGCTTGGCCGAGTTCATCACTTCCACGTTCATCTGGAACGAACGGGAAGCCGAGATCATGTTGGTCATTTCTTCGACCGGATTAACGTTGGGATAAAACACATAACCTTCGTCATCAGCCATGGGATGATCCGGCTCATAACGACGCTGCAGCGGCGCATCGCTTTCCACCACGCCCAGCACCTGCACACCGGCGCCGACATCGTCAGGCGTGGCAAATCCGCTATCAAACGCATTGCCGCTCTGCATGGCTGCCATCGCCTGACGCTGGACGGCCGCAAACACCGGCTGACGGTTACGGTATACCTGATCAGCGCTGGAGCTGGCTGACTGGGCATTGGCCAGGTTACTGGCGGTCGTATTCAGGCGCAGACTTTGCGCATTCATACCTGAGCCAGCGATGTCGAAGATATGTCCGAGTGCCATAGTTAACTCCAACGTTTCTCAATCAATTCATCAAAGCCCGACTACTCACCACGAATGGCAGCAGTCAGCCCTTTAAATTTGCTGTTCAAAAAGGTGAAACTCGCCTGGAAAGCCAAAGCGTTTTTCATGTACTCCGCATGCTCGATCTGATCTTCTACGGTGTTGCCGTCAATAGAAGGCTGGCTGGGAATGCGATACATCAGGCCGCTGTCATCCAGCGCAAATCCAGCACCCTCGATATGCCCCGACTGGGTAGTCTGCATATTGAAACGCCCCACCTGCTCCATCTTGCCCGAGAGCATTTTCTTGAAGTCCAGGTCGCGGGCTTTGTAGTTCGGGGTATCCACGTTAGCCAGATTGTCCGCCAACACCGACGCCCGCTGGCCACGTACACGCAGTGCGGTTTCGTGGATTCCTAATGCTGATTCGAAGGATATGGACATAACTGGCTCCGGCATTGGCTGGTGGTTTTACTCTTGCGTATAGCAAAGCAAGGGGTGTGCCAATGGCCGATAAATTAATTAACTGATTGATTTATATGGAAATTATTCCACGGCGGTAACGATAAGTGCGGCAGTAAGGACCGGCAAAAGCAAAAGCGGCAAACCAAAGCGGCAAGGTTTTTCCGCTTTGGTTTTATCTTGGGAGGTGTTCTGGGAGGTATTCCGGGAGGTCGAGGGGGAGTCACAAAGCCGCTTGCAAGACACGCCGTGAACCCATCCATGGGGGCTCAACACCGACATCCTGTCGGTGATGGTCTTGCAAGCGGCTTTGCGACTCCTCGCAGTTGGGAGGAGGATTCTGGGTATCGCTGGGTGGGCACAGCAGGAGCTGGGCAGCAAGGTGTGGGACCATCACCCGCAGGGATGCGGGTGTTGAGCCTACAGGGACGTATCCACGGCGTGCCCCACACCTTGCTGTCCGATTCCTGCCCTCACTAGAACCCCCTCCACCCCAACCCAACAAACCCAAAAACCCACCTTCGTCACACTTCATACAACCCACTCTTATCAATCAAAAACAGAGTGATAGTATGAATCCCAACCACCAGTCTTCATCACGCAACCCCTTGTCGCCAAAGCAAAAACTGGCGCAAAAATAGCTGTTTTAACCGCGTGAACTTACATCAAACGGATTCAATTGACCGACGTGCAGCAGGTAGCTAAGCATGCTGATAGCCAAACATTTTGATCCGGTGCTGGGCATCGACATTCATATCCTGATCACACCCGCCGGGCCCATCCCCATCCCGCATCCCC
>CALFXJ010000021.1 GCA_937958105.1 uncultured Cellvibrio sp.
CATTGGTGTGGACATCGAAGGTCCGTTTAAGCCGGAAAGCTACAAGTATTAATTTTCTGGTGCCAGCCGGCTATCGGTATTTTGTATAACGGCGGTCCGGATTTCTGTAGGTCGGATTAGCTCTAAGCGTAATCCGACAAACAGCCTGCCGGTCGATTTGATAAAGACCTGCAGGTCGAATCAGCCAAAGGCGTAATCCGACAGCGAGCTGGTTAATACGACTTTTAAATGACTGCCGGATTACCTCAGGGAATTGCGGTCCGGATGGGCGCAGCATGATCCCGTATTACACGCGCAACAAAATTAACACGAATGCGCACCTGAAATGTCGGATTACGCTGCGCTAATCTGACCTACCATTACCATCACATTTGCAGAACAACAACATGACAGACTCTCACCCCCGTTTAAGTTTTGAGTTTTTCCCACCCAAGACGCCGGAAGGAAAACAAAAACTCATCAAGGTGCGCGACCAGCTCAATAGCTTTGCGCCGGATTTTTTTTCAGTGACCTATGGGGCCGGCGGCTCAACCCGCGATAACACCAAAGGTATTGTCACCAGCTTTAAAGCAAGCGGAATTTCAACAGCACCGCATTTGTCATTCGGCGGTGATGATGAAGCCACCGTTCTTGCTCTGCTGCAGGAATATAAAGACGCCGGTGTTGACCGCATTGTAGCGTTACGTGGTGATATGCCCTCCGGTGTAGGCGGTGCGTATCAGCTGGTGTATGCCAACGAGCTGGTGGCATTTATCCGGAAACATTTCGGCGATCACTTCCATCTGGAAGTTGCTGCTTATCCGGAAATTCATCCGCAAGCCAAAAGCTACAGCGATGATATTCGTTATCTGAAGGGTAAATTTGACGCAGGTGCCAATAGCGGCATCACGCAATATTTTTTCAATCCGGATTCCTATTTTTATTTTATGGAGCAGTGCCATAAAGCTGGTATTGATCAGCCGATTTATCCGGGCATTATGCCAATCATTAATTATCGCAATCTCACCCGTTTTTCCGACACCTGCGGTGCCGAAATTCCACGCTGGTTACGCAAGGCGCTGGAAAATTTCGGTGATGATGAAGCCAGCCTGAAAAGTTTTGGCGTGGATCTGGTAAGCGAACTATGCGAAGTGTTGCTGGAAAATGATGCGCCTGGTTTGCATTTCTACACCATGAACCAGACCGAACCCACGGCGCAAATCGTCAGCAACCTCGGGTTAATTCCTACTGAATAAATTCATCACGCTGATGAGGTTTCGCACCTCATCAGCGCCCGCCTGACACATCCAGTAAAACACCTGTCGAGTAAGACGCTTCATTCGATAGCAACCATAAAATGGCGCGCGCAACTTCTTCGGGATATCCGCCGCGCTGCATGGGAATAGCACTTTTTAGACGTTCAATACGCCCCGGTTCACCGCCGCTGGCGTGAATCTCAGTGTGGATTATTCCCGGCCTTACGGCGTTGACATGAATGCCCTCATCAATCACCTCCTTCGCCAGGCCTGGGTAAAAGTATCTATCGCACCTTTGGTTGCAGCATAGTCAACGTATTCGTTACTTGATCCCAAACGCGCAGCAATGGACGATACATTGATAATTCCACCACCCTGTCCGCCGCACAAAGTGGACATCCGTTTAATCGCTTCACGGGCGCAAATAAAACTGCCGATCACATTGGTGGCGAATAATTTTTCAAGATAAGCCGCATCGGCATCCACCACACGCCCCTGTTTAAGAATGCCGGCGTTGTTCACTAATGCCGTTACACGACCTAATTGCTCATCAAATTGCGTAAAGGCGTGCACGATTTCCGCTTCTTTGCTCACGTCCATTTGTACGGCTACGGCCTTGCCGCCCTTTTTCTGAATTTGCGTCACGATGGCGTGGGCGGCAACCTCTTGTTCGCGGTAGGTGATGCCGACCTTGTAGCCCTGTTCGGCTGCCAATAATGCAGTGGCTGCGCCTATGCCGCGACTGCCGCCGGTGATGATGATGTTTTTTTCCATGTTTGCATCCCTGGTGAAAGCATTGATCAATTTTAATTAAACGTAACAGCGAGGGTAGTAACAGTTAACGAGGAATATCGGGTTGCAGCATCGGGAGAGATGTGTCGGATTACGCCGTTGGCTAATCCGACCTACTTCAGTGTGCCATGTAGGTCGCGTTAGCCCACTTCAGTGTGCCATGTAGGTCGCATTAGCCCTAGGGCGTAATCCGACCATCCAGATGGAAGGGCATCGATTTCAGCAACCGGACAAAACCGACCTTCAGCTATAGAACAAATTCCATATCACAATTCGGGTGAACCTCCACAACGTCTAATGCTTACGCTTTACACGCGGGTTTTGGGTTGCGGTAGTTCGGGTAATCCTACGGCAGCCATGCTCAATGCTTGCTGATAATAATCACTACTGCGTTGGGTTTCGCCGAGGCTTTCCAGCAAGCGCGCGAGTTCGGCGCAGGTTTCGGGATCGCGTTTGATCCGCAGGCTTTCGCTGAAATAATCCCGCGCGCTGCCCCAGATTTCATTGCGCAAACACAGGCGGCCCAGAGTCAATAACAAAATGGGATCGCGCGGGTGTTGTTTATTCCAGCCTTCCGCGACGGTTAACTGCTGACGCGCATCGCGGCCGCGCAGGCGACCATACAAATAAACCAGGCCCGGATGCCATTCTTTATTAAGCGCTTTGCGTACCAGAGCCTCCGCTTCCTGATCTTCAAAATTGATGGCCAGCTGACGCGCATAGACTTCGATCATGTCATTGTCTTTCTGCAGATGCGCCGGTACCCGTTCCCAGGCGGCACGCAGTTTCGACAGTCGATCACCCTGCAGCAACAGACGCACTTCTTCACCGGTTCTTTTCAAGCGCTCGCGATGAATCGTCAACTCCAGCTGAGCCAGCTCTTCCGGTGAACGGATTTTATAGCTGCGCAACCGATCGAAAATATCGTGCAGCGAATCCCAATCGCGCCGCGCGATATAGACCTCGCACAACAAATCGAGCAGCACCGGATTCTGAGGCGCTTTGCCTTTGATGCGCAGCAGTGTCATCAGGCATTGATCATATTGCCGGCTGGACAATTCCATACGCGCGCGCGTGAGTGCCACAGCCAGCTCGGCACCGGGGCCAGTCTCACTGGCCGCCGCCAGCAGTTTTTCGGCTTCGGCACGGTCGCCCATCTCGTAAGTAGCGCGTGCGGCAGCCAGATAATTGATCAGCGGTGCATCCACCTTGGGCGCCGCACGCAGCAGCTTTTTGCGTGCCTGCAGCCAGTTGCCTTCAATGTAGTCAACGAGTCCGCTGGCGGTGCGTTTTTGCGCTCGCTCGCTGCCGCCGAAGCTCAGGTAATCAGAAAAATTTCTGACCAGATAGACGCTGCCCGTCAGCACCCGGAGGACCAGCCAGACCAGTACCAGGGTGATGATCACAATCAATGCGGCGAGCCACAGACTCATCTCAATGGTTTTACTGCCGAAAGCAATCAGCAGATAGCCGCCGTCTTCCGGCGGACTGAACATCACCCACAAGCCAAAGGCGAGCAGTGCAACAACAATGAACAACAGCTTTTTCATTGGTTATTCGCCTCCGTTCTGCGCAGCTGCTTTGATGTGTTTCCGTTCGATGTAGGTCTTCAGCAGTGCGGTGGACTCGGCAAAGTTCGGCAGCGATTGCGTGATGATCACGTTCTGCAGGTCTGCCAGTTCAGCCTGGGCCGCGACGGATTGGGTATTCAGCGGGAAGTAAGTCTTCAGCCAGTCCTGCGCCTTCTGCAGACTGGTTTGATAAACCTGTGCTTCTTCACGCAGGAGCGCAGCCTGGGCCTGTTCCAGCATCAGGCGCATATTCTGTTTGAGGTAGATCTGATTATCCGGCGCGAGGATGGCTGGCACCGGCTGCGCGTGATCGCGCACCCGCAGGTGATGACTGAACTTGTTCAGCAGGCTGGCAAAACCGCGCTTGGTTTTGGCCCATAGACCTTCGTTTTCCTGCGGCTCATCTTCCGGCCAGATTTCCTCGGCGGCGCCGAGGGGCTCAATCAGCGGCAGCTTCTCGATCTGTTCCGACAGGGCCAGCAGACGCAGGTAGACGCCCTCACGATCGATGTCGCCGGCCAGGGTCAGTTCGCTCATCTCGCTGGCGAGCGCTTTGCGGACCGGAAACAGATCCGGATCATTCAGATCGCGCAGGATTTCATCGACGTTCTGCGCCAGGGCCACCGCATTGCCGCTGTTGCGTTCCAGCAGTACCCGCTGGTTGGCGAGGCGCAGCAGGTATTCCGCTTCCGCCAGTTTCCAGTCATCGCGATGCACATTGGAAAGCGCCAGGACTCGTGCAGTGGTGTTGTCGAGGCGCTGTGCCAGCTCGCCCAGGTTGCTCTGCACTGCCGCCTGCTGATCAGCCAGTTGCTGTTCGAGCGCGGTTGACAGGCTTTCCTGCTGCGCGCGGGTATCGCGCAGCTGTTGCTGCAGCCGGGCCTGCAGGCCTTCCAGCAGCTCCTGCTGTTGACGGTATTGCTGCGCAAAATACCAGGCACCGCAGGCAATGCCGGCGATCAGCAACAGCACAACCAGCCAGAGGCCGCCATTGCCCGAACGGCCCCGTTCAGAACTCCGTCGTGGCGGTGGGGTTTTTGTGGCCGATGATTCGGGCTCGCGCACATCCGGCTTGGGTACATCCGTGGTCGCCGCATCGGTTATGACAGGAACAGATTTTTCATCAGTCACGGTAATTCACTCTCTTGAATGCCATTAGTTAAGTTGACTCAACGCGGACAACATACTTTTGTCCGTCGCATTTTCCGCCACATGCACCGGCGCAAAGCCGGCGTCGCCAGCCAGCTGCGCGACCCGTTCTCCCGGCACCAGCAGCGGGAGCTGGCGCAGACGCTGGGCGAGCGAAACAGTTTCAGTATTCTGCTCCAGCTGCTCCAGCACCTGCTGGTAATGCTGCAGACTTTCGCCGCTGTGCAGCGCGATGATGTTCCGATATTGCCAGTCTGCCTCTGTCGCAAACCGCTGCCGCAGCGACTGCGCCGCCTGTTCCGGCAGAAGGCGTTCATACATTTCACAGTAGGACACGCTGGCGCCCCGCTGCCGCAGTATCTCGCCCATGTAACCGCGTCCGCCGCAGCCGCGGAAGATCACGATCTTTTCACCGTTCACCTGCTGTAGCTCTTCGGCTTCCAGCAGACTTTCGCTGTTCATCGCGCCGGAGGCGGCAGCTGTCAGCGCGCTGACCGTCAGGCCGTGGTGCTGCAGGTGACGCGCCGTGGCATCGCCCACGGCGAAGTATTCAATCCCCAGCGGCAGTTGCGGCCAGTAGTCTTCCAGCCATTGCAATGCAAAGTCCACCGCATTCTGGCTGACAAAGATGGCCTTCTGATACAGGTCAAAGTCCAGCACGATATTTTTTATCGCGCGCAGCTGGTCCGGCGCACTGACCGCGCGCAACTCCAGCAGCGGCACGGCAACGCTGGCGATGCCGGCAGCGTCCAGCTGCATGCGCCATTTGTCCGCCTGTGCGGCCGGGCGAGTTACGACTACACGCAGCGGCAATTCACTCACTACCGGACGTCCTCCTGATAGACAGCGGCGAGAATCTTATCGGCCCCTGCTTTCAGCAAACGTTCCGCCAGGGTCACCCCCATGTGTTCTGCCTGCTCCACCGGTCCACGGATTTCGTCGAACAACATCTGGCTGCCGTCCGGCGCGCCTACCAGGCCACGCAGCCACAGTCCCTCGTCCGTGTGCAGGGCATAGCAGGCGATAGGCACCTGACAGCCACCCTGCAGGCGACGGTTCATTGCACGTTCGGCGGTAACCTGCTCAGTGGTGAGTTGATCGCGCAGGGGTTGCAGCAGGGCGATGGTGTCGGCATCGTCGAGGCGGCATTCAATCCCCACGGCCCCTTGGCCGCCGGCGGGTAAACTCTGTTCAGGGGACAGGTAAGAGCGGATGCGATCGCGCAGCTCCAGACGCAGCAGGCCAGCCGCCGCGAGGATAATTGCGTCGTATTCATTGTTGTCCAGCCGGGCGAGACGCGTCTGTACATTACCGCGCAAAAATTTCACCTGCAGGTCCGGGCGCTGTGCCAACAACTGGCATTGCCGCCGCAGGCTTGAGGTCCCCACGACGCTGCCCGTCGGCAGGGAATCCAGATCTGCAAAGCGGTTAGAGACGAAGGCATCGCGGGGATCCTCCCGGGGGCAGATGACAGCCAGTCCCAGACCTTCCGGAAATTCCATGGGTACGTCCTTCATGGAATGCACAGCGATATCCGCTTCGTCGTCCAGCAGGGCGTTCTCAAGCTCTTTTACGAAGAGCCCTTTGCCACCAACTTTTGCCAGGGGAACATCAAGGATTTTGTCGCCGCGACTGACCAGAGGCACCAGCTCCACCACCAGCCCGGGGTGATGGCGTTCCAGTTCGGCTTTCACGTATTCCGCCTGCCAGAGGGCGAGCAGACTTTTACGGGTGGCGATGCGCAGGGGGCGAGATGAGACGGGCATAACAAACGGGATCCGATTTGAGGGCTTAAAAGTGGGCCTATGATAGCAGAGGCTGTCCCATGGGGTTGCGAACCGGGACGGCATCCTGCGCAGAGACAGGAAGACCCGACCTTCCATGGCTTGCGCGGGCTTCCGCCAAGTGTCTACACTCGCGCTTCCTAAAGGATTTCTCGCTGCAGCGCTGACGCGCTGCGGTCTCCAACATTCGGGATCAGGTATGTCGAATTCCTTCGGGACTGTGGTCAGTCTCGTCCAACAAGGTCTAATCCTGCTGCACTTCACGCTGGTCATTACCTTTGCTGTGCGCGTCATCATCCAGCGCCTGCCAGTGGGCGCATCTCTGGCGTGGCTGCTGGTGCTGGCGCTCCTGCCGTATGTGGGTGTGGGCCTGTATCTGTTGTTCGGCGAGCGCTTTCTTGGCGTGAAACACCAGCAGCGCCGGCTGCGCCTGCAGCAGCTGTTCGATATCCCCGCCCTGCGTCTGGGCCCCATGGCCGACCAGTGCTGGGAGGAGTTTCATCCGGCCAGCCAGGCGCTGGCCACACTGGAGTTTCAGACCATCGGGATTCCCGCGCTGGGAGGCAACAGCGTCGACTTCCTCCGCACCGCCCGCGAAACCATCCAGCAACTGTGCCGCGACATCCGCTCCGCCCGTCACACCTGCCATCTGGAGTTTTATATCTGGCATCCGGGCGGGATGGCCGATGACGTGGCCGATGCACTTTTCGAGGCCGCAGAGCGCGGCGTTTACTGTCGGATCATGCTGGACGCGGTGGGCAGCAACACCTTCTTCAAGTCAGAGCTGTGGCACCGCCTGCAGCATCCCCGGATCGAGCTGATCAAGGCCTGCCCCATCGGCATCATCCCCGCCAGTCTGGCGCGCTATGACCTGCGCAGCCATCGCAAGACGGTGATTATCGACAACCGTATTGCCTACGTGGGCAGCTTCAACCTGATTGACCCGGCGCATTTCAAGCAGTCACTGGATGTGGGGGAATGGATTGATCTGATGGCGCGGGTGGAAGGGCCGCTGGTGCAGGTACTTAATGCCGTGTTCCTGTGGTACTGGAATATCGAGACAGGCCAGACCCTGCCCCTGTTGTCCAAACCCGTGGAGATCCGTCAGGACAAGATGGTGGCCCAGGTGGCGCCCTCGGGGCCGGATAATGTCACCCACAGTATCCTGATCAGCCTTCTGCAGGGCATCTACTCTGCGACCCGTTCGGTGGATATTGTCACCCCCTATTTTGTGCCGGGGGAAGCGCTGGAGCTGGCCTTGAGTATTGCCGCGCGGCGCGGCGTGACGGTGAATCTGATCCTGCCCAAACGGGTGGATTCCTTCCTGGTGCGCCACGCCAGCCGCTCTTACTTCAGTGGATTAATGGAAGCCGGGGTGAACATCCTCCAGTTTGAACAGGGACTGCTTCATACCAAGTGCATCGTCATTGACGACCAGCTTGCGTTCTTTGGGACAGTAAACATGGACCAGCGCAGCCTGTGGTTGAACTTTGAGATGACGCTGATCGTTTATGACCAGCCGACGGTGGCGCAGCTGGCGCAGATCGTCAGCGACTACCGCCAGCTCACCGTGCCCCTGGACCCGCAGGTCTGGCAGCAGCGCAGCCGGGTTTCCCACCTGTTCGAGAACATCATGCACCTGATGAGTCCGTTGATCTGATCTACAGGTGCTTCAGTAACGCTTTCAATCCTCCGACGTGGCGACGGCTGACCACCGGCCGCGTCGCCGTGTCGGCCAGGCGCACCTGATACTGCCCCTGGGGAGAGCGCTCGATAGCCTCAATGTGCTTTACCGAAACCAGCGCATTGCGGTGGATGCGCAGGAACCGCTGACTGAATTCCTCTTCCAGTTCTTTCAGGGTTTCATCAAGCAGGTGCTCGCCCTGGGTGTGGTACACAGTCACGTACTTATGGTCGGCGATGAAATAACGCACTTCGTCCAGCGGGATCAGCTCCACCCCTCGCCGGGTCTTGGCGCTGATGTGGCTGCGCAGGTTGCCGGTGGGCGTATGACTCTGGGAGATGACCGCCCGCTGCGCCTTGTTCACCCGCTGCGCCTTGGTCAGGGCGTCAAGCAGCTGATCGGCCTTCACGGGTTTGAGGAGATAGCCCACCGCTTCGGTGCCGAAGGCGTCCAGCGCATACTGATCGAATGCCGTGCAGAAGATGACCGCCGGTGGGTCGTCGAGAGCGCCAATGCGGCGCGCCACGCTCAGCCCGTCTTCGCCCGGCATGCGTACATCCAGCAGCACAATATCCGGATCAAATTTACAGATAGCCGCCAGCGCGGCCTCGCCGTTTTCAGCCTCAGCCACCAGCTCATAACCCTCCAGCTTTTTCAGCATGCGTGCCAGGCGCTGGCGAGCCAGGGGTTCATCATCAACGATGAGTACATCCATCTTTCTTAGCCTTCTCTAATTATTGATGGGAAATCCGCCGGACCATGTGGCGCTCGCCAGGTTAAACGCCAGTTTCCCGGGGACTTCTTGGATAAGTAATCAACGTGGTAAAAGTACCGCTATCAATCATAGTGGATAAACGCGCCCCTGGCCCGTAATGGGCCGTCAGCCGGTTGCGGATATTCTGCCGGGCCATGCGGTTGCTCTGGCGCCCCACCACCAGACTGGCCGCCGGCTGCGCCACCAGCATCACCGGGTTGCTGATACGAATCACTACCTGCCGGTCCTGGATGCGTACCTCAATCAGGATGCGCCCACCCTTGGGCAGCGGCTCGATACCGTGGATGACGGCATTTTCCAGCAGGGGCTGGAGCAGCAGGCCGGGAATCTGCAGGTCATCCGGCAGGGGATCAACCTGCCACTGTACCTGCAGGCGGTCACCGAGACGCAGCTTCTCGATCTCCAGGTAGTGCCGGCACAGGGTCAGCTCCTGCGTCAGCGGAATCAGCGCCGGCTCGGCCAGGCTGGCGCGGAACAGTTCGGACAGGTCCTCCACCACCCGCTCTGCCGTCTCCGGGTCGGTAGCAATCAGGCTGGCAATACTGTTCATGCTGTTGAACAGAAAGTGCGGCCGGATGCGCGACTGCAATGCCTGGATCCGCGCCTGCAATTCTGCCTGTTGCTGATTGCGCAGTTGTTGTTGCAGATACAAATAGCGCAAGACGATGCCCGCAAGTATGGCGGCGGAGCAGAGATGACTGGCCAGCAGCCAGCCGTCGATCTGCAGCCAGCGCCAGTGAGTGGCGCGCCCTTCGAAGACCCCCAGCACCCATTGCCCGATGATGGAGAGAAGCAGCGCCACAATCAGGACGCTGATGTAACTGATCACCCCTGCGCGCTCCGGCGACCACTGCCGCAGGTAGGGACGCAGGCGGCAGAGCACCGCCGCGCTGACCAGGGCAATCCACTGCACCTGAAACGAGATCAATGCCAGCACATCCCAGTTGAGATGCTGCAGGCCCACAGAGGTAAATGCCAGCAACAGCGCCAGCAGCTCCGCCACCAGCACCAGCAGAAAGATGGATTGGGTTGTGCAGAGATCCGGCAGAAAATCATTGCCCGCCGGACCCGGACCTGCCATGTCGTTATTCTGGTTATCGCTCAAAATTCCACTCCCGGAGGCTGTGCTGAATCCGATTTAACTGGAAACGAGTATTGTGTTCTGGGTTGCGGCTGTGTGTCGGATATTGATCACCCCATACCATTTCCACGAGCCGGCCGGCCGAAAACCACCGGGACAGCCCAACCTACCACCAGAGCTCCACAGCCGTAGGTCGGATTAGCCGAAGGCGTAATCCGACGCTGCCAAAGCAATCCGCCCCCTGGCCAGATCTCCGGCTCGCTATCACTTACTTCCACCAAACCCGACACATCCACCCGCAGACAGGCCAAAGCCTGCTCAACTGGGCTATAATGCCCGCCTTTTTCTTCTGGCCCGGCGCGCCGGTTTCAACAGCACTTTAGCGGATATTCCTTCCATGAGCCAAAACGAGCAGCCCATCAAACCCTGGGGCGGACGCTTCACCGAAGCGACTGATGCCTTTGTCGAGCGCTTTACTGCATCCATCGGTTTTGACTACCGCCTGTATCACCACGACATCAACGGCTCCATCGCCCACGCCACCATGCTGGCCAAGGTCGGCGTCCTGACCGAGGCCGAGCGGGATCAGATTATCCAGGGGCTGGAGGAAATCCGCGCGGAGATCGTCGCCGGCAAATTCAACTGGTCGGTAAGCCTGGAAGATGTTCATATGAACATCGAAGCCCTGCTCACCCAGCGCATTGGTATCACCGGCAAAAAGCTGCATACCGGACGCTCACGCAATGATCAAGTCGCTACCGACATTCGTCTGTATTTGCGCGACGAGATCGATGCTATCGCTAAAGAGCTGACGCGCCTCCAGCAGGGCCTGCTGCAGGTGGCTGAGCGTGAAGCGGACACCATCATGCCGGGCTTTACACATCTGCAGACCGCGCAGCCGGTGACCTTCGGCCATCACCTGCTGGCCTGGTTCGAGATGTTGCAGCGGGACTACGGCCGCCTGATGGACTGCCGCAAGCGCGTCAACCAGTCCCCACTGGGGGCTGCCGCCCTGGCTGGTACCACCTACCCCATCGACCGCGCCTATACAGCGCAGCTGCTGGGTTTCGAAGCGCCGACGGAAAACTCTCTCGATTCGGTGAGCGATCGCGACTTCGCCATTGAATTCTGTGCTTTTGCCGCCCTGCTGATGACGCACCTGTCCCGCGCCAGTGAAGAGCTGGTCCTGTGGACATCTGCCCAGTTCAACTTCATTAATCTGCCTGACCGCTTCTGCACCGGCTCGTCCATCATGCCGCAGAAGAAAAACCCTGATGTGCCCGAACTGGTGCGCGGTAAAACCGGCCGGGTAAATGGCCATCTGATTGCCCTGCTGACTCTGATGAAATCTCAGCCGCTGGCCTACAACAAGGACAACCAGGAAGATAAAGAGCCGGTATTCGACGCGATTGATACGGTAAAAGACTGCCTGCGCGCCTTCGCCGACATGGTGCCGGCGATTCAGGCACGCAAAGAAAATATGTACGAGGCGGCTAAACGCGGCTTCTCCACCGCGACCGACCTGGCGGACTATCTGGTGCGCAAAGGTGTCCCTTTCCGCGATGCCCATGAGATCGTCGGCAAGTCGGTGGGTTATGGCGTGCAGACCGGCAAGGATTTATCTGAGATGAGCCTGGCCGAGCTGCAGCAGTTCTCTTCCGTTATCGAGGAGGATGTCTTCAAGGTGCTGACCCTCGAAGGTTCCGTTGCTGCACGCAACCACATCGGAGGTACCGCGCCAGCTCAGGTGAAAGCCGCCGTGGAACGCGCTAAGGCCAGGCTCGCCGAGCGCGGTTGATCCAGCCATTGCCACAGCCGCCCGGCTGTGGCCGTAGATGCAGGTCGGATTAGCCGCAACGCGGCGTAATCCGACACTCCAAACCTCATTCCTGCCCCCCGCCCTTTAATACCAGCCTATTACGTGGCTCTTCTGAGTAATTCTGCTTTCCTGTCTGGCGGCTGTCGGATTACGCCTGCGGCTAATCCGACCTAAGGGTGCTGTTTCTTTTTTGTCTTGGCTAATCCGACCTAAGGGTGCTATTTCTTTATTTGTGTTGGCTAATCCGACCTAGGGTGCTGTTTCTTGATGAGGAACTATTCCTGGGGGGTGGGCGTCCATTGGACGTGAGACGCCCTGTATTCACTTGCGGTACGCGGTACTAATCATTTCATTCACCCTGCCAATCCCGGCAGCCCTGAAGACACAGCCATGGCTTACGATCGCGATCCTCAGGATCATTCCAGGGAAGAGCTGGAAGCGACTATTCAGCGCCTGCAGCAGGAACTCGACTTCCTGCGGGGACAGGCGCGTGCCCAGCAACGGGAACACGAATCCGCCCGCGCCTGGCTGATTGAAACCATTCGCCAGCTGCTCACCGAACACAGCAACAGCAGCATCACTTATACACTGGAACAGCTGGGACAGGTGTTTGCGCTCTGTGCCTGTACCCTGTGGCGGCGCGACCGGCAGCAGCAGGTGGAGATCTGCGCTGAATGGCACAGTGGCAACCTGCATACCGATAGTCGTTGGCTCAACGCGCTGCTGACGGAAGGTGTCGGGCAGCTGATCGCCCTGCAGCACGGTCAGCCCCAGATATTGCCGGACGCCCTGACACCGGCAACCCTGAGCGACCTGGGGATCCGCCACAATCTGCTGGTCCCTATCCAGCGTAATCACCGCCTTGAAGGTTTTCTGGTCCTCCACAGCATGCAGCCGCGGACCTGGCCGGAACAGTACCTGGAGCAGATCCACGTTCTGGCAGATGTGCTTTACAGCGTGCAGGACCGCCAGCACCTGTTGCGCACCCTGGCGGATCGCGACATTCGCTTCCAGTACGCCATGGAAGCATCGCGGGACGGCCTGTGGGACTGGAATATCACCACCGGGCAGATTTATTTCAGTCGCAGCTACCTGCGCATGCTCGGTTACCGCAACGACGGACTCCCGCCCACACTCGACACCCTGCGCGATCATTTCCTGCATCCGGACGATGCCGAAAAGGTTATCGCGCAATATATGGCTGCCATTGAAAATCAACGGCCCAATCTGAATCTGGAATTTCGCATGCTGCACCAGGATGGCAGCGTGCTGTGGATTTATTCCCGCGCAAAATTTGTTGAGCCCGACGAATCCGGCCGGGCGCGCCGCTGCGTCGGCATCAACGCCAACGTAACCGAATTTATCAACGCGCGCGAAGAGCTGCTGGCGGCAAAAACCCAGGCGGACACAGCCAATAAAACCAAAAGCGAATTTCTCGCCCGGATGAGCCACGAAATCCGCACGCCTCTGAATGCAATCATCGGACTCGGTCATCTGCTGGGCGAAACTGCCTTGAATGACCAACAGCAGAGTTACCTGAACAGTGTGAGCACCGCAGCGGAGTCACTGCTGCAGATCGTCAATCAGGTGCTGGATTTTTCCAAGATCGAATCCGGCAAGATCATGCTGGAAAATGCGCATTTCGATCTCAACCAGGTATTCGAAAAAATTTCGCGCCTGTTTGAAATCAGCGCGCTGCATCGCACCGTGGATATTGTGTACGACATCCACAGTGATGTACCCCGTTTTCTGCGCGGCGATGCCTCGCGTCTGTCGCAGATCATCAGCCACCTGATTACCAATGCCTTGCAGTACTCCACCACCAATCAGGTGGTGGTCGGGGTCACGCGGGTCAAATCCAATACCAAATATGTCACGCTGGAATTTACCATCACGGACTTCGGCGTAGGCATGAGTCCGGAGCAGGTTGAACAATTACAGGCCATTCTGCTGAAAGGCGGGCCGGATCCGCGCGGTAACGATGGCGTGGGGCTGAGTATCTGCAATCACCTGGTGTCGCTGATGGACGGTCGAATTCAGATCCGCAGCAAAGAGGGCCAGGGCTGCAAAATCAGCTTTACCGCACGGTTTGAAAACAGCCACATCGGCGCCCGCTCCGTGCATGAGCAACCGCATTCGCTGAATAAACTGCGTACCCTGGTGGTGGATGACAACACCATCGCCCGCAACATCATCGCCAGCACGGCGCACAGCCTGCAGATGCATACCGACCTTACCGACAGTGCAGCCAATGCACTGGAGAAAATCCGCGCAGCCGATGCCGCAGGCAAGCCGTACCATCTGGTATTGATGGATTACAAGATGCCGCTGATCAACGGTCTGCAGGCTACCGCGATGATCAAACAGGACACCACCCTGCGCAATGTACCCGTGGTGCTGCTGATCTCTTCCTATCATCGCGATGAAATTTTTAAAGACAATGACAATGCCATGCTGGTGGATGGCTTTCTGGCCAAGCCCGTCAGCGAATCGCGCCTGTTTGACAGCATCAGCCAGGTCATCACCCAGGACCATCCCCTGCATAAATTAATGTCCCCGGACAGCGATGAATCCGTCGACGATGACGAATACCTGTGCAACCTGCGCGTCCTGCTGGTAGAAGACAATCTGGTCAATCAGCAGGTGGCCCGGGGCATCCTGAAGAAAAAAAATGTGCAGGTGCAGGTGGCCAACAATGGCCGTGAAGCAGTGGAACTTTTCGCGCGGGAAGGCCATAGGTTTGACATGATCCTGATGGATCTGGAGATGCCGGAGATGGATGGTTATGAAGCCACCAGTGCAATTCGTCAGGGCCAGGTCAATCCGGTGGTGCCAATCGTTGCCATCACAGCTCAGGCCATGCGCGGCGATCGGGAACGCTGCCTGGCGGCGGGTATGGACGGCTACCTCAGCAAGCCTATCAAGCCGGACATGCTTTACCGTACCTTGTCAGACATGGTGCGCACAGGTATAACGAAGAAAGACATCAACGGTATATAAATTACCGATCCAGCAAATTCCGGCAAGCATTTACGATAATCAGCGCTATATTTAGACGTGCGAACATCTTTGTTCCGGGCTTTATATTGCCGTGCTTTCCTGTTGCCGAGGCTCTCCGATTTTACCCATGCACTCCACCATCATCGACATCCATGACCTTGCAGACGGCGTTGACCGCAAGCAGCTCAGCCTCATCCGGCAGCGCTTTATCGAGCTGAACCAACAGCGCTGCCAGCGCACTGCAGAGGCGTTGTCTGAGCGGCAACAACAGTTTCTGACGTTGTTGCCGCTGCTGTTCCACGTCAATCATCCGATGCTGCCCGGCTATTTCTCCCATCAGGCCGCCTGTGGTATTCACCACTACACACCTGGCAAAGATGAACTGCATATCGCCAAAACCCTGGCGCGGAGCTTCAGCTATAACCGCGACCTCACCGCCAGCCGGCCAGCTATAGATGCGCTGTTCGTCATGGGGAGCATGGGGACGATTGCGCAGAGCGATACCAGCGATCTGGATATCTGGATCTGCCACGCCGATGATTTGCCTGCACAGGCCCTCGCTGACCTGCACAGCAAATGTCAACGCATCAGCCAGTGGGCCGAGCAGCATATCCATCTGGAAGCTCACTTCTTTCTGATGAACTGCCAGAGTTTCCGTGACGGCAGAGCGGCCCAGCTCAGCAGCGAAGGCAGCGGGTCTGCACAGCATTTTTTATTACTCGATGAATTTTATCGCACTGCTTTATGGCTGGCCGGCAAAGTGCCGCTGTGGTGGTTTGTTCCTGCGAGTCAGGAAAACAATTACGACAGCTACACCAATACATTGCTGAGCAAACGATTTCTTCCGGAAAAGGACGTGATAGATTTTGGCGGCCTGCCAAAGATTCCGCCCAGTGAATTTATCGGCGCAGGTATCTGGCAGCTTTATAAAAGTATCGAAGCTCCCCATAAATCTGTTCTGAAACTTCTGCTGCTGGAAACCTATGCCAGCGATACCAACAGTGAACCGCTCGCCCTGACTTTCAAACGGGCAATCTATCAGTCCACGCCCGACGCCAATGCGCTGGACCCTTACGTGATGATCTATCAGCGGCTGGAAGAATATCTCAACCACCGGGCTCAGCCACAGCGACTGGAGCTGGTACGCCGCTGTTTTTATTTCAAGGTTAATAAACCTCTGACCCGCGGCAGCCGCAGCCTGCGAAAGTCCTGGCAGCGTCTGTTGCTGGAGTCCTTGGTACACCAGTGGCACTGGCAACCGCACCATCTGCACCTGCTGGACAGTCACCTTAACTGGAAAGCGCCGCAGGTTATCGCCGAGCGCACCTTGCTGGTGAATGAATTAAGTAACAGTTATCGACTGCTGAGTGAGATCAACAAAAATAATTTTACTCAGGCCACGATCACCAATGATGAACTGATGATCCTCGGCCGCAAGCTGCACGCTGCCTTTGAACGCAAAGCGGGCAAGATTGAATGGATCAATCCTGGCATCTCCGGCGATCTGCGCGAAGAGGCCCTGTGTTTTGTGCAGGAAGAATACGACGGACAGGCACGCTGGCATCTTTACCGCGGCAGCCATCAGGAACTGCAGATGCGCACTACCCCGGCGGAGCCCATCAAGCGTTCACGCAATCTGGTGGAGCTGCTGCTCTGGAGTTATTGCAATGGTGTGCTCACCCTGGACACCCGGCTGGATATCATCAGCACCCGCTTCCAGCTCAGTACTATTCAGCGGCAGCAACTCCTGCACAGCCTGCATCAATGGCTGCCTCTGCCATTGCCACCGGTTGCTCATGAGGCATTTAAACAGAGCGCCCAGCCCATGCGCCTGATGCTGTTGTTCAACATCGGCGTGGAGCCCCAGGCCGAACTGCATAAAAAAGGCATGCAGATGCTGAGCAACCAGCGCGACGTGCTCGGTTACGGTGGTTTCCGTGAAAACCTGGTATTAACGCTGGATGTTATTCAGATTAATTCCTGGCATGAGATTGTGTGCCGCCACTACGGCAACGATGCCCTGATCAATGGCCTGTTCCATTATTTCCGCATGGTGCCACCCGGCCGTGGCCTGCCATTGCCGGAACTCACCATCCGCTGCTTCAGCAGCGGTCAGGGCGCTGCGATCACCCAGCGGCTTCAAGAACTGTGGCGGGATATCCTCGTTTGTTTTTACTCGAAAAATCGCTCGCACAACAGTCGCTACATCCTGGAGATGGGCGATGAATATCTGCTGCTGCAGTATCTTCAACAACAACCCCATATTACCCGTTACAAAACCTATGAGATGCTGCTGGAGAAACTGGGCAATGCGCAGGTGATCCACAGTCCGCTGGTGATTGACCGGCAGGGTCTGCGCGATAAACCGCTGAAACTTTTTGCTGCGGTGAGTGCTCCCGGTGTTTACGTTTTTTATCAGCCGCATCCGGAGCGGATGGCGGCCACAGTCACAGTCATTGATGAGAAAGGCTCATTGTTTTTCTATGACGCGCCCTATCACACTGCCCAGAATTTATTGCGGCCGCTCGACCGGTTTATCCGCTCAGTCATGGAACGGCAAAGTGTGAGCCACGATATGACATCGCCCCAACTGAGTCTGCAGGGACCGCAGTTTTTCGAGGTGATGGGCAATGTAAAACAGCAGCAGGGTTATCTGGAGAAGCGCCGGATCAGCAGCGACACAGCGCCACCCGGTTATATCGAGGTTAAAGCTATTGCCGAGCCGGATAGTGAAGGCAGGCTGGGTTATACCCTTTTTTGCAACGAGCAGGAGTTCTCTGTCCTCAAGCACGGCGCGGAGGTTTGGCACCAGGTCGCACACTATATTCTGACGCAGCGAAGCGGCGGTGAATCCTACCCTTGCTATATCACCGATCTCGACCTGTCCCAGTGCCGTGAGCTGATCGCTCCCCAGACCGGCCTGCAGCTCAGCCACTATCTACAGATAAAAGCCACCCTGGAAAAACACTTCAACCAAGCCCTGCATCTCCCGTAGGTCGGATTAGCAAAGCGTAATCCGACAACGGCTCTGCAAGAAGCGCGAAAAAATGACGTAAATTTAGTGAGCTGATGAGATAGAAAAAAGCGCAGCGCTAAACGCTGCGCTTTTTATCTTAATGGCAGGGAGTATCAAGGTAATTCGGTAACTCATTAACAGAACTGAAACCCAAGGCTTCCGCATCGGAGAGATTTTCCTGATGAATCAGGTACACGTTGATAGCTCCGGTACCCGCGCCGCAGACAGCCGGATAGGCCATGCCATTGCTGCCCTTCTGCGAACAGATCACATCAACACCGCCACCGATCAGCTCCTGTGCCATGACATCCAGTGGAATACCATTGTTTTCGCACTGGCGCGAGCCATCGTATTTAAAGACTTTGGTAGTTTCGTTGCAGGGACGATCCTGATATTGCGGTAAAGTGGATACCGGGGCATAGCCCAGGCGGCGCGCCAGCGGGAGATCGGAAGAGTAAATACGGAACACATTGATCTCGCCGGTTGCACCACCGCATACCGCAGGATAAGCCATACCGTCGAAATTGCGTTGCGCACAGGTGTAACGGATACCCGCAGCCTTCAGTTCCTCTGCCATCTTCTTCAGAGGGATGCCATCATCATTGCACTGCGTCGATTCGGCATACTTAAAGATCTTTAATGGTCGCTCCACAGGACCGGGACGCAATTTATCATCGACCCCAAGCGCGGGCGACCCCGCCAAGGCATTTGCAGTAAAGGCATTGAGTCCGATGATGCAGAGAAAGGCCAGGAAATAACGCCACTGATAATTATGTTTATTTTTCATAAATCCTCCAATGATTAAAGGGCTGAATATCATGAATCAAATGATTCACCGGACTTTTACCCCATGTCCGCGAAAATAAAAACCTTTCACCCCCGCGAATTACAAAAAGCTACAAATTGGCGCGTTAAAGCATTACCTAAACGTACGAATATGAAAAACGTATCGGATATAAATCTGCTATGCTCTCACCCGCTAAGCCGCTTCGTTTTTGGTGACCCCATGAAATACTTTGTCCGCAAACTTCTATTGATTCCCGCCCTCCTCGCGTTGGCCGCCCTGAGCTACGGCTTCGTTCATCTGGTGGACATGATGAAAATCTTCACCAGCGACCTCTGGGCCATCTCAATCTTCAGCCTTTGCCTTCTGGCGGTTGTTCCTTTAGTGATATTTATGGTGGCCCAGGACGAACTTGATGAGCCGGACGAGGAAGATGAACAAAATGACGATGAAGATGAGCACAGGCTTGATTAACCGCTCTATACCTTCCTCGCCCTGCATTATTGAATACGTATTCATTACTCCATCCATTTCAGAGGACGATATTCAAAAAAATTATTTGGATAGGGTTGTTCCCCTATAGAAACGAGGGGGTTTATAAATGCATACGTATTCAGACCATCAAGATTGTTAAATAACCCGGCAGAAAATTTTTTGATATAACTTCCTGAAATAACCTCATTTTTTTCTCTCTGAATTTCCCTGCTATCAACAATACCCAACGGCTTCCGCTGTCTGATTTTTGGCTTACACTCTTACCCAGCGTATGGCCGGCACGCCACTGGAAAAATAACCATAATCTTTTTAGCAGGATCTTCCATCATGAAAAATTCACTGATCGTCGTGTTGTTGCTCAACCTGTTTCTATCCGTGTCTGTGAGGGCGCAGACCGTCTTTGTCCACCTGTTTGAATGGCAATGGAACGCCATCGCCAGCGAGTGTGAAAATCATCTCGGTCCCAAAGGCTATGCGGCGGTACAGGTTTCACCGCCTCAGAAATCCATCGCTGGCAATCAGTGGTGGACGCGTTACCAGCCGGTCAGTTATGCCATTGAAGGGCGCTCAGGTACGCGCGCGGAATTTGCCAGCATGGTTGCGCGCTGCAAAGCGGCTGGCGTAGATATCTATGTCGATGCCGTAATCAATCATATGTCAGCCGGCAATCGCAATTTTCCGGAGGTTCCTTACGGCTCCAATGATTTCCACACCTGCACCGATGACATTGATTACACTGATCTCTGGTCAATCCAGAATTGCGATCTGGTGGGCTTGAACGATTTAAAAACCGAATCGAATTATGTGCGGGGCAAGATTGCTGACTACATGAATGACCTGATCGGCCTCGGCGTGGCAGGTTTCCGAATAGACGCGGCCAAACATATGCCCGCAGCCGATATAGCGGACATTGTTAATCGCTTGAATGGCGATCCCTACATCTATCAGGAAGTGATCGGTGCGGGCGGCGAGCCGGCACAGCCCGGCCAGTACACCTACGTCGGCGATGTCACGGAATTTAATTTTTCTAATACCCTTGGCCATTACTTCAAAGGGCGCGGTCCCTTGCATGAACTGCGTAATATCGGTTTGTGGAGCGGCTGGCTCAACAGTATGGATGCGATCACCTTTGTGGCCAATCACGATAATCAACGGCAGAACACTGCCAATATTATTACGCACAAAGATGGCATGGACGTGAATAACATCGCGCATGTTTTTGCACTGGCCTGGCCTTATGGTTATCCGAAAGTAATGTCGAGTTACGATTGGGAAGATCATGACCAGGGTCCGCCACACCACGCTGCTGATACCTGTTCCGGCGGCTGGCTGTGCGAGCACCGTAATCGCGAGATTGCCAATATGGTGGGTTTCCGCAACGTTACACAAAGTGCGTTCTACGTATCCAACTGGTGGGATAACGGCGCAAATCAAATCGCCTTTGGCCGCGGCAACCGCGGTTTTGTGGTTATCAATGGCGAGAGCAGTGGCGCCTTGAACACCAGCCTTCAAACCGGTCTGGCGGAAGGTGTTTATTGCGATATTGTGAATGGTAATTTTATCAATGGCACCTGCACCGGACCGACCATCAGTGTCGGCAACGATGGTCACGCCAGCTTTAATCTGGGCGCACGGCGCGCCTCGGCGATCCATATGGACGCCAAGGTAAGCCACTCCAGCTCCAGCAGTGCAGGGGGAACTGTCGCGGTGAATTTTGTATGTCAGAACGGCGCCACTTATATGGGCCAGAGTGTCTACGTTACCGGCAATCATCTCACCCTGGGTTACTGGTCCGTAGCCAATGCCGTAAAGCTCGATCCGACAGCCTATCCGACCTGGACCGGCACCATTTATTTACCCGCCAGCACAACAGTTGAATGGAAGTGTGTGAAGCGGGAAGAAAATAATCCCGGCGCAGGCGTGGTGTGGGAACCGGGTGCGAACAATTACCTGAACACCGGCAGCGGCGCAACGGCAACAGGCGCGTTTTAGACGGCACGACAGCGTCATCAAATCAGGTGGTGGTTCGTCGTGAGATAAGTGGTCGGGTTTGAGTGTCCATGTAAATCATGGCGGGTGAGTGTCCATGTCGGATTACGCTGCGCTAATCCGACCTACGCGGAAAGTTAATTGTTATTTCCGAATAACCATCGCATGGAAACCTAATTTTCGCTTTCAAACATCCAATCGTAGGTCGGATTAGCGCAGCGTAATCCGACAACCGACAATACAGACCGTAGCCGTGGGTCGGATTAGCCGAAGGCGTAATCCGACTAAATCTCACTACACACGCTCTGCACGTAGTTCAGACGAGCCAAAACTATAATCCGATACTCACTCGCTATCACCTCACGCCCTACACCTTCAACCGAAGGCCGGCTCGGGTAAGGCCCGCGCCGATCAGCATGATGACGATGGAAAACATGAAACTCCAGATGATTCCCGCCATGTCTGCATTGAAAAATTCGGGGCGGAGGCTGATGCCGAACAACCCCAGAAACGACAATAGAATGTAAGGCAGGATGTAAACCAGCAGCGGGTTCACCGCCGCCGGTTCAAACAACCGGCACCATGCCTGCTGTTGATAAACATCCACCAGCCAATAAATTAAACCGAAGATAATGCAGCAGAACATCACGCTGAACAGCGCCCAGCTTGGCGTGGCCCAGATTTTTGAGATGGGTGAAAATTCCCAGACGATAAACGCCAGCAATCCCACCACCGACGTAAAGATAAAATAATGCTGGTGCCCAAAGGAATACAGGGCCGGGTGATAAAACAGCAACGCCATGATCACTCCACCCAGCACAATGGCAGCGTGGGTATGATTGCGATTATTATCAGCGAGCGTCTGCAGGATCGGAATATCCTGTCCTGCGATTGCATTTAATGCGAAATAAATCACCAACAGCACCACCGCAGCGACCATCAGGGTGATGAGCTGCCGCAGTGGCCTGGTGCATTGGTAGCTGGCGATATAAATAATGCCGGCAATCAAGTAGGCCCAGCCGATCAGACCGAGAATGCCCCACCACTGGGGTGTCATTCCAGCGCTGTCGGGCCCACGATACAAACCCCACAACACCAGCAGGCCGAGCACACCCAGAGCCTTGCCACCATGAATCACCAACGGCGGCACCCTGTTCGAATAGTGCGACCAGATCAACAGTACGCAGCCGAACATCAACAGCGTCCAAAGTGAGATGGGGATAACCATCGCATCTGCCTGGTAACCGGACTCGGCATTAACCATAAACACACCGATCACAATCAAGGCAAGACTGCGCAGACCGATGTGTTTCAACACCTCCTGGATGGAATCGCCTTTATTGAGCCGTGCCTGGATCGCAAAAGGAATGGACATGCCTACGATAAATAAAAATGCCGGAAATACGAGATCGACAAAAGTCATGCCGTCCACATCGGCAGGAAAATGTTTCATCCATCGGGGAATATCGGATACCCCCGCCAGTTCGTTGACGAACACCATGGTGAAGATAGTCATGCCGCGGAATACGTCGATGGATAAAATCCGACGCGCCGTCAATGCCAGTTGATTCATTGTTATAAGCCTTCGTTACTTTTTATTTTCGGGAACTTATCCGGGGGCACTGAAGAAATGAATATCAGGAGCTCCCCTTGACCGAACCCTGTAAGCCGAAGACTTACGATAACCGACGCCATGGCGGCGCCGCAATCGCTATCTGCATCCGCCGTGGTTAAAGTCGCGGCAACCTGTGGGACGGCGACGGGTCACGCTCTCAACTCAGGCGGCTTCCTGTTCATCGATGGGGCGCAGCACCTCCAGAAAGGCCTGGCGTAAAGCGGCAAGGGTCCGGTAGGCATAGGGAAAACTGTAGGCCGCGCAGATCACAAACAACGGAATAAAGTTAAAGACATAACGGGAATTAGCTTCCCACAGCAGAAGGAACAGATAAATCCCCAGCACTGCCGTGCGCGCGGCAAAGATTGTCACCGCCTGCCGGTTGCGGGTCACAGCGTCGTACCACATTCC
The DNA here is from genome assembly GCA_937958105.1 of uncultured Cellvibrio sp. GTDB lineage: Bacteria > Pseudomonadota > Gammaproteobacteria > Pseudomonadales > Cellvibrionaceae > Cellvibrio. The sequence continues at coordinate 23,201 of CALFXJ010000021.1, forward strand.
CCAGATGATCAGTAGAAACAACAACACGTGATGGCCCTGGGCCACAATCTTGAAGTAATCGAAATAACGTCCACCATCCAGCACAAACTGGTGCAGTGCATTGGGCCGCAGAGGATTGTCATCGATCATCTCGGGCACACCATAAATACCGCTGCCGAAATTCAACTGCTGCTTGCGGTTGAGAAATTCCAGATACCCCCAGAAACCATAATCCGCGATGCGCTGGCGGATCTGCACCAGGTTAGCGTTCTGGCGCTGTTCATAGGTGCGGAAGCGGTAGGTAAAGGTGTAATCCTCGCTGTTATAGGAACCGTTACCTTTCAAACCCATCATCACCCAGTGCGCATGGGGTACACGCTTGAGGTCGGAATAACGCTCATCAAGCAGGTGGTTATCGCGATAACTGGTAAAACTTTTTAGCAGGATAAAAAAGATCACCAGCGCTGCCACCACACTGTAACGCTGCCGCCACAGCTGTTGCCGGAGAACCAGATCCGCGAGGATGGCGATCGCCACAATGGCCGCGGAAAATTTCATCAGTGCTCCCAAAGCGCAGAGTGCGCCCACCAGCAGTCCCAGCAGCAGGCGCTTGTGAAAAACGTCCTGCTTCAACAGCCGCAGATAAAAATAATAGACTCCCGCGACAAACGGCAGGGAAAGCGTATCGGTATAAAACACCGGGGTGTAGAACTGCAGAGGAAGACAGGTGACAACGAACCACAGGGCGAGCAGGCCGTGTTTTACATCTTTTAATTCCCGCGCGATGCCGTAAACCAGCCAGACACCCAGGGTCAGAGAGATGACATTGTAGACAGTACCTATCCAGTAAAGGTCTTCAACCCCCACTGCTGCACCCGCCGAAAACAGCCAGCCCAGCAGTGCCGTTGCACCGAGGTTGTGAGGAAAGATATGGAAATACTCGCGGTAGTTTCCCAGATTACCGTGCAACGATAAATTGACCGCCCCGCGATACACCGCTTCGGTATCCCAGGAAGTCTCCACCGCCAGCCAGTAACCAAGATTTAACTGCACAGTAAAGACCACCACCATGATGACGGCAATGATGTGCTTCTCCCAGCGTATCAACAGCGCTTCATGACGATTCAGAGCGCGATAAAGATACACCGTCGCCACCAGCCAGCAAAGAATCGAAAAGATCACCGCCAACGTATTGAAGCTGTAGATTTTATTTTCAAACAGCACACCCAGAAACAACCAGGAAAAAATCAGCGCGCAGCAAATACAGAAAATCCGATGAACCGTTTGCAGCAAATCGGCAACGCGCAGCGCGGGCCGTTGCGGGGTCAGGAGGGACATAACTTTTCCTTTTTTCTTATTAGACGCCGTGACCGGCATATCTTCGATCCTGATGTGTTGAAACTATTGTGCAACAGCTTCAAACGCTGGATCGACCAGCCGTGTCACTTTACTGCACATCGATGCGCAGTCAAGGGTTGTGCAACAGGATTGACGACGAATATCACGGGGCCGAAACGATTGGCGGATAAATCTTCCAGCTCGATCTGTCGCAACATACCTCGGCCGGTATGTTCTGCAGAATTTCAGCTTATGTTGGCCATCCATCAATAGCCGCACCTCCACTGAACCCCACCGGAGCGAGCTAGTCACTATTAAGAATTCCCGCTGATAACGTTACGGAGTTGCGACGATGAATATCGACTGGATGCCTTATCTCCCCGAATTCAAAACTATCGCCATCGCTATTGGTGTCGCATTGCTGCTGTGGTTTATCGCGCACCTGCTGACCCGCATCCTGGCCCGCTTTACCCGACCTTTTTTGTTTCCACGCCTGCTCCTCGAACAGACCCGTGCGCCCATCCACCTGATCCTGCCCCTGCTCGGCATGCAGACGGTGTGGACCGCTGCTCCGGAAGAACTGTTATGGATGGGAGGACTGCGCCACATCACCCTGCTGCTGATCATCGGCGCATTTACCTGGCTCGGCACACGCGCTGTGCTGGCGGTGCAGAAGGTCGTCATCCACCACCACCCGGTTAATGTGGTGGACAACCTGAATGCCCGGCGCATTCAAACGCAGACCAAGGTGCTGGTGCAGACCCTGAGTTTTTTTGTGTTGCTGTTTGGCGGCGCAGCCATGCTGATCACCTTTCCTGCCGCGCGCCAGTTCGGTACCAGCATCCTGGCGTCGGCCGGTCTTGCCGGTCTTGCCGTGGGTTTTGCGGCCAAGCCGGTCTTGGGGAATTTAATTGCCGGTCTGCAGATCGCCTTTACCCAACCGATCCGCCTCGATGACGTCGTGATTGTGAATAACGAGTGGGGTCGCATTGAGGAAATTACCGGCACCTATGTCGTGGTCAAGATCTGGGACGAACGCCGGCTGATCGTGCCGTTGCAATGGTTTATTGAAAATCCTTTTCAGAACTGGACGCGCACTACCTCGCAGATTATCGGCTCGGTATTTTTCTGGATGGATTATTCGGTACCCATTGATCCGCTGCGCAAGGAGCTGGATCGTCTGGTAAAAGAAGCACCGGAGTTATGGGATGGACGGGTGGCCGGTCTGCAGGTCACCGAAACGACCGAAAACTCCATTCAGATCCGGGTGCTGGTCAGCTCGCCGGATTCCGGAAAGAATTTTGACCTTCGCTGTTACGTGCGCGAAAAAATGGTGAACTTTATTGCATGTAATTATCCAGAGGGATTACCGAAACTGCGCGCTACCGTCAGCGAAGAAGAACAGGAAAAAGTGGAGACTTCCACCATCAGTGCACCGGAGCGTCAGCCTCCGGTGTAGTTCGCGGCTGGCACAGACAGTCGTACCAGTAAGGAACACGCAGCAGCCCATAACGGGACGCTACGCGCCTTACATCATTACGGTCCCCTTCAAATTTCAACGTCTCGCTCACTACTACCTGTTCACCCTGACATCTCATTGCGCAGGCGAAACATACTACGCCATTTAACGCATCATCTGACTCTGCAAGCCCGGTATTTGCGAGAGCGATGTCTGCCTTGCTTCGCTTAAGCGCACCGATCGCCATCTCGCGTGCCACCTCTTCGCTGGTGAGACCAAAAATCTCGATGGTATGTAGGCTAACGCCCAGACATGCCTGCTTCGATTCTTTTGAATAGACAACGAAACCGTTATGCAACACTGCTCCACAACCAGGAATATCCGCCAACATGGATGCCTGCATGCCAGCAGTACAGGATTCGGCGGTTACCAGCGTTAATTTTTGGGTCGTTAAAAAGCTCATCAGTTGTTCGATGCTGTGCATAAATAGACGTCCTGTTTCGCCTGGCCTGGTGGGGTTATAGAAGCAGATGCTTCAGAGAAAGTTCCGGCACTGTCCTTTGCTGTCAAAAGCAGCTGACTTGTGCAGCCATGCTTAAAGCGTGACAAAAACTCCATAAGACAATTAATTTTTCGCCCGAAAAATTCTGCGACGCGCCACGGCACGTTGCAGCGGGCTGTATTTCTGTTATGGACATAGCACAAGATTTTTTTTGATTTTCAAAGGGAATTTTCAGAACTTCTTTTATGTGACCCAGTCATCATTAACAGGCGTTAAATTTATTGCAGAAAATTTTTCATTGAAGAGTGGTTGTTGGTTTCGGTGAAAAATTTTTCTTTACAGTTATTACTTTTATTTATTTGCAGTCTAGGTATTTATAAATGGAGGAAGTTATGGGACACGCTGTTGCGCTCTCCCGGTTTGAAAATTTGGATGTCCTGCTAACGCGCAACGAGCGATATTCGCGCAAACCGCAAACAGAAAAGCAGAAGAAGAAAATTCTGTTTGTTACGTCAGAATACAGTGAGCTGGTAAAGGTCGGCGGGCTCGGTGATGTGTCATCGGCATTGCCCAAAGCACTGGCACCGGATTACGACATCCGCGTATTGATTCCCGGTTATCCGCAGATCATCAACAGTGGTGTTCCGCTGCGTATCATTGGCAGCGTGCCAGCCCAGGGAGAAATTCCTGCCTGCCGTATCGCGCTCATGAATTTGCCCAGCGGTCAGATTATCTATGTGCTGTTATGTGCAGAGCTGTATGAGCGGATGGGCACACCCTATGGCGACAACCATGGTCAGGACTGGCCGGATAATCCGGTGCGGTTCGCGCGCCTCGGTCTGGCGGCCGCGGAGATTGCGGCGGACAAAGCCGGTCTGCGCTGGCAGCCGGATCTGGTTCATGCCAATGACTGGCCCGCTGGTCTGGCCCCGGCGTTTATCCGCTGGCGCGGTCAGGACACCCCCACGGTGTTCACCATTCACAACCTCGCCTATCAAGGGCTATGCAATCAGGAGTACTGCGAATCGTTAAAATTGCCGGAGGAAGCGCTGCACATCGACGGCATGGAGTTTTACGGCAAGCTGTCATTCCTGAAAGCCGGGCTCAATTACGCCGACCACATCACCACCGTCAGCAAGACCTACGCCTGGGAAATTACTACCCCGAACTTCGGCTGCGGCCTGGACGGCCTGCTGAAGCAGAAATTTGAACGCGGCCAGTTAAGCGGTATCGCCAACGGCATCGACGAAGACTGGAACCCGCGCACCGATCATCATCTGGTGAAGACTTTTGACCCCTGCTACCGCGAAGGCAAGGCGGCCAATGCGCGTTATGTGGAGCAGATGTTCGGCCTTCGCCCGAGCCAAGGTCCTCTGTTTGCTGTCGTCTCCCGGCTGGTGCAGCAGAAAGGCATCGACCTCACCATGGCCATCAGCGAGTCCATCGTCAAAGCGGGTGGCCGTCTGGCCATCATCGGCTGCGGCGAACCTGCCCTGGAAGAGGAGCTGGTACGGCTGTCCGAACGCTACCCCCGCGACATCGGCGTACATATCGGATTTAACGAGACCGACGCGCGGCGGATGTTCGCCGGCAGCGATTTCCTGCTGATGCCCTCGCGCTTCGAGCCCTGCGGCCTGAGCCAGATGTATGCCCAGCGTTTCGGTTCACTGCCTATCGCGCGCCACACCGGCGGGCTGGTCGACACCATCACCGACGGAGTAACTGGATTCCTGTTCCACCGGGCACAACCGGATACTTACTGGAAGGCCGTGCAGCGGGCCTTCAATGTGTTCCGCAGCCCGGACCTGCTGCACGCCATGCGCAGCAAAGCCATGCATGCGCCCCTTACCTGGCGGGAGTCTGTACAGCCTTACGACCAGCTGTACCGGTCGCTGATCGGCGAGCCGGTGCGCCAGCTGGTTCCCTCAGAGGGAGGCTTGCTGGCCTGATGGACACGCTCGCTCCGCGCCATGGTGCCCGGCTGGAGAAACAGGGCACTTCATTATCCCAGGAGGCCATGACCCGGTTTTCCCTCTGGGCACCGGACGCCGCTGCGGTAGCCGTCAAACTCGACAACGGTCAATTGCACGACCTGCAGCCGCTGGCGGATGGCTGGTTCAGCCGGCTGGTGCCCTGCGGTGCCGGCACCGGCTATAAATTTGTCATCAATGGTGAACTGGAAGTCCCCGACCCGGCTTCCTGCGCACAGCAGGACGATGTGCTGGGGATGAGCCGCGTGGTGGATCACGGGGCTTACGCCTGGCAGGTCAATGACTGGAGCGGTCGCCCCTGGCACGAAGCGGTGATCTATGAGCTGCATGTGGGCCTGCTGGGTGGCTTTGCCGAGGTGGAAGTCATCCTGCCCCATCTGGTGGAGCTGGGAGTTACCGCCATTGAGCTCATGCCGCTCAACGAATTTCCCGGCGCCCGCAACTGGGGTTATGACGGAGCAGAAATCTTCGCACCGGAAAGCAGTTACGGCACGCCCGAAGAACTCAAGCACCTGATTGACACTGCCCACAGCCTCGGCCTGATGGTGATCATCGATGTGGTCTACAACCACTTCGGCCCGGAAGGTAATTATCTCGGCCAATATGCCAAGGGTTTCTTCCGCGACGACATCCAGACGCCTTGGGGCGCCGCCATTGATTTCCGCCGCCGCCAGGTGCGCGACTTCTTCTGCGAAAACGCGTTGATGTGGCTGGCGGATTACCGGGCCGACGGCCTGCGGCTGGATGCGGTCCATGCCATCAGCGAGAAAGATTTTCTGGTAGAACTGGCGGAGCGGGTCAGCAGCGCCATCCCCAGCAACCGCCATATCCACCTGATCCTGGAGAACGAAGACAACAACGCCAGCCTGCTCGAGCAGGGTTTTAACGCCCAGTGGAATGACGATGGACACAACATCCTCCACCACCTGCTGACCGGCGAGAAGGAAGGGTATTACAGCGAATTTGTCGAATCACCCACCTCCAAGCTGGCGCGCTTTCTGAGCGAGGGCTTTATCTTCCAGGGCGAGGCAAGTCGCCATGGTCACGTCCGGGGCGAGCCCAGCGGACACCTAGCACCCACCGCCTTTGTTCTGTTTCTGCAGAACCACGACCAGGTCGGCAACCGCGCCTTCGGCGAGCGGCTGATTGCGCTGACCGATGAGGATTCGCTCAAGGCGGTGGTCACGCTCCAGCTGCTCTGCCCCATGATTCCCCTGCTGTTCATGGGTGAGGAATGGGGTACCCGACAGCCGTTCTACTACTTTACCGACCACCCCGCCAAACTGGCCAAGGCGGTGTGCGAAGGCCGGCGCAACGAGTTCAAGGAGTTCGAGCTGTTCAGCCATCCCGAGATGCGCGAGAAGATCCCCGATCCCAATGATCCACAGACCTACGTCAATTCGATGATTGATTACCGCGAGCGCCATCAGCCGGGCCATCAAGCCTGGTGGCAGTTCTACCGGACCCTGCTGGAGCTGCGTCACCGCGCCATCACCCCCCACCTGCCGGGTACGCGGGTAGCAAAGGTCACTATCCTCGGTGAACGCGCGGTATCCGCATCCTGGATGCTGGGTAACGGCAGTCTGTTGCGCATCGACGTCAACCTGGCAGACACCATGGTGAAACTGGAATCACCGCCCGGCAACCGGCACCAGCTGTTCAGTCATCGCGTCGACAGCAGCCATTGGCACGACGGCATCCTGCCGCCACGCAGTGCCATGGCGACACTGGGTTGATCCCAGTGACAGCCCGCGGCTGGCAAGGGTTTCCCTAATCTCCAGCCGTGCGGGCAAGTGTTCGTCATCCCACAGACAACCCCTTTGGCACAGGCAAAGATTCCTTGATGGTTTCGAGCCTCTAGAGAACAGGAATGTGTATGCTGCGCGCAACGATCCGTTTGCAATTCCACCAGGGCTTCACCCTGGATGATGCGGTACCCCTGGTACCCTACTTCGCGCGGCTCGGGATCAGCCACATCTATGCTTCCCCTCTGCTCACTGCCCGGCGCGGCTCCATGCACGGTTATGACGTGGTGGACCCGACACGGGTGAATCCTGAACTGGGCGGCGAGGCGGCGCTCGAGCGTCTGGTAACAGCCCTGCGCGAATACAAGATGGGCCTGATTGCTGACTTTGTCTCCAACCATATGGCCGTCGGCGGCGATGCCAACCCCTGGTGGCTGGACGTGCTCGAATGGGGCATCAGCAGCCCCTACGCCCGCTTCTTTGATATCCAGTGGAACTCCCACGACCCGCTGCTGAAAGGTCAGCTGCTGGTGCCCTTCCTGCGCACAGACTACGGCGAAGTCCTGGCGGCCGATGAAATCAATCTGCACTTCGACGCGGAACAGGGCGCCTTCTACACCTGCCACTATGATCACCGCTTCCCCGTGTATCCACCCAGCTACGGCGAGATACTGCGCAATACCGGCGTGGACTCCCTGCTGGCGCTGGTGCGGCCTTTTGAAGCGCTGGAGCGCAGCCCCGACTACTGGCACGCCGCGCAGGAGCTTCGCCAGGAGCTCGTCCGGGCAGCGCAGGCGCCCGAAGCCCGCGAAGGGCTGGCCCAGGCCTTGGAGAAATACCGGGTAAAGCCCGATGGCCAGTTCAGCCAGGAAGCCTTCGATCGTCTGCACAATCTGCTGGAAGCCCAGCATTACCGCCTCGCCAGCTGGCGCACGGCAGCGGATGACATCAACTGGCGACGCTTCTTCGACGTCAATGAGCTGGGCGGTCTGCGGGTAGAAAAAGCCGAAGTCTTCGAAGCGACCCACGCCAAGATCTTCGAATTGATTGAACGGGGGCTGGTGGACGGGCTGCGGATCGACCATGTGGACGGGCTGGCCAACCCGCGCGCCTACTGTCGCAAGCTGCGTCGCCGCCTCAACAGTCTGCAGGCCAAACGTCCGCCGGAGCTGCGTCACGAACACCTGCCCATCTATGTGGAAAAGATCCTGGGCGACGGCGAACGCCTGCCCGCCGACTGGCTCACCGACGGCACCACCGGCTACGAATTCATGAACGACCTGTCCCTGCTGCAGCAGGACCCGGTGGGCGAAATCCCGCTCAGCGATCTGTGGACCAGCTTTACCGGCCGCACCGCCAATTTTATGGAGGAGGTGCGCGAAGCCCGCGCGCTGGTGCTGTCCAGCTCCCTAGCGGGCGACTTCGAGAGCCTGGCCCACGAGCTGCTGCTGGTGGCGCGCACCGATGTCCACACCCGCGACATCACCCTCGGCGCTATCCGCCGGGCGCTGTTTGAGCTGATTGTTCACTTCCCCGTTTACCGCACCTACGCCGGCGTGATGGGCCGGTCGGTGCAGGACCGGGAGGTTTTTGAACAGGCCCTGGCCGGCGCCCGCACCACACTGGCAGAGAGTGACTGGCCGCTGCTGAACTATCTCGACCTCTGGCTGGGTGGCCAGCGGTTGCGCGACCTGCCCCCTGGTCCCCATCGCAAACAACGGCGCAAAGTGATCACACGGTTCCAGCAGCTGACCTCGCCCGCAGCCGCCAAAGCCGTGGAAGATACCGCCTGCTATCGGTCAGCAGTGACCCTGGCACGCAACGATGTAGGCTTCGATCCGCAACACTTTTCCATCTCCTTGAAAGACTTCCACCACCGCTGCAGCGAGCGCGCCGCCCACTTCCCGGACAACCTGCTCACCACCGCCACCCACGATCACAAGCGCGGCGAAGATACCCGGGCACGCCTGGGCGTACTGAGCGAACGAGCAGTGTGGTTCAGCGAGAAGGTGCAGCAGTGGCAGCAGGCGGCCAGTGATCTGCGCCAGGAACTGGATGACGGTCTGGCGCCCTCTCCCGCCGATGAACTGATGCTTTACCAGACGCTGCTGGGCAGCTGGCCGCTGCGGCTGGACCCGGACGATACAGAAGCCATGGGAGCCTATCAGGAGCGCATGCTGCGCTGGCAGGAAAAAGCACTGCGCGAAGCCAAACTGCGGACCCTGTGGAGCGCACCTCACGCGGCTTATGAAGATGTCTGCCGGAACTTCCTCACCGCTCTTCTGACCGGCGAGCGCCACCGGGAGCTGCGCCGCGACATAGCGGCGGCGGCCATGGCCATTGCGCCCGCGGGTGCCGTCAACAGCCTCAGCCAGAGCCTGCTGCGCTCGACCCTGCCGGGCGTACCGGATCTGTACCAGGGCGCGGAATTCTGGGACTTCAGTCTGGTAGACCCGGATAACCGCCGGCCCGTGGATTTTCCGGCCCGGGTGGCCGCACTTTCGACTCATTCCCATCTGCAGGAGCTGGTTACCCAGTGGCGCGACGGCCGTATCAAGCAACACCTGCTGTCAGCGGTACTGAACCTGCGGGAAGCCCATGCGGAGCTGTTCTGCCTGGGCAATTACGAAGCGCTGGAGGTGGAGGGAGAACAGGCGGGACGTATAGTCGCCTTCTGCCGCCGCCACGGCGCTGAATATGTGATCGGTGTGGCGCCACGTCTGGTGGCCGGGCTGCTGGGCACCCAGACGACGCCCCTGCCTGACCCGGCCAGCTGGGGCGATACCCGCATCCTGCTGCCGGACCCCCTGCGTCACGCACCAGCCGGTGAATTGTCCGGCGTTTTTTCTTCCGCCATCAAGCCCCGTCAGGGCGCGCTGGCCGTGGCGGAGGTGCTGGCGGAGTTTCCGGTCAACCTGCTCTACATAAAACACGATCCTGCTGTACCCCATCACACCTAAATCGATACACGGAGAAACAACCATGAACCTCAATGAGAACCGCGTCCGCGAATTCGCGTACCAGATCTGGGAATCCGAAGGCAGGCCCCACGGTCAGCACCAGCGTCACTGGGAGATGGCCTGCAAGCTGGCCGCTCAGGCGGAGGGGCAGCCACAGCCCAGCGCGACCAACGGCGCGGGCGTTATTGATGCTGAGATACCTGTCAGCGAGGCACTCAAGGCAGCCGCGCCGGCGAAGAAATCCCGCAGCAAAAAACCTGCTGCCGAAAAAACGGTGAAAAAAGCGGCCGAATCCAAGACCACCGTGGCCAAGACTACCCGGCAGAAAAAAGCCAAGGTGGTCAACGACACCCTGGAAACCCAGCTCACACCCGTGACTGACGGGTTTAAAGGTTCCGTTTAAGACACACCGGGCACGGTCGAACTCATCCGAAACGGCTTCGGCTGAGGTTTTGCTGTGCCCGGGAGACCTGCAATCGCCAGCCGTTATCCTCATCGATCCAGTCATTCATAAGGGAAAAGCATCATGGCCAGACAACCAGTAGCACCAGAGATCAAACAACGCTCACGTATTACTGAAGGCCATCCCTTTCCGCTGGGCGCAACCTGGGATGGCCTGGGTGTCAACTTTGCGATCTTTTCCGCTCATGCTACCAAGGTGGAGCTGTGCCTGTTCGATGAAGACGGCACGACGGAGCTTGAACGTATTGAACTGCCGGAATACACCGATGAGATCTGGCACGGCTATCTGCCGGACGCTCATGCCGGGCAGGTGTATGGCTACCGGGTCTACGGCCCCTACGAGCCGGAAGCTGGACACCGGTTCAACCCCAACAAGCTGCTGATTGACCCCTATGCCAAACAACTCGTGGGAGAACTGAAGTGGTCCGAAGCCCTCTTCGGCTACACCATTGGTTCGCCGGATGGAGATCTGAGTTTTGACGAGCGGGACAGTGCGCCCTTTGTCCCCAAATGCAAGGTGGTCGATCCGGCTTTCACCTGGGGCAACCACCAGGTAAAACGCATCCCTTGGGATAACACGATCATCTACGAAGCCCATGTCCGCGGCCTCAGCATGCTGCATCCGGCCGTACCCGAACATTTGCGCGGCACCTGCGCCGGACTGATGACCCGGGAGCTGTTACAGCACATCAAGGACCTGGGCGTGACCAGCATCGAACTGCTGCCGATGCACGGCTTTGTCGAGGATCAGCATCTGCTGGAAAAAGGTCTGCGCAATTACTGGGGCTACAATACCATCGCCTTCTTCGCTCCCCACGCGCGTTATCTCGCGAGTGGTCACCTTAATGAATTCAAGGAGATGGTGGCGCACATCCACGATGCCGGGCTCGAACTGATTCTGGATGTGGTCTACAACCATACCGCCGAAGGCAATGAGATGGGACCGACGCTGTCCATGCGCGGCATCGACAATGCCACCTATTACCGCCTGCTGCCAGACAACAAACGCTACTACATCAATGACTCCGGCACCGGCAATACCCTCGATTTAAACCACCCCTGCGTGCTGCGCATGGTGACCGACTCCCTGCGCTACTGGGCGACCCAGATGGGTGTGGATGGTTTCCGCTTTGATCTGGGCACCATCTTGGCGCGGCACCCGGAGGACGGATTCGATGAGCGCCACGGCTTTCACCTGACCGTGCGCCAGGACCCGGTGCTGAGCAGCCTGAAGATGATTGCTGAACCCTGGGACTGCGGCATCGGCGGCTATCAGGTCGGTGGCTTCCCTCCCGGCTGGGCCGAGTGGAACGACCGCTACCGCGACAATGTACGCTCCTTCTGGCGCGGTGACAGCGGTCAGCTGGGGGAGCTGGCCAGTCGCCTCACCGCCTCCGGCGACCTGTTCAACCAGCGCGGGCGGCGGCCTCACTCATCGGTCAACTTCATCACCGCCCACGACGGTTTTACCCTGCACGACCTGGTCTCCTACAACGACAAGCACAATGACGAGAACGGTGAAGACAATCGCGACGGCACCGACAACAACCTGTCGTACAACTATGGCTGGGAAGGACCCACTGAGAAGAAAGACATCATCGAGGTACGCCAGCGTCAGATGCGCAACCTGATGGCCACCCTGCTCTTCTCTCAGGGCACCCCTATGATGGTGGCTGGCGACGAATTCTGTCGTACCCAGCGGGGCAACAACAACACCTATTGCCAGGACAACGAGCTGAACTGGATCAACTGGAATCTGGATGAACACCAGGCCACCATGCTGGCGTTCACCAAACGGCTGATCGCTCTGCGGCGCTCCTACCCCATCCTGCGCCGCGGCCGGTTCCTGGTGGGTATGTACAACGAAGAGCTGGGCGTAAAAGACGTAACCTGGATCTCCCCCTGCGGCAATGAAATGACCGAAGAGCAATGGCAGGATAGCAACGCCCGCTGTCTTGGAATGCTGATGGACGGCCGCGCCCAACCCACAGGTATCCGCCGCCCCGGCAGTGACTCGACCCTATTGTTAGTACTCAATGCCCACGACGGCGTCGTTAACTTCAATCTGCCCGAAGTTGCTGGCGGTGACGCCTGGAAATGTCTGATCGACACCAATCGGCCCACGCCGTTTGATGAAGAAAGTTATGCGTTTAATCATCTCTTTGTGGTGACCAACCGTTCACTGTTGTTGTTTGTCCTGGAGACCCGACAAAAAGGCCCCGCAGTGAAAGAAATGGCAAGCGACATGGCGAACACCATAACGAGAAACATCGTCAGAGACACCACCAAATAAATTAAAAAACCCGATCGCAGGATCGCGCTGTTACTGCCGCGTATAACAGAATGCTCTGTTGTACGCGGTCTTTCCGCATCTCCGGCGGCAGCTTCCCCATGGCTTCCGCAGCACCGTAATTAATCAACAAAGCCTCTTTTTATCACTGAACTTGCGCTGTGCCTTTCAGTCGCAACTTTTACAACGAGATGTTTAAAAAAAGCGCGTTACTGCTGGCCACTGCCAGCCCCGTTCAACCAATTTGTGGAGAACAACATCATGCAAATTCGCGACGTAATGACTACTGACGTTAAAACCCTGACTCCCGAACAAAGTATTCGTAAAGCCGCTGCGCTGATGGCGGAGATCGACAGCGGAGCCTTGCTGATTGAAGACCAGGATCGACTGGTCGGCATGATCACAGACCGCGACATTGCCATCCGCGCCGTGGCCAAAGGTCTTGATTGCGACACTCCGGTGAGCGAGGTCATGAGCAAACATATCCGTTACTGCTTTGATGATGAAAATGTTCAGCACGTAGCTGAAAACATGGCGGAAAACGAGCTGCGTCGGCTTCCGGTACTCAATCGCGAGAAACGTCTGGTCGGTGTAGTGTCGCTGGGCAACATCGCCAGTTCGCGTAACCAGCAGGCCAGCGATACTGTTCTGCAGGGAGTTGCCCGCGCTCATTAAAAACTCAATGGAGGTCACCATGAAAGCTGTCGTTTTTCACGGGGTGGGCGATATCCGCTTAGAGGATGTACCTGAACCGCAACTGCAGGAACCTACGGATGCTATCGTGCGCTTAACCGCCTCGGCCATCTGTGGCACAGACCTGCATTTTATCCGCGGCACCGTCAGCGGGATGGAGCCAGGCACAATTCTAGGTCATGAGGGCGTCGGTGTTGTGGAAGCGCTCGGTGATGATGTGCGCAATCTGCAGATCGGTGACCGGGTCGTTATTCCCTCTACCATCGCCTGTGGCAACTGTTCCTACTGCCGTGCGGGTTATTATGCGCAATGCGACGATGCTAATCCCAACGGCAAACAGGCCGGCACTGCATTTTTTGGCGGGCCTGCCAACACCGGCAGCTTTCATGGTCTGCAGGCAGAAAAGGCGCGCATTCCCTATGCGAATGTCGGACTGATTAAACTGCCTGATGCCATCACCGACGATCAGGCCATTCTTTTATCGGACATCTTCCCTACCGGCTACTTCGGCGCTGAACTCGCGGAGGTCACCAGCGGTGACACGGTTGCCGTATTTGGCTGCGGCCCGGTGGGTCAGTTTGCTATCGCCAGTGCTTTTCTGCTGGGCGCTGCCCGGGTGTTTGCCATTGATAAACATGCTGACCGCCTGCGCATGGCGCGCCAACAGGGAGCCGAAATAATCAATTTTGATGAGGAAGAACCGGTAGATGCACTGCTGCGACTTACTAAAGGTATTGGCGTGGACCGCGCCATTGACGCCGTCGGTGTTGATGCCGAGCATCGTCACAGCCACGGTGAGCAGGAGCAGCGGACCGAAAACTGGCAGCCCGGCGACGGCCCGAGTCAGGCACTGGAATGGGCCATCAAAGGCCTGGCCAAAGCCGGCACCTTGGGCATCATCGGCGTTTACGCCGAGGACTCCAATACCTTTCCCATCGGTCTGGCGATGAATAAAAATCTCACCATCAACATGGGCAACTGCCACCACCGCAAATATATTCCCAAGCTTATCGAACTCACGTTGAGCGGCCGGATTGATCCAAGCAAGATCCTCACTCAAGTAAAACCCATGAGCGATGTGATCGAGGCCTTCAAAGCCTTTGATCAACGCCGCAGTGGCTGGGTCAAGGTGGAGCTGCATCCACAGCCGGGCAGCAGACCCAACGGTGAAGACGAAAGCATGCTGGACGACGCGCTGGAAGATACCTTCCCAGCCAGCGATCCACCGTCCATGACCGCGCCGGCACGTCATCACTAGGGATTTCGTTTTTTAGCCATCACTACAGAGGGAGCTTATGAGCGATATACGCATTGGCATCTCCGGCTGGCGTTATGCCCCATGGCGTAACAATTTTTATCCTAAGGGGCTGCGCCAGAAAGATGAGTTGTACTTCGCTTCCCGCGCAGTCAACACCCTTGAAATCAACGGCTCTTTTTACGGACTGCAACGTCCCACCAGTTACGCCCGCTGGTACGAAGAAACGCCGGAAGATTTTGTCTTCAGTGTGAAGGCATCACGCTACATTACGCACATCAAGCGTCTGCGCGATATTGAACAGCCACTGGCGAATTTTTTTGCCAGTGGCATGTTTCACCTTAAAGAAAAACTCGGGCCCTTCCTGTGGCAGTTTCCGCCGAGTTTTAAATTCGATGAAACCCTTTTTGAAGAATTTCTCGCACAGCTGCCAATGACCAGCGATGCGGCAAAAACCCATGCGCGGCGCAGCGATCCCGGTGTGCAGCGGGAAGGTTATCTGGAGATTCCCCGCGGTATGCATCTGCGCCACGCAGTAGAGATCCGCCACGACAGCTTTGTCGATGAAACCTTTATCGACCTGCTGCGCCGCCATCGTGTGGCACTGGTAGTAGCCGATACCGCCGGACGCTGGCCCTACCTGGAAGACCTCACCAGTGACTTCGTGTACATGCGCCTGCACGGCGACGTTGAACTCTACAACAGCGGTTACGGCAAGAAAGCGCTGGAGCGATGGCAAAAACGCATCCGTCTGTGGAGCCAGGGTCGTCAACCGGCGGATGCCAACCTGGTGGTCAAGGAAAAAGACAAAGCGCGTGGCAGTCGGGATGTCTATTGTTATTTCGACAATACCGACAAATTATTTGCCCCTTACGACGCGCGCCAGCTGCTGGACTCCTTTGGCCTGTCCGACAAGCTGGAAGCGGAACCGGGCAAGATGATGGGAGCCGCTGCATGACATCAACTTCAGAAACGCCGACCAGCTGCCTGCGAATTCTGACCCTGAACCTGCACAAAGGATTTACAGTGTTCAACCGCCGTTTTATGTTGCCGGAGCTGCGCGATGCGGTGCGCAGCAATGGCAGTGATATTGTCTTTCTGCAGGAGGTGCTGGGCGAACACAAACGCCACGCCTCGCGCTATGCCAACTGGCCGGAGGTACCCCAGTATGAATTCCTGGCGGACAGCATATGGTCAGAGTTTTCTTACGGAAGGAATGCGATTTATCCCCACGGAGATCATGGCAACGCACTCTTGTCCAAATACCCGATCCTGCGCTATCACAACCTGGATGTTTCCATCGGTACCCTGGAGCAGCGGGGCCTGCTGCATTCGGTGATTAATGTGCCCGGCCAGACGGAAGTTCACGCCATTTGCGTGCATCTTGGATTACGCGAAAATCACCGCCAGCAGCAGCTGCGTCTGCTGTGCCGGCTGGTTGAGAGCCTGCCCCCGAGCGAGCCGGTGATCGTGGCGGGGGATTTTAATGACTGGCGCCAGCGCGCCGATTCCGTTCTGGAGCACTGTGGAATGCACGAAGTCTTTGTCCAGCAATTCGGTAAACCAGCCCGCAGCTTTCCAGCGCGTTGGCCCTGGTTCCGGCTGGACCGTATTTACCTGCGCAATGCCACCGCGCGCAATCCGGAAGTACTGCGACTCCGCCCCTGGTCTCATCTGTCCGATCACGCTCCGCTCGCGGTTGAGGTCCACCTATGAGCGACGCCTGGCGCGCGGGTAATGAAATCGAATTGCTCATCAACGGCGAAGCATTTTTTCCGCGGGTCTTTGAAAGCATTCGCAAAGCGCGTCACGAAGTGATCATCGAAACCTTTATCCTGTGCGATGATGAAGTGGGCAAAGCATTGCAGCAGACACTGTTGTATGCCGCTCGTCGCGGTGTCCATGTGGAATTTACGATTGATGCCTATGGGGGCAATAAGGTAGGCGATGAATTTCTGCAGACTATGGCAGATGCCGGCATCCATGTTCACCTGTTCGAACCCACCCGCCACCTGTTCAACTTACGGATGAATGTCTTCCGTCGGCTGCATCGCAAACTGGTGGTGGTGGACAGTGAAGTCGCCTTCATCGGCGGCATCAATTATTGTGCAGATCAGCTCAGCAGTTTTGGTGAAGAAGCCAAGCAGGATTATTCCATGCGTCTGCGCGGTCCGGTGGTGCAGGACATCCACCGCGCCTGTCTGGATCTGCTGCGCCACGGTGACAGCCGGCCCCGTCCCTTCTGGCGGCGCGCAAAACGCAGTCCGCCACCTGCAGAATCCAGCGGTGGAGTTCGGGCCATGCTGGTAATCCGCGATAATGCCCTCCACAAACGGGATATTGAGCGGCATTATCTGCAGGTGATCAACTCGGCCAAACACCGGCTGTTGTTCGCCCATGCGTATTTTTTCCCGAGCTATAGCCTGTTGCGCGCTTTGCGTAATGCCGCGCGGCGCGGTGTGGAGGTGACCCTGATCCTACAGGGCGAACCGGATATGCCCTGGGTGCGACTGTGTACGCAGTTGCTCTACGGCTATCTGCTGCGCGAAGGCGTTAAGATTTACGAGTACAAGGAGCGTCCCTTTCATGGCAAGCTGGCGCTGGCTGACCGACACTGGGCGACGCTGGGTTCCAGCAATCTTGATCCACTGAGTCTTTCGCTGAATCTGGAAGCCAATGTGATCATTGATGATGACGCCTTCAATCAGACCTTGTTCAAACATCTGGAGGGATTGATCCGCGATCATGGCGAACCCATCAGCATGCAGCTGGTGCGACGTCGCTACTGGTGGCGTATGCCGCTGGTGTTTTTATCATTTCACTTTCTGCGTCACTACCCGGTGATTGCAGGATGGTTTCCCGCTCATGCGCCTCGGCTTGAGCTGGTAAGTTCTCAGAAACACTTATGGAAGAAAGGCCATTATGACCAGGAAAGAGCCTGACGAATTTTTCGAGCTGACGCAGCGCGATGCACACCCGAACTGGCGCTGGGCAAAACATATCCTCACGCTGGTATTTTTTGCTGCGGTTGCCGCACTGTTGTTCATGCTGGTGGACAACCTGCACTGGCAGGAAGTGAAGCATGCGCTGCGCGCCTATCAGCACGAAACGCTGGCCCTGGGCCTGGTCGTTGCGCTGATCAGTTACATCGCTTTCAGCGGTTATGATTTGCTTGGCCGCGCTTATACCCGACATCACCTGCCAGTGCGCCAGATACTGCCGGTGGCCTTTGTGTGTTACGCCTTCAATCTTAATCTCAGTTCCTGGATCGGTGGCGTTGCCATGCGTTACCGGTTGTATTCACGGCTGGGCCTGCGCATCTCTACCATCACGCGGGTATTAAGTTTCAGTGTGTTTACCAACAGTCTCGGTTACATCATCGTGGCAGGATTTATCTTCACGGCGGGCTGGGTGAAGCTGCCTGCAAGCTGGGGCGTAAGTACCGCTGCGCTGCATCTGATCGGCGCGCTTATGCTGATCCTCGCAGCGAGCTATCTGTTGCTGTGTCAGTTCTCGACACGTCGCTCATGGCACTGGTCCTCCCATGAAATTCACCTGCCCGGTTTTAAGCTCGCACTGGCACAGGCGGGCTTGTCCACCCTGAACTGGTTACTGATGGCCTGGCTGATCTTTCTTCTGCTGCCGGATGCCGTCTCCTATTCAGCGGTGCTGGGTATTTTATTGATCAGCGGCATCGCCGGTATGATCGCGCAGATTCCCGCAGGACTCGGTGTACTGGAGGCAGTGTTCATCGGCATCCTGCAGCACCAGCTGCCCACTGCCAGTATCGTCGCTGCGCTGATTGCGTACCGCGTTATTTATTTCCTGCTGCCGCTGATGGCCGCCTGCGTTGTCTACGTCATCCTCGAAGGCAAAGTGTGGCACTGGCAGCGGCGCGCGCGGAACAACACTGTGCTGAACGAGGTTCCCGGAGTCATCGTGGTTCGCAGCGAAGCAGGTGAAGCCTTACATGCCGCCGTCGATAAACGCTGAAGCATTATCAACGATGTTGAGAGGTTTCTATGAAGCAAAATCACACCTGGCGCGACGGCAACAGTATTGAGTTGCTGATCAACGGCGAGGGTTTTTATCCGCGTGTCTTTGACTGCATCCGCAACGCGCGGGAAGAAGTACTGCTCGAAACCTTCATCATCTCTGAAGATAAAATCGGGCAGCAACTGCAGGAGGCCCTGATCACCGCCGCCAAAAACGGAGCGCGTGTTGAGGTCATGGTGGACGGCTACGGCACCTTCGACTTGAGCACGCCGTTTTTGATCGCGATGGTGGATGCCGGCGTTACGCTGCGCGTCTTCGATCCCAGTCCGCGTACCTTCGGGATGCGAACCAATATGTTCCGCCGTCTGCATCGCAAGATTGTCGTGGTGGATGGCAAGACCGCTTTTGTCGGCGGCATCAATTTTTCAGAGGAACATATCGCTGACTTCGGTGAGATGGCCAAACAGGATTACGCGGCGGAAATTCACGGCCCTATCGTCGCCGACATTCACGCCGCCAGCCTGCGTCTGCTGCGCGAAGCCACACCCCGTCAGAGCGGCCCCATCGACATACCCGCCGCCACTGTTGCTGAAAATCCACCGACGGGCAACAGCAAGATGCTGGTCGCCGTACGCGACAACAATCGCCACAAGAGCGACATCGAACGTCTGTATCTGCAGGCGATCAGTTCCGCAAAAAAACGGATCGTGATTGCCAATGCGTATTTTTTTCCTGGTTACCGGTTACTGCGCGCACTGCGCAATGCGTCGCGTAAAGGTCTCGAAGTATTACTGATCATGCAGGGCCAGCCAGACATGCCCTGGGTCAGCGCCTGCAGCCGCGCGCTCTACAATTATCTGTTGAAGGAAGGCGTGACTATTCTGGAATACTGCGAACGCCCTTTTCACGGCAAGGTGGCGCTGGTGGATGACGAATGGGTAACCATAGGTTCGAGCAACCTGGACCCACTCAGTCTTGCCATGAATCTCGAGGCCAATGTGTTTATCAAAGACAAGGCCTTTAACGAGCAACTGTATAATCACCTGAAAGAACTCTCCGCGAAAACCTGTAAGCCCATCAGCCTCGAACGCATCATGCGCGGCTACTGGTGGCGACTGCCTTTTGTCTTTATCTGCTTTCACTTTGCACGTTATTTTCCGGCGATCGCCGGCTGGTTGCCAGCTCACACACCGGTGCTCGAACCGGTTAAAGCGGAAGAACTGCTGGATGACAGCGATACTAAATCTGCCACCTGCGAACAGGAAAAAACGGTATGAGTACATCAGGTTCCGCTACCGCCAAAGAGCAGGAAGGACACGCGCAAAAAAAACAGGAGAAAGCCTGGTGGACCTGGACCAAACGTGGGTTGACCTTGTTATTGTTTATCGTTGTCTTCGGCCTGCTGTTCAACCTGATCAGGAATCTGGAGTGGCAGGAAGTCAAAGAAGCGCTTACCGGATTTAAAGCCACTACACTGCTGTTCGGCGCAGCCATCGCCTTGACCAGTTATGGCTTATTCAGCTGTTTTGATCTGCTCGCCCGCCATTACACGCAGCATCAGTTGCCCGCACGCCAGATCCTGCCACTGGCCTTTGTGTGTTACGCCTTCAACCTGAATCTCAGCGCCTGGGTCGGCAGCCTCGCCGTACGTTACCGACTGTATTCACGTCTGGGATTGGAAGTCGGTACCATCACCAAAATTTTTACCATCAACGTCGTCACCAACTGGCTCGGCTACATTATCCTGCTCGGCATTATTTTTTCTGCGCGCCTGCTCAATCTGCCGGATGAATGGCACCTGGGAGCCACCGCACTGCAACTGATCGGTGTCGGTTTACTATTCGTTGCCGCCGCCTACCTGCTCGCCTGCCGCTTTTCGACACGCCGCACCTGGAAGATACGCGACCACGAAATCACCCTGCCCACGTGGCAGTTCGCCGCGCTTCAGGCAATCATGGGCGCTGCCAACTGGATGCTGATGGCCCTGCTGATCTACCTCCTTCTGCCTGACGACGCCTTCTATCCCACCATCCTCGGTATCCTGCTGATCTGCAGCATCGCCGGTATCATCACCCACATCCCCGCCGGCCTCGGCGTACTCGAAACCATCTTCCTCACCACACTTCAACATCAGTTCAACAAAAGCGAAATCCTCGCCGCCCTGCTGGGCTACCGCGCCCTGTATTTTCTCCTGCCGTTAAGTATTGCCTGCGTGGCCTACCTGATCATGGAAAAGCGAGCCAAGGCGATGCGGGTGAGTAATGAGAAGGGTGGAAGTTGATACCGGACGAATCCTTACCCAAAACCGGCATATATTTTATCAAGCAGCAGCATTAAAAAGGGTCGGCACTGATCTTATTCTTCGACATTTATCCAGTGCCGGCCAAATTCTTTTAGCGCATGTCAGCCGTGAGCGTTGGATCCGGCTTTGGTGTCCGCGCCGTACTGGGTGGAAGTATTGGCAGAGCCACCTGTGGCTGCTCGCCTGTAAGGCTGCGCAGGAAGGCGGTGATTGCATCGACTTCCGGCGCGGACAGTTCGCGTCCTAACTGGCTGTCACCCATGATGGCCACCGCCTGCTCCAGATCCCATACCTCACCACTGTGGAAGTAAGGCGGTGTCAACGCAACGTTGCGCAGCGGTGATGCGCGGAACACGTATTCATCACTGGCGGTGTTGGTAACCGCGAAGCGTCCTTTATCTTCCGGCGGCAAAATGTCTGCGCCGGGACGCTTGACGACACCAAAGGGGAAGTAAGCCTGACCGCCCAGGTTCATGCCGTTGTGACACGCGGTGCAGCCGGAATCCATAAATAATTTCAAGCCTTCTTTTTGCTGGTTCGACAGTGCCTTGTCATCACCTTTCAGGAATCGGTCGAATGGTGCGTTGGGTGTGATAAGCGTCGTTTCAAATGCAGCGAGCGCACGCGCGGCGTTGTCAACAGTGACTGGATTTTTTCCACCAAAGGCTTTGCGGAACTCTTCGACATACTCCGGAATGCTGTTCAGGGTTGCTTCAATACGGTCCGGTGTGTTGTTCATTTCAACCGGTGCCTGCAATGGCCCCATCGCCTGCTCACGCAGGTCAGCAGCCCGCCCGTCCCAGAATTGGGCTGCGTTAAAAACAGCGTTAAGTACGGTGGGATTATTACGCGGACCCTTTTGCCAGCCGTGGCCAATGGATACCTGCACATTATCACCACCGCCGATGGCGAGGTTGTGGCAGGTGTTGCAGCTGATCAAATGGCTGCGCGACAGGCGGGGATCAAACCAAAGCTTATGACCGAGCTTGACCTGGGCCTCGACAACTCTCTGGCCACCCACCTCGGCAACCCGCTCGGGAATAGGTTTAAAGATACTGTTAGCGCGATCCCGCAGCACCGGATCGGCATGAGCGATACCCGCCGTCCAGGTCATGATCAGGAATGCACTCAACGCGGTTATTTTTTTCATATTTTCTGCTCCTTTGACGAATGAGCTGAATGAAAAGAACAGGCTGCGGTGAGCTGTGGGAATGCTTGCAGACAAAAACAGCAGCCACGCCAGTAATACTGGCTGATAGCTTTATAATGACACTCTTCTCCGGCCTGTACGCGTCGAAATGAGCCAACCTTGATTTACATCAAGTGTGCGGATTTATATCCATTAAACCAGCAGCCAGTATTTCCGGAACAGAGAACGGGGCTGCAAGCCCAGGAAGCGGATCGCATCAGCCCTGCAAAGATCACGGCTAAGACAAGGGGAGTAACTTTAAGTCCAAGATGTTTCGTCAGGGTTATCACATTATCGGCGAATTTTATTACACCGGCTTGTGCTGTGTTCCTTCACCGGGAGTAATGAAAAGCAGCTTGCTTTTGACCTGCGTCTTCGCCGTATGCCATGTCCCCTTTGGCACCACGAGGTACTGCCCCTGCTCCGTCAAATGCACAGCTGTCTGCCCATCGGACCCTTCAAACAGAAAGGTCACTGTACCGGTCAGCAGAACGACCACCTCGTCACCCTGCGGATGCATCTCCCAGCTGGACCAGTCGGACTGGAATTCATAAGAGGAGATCAGCTCATGGCCGGCAAAGTTATCGTAGTTCTGGTCGAGGCGGGTATATATTTCGGCATCACATCGTTCAATAACCGCCTGCTTATCCGGAGTCATTACAACAAATTCACTATCCAGATTTTTGGGAAATTTCATTGTTCGTTCCTCTGTCGAATCTCTGATGATGTTTTAGAAAGGACCTGCTACCCATTAAATTATTTTTCATGCTGCAGATCTACCCACCCCAATTACAAACGAAACGCAGTACTCCGCCTCCACCTCCACCAACCCCGAATACCGGCATATCCGGCCTGATTGGTTTGTACGATATCCCACAGAACCGTTCTTTTTTTCATTTGCCGGGGTCCGGTAACTGCGCGTTTTTCTTAGCATCTTGCGACACATCCCAAACTGGTGCCTGCTTCCAGGGAGAGGCTGTAGATTTGTAGATCCAACGTGTTATTCTGCGCCGCCGCTCAAGATCGGTTACATCTTCCACCAATCTTTTAGATATCAGAGGACGAATATGCGTAGTGATAGTGAAAAAGGCACGCAATTGGCGAAAGTCATATCCACCTACGAAATTGAGTTGCTGGAGGGCTGGCTGCAAGGGGTAACAGCACGACTGACCCAACGCAACAAATCGCTTGAGAACGAGGTCCGGTAACAGGCAACCCAGTTCCTGCCCCTGCTGGTGAATACACTCAACACTACAACCTCTATCAATATTGATGAGTCAGCCTGGTCTGCAGTTCGCCATCAGATCAACGAAATTTCCATTGCCCGTGTACGTCAAGGTTTCACTTCGACAGAAACTGCTTCCTTTATCTTTTCTCTTAAAGAGCCGCTTTTCTCTTTTCTGCGCAAAGAGCTGGGTGACCAGCCGCAGCTGTTGAGCGAAGAAATCGCCTTGACCAGCTCGCTGTTTGATCGTCTGGGATTGTTATCCATTGACTCCTATCAAAAGAGCCGCGAGCAGGTCATCGCCCGGCAACAGCAGGAACTGCTGGAACTGTCCACGCCGGTAGTGCAGTTGTGGCAGAACATCATCGCACTGCCGCTGATCGGTACGCTGGACAGCGCCCGAACACAGGTGGTGATGGAAAACCTGTTGCAGAAAGTTGTCGAGACGGGTGCGGCCATTGCCATCATCGACATTACCGGCGTCCCGACGGTAGATACCCTGGTTGCGCAGCATCTGCTGAAGACCATCTCTGCCACACGCCTGATGGGTGCGGACTGTATCATCAACGGCATCCGTCCGCAGATTGCCCAGACCATTGTTCATCAGCTTCGAACCCTCCCCGAGATGAACCACGCGTTGCTTGTTGCCCTTACCGGCTACGGTCAGGCACACCACCGTCAGGAAGCCTTGAATGCAGGCTTTAATCAGCACTTTGCCAAACCTGTAGATTTTGAAAAGCTGGGCCTGCTTGGCCTCTACGTCTGATAACCGGCCGGTCGCTGCGCCGGCTGAACATCCTTTTAATCAGTACTGAATTTATTCCCACCCTTGCAATCTCTGATAGCAGGTTGTTTGCGCGAGGAGCAGGTCATGGTCGAAGACATCTGGCAACGGGAACTGGGTTTCTGGAAAGGCACCGCAGAGTATTACGAGCAGTACCTCGCCACGGAGGCCTGCATGATCTTTCCTGAGCCGGTGGGCATCATGCACCGGGAAGACGTTGTCGATTCAATCCATTCCGGTTCGCGCTGGAGTAAAGTCACATTCACCGAGCAGCAGCAACTGGAACCCACATCTGACACCAGAGTACTGATCTACGCCGCCACCGCAGACCGCGGCGGCCCCCACTCCGCTTACTCTGCACTGTGCAGCTCTACCTACATCAGACGTAACGGCGAATGGCAGCTGATCGCTCATCAGCAGACGCAGGTTTAAAGGTGCTGCTGTTGCGGGAAGTCAGGGATACGCCCGAGGCGGCTGCGGTGATATCGCGCTTCGCTGCGCTGGTGGAGCGAAGAGGGCGCTGATCGCGGCTCCTCTCCTCCATAAACCAGCCGCTATTCCTCCAGCTGCAACTGATCCACCAGCCGTGCCAGCGTCTGCAGCGGCACGCCAATCCAGTCGGGACGCCGGTGGTGCTCTTCAAGGATCTGGTGAGCCGCCATGTCGAGGCAGTGAAACAGCAGCGCCGCACCTTCACCATCCCGCTCGACCCACTCATGGGGAAGCTCGGCGGCAGCCATCCGGTAGGCCTCTATGAAGCTGTGGCGTGCCTGATGCAGGTATACATTCATCATGGACCGACGTGCCGCTTCGGCCTCAGGTGAATCATCCACACCAGCAGGATTCCGCTGGATGGTAGCGGCTGCATAGTCGAAGGAGCACAACATGCCGGCAACATCCTTCAAGGGGCTCTGGCGCCGGCGCCGTTCCGCCAGACTGAGGCAGGTATCTCCTTCAAAGTCGAGGAAGTAGGCATCGTCCTGCACCACCAGAACCTGCCCCAGATGCAGGTCGCCGTGAATCCGCTGCAGAAGTCCGCCCATGGAGTCTTCGGCCAGCCGTTCGAGCCGCGCCAGGACCTGGTCGCTCCGGGCCAGCAGATTCTCCGCCAGGACAGCCTCGTCACCGGGCAGGTCGTGACGCACCTGCTCCAGCAGCTGCAGGGCGGTTTCCATCCGACTGCGGGCCTCGCTGCGCCAGCGGGCTACATCGGCTTCACTGGCAATGATGACGTCAAAGTCCGGGTTATCCGAAGGCTGCGCCAGCGCCAGGTGCAGTTCTCCCAGGCGCCGCCCCAGGATATGGGTAAAGGCCTCCAGCTCGTCCAGGGCCGTGCGTTCGTTTTCCAGGGCAGAGTCCCCGCCAGCCAGCTGGTCGCGTACTGCCCGCTCCAGGGTATTTTGCGTCCACTGCCAGGCATCCCCCTGATTGCTCAGATAGCCCTGCAGCACCATCAGGGTATAGATCTGGCCCTGCGCATCCACACGCCGCACCTCTCCGAGGAAGGGCGCCGTGTGGGTGAAGCCCCGCTCGGTCAGGAAGCGTCCGAGTTCCACCTCCGGGTGAATACCCGGCAGGACGCGGCGATAAAGCTTGAGCAGCATGGTTTCGTCGATGGCTACCGAGCTGTTGGCATGTTCGGAGGCGATAAAGCTGATTTCCTCTTCCGTACGTTCCGCGTCTTCGGTCACCCTGTCGAGCAGGGGTGCGGGGATGAACTGCACCTCGTGACCGTCCAGGGTCAATACCTGCCGATGGCGCAGGCTCTGCACCACCTCGCGCACAAAGCCGGGCAAGGTGGTGGCATCCGTCAATAAGCCAACCTGCCGGCCCTGGCGCAGGCGGGCCATGGCCAGCTGCTGGGGAAGCACACTGCCTGCGCAGCGCTCAGCTGCGTAACCGAGGGGCAACTGATAGTACTCGCTGCCGCTGTCGTAGCGGACTTCCACTTCGGTCAGGGCATATTTCTTATCGGCCTCACCGAAAGGAATGAGGTAACTCAGGTGCAGCCTGTCGTCTTCCGGCTGACGGCCGCGATGGGAGAACCAGTGGCGGCGGGAGATGTAGTCCGGCAGGGATTCATGCTCCAGCACATTGATGTTGGGCGCCTGCAGCAGTTCCAGCAGGTCGTTCTTGATGATCAGCGGCGGCAGGTCAGGCATTGGCTCTACCGGCGGCACGTACCAGATAGGCATCTGCGCTTCATCCGCCAGCAGGAACCAGTAGAAGCCGTAGGGCGGCAGGGTCAACAGGTAACTGAGCTGGCCGATAGGCGGGAATGAGGAACCGCCGATCATCTCCACCGGCACCTTGCCGGCATAGGCCGCCAGATCCAGCTCTACCGCCTGGGCCGCGCGGGACAGGTTGGCCACACACAGGATCAGCTCATGCTCGCCTTCCGGGCTGGTGTACTCCCGCAGATACGCAAAGATGCGCCGGTTGGTGGGCGCGAGCATCTTCAGGGTGCCGCGCCCAAAGGCCTTCTGCTGCTTGCGCACCGCCAGCATACGCCGCGTCCAGTTGAGCAGCGAATGGGGGTCGACTTCCTGGCTCTCTACATTGACAGTCTGGTAACCGTAGAGCGGGTCCATGATCGGCGGCGACACGAGACTCGCCGGGTCGGCGCGGGAGAAGCCACCGTTGCGGTCCAGCGACCATTGCATGGGTGTGCGAACACCGTGGCGGTCCCCGAGGAAGAGGTTGTCGCCCATGCCGATTTCATCGCCGTAGTAGAGGGTCGGCGTACCGGGCATGGATAACAGGAGGCTGTGCAACAGCTCGATACGGCGACGGTCCCGCTCCATCAGCGGTGCCAGCCGGCGGCGGATGCCCAGGTTCAGGCGCGCGCGCCGGTTGGCAGCGTAGTATTCCCACAGATAATCCCGCTCATCGTCGGTGACCATCTCCAGCGTCAGCTCGTCATGGTTGCGCAGGAAGATGGCCCACTGGCAGTTCTCGGGGATCTCCGGCATCTGCCGCAGGATATCGGTCATCGGAAAACGATCTTCCTGGGCAATGGCCATGTACATGCGCGGCATCAGCGGAAAGTGAAACGCCATGTGGCATTCATCGCCCTCACCGAAGTACTGCTGGATATCCTCGGGCCAGAGGTTGGCCTCCGCCAGCAGCATCCGGTCCGGGTAACTGGCATCCAGCTCGGCACGGATCTGCTTGAGCACCTCGTGGGTTTCCGGCAGGTTTTCGTTAGATGTGCCCTCCCGTTCGATCAGATAAGGAATGGCATCCAGCCGCAGGCCGTCCACCCCCAGGTCAAACCAGAAGCGCATGATGCTGAGGACTTCCTTGAGTACCAGCGGGTTATCAAAGTTGAGGTCGGGCTGGTGGGAGTAGAAGCGATGCCAGAAGTATTGCCCTGCCACCGGGTCCCAGGTCCAGTTGGAATTCTCGGTGTCGGAAAAGATGATGCGCGTTCCTTCGTACTTCTGGTTAGTATCAGACCAGACATAAAAGTCGCGCCATTTGGAGCCTTTCTTCGCACGGCGGGCGCGCTGAAACCAGGGATGCTGATCGGAGGTATGGTTGATGACCAGCTCGGTGATCACCCGCAGACCGCGCCGGTGGGCCTCCTTCAAAAAGCGGCGCGCGTCGGCCATGGTGCCGTATTCCGGATGCACCGAGCGGTACTCCGCAATATCGTAACCGTCGTCGCGGCGGGGTGAGACGTAAAAAGGCAGCAGCCAGATGGTGTTGACGCCCAGCTCCGCAATGTAATCCAGCTTCTCGATCAGGCCCTGGAAGTCCCCGGAGCCGTCGTTGTTGGCGTCGTAATAGGATTTGACGTGGACCTGGTAGATCACCGCGTCCTTGTACCACAGGGGGTCCTTCAGGAAAGTGGTGGTCTTTGCTTTCTTCACCATCTGCAAACCTCGTGTTTTTGATTCACCAGCGAAACAGGAAGTCCGCATTAATACTGCGTTGCCAGACAAAGCGCGTTATCTCGATAGGCCCTTATCATCTGGCGCTCCTTCTGCTTCGATACATCGCCGGGGCTTCGCTGAGCCGCCGGGCAGTGCTGCCGTAGGGCAGTCACTCAATCAGGGGGCGTTCCACCCAGCCGTTTCCACATGGCCCGGGTGATCCGCTGCTGGTTAGCGTACTCCGCCCAGGGATCAGACTTCAGTGCGGCTAACCGCCGACGCAGGTTGCCCACATGCCATTGGGCCGCGCTGCTGAGGTGGGTCAGCTCATCCCGGCTGATGGGCACGGAAACCGGCAGGCCCGGCCGGGCACGTACTGAATAGGCAGCCACGGTACTGGCGCCGCGCTGGTTACGCAGGTAGTCCACAAAGATCCGCCCTACCCGGTTCTTCGGCCCCATGCGCGCCACAAACCGGTCCGGCAGCTGGCGGGCCATAAATTGGGCGATGGCTTTGGCAAATTCCTTTACCGTGGCCCAGTCGTCCCGGCGCGCCAGAGGGATGATCAGGTGGATACCCTTGCCGCCGCTGGTCTTCAGAAATGTCTCCAGGCCCAGCTCATCCAGCACCGCCAGGGTCAGCCGGGTGGCGTCAACCATGCTTTTCCAGGGCAAGGCGGGGTCCGGGTCCAGGTCCAGAATGATGCGGTCGGGCTTTTCGATCCTGTCGCTGGTGGAGCCCCAGGTGTGAAACTCAATCGCCCCCATCTGCACCGCGCCTATCAGGGCCGCCGGTGTGTCTATCTCCATCAGCCGGGCATGGCCCGGGGCCAGGGCTGGGTCCAGCTGCTTCACTGCCGGGATGGCGAGACGCTCGCTGTGTTTCTGAAAGAACTGCTCGCCGCCCAGCCCCGTGGGCAGTCGCAACAGGGAAACCGGGCGGTTATCGAGATGAGGCAGGACCCATTCCGCGATGTCTGCATAAAAGCGAGCCAGGTCGACCTTGCGGGTACCGCTTTCAGGATCTATCTCCCGGTCAGGATGAGTGACCTTGATACCGGCCAGTGATGACTTGGTGCTGTCCTCCACCTGCTCTGTATCCTCTTCAGTGTTTACGGTCTGGCGGCTTTTTACGGTCTTGCGCTCGGCTTTGGCTTTGCCCGATGCGTCAGTTTTGCCTGCGGGTGCGCCCGGCTGCTCCCGGATGATCTCACTCGCCGGCTTGTCGGTGCGCAAGGCAATGAACGAGGCCTGCCGCAGACGGTTATCACCGGTCCACTCCGCGAATTCCACCTCACAGACCAGCGTCGGTTCCAACCATTGCACGCCCCGGGACTCGCCGCCGGAGATGCGGTGGCTCAAGGGTGAATCCGGCCGCTCCAAAGGCCGCAGCTGCCGGTGGATCTCCTTCAGGCTGGTGGCGGTAAAGCCGGTACCCACGCGTCCTGCATAGGTCAGTTCCGGGTCATTCACTCCGGCATGGACGCCGAGCAGCAGTGCCCCGAAACTGGTGCGGCTGCCCTGGGGCGGGGTGTAACCCACGATGACGAATTCCTGCCGCAGGCGGCACTTGAGCTTGATCCAGTCCGCGCTGCGGCGGGACACGTAAGGACTGCCGAGGCGTTTGCCGATGATGCCCTCCAGCGAAAGGGCGCAGGCCGTAGCGAGGATGTCCGTGTGGCCATCCTCAAATGCGGTAGAGAACCGCACCAGCCCCTTGTTGTTGCGCGGCATAACCTTCTCCAGCTCAGCCCGGCGCTCTTCCACCGGCAGGCGGCGCATGTCGCGCCCGTTGAGAAACGGGGCATCAAATACGTAGTAGACGATGTTGTGACTGCGGCCGATCTCGAAGGCCCGCTGCAAGGCCTGAAAATCCGGCAGGCCCTGGTCGTTAAGAACAACCACTTCGCCATCCAGCCAGGAATTTTCCAGCCCCAGCGCCTTAACCGCCTCCACCTGTCGCGGCATGCGCTGAGTCCAGTCGTTGTCGTTGCGGGTAAACAGTCGCACCTCGCCGTCGATAATGCGAGCGAGGATGCGGTAACCATCAAACTTCAATTCGTAGAGCCATTTGCCGGTCAGGGGCTCGGTGACCAGTGTCGCCAGCTCCGGTGCAAGATGTTGCGGTAAGGGCTGGTCCGGCTTGATCGGCCGGATATTGTGGGAGGCACTCGCCCTGGCGGGCTCCGCTGCAGCGGTTCGACGGCTGATGGTTTTGGATGTAGCGGGTTTGTCGGGAAGGCGCGCAGCGCTGAGCACGCTGTCCGGTTCTTCCTTGACGATGTTGTAATCTGCCGCCCGCCGCGCCGCCTGATCGCGCTCCTTGATCAGCAGCCACTGCTCTTTATCGCCGCTGGCCCGCATGGTGGTGCGCACCAGATTCCAGTCGCCGCTGAGCTTTTCGCCGACCAGGGTGAATGTGAGTTTGCCGGCTTCATAGGCCGCCTGCGGGTCGTCATCCAGGGGCCGCCATACGCCCTGATCCCAGACGATGACGTGTCCTGCGCCGTATTGTCCGCTGGGTATGCTGCCTTCAAAGCTGGCGTAGGCCAGCGGGTGATCTTCGACATGTACCGCGAGGCGTTTGTCCTGGGGATCGAGGCTGGGACCCTTGGGTACTGCCCAGCTTTTCAGCGTACCGTCGAGCTCCAGACGAAAGTCATAGTGCAGGCGCCGTGCGGCGTGTTTCTGCACTACAAAACGCAACGCGCTGGCGCGTTTGCTGCGTGATTTTTTTTTCGCTGTGTCTGCCGATTTTCCGGTGGCCGTTTTTGCCGTGCGCGCGCCGGTTTCATCCCGTGGTTCTGAAGTGATATCAAAATTGCGTTTGCGATTGTACTCGCTGTCGCTCATGGTGGACTTCGCCATAACAGTGGTGTCCCTTTTCTGAAAAGAGTTGTGCAGGACGTGAAGTTTGAGACGCCGGATGCCGCTGCGCTTGCCTGACCCGGATGCGATGATTTACAGCTACATCAACTGCCCGCCGTTTTTTTGCGGGTGCTGGTTTTCCGGGTGGACTTGGCCGGCGTTGCGCTGGCGCTTTTCTTGGTCCGCGATGCGGTTTTTTTGCCGGACGCGGTGGATTCTGTCTTTGATGCTGACTTGCCCGGCGATTTTCGCCGTGACGAGGCCGGTTTTTCTTTTGCCTCCGGTTCCTGTTTTTCTTTCGCTTGCTTGCCGATGTCGCTGCGGTCCCGCGGCTTGCCGCCCAGACTGCGCTTGAGCAGCTCAGTCAGATCCACAATATCCGCCGTGCGCCGCTCTTCCTCATCGTCCACACGCTCCACATTTTCGATCTTGCCGGCGCGCGCCTTCTCTTCCACCAGCTGCATGATCTTATCGGTGAAGGTGTCCTGATATTCTTCCGGCTTCCATTTTGCGGACATGTCATCCACCAGCCGACGCGCCATATCCAGTTCTTTTTTACTCAAATCCACATCGGCGATGGCATCGCCAAAACCCATGTCGTCCAGATCGCGCACTTCTTCCGGCCACCGCAGCAGAACCATGACCAGCGCAGAAGCCAGCGGCATTACGGCGGCAAGGTGCTGGCGGGTACGTATGACCACCCGGGCCAGTGCCACCTTGTGGGTCTTGCACAGTGTTTCCCGCAACAACGCGTAAACTTTTTCGCCACGCTTGATAGGACTCAGATAATAGGGCGTGTCGATATTGGTTAACGGAATTTCTTCACTGTCTACAAAGGAAAAAATATCAATGGTCTGCGTGGCTTTGGGGTGAGCCGAACGGATTTCTTCATCGCTCAAAACAACGTAACGGCCTTTCTCATATTGCACACCTTTAACAATATGCTCCTTGGATATCTCCTTACCGGTTACCTTGTTTACCCGCTTATATCCCACCGGCTCCATGCTGCGTTCATCAAGCCAGTCAAAATCCACACCTTCTGATGAAGTGGCTGATACCACGCCAACAGGTATGTGCACGAGGCCAAAACTGATGGCACCTTTCCAGATGGAACGTGGCATATCATGCTCTCCTTAATCGGTGAAATTCAATCGTCTTTTCTGTGTCATCCGACGCAGCAAAAAATCACAGCGTAATGCCGTCGCTGTAAACAACCTGACCTGATCGCGTGATGTCAGCAATCTGCTCCAGCATGGCGTCGGTTACCGCCTCCGCTTCGTCTTCACAGACGCAGTCGGAGGCAATCACCCACAGTACATTGACCGGCGAACCACGGCGCTTGGACTGGTACTCAATCAAGCCCACAAAGTTTCCTTCCGTTTTCATGACGTCGGTCCAGGCGGTGTAATGCGGAAATTCTTTAAAAATAAATTTTCCCTCACTGGTTTGCCTAAGAACTTTGCCAGCGAAAGGAGTTTCGTGACCCGCCGACAAATGAGGGAGTGGACACGCAAACTCAAGACTGATTGTGGAACAAGTATCAACGCAGAATGTCTCGGTTAGGAAGAATCTTTTGCGAGGGTACTACTATGCTCGACAACCATCTTTTCCTTGTCAGTTACATCCTGAACAACCAGCCAAAGACTGCTGAAATCCGTGCGGAATCCAATACGATTTCTGTCAACCAGGCGCGGGTATATCTCGAAGCCCTGCATGCGGTAAATTCATCGGATCGAATCTCGGATATTCAGGTTATGGGCATCCACCACAACCGACCACACCAGACACCCGGCCATTACCAGCAACAGGAATAAAGTCTGCGATCAAACAACCGTGTTACCCGAAGTCACCAGCGCATTGCTGGCAAAACTAAAAGCGAAACGACGCTGCCTGACAATACCCACATCCAACGCAGCCAACTCCACTTGACCGCCCATACTTTTTCGTGTTCTCTCGTAAGTCGGATTAGCCAAAGACGTAATCCGACTTACCTTCCAATTAATCCGACCTGCTTTCCAAATATTCCACTTACCCCCATACCCATCCCACATTTCACAACCACAACTCAAAGAAAAAAACCGGACGGACCACAAGTCCTATCCGGCTCTCCATCACCCATCCGCCATTAAGCCGGAATCGACTTCACCCGTGGCTCCCGCGCCCATACACGATGATTTGCAATGGCTGCCGCAAAACCGGTGAAGACATCCTGGGCTGACCTGCCGGTAATTAATCCATCGTCGGCATCCAACGCGAGGCGCGCAGTCAGCTCGCAGGCTGCACCACACAACGCGATGGCTTTCAGATGCTTGTATGCCTCCAGCAGGTAATGCACCGCCGTGCCGCTTGCCACCAAGGTCTTAGCAGCATCTTCACCTCCGGGGATGAACACGGCATCAAACGCAATGGACGGCATGCCATCCATGGAAGCATCAGGTGTAAACGTCGTACCGTCTGCAGCCTTGACCGGCGCCAGCGACGGCCCGATCAGTTTGGTGCTCGCTCCTCCGCTGGCCGCTTCCTTCATCGCATAGTCAATGTCGATGCTGTTTACGCCGTCGGCAATCAGGATGGCGATCTTGCGCGAGATAATATTGCCCGGCAGCAAATTGACCTGGCTTAATGTCGGCGAGACATCCGGCGAGGTAATACGCAACGGCACCGTCGGCCCCTGCGGTGGCTGCACACCTATGTTCTCTGCCACGCGAGTGGCCAGTACCAGATCAATGTTCGCGAGAATTTCATTCACCTCACGCTCGCGAATGTACATCCGCTCCACCTTACCCAGTTCAAAACTGTATGCCGCGATGATGTGCTCCTGCTCGTGCAGACTCATGCTCTTCCAGAACAGGCGGGCTTGGGAAAAAAAATCACCAAAGGATTCGCTGCGATCACGGATTTTGTGACCCGACACTGTCTCTCGATAAGAATCGAACCCGCCCCCCACCGGCGCTTCCGGTGCTTCCTTGGGCCAGCCTCCGTCAATGGAATTGGGTTCGTAACTGGCACGCCCCTTGTTGATCGTCTGGCGATGAAAGGAATCACGCTGGTTGTTGTGGAAGGGACATACCGGACGGTTGATCGGAATTTCATTAAAATTCGGTCCGCCCAGACGCAGCAGCTGTGTATCGGTATAAGAGAACAGCCGGCCCTGCAGCAGCGGATCGTTAGTGAAGTCGATACCGGGAACAATGTTGCCGATATGGAAGGCGGCCTGCTCTGTCTCCGCAAAGAAATTATCCGGATTGCGGTTCAACACCATACGACCCACCGGTCGCACCGGCACCAGTTCTTCCGGGATGATCTTGGTGGGATCAAGCAGATCAAAGTCGAATTTAAATTCATCTTCTTCCGGCACCACCTGAACACCCAGCTCCCACTGCGGGTAATCACCTTTCTCGATATCTTCCCACAACATTCGGCGGTGGAAATCCGGATCTTTTCCGGCGAGCTTCTGTGCTTCGTCCCAGACCAGTGAATAGACACCAGAGACAGGTTTCCAGTGAAACTTTACAAACACACTCTTACCGGCGGCATTGACAAGACGGAAGGTATGCACACCGAAACCCTCCATCGCCCGGTAGCTGACCGGGATCGCTCGGTCAGACATGGCCCACATCACCATATGAGCCGACTCAGGTGTTAACGACACAAAGTCCCAGAAGGTGTCGTGGGCCGACTGGCCAGTGGGAATTTCATTATGAGGCTCGGGTTTGACGGCGTGAACAAAGTCAGGAAACTTGATAGCATCCTGAATAAAGAACACCGGCATGTTATTACCCACCAGATCGAAGTTACCTTCCTCTGTATAAAATTTTGTAGCAAACCCGCGCACATCGCGCACAGTATCAGCAGAACCGCGCGGGCCCTGAACTGTAGAAAAGCGGACGAAGACCGGTGTCTTCAGTGATGGGTCGTTAAGAAAGTGCGCCTTGGTCAGGTCCGCCAGAGGCTCATACACCTGGAAATAACCATGGGCTGCAGCACCGCGTGCATGAACCACCCGCTCGGGAATACGTTCATGATCAAAATGCGTGATCTTTTCACGCATCAGAAAATCTTCCAGCAGGGACGGACCCCGCTCACCGGCTCTTAAAGTATTCTGGTTATTGGCGATCTTGACACCAGTATTGGTTGTCAGGGATTGACCTGTTGCGTCCTCGCGAAAGGTCTCCAGCTGTTCCAGCTTTTTGTTGGTATTCTCGCGATCTTTAGTTTGCGTGCCCGCCAACTCACTGGCCTTGTCTTTGCCCGCCATTTATTCGCTCCTCTTTGCAACCAGCATCAATTATTGTTAGACAATCTCATCAATATTTTTATAAACAACGACGGAAGCAGGTCGCCTCCGTCGTAACGGTCCTGACATGCGCATCAGGATTTGCGGCCGCCGCCGTGGCTGTTCGCTCCACCTTTGCGACCAGCTGCTGCAGCGCGTTCCGGATCATTCTTGAAGTTACCCCCGCTCACCTGGCCACCTTTTCTTCCTGCTTCAGCAGCGCGCTCGGGATCACGGGCAAAATTACCTTTACCACCTCGTTGTTGTGTCATAGTGATTTCCTCATACTTGATTTACAGGTTAATGACTTCAGAGCATAAGCTCTTCCTCATGGAGGATGATCCTGTTGATAGGTTCGTTCTGTTTTTAGAGTATTTGACGATTAAAAATTTTTTTTAGATTTAAGCGTTGCCCAGCACACATTGCTGTCGTCGAAGCAATCACTTTACCGGTCTGTGCCGCTCATTCGCAAAACAAAGCCACGTCAGACTGTCAAAGCGACAGACTCATCAGATCTGGAGACGCATCATGGCCAGAGGCAGCAAAGACAAATACACCGAAAAGCAGAAGCGAAAAGCCGAACACATAGAGGAAGGCTATAAAGAAAAGGGAGTAAAGCCTGATAAAGCCGAAGCCATTGCGTGGGCTACCGTCAATAAACAATCCGGCGGAGGCGAGCGCAGTGGCTCCGGCAAAAGCAAACCCTCCAATGAGAAACAACAGGCACGGAAGACGTCTGCAAAACGGGCTGCTGCCTCAAGAAAAGGTGTATCCCGTGGTGATTCGCTCAAACTGGAAACCAAAGAAGCTCTGCTGCAAAAAGCCCGCGCGCGAAATATTCCCGGCCGCTCTACCATGAATAAAGAGCAGCTCATCGAAGCTTTACGCTAGCGCGGATTCTGATACAGGCGAACTCTCATCATGCATTCTCTGGCAGAAGTAACTCATGGAAAACAGCGTGTCTGTCTGTTGCCGATGCGCAGCACCATACCCGAACACGAACTGCAGAGCCTGCAAAGACTCACCGAACACATCGCTGCATTGCTGGGATTGCCCACTGGCGAAATTGCCGACGCAAGATCAGATATGCTTTACGTTATTCCCAGCGATACACTCATCGGCACTGCAGAGAAGCAACGTTTTGGCCTCAGCACTGTTGATGATTTTTTTGGCGGCTGGGTTTCAGAACCTTTCATGTCAACCAAAGCCATTACCCATCCACTGTTCGACGATGACAGTCAGATGCCCGCCGGATGGAGTCAGGAATTCAGTACCGCCACCTCCCGTGCTGTACTGCATGGCTTCACGGCATTTTCCATCAAAGATGCCTACCACGCTGCGCAGCACCTGTTGCAGCGGGGTCCGCTGCGCCTCAAATGTGTACGAGCCAACGCTGGCCGTGGGCAATTCCGCATTAAAGACCAGGAACAACTGACGCAGGTCCTGGCACGAATTGATGAAGCGGAGATTGGCGTGTGGGGTCTGGTTCTTGAAGAGGACCTGCAGCAGGTGATGACGCTCAGCGTCGGGCAGTCGGAAGTTGCGGGGGTGTTGATCAGCTATGTAGGCACCCAGCAGCTCACGCGCAACAACTGGGGTGAGCAAGTCTATGGCGGCTCCCGCCTGACCACCGTGCGCGGTGGCTATGCGGAACTTCTGCGTCTCAAACTTTCAGAGAGAGTAAGAATGGCTATCGCGCAGGCGCGCCTGTATGAAGTCACCGCCCATCAATGTTTCGGCCTGCTGGCGTCGCGACGCAATTACGATGTAGCTCAGGGTTTCACTGCCGCTGGCGACTTTCGCTCTGGCGTACTCGAACAATCCTGGCGTATCGGCGGCGCCAGTGGTGCAGAAGTGCTGGCACTGGAGAAATTTTTAAGTGATGAAACTGTGTCAGCGGTGCGCGCGAGTACACGTGAAGTCTATGGCGCCTGCCAGCCGCCGGAACAGGCGTGCATTCTTTATCGCGGCGAAGACGCCGAGGTCGGTCCGATAACAAAGTATGCGGAGCTTTCAATCTATGACGACACGAACTGAAGCCGTTGCCATTAAAGTAGAAGATGTAGAGATTACCGGAACATTGTTATCACCCGGCACAAAGGTACCGGGCGTGTTATTTGTTCACGGCTGGGGCGGCAGCCAGCAACGCGACATTGCCCGTGCAAAAGGTATTGCCGGTCTGGGTTGTGTCTGCCTCACCTTTGATCTGCGCGGTCATCAGAACAATCCGCTTGCATTGACGGAAGTGTCACGCCAGCACAGCCTTGATGACATCGTAGCTGCTTATGATCAACTGGCCAGCCATCCGGCCATTGATCCCTCCTGTATCGCTGTCATCGGCACCAGCTATGGCGGTTATCTCGCACCTATTTTATCGACGTTGCGTCCAGTGCGCTGGCTTGCGCTGCGCGTTCCCGCGCTCTACTGGGACGAGGACTGGAGCCGACCCAAACAAAGCCTGGATCGAAAACAGCTCGCCCGCTATCGCCGCCAGGCTATCGCACCGGCCGATAACCGCGCCCTCGCTGCCTGTACCGAATTTACCGGCGACGTGCTGCTGGTGGAGTCGGAGCACGACGACTTTGTACCTCACCGGGTGTTGATGAATTACCGCTCCGCTTTTATGCATGCTACTTCCCTGACGCATCGCATCATCAAAGGTGCAGACCACGCTCTGTCCAGCGAAACCTGCCAGCAGGCTTACACTAATATCCTCACCGCCTGGATCAGTGAGATGGTGATCGGCGCCCGCGTTGCGCATTATCCCGCCGCTTCGATGTAATTCAAATCTGTGTACGCACACGCACAAAGAAATTTTTCCCTACCACCTAGAATGGAATCACTCGGTGACTTTAGATGAAAGCCCAGCGGTAAAGGCGTTTGCTGTCGAGTCATTCTCCCGGTTACTGCCATATTCACTTAAAAAAGGGTAAGCCTATGAACGGATTTAATCTTCTGCGCGGCTGTGTAGTGGCGATAGTATTTGGCGTGGCATCACTGTTCGCCCTGGCGGACGAGGACACTGAATTTTTTATCGACGAAGCGCTGATGAAAGGCTGGGTAGAGATTGCCAATGCCAAACTGGCGCTGCAGCAATCCAGTTCCCAGGAAGTGAAAGGCTTTGCTCAGCACATGATCCGCGATCATGAAAATATCAATGCCGAACTCTTGACGATTGCGCAGAAGAAGGAGGTTACTCTGGCGGAGGGTAAAGAACTGCAGGAACGCACCAAACCCCTGATGCTGAAGGTCCGCACCGGCGAATTTTTCGATATCGCTTATGCCAACAACCAGGTTATCGCCCACCAGCAGACAATTCACCTGTTTCAGCGCGCGGCTCAGTCTGCCGATGACGATATCCGGAATTTTGTTCAGCGACAGCTGCCGACCATGGAGCAGCACCTGCGCATGGCTGAACAGCTGGTTGCAGCCACCGCAGAAACCCGTACCGACATTTATCAGGATCGGGACGGGAAAAATTACGACAGCCATCAGCACATGAAAGACATCGGTGATGACACCGACCAGACCGACAATCTCTGAGCAGCGATTTATGTTAACACCCCAGGAAACTTTACTCGACTGGCTGCGCGATGCTCACGCCATGGAGCAGCAGGCAGAGAAGATGCTCATCAATATGGCGGAGCGACTGGAACATTATCCTGCACTGCGGCAGCGCATCGAGCTGCACATTGAGGAAACTCATGCGCAATTGCAGCTGCTCAAAGGCTGCCTCGAACGGCTCGGCCACAGCCCTTCGATCATTAAAGATGCCGCCGGTCGGTTGATGGCATTCAGTCAGTCCATGGCCGGGATGGCGGTGAATGACGAAGTCGTAAAAGGCACCTTGAGCAGTTATGTGTTCGAGCAGATGGAGATCGCGGCCTACACCATTCTTATCACCGCTGCCGAGGCAGCCGGTGATATTGAAACCCAGCGTATCTGTGAGTTGATCCTGCCGCAGGAGATTGCGATGGCCGACTGGCTCAATGAACACATGGCCGAAATTACATTTGCTTTTCTGTCGCGCGATGCTGATCCGGAAGCTGTCGCCAAACGATAAGCGGAGCAACTTTACATCAACGTCTGGTTTTTGGAATAAAACATGAAAACGACCACTTTTGCACTCAGTTATATCTCTATCCTGCTGATGTCGTTCTGCTGTGTGCTGGCTATTGCCGAAGGCCAGCTGACCGCAGAGGTGTTTGTTGATCAGGCTTCCGCTAAGGGCATCGCCGAGATTGAGGCAGGCCATCTTGCGCAACGGGAGGCGTCCCATCCGGATGTTAAACGCTTTGCGCGGATGATGGTCGGCGAGCATGGCTCGATCAATCGCGAGCTGATTCGCGTTGCTCGTCAGAAAGATATTCCCGTTGCCGACGAAGCAGAACTGATTAATACCGCCAAGCTGGATATGCTGAAGGTGCGCGACGGTGAGTCTTTTGATATTGCTTACGCACGCAACCAGATCACCACCCATGAAGAAGCCATCGCACTGTTTCAGAAAGCGGTATTTCTTGATGACCGCGAGCTGAGTCGCTTTGCTGAAAAAAATCTGCCGGTGTTGCAGGAACACCTGGCCCTGGCGGAACAACTGCTCGCAACAGTGACCCCGGCCGACATGGAGCTTCCGCCGCGCAGAACCTTTGAATCTCCCGCCGATAAACCGGTTGAAACTGAACGGCCTGCGTTGCAGCCGGCTCCCCGAGAGATTAATCCCGGTGTTCACAATCCATCGGAACAACCCGCAGAAACTGTTCAATAACGAGGAGGTTTCACCATGCACAAACTGCCCGCTTTGCTTCGCACTACCCGCGTCCTTGCCCTGGGCGCTGCGGCCTGTCTCACACTGGCATGCTCCCCCAAGGACGAACCCCAGCCTTCAACCACCAACAATTCACCGACCACGGTGAACCCGGCCACGCAGAATCCTCCACCGGCCACCACAGAGTCCTACAGCAGTGCATACTCCAGTGAAGCCGGTACAACCGAAGAAACCAGTACCGAGCGCGGCGTCGGGACAGTACCGCCCACCACTTATTCGGAATAAATATTTCTCTGTCGTCGTGCCGCATCGTACGGATACGATCGGTGCGACAATTTGCCACATTGGACCACACCCACTTTTCCTCTAGATTCTCCTTTATCTATAACCACAAAAATGGGGATGTTATGGGTCTGCGTCACACCAGCCTTGCCAGACAGATCCCGCTGCTAGGCCTGGCACTTTTCGGTCAATACACCATCGCACATGAAGCAGCACAACAACGATCGATAGAAGAAGTTCGCGTCTGGGGTGAACAGAAAGACAGCCGGCAAGCTGGCTACACCAACCCCACCAGTCTGCTGACCCAGGAGGACATGGTCAGCATCAACATTGCCACCACCGAAGACCTGGTGAAGTATGAACCCGGTATCGTCATCCGCAAGCGTTACATCGGCGACGCGAACGGTATTCTCGGTCTGCGCGGCTCCAACATGTTTGCCACCTCTCGCTCAATGGTATTCGCCGATGGCGTGCCCTTGCATTATTTTCTGCAATCCCGCTGGAACGGCGCGCCGCGCTGGACTATGGTGAGCGCCAGCGAAATTGCGCAGGTGGAAATTCTTTACGGCCCTTTCTCCGCTGAGCACAGCGGCAATGCCATGGGCGGCGTGGTTGTCATTGAAACGGCCATTCCCCAACAGCGTGAGGTCCATGTGGATCTCGACTATTTCCTGCAGGATTTTGCGGCTTA
Source organism: uncultured Cellvibrio sp. (assembly GCA_937958105.1). Lineage (GTDB taxonomy): Bacteria > Pseudomonadota > Gammaproteobacteria > Pseudomonadales > Cellvibrionaceae > Cellvibrio. Next base: position 64,130 of record CALFXJ010000021.1, read on the forward strand.
TGGTTTCAAGGACACACTTCAGGGACATAAGGCGTTCATGTCGTATGGCGATAAATTTGGAGATCTGAGTTTTTACGTTTCCTACAACCGCCTGGAAAATGACAGCCAGCCGCAATCGTTTTATTTTGACAACGGCGTGCCGAGTGAAGATGCCATTACAGTAACCGGCGCAGTACCCGGACAGGACGTCTTCGGTAAGCCGGTCCTCTACTTTGGCGATACAGGTATTGAACAAAGCAAGACGGATAACATTAAAGTAAAGATCGGTTACGACTTCGACAACTGGACCACGCTGTTAAATATTGCCTACGAAGATCGTACAACCCTGCGCGATAAACCCAACAGCTACCTCAGCGACCTCAATGGTCAGCCGATTTATTCAGGCCGCGCTGTGCAGGATGGCATGGGCTTTAACGACAAGCGCAATCTCCTAGGTGCGAGCATACTTAATCGCGAAAGTTTATCGGTGGGACTGCGCATCAAAGGCGATCTCAACGATTGGTTGCGTTTTGAAGGCAACCTCAGCGACTTCCGCATTCTGAATGATAATACCCGCGCTTCCAGCCACCACCTGGCTGATCCACAATTTTCGGGCCGAGGCCAGACCACCGACTATGATGACACCGGCTGGCAGACGCTGGATGGAAAACTGGTGATGAGTGACGTCGGACTGGAGGGAGTTGAGCTCGTAGCTGGTGTGCGTTACGAAGCCTACCGGTTAAACCTGAATGTATATAACTCCCTTGACTGGCTGCATGCTGATAATAATGGCTATACCAGCCGCAGCGGTGGCGAGACCGAGATCAGCGCTGGGTTTCTTCAGGTGAACTGGAACATCAATGACAGCTGGGACCTGACACTCGGTGGCCGCTACGAACATTGGAAAAGCTTTAACGGCTATTTTGGTGACGATGATCCCGCCACCATGGAATTTGACCTGGCGACAGTGCCGGAATCTTCCAGTGCTAAGTTCTCACCCAAATTTTCACTGGGCTATCAACCGGCTCAGGACTGGCTTGTGCGTTATTCCGTAGCCCAGGCTTATCGTTTCCCCATCGTTGAGGAATTATTTACGCAGAGCCAATCCTACTCCACGATCATCGAAGCCAGACCGGATTTAAAACCGGAGGATGGAATCCATCAGAACCTGATGATCGAGAAACAGTTTGATACGGGTTATGTGCGGGTAAATTTATTCACTGAAACGATCAAGGATGCAATCGAATCCCAGTCCAACCTGCTGCCAGGCGGCGGTTCAATTACCACCTTTTCCGCTATCGATGAAGTGGACACCGATGGTGTGGAATTTGTCTTCAATCGTTACAGCCTGTTTGTACCAGAGCTGGATGTTCGCTTTAACCTCACCTATACCAAATCCACCATCGTCGACAACAGCACGGCCGAGGGTGCGAATCCTGCGACAACTATTGAAGGCAATGATTACCCACGCCTGCCCCGCTGGCGCAGCAACCTGATGATGACCTACCACGCCAGCGACCGCTGGGACATCAGCGGAACCCTGCAATACGCCGATAAAAGTTTTGGTCGTCTGGACAACATGGATACCGCCCGCAAAACCATGGGTGCGCAGGACGGCTACACCCGCCTGGGCTTCAAGACCACCTATGACCTCAGCGACCAGCTCGAGCTGGGTTTCGGTATCGACAACCTCACCAACGAAAGCGCCTTTGTCGCCCATCCCTGGCCGGGACGTACATTTTATTTGAATTTGTCTTATGGGCTTTAGCAGTTGGGGAAGCCAGTTGAGGTTGAAGATTTCACTTTTACAGCGATTGTGTCGGATTACGCTGCGCTAATCCGACCTACGGTTCAGTCCGTGTTGACCTGCGAAGCCCGCCGTGGGTGTGTCGGATTACGCTGTGCTAATCCGACCTACGGTTTCAGGCCGCGTTAACCCGCGAAGCCCGTCGTGGGTGTGTCGGATTACGCTGCGCTAATCCGACCTACGGTTCAGGCCGCAGTAACCTGCGATGCCCGTCGTAGGTCGGATTAGACACCCCCGTGTCGTAATCCGACAATGCAGCGAATCCGCACCTCGTCATCCGACACTCAACGAACCAGCTCACCCCGCTGTCCAACAACCCAACGAACCGCCATCAACCCTCATCAGCATTTTAAAAACCCAGACGTCATACTCCATATTGAGGATGCTTCGCTTTGTAGCCGCGTTCTAGACTGACGCTTCGTATAAGTCTGATTACATGGGGTTACATAATGCGAGCACCTTCTTCTTTTTTCTCAACCGGCAGCACTTTGCACCGGTTGAGTACACTTGTTCTAGCGATGCTGCTGACAGCCTGTGGTGGTGGCGGTGGAGGATCTTCGACATCCGACCCTATCTCCTCCACGCCGTCAGGAGGCTCATCCTCCTCCGCGATGAACTTTCCTGCCGTGGAGCTGAATTCTCCTGATGCTTTGGCTGAAGCCATTCATTTTGATGGCGGATACAGCGTTGTTGCGGACATTCCAGCTCCTGCCGATGCCAGCGGCGGTACCATCAGCGTGAGTTCAGAAGTGGCCATTACAGCCGGTGGAAGCACCCAGTTTGATCTGGCAGCGGAGGGAATTCCCGCAGGAATGTATGTTCATGCCTACCTGATTCAGATTGAAGGTTCAGAACGATCCTTCGTTATTCCGGTAAACGCCGACGGACAACCCTATTCATCACCGCAGATATCCCCAGCCGCGAGTGAAAAGCTGGAGCGACAGATATTTAACAAAGCATCTGCCGGTGCAGTCGACAGACGGACTCAGCTGAACTGCAATGGCTATCCGAATCTGCGCTTTACAGCCGGTGGGGCAGTCAATGAGACTCCCTCCTATGAAGCTCCTGCCAAGGTCTATGCTTACCTTCAGGCAGATGTTCCCCCCATCAACCCACCGGTTATCCTGATTCCCAATATGAGCCGGGAGCGGAACAACTGGACAGCACCTGCGAAAGTCAACATGAAAGCGGTGCAGGTGGGCAATGGTAAGTTACAGATAACACTGACCTGGAACAGCGGCGCCGACGTGGACCTGCATCTGGAAGAGCCGGATGGCAACATCATCTATTTTGCGAACGACAAATCCCGCGCGGGCGACGGTTATCTGGATGTTGATGATATGGATGGCTTCGGACCGGAAAATATCTTCTATGAAAAAAACGTCCCCAATGGAAGATACACAGTGAAGGTAAATCTGTTCAGTGCTTACTTTAGCGATCTACCCACCAGTTATACCGTGAAAGTGAAACGGGACAACCAATCAGAAACCTTCAACGGTACGCTGTATGAAGACGACGAGACTGACGAAGTCACCACATTCACTATGGGAAGTGGCAGTGGCGGAACAGGATCGACAACAGGTCCCGGCTCTGCAGCACCAGGCTCCTATGCCACCAGACCTAACACGCTGCTGAACAGTGCAGCCTGCCAGGGATACACCAACGATAACTTCATGGAATATTTTGCGCAGAACTCCAATGGCCCGGATGTACAACTGCATACGCTCTGTGCCGGCGCATTTAACTATTACTCCATGTACTTGAATGCGATCCGTATGGGCTACAGCGAAGCTGAAGCAAACATTACGTATAGTGCCTTTCAGGACGCGGCTCTGGTCGCGACAGAGTTTTACGCTAACGCGCGGTAAGGGATACTGCTCAGCCTGGACAACAGGTCGTACGAAAGCATGAGGTACGCAGGTGCCTCATGCTTTCGTCATTTCAGGTTCCGCTAAACCACACTCACCGGCGACCCGCCCTCTGGCCCGCGATGAGTGGCAGCAATCGGACCATCCGGCCTCAGCTCCACCTGCCAAACTGCTCAATTTCGCCCTCCCCGCCCGCTTCGTCGCTTTGTTGTGGCACTGCCAGCGCAAGGTTATACTGCCCGCTGTTTTAACTTCACACTTGCCCGGATCTACGGGCGTGATTCGGCCTCGGGAATTAACCATGAAATCTTTGCCCGCTTTGTTGTTAGCAGCCTGCCTGTGGCTGAGCGGCTGCGGTCAGACCGGCCCTCTGTATCTGCCGGAGCCGGCGCAGCCTCAACCGGAAGCTCCTGCCGAATCGCACAACTAGCCGCTTTTTTGCCTGATCGAGTTCATCTATTTATGCAACATTTTCAACAACGCAACGGCGAACTCTATGTCGAGGATGTGCCACTGAGTGCCGTTGCCGAGCGCTTCGGCACCCCGACCTACGTATACAGCCGCGCCGCCTTCACCCAGCATTATCTGGCCTACGCTCAGGCGCTGGGCGAGCACCCGGGCATGATCTGCTATGCCATCAAGGCCAACTCCAACCTCGCCATCCTGAATATGCTGGCCAAGCTCGGAGCAGGTTTTGACATCGTCTCCGGCGGTGAGCTTGAGCGGGTCCTGCGGGCCGGCGGTGATCCGGCACGCATCGTATTTTCCGGTGTGGGCAAGACGCCCGAGGAGATGGCCCGCGCGCTGGATGTCGGCATCTTCTGCTTCAATGTGGAGTCAGAGGCCGAGCTGGAAGTGCTCGCCCAGGTGGCGGCAGATAAAGGCATGGTGGCCAACATCTCTCTGCGGGTTAACCCCGACGTTGATGCCAATACTCACCCTTATATCTCCACCGGATTGAAAGAAAACAAGTTCGGGATTGATATCAAACGTGCCCCGGCGGTTTACCGCCGCGCCGCTGAGCTGCCCAGCCTGAAGATTAAAGGGCTGGACTGCCATATCGGCTCTCAGCTCACCCAGCTGACGCCCTTCCTCGATGCGCTGGATCGCCTGCTGTTGCTGGTGGACGAGCTGGACAGCGCCGGCATAAAGATTTCCCATCTGGACCTGGGTGGTGGCCTGGGCGTGACCTATCGCGATGAAACTCCGCCGCCCGTGGCCGACTATATGGCAGCCATCAAACAGCGCCTGGGCGACCGTCCGCTGAGCCTGATGTTCGAGCCTGGCCGCTCCATCTCCGCCAACGCCGGAGCACTGCTGACCCAGGTGATTTACCTGAAGCCAACGGAGCACAAGAACTTCGCGATCATTGACGCAGCCATGAACGACAACATCCGCCCGGCCCTTTATCAGGCCTGGCAGGACATCAGGCCGGTAAAGCCGCGCACTGCCACGGCAAAAACCTGGGATCTGGTGGGCCCCGTATGTGAAACTGGCGATTTTCTGGGCAAAGACCGCGAACTGGCCATTGAAGCCGGTGACCTGCTGGCGGTGATGTCAACGGGCGCCTATGGTTTCAGCATGAGCTCCAACTACAACACCCGTGGCCGCGCCGCCGAAGTGGTTGTGGATGGCGACGAGATGTTCGAGGTCCGCGCGCGCGAAACCATCGAGGATATGCTGCGCGGCGAAAGCCTGTTGCCGGAATAACGGAAGGAATACGCAATGCGTCTGCGTTTTAGCAAAATGCATGGTCTGGGTAATGACTTCATGGTCATCGATGGGGTCGGACAGAAAGTGCGTTTGAGTTCAGAAAAGATTCGCCAGCTGGCCGACCGGCATTTCGGTATCGGCTTTGATCAGCTGCTGGTGGTGGAAGCCCCGGAGCGTCCGGACGTGGACTTCCGCTACCGCATCTTTAACAGCGACGGCAGTGAGGTAGAAAACTGCGGCAACGGCGCGCGCTGTTTCGCCGTGTTTGTCCGCGATCGCAAACTGACCGGCAAAAACCTGATCACAGTAGAGACAGCTGGCGGCATCATGACGCTGCAGATCACCAGTAACGGAGAGGTGTGCGTCAACATGGGTGTCCCGCGCCTGGACCCGGCGGAGATTCCCTTCCTGGCCGAAGCGCAGGCTGCCACCTACTCACTGGATGTCGACGGGACCACCCTGGAAATCTCTGCGGTCTCCATGGGTAACCCCCATGCGGTCACCCTGGTTGAAGACGTGGCCAAGGCTCCGGTAGCTCAGCTGGGTCCGCTGGTGGAGCGCCATGCGCGCTTTCCACAGCGCGTCAATGCCGGATTTATGCAGATTGTCTCAACCGATGAGATCAATCTGCGGGTCTTTGAGCGCGGTGTGGGTGAAACCCTCGCCTGTGGCACCGGAGCCTGCGCGGCTGTTGTGGCCGGCAACCTGCGTCAACTACTCAGCAACAATGTCAAAGTGAATCTTCCCGGTGGCAGCCTGCGGATCAGTTGGGCCGGCCCCGGTGAGCCGGTGATGATGACCGGCCCGGCCACCACCGTTTTTCATGGACAGGTAAAGATCTGATGACTGATAAAAAATCCCCTACCCTGGCTGATCCTCTCGACCCTGAACAGGTTGCGGACTACCTCCGCCACCACCCGGAGTTTTTTGTTGATCATCAGGAGCTGTTGGGTGATTTATTCCTGCCTCACGAAAGCGGGCCGGCGGTCTCTCTGGTTGAGCGGCAGGTTTCCATCCTGCGCGAGCGCAACATCGACATGCGCAACCGCCTGAGCAAGCTGCTCGACAACGCCCGCGAAAACGACAAACTGTTTGATAAAACCAAGCGCCTGGTCCTCAGTCTGCTCGAAGGTCAGGACCTGGGCGATATTGTCGACGCTCTGCATTACAGCTTTGATAAAGACTTCAATATTCATTTCACCAGTCTGCAGCTGTACGGCAATATCAACAAACTTCCCAGCAGCCAGGCACAGGTGGTTTCCATCGCCGAGGCCCGTGAACATATTGCGCCTCTGCTAAAAAGCAATCGCGCCATGTGCGGCACCCTTGGACAAAAAGAGCTGACATTTTTATTCGGTAAACACGCCGGGGAAATCGGTTCTGTAGCTACCGTGCCGCTGATCCACGGCACTACCTTCGGCATGCTGGCCATCGCCAACCGCGACCCCAATTATTATCGCTCCAGTATGGGCACCCTGTTTTTGGGCTATATTGCAGAAGTACTGAATCGCTTGTTGCCGAAATACTTACCGCGCTGATTTATCCTTTTCCCACGAGCAACAGGATGCACGCATGAATGAAGATGCACCGCCTTTTGCTGAAGAACTCGCTGCGTTTCTTACCTATATGCGCAGCGAGAAACAATTCTCTCCCCTGACGCAGGAAAATTACCGGCGGGATCTGGAAAAATTCTGTCGCTTCTGCGCCAAGCAATCCGTGCATGAACTCGCCGCCATTCATCCCCAGCTCATTCGCCAGGGTGTTGCCACACTGCATCGCAGCGGCATTGGTGGCAAAAGCCTGCAACGCTGGCTCTCTTCACTGCGCAGTTTTTTCCGCTTTGCAATCAAGTGCGGCTGGATGAAGAACAATCCTGCCGACGGCATACAGGCTCCCAAGTCCCCCCAAAAGTTACCCAAGACGATGGATGTGGATCAGACGGCGCAGTTTGTTGAAGTCGGCGGTGATAGTTTTATTGCGCGACGGGATCGTGCACTACTGGAATTGATTTATTCATCCGGGCTGCGCCTGGCAGAGGTGACGGGTTTAAATCTTTACGACATCGATCTGCAGGAAGGCATGGTCAATGTCACCGGCAAAGGTTCAAAGCAGCGCATCCTGCCGGTGGGTCGCTATGCTATTGCGGCGTTGCAGGAGTGGCTGCCGGAACGCGCACGCCAGGCTCCGGCCGATCAAACCGCATTGTTTATTACGCAGCGCGGAACGCGTATCAGTCATCGTGCTGTGCAGCTGCGTATGCAGCAGTTAAGTGCGCAGCAGGGTATGGATAACCCGGTACACCCGCACATGCTGCGCCACTCGTTTGCCAGCCATGTGCTGGAGTCCAGCGGCGATCTGCGTTTGGTGCAGGAGTTGCTGGGGCACGCAAATATTTCTACTACGCAGATTTATACGCATCTGGATTTTCAGCATCTGGCGAAGGTGTATGACAAAGCGCATCCGCGGGCGCAGCGGAAGACGGATGCTTCGGAGTTTGATTGATTGGTTTGGTGTGTGGTTGGGTTTGCGGAGACGTTAGTGGCGAAGTCGGGTGCGGGACACGCCGTGAATACATCCCTGTAGGCTCGACACCGGCATCCATGCCGGTGACGGTCCCGCACCCGACCCCACCACTAACTTTGTGCTGTTTGATTTAGCAATTATTTTTAAAGTTAGAAACGCCTCTTCGAAGGTTTTAATTTAGATTTTCCGGCCAAAGCGCATAATTAGTTACAGGTCACTGCCTTATTATCCCACCGAACCTGCTTCAAACTTTTTCCTTCCCGCACGTTATCGATGTAAATTTTTTCTACGCGATCTTCCCGGGCACGCAGGATGCCGATCTGGGTGAACATGCTTTCGTCGGAGGCATGGAGGGTTTTGAAGAATTGTTTTCCCATGTCTTCGCCGTCGAGCCAGACCTGAGTGAACCCTTTGGTTGCATCGGTGGACCAGCCGATATGCAGGACCAGGTCGTGCCATTTACCTGCCGAGGCGAAGCCGGGCTTTACCCAGAAGGGTGTAGCTGCTGCACTTTCCTGGAAGCTGATGTCTTCGCCGGTAATGTTGAAGCGCAGCATTTGGCGGTAACTTTTGTCGGATTCCCAGTAGCCGGTTTCGTGTTTGTTTTCCGAAAGGGGCTGCGGCAGATAGAAGCTCCAGCCGAAGAAGGTTTCTTTGCCTTCGCCAATCCGTTCAGCTGCGGGTTTGTAGTTAAATTCGGTTCGATTCAGATTTTCGTTGCCGTGCCAGAGCATGTCCGGTTCGCCGGTAATCATGGCCTGGCCTGCGTACTGCCCTTCGTAGACGCAGGTGTCCTGTACAGACAGCCCGTGTGGATTCAGAAGGTAACTCCATTGAGAAAGATCGCCGCTTTCGAAATCACCGCGCCACAGATGGGCTTCTTGTGTTGTGCAGCCGCTGCTGATGAGGATGGATAGTAAGAGGAAAATAATCTTGTTCATAAACTGCCGTGTCTCGTTGTTATTAGAATGAAAATGCCAACGGATTTTACTGCGAGCCACCTAAACAAAAACGCCAGAAGGGATAGTTTCTGGCGTTTTTGTTTTGCGATTACTGGCCGGCTTTAAGCATCTGCCAGTATCTTTCATACACCAGGATGGTGTCACCCAGGTCCTGATGGAAGCTGCCGCGATCAATGTCGGCTTTATCCGGGAAGACAATCTTATTGTTGCGCAACTCCTCGTCCAACAGGGCAATGGCTGGAATGTTCGGCGCTGCATAGCCCAGCTCCTCGATCGCAGCCTTGCCGCTTTCGGCACGCAACATAAAGTCGATAAATTTGTGCGCGTTGGCTACGTTGGCTGCACCTTTGGGAATAACGAAACTGTCGACCCAAAGCACCGCACCCTCTTCCGGATAGATGTAGGTAAGGTTCGGCAGCTCTTCCTGGGCCATGTAGGCTTCACCGTTCCAGATGGCGCCGATGCTGACTTCGCCCTTGATCATCGGAGACTTGGGTGAGTCGGAGTTGATCATCTTGATGCTCGGCCACAGCGCCTTCAGTTTTTCGTAGGCTGCGCGGATCTCTTCTTCGTTGGTGGAGTTGTTTTCAAATCCTGCTACACGCAAACCGACGTAGAAGTTATCGCGTACGTCGTCCATGATCATCAGCTTACCGGCATATTCCGGCTTCCACAGATCCGCCCACTTGGTGATCTGGCTCGGGTCAACATCATCAGCGTTGACCGCGATGGAAGTACTGCCCCACAGATACGGAACACTGTATTCGTTGTCCGGATCATAAGGCTTGTTCAGCAGAGATGGATCAAGGTTGGCGTAGTTGTTCAGCAGCTCTTTGTTGATGGGCTGAATCAGACCTTCCTTACGCATCTTCTCAACATAAAATGTGGAAGGTACGGCAATGTCGTAGCCTTTGCCATCCAGCAGTTTCAGTTTGGAGTACATCGCCTCGTTACTTTCGTAAGTGGCGTATTCCACCTGAATACCGGTTTCTTTGGTAAACGCCCGCAATACATCTTCCGGAATGTATTCGGTCCAGTTGTAGATCACCACTTTTTCTTTGGTGTTGGATGCCGATGCCGCTGCAGTTTCACTGGTGCCGGATTTATCGCTGCACCCACTCAGTACCCAGGCAACGGCGATGGCAAATGCCCACATTTTTTTCATCTTAGCGCTCCTCACGTAAAAGAAGTTGGGAAATGATGACCAATACCAACGACACCACCAACAGGAGTGTCGAAATGGCATTTACCTCCGGTGAAACACCGACACGCACCATGGAATATACCTTGAGCGGTAATATTTCATAACCCGGTCCGGTGACAAATGCGCTCACAATCACGTCGTCCAGTGACAGAGTGAAGCTCAATAACCATCCAGATGCGACAGCAGGAACAGCCAGCGGCAGGATAATTTTCCAGAAGATGCGACTTTCCGATGCGCCGAGGTCGCGGGCAGCTTCCAGCATCTTCACATCAAAACCGCGCAGGCGGGAGTACACCGCAATAATCACAAACGGCAGACAGAAGGTGATGTGCGCCAGCAACAGAGAGATGAAGCCCAGCTCGATACCAATGGCGATGAAGATAATCAGCAATGAAATTGCCATCACAATGTCCGGTGTCAGCATGCTGATAAAGACCATGGACGACAGCGCCGCCTTACCACGGAACTGGTAGCGATAGAGTGCAACTGCGCCGAGCGTGCCGATGATCGTCGCTACTGTAGCCGCAACCACCGCGATGGTCAGCGAATGCGTGGCGGCGGTCATCAGACTTTCATTAGCCAGCAGCCGCTCATACCATTTGAGGGTAAAGCCTTGCCAGCTGGTACCGTAGCGCGAATCGTTAAACGAGTTAACCACCAGCACGCCAATCGGCAGGTAGATAAAAAACAGAATCAGGGCCAGGAAGCCGAATCTAAAAGTCCGAATCATTGATGCCTCCCTGACGGCTGACAAATTTTGCAGCGCGGAAATACAACCACAGCATGAAGCCGAGCAAGACAATCAACAGCACGCTTAACGCCGAACCAAACGGCCAGTCGCGGGTGTTGAGGAACTGGGTCTTGATCACATTTCCAAGCAGCAGGTTTTTACCACCCAGCAGGTCAGAGATGTAGAACATGCCCATCGCTGGCAACAACACCATCAGGCAACCCGCCACAATGCCCGGCGATGTCAGCGGAACGGTGATGCGCCAGAAGCGACTGAAGGCACCGGCACCGAGATCCTTGGCAGCATGCAGCAGCCGGACATCAACTTTTTCAAGAGCGGAAAACAATGGCAGCACCATAAAAGGCAAGAGGATGTAACTCAGGCCGAGCACCACCGCAAATTTGGTGTACAGCAGTTGCAGCGGTTTCTCGATCAGCCCGAGGCTCAACAGCAGGTTGTTGATCAATCCTTTGTTGCCGAGGATAAATTGCAGCGCGTAGGTACGGACCAGCGAATTGGTCCAGAACGGCAGGATCACCAGGAACAGCAGGATCGGCTGCCAGCGTTTCGGCAGCTGAACGATGCACATCGCGAAGGGATAGCCGATCAGCAGGCAGACGATCATCGCCAGCAGGGACATGCCCAGCGAATCCACCAGAACCTGCAGATAAAGCAGGTCCAATGTGCGAACGTAGTTCTCCACATTGACCGGCAGCGCGATGGTGTTGACGGTATCACGGGTCAGGAAGCTGGTAATTAACACCAGCAGGTTGGGCACAAAAACAAACAGTGCCAGCCAGACCGTGATAAGACCGATGGCCCAGAAGCGAAACTGACTAATGTGCTGCTTCATAAGGCAATACCACTTCCCAACCCGGCACCCACTTTACGGCGACGCTTTGGTTCAGACTGTAATCAAAGGATGGGTCATCCTCATCAAAAAATTCGCTGGTTATCAGCTCCGCGCCGGAAGGCAGACGGATGATGGAATCCAGGGTTTTACCTTTGTAGTTGCGCTCGACAATCTTACCCACCAGCGTCTGGCTGGTCTGTACATCTTCGAGGTATTCCACCCGCAGGTCTTCGGGACGTAAAAGCACATTAACCCGATCGCCCACTTTGAAGTTGTGCTCGGCGTGCAGCGTCCACTGCATGCCTTCCACTTTAACTTCGTATTCGTGATTACCATCGATAGCCACGATCTCGCCGTCAAGCTGATTGATTTCGCCAATAAACTTCGCCACAAACAGGTTGGCCGGCTGCTCATAAATTTCGCGCGGCGTGCCCAGCTGCTGCACCTTGCCTTTATACATGACCACTACCCGGTCGGACATGGACAACGCTTCTTCCTGGTCGTGAGTCACGTAGACAAATGTAATGCCCAGCTTGCGCTGCAGGCGTTTCAGTTCTACCTGCATCTGCTGACGCAGTTTGTAATCCAGCGCGCTGAGGGATTCGTCGAGCAGCAGTAATTTTGGACGATTGACCACTGCACGGGCGATAGCAACCCGCTGCTGCTGCCCACCGGACAGCTGATTAGGTTTGCGTTGCGCAAAGTCGCCCAGGCGAACCATCTCCAGCGCTTCCATGACACGCGGTTTTATCTCTTCTTTCGGCACTTTGCTCATCTTCAAGCCAAAGGCCACGTTGTCGAACACCGTCATGTGGGGGAAAAGCGCGTAACTCTGGAAAACCGTGTTTACCGGACGTTTTTCCGCCGGCATCCGGGCGATATCCTGTCCCGCCAAAAGAATTTCGCCCACGTCGGCATCTTCCAGGCCGGCAATCATGCGCAATACGGTGGTTTTACCGCAGCCGGAGGGGCCCAGAAGAGTGAAGAATTCACCATCAAAGATGGTCAGATCGAAGCTATCCAGGACGCGGTTGTCGCCATAGGTTTTCGACAACTGCTTCAGTATCAGCAGGGGACGCGGTTCATTCACCGTGACTGTGCTCCTCTTTAAGTCGTTAGGTCGTGGCGGTGAACCCGGAATCAGGTACTCACGACGATCAGCCACTGTAAAGCGGTTAGCCCAGACAAACAAACGGCCAGCCGGGAGGAGTTGACCTGGACGGTCAAGGACTCGTTGCTGGGCGCGGATGCCGCTGGTTTACTCGCGAAATTTTCACCGTCTTTTGCTTAGCTGTTCGCGGTAAACCTTGCAACGATTCAAGAGTGCGGGACATTAGCCATAGGCAAAAGACGGCACATTTTACTCATAGCGTTCCCCAAAAATCCAGCATCCGGCCGTGCAAAAATCACACAGCGCTAATTCGCTGGCCTGGGGCGCTCCGAGATGGAAAAAACAGGCAAAAAGAAGGGATAAAAACAACTTGGCCCCGCAGTTGCGAGGCCAAGTTGGAAGATTCCTGCACGGATCGCCATTAAATGGGGCGGCCGCCGTAATCCGGGCTTGGTTTTTTTGGTGGGTCCGCGGTTACGTTAGCGGGAATCTCATTAATTTTGCCCCCGCGCGCCAGAAACTGTGCGACTTGATCGTCGATCTCGTCACGGATGCGCTGACGGGAAGCGATGCTGAAGTCTTCGATAACTTCAACGGTTGGCGCCTTGCTGGACGACGAGAAACTCAGTTCATCACTGTCAAGGGTACCAACGTCCTCATCATCCTCTTCGGCTTCGATGGGCTCATCTACATCATCATCGTTAAGGGGTTCATCAGTAGCCATATTATCACCTGGTATCTTGAACTGTGGGAGGCACAAAGCCAGACCATTTTTTCGGCTAGCCGTTCGCTTCGCCTAATTTATAGCGCAGGCCTGTTTAAACGTCATGTGAAGCAGCTGATTTTTTTAGGCTTTTTTTATCTTATTTCACAAAAGCCCAAAATAATTTGGTTATTAACCATGGCCACTTCACCTGTTACCGTTAAACGGCCGGCGTTTCTGTTTGTTCCACTGTCACCGGACGGCACAGCGGAGTCGAAAAAAATGAGTGATGGATGTGCATGAAAATCAGACACAGGAGAAGGGAAAACCGGAATATTTTTCCCGCAAGCTGCGTATAATCTGCCGCAGTTTACGCAGCAGACCGACGGCAACCTGGGAATAGTCAGGCAGATCCGCTCGCGCCAGTCGTACAGGTGATCCTGTTACACCGTCACAGCCAATTGCCATGCACAGATCGACTCATTTTTCGGGCTATTCTAATGAATGTGAAACCGCTATTGAAATACTTTCCTGAAATTCATCATCTGCCGCAGGAGAGCCAGCTTCGCCTGTTGCAGAATGCCCATGAGCAGGCTTTCGGCGCTCATAACAAGTTGCGTATCTGGCGAAGCAATCTGGTGGGGTTTGGTTTGCTGGTTGTGGTGTGTACCCTGATTATTGCGGTTATTGGTCCGCAGCTTCATCTTCAGAGGAGTACCACCGGGATTCTGCTGATGTTAATCGTTTTTCCTGGATTTATGCTGATACAACACCGCCGCTACCTGGCTACGCTGCGACCGGTGGTCAAGCAGCTCCTCAGTCAATCCGATAATCCGCAGGTATAAAAAAGCAGCGCACCGAGGTAGCGCTGCTGTGACAGCCTTTGCAAAAAAACCGTCCTGCTGACGGTTCCGCATGATGGAATTTAGATGGCGTCCGGCCCGGTTTCGCCCGTGCGGATGCGAATAATTTCTTCCAGAGGGGTGATGAAAATCTTACCGTCACCGATCTTGCCGGTTTGTGCTGCCTTGGTGATGGCTTCGACCGCCTGCTCAACCAGTGAATCATCCACTGCCAGTTCGATCTTCACCTTCGGTAAAAAATCAACCACATATTCCGCACCACGGTAGAGTTCTGTATGGCCCTTCTGGCGACCGAACCCTTTGACTTCTGTCACGGTCATGCCTTGAACGCCGACCTCAGACAGTGCAGTGCGCACATCGTCAAGTTTGAATGGTTTTACTACAGCAGTAATCAGTTTCATTGTGGGTTCCTTTGCTTGTCTCTTGCCTGCTTATCGCCTGGCTCTTTCTGATGGCTACAGCCGTTGGGTTGAGAACCCCGAAATGCCAGTGAAGTTCCGCTACGATACACTCAACGACAGCGAAAATCATCCGCTCATCAGGAGCAAGGTTACTGCAAGATCTTGGCTTTACTGTTCGTCGCCCGGAAACCCGGGCGACGGCCTGACAGAATTTTATTTGTTGGTAAATTCCGGGTAGGCTTCCATACCACACTCTGAGATATCCACACCCTGATACTCTTCTTCTTCAGAGACACGGATTCCCATGACCACTTTGAGGATTGACCAGAGGATCAAGCTGGTAACGAATACCCAGACGAAGATGGTGAGGCCACCGACGATCTGGCCAACAAAGGTTGCCCCGTCATTGGTGAAGGGTACAACCAGCAGGCCAAAGATACCGACAACACCGTGCACTGAGATCGCACCAACCGGGTCGTCAATTTTCAGTTTGTCCAGACCAACGATAGAGAAGACTACTATCACGCCACCCAGCGCACCGATGATCAATGCGCCCAGCGCAGTGGGAGTCGAGGGTTCCGCAGTGATCGCAACCAGACCGGCCAGCGCACCGTTCAGCGCCATCGTCAGGTCAGCTTTGCCGAACAGCAGACGAGCAACCAGTAAGGCGGCAACCAGACCACCAGCGGCAGCAGCGTTGGTGTTGAGGAATACCATAGCTACTGAGTTGGCGTTCGCAATGTCGCCCAGTTTCAGCACTGAACCACCGTTGAAGCCGAACCAGCCCATCCACAGAATGAAGGTTCCCAGTGTAGCCAGCGGCAGGTTTGCACCAGTGATAGCGTTGATGGTGCCGTTAGGGCCATATTTGCCTTTACGTGCGCCCAGCAGCAGTACACCAGCCAGGGCTGCTGAAGCACCAGCGAGGTGCACGATGCCCGAGCCAGCAAAGTCAGAGAAACCAAGGTCACCCAGGTTGTACATGCCAAACACTGCGTTGCCACCCCAGGTCCAGGATCCTTCGAGAGGGTAGATGAACGCCGTCATAACTACCGCAAAGGCGAGGAATGGCCACAGTTTCATACGTTCAGCCACAGCACCGGACACGATTGACATCGCGGTAGCAGCAAACATGACCTGAAAGAAGAAGTCAGACGCTTTCGAGTAGATGGAGTCGCCGGTGAAGTCAGCCCGCTCGACATAAGCGCCCAGAGTTTCCGTGACGTCAATATGTTGAATACCGGCGACTACGACACCGCCGTCGTACATTACGGCGTAGCCACAGATCAGATACATGGTGCAGGATACCGCAAACAAACCGACGTTCTTGACCAGAATTTCTGTGGTGTTTTTGGCGCGAACAAGACCTGCTTCCAACATGGCAAAGCCTGCAGCCATCCAGAACACCAATGCGCCGCAGACTAAAAAGTAAAATGTGTCCAAGGCATATTGAAGATGATAAATATTCTCTTCCATCGCTCATTCCCCGATCTTAAAGTTGTTTAATTTAAATTGCTTGTTCGCCTGTTTCGCCCGTACGTATGCGCACGACCTGCTCCAGGGTTGATATAAAGATTTTGCCGTCGCCGATCTTGTTGCTGTTTGCGGCTTTGGCGATTGCCTCCACTACTGCATCCAACTCCGTTTCGGAAACGGCAATCTCAATCTTGGTTTTGGGCAGGAAGTCCACCACGTATTCCGCACCACGATAGAGCTCAGAGTGGCCTTTTTGCCGACCAAATCCCTTCACTTCGGTTACCGTCATGCCGTGCACCCCAATCTCGGAGAGCGCTTCACGCACCACATCGAGCTTGAATGGCTTGATGATCGCTGTTACCAGTTTCATTGATCTGCTCCTGAAAAAACCTCGCACTGCTGTGCGGGACAAATCGGAATTGGTGACCCGGCTGCACACCCATGACCGGCGCTCACATCGCACCAGACACTCAACCTTGGTATTGCCTTATCTCCATCGGCTGTGCACGACATTGCAACGCGGGCATTGCGGTAAAGGCCTAAGCCAGTACCATTAACTGTGTCCTCAAATGGAACTTTGCATAGAGCAGGCCAAAACCAAAAAAACTTTGGTTTTCAACGGGATAAGAAGATTTGTATGCCGTGGGTGAGAAATAATCATGAATTTGCGCTGTGGCGCGCACCGATTTAGTGCGAAGCAAATATCGCCGCGCACCGTTTTTGCACAACGAAACGGCAGGCGGCACCTGATCCTTCAGATGAGGCAGGGAGAATTAAGACAGAGGAATCGACAGGGAGTAGACTGCACAACTTTGAATAGCGACCCGAGGCTTGATGATGATCACCGACTTCGCCCAACGCCTGTTACAGGAATTACAGAAAAATCTGCCGGAGTTATCCGCTCTCCTGCCGAAACGCGAGCTGCACCTCGCCCTTCAATCCGCCCTCAGCCGCCTGGATCTGGTGACCCGGGAAGAATTTGATGCGCAACAGGCAGTGCTGCAGCGCACCCGGGAGCGGATCGAGCAGCTGGAGCAGCAGCTGGCGGAGCTTGAATCACGGCACGGCGATGCCTGACGCCTGTGTTCCCGCTACGCTGCGCCTGCCTGCACCTCCCTTGAGCTGCCGCACCCGGTTTATTTAGCCAACCGGTTTGTTTATAGTGCACAGCCTGTTTATCGACATCGCAAGGAATGCCTATGTCATTGGCCATCGTCTATTCACGAGCAAAACTGGGCATCCATGCCCCCTTGGTTACGGTAGAAGTTCATCTATCCAACGGGCTGCCGAGCCTTTCCATCGTGGGACTACCGGAGACGGCCGTAAAGGAAAGCAAGGACCGCGTGCGCAGTGCTATCCTCAACAGCCACCTCGAATTCCCTGCACGGCGCATCACCGTCAACCTGGCTCCGGCCGACCTGCCCAAAGAAGGGGGGCGTTACGACCTGCCCATCGCCCTGGGTATCCTTGCCGCCTCCGGCCAGCTTCCTAAGGAAAGCCTCGACGACTATGAGTTTCTGGGTGAGCTGGCATTGTCCGGAGCACTCCGCCCGGTCAGTGCCGCCCTGCCGGCAGCCCTCGCCTGCGGCGACGCGCAGCGACGTCTGATCCTCCCCGCTTCCAATGCCGACGAAGCTGCCTTGAGCAGTATCACCCGCGTCTATGGCAGCGAGAGTCTGTTACAGGTCTGTGCGCATCTGCATCAACGGGAGTTTCTGTTTCAGGCGGAGGCGGTGGTCACCCCCGAACCGGAAGACCATCCGGATCTGAGTGATGTGAAAGGCCAGGCCCAGGCAAAACGTGCCTTGGAAATAGCCGCGAGCGGTGGACATAATCTGCTGCTTTACGGACCGCCCGGCACCGGCAAAACCATGCTGGCCAGCCGTCTTCCTGGCATATTGCCGGTTCTCAACGAGCGGGAGATGCTGGACGTTGCCGCCGTTTACTCCGTGGCTCCGCATACCGGGTCACCCCCATGGCGCAGACGCCCCTTTCGCGCACCTCATCACACCGCCTCTGCAATTTCACTCGTGGGCGGCGGCGCCAATCCCCGCCCGGGAGAAATTTCTCTGGCGCATCGCGGCGTGCTTTTTCTGGATGAGCTGCCGGAGTTTCAGCGTCAGGTGCTGGAAGTACTGCGTGAACCTTTGGAGAGTGGCGAAGTAAGAATCTCCCGAGCCAAAGCTCAGGTCACCTTTCCTGCATCCTTTCAGCTGGTGGCAGCCATGAATCCCTGCCCCTGCGGTTATCACGGCAGTGATGCTGATCGCTGCCGCTGCACACCGGATCAGGTCCGTCGTTATCGCGACAAGATCTCCGGTCCGCTGCTGGATCGGATTGACATGCATATACCGGTGAGAGCACTCAAGCACGGCGAGCTGCATGGCCCTTCCACCGGCGATAACAGTGAAACCGTGCGGCAACGGGTCGAGCAGGCCCGCCGTCGGCAATTCGATCGTCAGGGAAAATACAATCATCAGCTCAATGCACCGGAACTGGAGCGGTATTGCGTGCTGAATAAGACTGACAAATTATTGCTGGAACAGGCTATCGATAAACTCGGGCTGTCGACCCGCGCTTATCATCGTGTATTAAAAGTCGCTCGCACGCTGGCAGACATGGAGGGAAAGGAACAACCGGGAACGGTGCAGATTACCGAAGCGTTGAGTTACCGCACGCTGGACCGGCAGAACTCCTCCACCGTCTGAGCATGCAGCAACATGGCTGACGTTCAATTATGCAAAGGATTTTTACGCAGCATGGGAAAAATTTCATGCAGCGGTTGCGGCTCAGCAAAGAAACTTCCCTGCAGATGATCGCAGCCACTCTGTACCAGCCATTCTTTCTGCTCTTCGTTTTCCACACCGTCGGCGATGACAATCTTGCCCAGGTTGCGGGCAAGATTGATCATGGCTGAAACCAGCCGACGATCATTGCGGCTGCGCTGCAGTTCCACCATAAAACGGGAATCAATCTTCACCGCCGTAATCGGCAGCCGCTGCAGATGTAAAAATGATGAGCTGCCGGTACCGAAATTTCCCAGCGAAAAATTTATACCGAAGAATGACAGCGGCCGCATGCATAAACTCACCAGGTCAATGTTTTCCATGAACGACGTTTCTGTCAGTTCAAATTCAATATCGCCCGGCTGAATGTTCGTATCCGTAAAGATGGTAGCGATTTCCTGCACCAGTCGATCATCTTTGAATTGTCGGACAGAAAGATTGATGGACATCACCAGTTCTTCACCGAATACGGCATGGAGTTTTTTAAGATCGATACAGGCCTGACGAATAGCCCAGTAACCGATGGCGGTGATCAATCCGGTATCTTCCGCGATGGCAACAAATTCACCAGCGCTCAATACGCCGCGCTCCGGATGATTCCAGCGCAGCGCCGATTCAAGCGCGATGATCCGGCCGGTATTGACGTCGATGCGCGGCTGGTATTCGAGAAAAAACTGTTCTTTCTTTAACGCCTGACGCAGATCGGATTCAAGGCGCAGCTGCCGGCGCACATCCTGGTTCATGGCGTCGGTGAAGAAACAGTAACTGCTGCCGTCGTCCTGCTTGGCTTTATACATCGCCAGGTCAGCATTTTTCAGCAGAGTATCCGCATCGCGGCCCGCCTGGGGATACATGGCGATTCCGATACTGCAACCGACTACTACCTCGTATCCACTGATCTGCGCCGGCAAGGAAATGGAGTCGATAACTTTCTGGGCGATGTGTGCAATGTCCGTATGGTTTTCAATGTTCTGCAACAGCAGCGTAAATTCATCGCCGCCCATGCGCGCCACAGAATCACTGCGCCGCATGCAGTTGCTGAGGCGCTCCGCACAGATACGGATAACCGCATCCCCCGCGTCGTGACCAAAGGTATCATTCACCTGTTTGAAGCCGTTCAGGTCGATAAACATCAGCGTGAATACGGTATTGTCCCGTTCCGCGAGACGAATGGCATGCTCCAGGCGATCACGGAACAGAATACGGTTGGGAATATCCGTCAGAGGATCATAATGGGCGAGGCGGGCAAGATGCAGCTCTGTCAGTTTACGTTCGATGGCGTAGCGCAGGGTGCGCTCAAGCAATTCACAATCAATCTGGCCTTTGATCAAATAGTCAGAGGCACCCGCACGAATTGCTTCGCGATCCACTTCGGTTTCCATCTCGTCCGTCATGACTACGATGGGCGTCTGGCAGGCCTGCACGCGTGCTGCGTTAAGCAGGTCACGTGCGCTGTTATCACCCCAATAATAATCAAGCAGAACTACGTCGTAATCCTGCGAAAGAATTTTTGGTAATGCAGATTCGAGTTGGTTGCACCAGGTCAACTGATATTCGACATGGCGAACCTGTGACAGAATATCTGCGATCAGCAAATATTCGCCATGTTCGCGATCAACAAACAAGATCTTTATTTTTTTATCCATACCACGGGACTCCCTGGATGCGAGGAGCGTGACCACTTTTCAATAGACCCCTTCACAGTAGGGCGATGACTCTACACCAGCCGCACAGTGGAATAAATAAATATTGTCGATATATAACCAAGTCAAAAGTCGAGTGTCTTATTGATCACTATTAGTTACTGGAATGATTATGGCTCTGCGAAAAAACACTTTTGCACGTTGCAAGGGAATCCTCCCTTGTTACAATGCCGGTCCTTTTTTCCGTAATCGTTTTTACCCGTTTTTTTCCTGTTCAGATCTGAGGATCATCGAGGTTCCGTGACACAACTCAATGCCCGCCAGCGAGAAGCCGTGCTCTACATCGACGGTCCCTGCCTGGTCCTGGCCGGGGCCGGAAGCGGTAAGACCAGCGTTATCACACGCAAGATCGCTTACCTGATTCAACAGTGCGAACTGCCGGCACGCCACATCGCTGCGCTGACGTTTACCAATAAGGCGGCGCGCGAGATGAAAGAGCGGGTTACCGGTCTGGTTAAGGGCGCAGCAGCCAAAGGGCTGACGGTCTCCACCTTTCACAACCTCGGGTTGAACATCATCCGCCGCGAATATAAAACCCTGGGTTTCAAACCGGGTTTCTCCATCTTCGATGCTGAAGACGCGCGCTCATTGCTGAAAGAACTCATGCTGCGTGACGGTGACCTAGACAGCGACCACCTTGACCTGGTGCAGCACCAGATCTCCAACTGGAAAAACGACCTGACGTCGCCGGCTGAGGCCCAGAGCCGTGCACAAAGCCCCGGCGAGCAGACCATTGCCCTGATCTATCAGGCCTACAACCAGGCGTTACGCGCTTATAACGCCGTAGATTTCGATGATCTGATCCTGATCCCGGTACATCTGTTCCAGCAGCACCCGGACGTCCTGATGCGCTGGCAGCGCAAGATCCGCTATCTGCTGGTGGACGAGTATCAGGACACCAACTCCAGCCAGTATCTACTGGTCAAACTACTGGTCGGCGACCGCGGCGCCCTGACGGTGGTGGGGGATGACGATCAATCTATCTATGCCTGGCGTGGCGCCCGACCGGAAAACATGTCGCTGCTCAAGCATGATTTTCCGACCCTGAAGGTCATTAAACTGGAACAGAATTACCGCTCGACCAGCCGGATCCTGCGCGTCGCCAACCACTTGATCGCAAACAACCCTCATGAATTTGATAAGGCCTTGTGGAGTGAGATGGGCCTGGGCGACCCGATCCGGGTAGTGCGCTGTGCCAACGAAGACGCCGAAGCAGAGCGCGTCGCCACTGAGATTCTCACCCAACGCCTGCGCCGGCAGAACAAGTTCCGCGACTATGCCATCCTGTACCGGGGCAACCATCAGGCGCGCCTGCTGGAGCTGAAGCTGCAGCAGCACCAGATCCCCTACAAGATCAGCGGCGGCTCCTCGTTCTTTGCCAAGACAGAAATCAAAGACGTCATGGCCTACCTGCGCCTGATCATCAACCCGGATGATGACAACGCTTTTCTGCGCATCATCAATACTCCTCGACGCCAGATTGGCACCAGTACCCTCGAAGCGCTCGGTCACTATGCGGGCGAGCGCCATGTCAGTCTGTTCGCTGCCGCTCAGGAAATCGGTTTGCAAAGCCACATTGCCGAGAAAAACCTTGAACGACTGCAACGGTTCACGCACTGGATAAAGCAGGTCGCCGAGAACTGCCGAGGCACTGATCCGGTGGGGGCCATCCGCGAGATGCTTAACGATATTGATTATGAAGGCTGGCTGCACCAGAACGCCTCAAGCAGCAAGGCAGCGGAAAAGCGCATGGAGAATGTGTTTTATCTGGTGGAATCGCTGCAGAAAACCCTCGATAAATCCAGCGGGGATGACGAAGAGGAAGAGGCCCGCATTGAAGATGCCATCGCCAAGCTTGTACTGCGTGACCTGCTGGAGCGTCAGGAGGAAGAAGACCTCAGTGACCAGGTTCAGCTGATGACCCTGCATGCCTCCAAAGGGCTGGAGTTTCCCCATGTGTTCATGGTGGGTCTGGAGGAGGATCTGCTGCCCCACCGCAACAGTATTGAAGACAACAATATAGAAGAAGAACGCCGCCTGGCTTACGTCGGTATCACCCGGGCCCAGCGGACCCTGACCATGACACTGGCGGGGAAGCGCAAGCAATTCGGGGACATCAGCGATACCACGCCCAGCCGCTTTCTGGACGAGTTACCCGCAGAGGATGTAGAGCGGGAAGGATTTGGTGAGTTTACCCCCGAGCAGAACTTCGCCCGGGGAGAGGAAACACTGACCAGCCTGTTGAATATGTTTGACTAGCAATCGCCCGGTTATTGGGCACCTTCAACCAGGTAATCAACCGCCGCTTTGACTTCATCTTCCGAACAAGTGGTGCACAGGCCCATGGCCGGCATGCCGTTGAAGCCTTGGATGGCGTGGGTGTACAGGGTGTCGATACCCTTGCTGATACGCGGAGCCCAGTCGTCGGCACTCCCGGTTTTGGGCGCACCGGCTACACCAATGGCGTGACAGGTAGTACAGGCGCTGTCATACACTTCTTTGCCCGACTTGGGGCCGCTGCTTACAGCGACTGGCGCAGCGGCGCAGCTTTCACCAGACTTACAGACACTCCCAACCGGGGCGATGCGCGCCTTCAACTCTTCAGTCAGGGCTGCTGACTGGCTGTAGGCAAGACCGGAAACAGCACCAAGGCCTACGACCAGTACCAGACTGAATATCTTCTTCATTTGGCTCACGGTTTTTTCCTCTTCTTTATATATAGCGCCCCGCTGGGCAAAAGTCGGCGGCCATTATAGCCACAAATATGTATCCACGTGAACTGACGGCAAACCACTTGCAAGCTAGTGTAATGGTCGGCGCGTTCAGCAAATTTTATGCTTCGGCCACAACGGCTCATTTGCGCTGCCATGATCTGCTGTTATGCTTTAACACAACAATTTCGCGAAAAATCCGTCAGCCATGGAATATAACAGTGTTACCTTTACCGCTTACCTGAGCGCGGCCATTATTGCGGGCCTATTGACGGTTACCTACTGTTACCAATTCTTCAAGCAGCAGCGCACCTATGTCTTTGCGCTGGGGGCCGCGACCCATACCCTTAACCTGCTGATCACCGCGCTCTCCTTCGGCGACCAGGACTACTCTGCCCTCACTCTGCTGGTCTATGAGTGCCTCCATTACAACGTCTGGGTGTTATGCATCGCCCTGATTCTGCTGGGGGCCTCCAATAAGCAACGCCTGCCCTCCAGCCTGAAGATTCTGTTCAACATCGGCTGGCCCCTGACGGCCATTGTGATGACCGCCAGCGTCATAAACTATGAACCGCTGTTGCGCCTGTCCTCCTGGTTTGCCTTGGCGCTGGCGGTCATCGGCCTGGTGAGTGTTGAGCAGCTGTTCCGCTATGCGGCGACCAACGACCGCCAGATCAAGCTGATGTGCATGAACCTGGGCGTGCTCTTTCTATATGACATCTATTTATATACCCACAGCCTGATCTTTCAGGGGCTCGATCCCCTGCTCTGGCAATCCAGGGCGGCAGTCTCCATCGGCACCTGCCTATTCATGGCGCTGGGCGGACTGCTGCTGATGCAGCGCAGCGACCGGCCGGCTCATTTCAACCTGTCCCGTCCGATTGCTTTCTACACAACCTCGCTGGTGGGCGTGGGGGTTCTGATCAGTGCACTGGCACTCGGTGGATATTACGTGCGTCTCTACGGGGGCAACTGGGGCACTGTGGTGTACAGCTTTGTGCTGATCGGTGCGGTGCTGGCTATCGCTACGGTATTTCTTTCCAGCAGTATTCGCTCCCAGCTGTCGGTGCTGATCAATAAGCATCTGTTCCGCCACAAGTATGACTACCGCAATGAATGGCTGGGCCTGATCAACTATCTGGCTCAGCCAGCCGAAAATAATGAGGTGAACCAGCGGGCCTTTTATGCCGTGGCCTCCATCACTAAAGCGCCAGGTGGCGCTATCTGGCTGCGCAAGCAGGGTTTTTACGAACCCGTCTTTCAGTCCGGCCTTCCTGCGTTTGTGGATTTACAGGAAGAACCGGTGGACAGTCCCTTCTGCGAGACCTTTCTGCAATCCGAGTGGGTATTTTTCCCGGACTCAGGGGACAACGAAGCCCTGAGCCAGCACAACGAATTTCTCCCCGGCTGGACCCGCAACATCCCCGAACTCTGGTTGATATTCCCGTTGATCGTTGCAGAAGAACTGGTGGGCTTTATGGCCTTGACCAAGCCCACCGCCGACGCATCGCTCACCTGGGAGGATCTGGATATGCTGAAGACCATGGGGCGGCAGCTGGCCAGCTATCTGAAACGTCACCATCAGGCTGAACAGCTGGTGGAGGTGCGCCAGTTCGATACCTACAACAAACTGGTTGCCTTTATTATCCATGACCTCAATAACCTGATCGCCCAGCAGGCGCTGGTGGTGCGTAATGCGGAACGCCATAAAGATAATCCAGCGTTTATCGAAGACGCGATCGAAACCATCAGCAACTCTGTGGACCGCATGAATAACCTGCTAAAAAAACTGCGCCGCGATGAAAGCGACCTGGTCAAATGTCTGTATCTGCGGGATGTCATTGAGCAGGCGCTGGCGGAGTGTCAGCGCAGCACACCGGTATTGACCGCTGATATTCAGGATACGGACAAGACGATCAATGCCGACCAGGTGCGGCTGGTAATGACTATCACCAACTTCATCAAAAACGCCCAGGAAGCCACGCCGGATGACGGCCGCGTCCACGTTACATTGCGCTGCTCCGGCAATAGTGCCACCATAACCATAGAAGATAATGGTTCCGGCATGGACTGGGATTTTATTCACAACCGTTTATTTAAACCTTTCGACACCACCAAATCCGGTAAAGGTATGGGTATCGGTGTTTACCTCTCGCGCGAATATATCAGTGAACTGGGCGGCACATTGAACGTGGAAAGCGCTGTCGGCGAAGGCACAACGATTACCATGACCCTGCCGCTCAATGCGTCCCATCAACAAGGATTAATGAGCTTCCATGAGCAGACAGTCCAGTAATAAACCAACGCTTTTGATTATCGAAGACGATCGTGGCCTGCAGAGTCAGTTGCGCTGGCACTTCGACCAATACGAAACCATCATCGCCGAAAATCGTCAGGATGCAATCGCTGCGCTGCGGCTACATGAAGCCTCCGTCATCATTCAGGATCTGGGATTACCGCCGGATGAAGACGGTGTCGATGAAGGTTTTAAATGTATCCAGGATATTCTGCGTATCTCTCCTACCAGCAAGATCATCGTGATGACCGGCAAAACCGGCCATGAGCACGCTATCAGCGCAATTGCGATGGGAGCCTATGATTATTATCAGAAGCCGGTCGACCCCAGCACGCTCGACCTGATCGTGCAGCGCGCCTTTCATATCTATGAGCTGGAAGAGGATAACCGCCGACTGCACATCACTCAGCAGGAACCGCTCGAAGGACTGATCACCAACGATCCCAAGATGCTGAAGATCTGCCGCCAGCTGGAAAAAATTGCACCCACAACCGTCACCTGTACCCTCCTGGGTGAAAGCGGCACCGGTAAAGAAGTCATGGCGCGCGCAATTCACCAGATAAGTCCGCGTCGCAACAAGCGTTTTGTGGCCATCAATTGCGCCGCCGTGCCAGAAAATCTCATTGAAAGCGAACTCTTCGGTTACGAAAAAGGTGCTTTTACCGGAGCCAACAAAACCACCGTCGGCAAAGTCGAGACAGCCAACGAAGGCACCTTGTTTCTCGACGAGATCGGCGATATGCCGCTCAACCTCCAATCGAAGCTGCTGCGTTTTTTGCAGGAGCGAGTTATTGAACGTGTAGGCGGCCGCACTGAAATCCCGGTGGATGTACGGGTAATCTGTGCGACTAACAAGGACCTGGAGAAGATGGTCAGCGAAGGCACCTTCCGTGAGGACCTCTTCTATCGCATCTGTGAGATGACAGTCGACATACCACCGCTGCGGATGCGCCACGGGGATAAAGTGTTGCTGGCACGGCACTTCAAGATGAAGTTCGCCGCCGAGCATTCACAGAATATTACGGGCTTTACGCCGGATGCCATCGCCGCGATAGAAAGTTATAACTGGCCGGGCAATATCCGGGAGATGGAGAATAAGGTGAAGCGGGCAGTCATCATGGCTGACGGAAAATATATTACCCGGGAAGATCTGGGCCTTGCCGATGCGGGTGAGCTTTCACTGAACCTGCGCCATGTGCGCCAGGCGGCAGAACAGTCGGCCATCATGCGCTCGTTGATCATGACGGATAACAATATTTCCGCCGCCGCAAAACTGCTCGGCATTACCCGTCCGACCTTTTACGACCTGATTAAAAAATATGACATACCGGTAGCGCATAATCAGAGTAATCAGGACAACGATTAGGTAACAAGAAGGTAGCTGGCCCACCGCTTCACCCGGGCATCGCGAATCATCACGGAACAGAATGAACATGAAACACTTGCACATAATCGCCAGCCTCGGGTTAGCCTTGATGGTCGCCAGCTGCGGCAATAAAGAAGCGGAACAGGCTGCCAATGTCGAGCGGCATCTGCGCTCGGCCACGGCCTACACCCAACAGGGACAGCTGCGTGCGGCGATGATCGAAGCAAAGAATGCGATCCAGCTGCAGCCGCATAACGCGGCAGGTTATAAAGCACTGAGCCAGATCTACAACTACATGGGTGCTTATGGTGCAACCCAGGAACTGCTCGAAAAAATTGTCGATCGTTATCCAGAAACAGCTACACTGCTTGCTGAAGCGTACTTGCATACCCAGAAAAACCGCTCTGCTCTGGAACTCCTGAACAATCACCCGGCTCAGGAGCCGGCAGAACAATACCAGCAGTGGATACTGCGCGGACGGGCGCAGATTCCTCTCGGCGATCGCAGCGGATTTGAAAGCACACTTGCGCAACTGGCACAGCACGAGAACAGCCAGGTAGACGTTGCACTGTTGCGCGCACGCTGGGCACTGGCAAACGGAGACAGTGAATCGGCGGCGCAGAGTCTCGATCAATTACTCAATCAGAATCCCGATCACTTCGATGCATTGATCCTGCGCGGAGAAATTGCGCGCTATCAGAATAACCTGTCCGATGCGGAGAAATACTTTACCCGCGCCCTGACCACACTCGGCAGCACCGATATCATGACGGCGCAGCGCATAGCGGTATTGAATCAATTGACCGATGTTTTGATCCGTGAAGGGCGCACCAGTGAAGCCTACGCTTATCAGAAGCTGCTGTCCGAAGCCAACCCCGAAAGTCATTCAGCGCAGCAGCGTTTCAATGAAGCCCTGGCGCTGTATCAGGATGGCAACTATTCCGGTGCCGAAGCCGTCCTCACCAAACTGCATGAGGAATTTCCACAGAATGCCACCACCGGCACGCTGCTGGGACTGGTTCAACATCAATTGGGGCGCGATGAAAATGCTGCTGAGCTGTTTGATCAGTATATTGATCCCGAAACCGCATCTACCAGCCTGATTCAAACTGCCGTGCTCACCAAGTTGCGCGCTGATCAGGACGACGAAGCCCTGGCGCTGCTGAAACTGGCGAGCGAAAACCAGCCGGACAATCCGGCATTACTGGCAAGTTACGGCCTGGCACTGCTCGACCGAGATCCCACCAGCAATGAAGGCGCCTTGGCACTGGAGAAGAGTTTGGCCTTGGATGTCTCGCAACAACGCCTGCGGATCGCGCTTGCCAAGCGCTACTTCGCGCTGGACAACAAAGAGCAGGCGCTGGCCCAGCTACAGAAAACCTACAGTGAAATACCCCTCGACATCGTAATTCAGCAGAGCTATTTCCACGCATTGATCGCGGACGGGCAACAGGCGCAGGTTAAAGCGCTGATTACTCAGTTCCAGCAGGAATTCCCGGATAATCCGCGCGGCGATTTCCTGGCGGGCTGGCTCGCTTACGAAGAGAAAAATTTCAGCGAAGCCCAACGTGCTTTTCAGAAAGCCATCGATCATCCTGATAATCGCGAAAAACAATTTGCCTATGCCGGACTCGCCCAGATTCACACCGAGCAGCAAAGACCACAACAGGCGGCAACGGCCTGGCAATCAGCACTGAAAGCCGACCCCGGCATGATTCCCGCTTATGGCCACTGGTTGAAACTCATGCATGAGATGAAACGCGATGACGACGCCATCGCCTTTCTTGTCGATCTGGAAGAAGGCAGCCAGCAATGGCAGCCCTCTGTGATGCTGGCCCGCATCCATGCGGCAAAGAAAGATACTCTGCAGGCTATCACCCATATCGAAACGGCTCAGGCGCGCAGCGGCAACAGTACACCCGTCAAACAGCTCGCGGCTGATTTATACCACCAGCAGGGTGCGAACCTGCTTGCACAAAAACAGTTGGAGGAAGGCAAAGCTTACCTGCTGCGTGCCTTGAAACTTTTTCCGCACAACCTTCGTTATATCGCCAGCATGGTACAGGCCGAACTGGTCAGCAAAAACACGGCGGAAGCACAGAAACTGCTGGACCAGCTGGCCGCAACCCAGAGCAACCAATCCACGCGCTTTAATCTGCAGGCGATGATCCGCATTGCCGAAAAAAAACCGGATGAGGCGTTGCAACTTTACCGCCAGTCCTGGCAATCCTCTCCCAATGACACAGCCGCTGAAGCCTTGTTCAATCATTACCAAAAGCATGAACCCGAACAGGCTGATGCCTTTGTCGATGAATGGGTGCAGAAGCTGCCGGACAGCGCCAAGCCTGTGTTGATTAAAGCCATGAAAGCACAGCGGGAGAGCCAGGCAGTGGACGCCATCAAATGGTATGAGAAAACTATTGCGCTGGCACCACGCATGCCCGCTGCATTGAACAACCTTGCCTGGTTGTACTACGAACAGAAAGATTCGCGCGCGCTGGAATTAGCCAGACGCGCTTATGAACTCGCCCCAGACAATGCCGCTATTATGGATACCTATGGCTGGCTGCTGGTGGAAGGGGGAGAAGTGCAACAAGGAGTCAGGATTCTCGAACAGGCCACGCAGGCTGCTCCCGATAGTAAAGAGATTCAAGAACACCTTGCTGCAGCCAGAGCGCGCTTATAAATTTTTTTTGCCGAGCTAGCATCAGCAAGCCCCAGATGAAGTCTTACTACTCAGCGGTATCTGATTGAGTAGTAAAATCCGGTGACTATTTATGGTTCTAGCTTCCTCCGATTTTTTTCCGGCGAGTCAGCAGCCGGGGCTGTTTCGCTCCGACGCCTGGCTCACTGCCTGGCATGACACCTGGGGCAGACATCCTGCGCTATTAATGCCGGAAAAAACGACCAGCGCCACTGCACAGGATCTGCGTCATATGATCCTGCGCGTGAGCAGCCGCAGAAAAAAAATTCTATCTGTGGTCAACGCCTTTCCTCCCGGTCTATCGAGCAGCTCAACCCCCAGTGTCCGCAGCGAATATTTTTTCCTGGAACGGGAGGAAGGTGACCTGGCTGACACGATACGGCGTTGGTTGAATGCCGCACAGTGTTACAGCTGGGATCAACTTTACATCGCCGATGTACTTCGCTCATCCCTCACCTATACCCTGCTGCTTGAAGAGGCGCAGAGACGAGGACTGGAGGTCATTCATCAGAACATTGAAAGTACCTACGCTATCGATCTGCGCCACCAGGGTTTTGAGGACTATTTACAAAGCCGGGGAAAAAATACGCGACTTAAACTCTTCAACCGCCGGCGCAACCTCGCGCAGCTTGGCAAAGTAGAGGTCAACAATATCTGGCCGAATCGTGCGGGTTTTTTTGAGTTGCTCGATCAGTTTCACCAGGCCCGCTGGGGTAAACCCTGCTACCGGGAAGGTAATCGAAAATTTATCAATCGACTGCTGGACAACCTGGATCAGGAAGGGCATCCGGTTGACTTCTCCGTCCTCACCCTTGCCGGCAAACCCTTGTCAGCTGTATTCGACATCAGCTATCAGGGACGTAAGTACAATCTCCAGACGGGCTATCAGGAAAACTTCCATAAATCCATATCCCTCGGCACCTTGCATTTTGGCTATCAGATCGAAGCGGCATTCAGGGATCCTGATGTGGCGTTTTATGACTTCATGGCAGGGAAAGGTAAGAACTCAGATTATAAGAAATCCCTGGCTAACTGCTCAGATGAATTTGCAACCCTGCTGCTGGTCCGCAGCCCGCTACTTAAACTGTATTATCGGGCGCGCCATCTGTTCTGCGGGTCCCAGCGCGGTTAAGGAAGGTTCGCCACAATCGGCGGACCAATGAGTTTAGTTATCCATACCGGTATGCGCTTCCAGATGCTGATCATTAATTTATACTTCGGATTATCCGGATTTAACTCCGGTACACTGCCCCCTGCCGGAAATACGTAGTACCAGTAGTGTGGATAAGGTTTTGCACCCCATTGTTTTTTGAAATGATAGGTCCCAGCCCCACGGGTTGAGCGGCCAAAATCGAAAAATCGATAGCCCTCTCGAATGGCGTAGCCGAGGATCTGGCGATACATCCACATGTTGGTATTCATCGCGTTGGCCTGCCTGATGGTCGAGGCCCAGGGGATCTCGAGCATCTCTCCATGACCGATCACAAAGCCCGTCGAAACGGGTCTTCCACTAACATACACAACAATCAATTGTGAGTTGACGTCAGTTGCTGAAAGGATATTGGCAAACCACTCCCGTGAATACACCGGCGTACCCAGGTCCCGCATGTTCTGGGCAAATACCTGGTAGAAATCATCCAGCAGCTCCAGTTTGCCAAAGCTTACCTGTGGATTATATTCCTGCGCCTTTTTATATTGGGCCCGCACCTTAGCACCCAATTGTTCATCCAGCTCGGCTTCCGTAGGCGGCAGTGTTAAAACCATCGACACTTTTTTATCAGAGGCATGATCTCCCAACTCAGCCTGCATGGTGCGGACTTCGATGTGCGACAGGCCTTCGTTGACACAGACATGATGCAGCGACGCGATGAGATCCCGGGCCACGTTGACCCAGTCACTGATAACACCGCCATAGTTAAAGTAGGGAATGGATACGGCGAAACGCCCGAACAACCTGCTTGAAAAAAAAGTCAGTGGCACACCCGCAAGGATATTTCCATCTGTGTCTTCCGCCACCCAGATGCGGGTGGGATGACCAAAAGAATTTTTGATGATTTCCGGCCATACAACTTGATGATAAGCCGACGCCGCCCTGGCAGCCACAAATGTATTCCAACGAGGAATATCCTCCGGCTGCAACTCATGAATCGTGTAGTCGCCCGCGTAGTGATTTTTCTCCGGAACTTTAACAAAGGGTGGGACAGCTTCAACGGGGGCTGCGGGTTGAACAATCAGCTCCGCCAGAGATTTTTCAATCTGTTTCAGCTGTTCTTCCAGATGCTTGACCTCGGCCGATACCACCTGCATCCTGGCAATCAACTGGTCCCGCTCCTGTGCTAGTACTGTTTTAAATTGTCGGGCTATGTCTGCTTTATCTTTTTTAATCTCTTTCAAACGACATTTGAGAGTGGTTGACTGATCCGCGAGCTCAAGCAGCCGACGCCCTTTGTCATCTTCTGCCGACAGCCCCAGCGAAGCCATTGCCGCCTGTGGAGCAGCAATAAATTCCTTTATATCCATTAGCTTACCTTAACCAGTCCCCGCTTCATTGAGCAGGAAGAACAATAGAATATGCTGTATGAAATGGAGCAACTCAAGATAATTTGTTTCTCAACACTTCAATCCAGGATGAATAGCGGACAAACTTATCAAACGTCTCCGGAAAGCCGATGCGATCGATCTGATACAAATTATTGCGGATGACGTTCAGGTTGGTTGGCTTGGAGATGGTGGTGATTGCCGAGGAGAATCCCACCTGCTCTACCAGCCGGGGATGAGCTACTGAAAAGTCCCGGGCGGTACCTGAGGGATAACAAAAGACCCGTGACGGATTAGCCAGCTCTGTCTCAACACGCCGCTTGGAATAAGTCAGCTCTTCCAGGATTTCTTCATCACTCAGCGCACTCAATACGAGGTGAGAGCGAGAATGCGCTCCGATGCGAAGCCCCTGTTGCTCATATTCGCGCAGCGCTTCCCAAGTAGCGGGTGCGTAATCTTCGGGTGCCTGAGCAGGGATTTCAACATCGCAGACTGCTTGCAGCTGTTGCAGAAAATCGTGCAGGGCTTTTCTATTGAGCTTTTTTGCGTGATGACACAGTGCTCGACGAGCGTTGACCCGGTGGCCCGCACTCGAACAATTGAGTTCAAGGGATTTACCGTTACTCTCGATGGTAAAATGCGTGTGCGGTGTGTGCCAGATGATGTAAGAAACCTTGGCATCCCATGGCCAATCGATCCGGTCAACAAAATCTGTGATAGTAAACAGGGTCGGTTTCGCCTGATATTTCAACAGCACCGGTACCAGTCGTGTAAGCTGGTCCGCGTACCCGTCGTCAAGCGTAAAACACAGCGTCGGATGAGTCAGTTCCTGACGTTTAACGGCCGCTTCAACCAGCTCATCAATCGAGGCGAAACGGTATCCGCGCTCGACAGCGAACTGCAGACTACGGTCCAGCAGTGCTTCGTCAATGCCATGGAAAGAGTGATTTGCAGGATTGGGACGATGCAGGGTATAGATCGTCACAAACGGCCCGACGAGTTTCGTCATCCAGCGATCAACATATTTATTTGTCATCGCCTGTAACAATAAATGATTCATCACAATCCCATTTACCAAATCCGTTGAAGATGGATATGCTTCTTCAAGGACTTTTCCCTCGTTATATCGTTGATATCGTCATACCCAACCAGAAAGGCGCGCACGGAACAGGCTCCGGCTGCGACTGACCTCGTCGTGCAGACCTATGCGGGTCAGCTCGTGGAGTCCCAGACTGTCTGTGTCGTTGATGCCGCGCCTGGTTGTCACTGCTGCCTGATAGTGCTGTTTCACGAGGGACAACGCAACCTCATTGTAGTCCCCATTGGGAAAACAGAATAAGTTAACGAAAGACTGCAAACCCTGTTCCAGAATTGATTTACTACGCACTATCTCGTATTCCAGCTCTTCCACCGGGAGGGAATCTGTCAGGCGGCGATGGGTGCAGGTGTGCGATCCGATCTCGATAAGTCCTGACTCACGCATCTCCCTTAACTGTGACCAGCTCATCAATGCTGGCGGCATGTCACTACACAGCTGACGCCAGTTTATCTGCTCAAGCGCCTCATAAATCTCCGCATCAGTAAGAACCTTGAGTCGCCGGATGACTTCAGCAATCTGATCAGCCCTAGGAACACCCGTCGACCGGTTGATGTAGGGCTGAAAGCGGTGATGTGCCACCAATTCTGACGCTGCACCATTCAATAGTAGTGTAGCTATGATATTTGGCCAGAACTGAAAATCCGTACCTATCTTTTCTGCCACCGCAAACAGTGTTGCCGGGGCTGCACTGGCCTTCAGGACCGGGAATGCGAATTCATAATTATCCAGCCAGCCGTCATCAAAAGTGATAGCGCAGGCACGGCTCGGTACCGGGCGACCTGCCTGGTTGTCCTGAATCCACTGACCCAGGGAAACCAGCTCAAACTGCTTCCGGATCTCCTGGATATGCATCTCCAGCGTCTCCGGCTGGACCAGCATTCCCGGCTCTTCCCGAGCGTAGCGAAGGTCACCGGCAGGCAGAACACGGTGATACATCAACAGCCATAACCGGGGCGATCTGCCATTACGTGTATGGGGTCCGAAATGGCTGGCCAGCGAAACCACCACCGGTTTTACAAGATGCTTTATCGCTGCCTTCATATCACCGTCCTACTAATTGTTTAAGGTATAGCAGTAGTTCATATCGTGCAGGCCCCAGGTCACCCCAACGATTTATTTCGTGTCGACAGTGGGTCAAGCGGGGAGTAAAAAACTGCACCACTCTTTGAAGTTTCTGCTTCCAGGTATAGTCGCTCTTCAGATAGAGATACAGACTATCCACATCTCCCAGCAGCCAGCGGAGCCGCTGACCGGTGCGATAGTTAACCGCCACAGGCCGCCTGATGTGCCCCTGGCGGGCCAGCTCTGCCTCCCACAACAATCTCGGGAAATCAACACCGGAATCTATGGCAAGCTGCAGAGAACCCCAGAATCTGGTGTTGACCTCCATCAGGTAGGCTTCCCCACCCTCTGAAATTCTAAACTCCACCATCGCAACACCGTGCCAGTTCACCGCACTGAGCAGTTTTTCTGCGCAGGCTTGAATATGAGGATCTACCGCTACACTTTCACTTAAAACACTCACCCCCCCTTGTGGAGGCTTTTCCCGTATGCGCCGATGGGCAAAAAAAACGTCGGGCTTGCCCTGATTGTACAAACAGAAGATACCCGCTCCATAGCCGGGAATGAATTCCTGCAACATGAACGACGTCGAACGGAGATATTCTGATCGCTGCAGCTCGTCGATTAAATCCTGCTTTGAATAAAGTATCCGCACTCGCGTCGCCAGCCAACCGCTGGCTGTATATATTCTCGACAGACATGGTTTTAACACAACGGGAAACGTCTGCGCATCAACATCCAGCTCTGCCGCGGAAGCAAACCAGCGAGACTCCGGACAAAGGACACCACGGCTTCTGGCCAGCTCAACCAATTTTCCTTTATCGGCCAGTGACATGACTGTTTGGTAGTCCGCAAAAGGCAGGGGCAAATGGGAAAAATTTTGAAGATTCATCAGCAGGAGCTGACTGGT
Organism: uncultured Cellvibrio sp.; assembly: GCA_937958105.1. Lineage (GTDB taxonomy): Bacteria > Pseudomonadota > Gammaproteobacteria > Pseudomonadales > Cellvibrionaceae > Cellvibrio. The sequence continues at coordinate 99,498 of CALFXJ010000021.1, forward strand.
AATTTCAGTTACAGGAACCACCAGGTCGTAAGGCTGTACAGCAATCTGTTCTCGCAACCACTCCAGAAACTTTTCTGGCTCCTTCTCCGAACTCGGGCTGCACAAACTGAGATGGGAAAACCTTGAAGACCCCGCCAGCGTTCTCTCCGCTGAATCCGCCGTAGTCACAATAACATCGGGCAAGGAACCCAGTGAACGAGTCACGGCCAGCGCACTGCGCTGACAGGCATCAAGTACCAGTATTTGAAAAGCCATTAAATCGTCCCTTACCTGAATTTTACCGTTGACCAGAATTTACTGTTGCGATAATACCGTGACCTTACAAATTATGCTCCGCTAACTGGTAATAACTCACTCTTTTTAGTAGATTGTTGCAGCCAAATTTGCCGCAGGCTCGCACACATGGATAAAAGTTTGCCCAGTATTTTACATGCTATCGATACCACTGGACCGGGTGGTGCGGAAACCGTTTTTCTCGACCTGACGGAAAATTTAACACTTCCGGGCTATCGCTCAATTGCCATCATCAAAGGTCCGGGCTGGGTTGAAGATCAGCTCAAAGCTCGCGGTATTCATTATTATATTGTTAAGCCTGAAAGCGGGTTTTCGCTCGCATACTATCGCCAGTTGATTCGGATCATTCGCGAAAATAATGTACGCCTTATCCAGGCTCATTTGCTTGGCTCCACCCTGACTTACTCACTTATTGCCCTGTTATTGCGCATTCCCCTGGTGGCCACCCTGCATGGGCGGGTCGATGTCAACCCGAACGAACGACTGATCTTTCTAAAGAACCTGATCATGAAATTGGGAGTCAGCAGGCTTGTAACCGTAAGCCAGGACCTCGCTGACTATATTGAAGCGCGCGGCCTCTTCAGCAAGCAGGACATCCGTGTGATATATAACGGTGTGGATGTAGCAAAATATGGCAAGAATACCCTGCAGGATATTCGCCAGCAGCTGCAGCTGGAGGATGACGCAATCCTGATCGGTAGTGTGGGAAATGTTCGCCCTGCCAAGGCTTATCACGTGTTGATCGATGCAGCGAAAGAAGTGGTAGCGCACAATCCCAAGGTGCATTTTGTCATCGCAGGGCACAAGAAACCGGAACTGATGGCACGGCTTGATGATCAGATTAAGCGTGCCAATCTGTGCGATAACGTTCATTTCATCGGATTCCAACAAGATAGCGCTGCGTTTCTCGGACAAATGGATATATTCGCCCTCTCTTCAAGTTCTGAGGGCTTTTCTATCTCAACGATAGAAGCCATGGCTACCGGCCTGCCAGTTTTAGCAACACGCTGCGGCGGACCCGAGGAGATCATTCTCAACGAGGATGAAGGTTTACTGATTCCCAAAGATAATATTCAAGCGTTAGCAGATGGCATTATTACGTTAATACGCGATACGGAGATGCGGGTGAAACTATCGGAAGGGGGTCGACGACGCGCTCATAATAGCTTTTCCATGACCCAGATATTATCCCGTTACGAACGCGAATATTTGAATTTGCTTTCCCATCCATAGGGCTGAACTGCCTAGAAAGGATTACACGTGCTAGATGCATTAATTCAGAAGATTAAAAACCAGTATGGCTCAAAGTACGGGCTGAAGAATCAATGGAAGTATTCTTTAAAAACCCGTTTAGGAGACTTTAAAAAGTACAAGGATATCGATTTTCCGAAAGTAAACCGTTTAGTTTTTGTCTGCGCAGGCAATATCTGTCGCAGCCCTCTTGCTGAAGCTGTTGCCACCGACTCAGGAATAAATGCCGTGTCCTACGGCTTAAGCTGCCGCGGAGGTGATAAGGCAGATCAAAGGGCCATTAAATATGCTGCCCAATATGGCTTAAATCTCGAAGACCATGTGACCCAAAATATAAAAAGTTATACTCCGAAAGATGGCGACTTATTAGTCGGGATGGAGCCATTCCATGTTATATCGCTGGAGGAAGCTTATGGTTCCGAAACACCCATTACTTTGATTGGCATGTGGCTTAGTGATAGCAAAGCTTATATTCACGACCCGTTTAACGCCAATGAGATTTTTTTCAATCGGTGTGAAAACGAAATTAGGGAAGCGACTCTCTCACTGGCCGCCAGAATGAGGCAATAATATGTCAGCGTCCTCAGCAGAGGAGTTCTATGTATTCCGAGTAAAAAATATGTGGAACTTTTTCAGGAAGGAACACTTTTCTTTCTGGATGATCTGCTGTTATCTGGCCTTTGAAATGATCCGCCCTCAAGCCTTGTTCCCCAGCATAGATTTTCTCCCCTGGGCACAAATATTTATTATGCTCTCAGCGATAGGCGCATTCATTGACCCCAAGGTCAAATGGACTTCAAGCCCAGCTAACATTTGGATGACGCTTTTTTTATTGACAATCATTGCATCCACCTACGCAGCTTACTATCCAGAGGTCTCCAAGAATCGTTTTATTGATTTCTTCAACTGGTTTGTTATTTATTTCCTGATCATAAACATCGTAAATACGAAAGAGCGATTCTATATATTCTTAATGATCTTTGTGGTGGCGTGCGCGAAGATTGCGGTCGGAACGACTAAGTCCTGGGCAGGCAGAGGTTTTTCCTTTACAAGCTGGGGTTTGATGGGGCCAAAAGGATACTTTCAGAACTCCGGCGAGCTAGCTATACTCATGCTTATTTTGTTTCCACTCGCATTCTTTTTGTATCTTACTTTTAAACCCAGCGCTCAAAAGTGGGAAAAGTATGCTCTCCTGGCTTTCTGGATATGCCCTGTGTTAACCATCTTGGGTGCAAGTAGTCGCGGATCACAGATAGCGCTTGCGCTGCAGCTCATACTCATCTTTAGAAAAAGTTTACTCAAGGTCAAATCACTGATAGGTGTTGTAGCCTTTGCATCACTGTTTCTTTTTCTACTACCAGATGAACAGAAAGAACGTTTTGCAAAAACTGGATCAGACAAAACATCCCAGCAGCGCCTGCTTTACTGGAAAAACGGCTGGGAAATGATGACTGAAAATCCAGTACTTGGAGTGGGGTATTTCAATTTTATTCCGTACTACGAACATTACTATCCAGAAGACATGCTCTACGAAAGAGCAGAACTGCCTCATAATATATTTATTCAGGTGGGTACTGATTCGGGTTTTGTAGGATTATTTTTCTTCTTAATGATTATTTTATATTGTATTAAAACCACGAGGAGAATTGCGTCTGATAATAATTTGGACGGCGTCTGGAGGGCCATTGCTGCGGGCCTAGGTTATGGCGTATTTGGATTTGTTATAGCGGGGCAATTTGTTACTGTAGCCTACTATCCATTCCTATGGATCAGTCTATCGCTGATTGTATCTCTTCAACAGATTATCAGAAGGCTAAAAACAAGCGATGCCCCGCTCGTTAAAACATCTAACGTGGAATAGGCGGCAAAGGACGCGCAGCAACACGATCAAGGAAACGAACATTATCTATAAACATTATAGTGTCTTCACTAAAGCCACTATTGGCCCAACCCAACAAATAGCCGTACCGATAGCCTTGGGAGCCGGGCAGATGATTTTTAACCCTATCATCATTTAAATGCAATCTGCCATTTTTATATATTCTGATAGAGCCTAACGATTTATCCGTGGGGGCTTTAACGTCGATTCTTACAGCCATCCATCTACCTTTATCCTCCTCTGTAATAAAGCCGGACTCGTTTTTTACTGCAGTGCTTTGCCCATAGCTTGGCTCCAGGCGGTAATCACTACCTATTGTTGATCCACCACCCTCGGTTAACATGGACGCCCCCACCTTTTCTATATCGTCATAAGTCTTGGTCCACAGCCGAAAGAATTTATTGTTATTAGTGTTATCTCCAGGACGTCGATGGTTATAGTTTGTTGGTACGTATAAATCGAACTCAATAGTGAGCTGCATATACTCCCTTCCCAGGTCAAAGCGAGCCTCCGAGAAGCTATCTGCTGTGCTATTTCCACCTTGGAAGAAGAAGCGCATCGCATGCCCTTCCCGCTTGGTATACGAGGGGAGCTCCGCTAGGGTTACGCTTGTTAATGCACCCCACACAGATTTGAAGCGGCCGGACTCAAAGTCGTCCTCGGCAATAACATCTGCGTAGGCTGACGGAATACATAATAATAGGGACAGAATAAAAACACGCCAGGGATTAGACATTTTGATATCTCCGAAATGTGAAGATACTCTTTTGGCACCACTTTAAATAGCCTATTAAACAGTATCTTAAGCGTTAAACTGTATAAAGATTATTTCTCATACAATTGTGATCATCATAGTCCAAAAATGGGATGTTGCCTGCCGACGAACCCGTTAAATGGGAATTCTTTCGCAATATCCAAGGATTTTTATATAGACGCTTTTCGGTAGAAAATTGCGCCATCCAGAGGTACGATCATCAACGAAGAAGAGCGAGTTGCGTCTGCTTGATCTATGACAAGAGCAAAGTCTGAAAATTAGCTCCAGCCATACAACCTCTCACCACTCAATAATGTCGGTAAATGTTAAGTCGCTAACGCAAAGCCCAGCGGCGGGAGCTGTGGCTCGCTGAGGTTTGTGATGAGGACTTTTCATTAGAAGAGCCGCGGCAGCCAAGGTTGGCGTCATCGTCGTCTGGATAATCGATAACTCAACGCTGATTATTTTCTAAAGCGATCTTCTACTCCAACGTAGTTAATAACATTGAGAGTCTCTATAATCGACGGTTATCCAATGGTAATCCACCGCGACGATGTAAAATTTTTCGACTCAAGGAATTTGCGAATGTTCAATGATATCTACTTGAAAAGTCCCGCATTCGTACAAAACCTGGCGCTCAGTGCCTATGGGTACAAGATGTATCGAGATCGCTTTGGGGGAGGGATTCCATCTGCTTACACCGAGCTGGGTGACCCACTGCTGCCTCCCAATGAATCCGACTTCGAGTTTCAAGAAGAACGTCTTCAATCCTTATTGCAGCATTGTGTTAAATATGTTCCCCATTATCAGAAACTTTTAACCAAATGCGACTGGCGGGCGATTACCTGCAAGAATATCTCTCAGTATCTGCCGGTTTTGACAAAGAAGGATATTTTAAAAGACCCCGAATCTTTTTTATCCACCGCTCCAGATTTCCAAAAGAAGCTCAAACTTAATACCAGCGGCAGCAGCGGAACGCCGATGAATATCTATTCCTCATACGAAGCCAGGAGAATTAATTATTGTTTTTATCAGCAAATTCTCGCAAGCCAAGGTGCTGATTATCGATCCAAAAGTACGACGTTTGCGGGTCGAGTGCTGTACAAGGACGGCAGCAAATCACTGGATCGATACGATTACTACAACAACACGCAGTATCTATCTACCTATTTTATATCTTCAGATACTATTGAGCGGTATATAAGTTCGTTGAATAAGTGGCAACCTATATTTATTGACGCTTATCCATCTGCCCTTCTTCAGATCCGCCAGCTTGCAAAGGAAAAAGATTTATCCATTGACTTCAAGCCAAGATTTATCATCACTTCTTCTGAAACTCTAACGCCTACAGCAAGGGAAAAAATAGAAGAATTTTTCTGCACCAAGATTATTGATCATTATGGATGTACTGAGATGACTGTTTCAGCTGTATCTACGGGCGGTCAATATTTTGCAAGTCCACTTTACTCACTGATTGAACTTGAACATAAGTACGAAAGCTCCTATTCAGTAATCACAACGGGACTGTTGAACTTTGCTATGCCATTAATACGTTATGAGATAGGGGATACTATCTCAACGGAAAACCCTGCAATGCCATATGTCTTCGACAGTGTTGAAGGGCGGGTGGATGATGTCATCATTACTCCCGAGGGGAGGCGGGTCGGCCGTATAGACCCCGCTTTTAAAGGCATCGAGGGAGTGGAATTAGCCCAAATAATTCAATACAGAACAGATAGTCTCGAGATCAGCATCGTTCTTGATAAAAACAAAAGACACTTATTCAACGAAAAGCTTCTTGTCGAAAACATCAGAAGCAGGACCAGCCCACATATGCGAGTAAATATCAACTATCAAAGTCATATCGAAAAAAGCAGAAATGGAAAGTTCAAAAGCGTTATCAATGCAATCAAATAAGGAGTCAGGTAAGCCACAATGAAAATTATGTTCGTAGGCGATCTTAACTTAGGAGAATATTACACATCTTTCGGTAATGGCCCAGGAACCTTCGCTAGAAAGAAAAGTGTTTTTTCTAACGTTATAGAGACTTTCAGACAGGCCGACTTTATTGTAGGCAACCTTGAAGCGGCCATCACAGATAAAAACAATGATCCCGATGATCCAGAACGGATGGTTCTTAAGGTTGAGCCATCCAATGCATACCAACTTACAGAAGCGGGCTTCAAAGTTTTACAGATTGCGAACAATCATACGGTACAGCATGGCCCAGAAGCATTTAATCAATGCCTCAATATACTTAAAGATCTCTCTATAGAGCCTGTTGGCCTGCAGAGACAGGAACCTGTAGTCATTCAAAAAGATGGCGTTTCATTTGGATTTCTTGCTGCATCAGATGTACCCGATAACACAGACAAAGCTCAAAATCTGTATCAACGACTGGACGATGAGTTTCTGGAAATTGTACGCCGTACCGTTAACGATGTAGACCACATGATAGTCATGCTTCATTGGGGGCTTGAAGAATCTACAGTACCACTTCCCTACCAAAGAGAACTCGCCAGAAAGCTCAAAGAGCTGGGAGTTCGGGCAATCATTGGAAGCCACACTCATCTCTTTTATGAAATTGAGTCGAACAATAATTTCGTCTGCGCATACTCGTTGGGGAACTTTGTCTTCGATCTCTGCTGGGATAAGAGGCTAACCAGATCAGGAATACTTGAACTGGAGTTCACGAAGTCGAGTATCAGCGGAAGGGTTTGGCCGGTGACACTAGAAAAGAATGGCTGCCTTCCTACTATTTCAGGTAGCCCGGTTCCGCTTTCTGGCAACGTCACTTTATATGACCACGGAGACAGCTTGAAGTGGCAACAAACCAGAAAAGTAGTTTATCTGGTTTCAAATATTATGAAGGGAAATACTCGATTAAAATCAATTTTCTTCAAGCGAAAGTTTTTGCGTTGGCGCAAGCGTTGATACCGCTTTTTATCTATAGGAGTTACACATGGGCAGCCTAGCGCCATTTGTTTCTATTGTTATACCTGTCTTTAATGAAGAACGCTATATTGCAGAGTGTCTTAACTCTGTTGGCAATCTGAATTATCCCGCAGAGCGGCTGGAAGTCATACTTGTTGACAACGGCTCCACTGATCGGACGCTTGAAATTGCACGGAACTACCCTATACGCATACTTGTAAAGGAATATGTGAAAGTCGGCGCAGTCAGAAACTACGGTGTCTCCCATGCTCGTGGGGAGATTATTGTTTTCCTGGATTCCGATTGCGTGGTAGAACCCGCCTGGCTGGAAGAAGGTGTTAAAAAACTCTCTGATGAAACTAAGCTTGTACTTGGCGGACAGTATCTAATGCGTGACAATCCGTCCTGGCTGGAGAGATACTGGGTTCTAAGCAACTCGAGGACGCAGGTTTATCAAACGACTTTGGTGGGAGGTTGTATCTTTATACATAAGTCTATGTTCGAATCTGTCAATGGTTTTGATGAGTCGCTCAATTCGGGAGAAGATAGTGACCTCACCAACCGCTTACGTCAACAAGGCGTTACCGTCACTATCGATCCCTCTCTCAGTGTTGTTCACCTGGGATATCCTTCAGATGTCAGCGCCTTTATTAAACGGCAGGCATGGCATTCCGCAGATTACGTCAGCAAACTCCCCGGCTCGCTCAAGGATAAAATTTTTCTTCTAAGCAGCACTTTTTTATTGGGAATAGTGAGCAGCGTGTTCTCTTTGTTACTATCTCCGAACATATTAATATTATGCTTACCTATACTCATTGCCCCCCCTGCTATCTTAAGTTTTAAGCGGGTTAAACGAAGCAAAACAACGTTGCGAGGAATATTTGACTATTTTTCAGTTTACTGCGTAGATGTTCTTTATCTCACTGGTAGATCAATAGGTATTCTGAAGGGCATTAGAAATCTTATTTTTGTTCCGGCTTATAAGGAAGCTCGGCGTTGAGATAGACGGAAAAAGCCACTGGACAAGTTGCTGCAGCCGAGGAAATGCCTCGGCTGTTCAGTGAAATCAAGATTTAATCTATAAATCCTTTTTCCATCATTTCTCTAAAATCAGAATTATTCTCTTTAAGGTCTGAATAACTACCTGTTGCAACAATCCTGCCTTGCTCTACTATCGTGATAGCATCAGACAACTTAATCGCTGCCGGGCGGTGAGAGATAACGATTACCAACACTTCAGTTTTTAATCTGCCCAGCAAGGTCATCAACTCGTATTCTGATTCAATATCCAGCGCACTGGTTGGTTCATCAAGTATGAGAACCCTACTTTCGCGATATAAAGCTCTTGCAATTCCGATTCGCTGCCTCTGCCCGCCACTCAACAGTTTTCCATCCTGTCCCAATGGGGTATTTATACCTTGTGGCATCCGTTCAACAAACTCTAAAGCATTCGCTTGTTTCAGTGCATCGCGTACTTTTCTCAGATCAATATCTTCCCGTTGTACTCCAAAAGCTACGTTTGCAACTACCGTATCATCAAGGATAAAAATACTCTGTGGCACATACCCTACGTTCCTTTGATATATCGCCAATGACTGCTCATCTAACGCAACATCATTGATGAGCAAACTACCTTGTGAGTGAGGCAGTAGCCCAAGCATCACATCGGCCAGCGTGGATTTTCCTGAGCCAGACGGACCAGCTATTGTATTTAGCTTGGCAAGCTCGAAACGAAGGTTTACTTTGTTCAATGCCGGTTCAGTCACGTTAGGGTAAAAGTATGAAATATTCTTGAGCTCCAAACTTTTAACCTGATCCATTCGAAAATCACCTACGGCAGACTTTTGAGAGATATCTCTACTCAATTCATACCTTAAATCGGATACAACACTTCCATTGGCACTCATACTCGATATCGACTTATAAACCTGCTGCATCGTCGGCAATAACTTATATCCGGCTAAGGCGTAAATACTCAGTATAGAGATAACAGTGTCTGTTGATTCTGAATTAAATAAAAGAACAATTGCAAGAAGCAGAATAGCTCCAAAAGATATCGTTTCAATAACGAACTTAGGGACGTCACCGGATAGCGCAATATAGGCTGCAGAATTGAGCCCCTTGTGATTAAGGGCTCCAAACGCACTTGTATATTTGTCTTCCAATGAACCTAATTTGATATCCTTAACCCCAATAAAAGATTCCGAAAGAATTGCCTGCACTCCATCATTCCTTTGCGTTACGATCTTGCCATGGCGTAAAAGGGATTTTTTAATCATTATATATGTAAAAAGATATGACCCACCGATCAGTGCTCCGGATGCAAACGCAATAAATGGGTTAATCAGCAGAAGACCCAGCAGGATGATAACCGCCACACATAAATTGCTTACCATCAGGAGGAATGGTTGCAACACCATATAAACAAATCGAGGTGTCTCCTGAGATATGGTAGAAATTGATTTATTGTAATTAGTCGTTTTGTGAAAGATATACTCGCGATGCAAAATATTGCTATACAACTTCTGCTGCAAATCACCACCCACGAGAACTGAAAATTTTAACAACAGCCAAAGCGTCAATGCTGAAATAGCGTTGGAAAGAACGATCATTCCCAACGACGCGCCCGCAAATGCAATGATGAACTGTTTATTATTCTCAAAACCAAAAAAGTCATATAAATAGAAGAGAGCTTCATTCTTATGAATTAGATCTTGGTTGGAAAGAATAGTGATAAACGGCGCAATACTAGCCACACCTACAATTTGTACTAGCGCCGAGAATAGAAAAAAACACATCAATACAATAAGCTTTATTCTATGCTGATCGTCTATAACTCTAAAAATATTACTGATAATTTGGAGAATATACATAATTCCATCTTGTTCAAGTATTAGTGCTTAACTGATTAGAGTCAGCGGATAGCAGTGCAGCAATATCAGTGACTTGTCGTTCTCTTGAAAACCGGTTCACAGCCCTTAATCTGGCAGCGCTTGAAAAATCCTTCGCTAGCGTAGGCGAAGTGGATAAGATACCTATTCTCTCAGCAAGCTCCCGATAATCACCCGGCGTTATGTAAAAGCCCGTAACATTATCTATCGTCGTCTCGCTAAGGCCTTGTAAATTAGACACGATCAGTGGCAAACCTGACGCCATCATCTCTACGCTGGACATTGTGAAAGAGTCCCACCCGGTCGAGGCAATAACACCAACGAATGAGCTTCGCATAAGATCTGCAATATCATTACGATAACCTGCAAAGGTTACATGCTCGGCTGCCTCAGTACCTTTCAGCAGCTGTTGATAAACGCGCGCCTCATCACCTTTGTTGCCACATAAAACAAAATGCAACCCTTTATTCTTTTGGTTATCAACAAGCTCTATGGCTGCTTTGACAATGACCCTGACTCCCTTTCGCTCTTCCATATGACCCGAATAGAAAACTATCTTCCGATCTGCAGGGACTCCCAACAGGGTGTGCGCGTAGTGATAGTTACCATAATCTGGTCTGTATGTCTGTGTGTCTACCCCTAAAGGTACAACCGATGTTCTATTATGAGGTACTCCTCTACCTGCGGTAGCCGTTTTACGCATCGCCTCGGATTCGAAGATAAAGTGATCAGGCTTGTTAGAACGCAGCAGCCATTCAAGACGCTTAGCTATAAGTTTGATGCCACTGTTTATCGAACTCATTCCTGCCCCCCAGTAAGAGATGACTCGCTTAACGCGAGCTCGCTTCAAGGTATCTATAACAGGGGAGGGGTAGTTCAAGTCAAATGCGATAACCTGGTTAATACTGTTACGGGTCAGGAACGCATATAAAAATTCCTGATCAACAGATTTGTAGTCACACTGAATAATGTTGGTAGCAGTCTCCTCCACTGACTTATAAGACCAGAATATCTCTTCGTCGCTATATCCTGATTTTCTTGCAGCCTCAAGGAATACCTGCTCCAGAACACCAATTGCATAGCCTGTGTTCTGCTCGCAATGCAGCATAATTAGTATGGAACTTCCCTTCTTCATTTTTTAATAATCCATAATCTCAGAAGCACCAGAGAACGCACAAGATTAACTCTGTGGAAGAACACTTCTTGTCTGTTGCGTACAATGGCGTATTTAACAATATTCGCCAAGGAGAGAGGGATAGCAGTGAGGCTATCCAATAGAACACCGAGAGGGCGATCCAGAAATTTCTTTCGCGCGGTCAGCTTGGCTACATGGTAGGAGGAGTGAGCACCATCAATAAACTGTTTGGTGATATTCGCCTCGCTGTATTCCCGGTCCTTCAATCTATGGCCTACGGGAGCTTCCGGAAAGTACAATATCCTGCGCCCTTCCTCTACAAGCCGACGGTAAATAATTGTCTCTTCTCCGGCAATCAATCTTGTTCCATTACGTCCTAGTGCGGGATCGAAACCGCCATACTGCAGAATGATCTCTTTTTTGATACAGAAGTTCTTCCCAAAGAACTCCTTGTCGAAGTTGTCAACATCAATTGCTGAATCCCCATAGTCCAATCCCACAAAACAAGGTCTGAAGCGATTTGTATACCACCAGGGAATTGGCTTCTCCCAGTTGATGTTGATCTTGCTGTAGAGGCAGTCCGGGGCTACTTCATGAATCTTTTGCAGATATCTGGCCACCCAATCGTCCGGTATGTCCGCGTCATCATCAGTAAATAGAATATATTGCCCCTTGGCTTTCTCTACGCCGGTGTTGCGGGCGTGGGAAAGACCTTGACGAGGCTCAAAAAAATAATGAAAGACAATAGAAGAATACAACCCAAACTTATCGAAAACCTGGCGGGTATGATCTGGAGAGTTATTGTCAACCACAATAACTTCCACAATGGAGGTGTCAGTCAAGCGCTGGCAAGCTATTTGCTCTAAGGTTATGGCCAGGGAATCTGCATTGTTATAAGTACATAGAACAATGCTGATAAGAGGTGAATTAATCATTATTACTTATAACACTCCCGTGCATAATGCATTTGATAAGGTGCAGTAAACCCAGTTTCTGCCGCTCCGTTTTAAAGCGCCAGTGTCCAGGGCTTTTCTTCAAATCTTGTAGAAAACCACCGCCATGATCGTTTAACCCAATATTCCAGAGAACCCCCCAGCTCACGCAGAATACTCATTATTGGTTGGTAGCGCATATGTCTAGCCCAGTTATAGAGATAGTGCTTACGCAAGGCTGGCTTCATCATGCACTTTGCATAAAATGCTCCACGGCCTCGGTCGTAGGTCCTGACAAGCTTGGACACTGCAGTGCCTTTTCGTTGATGGTGATGGTAGACAACGGGACGGGGGTCATATAATCCGGTCCAACCCGCGCCCAATATTCTTGCCAGCACGTCGACATCTTCACAGGGATATCTTGTTCCTGCTCCAAACATTGGGTCAAATCCCATTACGGCTTCCAATGCTGATCTGCGAAAAGCGAAGTTCGCCCCATGTATTTCACCCGGGGTAATGTAACCAAAAGCGCTGTATTCCTTACGCACCTCCGATGTCTGGATAGTGATTGGATAATCTGTAGGATCAAAGAGAAGCGCTCTGCCGCCAACAAATCCCCATGGACCTTCATCCAGGCACGCAATGACCTGCTCCAGATAATCTTCTTGAGGATAGCAATCATCGTCAATAAAGGCGATATATTCACCCTCGGCGAGCCGCCAGCCTGTGTTCTTTGCGAAGCCGGTTCCAGCGAGAGATTCATAGAGCCTGCGAAACCTGACAGAGGTTGCTCCAGCAAACTCATCCAGTACAACCTCTGTGTGATCGGTTGACGCATTATTCACTACTATTACTTCCCATTCCCAGGAACATTTGATCCGCGCCACATAGCTCAAACAGCAGCTTAGGCGTTTAGCTCGATTCTTCGTGCAGATTACCAACGAAATTTTCATCTGAAAGTTCCCTCGCCTTTAGTCGTATATCAAACTCCATTTAATGCGCTCATAAATCTATGATAGAAGAAATGTTCTGCTACAAGCTCCTATGCAGAAGACTTGCATAAAGCTCGGTTGTTAAAACAGCATTGTGAGCAGCCAGATATTTTGGCGCCAGTTCCACTTTACCTGTCCTCTTTTCCAGAACCCTGGCAACTGCAGCCGCATATCCCTGGGGAGTGTGGTCATCAACCAAAAGATGAGGATAGGGTTCAAGGATTTCTCGAAGCCCCCCCACATTGTGCCCTACCAAAGGTACACCCAAGGCCAGCGTCTCCAATGCCGTCATTGGTGTACCCTCGTGATCCGAGCACATCACAACAACGTCTAGCCCATTTATGCGGGACGGTATGTCCTTTCTGTGACCATAAAAAATGACTCTGTCGTTGAGTCCCATCCTGTTACTCTGCACTTCAAGCGGTTGTCTTAAGCTGCCATCGCCGATGATGTGAAACATTAATTGTTTTTCATGGCAACGCTCCATAAGCAAAGCGGCCATATTTAGAAAAATGTCGACTCTTTTTACAGGTTCAAGTCGACCAATAATTCCAATATGCAACTCTTGATTCGCTTTTTGGTTCGTACCAGCTTCTTCCTTGATTTTTTCAACATCAATTCCGTTCGGAATCGTCCATATCTTCTCTGGAGGGAAATTTTTTTTCAGTTTTTCTGCCAGATCACCTGAAACAGAAATGATACCCTGCTGCAGGTAACTTCCTATCCATCTATCCAGGGCTACCTGAACGCGACGTAAACCTTTAGCGGCAAACTCAGGTGCTCCGTGACTGGTTCTGACTGATGGGCTGCGGGTGCTGAAAAGATTGGCAAGGGCGCCAAGAATATTCTCCTTTTGTCGATGCGTGTGCACGATATCCGGCTTGAACATCAGCATTATCCTGCGCATCTGAAGCAGTATTTTCGCAGCACTCATCCGCGACTCATCCAAGACGCTAACCGGTATTTTTCTGGCAATGAGTTTCTCTGCCAGTTCGCCGTTATTCATCAGAATTACGTGCAGATCCAACAGTGGCTGTAATTCCTTCAACAAGGTATATGCCTGCACTTCCGCTCCAGCCCAGAGGTCACCCGAAATGATGTGCATAACCTTTATGCGTCGGTTTACAATTGCCATGCTAAAAACGTCTTACCAGTTACTTGGATATCAGGACATGCCGTCGCAGGAATGAAAGCCCTGTTTCGAGGCTGTACAACGGAGATGAATATTATGCTTCGATGTCTGCACACAACAAGTGATTTCATTGCTACCACCTGTAAAGAATTCCAACATGAGGCTATCTATGCTTGAGTTTCTTTTTTGGTTTTTTGCTTTAGGTTCGGTGTTCAGCTATTTCATCTATCCGCTGATACTTAAACTCTTGACCCAGACCAGCTACCACGCGAGCGCACCTGCTGCAGAGGAACCACCTAAACCGCTTTTCCTCTCGTTAATTGTGACCGCCTACAACGAGGAGGCCCGCATCCGCGAGAAGATCGAGAATACCCTGGCGGTTAAGTTCGATGCCGCACGTTTGGAATTGATTGTCGCTTCCGATTGTTCGGATGATCGAACTGATGAGATTGTTCGCGAGTATGCTGACCGAGGCGTCCGACTGGTGCGTGCTGCTGAACGACTGGGTAAAGAAAACGCGCAGAAGACTGCGATTGAAGAAGCAAAGGGCGATGTCATTGTCTTTTCCGATGTGGCAACCCGCATTCCCGAAGATGCACTGGAGAAACTGGAAGCCTATTTTCAGGACCCAGGCATTGGTGCAGTGTCCAGCGAGGATCGCTTTATCAGCAAGGACGGCAGCGTGGCTGGCGAGGGTGCCTACGTTAAGTATGAAATGTGGCTCCGTCAGCAGGAATCCCAGCTGGCCGGGCTGGTAGGGCTGAGCGGTTCGTTCTTTGCCGCACGCAAGGATGTTTGTCAGGTGTGGGATATTCATTCTCCCAGCGATTTTAATACCGCGCTTAATACCGCCCGCCTGGGACTGCGCGCGGTGACGGCTCCGGATGTGCTTGGATTTTATCAGGACCTGAAGGACCCCCAGAAGGAATATCAACGCAAGGTGCGCACTGTGGTCCGGGGCATGACGGCTTTGTCACGTCACAAAGAGGTGTTGAATCCACAGCGTTTTGGTCTATTTGCGTTTCAGGTGTTTTCTCACAAACTGATGCGCTGGCTGGTGCCTTGGTGTTTGATCGGTCTGTTTGTCGTTTCCGCGGTAGTGGCTCATGAAGGGGTGATTTATTCACTGGCACTGCTGTTTCAGCTCGGATTTTATGGCACTGCCGTACTCGCACACTTCCTGCCGGACCTGCGGGAAATTTCCTGGGTAAAGCTGGTTTATTTTTTTGTACAGGTCAATGTGGCGTTACTGGATGCAGCAATTAAATTTTTAGCCGGCATGAGAATGACAACATGGAAACCTTCAGCGCGCTGATACATGGCGATCTGCCGCCGGCTGGCAATCGGATTAGCTTGAATCTAAACACATCGGAGGACCTGCCGCACTTTCCCGGCTATCACGAACTGTGGCTCGACTCAGGTACTTCCGCGCTGGCAGTCGCGCTTCTTCTGATCCGCCAGCGGCACCCGGATATTCATGAACCAGAAGTTGTGATTCCGGCTTATTGCTGCCCCGACCTGGCAGCCGCTGCCCAGTATGCGGGCTTCAAGGTTGTGGTTGTGGACATCGACCAGCAGGATGCGGCCTTTTCGATCTCTACACTGGAACAGGCCCTTGGCGAATGCACTCTGGCTGTGATTGCTGTTAATTTTCTCGGTGTGCGGGAAAAACTGGCGGAGCTGCGGCAATTGCTGCAGGCCCATCCCCACACCAGCCTGATCGAAGACAATGCGCAGTGGTTTCCGGACCCGCAGGAATTTTCTGAGCTGGCTGGAGATTATGTGGTGTTTTCCTTCGGGCGGGGTAAACCGTTGAGTCTGCTGGGTGGCGGTCTCCTGCTCACCAAAGCACCTCCCACAGACTTGCCGGCTGCAGCTGGTATCCCAGCCTCTTCCACGCTCCGGTTAAAGATCCGTGCGTATAACCTGCTGCTCCACCCACGTCTTTATCAACTGCTCAATCGAAACCCGCTGATCCGCCTGGGTGAGACACGCTACCATCCGTTAACAGACATTCAGACGATGGATGAGCAGCGAAAAAGCCTGCTGCCACCAAATCTGCGGCGCTACAGCGCACGCAGTCGCATCCTGGAGCAGCAATACGACACTTTTTTTGCAAACAAAAGGTTGCTGTATCAGCCGCTCACGTCAGACAGGCGGCGACGCCTATTGCGTTATCCTGTGCTGTGCGTCAATCACGAGCAGCGCGATGCCGTGCTGCGGGACCTGCAGCGTGCCGGCCTCGGCGCTACGGCGATGTACCAGAAGCCGCTGCCAACTATTGATGAGATGGACCGGCTGACGAGGGTCCATGGTGGCTATTCGAATGCGGCGGAATTTGCTGATAGACTGATTACGCTACCGCTTCACGATGGTGTCACACCACAGCATCTCGCCAGAATCCTGCGCATCTTTGATAAACATCAGCGCTCTTGAGCGTTGATCCCAGGCTGCATCAACCAGCGGTGTGCAGCCTCCCCAATGGCATTGATCTGGGCATGGCAAGTGGGTTCATCACATTCCGCCTGGGCGGTGAAGATGACAAAGTAATTCTCGCCCAGCAGCATGGCGGGTATCTGCAGCAGCTTGGCCATCTCATAATGATTGGTCCGGTAACGACCAACGAAGTAGACATGCGCCAGCACATGATACTGAACAGCACCGGCACGTTTTAGTATGGCAAAGCGCATTCCATCGTTACGGCTTTCCTGTTCTTCCACCAGTGTCCAGACATCGCGGTCATATAAACTTCTGAAGTAAGGCACGAGCTTTTCCTGGCCATCAACCTTCACATACTGAGCCAGCTCCACACGAATCGCCACATCCTGCATCATTACATGTTGTGCGCTGGTCAGTGGTGCCGCCGGATAGCTGACCGGTATGAACGGCCCCGGTGCCACTACTGCGATACCATCCAACGAGCTTAGTGAGAATATTGGGGCAGCATCCATCGCTGTGCGGGCGAACAGTGTCAACAGAGGTCCGAGCAACAGAGCCAAGAACGGCAACAGAGGTTTCACTCTAAAGGGTGATTCGGTGTGACTGGCTGCCTTCGGCGGCAAAACAGGTGCGTAGTAGATTGCCGGCAACATTACCAGAGCGAACAGCACCCACCCGAAAAACTCGTGGTCTTCCATCAGGCTGCTTTTCATCTCGGTTTGATAACCGATCACAACCAGCAGGAAGATGCGCAGCCAGTTGGTCAGCAGGGCCAGCAGCACCGCTGTGCCGATGGCGATCAAGGTATGTTTAATCCGATAGTGATTGAGATAGCTGATCAGATATGCCATCAACAAGGCGATGATGAAATAGCGCAAGCCTGAACAACCATCATCTATATATAGGCGGCCATAGGGAATAAAAATATTGTTGCCGTCCATCAGCAAGGTCATCCCGCTCAGGCGCGCCAGCTTGCCAACTACCGCCGCGCTGAGTTCCACCAGTGGACCGTTGAGGCCTCCCCACAAGGGCAATGCAAAGACCAGAACACCACAGGGTACCAATAAATGCCGCAAGGTCGCCCATGAGTAGCAGCTGGCCAGAAACAACAGGAATATCAACAGCAGCGTGACCTGGGCAAGGACGCTGATGTGGATACTGTGGAACAGAAACCATGCGAGTGAAGCCAAGCCCAGGGCGACCATAAACAGGCCACGGCGTGTTGGTGAGTCAGCACGGTACTGCCAGGGAAATGAATGCCAGACCAGAAACAGAAAAATTGCCACGGTGGGCAGGCCATGGGACAGATCCTGATCCCATTGAATCCAGCGCGCGTACAACTGGAGGCTCGACGGGTAATAAAGCGCAACAATCAGTATGAAAAACAGCAGAAACAGTGCGAAGTTTTTTCGCCGATCGCGAGAGGATGCTACAGAGATATTGTTGTTTTTCATCTGCTCGATTCAGGCAAAGCGACAGCGTGAAGAAACCAGCACAGATTACACCTTCCCTGATGGGGAAGGCGCAACCTCCGAAAATCTATGATATGGCTCGAGATACTACCTGAACGGTATGACATTGAATAGGGAAAGCCGCAGCGCCATCGGCATTGCGGGCTGCAGACAGGAAGACTGTTTAAGGCAAGACGCCAGCGGCTGGCACTTTGGGGAGCACACGGCAGCAAACGGGCGACGAGCTTTCAAAAAAAGCAGCAGCTAATGCAGGGATTCTTCAGGGAGTGACAGTAACAAATTCGCTGTAGAGGCCGTTCACGTCAAAGGTCGCGATCTGGAACTCGTAATTTCCTGATAGTGCTCCCAGGGAATAGTGATCAATACCGCCGTCTTCAATTATCACCGACTGATAACGTTCCGCCGACACCTGCTTATAGCGGATTTCGTAGCCGCCGATTTCATCCAGTTCCAGATAAGCACCGTTCTCACGCTCTGAAGGGATAAACCACTCAATCACCACCTTGCGCTTGGCGGCGGCCGATGACGAACTGCTGGAGCGCACTGAACTGGATTTCGCAGAACTGCGGGAGCTGGCCCGGCTGCTGGAAACACCGACAACAACCGGAGAGGAGCTGTTGGATGCTCGCGCTGAGGCGTAGCTGGACGAGCTACCTGAAGATACAGTGGTTGAACTGATACTGGACGCAGGGGCTGGCGTCACCGAGCTGGCAGAGAAGGCACTGCTCGATTGGTCAGAGATCTGCTCAAGACGCGATTCTTCATCCTCGCCACCACAGGCGGACAGCAGCAAGACACTGGTAATCACCAGCAGGCCGGATAAGCGGGAGAAGAAGGTGTTCATTCTGGGTAAATCCTGAAAATCCCCGGCCACAGCCAGGCAAAAGTTGATTTTCGTCATCCCTTGATGGCGTCCTGAAACGAGTATTGATCAGGCTTACGCAAATTCACGTGTCGGTCGCACTATTTTGCAATTTATTGATTGGCGCCACGCGGAACCTGATACCTGGTTCACTGGCGGCTAAACCTCTGAATATGAGCTTTTGCTATATAAGGATTAATGCGACAGCAACAAAACCTTGATCGTCTTTGCCGGGCAGAATGGACAGTAGTGTTAAAAAAACCGACAAATCTACCGAGGCGGCGTGATCATAGCGGGTAAAAACGCGGAAATATGAGAAGCGGATTGCATCTTAAGAAAATTTTGTAGGTGAAGAAGCGCCGAATTTTTATGTTGACTATCAAACAAAATATTCAGCGCCACTTCTTTGAAGAACGCGCCAACTGCAGATATAGCAGATGGCCGGACGGTAAATACTAGAACCTGTAAGTCAGCGTAACGCCGGATATATTTTCTTTATAAGTAAGAGCATCGCCGTCGGATTCGCTATCATCATGGATGAAGAAAAGTCGCAGGTCCAGATCGTTGATAAAGGTATACCGGTAATTCACACCGACCGAAGTCACGGTGAAGTCTGTACGGTTTACCTCACTTTCAAAGCGCCGCTCCTGCCTGCTCGCCTGGAAGCCAACAGATGAGGCGCGGGAGATCTGATAATCCAGTCCAATGCTGGCAACGTTCTGATTATTGTCCTCAATCAGATTCTGGTATTGCTCCTCTTCATACAGCAGGCTCGCATAGGCACTGCAGCGGCCACACAGGGACTGGTTCTGCCAGCGAAGCTCAACAACCCGGCTTTTGAATTGATCCAGCCCGACACCAGTGGCGTCGTCCAGGTTAACGTCATCCAGCAGGCCGCGATTGCCGTCACCCAGTGAGGTGTCGGTGATTTCCTGATTGACCAGCAGACTGAAGGTGTTGAACCCGCTGCGATAATCAATTTCCGCCCGGTAGGTTGGTGCAGAAAATTCTTCGCCGACTTCTGGATTGCTGACGCTATAGCCTGCACTCAGTCGATAGGATAAATAACGCAGCTCGGTTTCGTAGGTAATAGACGCGCTTTGAAACTCGTAGTCGTTGTTGGGCAGTGCATCGTAGGTGATGACTGTATGCTGGGCCTCAACCTGCATCTCACTGATTGACGAGAAGCGGTGCTGCCAGATCAATGATCCGCCGGTGCGTTCTGAATTAAGGATGTCGGCGTAACGGAAGTCTACCTTGGTGTAATCACCGCGGATCAACAGATTATCAACACGGGAAAGACGGATACGCCCTGTTGGAATCGCGGAGAAGATCTGCCGTTCATCTTCGTTCTGCAGCAGATTGACCTGATCCGGCGCACCAAGGACAGAGCGACGCGAATGAACCAGCAGCAGGTCCACTGGGTGATAGGCCTTGCCGATCAGCAGCTCTGTATTACCTTCAAGCATACTGCGATCCGGTTGGGTCTCTTTGTCAAAACGGTTTTCACTCGCGCGATAATCGGTATCAAGATCTATCAGAGAATTCTCATAGTCCACCAGAAGCGCCGCACTGAATTCATCCTGTCGCTCGGAAATTTCGTTATTGTTGGTGCGCAGTGCGTTATCGGTATAGCGACTTGTCACACCCACTTCCACCTCTACTGCCGCCAGCGCAGAAGCTGACAGAACAGGCAGGCACAATCCAGCGCAACAGCGAAAGAACAATGTCCGTTTCATGATGAGACCTCAGGATGAATCAGTGATTGAAGACCAGCCCCGCGAATTTTTCTTTGCCTACTGCTTCTACCGCCGTTAATACTTCGTTAGTTACCGCCTCGCCAAAAGGCACGACCAAGACTGCATGATCGCAATACTGGGCAAGGATGCGCGCTTCCGTTGACTGCAGGACCGGAGGAGCGTCCAGCACAATAAAGCGATCCGGATAGCGGCTTTTGATCTCGGCGATAAAGACTTCCATACGTTTTGAACTGAACAGCTCTGCTGCTGATTCGCTCAGGCCGCCGGATGGTATGACCCGCAGGCGCTCGACGCCGCTGGGATAAATAATGTGCTTAAGGGGAATAGTGTTATCCAGCAGATATTGCACCAGACCTTTGTCGACCGGTGTCGTGGTATAGCGTTCGGCATCCGCTGTGTGAGGATTACAGTCGACATATAATGCCGTTTTATGCGGATCAAGCGCAAAGGTCGCCGCCAGATTAAAACCGAAAAATCGCGAATCAACTTTGGCACTGACCGAAGACACCAGCACCACCGTGTTATCACTTTTACTTTTCTGCAGCAGACGGATCCGCACTTCACGAAATGCATTGAGCAATTCACGTTGACGCATACCGATGAAGACGACTTTCTTTTCATACAGCTCGTCCTGCGTCCACAGTACCGGCAGCGACATGTGTTTGATCTGCTCGCGCTTACGATGCTCAAGTACCGCCGTTTTAACCAGCTGGTCGCGGGTCTCGACCATGGCATCCACGCCTTCGATCAATTGTTCAAGGTTGCGCTCTTTACTTTTATCTATCATGTCCGGCCCTTTAGCTGACGTTGACGTGCCAGTAGCTGGCAAAAGTGGCGTAAGCGGCCATCGCCAATACACACAGGAATACCAATATCACCACGTCTTTCCGCAACAGGCGCTCACCCAGCGGCGAGTTGTAATGCGGAATGATCCCGATTAATTCAATTCCCTGGGGCAACTGCTGTTGCAAAGCCCGGGCCGAACGGAAATGTGGATCGACCATCACATAAAGGATCAACAGGCCAATGGGTGCCAGCAGACCGAGGATCGGCCCGAGGATAGCGAAGTGAATAAAACGCAAACCTGACGGCTTCAACGGGAACGTGGCCGGCTCCTGAATTCGATAGCTGATGCCCTGCCCTTCGAGGTCCAGTGTCATGGACAGCCGCGCAGACTCCTTGCGCTGCAGCATTTCTTCGTAAACATCACGCGTCACGTTGTAGTCGCGGGTTAATTCAGACAGTTGAGCCTGATTGGCTGCAACCCGCTGTGCGCGCTCATGTTCCTGCTCCAGCAAATGAACCAGTGATTCCATCCGACGCTTCTGTCCGCGCAGATCAACCTTCGCTACCGACAGCTGCCGGCGCAGTTCTTCATACAGGGGATTTTCCAGCGCTTCGCCTCGGCCGGTGTAAACCTCACCACCGGACCCCTGGGCGATATAAATAGCAGTATCCAGATCAGCAATCTGTGCGCGCAGCGATATAACGTCGGGATAACCTTCCTGATAAAGCAGCAGCAGCTGCTCCAGCTGGTTGACCAGACCCTGACGACGCTGACGCAGCTCGTCAATCTCTCCTTTGGTCTGCTGGTACTGGCTTTCATTGCCCAGCTGAGTAGTGAGCGTGTTGATACGCGCTTCGGTTTCTTCAATGGTAATCTTGAGCGCTTCTATGTCACCGCGCAGCTGCGCGATGCGGGTAGCCACACTCGCTTCAGTACCATCGACATTCTGCGCGTTGAACTCCTTGAGCTTCTCCTCCGCCAGTTCAAGCTGCCGTTTATAAGTCTGCACCTGTGCGTCGATAAAATTAAAAGCGTTCAGACTTTCCTGTCGCTTTTTACTGGCACTGTTCTCGATAAACACATTGATGATGGCATTCAGTGTTTCGAACGAGTTATCAGGATCATTGGATGAAAAAGAAATCCGGAA
The DNA here is from genome assembly GCA_937958105.1 of uncultured Cellvibrio sp. Taxonomy (GTDB): domain Bacteria; phylum Pseudomonadota; class Gammaproteobacteria; order Pseudomonadales; family Cellvibrionaceae; genus Cellvibrio. The sequence continues at coordinate 122,159 of CALFXJ010000021.1, forward strand.
ATAATTATTCTGTTCCGAACGCACATCAAGGCCACCACGGATACCGCGGATGATACGCTCCTGTTGTTCCAGCGGCGTATCCTTGGTAATGAAACCGCGTTTGCGTGCAACGGCTTCCATAATACCGCGCGTATAAATAATTTCGCGGGCCTGGGCCGAACGATCTATCGATGTCACCTCTGCGCGACCGCGCAACAAAGGTTCAAGGATGTTGGTCTCATCAGCAAACAGCAATGCGCTGGTGGAGTAATTCTTAGGCCACAATACACCTACCAGCAGTACCAGTCCGCTCACCAGAATGAACAACAACACACTCCAGAACCGAAAGCGGATCAACTCCGCCTTGAGTGCGAGCAAGAGATCTTTAATAAACGCCGTATCCATGAATCCTCACCAGATGATATGGGCTGTTTTACAACCGTCAGAATGAGCGCTCGGGTACCGTGACAATATCCGATGGTTGTAACGGATAATTAGTCCTGACATCACCTTTGTTCATCAAATCATTCAACCGTACCGGGTACACTTTTACCGTACCGTTAACCTTGCGATACAGTTTTGCACCGTTGCCGGATGCAAATTCGTTAGTGCCACCAGCAATCAATACGAGGTCCAGCACCGTCATACCTTCACGATATGGAATCGATTGCGGGTTGTTCACTGCACCGGTAATACGAACCCGCCGCTGGAAGTCCGAACTGCTCGGATTGGTAACAATGACGGTCACCTGCGGGCTGCGTACATAATTGGTCAACTCTTTGATGATGTTGTCCGACAGCTCTTTGGTGGTGAGATTGGCTGCTGCGATGTCGCCAATCAATGGCATGGATATCTTGCCGTCGGGACGCACAGGCACCGACACCGACAACTCCGGATTGCGCCAGACATTGATGTCCAGTGCATCGCCGACCCCGATGCGATATTCCTCGAGCACGCCGCCATCTTCACTCTGCGGTGGCGCAATGTTTTTGTTACCTGAACAGGCTCCGATTAATGAGCCGATCAGCATCACTCCGACTAACCAGATTATTTTTTTCACGCCGTCACTCCTTCATTATCAAGCCTATGGCAGCGGCTAAATCAGTGAACGCCCTTGCCTAAGAGAATAATTTCCACCGTCTGGATCATGATCAGCATGTCCATCAGAAAGCTGTGGTTTTTGGTGTAATACAAATCGTACTGCAATTTATTTTTGGCATCTTCAACGGAAGCACCGTAGGGGTACTTCAACTGTGCCCATCCCATCAATCCGGGCTTTACCTTGTGGCGCATATCATAGAAGGGAATCTGCTGAGCCAGGTCGCTCACAAACTCCGGACGCTCCGGACGTGGACCGACAAAACTCATTGAACCGGTGAGTACATTGTAGAGCTGAGGCAGCTCATCAAGGCGGGTATTACGGATGAAGGCGCCGACACGAGTCACGCGGGAATCATTTTTCTGGGCCCACATAGCTTTGCCACCGGCCTCCGCATCCTGACGCATACTGCGGAACTTGTAGATACGAAACGTTTTTCCGTTCAACCCTACGCGCAGCTGGTGATAAAGAATCGGCCCTGGGCTGTCGAGTCTAACCGCCAGGGCAGTCAGCAGCATAAATGGCCAGAGCACCGCAAAAAAAACTGAAGCCAGCGCCAGATCAAATAAACGTTTGGCAAACAGCCGGCGCTTGGAATATTTGAAGCCGTCTGAGAATAACATCCAGGACGGTTTAAGCAACGTGATATCAACCTTGCCCAACTCACGCTCACAAAAACTCAGTGCATCACTCGCCGGCACTCCGGCCAGTTTACAGTCGATAAATTCATTCAGCGGAAAAGAGCCACCTTCTCCTCGACGGCGTTCGTCCGGAGAGACCACGATCTCGGAGATCTGATTTTCTTTAACGAAGTTGAGCCAGTCTTTTGGCTCTTCAATCAGCAGGGCTGGATCTACCGCCACGGGTTCACGTTGATTCGCTACACACCCGGCGATGTGCACCCCCAGAACACCCACTTCCGGGGTGAGGTCCTGCAGCAGGGTCCGGGCCCGTTCACCGGCCCCATACAGGATGACGCGACGCTTGAGCTTGGCGGTATCGACAACGGCCAGGAACAGCCAGCGGGTAATGACAACCAGAACAGTAGCGATGATCACACCCCAGAAGATAAAACTCTGGTTGATGAGATCACCCGGGATAATCAGATTCAACAGAAAAAGGGCAACGCTGCCGAGCAGAAAGAAACTGACCAGGGTCCGCAACAGCATGCTCGCATTACCTTCGCGCACCATGGCTGTGTAAACACCCATCGACAGAGTGCAGCAACTCATGACGATCGAAAAGACGATCACGGGAAACCAATAGAACATAATCGTATCCGGGTCCACCTGGTCGCGCGTGATGTAGGCATCCACCCGTTGCGCAAGCCACGCTGCCAGCATCAACAATAATGCCTCGGTAATTCCGAGAAAGAGATACGGCAGGTGAACGTAATGTTTACTCAAGCGAATATACGACAAAGCTTAATCCTTGTAAGCGAACTGTTATTGGTTGTAAATGAGCCGGCATTATAGCGGGTTTTGTGACAAATACTCGACAGCTGAAAATCGCTTCCGGCGCTTATTTACATAGTGTCGAAATTCATTACAGGTGTGTTCGTCGCTGTACATTTCCCACAAGCCGCCATACTAAAACCGCCGACAGATGTGGTAACTTAGCCGCCCATCGATCTATTGCATGCTCAAAGGAAATTACCCATCATGTTTGCCAGCAACCCCACCCTTTGCATTATCGGTCTCGGTTATGTCGGTCTACCCCTGGCGGTCGAGTTTGGAAAGAAAGTTACCACGATCGGGTTTGATATCAATCAGCAGCGGGTCGATGAATTGCGCCGCGGTGTTGATCACACACTGGAACTGGATAGCGCTGAACTCGGCGAAGCAAATTTTTTACGTTATACAACGAACGAAGACGACATCAAGGGATGCGATGTTTACATCGTTACCGTCCCCACACCGATAAACGATAGTAAACAGCCGGACCTTACGCCACTCGAAAAAGCATCGCAGTTGCTCGGACGGGTGATTGGCAAGAACAGCATCGTGGTTTTTGAATCCACTGTGTATCCGGGCTGCACCGAAGAGGTATGTGTTCCGCTCATCGAACAGGGTTCGGGCCTGGTGTTTAACCGCGACTTTTTTGCCGGTTACAGTCCTGAGCGTATCAACCCCGGCGATAAGCAGCATCGCGTACACAACATCACCAAAATCACCTCCGGTTCCACGCCGGAAGTAGCCGAATACATCGATCAGCTGTACCGCCGCATTGTGGTCGTCGGCACCCACAAGGCCAGCAGTATCAAAGTGGCGGAAGCTGCCAAGGTTATTGAAAACACACAACGCGATATCAACATTGCTCTCATCAACGAGCTGGCGCTGATCTTTAAGCGCCTGGATATCGATACACTGGAAGTGCTCGAAGCCGCCGGTACCAAATGGAATTTCCTGCCGTTCCGCCCCGGTCTGGTAGGCGGCCACTGCATCAGCGTCGATCCTTATTACCTTACCCACAAAGCTCAACAAGTCGGTTATAACCCGGAAGTCATCCTCGCCGGCCGCCGCATCAATGACGGCATGGGAAATTTCATTGCCGATTCGGTGGTGAAGCTGATGACCCAGCGCAAGACACACGTGGTGGATTCCAACATCCTCATCATGGGGCTGACCTTCAAGGAAAACTGCCCGGATTTACGCAACACGCGCGTGATCGACATCATCCATGAGCTGCAGAAGTACAATGCCAATGTGCATGTCTATGATCCCTGGGCGAGCAAGAGCGAGGCCCAGCACGAGTATGGACTCGATTTGATTGATTACCCCCGGCCGGAGAGCTACGATGCGATCATCCTCTGCGTCGGCCATCAGGCATTCCGTGAACTGGGCGCCGACGCGATTCGCGCCTTTGGCAAACCCAACCACGTGCTCTTCGATGTGAAACACATCCTGCCCAAAGCGGCAGTGGATGCACGTCTTTAGTTTTAAGGATTTACTATGAAAGTGTTAGTGACCGGCACCGCCGGCTTTATCGGTTCCAGTCTGGCCAAACGTCTCCTGGCGCGCGGTGATGAGGTCGTAGGCCTCGACAACCTTAATGATTATTACGATGTACAGATCAAGAAGGACCGTCTGGCCCAGCTGCTGCCGCACGCCGGCTTTACCGATGTGCGCGGCAATCTCGAAGATAAGGCGACCATCGACAATCTCTTCAAGACCCATAAGCCCGATCGGGTGGTACACCTCGCAGCCCAGGCCGGGGTGCGCTATTCACTGATTAACCCCCAGGCCTATATTGACTCCAACATCACCGGCTTTTTGAACATCCTCGAAGCCTGCCGCCATCTGGGAACCGAACATCTGGTGTACGCCTCCAGCAGTTCCGTTTACGGTGCCAACACGGCCATGCCGTTTTCGGTGCACAACAATGTAGACCATCCCGTCAGTCTTTATGCCGCGAGCAAAAAGTCCAACGAACTCATGGCCCACACCTACAGCCATCTGTTCAACATCCCCACCACCGGGCTGCGGTTCTTTACCGTGTACGGCCCCTGGGGACGGCCCGACATGGCTTTGTTTATCTTCACCAGGAAGATTCTCGCCGGCGAACCTATTGATGTCTTCAACTACGGCCATCACCGTCGCGACTTCACCTACATCGACGACATCGTGGAAGGTGTGATCCGCACCCTGGATCATGTGGCCCCGGTCAATCCGCAGTGGAGCGGCGACCAGCCAGACCCGGCTACCTCCAAGGCGCCCTACCGGATCTACAACATCGGCAGTAACAATCCCGTCGAACTTCTGCGTTACATCGAGGTTCTGGAAGAATGTCTGGGCAAAAAAGCTGTCAAGAACCTGCTGCCACTGCAGCCCGGCGATGTGCCAGATACTTACGCCGACGTGGACGCCCTGATCGAAGATGTTGCTTACCGGCCCACCACCCCGGTAGAAGTAGGTATCGAGAATTTCGTGAAGTGGTATCGGGACTATTACAAAATTTGATCAGCTTGAGTTTAAGCACCTGAAAGCTGGGCAGGCGGGCCGTCATCAAGGATTTTCTAAAAGGCACTCTTTATGAAAGCAAATGCAGTGACACATGCCATGACCGTGGATGTGGAGGACTACTACCAGGTTGCGGCCTTCGCCAATGTCATCAAGCCTGCGGAATGGACTCAATGGCCCTCGCGAGTAGAAGAAAATACGGAAAAGCTGCTGCAGTTGTTCGATGACGCCGGGATCAGGATCACCTTCTTTATCCTCGGCTGGGTGGCGGAACGCCACCCAGAGCTGGTCCGGCGCATCCAGGCGCAGGGCCACGAGATCGCCTCCCACGGTTATAGCCACCAGTTGATCTACCGGCAGACGCCGGAGGTCTTTCGTGACGAAACGGCCCGGTCCAAGCAGATCCTTGAGGACATCATCCAAACGCCGGTTACCGGCTATCGCGCCGCCAGTTACTCCATCACCCGCCGGTCGCTCTGGGCGCTGGATACCCTGGCGGACCTGGGATTTACCTGGGACTCCAGTATCTTCCCCACGCGCCACGATAACTACGGCATCCCTGGCAGTCCGGAGCAGCCCTATACCATCATCACCAGCAGCGGCGCCCGCCTGACAGAATTTCCGCTGACCACTGCCAAGGTGCTGGGTCAGGCCATACCGGCTGCGGGAGGCGGGTATTTCCGGCAATACCCTTACGCGCTGTCGCGCTGGCTGTTCGAACGGGCCAGTCTCAATCAGACCAAACCACAGATTTTCTACCTCCACCCCTGGGAGATAGATCCTGACCAGCCGCGCATCCCCAATGCCAGCTGGTTTTCCCGCTTCCGCCACTACACTAACCTCAAACGCTGCCTGCCGCGCCTGCAGCGGATGATCGATGACTTCCAGTTCGGCACCATCAGCCAGAGCCTGGGTTCCGTGGCCATTGATCAAACACTGACCATCCAGGACCTGGCTGGACCACGGGAAAATCCCACAACCGCCAAATTGGCCATGGACTCCGGGCGCAGAGACAAGTAAAATCGCCGACCTTCTGATGCAGTGCGCAGCACTGCTGAAACAGCCAGCATACGATGGCCTTATTTAGAAAATCAGTTTCCAGCACCCGTAGCTCAGCTGGATAGAGTAGCGGCTTCCGAAGCCGTTGGTCACAGGTTCGAATCCTGTCGGGTGCGCCACTTTCTCCTTCGCCATTTCCTCACTGCCAGACTCCTCAAGATGCCTCGTTAATCACGGCAGCTGCTTGTAAAAACACTGACGGTTAATCGCGCGTCTCTATTTAGAGACACGGCAAAGATCGAACATCATCTCAGCCACTGAGATGATGTCGTATTAAACCCAATAGAAAGGTATGCGGAAATTTTGATGCGTTTTATCGCGGAATTATCGCGTAGATGCGGTGGTGATCATCCATCCAGTTAACCGGTAATCCTACCTGTATCAAGGCAATCTTCTCTGCGGCATTTTCGTCGAGCGGTATATAGATCTGGGCGTTGGACCAGAAGCGTCTTCTTAAAGACCAGATTTCTTTCAAGGCAGGGCCAGTAAACGTCAAGGTCTCACCCTCGAAATCAACGGCATAGGTTGCAATGCCATAGCGATCTGTAGGGATGTCGGCTATCGGCCCCAGATACGCATTGAGTGTTGACTCCGAACCGAGTGACTTAAAACCGGTAATGCGTACCAGATTATCTTTTTTGGTCCAGTTGCGGCTGTAGTAGACCCATTCTCTGGGCGGCAACCCATTTTTCAGCAATACCGATTTTTCCCCGTTATGCGTCAGCTGATTGAAATAATCCTTTAACGCAACAGACGAGCTCTCTTCGATCAAGGTGCTCATGTCCTTCAGATCAGCAATGTCTTTATCCTTGTCCCAGGCGCTAGGGATTGTTTTAGACCTGTCTCGCGTGATCTCTACAATTTGGTACCGGCTTTCCTTTTCCATAGGCTGATTATCCGTCTCCGCAAATGATGTGTTAGTCCAGAGAAAACCGATGGCTGCGATCACCAGAACGGTTTTTTGTGCAAGGCTGCTGACAGTCATAGCTGATTAACCCGCTGAGTCCATTTCAGCGGGCATGATAGTCGATCCTCTGGCCCAGGCAAAACATCGTCGGCAAAAGCGGGACTGCTGTAAAAGATACGCTGAAAGTATTTGAGGGAAGTCTCAGCTATCGTGCTGGAAGAGCGGAAAATAAAAAAACCGCTTCATGGAAGCGGTTCTTCTCGCAAGGGCAGCGATAAAAATTTTAATTATCGGTTCTTGCAGCGACTCGATACCACAACTGCTGCCGCGATCACGCCCAAGCCCAGGGTGAGTTTGTTCATCACGCCGCGCTGATCATGTTGCCACTGTGCCTTCATGCCGCGTTCGGCACAGATGTCCGGCAGGTGACCATGAGACAGATCATCGATCACACCTTCCACCTGATCCACACGATCGGCAAACAACAGCGGCAACCAGTGACCGAAACTGCCCTCACTGTATTTAAACGCGCACCGGCGCAACCAGCCGCTCAGGCCGGAGGGCGGGACAGAGGTACCAAAGACTGCGCTGACACTGGGACGCTCAATGGAATGCAGAACCTCTATCGTTTCCGGCTGTTGTTCCGGGCGCTCCCACCGCGCATGCTGTGCGCCGTCTGTCGCGCGCTGGCGGATGGGATAAGTGGGATCGTTTCTGGGATCAGCATCAATACCCCAGCCTTTGATGTGGGACATATCTGGATTGCGGGAGTTATTGTCAAAATTTTCCATGGGATTCTCCTCTGCATTGAATATTACTGATTGGCGCGCGGCGGAATGAGTACCGGTTTGATGCAGCCATCAAGTTTGTCGGAGAAGATGCGATAGGCATCAGCGGCATCCTCCAGTGGAATGCGATGGGTAATCAGCGCTTTGGGATCGATGATGCCGTTCTGCACGTGCTCGATAAGCCGCGGCAGCAACCGTTTTACCGAGGCTTGGTTCGCACGCAGGGTGATGCCTTTATTCAGAACGTTGCCGATCGGAATTAAATTTCCGGTGGGGCCGTAGACACCGACGATGGAAACAATCCCGCCTTTCTTCACAGAATTAATGGCCCACTGCAAGGCGGTGGCCGAGCCGGCCTGCAGCAGTAATTTTCGTCCGGTGATCGTCTGCATGGCACTGCCGGCCGCTTCAGCACCTACGGCATCGATACAGACGTCCGCACCCAGTGAGTCGGTGATCTTTTTGATAAACACCACCGGATCGTCCATGGAGCGAAAGTTATATACCTCGCAGGGCGCATAGTTTTTGGCGAACTCCAGCCGATAGTCGAGCTGGTCGATGACGATCACCCGACCCGCACCAAACAGCCAAGAACAGCGTGCAGCCATGATGCCGATCGGCCCCGCACCGAAGATCACCACCGTGTCGCCGCGTTGAATCCCGGCCATCTCTGCCGCCTGGTACCCCGTGGGTACAACATCCGTCAGCAACACGGCGTCATCGAGATCCATGCCCGGTGGAATCACCGTCGGGCCAACATTGGCGTAGGGGACGCGCACATACTCCGCCTGTCCACCGTCGTAGCCGCCCGCGATATGGGAGTAGCCGAAGATGCCGCCGACGGCGGTTGCCTGAGAGTTGGACTCATGACAGTTACCGAATAACCCCTGCTTGCAGAAAACGCAGCGGCCGCAGGCGATGTTGAAAGGGACAATCACGCGATCCCCGACCTTGATCTGGTGCACTGCTGCACCTACCTCTTCCACCACCCCCACAAATTCATGGCCGAAGGTGGTGCCGACACGGGTGTCCGGCACATTGCCGTTGTAAAGATGCAGGTCCGATCCGCAGATACAGGACCGGGTTACCCGCACGATGGCATCTTCCGGATGAAGTATTTCAGGCATGGGCTTGTCGGATACCCTGACGCGCTGTGGACCTCGGTAGTTCATAGCTAGCATGCGTGTGTCCTCTTTCAGGCCGAATGAAATAAGTAAAGGCTCTGAAAGCTGACCTTATAAAAACCTGTTGGTTGACGGTTTTTTGGCAATTGGAGCGGCTTTTTTATGATTCAGTGGGAAAGCGCGCATAAGCTGGCAGCTGGGCATACCACTTGGCGTATTTTTCTTCATAGACCCATGGCAAAGATGGCGTTTATCGCCAATACTGAACACATGTCGCCGCCGTTGTGATCCCGTCTCTATGAAGAAGCTCAACACCCTCAACGTGGTGCTGTCACTGGCAATTATTGTGTCTGTGGGTGCGATAGTCCTGCAGCGGTATCTGCCGGCCAGAACCCTGGAGCTTGTCCCCGGCGAGCACCATCTCAACACTTTTTACTGGCTTTCCGCCCCGCAGGGCAGCAAGACACGCTTCGAGTTTCTTGACCAGAGCGGGTATCAGTGGCGTTGCGTCAGCGAGGCGGTAGACGAGTGGCTGATCTGCAGTCTCTCCATCACGCTGACTGAGGATACCCAGGGACTGGATCTGTCCCGCTATTCCACACTCAATCTCAAGCTCAATTACACCGGCTCCGCGCGCAAGATGCGGGTGGGTCTGCGTCACTGGGACGAGCGTTTCTCCACCCCGGACGATGGCAACAGCACCAAGTTCCAATACCTCATCCTGCGCGAAGAAGATTTCAACAATCCGGTCAGCCTGGCGCTGAGCGAGTTTATCGTCGCCGAATGGTGGATTGAGCAGTACGAACTGCCCCGCCACCTCGCACAGCCGGACATGAGCAATGTGGTGAGTCTGGCGATCGAATTTATCGGCGGGCTGGAGCCGGGCAGCCATGAAGTGACGCTGGAGTCGCTGAGCTTCAGCGGCGACCTGATTTCGCCGGAACACTGGTACCTGGGCATCCTCGGCCTGTGGATACTGATCGGGCTGACGGTGGTCGGGGTGCGGATGATCAGGCTGGCCCGGGAAAGCCGGCAGGCGAAACAGCAGATTACGGAGCTGGCGGTCAGTAATTCGCGCCTGCAGACCGAAAAGTCACGGCTGCAGACCCTTTCGCATCTGGATGCGCTGACCGGCATCAATAACCGTTATGCCATCGACAAGAGCATCGCTCAGCTGCTGGCAGAGCCACGCCAGCGGACGGTAGCGCTGATATTGATGGACATCGACCATTTCAAGCGTATCAACGATCGGCGCGGCCATGCGGTGGGTGACAAGATCCTCCAGCAGTTTGCCTTGCTCGTGGGCAGTAATATCCGCAGCCAGGATGTCTTCGGCCGCTGGGGCGGAGAAGAATTTCTGCTGATCTGCCCGGATTCCAGCATCGATAATGCTTTTTATCTGGCAGAGAAGATCCGCCGGATCATCAGCGAGACCCTGTTTGAAGAAGAAAAACCCATGGCGGTCACGGCCAGTTTCGGAGTGAGCACTATCCTGCCGGATGAGGATTTCATGTCTGCCTTCCGGCGGGTGGACGCGGCGCTTTATAAAGCGAAGTTCTCCGGCCGCAACTGCACCATCATTGCGGATACCACCCTTCCCGACTCCCTGGAGCCAAACCCTGAACGCGACTAGCGCTCGGGCAGCGGGATAAACTCGGTCTCGCCTGGAACCTGGGCAAAACGTCCGGCCTCCCAATCCGCCTTGGCCAGCTCAATACGTTCGCGGCTGCTGGATACGAAGTTCCACCAGGCGATTCGCGGGCCGTCCAGCGGCTCACCGCCGACTACCACCAGCTGCGTTTCCTCCTCTGCCCGCAGGCTCACCTCACTACCCTTAACCAGCACCAGCATGCGACCGGCTTCGTAGCTTTCACCGGCGAGGGTGATCCGCCCTTTGACGATATAAATCGCCCGCTCGGAGTAATTGATATCCAGCGCGAGCGTCTTACCCGGATGCAGCGCGACGTCCACATAAACCAGCGGCGACAGGGTCTTGACCGGGGAGTCCACGCCAAAGGCGGTTCCGGCAAGTACCCGGATGCGGGCCCCATCGCGGTCCAGTTCCGGTAAGGCTTCCGGCGGGTAATGCACGAAAGAAGGCTCAACCTCTTCATACTCCGTCGGCAAGGCTACCCATAACTGCAGGCCCTCGAGTACCTGAAGCTGCTGCCGGGCCTGATCGCTGCTGCGCTCAGAGTGGGTAATCCCGCGGCCGGCGGTCATCCAGTTGATGGCGCCGGGAGTAATCAGCTGGGTGCAGCCGAGGCTGTCGCGGTGAAGGATGGAGCCGGTGTAGAGGTAAGTTACCGTCGCCAGGCCGATGTGCGGGTGGGGACGCACATCAATGCCTTGTCCTGGCTGGAAGTGGGCTGGCCCCATGTGATCAAAGAAGATAAACGGCCCGACCATCTGCCGCTTGCCGGAGGGCAGGACCCGCCGCACTTCAAAATCGCCCAGGTCCCGGCTTTTGGGTTCTATGATCAGTTCAACCGGCGAAACATCGCCGGCGTGGTCTACGCATTGGGGTTCTGCATCGGGGAGCCAGCTCATGGTTTCTCCTTTTCAGATCGTGAATCTTGGTCAGGGATGAATACAGGTCGGGTAAGGATGCCATGACTATGTAAGAACCTGCCCTGGGGGCGCTTTCGAAAACGCATGAATACATCCCTGTAGCTCCCTCAAGTCATCCCTGACTTGAGGGTTTCGAAAGCGCCCCCAGGGCAGGTTCTACAGCATCGGACCCATGGATAAAAAAGCCCCTCAGAGAGGGGCTTTGACAGTTAGATGGAATCAAAGGCGTCCGTCAGCAAACAATCGAAACGACGGGCGTCATATTCCAGCAGCCGGGGAATATCGGCCTGCTGGATGATGTTTTTGTTGGCCGCATCCTGCAGACGCTCTTCCAGCGTATCCCCGGTCACCTTGCCACTGCTCTGGGCACGGGCAAAGGTATTCCACAGTGGGCCGAGGGCCAGCAGCAGCTGGTAGGTGTTTTCCACCCGGCCGGTGGCATCGTCCGGGTCGGTATTGCGATAGACGAAGGTGCCCAGATGCTGCCGTACCGGGTTGTCTTCCATGATCAGGTCGCCCATTTCGCGGATCAGCCTGTCGCTGGGCTTGGCGATGATGCGGCCTGCGGGGAAGGTAAACAGCTTCAGTACGCCGGCCACGATGCCCACCGGGAAGTTGTCATAGAAGTCCAGCAGCGCTTCCTGGGCTTTGTACAGCGCCTGGCTGATGGCGTATTCCGCATGGGCGTCTTCCTCACGGGTACGGACGTGGGCGGAGTGGTATTTGAGGATGGCGCAGGCGATAAACAGCTGGCTGTGCACGTCCCCCAGGCGGGCCGAGAGGAGTTCGCGGCGTTTCAGGTTGCCACCGAGGATCGCCAGGGCGAAGTCCGAAGTAACCGCCAGCGACGCGCTCAGGATATTGATGCGCTGATACCAGCGGGTGCTGAAGTTATCAGCATTTGCCGGTACGTCACTGAAGCGGCCACGGGTGAAGCCCAGCACCAGGGTACGGGTCAGGTTGCCGAAGACATGGCCCAGGTGATGGATGAACAGGCGGTCAAAGGCTTCCAGGTCGTCCGCCTGCATAGCCTGCATCTCTTCAAACAGATACGGATGGCAACGCATGGCACCCTGCCCGAAGATCATCAGCGAGCGGGTCAGGATATTGGCACCTTCCACGGTGATCGCCACCGGGATGCTCTGGTACGGGAAGGCCAGGAAGTTGCGCGGACCGAGCTGGATGGCTCGACCGGCCACGACGTCCATGCTGTGGTTGATCACGCGGCGCATGATCTCGGTTGCATGGTATTTGGCCATGGCGGTCATCACAGAAGGCGCACCGCCTTCCAGCCCTTTGGTCACCAGGTGGCGCATGGCTTCCAAGGTATAGGCACCGCCGGCGATGTCGGCAGTAGCTTCCTGAACGCCTTCGAATTTACCGATTTCCATGTTGAACTGGCGACGAATGCGCGCGAATGCGCCCACCATGCGATAGCTCATCTCACCGCTGGCTGTAGCCAGTGCGGGCAGTGAAACACCGCGGCCGGCACCCAGACATTCGATCAGCATCCGCCAGCCTTTACCGGCCATTGACGCACCACCGATGATCCAGTCCACTGGAATAAAGACGTCTTTGCCCATTACCGGGCCATTCATGAAGGGTGAGCCGGGGTTGTGGCGCTGACCGATCTCTACACCGGGATGATTAGCAGGCAGGAGTGCACAGGTGATGCCGTACTCCTTCTTGTTGGGATCGCCCAGCAGGCCGTCCGGGTCCACCAGCTTGAAGGCCAGACCGACCACGGTAGCGACAGGCGCGAGGGTGATCCAGCGCTTGTTGAAGGTCAGGCGCAGGCCGATCACTTCTTTGCCTTCATATTCGCCCTTGCACACAATGCCTACGTCCGGGATGGAGCCAGCGTCGGAGCCGGCTTCAGGACCGGTCAGCCCGAAGCAGGGAATCTCTTCACCACGGGCGAGGCCGGGCAACCAGCGTTGTTTCTGCTCCTCGGTACCGTACTTCATCAGCAGTTCACCCGGGCCGAGGGAGTTGGGCACCATGGCGGTTACTGCTGCGGTGATGGAGCGGCTGGCAATCTTGCTCATGACCCTGCTCTGGGCGTAGGGGCTGAAGTCGCGACCGCCGAATTCTTTGGGGATGATCAGCCCGAGAAAGCCTTTGTCTTTCAGGTACTGCCAGGCTTCCGGAGACAGGTCTTTACGGTTGTTGTGAATATCCCATTCGTCCAGCAGGGTACAGAATTCCGTCACTTCGTTATCAAGGAAGGACTGTTCCTCTGCTGTCAGCTGCGGCAGGCCGATCTGGGCAAAGCGGTCCCAGTCCGGCCTGCCGCTGAAGATATCTTTTTCCCACCAGGTCGTTCCCGCTTCCAGGGCTTCGCGCTCAGTCACGCTCATGCTGGGCATGGATTTTTTCAGGACATCAAATACGGGCTTGGAGAGAATCGGCTGACGCAAGGCGGGTACGTTCAGGATCAGCAGTACCGCCGCCAGGGGAAAGACCAGCCACAATGACCACATGGCCGGAGACAGCACCCCCAGCACCAGCCAGGCGACGACCACGATGGCTGAGGCCGCCGGCAGTGGAACCCGGCGATACAGGAGGACACCAATCAAAATCAGAATAAGTAGCAACGACAGCAACAACATAGGTTTCTCCTACTGCTCATTAGATGAGACTTACCCGAGTCGGGCGGGAAAAGGTCAAACAATCATTGTTACGACCACAAACCAGCCGCCCAATTCAAGGCACCGGCACGCTTCATAACAATAGCCCATTGCACCGGCTTCGGGCACTCACTAATTGTGTTTTTGTGAGTTTGCCGCCACACCGGTATTAAGCAGGAGAAAAAGCAGCTGTCCCTGTAGGGAACAGCGTGTCACAGCGAAAAGCTCAGGGGATGGGAATCCCTCATATCCAGCGGCACTTCTGCCAGATCCAGCAGGTCTCCATCGACTTCCCTCGCCCACACCACCAGTCGCAGCGGTCCGTTGGGGTCCAGGGCGTCAAAGGGATAGCAGGTCACCAGCACCAGCCCGGTCGCCGGATAATCGGGCAGCAGCAGCGAGGTATGGCGGGAATCCACCACCTGACGCTGATCGATGCGATAGGTCAGCCGACGGCCCGTGCGGGTTTCAAGGTGCAGATTATCCCCGGGGTGCAGGTTCCGCAGAAAGCGGAAGTGGGTATCGCGGTGGCCGCCGATTACACTGATGCCATCTCCGGGCAGCGCTGTACCCTGCAGATGCCCCGGCCCAAAGGCCAGGGAGTTACCCTGCGCACCCTCAAGGACGAACAGGTCCACGCCCTGTTCCGGCATGCGCAGGCGCGCCACCGGATGGGTATCAGCCCAGGGCCAGGGTTTTATCGCTTCAGCGTTGCCCGCTGTCTGTTGACCCTGCTCCCAGGCCTGGGCGATCAGCCACTGGGCGAGCTGGGCCTTGATCAGAATCCAGCCCGCGTTGCCCCATTGCCAGAGCACCAGCACCACCAGTGCAACACTGATGCAGGACAGCAGCCGGCGCGCAGGCTTACCCCGCCGGACGGAACGCCGCAGCACCCGGCGGCGCGTCCTGAGCAGGTCACCGCTCAAGTCGGGTTCAACCAGCGGCCGGGCAGATTGCAGAGCCACAGCGACGTCTGCACCGGCAGGCCCGCGGCGAAGATAACGTCTGCTCATCATTCGGCCCTCCCGGCGTAGTCCCGGCCCAGACGGCGCAGGCCCAGCAGCGCCAGCAGAGCGCAGCTGCCGATCAGCCAGTTCAGCAACAGCGGCGTGGCCGTGCGCGGGTACATCAGCGAAGTCACCTGCTGGCCCTGAGGCAGGAGATTAGGCACCGGCGCCGGTGTCAGTGCCTGATCCAGCGGACGAGTGGGTATTTCCTCCACGGCGATAAAACTGGTGTAGGGCGACAGCAACTGGTGCTGCAGAGCCACCGCGAGCACTGCTTCGCGCACCTCCGCTTCGGGGCGGCCACGGACTTTTTCGTCCAGCAGGGCCGCAATCTTCTGTTCGGCCCAGTGCGCTGCAATACCGCTGTTACCCGCGGCAGCACCGGGAGTGGTCAGCTTGCGCGACCAGCTCTGTTGGGCCTGCAGACCATTGACTTCAATGGCGGCCCGCGCTGGCCATCCCGTCGCATGGGCATCTGCTATCTTCGCGCTGATCAGCAGCGGCTCGCCCTGATACAGATCCGGGATACGCGCCGGCCAGGCTTCCACCGGTACCGGCCAGCGAATATTGATGTCGCTCAGCACCGGGCTTTCCAGCCGCGTAAACAAACTCTGCATCTTTTCAGCCACCTCGGCCTGATCACCGATAAAGGTAAAGGTGCCACGCCCAAATTCGGCTGCCTTGGTCATGAAGTAACTGTTGGGCGCAGAGCCGATGCCCAGGGTAAACAGCCGCGCATCGCCCAGCTGCTGGTGAATCAGCTCGAACAGCGCCGCCTCATTACCCACACTGCCATCGGTGATGAAGATCACCTGCTTCAGATAGCCCTCCGGTGCCGGATGACGCAGCGCCTCGTTCAGTGCAGGTGCCATCTCTGTACCGCCATCTGCATTCAAACGCTGAACAAAGCTCCGGGCCTGCCGCAGGGCGTGAGCGTCCGCTGCGACCGGGCGGGGAAACAGAGCCTGGTGGTAGGAATTGAATTCGATGACGTTGAACCGGTCGTGGGGGCTCAGGCGCGACAGCGCCAGTTCCAGACTGGCCTTCGCCTGTTCGATCGATACGCCGCCCATGGACCCGGAGGTATCAATGATGAAGACAACCTCCCGGGGCAGTGCCAGACCACCCTGCTCCATCCGGGGTGGCAGGATCATCAGCAGCGCATAGTCTTCGCCATCGATCCGTTCGGTAAAGAAGGCGGCGTCGGGAGCCCGGCCAGCCTGGGTTTGCCACTGCACTTCGAAATCCCGGTCCATGGGGATACTCTGCCGCAACGGTGTGATCCTGTGTGTCTCGCCCAGTGCCTGAACATCCAGCTCATGATAGCTGCCGCGAATCTGCGCCAGGGGCATGCCGGCATTCAGGCTGATGGTGATGGCAATGTTGTTGGTGTCTGGCTGAGGTGTCGGATGGACAAACGGGGTAATGCGGTGAGCGTCGGGCACCTCTTCCGTGGGCAAGGCCCAGCCCCAGCCGCTGTTGTGTTCCAGCATCACCTGGGTATCGGCATCCTGTTTCACGGCGCCGGGGATATAACGGGGTGTCAGGGTGGTCGGCAGGCGCCAGCTGAAGGTCTGATCGCGGTAGTTCACCCGCTCGTGATACTGCAGCTCAATCACCACCTTTTCTCCCGGGCCGATATTCGCCAGCGCCTGGGTGAAGAGGTTGGGCCGCTCCTGCCTTGTCAGTGCCGCACGCCGACCTTCGCGCACGGCCTGATCATACAGCCGCTGCGCCGCCTGCTTTTCGCGGATCTCAGCCAGAATCCGGCGCTCACCGATCTCCATCACCATACGATTGACCGCTGCGCCTTCCGGGAGTGGAAACACGTACATGCCTTCCACCCAGTCATCCGTCACGTTTTCAAAGGTCTGGCGCAACACCACCCGCGCCAGCAGGCCGGTGATAGTCACCTGGGCCTCGCTGTGGTGGTGTAATGCAGGACTGTAGCCGTTCGCGGTCTTGAACAGGAGCGAACCTGCGCTGGCCTGCTCCAGCTCGGGTCCAGCCCGGCTCATCTCCGCAGCGGTCAGAGTCAGCAGTACTGCCACAATCCCGACCACCCACTTCCATAGGCGGCGCGGGGGCTGGTAAGAGGGTGTGGGTTGCAGCAACAGATGTTTGGGGATGCGGCGGCGGTTAAAACACATGGTAGTATTCCCTGCAAAAGTGAATGCCGTGAACGGCGTTTTACAGGGGCAGTAAACCCGAGCATTCCGGCACTGCCGGGGCACAAAATCGTAAAACTGATGATCAATTGTGGCGAATTATGGCAAAGCCTTTCG
Source organism: uncultured Cellvibrio sp. (assembly GCA_937958105.1). Taxonomy (GTDB): domain Bacteria; phylum Pseudomonadota; class Gammaproteobacteria; order Pseudomonadales; family Cellvibrionaceae; genus Cellvibrio. The sequence continues at coordinate 139,567 of CALFXJ010000021.1, forward strand.
CCGCGCTTTTTCTTCGTTAAACTTCCGTTACCCCTTGGTCGGAGCAGCCGCGTAACGGCGCTAGCCGCCCATCCGCTTCAAACCAGACGCATAATCCAAAGGATGCCCATGGCCCGTCACATCGCCATCGTCGAAGACGAAATCTCCCTCGCCCACAACTACCGTGATGCACTCACCCGCCAGGGCTACAGCGTGAGCCTCTACCATAACCGTCCCGATGCGCTGGCGGCGTTCAATCAGAGTCTGCCGGATCTGGCGATCATTGATGTAGGTCTGGGCGATGACATTGAAGGCGGTTTCGAGCTGTGCCGGGACCTGCGCGCGAAAGCGCCGGCACTGCCCATCATCTTTCTGACGGCGCGGGACAGTGAGTTCGATGTGGTGTCCGGTCTGCGCCTGGGCGCTGATGACTACCTCACCAAGGACATCAGCCAGCCGCACATGCTCGCGCGGATTGTTGCGCTTTTTCGTCGGATTGATGCACTGCGCAAACCCGAGGCCCAGCCCAGCGAAGAAATTCTCCAGCGCGGCAAACTGTTGCTCAACATGGACCGCATGAGCGCGCAGTGGGACGGACAACCGGTGGAACTCACCGTGACTGAGTTATGGATTGTCCACGCTCTCAGTAAACATCCCGGTCACGTTAAAAACCGCCAGCAGCTGATGGACGCTGCCAACGTCGTGCTGGATGACAACACCATCACCTCCCATATCAAACGCATCCGTAAAAAATTCCTGCGGATTGATGAACATTTCGATGCGGTAAAAACAGCCTACGGCATGGGCTACCGCTGGGACGAGCAATCCTGATGCGCCTGCGCCGGCAACTGTTACTGGTAAGTCTGCTCGGATTGAGTCTGCCCTGGGCGGGCTGCCAATACATCCGCGAGATGGAAGATGCCCTGCGCCAGGGTCAGAGCATTGCGCTGCTGGCGACTGCGCAGGCAGTGGCGAATCGCATCAGTAACGAACCGGCGCTGTTGCAGGAATTACAACAACCCGCTGCCCAGGTGTATGCCGAGAATCAGATTTATGCGCACCCCTTTGCGGCCCCGGCCATCATCGACGGCTATGACGATGAGTGGCGGCATCGCGAATTTGACGGGCTGCGCTGGGCTGCACCATCGTTTCGCGTACAGCTGCAGGCAGCGCGCCACGATCGCGATCTGTACCTGTTTATTCACGTTGAAGACCCACAGATTCTTTATTACAACCCGGGCTTTGAATCGCCAGCCCAGAGCGATCACCTTCTGCTGCGGATGTACAACAAAGATGGCGAGGTACAGGACTTTCTGCTCACTGCCAGCGCGCCGGGCCTGATCACTGTTCACGCCGCCGTCCCCGATTACAACGAGTTCAGTGAACGCATTACGCGTTATGTACGCGAACATCGCATCAAAGGAGCATGGCAGGAGCGAAGCGCTGGTTATCAGGTTGAAGTGCAATTGCCGCTGGCACTCACTCACGGTTACTTAAGCCTGGCCGTCATCAACCAGATTCCGGACAGCGATGGCTCAAACACCGACGTCTGGCTTGGCGCCATCAGCTCCGCTGATGCTCCCAAGCCGCTGGTAACGCAGAACGCCGTGCTCGCTGAAGCCTTGAACGTTTTCGCGGATGAAGATCTGCGTCTGCGGATCACCGGGCGCAATCAATGGCTCATTGCCGAGGCGGGACAACTGCAGTCGCCCAGCAGATTACCGGTAGAGGAAAACGGTCTGCTGGCATGGCTGATGCGCCATCTTTTTACTCATCATGATCTGCCTCCACTGGATACGCCGCAGTTCAGCGGACGACTGGACGCCGAGGAAATCCAACAGGCACTCAACGGCGACGACGCGCGCACCTGGTATCGCTACGGCGTACACAACCTCGGTCGCGCCGTGGTGCCCATTGTTCGCCAGACCCGCATCATCGGTACGGTAGTGGTCGAGCAGACCAGCGCCAGCATCCTTTCACTCACCAATAATGCCTTTCAGCGGCTGATGTTTTACACCCTGCTCGCCACCTTCTTTGCCGGTGCAGGACTGGTGGCCTATGCCTCCTGGCTGTCGCTGCGTATCCGGCGGCTGAGTGAAGCGGCGGACAGCGCAATGCGCGAAGATGGAAAACTGGAAAACCAGTTCCCGGTTTCCCGGGCGCAGGACGAAATCGGCGATCTCAATCGCAGTTATGCACAGCTGCTGACACGCCTGCAGGAGTACACCGATTATCTGCGGACCTTATCGAACAAGTTATCCCACGAACTGCGCACGCCCTTGGCAGTAGTGCGCAGTTCGCTCGACAATCTGGACAATGAGACACTCGACCAGCAAGCCAGGGTTTATGCAACGCGGGCGCAGGAAGGATCACAGCGGCTCTCGGCAATTCTCAACGCAATCAGTTCTGCCGGACGGGTAGAGGAAAGTATCCGCACTACGGAACGGGAAGCCGTTCCGCTGGAACAGATCCTTCGTGAATTGACGCTGGCCTATCAGGACATAGCACCGCAGAAAATCGTGTGCGACATCAATCCCGCGGATAAAGAATATGTAATTCAAGGTTCTGCCGATCTCATCGTGCAGATGATCGACAAGCTGTTCGATAACGCCTGCGATTTCTGTCCGGTTGATGGGACCATTACCTTTGCTCTGCGCAAACGCAAAGACCAGATTCTTTTGACCGTGAGCAACGACGGGCCCTTATTACCGCAGAAGATGCAGAGCCAGTTGTTTGACTCGCTGGTTTCTCTCCGCGACAGCAAAGAAAAAGTCAGCGATAAAATTCATCTCGGACTAGGCCTGCATATCGTGCGTCTTATCGCGGAGGTGCACCACGCGCGGGTCAGTGCCCGCAATCGCACGGACCAGACCGGTGTGGAATTTGAAATTATCTTTCCCGCACCGCTATAACCGTTGCGCAAGCCCTTCGCTTAGGGCGCGGCGATAGGCAGCGACAGCCGGGATCAATCCCATCACTGCAGCCACCACCACTATGCCGCCGAGCAGATAAATGCTTTGGGACTGCAGGGGATTGATGTCAATAAATAAACCCAGGTGCGCTGCAAGCCAGGGTTGCGCAATCCACAGACCACCAGCCAGCAGTGCGACGCCACCCACGACGGCGGTGATAATCAGCAATAACACTTCCAGTTCAAGCAGCAGAAATAAATAACCCGCGCCTGCGCCCACCGCGCGCAATATTGCCATCTCCCGCTGTCGTTCATTCATCGAGGCCAGCAGGCTGGTGGTCATGCCGATCAAGACCGCCAGCAGCACCATCAGTGAAATCACGTACAACACATTCTCCACCAGGCTCAGCATCTGCCAGAGTTCTGCCAGCGCAATGCCCGGCAGAATTGCCAGCAATGGTTCCTGCGGATACTGATTCACCTGTCGTTGCACAGTAAAAGTTGCAGCGCGGGATTTCAGCCCCACCAGAACGGCGGTGATACTTTTTGGTGTGAGATCCTGTTGCAGCGCCGCTTCGGCGGAGACGCGACCGGGCAGCGGCACGCCCTGCTGCCAGTCGAGATGTATTGCTTCCATCCCAGCCAGACTGATATGCACCGTGCGATCCACCGGCGTGCCTGTGGCCTGCAGAATGCCCACCACGCGAAAAGGTTTATCGTCATGATGGTGCAGGTTTACGGCACCACTGCCATGGGCCAGCACCAGTTCATCACCCAGCTGATAATCCAGTTTGCGTGCAACCTCAGCACCAAGCACCGTCTCATATACACCGGTAAAAAAATGTCCCTGCGCAAACGTGAGCGATCGCTGTTGACCATAACGGTAATGTTCAAAGTATGCCTCTGTGGTTCCCAGCACTCGATAGCCGCGGTGGGAGTCGCCAAGCGACAAAGGAATTGTCCAGGCCACCGCGCTGTGGCGGCTCAGCTCCTGATAACTCTGCCAGGTCATATTGTTGGTCGCATTACCCATGCGAAACACGGAATACAACAGCAGATTCAGCTGACCGGATCTTGCGCCTACAATGAGATCCGTCCCCGATAAGGTTTGACTGAAGCTCTGCTTGGCCTGCACGCGCAAGTGATCAATGCCGACTACCAGCGCCACACTGATGATCAATGACACCAGGGTGAGAGAAGCAGTCACCCGGCGATTCCACAGACTGAGACGAGCAAGCTTGATCAGCATAAGCTTTCCTCCCGCGCAGCGCGGTTAAGCGTGCGGATGTCCAGACTGCGGGAGAAAAAATTCTGCAGACTGCGATCGTGACTGACAAAGACGATGGTGCAGTTGATCTGCGCGGCGGTGCTGAGCAACACATCCATAAAAGCCGTGCGACTGTCGCTGTCCAGCGCCGAGGTAGGTTCATCTGCAATAAGAATTTCCGGCTGTGTCACCAGCGCGCGAGCCACCGCCACACGTTGCTGCTGGCCCACGCTGAGTAGCCGGGCCGGCCGATCAAGCGCAAGGGAAGCGAGTCCCAGGGCATCCAGCAACTGCTGTGCTCGCTGGCGGGCCTGCGCCGCTGGTGTCTTTGCAAAATGCGCAGACAAAAGCACATTGTCGAGCACATTCAGGTAGGAAATCAGATTGAACTGCTGAAAGATGACGCCGATATGACGCGCGCGAAACTTATCGCGCTGACGCTGCGACAGTTGTTCAAACGCCTGCCCGAGCACCTGCAATTGACCCTGCCGGGGCTTGATCACCCCCGCCAGCAGATTCAATAACGTGGTCTTGCCGGAACCGGACGGACCGTATAAAAAAACCCGTTCGCCGCGCGCAATGTCCAGTTCCGGAATCTGCAGAACCGGCGGTTTTTCCGCTGCCCAGCGGAACTGCAGATCGCGCAGCGAAAAAGCGGTCTCGTTATTTATCATCATCACAAAAAAATTGATTTATTGAAATTTTTTACCGGCAGAGTGTCGAAGACTTGCCTTATCATAGCCCACTTCACCAGAGAGCCAATTGCAGCCATCCTATGTCAAGACCAGCCATTTATCTTCTTGTTCTGCTGTGCACCTTGAGCAGCGGATTTGCGCAAGCGCAGAAAACGGCAGCTGCTGCGCCGCGCACTATAGAATGGACCGACCTCATGCCTGAGGAAGACCTGAAGTTATTGATGAACATGCCGCAGGTCGATCACAGCTCGCTCAGCGATGAAGAGCTGGCAGAGGATCGCCCCACAACAAACAACACCCCGCGAACCACCAGCAGTTTTGAAGATCAGGTGACCAGTGCCATCGAACAGGCGATGGCCAAACCGGATGGCTCCCGCACCTGGGAAGATGCGCTGGTCTCCACCCGCGTACGTCCGGAGTTTAACAATACCAAGGTGCGCCTCGCCGGTTACATCGTGCCGCTGGAGTATAACGACGATCAGGTGATCACCGCGTTTTTTCTCGTTCCCTATTTCGGAGCCTGCATCCATGTTCCGCCACCGCCGCCCAATCAATTGATCTACGTCGAGTATCCGCAGGGTTTCACCCTCGACGAACTCTACACACCCTACTGGCTGAGCGGAACGATCAAGACGGAAACCAACGAACACGAACTTGGACTCGCCGCCTACCGCATGACGGTAGATACGATGGTGGAATACACCGAAGAGTAGCTGACTCGCTGCGAATCCAAAACCGGGTTCGCAGCCTCAGTGAAGAGGCACCAGTCTCTCCTACGCCCGATCAGCGTTTGATTCCCAGTAACTGACCCTCAAACTGTTCTCCGTCGATAGCCTGATCATCAATCAATTCGATCCTGCTATCCAGGATGTCTCCTGCCAGCGCCTGATCCAGTTGATTAACACTCAGCACACCGTTTTCTGAGTTGAACACAAACACGCCCTGCTCGGTATTCATCACCGCCTTGGCACGCACCACCGTCAAGCCGGTCATCAGCAGGAACAATGAATTGAAATCAAACTGCCAGTCCGGACGAAACAGCCAGCCACAGCTGTAAAAGCCCTGACCGCGATTGTCGCGGCGAATGAAGTCCTCATCCGGCGGCAGCTGAATCGCCGAGTTATAAAATTCCCGTTGCGGACTGAGTGAATTTTTCTGGTGATACTGTGGATGAGCAACCGCGCGAAAACTGCGTGGGTAATCCAGCCAGGCCGCATCCAGTGCGCCCTGCTCAACCCAGGCAGCATGATGTTTTGGCGGATCAAAGGTCTGCAGCAGCAGATCAAAATTCTCGCGATCCTTTTCATCACAGCAATCGGTTTTGTTGGCGACCAGTACATCGGCAACGGCCAGCTGATCCTGAAAGTTGGCGTTAGTGGTATAACGTTCATCAGTCAGTTTACGTGGATCAACCAGCGTTACCGTCGCACGCAGATCCAGCACCGTATCGTAATACTCCCCGGTCAAGGTATTGATGATTTCCTCCGGATGACCAAGGCCGGTGGGTTCAATCAGGATGCGATCCGGTTTGGTGGTGGCGATCATCATGTTGAGTGCAATCTTCATCGGCAAACCGGCCACACAGCAGATGCAGCCGCCGGGGACTTCACGGACATGGGCATTGACACTTTTAAGCATGGCACCATCAATACCTATCTCACCGAATTCATTAACCAGCACAGACCAGACCTGGTCAGCCGGTTTGTTGCGCAACAGGTGAGTAATTGCCGTCGTTTTGCCAACGCCGAGAAAGCCAGTGATGATGTTAGTAGGAATAGCACGGGGCATATTTACTGTCCTGAAGAAAATCTAATGACCGGCTGGTCCGGCAACAATGTCTCCAGCCCCTGGCGCGCATCAATAATCCACGCGAATCGCACCTTATTAATCCCCGGATACAACTTAAATAATTTCGCTCTTGCGGAAGACAATTGCTCCGGCTGTCTGCAGGTGAATTCGTAATAAACCATAAAGTCGAAGTGATCCGCCGCGGGCATATCAGGCTGCAGCAGCGCCGACTCAACCAGCGCATCAGTCAATTCACACCGCGCCTCGGGTGTCAGGGTCAGCACCTTGTCCGGATTGCGCAGATCTGCAATCGCCCGGTCTAGTTGCTGCTGTTCCTGTTCCGTCGCCGCCGCGCGCTCAAATCCCAGCACGTCTACTGACGGCAGGTTCAGGCCGAGGTTCAACAGCCCCTCTTCCAGTACCAGCGTCATCTCCGCCACGCCATGCTGATGAAACCCCGCCTCGCGGTAAGACGGCTGGTGGTCATGGTCATGGTCATGGTCATGGTCATGGTCATGGTCATGGTCATGGTCATCATGATGATGATGCGCCTGTCCCGCTTCGGTAGCTACAGGCTCCGTGGTCGAATGCGAAGGCGGCGAGGATTTCCCGCACCCGCCACTCACTACGACCACCATCAGCAGCATCGCACCTGCTTTAAAGAATGGATTAATGCTCATCACCACCTCTCGATCTGAAGAACCCCGCCTAGAGGGTTCCCCCGCCTCGCTTGCTCTGCTGTTTCGCCAAAGCATCTGCTGCGAGCGCCAGAAACATATAGTTGGTCGCACCACCACCCATTACATATTCGGTCTGCTGCCAGAAGAACGGCCAGACTTTCAATTCGGGCAGATCGGGGCGAATCAAGGCTGTACCTGAGATAACGCCGCCGGGAATATAGGACCAGTCCGCACGGTTGACGCCGTAGGCGACGATGGCGGACTCAGAACCTACACCCGAGGCAAACGACTGGGTATTTTCGCCCGGATGCACCCCCAGCACAAAGTTCAGCGCGTTGAGATAAAAATCTGCACTGGTGTGTTCCGGCCAGGCTTTGTTAAAGAAATATTGTTTTACCCCGAAGTCCTGAATCGTCCAGCCAGCGCCCCAGATATTGGGTTTGTAAGGCACGCCGTAAGGTGATTCCGTCTTTGCCGCTTCACGTATGCTTTTTTGATACGCTGCAACCGCATCGGCTATCGCAGCCTCGAACACGGGATTGTTGATCTTATGCATTACCTTTCCGATTGCCCAACCGGTATCAGCAATTTTATTGACCAGATCGTCCTGCATGGCAATCAAAGCTTCGCGATATTGCTGCTCGTTGGTCGACATGATCAGCTCCGCCAGCACAAAGGCTTTTGCGGAGATGTCATCACTGCGCGCGAAGGCTTCCCGATGGAGCGCCTTCGCTACCATCAGGGACTCCTTGGCCAGCTCCGGATCATATTGTCGTAAGACGCGCGAAGCAGCGGCAAGTCCGGCTGCCACCTTGAGCTCTCGATCAGGATTATCTTCAGTAAATACCCAGCGGTCATCGGGCGTGCCGGATTTTCCGTCTTTGATTTCGCCGGGTTTTAAATTTTTGTCGTAAGCAAAATTATCCGTCTGCACCGAGGCATCACCGAGCAACACATACTGGCGAATAGTCGGTACGATGATGCCGCGATACAAACGCCCCATCGCACGATAGCCACCGAGAATACTCAGCAAGCCGTGCTCAATCTGTTGCAAGGCGTCGTTTTTACCATCGGGCACATGAATCTCAACCAGCTTTTTTTCCTGATCAATCAGGGTTGCGTCGTAATTCAAACCAAATTCTTCAACCATCATCGCCAGCAACCAGACGGTTCCAATCTGCGATTCAACCCGCAGATCGTAATCACCCGCATCATGCCATCCACCCACATTCAAGCCAGGCACTCGCTCCCCCGGCTTGAATCTGGTCAGCGTTGACGGTCCGGAGATATAACCATCGATATGGTTGAAGTTGACCGGCGCCATGATGGCATCATCCAGATGATCGAGGCCGTGCCAGACCCGATATTTTTCATTCACGCGCATATGACACATCTGCACCGGCAGGAAATATTCCAGCGTCGGCTGCCAGGCATGGCGAGAAAATACGTCGTCACCGATTTTAAATGCATGTGAGATTTGATCGCGGTAACTTACGACATACATTCCCGGCTCAGTGACATCAGAGAAATCGTAGGTGAGATAGTGGTAGCGTAAAAATCTTCCCCAGACTTCAGGCTTGCCCTGTCTCACCAGCTTTTTGCCGTCTTCGGTCAAACGGGATAAGGTCACACGATCCGCTTTAGTGTCCAGCGCATCTTGTTCTATAACAATTTTTTTGGCTTGATGAGCACCATAACCCAGCTGCGATACCTGAATCACGGGAGAGTAGCGCCAGTTCTTCACAACATTGGGAGTCACTATCCACTCAATCGCATTCTTCGTCGCGCCTTCCGGCACTTCGCTGCGCAGGATGTACCAGCCGTTATTGTGATTGGCTCGACCGTCCCACAATTCCAGCGGCCCACCTCGCTTCACCTCGACCCGCATACGCTGGTGGTCGTGATCCGGCGCCACCGTAAATCTCTTGCCCACCGCCAGCGGTGCCGTGAGTACGTCCCCGTGATGATCAACAAGGGGGCCGTTGGGTTGCTGAGGAAAAATACCCGTCTGATCATCCATCAGGAAAGACTTTCCAAAAAGATGGCCGGGAAATAATTCGAAGTTAAAACCAACGCGTCCGATCCAGGCTTTGGGCAAGGGCTTTTCCAGATTCACCGAAATCCGGAAGCTGTTACCGTCCAGTGCGGTCACATGAACCTGATAGGTAAATTCCAGATCAGGATAAAGAATCGGATTAAAACCTTTGCGGTCTTTGGCCGGGTCTGGGTAAGCAAGCGTCTGGGAAATCCGCTGGGCTTTCCTATCGACAACTGCCTCTCCAATACCACGGGGCACCGGCGACCATTGTCCCGGCGAAACTTCAAGCCGCAGGTCACCGTTAGCAGCGACGCGGGAACCGTGTTGAATCACTGTCACACCGGTCTGGTGGCCATCGGGATAAATGTCAGCAAAGACAGTGACATTGAGTCCCTGGGTCGCAAAATAATTTTGTTCATTGAGCTGCAGGGCGGGTTTCGCCTGAAGGGCCGCAGACAGCAGCAGACCGGCGATAATTAAAAGCGCGCGCATGAGTGGTTTCTCCTTGCCGGTTATCCCAGCGCCATTGGAAAGGGCGAGCACCGGTTACAGGGTTTTATGTTTATTGTTCAAATAAAGTGTGGCGAGACTCATGCAGCAGCATAAACCCCACCGACACAGTTTGCGCCGGCTCACTGTGTGGAGAAGTGTTAAATACTGTTAAACATCTGAGACTGATGTGGCCGTTAGATGCTGCAGATGACCAGCGGCTGGCTGATTTCAGGGAGGAAGAGAGGTTATCGAAAAGCAAACTGCCCGTCCCTTTCCAGTCAACGGCAACGGAAATGGACAGGCAGTGTCGGGAGTTATTATCTTAAAGCGCTGCGCGCTCTTTTTCGATCAGGAATTCTGCGACTTTCAGCATCTCGGCCTGTCCGCTCAGCTTGGAACTGCTGATGCGATACTTGCCGTTAACCACGATTTCCGGTGTACCGGTGATGCCGTAACCGCGTGCGCGTGCATCAGCTTGTTTAACCTGGCTGGTTACACCGAAAGAGTTGAAGGTCTTCAATACTTCCGCCTTGTCAGTACCGTAAGCTGATAAAAACGCCGCCCACTGATCCGGAGTATTGAAATGCTTGCGCTCCAGGTGAATTGCATTGAATACGGCCATATGCGCTTTATCTTCAATCTTCAATGCCTTGATGGTATAGAAAGCACGGGCCAGATTTTCCATCTGCGCGTTCCAGATTGCGGGAGTCTGTACCACGACCACATCATCCGGCTGCTGCTTTTCCCAGGCCTGCAGAATTGGCTCAAAGTTAAAGCAGTGACCACAGTGATAAGAAAAAACCTCAGCAACTTCTATCTTCTTGGGATCAACCGTTCTTACCGGTTGTTCGAGCACAATGTAGTGCTGCCCTGCTACATATTTCTGTGATGATTGTTCAGCGCAGGCTGCAAGAGAGAGAAAAACGGCAAAAAGGGCCACCAGAAAACGCATAGGATTTACTCCGTTGTTATCGAATAGAGTTAAATGTACGCTGCCGCACGCACTATAGAACCGGGAAGGTTATTCAAGTTCCACCGTCAAAAGCAAGCCATCGGCGACGCCGGACAAGGTAAATAACTGAAAAACCGCTGAAACCAAACCCCGAATAGCAAAAAAGGCGACCCAGGTCGCCTTTTTGTTTTACCACCAAACCACACTAATCAGTTCAGGCCAGCGATAAAGTTAGCTACAGCCTTGATCTCAGCATCGCTCATCTTTTCTGCCACCAGACGCATGATCATCTGGTCACCATCATTGGTGCGGTTTCCGCTACGGAAAGCCAGCAGTTGTTTTTCGACATATTCAGCATACTGACCGCTCAAGCGGGGGAAGCCTGCCGGTGCGTTACCGTGACCGTCCGGAGCATGACAACCGGTACAGGCAGGGACACCATTCGCCAGGTTGCCAGCGCGGTATACTTTCTCACCCAGTTCCAGCCCGTCAACCATCAAACCGGAATTTACCTTGACCTGGATTTCTTTGGCGCCGCTGAGCTGGATTGCCTGGCTGGCAAAGTAGGCGGCCACATCCTGCAGATCCTGCTCGCCCAGATCACGCAACATACCGGTCATCTCCGGTACTGCGCGCCCGGTGGTGGGCTTTTTCTCCGCATCGGTTTCAAGATCCCAGGCCTGGATGTCCTGCAGTTGCTTCAACAGGTATTTTTCGCCCAATCCCGCAAGCTTTGGAAAAGTCGGCAGAGGACTGTTGCCATCAGGGCCATGACAAGCGGCACATACCGCTACTTTATCTGCACCCGCTTTGGCATCACCGGCCGCGAATGCGCCTTGCGCAACAGCCACCAGACCCAGCGAAAAAAGTGCATGCTTCAGTAAATTTTTCATTGGCTAACCCGTTGTTCTGATTATGTTTCGTAACAAATTACGACGTTTTCTTCTGCGGCCCGATTGGCCTTGCCTGTTCTGCTCAGGCTACAATTCCGCCCCCTGTTACGGGAACGGCGACATAGAAGCGGTTCGCATTATATACCAACCGTTTAATAACACACCATTTTGCAGGGCTTTATGTGCAGCGACATTGTTTTTAGCAAGGCTTATTTCACCAAGAGCGCGCCCAGCCTGCGTGAGTGCCCGCCGGAAACCGGCGTGGAAGTGGCCTTTGCCGGCCGCTCCAATGCGGGAAAATCCAGCGCAATCAATGCGTTAACCAACAGCAAACTTGCCCGCACCAGTAAAACCCCGGGGCGGACTCAGCTGATCAATTTTTTTAATCTGTCGGAGACACAGCGGCTTGTGGACCTCCCCGGCTACGGCTACGCCAAAGTTTCGCGGGAGATGAAGGAAGAATGGCAACGCAATCTTTCTGAATATCTCCAGAAACGCCAGAGCCTGCGTGGCCTGATCCTGCTGATGGACATTCGTCATCCGCTGCAGGAATTTGACGCCACCATGCTGCAGTGGGCCATCGATGCCGATATGCCGGTACACATCCTGCTGACCAAGGCAGATAAGCTGAATCGAGGGCCTGCCAATAACGTGCGTCAGGCAGTGATCAAGCAGCTAAAGACTGCGGGCATCGCAGATCGCACCAGCGTACAGTGCTTTTCCGCACTGAAGCGCACCGGTATCGAGGAACTGCAGTCAATACTGCAATCCTGGCTGACACTGAATGAACCGCTTTCAGAACCCACGCCCTTGGCCTGACGACAGGCAAAAAAAATCCGGTGACTCAAGAGGAAGATCACCGGAGTAAGGACTGACACCCTTGGGGTGATGTCAGTTGAAGCGGTTACAGAAGCTATGGGGAGTAGCAACTTGCATTCAGGGTTTACGACCGACGGTTCAATCATTAAGTTCAACGGTCACTGAAAAATTTCCCTGACTCCCGTTTCCTGCCCCTGAAGTGCTTAAAAAATCCCCTAAGTACCTGAATTCAGCTTAAAAAAAACCCCGACTCATCATCGGGGCTGCTTCGCTTGATACTTAGAAGGCTTAGCTGGCTTAAAAAGCCAATCAGGGGGAGGAGTTAGCTCATGAACATAAAACACACAGTACTGTGACCCCCGGCTGACTTGATTAGTTCACATCCAATGTAGAATTTTTTGGCGACCCGGTCACAACCCCGGTTCAGTGCGCCTCGTCCCAGTTGCTGCCTACGCCCACCTCGACCAGCAGAGGCACCTTCAGTGCGGCTGCGGAGGACATGAACTCTCTGAGCGGCTCAGTAACAGCCTCTACCTGATCTTCGGCCACTTCCAGGACAAGTTCATCGTGTACCTGCATGATCATGCGCGCGTCCAGCCCGCTTTCCGCCAGCCAGGCATCTACCGCAATCATCGCCGTTTTAATGATATCCGCCGCTGTGCCCTGCATAGGGGCGTTGATGGCCGTACGCTCCGCTGCGAGCTGGAGGTTCTTATTGCGGGCATTGATATCGGGAAGATAAAGCCGGCGGCCAAACAGGGTCTCCACAAAGCCCTGCTCATGTGCGAGCGCCCGCGTTTCGTTCATATACCTCTGAACGCCCGGGTAACGCTCAAAATAGCGGTCGATATACTGCTGCGCCTCGGTGCGACCCAGATGCAGCTGCTTGGCCAGCCCGAATGCCGACATGCCATAAATCAGGCCGAAGTTGATGGCCTTGGCGCTGCGACGCATCTCTGGTGTCACCTGCTCAAGGCCGACCCCGAATACTTCCGCAGCCGTGGCCCGGTGTACATCCAGCTCCTGCTCAAAGGCATTCAGCAGACCAGCATCTTCTGACAGATGGGCCATGATGCGCAGCTCAATCTGGGAGTAGTCGGCAGCGAGGATTTTATAGCCCGGCGGCGCGATAAAGGCCTGACGAATGCGGCGCCCTTCTTCGTTGCGGATAGGGATGTTCTGGAGGTTCGGGTCGGTAGACGACAGCCGACCGGTAGCAGCGACAGCCTGATGATAGGAGGTATGAATCCGCTTGGTCTGCGGATTGATCATCAGTGGCAGCTTATCGGTGTAGGTGGACTTAAGCTTGGCGAGCATTCGGTATTCCATGAGCACCTTGGGCAAGGGATAATCCAGCGCCAGCTCCTGCAATACATCCTCTGCGGTTGAGGGCGATCCTGTCGGTGTCTTCTTGATGACCGGCAGCTTGAGCTGATCAAACAGAATCGCACCCAGCTGCTTGGGAGACCCCAGATTGAACGCCTGTCCGGCAATATCAAAGGCCTTGCGCTCCAACTCCACCATGCGCTCGCCCAGCTCAATGCTCTGTTGACCGAGGAGCCGTGCATCCACGAACGCGCCATTGCGTTCAATATTGGACAGGACAGGCAGCAGCGGCATTTCGATGCTGGTAAACACCTTCTTCAGCGAAGGCACAGCGTCCAGCTCCGGCCAGATACGTTGATGCAGACGCAGGGTAATGTCGGCATCTTCCGCTGCATATGGCGCAGCATCTTCTACCTTAATCTGGTTAAAGGTGAGCTGTTTTGCGCCTTTACCGGCGATGTCCTCGAACAGAATCGTCTTGTGATCCAGATACTTCAGCGCAAGATCATCCATGTTATGGCGACTGCCCACCGAATTGAGCACATAGGATTCAAGCATAGTGTCGTAGGCGATTCCCGTCAGCCGGACGCCATGGTTTAACAGCACACTGCGGTCGTACTTCAAGTTCTGTCCGACCTTTTGTTTGTGCGGGTTTTCCAGCAGGGGTTTGAGCGCCTGCAATACCGCCTGAAGATCCAGCTGTTCCGGCGCGCCCATGTAATCATGGCCACAGGGGACATAGGCAGCCTCACCTGGAGCGATAGCAAAAGACAGCCCCACAATCCGGGCCTGCATGGCATCAAGGCTCGTGGTTTCCGTATCGAATGCAAACAGGTCCACCGCTTCCAGCCGCGCAATCCAGTCCGACAAGCGGGCCATATCCGTAATGGTTTCGTAACGTGCTTCTACAGCTTCATTTACGCGTTGCTGCAGCTCAGATGGCGCGCTTGATGAGTCAGCTGCGGAAGCCGGATCTGCCGCCGGCGCTGCTGCACCGGCTTCGCTCAGCTCCGCCACCCAGCTTTTAAATTCCAATTCTGTAAAAAGCGCGAGCAATCGCTGATTATCCGGCTGGCCGATATGGATCGACTCCGGTGTCACCGCTAACGGAACATCGGTCTTGATGGTCGCCAGCTGGTAGGACAGGTAGGCTTGATCGCGATGCTCCACCAGTTTTTCAGGCATCTTCTTCGCGCCGCGAAAGTCCAGGCTGCGCACCGCTTCAAGGTCGGCGTATATGGCATCAAGCCCTCCCAGGCCCTGAATCAAACCGAGCGCGGTCTTCTCACCCACTCCCGGCACCCCGGGGATGTTGTCCACCTTGTCGCCCATCAGAGCAAGGAAGTCGATCATCCGCTCCGGCCCGAAGCCGTATTTTTCTTTAACAGCGGCTACATCCAGATAGCTTTCCGTCATAGTGTTAACCAGGTGGACATGCTCACACACCAGCTGCGCCATATCCTTGTCGCCCGTTGAGATAACAACTGGATGGGCTTTCTCCGCAGCCTGTCGCGCGAGAGTACCGATGACGTCATCCGCCTCCACCCCTTCAACAACCAGCAGCGGCAGCCCCATCGCCGTCACAATGTCATAGATAGGTTGAACCTGCGGGCGCAGATCGTCCGGCATTGGGGGCCGGTTCGCTTTATAAGCAGCAAAAAGATCATCGCGAAAGGTCTTTCCTTTCGCATCGAAGACGACTGCGATGGGGCTCTGGGGATAGTCTTTGCGCAGGCGGCGCAACATATTGATCACGCCTTTTACCGCCCCGGTCGGCTGCCCCTTGGAATTGGTCAGGGGTGGCAGCGCATGGTAGGCGCGGTACAAATAAGAGGAGCCGTCGACCAGCACCAGAGGGGCTACAGGGAATTCTTTCTGGACCATGAATCATCCATCTTTTATGTGCAGGAGAAGTTTCTGCCCCCAAGAGGCAGGCTTAAATGAAGAAACGCAGGATACACGAAACACCCCGCTGGTTGCCCCACTCGCCCTCTTCCAGTCACGCACTAAGGCAACATCTGGCGTAAATTTCATTTTATCCACGCTATTTTCCTTCGACTAACTTGGCCCAGGCAAAGTGTTACCTTGTGTTACTGCATGCCATACCTGACAAAAAACCTGCAAAAACGCCCGTAACCACCGGTATTCCTTCACAAAATAGTCATGAACCCTAAATTATTCTGAAATACCACTAGCGGAAAATAATAAATGTGTTACTATGGGTAACATCAAGTAACAAAACGCAGGTTGAGCCGGGAATACCTGTTCGCCTAAGGCAAACATCCCACGGAGGACGAAAATGAAAAAACTACTTTTTATCGCTGCAGCGCTGTTATTCGCTACTAATGTACTGGCTGATGACGCTGGAGCTTACTCTAACCTGACTATTGCAGCGGCCCAGACTGGCAGCACACTGAGCTGGACTCTGGAGAAGGCTGAAACTGCTGTTGAGCAACGCCACACTGACATCCTGGCGGAAAAGACTGACGCATTGAATGAAAAGCTGAATGCTAAGCTGGAAAAAAGTCTGGAAGAAAAATTCAACAGCCAACTGAATTTCTGATTTTCTTCCGGTTCGCTTCTCGAGCCGGATAATTAATTTTTTCTCCTCGTGATTAAACCCTGTGTCGACACTTATTTCGTTTAGTGTCAAAAACACAGGGTTCTTTTTTATCCATATCACAATTTTGATATTTAATGCTCATTAAGTGAGCTACCGCCCTGAAAGTTTTTTCCCTTCACCTACACTGTGAGCAACTCCTTCATCGAGGCATCGTAAGAAAGGACGATGTACTTGTTCCGGATGACCGCTAATCAGCTTTTTGAATAGCCAAGGAATATTTATGGACACTCTGATTTTCTCGCAGTCTGCCATCTTCCGCTTACAGCAACTGGGTAGCCATTACTACCATTACAGTGGCGTAAGGTACAGGCTCGCGACGCAGGAAGGTATTCTTGATCTATTAAGAAACGCTGCGCTGGCGCGGGACGCGGGTGTAAGAGATTCTTATGATGCTTTTGTGACGGAATTAAATAAGGATCAGATTGAATCCTTATCCGCGCGCGGCGTCACCCTGCGTTTACCGTTGCATTTCTCCCGCAACCGAGCCATTCGCCAAGCAAGCTGAAAAAGCTTGCGCCATCTTCTCCAATAGCTGTTGATAGGACGCGACATCTTCTTCACCAATTGGGTCAAGAACTGCGACGTTTAATTCGAGTTCTGCTGCCAGATCTTTCGCTATACGCATGTCGTAATAAGGTTCGGTAAAAAGACACAAAGCCTGGTTTTTTAATTTTTTTCGCAGGTCATATAAATGTTTTGCACCGGGGCGGCGCTCCGGTGTGAAGGTAACGTAGGCTAATTGTTCCAGATCATAGCGCTCTACAAAATGAAGATATCCTTCATGATAAACCGCAAATCCTTTGTGCCTTACCGGTGCCAGTGTCGTCGCCAGTCGCTGATCCAACCCGGTAACAGCCTGTGAAAAATGATCAGCATTTTCGGCGTAAAAAGCGGCTGAGTCGGGATCTATCTCGCCAAACTTTTCCGCCAGTGCCCGGGCAATAACAATCGCGTTGCGTGGATCAAGCCAGACATGGGGATCGTGGCCGTGGTGGTGGCCTGCACCATCAGCATGAGCATGTGGTTCTTCTTCCGGCCAGTTCATCCCGGGCAGCTCATACACAGTCAGGCGCTTGCTGGCTGCAATGTTATTCAAGGGACGCTGCAGAAATACTTCCAGTTCCGGCCCCACCCACAACACAACATCCGCCTGCTGCAAGCGGCGCACATCCGATACCCGCAGAGGATAGTCATGGGGTGATGCTTTGATCGGGAGCAATGTCTCGACAGTCGCTTTACCGCCTGCAACTTCGTTCGCGATCAAGGCTAACGGCTTGATGCTGGCTAATACTTTAACTTCCGCCGCACCAGCCTGGGAAAGCAGGATGAGCGCAAGCAATACGAGACATCTGAGAACAGGGGCTGAGCCAGTAAGTGACATAGAAGACGCCATGGGAGGAATTGAAGACCGGTAGTTCCGCGGACTGTTATAGAGTAACATACTTGTTATTGCCAGCTCACCGGAAACTTGTCCCGCTATGGAAAAAACACCCCTGGCCTACAGCCATCACAACCATAACCACTGCATCAAAGACGCCATGGTTTCCGCGCGCCAGTTGTGTGAGAGTCGCGGGGTGCGCCTGACCGCTTTGCGTGAGCAGGTCCTCGAGCTGATCTGGCAGAATCACAAACCGCTTGGCGCCTACACCTTGATGGACATGCTGGCTTCCGCTTCTACCCGACGCGTAGCTCCGCCCACGGTTTACCGTGCACTGGACTTTCTTCTCGAACAAGGACTGGTCCATCGGATCAATGGTTTAAATGCCTTTATCGGCTGCCCATCTCCGGGCACCAAACATCAGAGTCATTTCCTGATTTGCCGCATCTGCGATACGGCGGTGGAGCTGGATAACCAGAAGCTGAACCAGGATATCCAATCCTCGGCTAAGGCGGCAGGCTTTGTCATGGAGACCCACTCACTGGAGGTCATGGGCGTGTGCCCTGCCTGCATTGGCAACTTACCCAAAGAAGGGCGTCTATCGTGAGTGAAGCGTTAATCCAGGCGCGGGGTGTCGGTGTGCGACGGAATGGCCGGTACCTGGTTAAAAATGCAGACCTGACGCTGGAAGAAGGCAAGATCCTGACCCTGATTGGTCCGAACGGAGCGGGCAAGACGACGCTTGTCCGCAGTATTCTGGGGTTAATCAGGATCGATGAAGGGAGCATCGACCGCCGCCCCTATCTCCGTATCGGCTATATGCCGCAGAAGTTGCACCTAGATGCAAGCCTGCCTTTAACCGTAGCCCGTTTTCTGAGGCTGGGCGGCACGCCAAAGGTTGATCTGCCGGAAATTCTGAGGCTGACCGGTATCACTCAGCTGCAGCAGACGCCCATGCAATCACTGTCAGGCGGTGAAACCCAGCGGGTGCTTCTAGCACGGGCGTTGCTGCGCGATCCGCAGCTGCTGGTACTGGACGAACCGGTGCAAGGGGTCGACGTGACGGGACAGTCCGCGCTGTATGCCTTGATCAATGAGATTCGGAAACAGCGGCAGTGCGGCGTGCTGATGGTATCCCACGATCTGCATCTGGTGATGGCGACGACCGACACCGTGGTGTGCCTGAACCAGCATGTCTGTTGTCACGGCCATCCCGAGAAAGTCACCAGTGATCCTGCCTACCTGGCGCTGTTTGGCGACTCACCAAAACCCCAGGTGGCTATTTACACCCATCATCATGATCACCATCACGACGCCCATGGCAATATCGTGACCCATCACCACAATGGCGAGTGCGAGCACGACCACCATGCCTGATTTTTTACTCTTTGCATTACTTTCCGGCCTTGGCGTTGCTCTGGTGGCGGGTCCGCTGGGTTCATTTGCTGTGTGGCGGCGAATGGCCTACTTTGGCGACACCTTGGCTCACTCTGCCCTGCTGGGCGTGACCTTCGGCTTCCTGCTCAATATCAACCTAAACCTGGCCGTAGCCCTGGGTTGCCTGTTGCTGGCATTGATCCTGGTGGCTTTGCAGCAGAACCGCTTCCTCGCTACCGATACCCTGCTGGGTATCCTGTCCCACTCCACTCTGGCGCTGGGACTGGTCACGATCAGTTTATTCAGCGAAAGCCGCATCGACCTTCTCTCCTACTTGTTCGGGGATATTCTTTCGGCCAATTTGACGGATGTAGTGACGGTCTGGCTGGTAGCACTGGCGGTCCTGGCTGCGTTGGCGCGGCTGTGGCGGGCTTTGCTCGCCATCACGGTCCACGAAGAACTGGCGCAGGTAGAAGGCGTAGCGGTAACGGCGGTAAGGACGGCATTGATGCTGCTCATGGCTCTTGTTATCGCCATCGCCATGAAGATCGTCGGAGTTTTGCTGATCACTGCACTGCTGATTATCCCCGCCGCTGCAGCACGCCGCCTGACCCACACGCCGGAATCCATGGCAGTAACAGCCAGCGCGCTTGGCTGTCTTTCCGTGTGCGCAGGTCTCGCCGCTTCGTTTTTCTGGGACACACCGGCCGGCCCATCCATCGTGTTGGCTGCCACCTGTTTTTTTATTCTCACCTTAGCTAAACAGCGAACAGCTTAGTGCTTTTACCCTGTAGGCAATATCTCACATAATCTTCCGTCGATAGCTACTGGTTTTCAACAGGGGTTTGTTGCAGACTGCCTGTACATTCACGCGCAGAGGGACCATGCACATGGCCGTACTGAATATTGGTAATGAAGCCATCAACAGCGAAGAGATCGCTATCAAGATCCAGTCTGATATCACATTTCTAGCCGACCGGCTGAAATTGCTGGAGCAGCAACGCAATCCTAATCCGGTTGTAGTGCAGACTTACAAGAACATGCTGGAGAGCCGTAAGGCTGTTTTGGAGTGGTTGTTACAGGACGATAAGAAAGTCAGTAACGGCTGAAGCTTGCCCTGCCCGGGGAAGATTGTTATGGCCACGTTGATTTTTTCCCAAGCTGCTGTATTTCACCTTCAACAACTTGCTAATCATCTCTATTACCACACCGGCAAACGTCACAGACTCTCTACGACGCAAGGCATTATTGACTTGTTGATCGCTGGAGGAGAATCCCATGCACCGGATGTGAAGCGCTGCTATGCAGCCTTTGCGATGGAGCTGAATAAGCGACAGCTGGATGCGCTCGCTACTCAGGGCGTGATAATTGACCCCACCGATATCCTCCATCCGAAATCCGCGCGACAGGGCGGCTGATATTAATCACTGATTATTTTTTTGCGCCGGAGTTAATCAAACGGCGGGAGTTTCTGTGCCGGAAGCCTGAGGCCAAGCCTCCGGCAATTTTATTTATTTGTTCGCCACAACGTAGTTAGCAACGTCCTGAGCTACCTCTGTCAGCATTGCGTTCGACGCAATACCAAAGGCATCCGAGTAAGCTCCCGCTTTACGCATAAAGCCGGGGTTGCTTAGTTGCTTACCGGTTTTTGCCTCTTCAAATGAAGTATCGAGGATTACCACGGAACTTCCTGCCATGGCACCCGCCCAGAAACGGGCTGCTCCGCCGATAAATTTAATTTGCTTGACCAGCGGCTTAACCAGCAGAACATCGCGGTCACCCCCCTGGGAGAAATCCATCGCTGCTACTTCTTCTGCTGTTTTTACCTCGACATTATGAAATAGCGCAGCAAAACGCTGAGCCAGAACCTCATCAATTTTGTTTACGGCTTTGATATTGGCTCCCTGATTTGCGTAGGGTTTGGCAATCGCGGATTTTACCAGAATTACTTTTTTGTACTCGTCGAGATTAACAGCAGCGCGAGTTACTTTTGATGGCTCTTCAGTAATTTTGGTAGCACATCCACTCGCCAACAGGGCGACGAGAAATAGGGAAGATAAGCGAAGGGCAGAAGTAATAGACATTCAAATTTCCTTGTATGTAGTTTATCGAAGCATCCCCTTCTTGTTGAACGGGACGCCATGAGATTATAACAAGCAAGGAATAAATGCCAGTTCGAATCGCTCTTTCTGTTGACTGTTCTTTCTATCAATCGCTACTTCAATCGGTAGTTAAAGCCGCGCACAACCGAGGTGTAAGTCAGGTTTAATTTTTCATTTGAGAAGGGTGGCTTTATGAAGCCGTGGTAATCGCCCATGGGATTGATTAAAACAATGTTGCCGCTGTGATCAACGGTGTAATCATCACCTTGGGTCACCTTGGCGAAGGCTACGTTGAGTTCATTGGCAAAGCGACGCAACGTCAGGAACTCACCGGTTACACCGATAAAATCCTTATCAAAGGCTGCAACGTATTCGCTCAGAACTTCCGGTGTGTCCCGGCTTGGGTCAAGGCTTACCAGAATCACCTGCGTATCCTGGGCGATATCCGCTGGCAGAGTCGGCATCAGGCGGCTGAGATCCAGCATAGTCATTGGGCAGATATCTGGACAGTGCGTAAAGCCGAAGAACAACAATGACCATTTACCCTGTAGACTTTCGCGGGTGAACGGTTGACCGCGATTGTCTATCAGTTCCATATCGGTGAATCGACGAGGCGTATCAAATACGATGACATCCTGCGCCCGCAACTCGTCCTGATTCAGAATCCGCGGCTTGGTTACCTTATGAACAATCAAGCCAATAATCGTCGCAACGATCAGCAACAGCACGATAACGGTGTTGCGTATACCGCGCTGACGGCTGGCCAGATCAAACTCTACGTCTGTTGTATCACTCACGCGCTCACCTGCTATAAAACAAATTCAAGATGCTGTGGCATTGGCAGCAGATAGTGATCGAGCAACATGATCACAAACAATGCCATGAGATAAATAATCGAATATTTAAAAGTATCCATGCCCACCGAAGGTTTTTTGCTGAAGATCATCGCCAGCGCCCAATAAAGGAATCCCGCACCCAATACCAGCGCTCCAAGCAGGTACAGCCAGTTAAACATGCCAGTAACGTACGGCAATACCGTTACGATAATCATAATGATGGTATACAGAAGGATGTGCAGCTTGGTATAGGCCTCACCGTGCGTAACCGGCAGCATGGGAATATCCGCTTTTGCATATTCATCCTTGCGATGAACCGCCAGTGCCCAGAAATGGGGTGGCGTCCAGGCGAAGATAATCAACACTAAAAGTAATGCGTGTCCGTGAATCTCACCGGTGACTGCAGTCCAGCCGAGCAAGGGTGGCGCTGCGCCGGCAAGTCCGCCAATGACAATATTTTGCGGCGTTGCGCGCTTTAGAAACAGCGTATAGATAACCGCGTAACCCAGCAGCGAAGCAAGCGTTAAGACTGCCGTCAGGGTATTGATAAATACCACCAGCAACACCATCCCCAAGGTACCGATGAGCAGCGCAAAGAGCGCCGCCTGCATCGGATCAACCCGGCCTTTGGCTACCGGACGATTGAACGTTCTCGCCATCTTCTGATCAATGTGGCGATCCACCAGATGATTGACGGCTGCCGCTGAACCCGCGCAAAGAGCGATGCCGAGATTTCCGATAATCAACACATGCAAGGGAACCATGCCCGGTACAGCAAGGAACATTCCGATCAGGGAAGTCAGGATCATCAGCATAACGACGCGCGGCTTGCATAACTCGTAGTAGTCACGCCAGCTGGCGGACGCCATTGCATTAACGGTTTGGCTTTCGGGAACTTCGCTCATTTTACTTCCCCCTGCTTTCTAAAATCCGATTAACAACTTTTCGCGGTGACCAGGCGATGCATCAGCGTCACCATCACGAGGAGTAACAGTGCACCAACAGCGTTGTGAGCCACCGCGACTGACAACGGCAGCGATCCAAGGATGTTGCTGACACCCAGGCTGATCTGGACGATCAATACCATCAACAGCACACATGCAATAGGCCGGGTGACAAAACTGCGCAGACTTAATAACTTCCAGGACAACAACAACACCAGAACGCTCACGACAATGGCGCCCAGACGATGAGTCACGTGAATAGCAGTGCGCGCTTCATTTTCCAGCAGGCCGCCGAGATAGTTGGGACCAATACTTTGCGCAAAGTTGAATGCGCGCTCAAAATCCATCGCCGGCCACCATTCTCCATGACAGGTGGGCAGATCGGTACATGCCAGAGCCGCGTAGTTGGAACTGGTCCAGCCACCCAGTGCTACCTGAGTAATGACCGCAAGCAGGGCCAGCAGTGCCAGCCATTTAATGCCGCTCAGCTGTCGATATTTATCACCGGGCAGTTGCCAGTGGCTGCCTGCACAGCGCAGGGTGAATAACCACAACAGACTGAGCGTGGCAAAACCTCCCAGCAAATGTGCGGTGACAACCTGCGGCCACAATTTCAGCGTGACTGTCCACATGCCAAATAATCCTTGCAGGATTACCAGCAACAGCAGACCCAGGGCGTGTTTGCGTGGATAGGACTGATGAGGAGATTTCATGGACCAGCGCCAGCTGGCAACAGTGATACCGAGAATGATCAGCCCGAGAAAACCAGCAAAATACCGATGCACCATCTCCGGCCAGGTTTTATCGTGTTCCACCGGAAACTCCGGGAAACGCGCTTCCGCAGCGGCGACAGCTGCTTCACTTTTCGGCCAGGTGAGATGGCCATAGCAACCAGGCCAGTCGGGGCAGCCTAACCCCGCATCTGACAAACGCGTAAAGGCTCCCAGTACGACAACAACACAGGCAATGGCTGTGGCGATGAAACCCCACCGATAGGCACTGGACAATTTATTGTTCTGCCACACTGACATTTACTCCTCGTAAGAATATTTGAGCATGCGCTTGATGTCGTCGAGCAGATCATTTCCCTGATGCTGAGGGCTGTACGCCATCATCAGGAACCCCTCCTGATCCATGAGAAAGTAGTGGCCAGTCGCGATAGCATCGGGAGCCAGATCAGTGCGACTCAGCAATGCTGCTACTGCATCAGCGGAGGCTTTCAATACTGGCACATGAGGATGCTCCGTCTGAATATATTCCAGTGTGGCAGTCTCAATGTGTTCATCGAGTAACAGATAGATGCGTTCAAGCCGACCGGATTTTTCCGCAAGACGAATATGAACCTGACGCGTGAGGTAAAGGTTGTCCCGACATTGCGTATTGCACTCTGCACCGCCGGGGATGACCCAGCGCCAGCGCCTGGCCTGTTCGCTTAACTGCCAGCTCTCCCCGTCAAGTTTGTGCAACGCAAGTTCGCTGATCGGTTGCGGCGGTGTGATCAAGTGCCCCTTGTTGATGGTGCCTTTAGGCATGCCGACACCGGTGTAATACACGCTGTATGCCACGACCATCGGCAGAAGAACAACCAGCATGATGGCTACTGCCTGGATGCGCCCGCGGCGCTGTTGTCGCTTTTCCTGTTCGGACAGAATGCTTACGTCACTGCTCATACAATGCCTTTCGTTATTGCTTAGTTTTTTGTCGACGGCTGCGCCAGTATTCAAACAGATTCGTATTGGCAAACACAAACCAGATGACCAAGGCTGCCGCAAGACCAAACCACTGGAATGCGTAACCCATATGTTTTTCCGGGCTCATGTTGACCGCCTGCCAATCGGTTATCAGAGCGCCGGTACTGCTTTCATCGAGCCGCAGATAGCGGTGCAGAAGTTTTTGGTTTAATTGCTGACTCATATCGGCAATATCAATCGCCATCACTACCCTGGGCCATTCCTGACGAGTCGTACGTGCATCCAGCAGCGGGTGTTTCACTACCGATACAAGCTCTGCAAAGAGCGTTACCTCTCCTTTCACCTGATCTATCACCGGTAACTGTGCGCGGGTCTTACCTGCCGCCAGCCAGCCGCGATTCACCAGCAGGCGCTGTCCATCATTCAGCACAAAGGGTGTAACCACTTCATAACCCACCCTGCCCTGACGTTGTTTATTATCCAGCAACCATGTATGTTCGTTGTCGAAATGTCCCTGCACTGTTACACGCTGGTAGTCCGGCAATTCATTGAGACTGGCTGCAGTCAGTGTAACCGGTGGCTGTGCCTGCAGATGAGCGTAACGATTTTCCAATTCACGTTTTTCTGCTGCGCGACTCCATTGCCAGATGCCGAGGCTGATCAGAATCGGCAGGGCTATCAGCGTAAGCAGGGTGATATTGCGATTGAACGTCACAATGAAGCGTGGTTGCTTTGCGGATTTATCGACAGAGTTCACGTGTACCTCAATCTCGCCGTCGCTTACATCACAATCTTTTACTGATTACACGGAAACTGCTATGTGGTTAAAAATAATTATTCTGGTGCTGTTTATCGGAATCCTGGTCAGTCTCAGTGGCGCCCTGGGATTCCTGCTTAAAGATGCCAATGTTCCTCAATCCAAGCGAACCTTATATGCCCTGGGCATTCGCATCACACTGGCAGTGCTGATGATGCTGTGTATCTTCTATGGTTTTTACAGTGGCATCCTGCACAGTCAGGCGCCGTGGGACCATCGGATTTAATTTTCCGGCAAGGGCCTGAGACCCTTGCCGGAAAAACTTATCCGAAGATATAAACCACAATAAACAAACCAACCCAGACCACGTCTACAAAGTGCCAGTACCAGCTGGCCGCTTCAAAACCAAAGTTGTCGTCAGGCTTGAAGTGCCCTTTCAGCACGGAACGCAGCCACATCACCAGCAGCATGAAAGTACCCAGGGTTACGTGGGCGCCGTGGAAACCGGTCAGCATGAAGAAGGTTGTGCCGTAAATACCGGATTGAAGCGTTAATCCGAGATCGGTGTAGGCATGATGGTATTCCAGGGCCTGCATGATGAGGAAGATGATCCCCAACAGCACAGTCACCCCCAGCCAGCTGTTGAAGGCACGGCGCTGATTATTTTTGATAGCGGCATGAGCGAAGTGCACAGTCACACTTGAGCTCAGAAGAATGACCGTGTTCCAGAACGGCAGCCAGCTGAACATGGCTCCAAAACCAGGATAACTGAGGTTCTGATCCGGGCCTAATACCGTTGCTCTGTCGCCGTTCACAGCCATGTCCGGGGTAACCATCAGTGGCCATTCAGCGGTAAAGCCCGGCCAGAGAAATTCATTGGTCGCTGTCGATTCAACTTCGCCACCCAACCAGGGCAAGGCCATGGTGCGGACATAAAAGAGTGCGCCGAAGAATGCAGCAAAGAACATGACTTCACTGAAGATAAACCAGCCCATTCCCCATACGTAAGAACGCTTCAACTGCGGGCCAGCCAGGCCTGACATGTTTTCGCCGATAACAGCTGAAAACCAGTTCCATAACACAAAAGCGAATACCAGACCGCCCGCCAGGAAAATCATCGGGCCCTTGCTGTTGCCGTTCAGCCAGTGCGCGGCACCAAATACGGTAAGGAACAAACCAAAGCTCGCCCATATCGGCAGCTTGCTCTGTTCGGGTACGTAATAACTTCCTTCATGCGTTGACATTTTTTCTCTCCGCGTTCGTTATGGTTTTGCGGTTGAACATCCAGTTTAATTATTGCGTCACCTTGGTCACTTTGTTGTCTGCATACCGTTCTGTGACATCAAACAGTGCGTAAGACAAAGTGATGGTATGAATGTTTTCGGGAATATCCTGATCAATAATGAAATACATTGGCAGCTCAGCGCTTTCTCCCGCCTTCAGCGGCTGCTGTTCGAAGCAGAAGCATTCGGTTTTATGAAAGTAATTCGCTGCCTTGAAGGGAACCAGACTGGGGATGGCCTGACCGATCATGTCGCGATCGGTCGGATTGACTGCATGGTAATTGATGCGTTTCTGTTCCCCGGGATGAACCTTCACGGTGCGCACTTCGGGAGCAAACTGCCAGGGCATCCCCTCGTTGTTGGTAGCAACAAACTGCACTGTGATGGTACGACTGGTATCCACCTCCGCTGAGACTGCTTGATAGGGGCCGCCGGTCTTGCCATTGAGTCCGGTGATTTCACAGAACACATCGTACATCGGCGGCATTACCCAGATGGCAAATACGAACATACCAACACCCAGCGCGCCCAGCTTCAGGCAGATCGCGTGGATAGGGTTGTCCGGCATCAGCCTTTTCATGTCCAGCTCCGTTACTTGACTTCCGGCGGCGTGCTGAAGGTGTGGTATGGCGCCGGTGATGGCACTGTCCACTCCAGCCCTTCCGGATTTTCCCACACTTTGTCGGTGGCTTTACGACCGCTGACGATGGTGGAGATGACGATGTACAGGAACAACACCTGCGCTCCGCCGAAGAGGAAGGCTCCGATGGAGGAGATCATGTTCCAGTCGGCAAACATCATGTGGTAGTCGGGAATGCGGCGCGGCATTCCGGCGAGACCAGAGAAGTGCATGGGGAAGAAAGTCACATTCAAGCCGATGAATGCCAGCCAGAAATGCGTTTTACCCATTACCTCGCTGTACATCCGCCCGGACCACTTGGGCAACCAGTAATAAACCGCCGCGGTGATAGAGAAGATGGCTCCCGGCACCAGCACATAGTGGAAGTGAGCTACCACGAAGTAGGTATCGTGATACTGGAAGTCCGCCGGCGCGATGGCCAGCATCAGACCGGAGAAGCCGCCGATAGTGAACAGGATGACGAAGGCAATGGAGAACAGCATCGGCGTTTCAAAGGTCAGGGAGCCTTTGAACATGGTGGCCGTCCAGTTGAATACCTTCACCCCGGTCGGCACAGCGATCAGCATGGTGGCGTACATGAAGAACAGCTCACCAGCCAGCGGCATGCCCACGGTAAACATGTGGTGCGCCCACACGATGAAGCTCAGAAACGCGATGGAGGCGGTGGCATAAACCATGGAGGCATAGCCGAACAGCGGTTTACGCGAAAAGGTCGGGATGATAGCGCTGACGATACCGAACGCCGGCAGAATCATGATGTACACCTCGGGGTGCCCGAAGAACCAGAAGATGTGCTGGAACAATACCGGGTCGCCGCCGCCAGCAGCATTGAAGAAACTGGTACCGAAGTGGATATCCATCAGCATCATGGTCACCACACCCGCGAGTACCGGCATGACCGCAATCAGCAGGTATGCAGTGATCAGCCAGGTCCACACAAACAGCGGCATCTTCATCAGCGTCATACCGGGAGCGCGCATGTTGAGGATGGTGGCGATGATGTTGATCGCGCCCATGATCGAGCTCGCACCCATGATATGGATTGCAAAGATAAAGAAAGTCACGCTGGGCGGTGCGTAGGTGGTGGAGAGGGGTGCGTAGAAGGTCCAGCCGAAGTTGGGCGCACCGCCTTCCATGAACAGCGTTGAAGTCAGCATCGCAAATGCGAAGGGCAGAATCCAGAAACTCCAGTTGTTCATTCGCGGCAGAGCCATGTCCGGTGCCCCGATCATCATGGGGACCATCCAGTTTGCGAGGCCGACAAACGCGGGCATGACTGCACCGAATACCATCACCAGACCGTGCATGGTAGTCATCTGATTGAAGAAGTTCGGGTCGACGATTTGTAATCCGGGCTGGAATAATTCCGCGCGAATCACCAGGGCGAAAACGCCGCCCAGCAGAAACATGGCAAAGCTGAACCAGAGGTACATGCTGCCGATATCTTTGTGGTTGGTGGTGTATAACCAGCGGGCTATACCCTTAGCAGGACCGTGTGCCATAACCTAGCTCCTAATTGCCTTGTTTATGGTTATAGATGTCAATTGGCTGGGTCATATCGCCCATGTTGTTACCCCAGGCATTACGCTCATAGGTAACCACGGCAGCGATATCCACTTCACTCAATTGCGGACCAAACGCCTGCATGGCAGTGCCTTTCACACCGTTCACAACCACATCGATGTGATGATCGATGGGACCTACGGCTACACCCACGCCTTTGAGTGAGGGGAATGTGCCGGGAATACCTTCACCGTTCACCTGATGGCAGGCAGCGCAGGAACGGTTGTAAACCTCTTCACCCCGGGCATACAGCTCATCGAAGGTGAATGTCTTGGAGGTCAGCTCACGGATGGCGGCAGCAGCAGCCTGTTTCTCCTGCAGCCAGGCGCGGTAGTCTTCTTCGGTACGGGCATCAACCACGATCGGCATGAAGCCGTGGTCACGGCCGCAGAGTTCGGCACACTGGCCGCGATAAACACCCGGCTCGTTGATAATGGTCCAGGACTCTTTGATAAAACCGGGGATGGCATCCTTCTTGACGCCCAGCGCGGGCACCCACCAGGCGTGAATCACGTCATTGGCAGTAATCAGGAAGCGAATCTTTTTATTGATCGGCACGACGAGCGGCTCGTCCACCTCCAGCAGATAATGCGGTCCCTTAGGGGCAAGGCCTTCAATCTGCTCGCGGGGAGTGCTCAGGCTGCTGAAGAAGCTGAGGTCTTCATCAACATAGTCGTATTTCCAGCGCCATTGATAACCGGTGATCAGCACGTCCATATCCGCTTCGGATGTGTCGTAGAGATTGATCAGGCTTTTGGTGGCGGGGATCGCCATGAGGATGAGGATAACCACCGGGATGACGGTCCAGATGATTTCCAGTGTGGTGCTTTCGTGGAAGTGTGCAGGTTTAACCCCGCGGGATTTACGGTGGAAGATCATGCTGAACAACATGATGCTGAACACCACAACGCCGATTCCGACACACCACCAGAACATCTCCATATGGAGACCGTGGATGTTCTGACTGACCGGCGTAACTCCCTCCGGCATATTGTATTTCCAGCGCTCTACCTCTTCTGCCAATGACTGGTAACTGCCGACCAGCAAAGCAGGGGCAAGCAGCCAAGGGCTTCGCCCATGTGCTCTATTCAACATCGCCCATCTTCTCCGTGTAGCTAATTATGCTTATTTTCTAACTACTTCAGGACACCTTGATGGAGTGCCCAGGCTGGTTCCTCGCTGAACTGCCTGGCGACGATACCCCTTATCGCCTCAACGAAAGCCAGATTCACAACGCTTTTCGTGCTCTGCCTCAACCCAAAGGGAGACAAGACTCTCCTGTTTGACGGGAAAGCCGGTCAGGAACACAACGGGGCAGGTTGAGCGAAAACAGAGCGAACGCGGAGTTTACACGCAGTAAAAACCTTGTTGAATCATTATTTCACGCTGCACTACCTGGCGCGACAGATCCTGAACAAGTCTCAAGGATGCATGCGACATCCCTCTTGAGTACAGATCGGTGCATGCGACAAAGTGTCGCATAAAGAGGCGACAGTAATTCCATATAGAAATTAAAAAGTCAATCGCTTTATGGTTTTTGTGGATAAATTCCTGAGAATTTTCACGTGAGTTTACATTTGCGCAACAACATGCGCCGCCGTTCATCATCAAATCACGATTGATCCTGGTCCGGTTAATAGCCTTAAAACAAAAATTTACATACATCACATCCAATTTTTCTATTTTTATAAGAAGACGGTATTAAGACTCACTTGCGATTACGGGTTATTGGTTTACCTTTAATGTTGCGTTCGACGGCCTAACTTCCCCGGGAAGGAAATTAGTTCAGCTGTCACCCATTCAGACAGAATCGTAAGATTCAGAAAGCCATGAGTATTTACCCTGTGAGTCAAATTCGCGACTTTATCACCCACGCCAGAGAACATGATCAGGAGTGCACACGACTTCTGAACCTGCTTGAGAAACGCGCCCGCCATCTTCACGGCGCTATCAAATTGCCGAATGACCAGGCAGGCCATCTGCTGCGGGACTTTGTAGTCCGCTACATTGAGCAGGTGCCGAATTTTATTGAAGCCATCACTACCATTGCGCAGGAAGCCGGAATTTACGATGGCGTCAGTCCGTTACTTAACATTGCCTGCGATTATTTCTTATCACCTCCGGATATTGTAAGCAGCTCCAGTCATTTAGAAACGTTATTAGACGAAGCCTATCTTGCTCACCGTCTGCTGGAAGAAGTGAATGATCGGTTTATCGGTTACTGCGGCATTCCGCTCGCGCCGATGGATATGACCCGGGCCAATATCATCGCCCACGAATTAATTGGCGAGCCTTTTGCCAACGAACTGGATCAGGCGGTGTTGTTCTCGGCGGAACTCTTGCTGAATGAGTACGGTTTTTCCGGTGAAAATTTTCAGCGCTTTATCGACGCTCATCGAGCGAGAGGCTGGTCCGAGGAACTGGAGCGCTGGCCCTGTCTGACAGATGATCTGGCTATTGCTGTGGAGTTTGGAGAAAAGCCAGAACGACTTCATTGATACATAGATGAAGATCATCAAGAAAATATTGCAGTGGAATTACCCATAAAAAAGCCCGCGCAACGCGGGCTTTTTTGTATCAATCCGCTGTTTACTTGGGAGGTAGAATTTTTACCACCTGCACCTCTTCCTGTTTTTCTTTTTCAGTCACATTAACCCGCGTGGGCAGTTCCCGGGTCGTGCCGGGAAAACGCATCTCATCCTTGTAACCACAACTTACACACTCGCGATAGTCCTTGCCATCCTCGCTGTAGACCACCAGTTTGTCCATCGCGGAACAGCGCGGACATACCGCACCTGCGACAAAACGACGCTTCTGACTGTAAGCCATTATGCTGCCTCACTTAAGCCGCTGTGACGTAACAAGGCTGCAATGCTCGGCTCGCGACCGCGGAAATTGATAAACAATTCCATGGGCGCCTTACTGCCACCTTGTTGCAGGATTTCACGCAGAAAACTTTCGCCGGTCTGTGCGTTGAAGATGCCTTCTTCTTCAAAACGGGAGAAGGCATCGGCGGACAGGACTTCGGCCCATTTGTAACTGTAGTAACCAGCAGCGTAACCACCGGCAAATATGTGACTGAAGCTGTTTTGAAAACGATTGAATGCCGGCGCCGGCACAACCGCAACTTCGCGGCGCACCTGATCAAGGACGGTCTGCGGGTCCTGTGGTTTGGCCGGATCGTATTCCGCATGGAGACGGAAGTCGAACAATGCAAACTCCAGCTGCCGTACCATCTGCATCCCCGACTGGAAATTTTTGGCCGCGAGCATCTTGTCCAGCAACGGCTGAGGCAGGGGTTCAGCGGTCTGGTAGTGGGCAGAGATCAGCGGAATAGCTTCCGGTTCCCAGCACCAGTTTTCCAGAAACTGGCTGGGCAGTTCCACCGCATCCCAGGCAACACCATTGATACCGCTTACCGCCGCAACGTCGATCTGCGTCAGCATGTGATGCAGACCGTGGCCGAATTCATGGAACAGCGTCGTGACTTCGTCATGGGTCAGCAGCGAGGGCTTGTCGCCCACGGGCGGCGTGAAGTTGCAGGTTAAAAAGGCCACCGGCAGCTGGGTGCCGGATTCGGTCCTGCGTCGCACGCGGCAATCCGCCATCCAGGCACCGCCGCGTTTGTGTTCGCGGGCAAACAGGTCGAGGTAGAAGCTGGCAATCTGTTCACCGTTTTTATAGACGTGATAGAAACGCACATCAGGATGCCAGGAATCAAACGCGGCCACCTGCACGATATCAATGCTGTACAGGCGTTTAACCACTTCAAACATACCGCTGATCACGCGCTCTGCAGGAAAGTAGGGACGCAGCTCTTCCTGAGAGATCGCGTACTTTTCCACGCGCAGCTTTTCGCTGTAATAGGTCATGTCCCAAGGCTGCAGGTCCGAACAACCCTGAGTCGCAGCGAAGTCACGCAGTTCCTGAATATCGCGCTCGGCGAGCGGGCGCGACTTCTGTGCCAGCTCATTCAGGAAATCGAGCACCTGCCGCGGACTTTCCGCCATCTTGGTAGCCAGTGAGCGCTCGGCATAATTGTTAAAACCGAGCAACTGCGCGAGTTCATGACGCAAAGCCAGGGTTTCGGTAATGATGGCGCTGTTGTCCCACTCAGCGGCGCTGCTGCCGTCGGCTTTCTTGCCCTCAGCTGAGGCGCGGGTGACAAAGGCGGTGTAAATCTCTTCGCGCAAGGCACGGTTGTCGGCGTACATCATCACCGCCAGATACGAGGGAAAATCCAGCGTGACGACATAACCGGATAACTGCTTCTGGGCCGCCGCCTGAGCTGCCTGAGCCAGGGCGGATTCGGGAAGACCCGCTAAAGGTTCGGCATCGGTGAAATGCTTGTACCACGCCTGGGTAGCGTCCAGCACATTGTTGGAAAACTGTGTCGACAGCTCCGACAGGCGTTTCTGGATAGCGCCGAAGCGTTTCTTCTGCTCCCCATCCAGGGCTACGCCACCGAGGCGGAAATCGCGCAGCGCGTTATCCACAGCCTGCTTCTGTGCCTGGGTCAGCCGGGCATATTCCTCACTGTCCGCCAGTTTCTGATAGGCGCTGTACAGTTCGACGTTCTGACTGACTTCGGTGCCGTACTCGGTCAACAGCGCCAGGCTGTTGTTGTAGGCGGTGCGCAGCGCCTCGTTGTTGCACACCGCATTGAGGTGACTTACCGGTGCCCACGCCTGGTCCAGCAGGTCCCCCTGGGCCTCCAGCGGTGCGACCAGGCTGTCCCAGGTGGGTTGTTCCAGACTGCTGAGCAGATCCTGCAGGTGCTTGCGATTAGCGTCGATCAGCTGACTGATGGCCGGCTCTACATGTTCCGGCCGGATCGCAGAAAAAGGGGGTAATTCGTGGACTTCTAACAAGGGGTTGGACATAACGCAGACTCCAATCAATCGATCAGCTGAATCACTGTGCGGGATTCCGTATGATACACGCATTGGTCACGGGCCCGGCCGGCTGGCACAGCAGCGGGCTGCCCGGCTTTCAACACTGACACTTTTACGGGCGAGATTTTCCATGAATAAACCACTGTCACCTTCCCTGCGCTCTCATCAGGGCCACACGCCCCGGCTGGGTAAGAATGTGCTGGTCGATCCTACAGCGGTGGTAATCGGTCAGGTAGAGATCGGTGACGATTCCTCCATCTGGCCCTACGCGGTTGTACGCGGTGACATGCACTCTATACGTATAGGCGCCCGCACCAGTATTCAAGACGGCTCCATCCTGCACATCACTCATGCCGGTCCGTTCAACCCGGAGGGTTTTCCACTGGAGATTGGCGATGATGTCACCGTCGGTCACTCGGTGAATCTGCACGGGTGCACCATCGGCAACCGTGTGCTGGTGGGGATAGGCTCTACGCTGCTCGATGGTGTGGTGGTGGAGGACGAGGTTGTCATTGGTGCTGGAACCCTGGTACCGCCGGGCAAGCGTCTCGAAAGCGGTTATCTGTATGTGGGTTCACCCTGCAAACAGGTGCGTCCCCTGAAAGACAGCGAGAAACAATTTTTTACATATTCCGCCAATAATTATGTCAAGCTGAAGGACATTCACCTGCGTGAGTTGTCTATGACGACGGATCAGTGAGCATGATCTGCTCGCCTGCCGTGGACCGCGCAGGCGAAGGTTTCTACAGCATTCGATAAACCTTTACGCTCACCAACCCGCAATTATTGCTAGACCACCATGTGGATGGAGGCGTTATGTTATTCGCTCTGTTAAATAAAAAAATATTGTCCGCACAGACTCATGCCCGGTCTGCCGGCATCTTCGCCCTTGTATCCGCTGTATTACTGCTGACAGCCTGCGCCAGTGACCCGGTGCTGCCGAAGTCGGACCCGAAACTCATGGGCACCAAGGCCGGCAGTTTTGATCACGTACTGATGATGCCCGGCAGCGGCATTCCTGCTTTTTCACGCGTGTTCATCGAAGATCCGCAGGTCACCTTCAATAAGCACTGGCTGCAGGATTTTCGCGGCGACTACACCGACCGCGATCTTGAGCGCATCACAACCACCTATGGTGAAATGCTGAAAAAAGCCCTGCGCGAAGGCATGACTGAGCACACCTCGGTCACCGTGGTAGACAGCGCGGCGGAAGCGGACGTGATCTATCGCCCGCTGTTGCGCGAGCTGAATATTTACGCTCCCGACCTGTCGATGCCGGGGCGTACCAAGAAATATGTCTACGAGGCCGGTAATGCGACTTTTGATCTGACGTTGATTCAGGCGGGGACTGATAAGGTGATCGCACAGTTTATCGATCACCGCGAAACCTCAACCCATGTCGGCAGCCAGCTTGAGCGCACTAATCGGGTCAACAACGCCCGGCACTTCCGCAACCTGATGGAACGCTGGACGCGCAACCTGACCAGTTACCTCATAGATACCGGAACCTTAACACCCCGATAACCCCTTTTTTGACCCTGGCTCTTGTCTCGCACCAGGGTCTTTTTTTCGTAACACAACACTGTCCGGAATCCGTCATGTCCGCCCATCCCTGTTCTCTGCCCGTCGTTGGTCATCCGCAGAAGCGCTTTGCGGTGAATAAAATTATCTGCATTGGTCGCAACTACGCCGAGCATGCCCGTGAGATGGGTCATGATCCCCAGCGCGAACCGCCATTCTTTTTTTTCAAACCGCAAAGCGCACTGGCAGAACCAGGTATTGATTTTGTGTATCCCTGGTTTTCGCAGAATGTGCACCATGAACTGGAGCTGGTGATTGCCCTCGGGCGCGACGGCTTTCAGGTGCCCGTGGAAGAGGCTCCCCGTCTGGTCGGCGGTTTTGGTGTTGGCCTGGACATGACCTGCCGCGATGTGCAGCAACAAGCCAAAGCCCAGGGCCGCCCCTGGGAGCTGGCAAAAGGCTTCGACGGATCGGCCCCCTGCTCCGCCCTGCAACTGGGCAGTTATGCTGACCTGCAGAAGATGGGGCAGTTGTCGCTCACCCGTAACGGCAATCTGGTGCAGCAGGGCGACTGGCGGGACATGGTATGGCCGGTGGCCGAGCTGATAGCAGAAGTCTCGCGGTTTATTCGCCTGCAGGCGGGGGATCTGATCTTCACCGGTACCCCGGCGGGCGTCGGCCCCGTAGTACCGGGAGACAAGCTGGTGGCCAATCTGGAAGGATTGGGGGAGTGCCTGCGCGTCAATGTCGTGGCATGCTAGTGGGCCGGGAAATCGTCGGACCGTTTTAGGGACGGGCAATTTCCGGGTTTAACGCCTCCTCCACTATTGATGAATAAGGAATCCTCATGTTGCTGACCAATCTGGAAGTTGTCCCCGGTCGTCGAATCGTTGCTCACTATGGTCTGGTGCAGGGCAGTACCGTCCGGGCGAAACACGTGGGGCGGGACATCGCCGCCTCGTTCAAGAATGTCTTCGGTGGCGAACTTAAAGGTTATACCGAGCTGCTCAATGACTCGCGCGAGGAAGCTACCGCGCGTATGGTAGCCCAGGCGCAGGCCATGGGAGCCAATGCCATCCTCAACATCCGCTTCGCCACCAGCTCTGTGGCCGTGGGTGCGGCAGAGCTGTTTGTTTACGGTACCGCTGTAGCACTGGAGTAAATGTCATGGAGATATTTCTCATTCAGCTTATAGGCCCGCTGGCTATTGCCGGCGTATTGCTTACCGTGGGATTCTTTTCCGGCCGCTATCTCGAGAAAAAGCACTACGCCAGCATCATCGCCCGCGAAACCGCACCGGATCAGGTCATGGTATTTGCCACACGCCTGCCGCCGCCCGAACTGCCGGCGCCGGCCACGCAGCTGGTAAGCGGTTCGGTGGTGATCTCTGCAGATTATTTCAAACGTTTTATCGCAGGTCTGCGGATGCTGATCGGCGGCCGGTTGAATACTTATGAATCCCTGCTGGATCGCGCCCGCCGCGAAGCTATCCTGCGGATGCAGGAAGAAGCCAAAGCCCTCGGTGCAACACAGATCTTCAACGTCAAGCTGGAAACCATGTCTATCGGTGGGCGCAACCCCAACAGCATCAGCTGTCTTGAGGTGCTCGCCTATGGTACTGCGATTATTCCGCGCAACTAATTTTTCTTTTTCATAAGGACATCAGATGCGTTACGAAAATCGCCAGCCGCCAGAAGGAATTAATGTCGTGGAGCACGGCTGGGTGCGCGATTTTGTCCTGTTGATCGTGGGATTTTTTGCGGGCCTGTTTCTGCTGTGCTGGCTGCTGTTACAGCTCGTCGCCTGGACGGCACGCTGGACGCCTTTCTCCTGGGAGCAGACACTCACCCAGTCCTGGCCGCTGCAAGAGCAACCGGGCGAGCACCAAGAGTATCTGCAGCAACTCACCACACAACTGGCGCAGGCCGGTGGCCTCTCGTCCGAATTATCCCTGCAGGTTCATTACAGCTCCGATGACACCGTCAACGCCCTCGCCACCCTCGGCGGTCATATGGTGATCTTCCAAGGGCTGGTGGATGCCGTAGAAACCGAGCAGGGCCTGGCTTTTGTCATCGCCCATGAGATCGCCCACATTCAGCACCGCCATCCCATCCAGGCGGTAGCGCGGAGTCTGAGTATGGGACTGGTGAGCGCGATGATCTTCGGCCAGACCGATCTGGCCCACCTTGCTGGTGTGGGTGGTAATGTCGCGCTGTTGAACTACTCCCGCCAGCAGGAAGCAGACGCGGATCGCTGGGCTTTGCAGGCACTGCACAATTATTACGGCCATGTTGCCGGTGCGGATGAACTCTTCCGCAAACTTATTCACAATGATAAAAATCCTGCGCTGCCGGAATGGCTGTCTACCCATCCCGATCTGGAGGCGCGCATCGCCCGCCTGCGTCAGCTGGCAATTGACAACGGCTATGTGCTGGACGGGCAGCCGGTGCCTCTGGCAATCCGGCAGGATTGAAGTCTTCTGAATAACCCAAGGTGTGCGCGAGCACATCGCCTGTTGGCGGAATGCGCCAACATTAACGGAACCCAACAAAACATCACAACGAGGACGTTATGATACGCGCGCGATCTTTTATCAGTTTTTTTCTGCTGCTGTTTGCCACCGTTTCCCTTGCCGCCGCCAAAGACCCGGACGCTGAAGCCCGCGCACTCTTTGAATTATTTTTTGAAGAATCTGTCTCACTCAGTCCCATGTGGCAGACGGAGCTGGGCCGCAAGACCAATTACGACAAGTGGGACGATATCAGCCCGGAACGCAGCGAGGTTTATCATCAACTCAGTAAGGATCAACTGGCCCGCCTGAAGAAGCTGGATAAGGATATATTGAGTCCGGAAAACCAGCTTAACTACGAACTGCAGCGCTTTGAACTGGAAAAGGATATCGCCGGCTATCAATGGCGCGATCACAATTATCCGGTCAATCAGATGTTCGGCCTGCATGCCGGTATTCCTGCATTTCTGATTAACTCCCACAAGATTAGCTCCACGAGCGATGCCGAAGCTTACATAGCGCGACTCACCGGCGTAGGAAAACTCATTGATCAGCTGATCGATAATCTCCAGCGTCGTGCGGATAAAGGCATCCTCGCTCCGGCATTTGTTTATCCTTTCGTGCTGGAAGACAGTCGCAACATCATCAAAGGCCAGCCCTTTGACCGCAGCAAAGATCTCAGTCCGCTGCTTGACGACTTTACGCGTAAGCTCGACGAGCTGGAGCTGAACAAAAAACAGAAAACGCAATTGATCACCCGCGCAAAACGCGAACTGCAGAAAACGGTCAAGCCGGCTTACCAGCGGCTGATGGTCTGCATTGAGCAATTACAGAAACGTGCAGATACGCGCGATGGCGTATGGAAGCTGCCGGAGGGTGAAGCTTTCTACGATTACACCCTGCAACGCATGACCACCACCTCGCTCAATGCCGATGAGATTCATCAGATTGGTCTGGCGGAAGTCGCGCGTATTCAGCAGGAAATGCAACAGATCATGAAGCAGGTAAATTTTACCGGTGATCTGCAGGCGTTCTTTAAATTTGTACGCGAAGACTCCCAGTTCTATTACCCCGACAGCGACGCAGGACGTGCACAATACCTCGAAGATACCCGCGCAATTATTGATAAGATGCGCCAACGTCTGCCCGAGCTTTTCGGCCATCTTCCGAAAGCGGATCTGATCGTCAAAGCCGTCGAACCTTTTCGCGAAAAATCCGCTGGCAAGGCGTTTTACAGCGGTCCCGCTCCCGACGGTTCACGTCCCGGAACCTATTACGTCAACCTCTACGATATGACTGGCGTGCCGCGTTATCAGATGGAAGCGCTGGCCTATCATGAAGCACTGCCGGGCCATCATATGCAGATCGCTATTGCACAGGAGATGGAAGAACTGCCCTCGTTCCGTCGTCACGGTGGTTATACCGCCTACATCGAAGGCTGGGGTCTTTATGCAGAGCTGGTGCCCAAAGCCATGGGTTTTTATGCAGATCCCTACTCCGACTTTGGTCGTCTTTCCATGGAACTCTGGCGGGCGGTACGCCTGGTCGTAGATACCGGCATCCACAGCAGGAAATGGACACGCGAACAGGCTATCGATTATTTCGTTGCCAACAGCCCCATGAACCGCGCCGACGCAACCCGCGAGATAGAGCGCTACATCGTCATGCCGGGACAGGCGACGACCTACAAGATTGGCATGAATAAATTTGTGGAGCTGCGCAATAAAGCGCAACGGGCACTGGGAGCACAATTTGATCTGCGTGCGTTCCACGACCTTGTACTCAGCGGTGGTGCATTACCACTGACGGTTCTGGAGCAGCAGGTGGATGATTGGATCAGTAAACAAAAATCAGCAAGCGGTATGAACTAACGATCCCCGTAAAACAGACTGGTCCGGATGCTTACAATCAACGTAAATATCCGGACCAGTTTTTTTCAGCGCACTGGCGATCCTTGTACATGCACGTTCAGCACAGCCGTCTACCTCGGCAGATCAAACACCAGCGCCCTCACCGGATGTTCGCCCGCCTCCAGCCGCAACACATCAATACCATCCAGCGCTGCACCGTCGCCCGGCTTCAAAGTTTCTCCTTCGACTTTTAATTCCCCGTCAATCACATGAACATAATGTTTGCGCTGACGCGGATTGTTCAGGCTGGCACTGCCCTGCGGGGTTAACAGCAATTGATACAGCGATGCATCCTGCTTGATCGTGAGACTGCCGCCTTCGCCCGTCGGGCTGATAACCAGCGTCAATCCTTCACTGCGCCCGAAATCTTTCTGCTGATAACCAGGCTCCTGACCGTATACATTCGGTTGAATCCAGATCTGCAGGAATTTCAGTTTGTCTGTCTGCGAAGCGTTGAATTCACTGTGGGTAATACCACTGCCGGCAGACATCAGCTGAAATTCTCCTGCTGGCAATGTGGCGATGTTGCCTTCACTGTCCCGGTGCGCAATGGTGCCTTCCAGTACGTAACTGATAATTTCCATATCGCTGTGACCGTGGGTGGGAAAGCCGGCACCGGGCGTGACTTCATCGTCATTGATCACGCGCAGAGCGGAATAACCCATGTGCGCAGGATCGTAATAACTGCCGAAGGAAAAACTATGGCGGCTCTTCAGCCAGCCGAACTCGGCTGCGCCGCGTGCTTCACTGCGTCTGATACTGATCATGATAAACCTCCGCACTGGGTGGAGCGGGAAGCACGGCCTCCCGCATCCGGAAAATTATTTCAGCTGTTTTGCAACTG
This sequence comes from uncultured Cellvibrio sp., assembly GCA_937958105.1. GTDB lineage: Bacteria > Pseudomonadota > Gammaproteobacteria > Pseudomonadales > Cellvibrionaceae > Cellvibrio. The sequence goes on from CALFXJ010000021.1 coordinate 180,280, forward strand.
CCGCATCAAGGCTCCAGCGACCACCGCCGGAGAATACCAGCGCCACCGCACCGGCCAGCAGCGCCAGACCGAATTCATAACCGTTGTTGCTCATAAACAGCCCGTTACCTATATGAACCGCGAAGATGGCAACCACCATGGTAAATGCCAGCACCAGGGCTGCAGGCCGGGTCAGCAGGCCAAGCAGCAACAGCAGGCCACCAAAGAATTCGCCGGAACCAGCCGCAAGCGCCATCAGATAACCCGGCTGCAGACCGATGGAGGCCATCCACTGCCCTGTGCCTTCCAGACCGTAACCGCCAAACCAGCCAAACAGCTTCTGTGCGCCGTGGGCCATGAAGATAATACCGAGGGGTACACGCAGTACCAGCGATGACCATTGTTGACCCGGGGTGATGATGTCTTTGATTGCGCTCATGTTGCTTGCTCCAGAAAAATTGATGAAGTTGCGGTTCGCCGTAAGGCCATTGCCTCAGTGATGATCACTTTAGGCTTGCAACGCTGCGCTTAAAAGCGGAACATTTTGAGTTGTTAATTCAAATTTTTTGAACAGCTCAGCGGAGGCCGGTTTTATGCACCACGCCATCACTCTGGACGCCCTGCGCGTTCTGGATGCTATTGATAAAAAAGGCAGTTTTGGCGCTGCAGCAGAGATGCTGTTCAAGGTGCCTTCGGCCCTTTCTTATACGGTTCAGAAGCTGGAGGCCGAACTTGGTGTCAAACTATTTGATCGGTCCCGGCAGCGAGCCCAGCTCACTGCCGCAGGACGGCTGCTGCTCGAAGAAGGCCGCATGCTTCTGCAGGCCACCAGTCGGCTGGAAGACGCGGTTAAACAGCTGGAGTCCGGCTGGGAGACTCAGCTGCGGATCGCCAAGGACACCATCCTGCCCAATACCCCCCTGCTGCAGCTGATCCCCGCCTTTCACCAGCTGGAGAAACAGGTCGCCCTTCATATAAGTGAGGAAGTACTGGGCGGCAGCTGGGATGCCCTGATCAGCGACCGCTGTGACCTGACACTGGGCGTGGGGGGAGAATTTCCTAAAGGGCTGTTCGAATATCGCCTGATGGGGGAAGTGGAGTTTGTCTTTGCCGTAGCCCCGGATCATCCGCTGACACGGCACAAAGGGCCGGTGGACGCAGCAGCTATCCGGGCTTTTGCCACCATTGTTGCCGGGGATTCCTCCCTCACCTCACCGCTGCGTTCCAGTGGCTTGCTGGACGGCCGCCAGACGGTTCGGGTAGCCAATATGGCCGCCAAGATCGATGCTCAGCGGCTCGGGGTCGGGGTGGGATTTCTGGCCCGACACCTGATCCGGGACCTGTTGGCCAGCGGTGAGCTGGTGGCTCTGCCCTGCAGCGTGCCGCGACCGAATATGCCATTGTACATGGCGTGGCGCAAAGACAACGACGGTAAGGCGCTGGCCTGGTTTGTTGAGGCCTGTGCAAAAATTAATTGGTTTGCGTCGCAGGATTGAGGTGTGGCTCTTGTGTCGCCAGGGGCTTGTGCTTAAGGTGGTTTTTATCAACCGATGGCGTTTTGTTTGAGAGTGGCGCAGTAGGTTTGCTCAGTCATAATAAAAACGCCAGCTGTCTGAGGGTCAGTGGTTGGTCAGGGTGTTTCGAAAACGCATGAATACATCCCTGTAGCTCTTTCAAGTCATCCATGACTTGAAAGTTTCGAAACGCCCTGACCAACCGCTGATCTGCCACACATACAATCAGAAAAATAAGCAGAACAATAAAAATGTAAATCCAGGGAGAGTCTGATCATGCCATTCATATCTGGCGCCTTTGCGCGCCTGAACATGCTATTGATGTTAATTTTTTTCTACGGCTGCAGCGAACAAAACTCCGCACCGCAAAAGACCGTGCAATATCAACCGGACGTCATCAATCCTGACTACACGGGCGCTATGGTCGAACCGCAGACGGGCGCAATTCTGCTCTGGGGAAGCGACGGCGTCATCCGCCGTTCGGAAGATGCGCAACATTGGACATTTATCGCTACCCCAACCACTGCCAGGTTAAATGACATCCAAGGCAACGAACAGGCCCTGCTTGCCATTGGTGATGACGGGACTTTGCTGCGCTCCACCAATCAGGGGCGCGCCTGGCGGAAGATTGCCACAGATACAACGGCGAATTTAAAAACCCTGCGCTACAGCGCGGTTCATAAACGCTGGTTCGCCGCCGGTACCGGCGGGACTTTACTGCGTTCTGATGATGAGGGACTGCACTGGCAGAGGGTGGCGCTGGGACGCGGTCTGGATATGCTCGACATAGGAGCTGTTTTTGTCTCCCCGGAAAGCCAACGATTGTTGCTGGGCGGCTCACGTGGACTATTCGGCTTTTCTGATGACGGCGGTAACAGCTGGCAGGTAATGCAGCTGGATCTGGACACGCCGTTGAGTGACTTTTATCAGTTCAACAATATTCTCGTCGCCACCAGCGCTTACGGAAAATTACTGGTATCCCGCGATGAGGGTGACAGCTGGCAGTTGATTGAAACGGATGGCCAGGCTTTTTTTAATCACAGCACGTTCGATCGGGAACACAATGTGTTTCTGCTGGCGACGCATAACGGAAAAGTCCTGCGCACCGCGGACAATGCAGATACCTGGCAGCTGATCGATGCGCCCTACAACGGCGTTATGAATTATCTCGCGCGAGTTGTTTTTGACAGTACACAAAAATCTCTACGGGTTTTTGGTCACTATGGCACCCATCTGGTATCGCAGGATGGAGGACTGACCTGGAATGCACTGAACACGGCGCAACACGCACCCTTCGATGATGTGTTAACCCTGCCGGATGGAAAGACTTTCATCGGCTTCGGACGCGGAGGGCTGCTGAGCATTTCCAGGGATTCGGGCAACAATTGGCAGCAACACCAGTCACAACTGGATATTTATTGGCGCACGGCCCTGGTGACCTCCACGGGCAGTTGGATGCTGGCGGGTGAGCTGGGCTATGTACTGCGCTCCGTTGATCAGGGCAAGCACTGGCAGCTGGTCGACATCCCTTACACCAATCCCATGACGCCGCCGACCTATCGCGCAATGATCGAAGAGCCGCACACCCGCGCCCTGATTGCCGCCGGCCCCACCGGAACTATCCTGCGCTCAGCCGATGACGGTGCCAGCTGGCAGGAGGTGCATTACACCGCTTTCGATGACGGTGAAGCCTTTACCGATTTGTTAATCGATCCTGTGCATGAACACATCATCGCCGTCGAAGCCGATGGCCGTCATTATTTATCAACGGATCACGGTCAAAGTTGGACGTTATCGCGCATCGACAGTGAAAGAAAATTCTGGCATGGCAGCGTGTTAACGAACCAGCAAGGAAGTGTCATCCTGATTACCGGTCAAGCCGGCGTCGCGGCGCGCAGCAGAGACGGAGGTAACAACTGGGAGCTGATCAACACGGAAACGTCTGCCGATTTGTTTGGCAGCTTCGCCGACACCACCCATCAACAATTATTTTTGCTCGGAGCACAGGGCACCCTGTTACGCTCGCGCGATCAAGGACAGCACTGGGAAAAGATGGAACTGCCAGTCCCAAGTGATCTGCGCCGCATGATTATCGATCCTGCAACAAACGCCCTGCTCGCCTTCGGCGGCGACGGCACCCTCTTGCGCTCCACCGACGGTGGACAAAACTGGCAACAGGTAGCCAGTAACACAACACAGGAATTGCGCGATGCGGTTCTTGAACCCAAAACCGGACACCTGCTGATCACCGGCCGCGATGGCAAAGTTATCCGCTCCGCCGACGGCGGCATCAGTTGGCAACCCCTCCCCACCCACACCGCCAGCCACTTCCGCAGCATAGCGGCAGATCCCAAAAGCGGTGCATTGATCGCCGTGGGTGAGCGGATTGTGCAGATGAAGTTTTGAGTTCACCTGCACTGTCTGATTTGACATGCGGTCTAGTGAGTCAATGGTTCCACCGTAAAGAATTCAAAATCGCCGTAACGCGTTGGGTCTGTTGGTGTGTCGCTGGCGCTGAAGAGTCCGATCTTTCCGCCTACCCAGCGGCCGCGGTCGGCGCGGAACAGGCCGCTGACGGTGGTGAAGTGTTTGCCGTCGAGGCTGTAGGAGAATTCAGTCTTGCCTTCCTCCCGCATCTCGGCGCGCAGGTAAATTGAATCCGTGTCCATGGTTTTGCGGAAGCGGATTCTTTCAGCGCGATCGCTCATCGCATCGTAACAGGTGGCGTAAACCAATTGCGTTTCGTCGCCTTCTTTACGCAGACCTATCCAGCCGTAATGAAAACCATAAATTAAAAGTCCTGCACGGTCGCCGGTGGTTGTGCCACTTAAAGTCAGGCGCGTAGTAACGGAGAATTCCGGAGCAGGAATTTTCTGCAGCAGCAGAGAGGCCTGCGGCCACAGACTTTTCTTTTGCACAGCCACCGGGTCGTATTGACTGTACAGGCGCAGCTGTCCCGGGTTTGCTGACAACGAGTACCAGTCCGCTTTCCAATTCGCATTCCACTGCCATTGCAAACCCAGTTGCTGATCAGAAAAAGAGTCACTGGTAGCAGGCACTTTGATTGGGAAACCCTCTATCGGTTTACGATGGCGCGCAACCGGTTCGCCTACGCCAGCGGCGTTGATGTTCTGCCCGATCTCTGGCCAGTCATTATTCCAGCGCATGGGCTGCAGATGCAGGATGCGTCCGTAAACGCCTTTGTCCTGAAAATGAAAAAACCAGTCATCCCCCTGCGGTGTCTGCACCCAGGCGCCCTGGTGCGGACCATTCACTGGCGTGTTGCCCTGCTCCAGCACGATGCGGTCTTCATAAGGACCGTAAATATTTTTTGCGCGGAAGACACTTTGCCAGCCCGGCGCTACACCACCCGCAGGCGCAAAGATGTAGTAGTAACCATTACGCTTGTAAAGTTTTGGCCCTTCCAGTGCGCGATATTCCGGCAGCTGATCGCCGTCGACTACGACGGGTGCTTCATCATCCAGAATATGGCGCGCGTCCGGCGACATACGACGCAGCGTCAGCTTGTTGCTGATTCCGGCACGACTCGCAGCCCAGGCATGCAGCAGATATGCATTGCCGTCGTCGTCCCAGAAAGGTGTGGGATCAATCAGTCCCTTGCCGGGTAGAAGCAGATGGGGTTCACTCCAGGGACCGGTAAAATTTTCCGCCTGATACATGTAGATACCTACATCCGGGTCGCCATAGAAAATCCAGAATTTATTGTCGTGATAACGCAGCGTCGGTGCCCAGACACCGCCGCCATGCTGCGGACGCGCATGGACATCCAAGGGTGTCTGCTGTTGGAACACATGACCTGCCAGCTCCCAGTTGACCATGTCGTTAGAGATCAGCAAAGGCAACCCGGGAGCGCTGTTGAAGCTGGACGCTGTCATGTAATAGGTATCACCGACACGAATAACGTCCGGGTCGGAATAATCCGCGTGCAATACCGGGTTCTGGTATTCGCCATTACCCAGATCAGCAACCCAGGCATGTTGGAGTTGCGCGTTCTGCTGAGCACAGCCTGTTAAGCCCAGCCAGATGGCAGCGGCCATTAGAAAGTTTTTTTGCAAAGATTTTTTGAACATCATATTTCTACTTCTTGTTACTGAATAATTGTCCACTGACTGGAGTCCAGCTGATTGTTCAGCCGGGTTACTTCGTCCGCATTGCCCACCAGCGCCACCTTCACGCGCGCACCTTCTGCATTAAATCCGCGCGGTAATTTCAGCTGCAGCTGTGTGGTCTTAGGCAGCAGATCTTTCGGTGCAGCCAGCGGAGGAATACTGGCCCGCTGAGCTTCCCTGCCCTGCTGATCCTCCACAATCACTACGCCTTCCGGTGCATCCAGATGGCCGAGACTGTGCACGGTAACGCTGAGTTGATTGCCTTTGAGGGTGACGTCGCCGCGCCCGATACCCAGATCTGGACGTTGCTCCACCGGCGCGCTTTCTTCAAGCAGCTGCATATCAATGATCAGGGTGGTCTTCGGTGGAAAGGTGACGTCCAGCGTGCGGTTTTTTTCGAAGTGCACACGCTGCTGCCGGATTGCTTTATCTATCGAGTCATCGCCATCTTTATCAATGCCGATGCGTAGCTGCCATTCACCCGCAGTGATGTTCCAGCCCATCATGTTCGCCGTTTGCGGTTTATCACTGCGGTTGTAGGCAATCACTTTGAACTGGTGAGGCTGTGCGCGCGGCATCAGCAAAGCCACCTGCATTGCGCCTTCCGGATCGTCAAAACGCCAGCTGACGCGATGCCCTGGATAGGTACGGTTGCGACTCAGGGCGATGCCACCCAGACGCGCGCGTTGCAAAAGATCGTGCCGCGCTTCCACGCGATCGGTCCACCAGTGACCTTCGGTATTAAAGTACATGGACTGAGATTTCTGGCGGATTGCATCGGCGTAGAGTTGTTCGAGATAACGTTTATCCCCTGTAGTTTCCCAAGCGATAAAGTTTTCAAAATCCTGATTCGGACCTGCATCGGCCGTGAGCGCCCTGCCCCAGGTGTCTCGCTTATCCAGTGCATCAATAAAGTTGTCATTCAAGCGCGATAACGCGCTGATACCGTTGCGCGCTATCCGGTAATCCAGCACCTTCAGATAATCTGCCTTGCCGGTCCAGTGCCAGGCGGCCCAGAAGAAGTTCGGCAGATCTCCCGCGCCCGCACCACGGATCATCTCGCCACCGCGCGTTTCGCCGGTACGCCAGTTGATTTCATTTGGCAGCACCCACTGACCGTCCTCGGCGGTGTAGCCATAAGCCAGATAGCCATCTGCTGTTTCGGTAACTAATTTCCGGCTGCGCTCATCGGCATTAAATTCGCCCAGCATGATGGCCGGATGCAGGATAGGAAACGAATAAGGTTTCTGCCATTCCCAGTTGCCGTCGCGATAGATTTTTTTACCGCTGAACCAGTTGCTGGAGAACAAACGGTTGCCCTGTGGATTTACGGTAATGATGTCGTAAAGCGCGTTTACCGTTTCCATCAGGCGTTCCGTCGCCAGAGGATCGCCCCAGTTCAACAGAAGCAAGGCACTGTTGGTGTTGATGCCTTCTTCGTATACATGCAGCTCGTCGGTTTCAATAGTACTCAGACCATTGGTAAACATGCCGTTGTTGTACGCCGCATCTGCAAGCGCTGTAATGGATGCATTAATTTTGTCGGGATCAACACCCATCAATGCCAGACCAGGCCATTGCTGCACCATATCGGAATCATCCGAGATGCCGCCTCCGAAATCTCCGTAGTCCACCTGCCGTTCATCAATCCACCAGTTGATGTGGTGGCGGATCAGCCGCAGCTCTTCCAGCTGACGGAATGCCCATAATGGAACATCCTCCGGCGCCTGAGGCTGTTCAAAAGGAATGGGACTCTGGCTGCGGTAGCTCATGTAATTCCAATAGAGACGGCCCAGCTCATGATCCGGGTCGACCCGCAGCAGATCGGTGATGTCGCGATGCGCGCGGCGATACAATTGCTGACGCTGCGAGGTGGTATGTTCTTCCACCAGAAAGCCCCAGTTATCGCGCACTTGATTAAACCGGTCAGCCGTGTGTTCTGCCATGGCTTCCTTACGTGGTTTGAAGACCAGACGGATCTCTGCACCGTCCAGTGCAAGGCTGTTAAACTCCGGCGACGCTGATGCAATGGTGAGATAAAAACTGTCGTCGGTCAGGATGCGGTCGCGCACATCCAGCCACAGTGTGTGCGGCTGATCGGGTTGCACGGACACGGAAACATCCATCAAATCCCGCGCCGGCCAGATGGGATCTTTAATGCGGATGTTGAGCGGGATCGCGCCTTTGTGGGTGGGTTTCAGCGAGAGCGGCGGAAGATCAATGGCGATACCGTCCAGCCCGTCGTACATGTTCTCCCAGCCATAAGCCCAGCTGCGGGTAAGTGCCTTGCCCGCCGGTGGATGACTGACGCTGGATGGAATCAACACATGAACCAGCGGTTGATAATCCGTCACGTCCACCGACCGCTTACGCACCGATGCGCCCCGCGGTACAGCAGCCACAGTTGCGCGCTCCTCCGCAGGAAAACGACCCGCAATAAACGCGCGCAAGGGCGCAAGGTTATCGAAATCCGGCGCGACGTCGGCGCGAATGGTGTAGCGCAATTTTACGGTGCCTTCCGGCTCGGGCTGATCACTCACATGATACGCCCAGATTTCCTGGATCGGCGTTTCTGCTTCACGGTTACTGAACCGCAGCTGACCACCATTGACCGGCTTGATATCGTAGACGCTGCGCACCGGCCCCTGGGGCCGCTTCGCCAGGGTTTTAAACGAACCCTGTTCCTGCTGACGATACTGCAACTCACCAAAGGCTGCGCCGCGAATTTCAATGCGATTGACGGGCTCGGCGGGCAGCGTCAGATCAAAATTCTTTCCGCCTTCAACGTAGGTATTCCAATCCGGCAACTGAAAATAATCATCGCGCCCCGGCAGACGCGAGCGATTGTACACACCGGGCCAGGTGGTTTCCGCAATACCATCCGTGCCCTTCCACATCCACTGCTTAAGGTCGCGGGTATCGGCAAATTCAATCTTGCGGATACTGGTCGTGCCCGCGTTCAATACCGGCGGCGGATTACGCCCCTCCCAACCGTGACGATACTGCCAGGCGGCTGATGATGTACTGGCAGTAATCGCTTCAGCAGACTGCGCCACCTGATTCTCCGCCACCGCGCGCGCGCCTGCTGCATCCAGCATGCGATCGTAAATTCGCAACTCGGCAATATCACTGCCGCGTAAAAAGTTGTAGCGACTCTGCACCTGATGGGGCGACATCACCCGGCCGGCCAGACCAAACTGGTCCAGGCCGCTGTCAAAATCCGCGCTGGCAAAACGCGTGCTGATTTTTTTCTGCACCGCTTCGCGACCGTTTACATATAACACCACACCGCGCGTTTCGTCCCAAGCAAACGCCAGGTGCACCCACTCATCCGGTTTGGGCGTTTCGGGCATGCGATAAGACACGCGCGTGCGCGCAAGATTGGCATCGGTGACAAACGCATCGAAACCTTCACCGTTCCAATCAATACGCAGCCAGGCCATATCCCAGCTGCTGTGATCGGCATAACCAACGCGGAAGATAACAAAGGGGGCCTGCGTGACGGGATAGCGCGAACGCCAGAAGAACGACAAGGTGCCACGCTGCGCGTAGATATTTCCCGGCGCATTCCAGCTGAGCACGCCGTCATCAGCCCATTCAATGGCCCAGTCGGGTTTTCCGTCGGGGCCGGGGATGCCGGTCTGGGTGCGTTTGATCTGATCTCGAAAATTCGGCTGTGCTTCACCGGCGGCGATGTCGGCGGTGAGATTTTCTTTGGCACTGACGTAGAAGAGCAGTTGCGGGACGTCTGCATGTGCGATGCTTGTGTGCAGGGTGAATGCGGTGCTTATACACAGAATGTTGTTGATGATCTTCTGCGATAGGTTTTTGAAGAGGCTTGCCACGTCATTCATCAGATTACATCTCTTTTCTGCTAATTATTAAGGGCCGGGTTCAGTTACCGGCCGGCAAATATCTGCCCTACCAACGAAATTTTTTAATAATGCGTTGGCAGTTTCGTCATGGCTTCATATACCAGACGCGCTACCGCCTCAGCGCCCTCCGGCTGAAAATGCGTGCTGTCGCTCAAGCCGTCAGGATAAGCGGGAAAGGCGCCCGCGGGTAAATTCATAAAATAAGTACGCGTTACAAATTCCTCGCCCTGCTGCGCAAAGAAATCCCGCGATAACTGACCCAGATCAATCAGCAAAACATCCAGTTCCTCGGCCACTTCTTTCATTGCAGCCGGATACTCGCCATGGGAATTGCCGAGGCGGCCATCTTCCCAGGGATAGTTGCGGTTGACCGGGGTGAGCAGAATCGGCAGCGCTTTTTTGGCGCGGGTCTGTTCAACGAAGAGGCGCAGGTATTGTTTGTAACCAGCGATATTTACGTAACGCTCGTGTTTCTGTACTGCCGCGTCGTTGTGACCGAACTGGATCAGCACCAGATCATCTGGCTGCAGCGCGCGATAGATTTCATCCCAGCGGCCCTCTTCGAAGAAGGTGCGGGTGCTGCGGCCGCCTTTGGCTTTGTTAACTACTTCAGCTGAGTCTGTCTTGATCAGATGGCGCAAGGCTTCCAGATTGGTGCCACTGACAAACGGCTGGAATTTCTGGCCCCAGCCAGTCACCGGATGGCGTTTGGTCCAGTAATCGTCATTAAGGGTGTGGTCGGCCACGGTTGAGTCAGCGGCCAGGTAGATACGGGTCGTCTGCTTGTCGCCGGTTGTGGAGACAGTCGAGCAGGCTGACAGCAGCACGATGAAGAGGATCGACAACAAGGGCTGAATTTTCCGGTACATCATTTTCTCTCTCTATTTTTTATGGTGGCTTAAGGATAGTTGATTAAAAAGTGCCGCGCTGGATGAACGGGACTCTGGCATAGAGCCTGCGTTCACCGCCGCGCGGATCAAAAGCCAGCGCTGACTTTTCGTTAAAAACCAGTGTTTCGCGTTTTTCCAGCGTGTACGGCTTCCACTCAGGTATGCCTTTGTGGCTGGGATTGCCGGTGCGCGCAAACGCGAGCAAGGCCTCACTCATTTGGTCCGCGACGCGCTGCGCTGAAGGGGATGTTCCGGTGCGCGAGCCGGGCTGGGCGATGTTGTCAAACACAAGAGGGATATCCAGCGTGTGAAATGCGCCGAATTTACCGCCGTCCAGAGGCGAGCCCCAGTCGAGCTGATAAACAAATGCCGGAGCGCCCTGGCGGGCCCGTTCTTCTGCCTGGATGATGGCGCCACGCCAGGAGCGCCCCGCGGTGGTGGCTGCGAAGAAAACGTCCGAGGGCGAGTAGGATGGATAAAGGCGTCGATACTCGGCGATGACTACTTCCGCGTTGAGGTCGACATACTGCTGTTCGATCAATTTCTGCGGCAGCTGCTCCCAGGTCAGTTTGAAGTTGGCTGGATCGCCACCCAGGAACGCGCGGGTTTCGTCTTTGGTGTTGCCGATCACCAGCGGGATATCCCGCGATTGATCCGGCGCGTCCGGGTAGAACGGGTGACGCAGCAACAGGTTGTTGTCGAGCACCGGTCCGAAGTAAAGATTGTTGTTTTCTATCCGCGATGGATCTTTTACCTGCGCAGCTTCGAGAATTTTTTCCAGCGGCAGTTTTTTAAGTGCATTGAAATCGCCGGGAGAAATCTTTAACGCATCCAGAAAAATCTCTGCACGCTGTGTTGCGGCGCGCGGTCCTGCGGCAGTGACTTGCTGGCCGCTCATGGTAAAGGCGCGATGAAATAAACCTTTTGCAGCAGGCATGGCCATCAGCGTAATGATCTTGGCTCCGCCTCCGGACTGACCGAAGACGGTAACATTGTTTGGATCACCGCCAAATTCCAGCGCGTGCTGTTTTACCCACTGCAATGCCTGCACCAGATCCAGTTGTCCAACGTTGCCGGAATGCGCGAATCCCTCACCACCCAGCTGTGCGAGGTAAAGATAGCCAAATGCATTCAGACGATGGTTGACGGTGACCACCACCACGTCACCGCGTCGGCACAGGTTGATACCTTCGTATAGCGGGTCAGCGCCGGAGCCGTTGTTGTAACCACCGCCGTGGATGTAAAACAGAATCGGACGTCGCGCTCCGTCGCGCAGGCCCGGTGTTGAAATATTCAGGTAGAGACAGTCTTCACTCACCGGCTCACGGGTCCTGCGCTGCGGTGCAGCAGGGCCGAAGTAGAACGCATCGCGAATGCCATCCCATTTTTCTTCCTGCAGTGCCGGCATAAACCGGCGGTGGCTGGTATCAGCACCGTAGGGAACACCGCGAAAGATGTGGACGCCATGTTCAGTCACACCGCGGATTTTTCCGCTGCGAGTCGCAGCCAGAGGATAACTGGTGTCAGCTTGCACCAGAGGGCCGACAGCCAGGGCAACGCCTGTTGCCAGAGTTGTGCCGATAAAATGCCGGCGATTGATCAGGGGGGTGTTGTTATTCACTGTCATAAGCCAATCCCGGACAAACATCATTAATCACTGAAAGCGAATGTTTCCGTTCAATACGCTGTATGAGTTAAAAAGAGGGTGTGAAGATTCACACCCAAAAAATGCCTGTATAGCTGGCAGCGTGGTAATAGAGGGAATGTCCGTAATTTTCAGCACGCCACCTGTTTCAGCGGCGTGCTGAAAACCTGCGACTCAGATTAGAAAGTATATTGCGCTCCGACGTAGAACTGACGACCCGAGGCAACGATGGTTTCCACCAGGTTGTAGTCGCTCTGCAACCAGGTTTCGGTTTCGTCTGTCAGATTAAGCGCGTCAAAGGTCAACTTAAGGTTGTCATTGACCTGATAGCTGAATGCGGCATCAACAACCCGTGTTGCATCAGTGGTGTCATCACCCGGACCCGCCTTGGACGTGAAAGTCCGCAGGTAACCGTCGCGGTAAGTCCAGGAAACACGACCGGCAAACCCTTTGGCATTTTCGTACCAGAGCGTAGCGTTCCAGCTGACGTCCGACTGACCTTCCATCGGCGTCACGATGGCACGGCCGCCATCTTCACCGCGCTCGAGCTCAGAATCGATATAGGTGTAGTTGGCTTTGATACCGAAATCCTGCAGCCAGCGCGGGCCAAAGGTAATGGGTGCTGGTACTGCAGTTCCCAGCCTTTCAGGAAGCCGCCGTTGTCACCGTTGACGGTGGTGCGATAGTTGAAGATGTCATTAACGGTTGCCGGCCCCTGGGCCAGCAGGCTGTCAGAGTAGCCCAGCGCGCGGATCTGTGCCCAGCTCAGATCTTCGCGGATACTTTCCGGGAAGGACTCGATGTCTTTTTCAAAATAAGCCAGTGACAACATCGACTCTTCAGCGAAATACCATTCAACCGAGAGGTCGGTGGCTTCGGCACGGAACGGATCAAGATAGGGATTTCCTGCCGTCAATACGCGGTTGAAACGGTCTACACTGCCGCCGGGCGTGAGGCTGCCCAGACCCGGACGTGACATAACCTCGGACCAGGATGCACGCACCAGAACATTTTCCCAGGGCTCAAGCACGAGGTTGATGGATGGCAGGGTATCACTGTATTCACGCTGGATAACCGTTTGCTCGCCACTTACCAAACCACTGGACGTCTGTTTGGTTTCTACTTCGCGAACACCAATATCGCCGCGGAATGGCATGCCGGCAAGTTCAGTCGCAAAATCCAGCTGCACGTGATAGCCAAGGCTTTCTTCGGTAACTGTGCGTTCACCGCCTTCGTTGAGCGTCAATGGAAAGCAGGTGTCGTTGGTGAACAGGCCGAGCTGCGACACTACCTTATCCAGGTTCGGTAAAAGATACGCCGGTACATTTCCGGTGGGCGTGAAAACGGAGCCCATGTCACTGGTTACCCGTACGTCATCCAGCGTAATGTCACAACCTGCCGGCACGCTCACCGCCAGGTCGGTGTGATTGTTCTGATTGATGATCGCGCGATCGCGGGCGTACTGATGGTTTTCGAAGGTAAATTCTTTCCAGGACACGCCGGTATTCAAGGTCATCTCAACATCGCCCAACGCGAAGTCATAGGAGATATCACCGCGTACTGTATCAAAGGTATTCGTGGTATCCGCCGGACGGTCGCGCAGCTCGGCTATCCAATAGTTATCCGGGCTCGCCGGATCGAAGCCGTATTCAATAACCGGGTTGCGCAGGCTGTTGCGGTAATCGTAGCTGAAGTCAGCGTTGTAACGCTCAAATATGGCGGTGGTCTCCGAATGCACTTCATGCTGCGATTCGGAAGAACCAATCAACGCATCAATACGCAGGCTGTCGGAAAATTCATGCTTCAAACGCAGAGAAATCTGATGGAACTCTGTGCTCCAGTCCTGCCGGAAATGTTCATTGCGTACATCAACACCGGAGAGGTCTGCATACAGGAGTGCATTGCTCGCCTCATCGTGGTAGTAATCATTGACCGTGGTTTCGATACGGCCGGTGGCGCCGGTACGTGCCAGAGAAATCGGCGTAAGTGCGAGTTCGGTCTGTACCTGACCCATCTCCGCATACATCGCATCAAGAATTACTTCGGTCTGTTCAGTGGGCGCCCACTGCAGCACACCAGTCAGGCCGAGCCGATCAAGATCGATGTTGCGGTCCATCTGCCGCGGAAACCGCGGGTGAACGGCATTGTTCACAGCTTCAGGAAGATCCTCATGATTCCGCCAGTAATCCATCCCGCTGGGATTGTTGTTGTTCGCTTCCCAGCGCCCCGAGTTGTGACCAATTTGATCCACATCGCGCTCGGAATAAGCAACAGAAAACAATGCGCCGAAATTTCCGGCGTCGTAGGTAAAACTGATCAACCCGGTTGCGCGGGGATCAATGGACTCCGACAGATCGTTATAACCGCCCTGCACCGAACCCACGAGCGTAAACGCGTCGTAATCGAATGGCTTGCCGGTGGACAAGTCTACCGTCGCACCTAATGAACCCTCTTCTACGGAAGCCGACTGACTTTTACGTACATCAATACGATTAAATAATTCTGAAGCAAAGATATTGAAATCAAACGCGCGGCCACGGTTGCCCAGACCGGTTGATATGGTTTCCATACCGTTGATACGTACCCGCGTGAATTCTGCACTCAAGCCACGCACGCTGATCTGCTGTCCTTCACCGCCGACGCGACTGATGTTCACGCCGGGAATCCGCTGCATGGATTCCGCCAGGTTGTTGTCAGGAAACGAAGCAATGTCATCGGCAACAATGCTGTCAATGGCGGCTGTGTTGCTGCGCTTTACATTCAGTGCGGTAGCCAGACTGTCGCGGAAGCTGCCCGTAACCAGAAGCTCTTCGACCTGCTCCTGGGCAAACACCGGTTGCGTCGCACCAGAGATCGCTGCGCATACACCAAGCGTTAATAATTTTTGTTTAAAGTTTTTATGCTTCATGGTTGATACCTCGTTAATTATTTTTTGCGTTATCGTCCTGGGTTCTCTCATCTCCTGCAGCGCGTCCTGCGAGTAGCTCCATCTCCACAGCGTCTCGCGGGCAATTAGTGAGGCGGCGCTGCGTAATCAGTCTGCTCCGGGTGTGCAACCTGAGCAGGTTGTACCTGGAGAATCTAAAAATTCCGTCAGGGGGTCAGCCCGGCAAGGGAGCTGGCAAGATAGGGGAATACCCCGCTGGAGCGCGGCTGCGCTGCAGGGCTTTTGCAGTCATGCAAACGGCAGGATGATGGGAAAGGGGCATCAGGCTGTCGCAGAATCATTATTGTCATCGGCGGTTCTCTCAGTATCGCAGGGTCGACTTTATTGTTATGTCCGAACTCAAAGGCGGCTATTGCTGGCGCATGATTCGTCATTGCTAATACGTGTTAGCTTTTAAGCTATCACAGCCCTCCGATGAACACAATAACCCCCTTATTTTTAATTTACGGGTTGCAAATTCGTGTTAGCACTGGCTTAATCTTAAAAAATCGATAAAAACAGATAAGTGAAAATTATGGGCAAGACGATCGAAGAAATCGCAGCAGAACTGGGGGTTTCGGTTACTACCGTCAGGCTGGTATTGCTGGGGAAAGCGCGGCAGTACCGCATTAGCGCCAAGACCGAGGCCAGGATCAAAAGCTACACCGACGAGCATGGTTACCAGATTAACCATACCGCCCGCAGCCTCCGCTTGCAGCGCACCGACTCCCTGGCATTGATCGTTCCGCGCCTGTCGAACCACTTCTTTGCGGCGCTGGCTGAGCTGCTGGAAATCCGCTGCCGCGCTGCGGGCCTGCAGTTGTTTACGTCCTGCTGTTATGACGATCCCGATATGCAGCTGCAGCTGATCCAGAATTTCCGGCAGCGCAACATCGACGGTTTGTTTGTCGTGCCGTCCAATCCGCAGATCCCACCCACAGCTGCGCAATTATTTGAGCAACGCATCGTGCTGCTTGATCGCGATTTTGGTTTTGCAGAATATCCGGTTGTCGTTACGGCGAACGAAACCAGCAGCGCGGCCTTGACCCGGAAAATTCATGCCTTCAGCAGGACACGCGATGAAACCGCGCGATTTTTATTTATCGCCGGTAATCCGGAAATGCCGTCAATCGCTGGTCGTGTGCGTGGCTTCAGGCAGGCACTGAGCGAATTGCAGGTACCCGCTGAACAGATCGAGATCTGCCACGCACCGCGCAATGGTTTCAGCGAAGGTGCGGCAGCGATGACAGAATTTCTGCAGCGCCATGCGGAGTTGCCCAGCGTGCTGATTACCGCATCCATTGCGTTATTTGAAGGTGCTCTACATGCCCTGCGTCAGGAACGGGGCGGCGTGCCGCCGGAGATGATCCTGGCTACCTTTGACGATCACACCATGCTGGATTTCCTGCCCAATCCTTTGTGCTCGGTGCGCCAGGATTCCAAATTTATGATCAATGCCGCGTTCAGTGAGATGGAAAAACTGCTTCAAGGCACCAGAAATCCGGGGCGCCATGTGGTGGCCATGGATCTTGTGAGCCGGCATATGGATTTATAGCGTTCTATTTTTTAACAAAAAGTTGCTGCGAAATATTCAAGGGGCTACAGCCGGATTTTTTCAGCAACACCCACAATAAATCACGAGAGAGAAAGAGGTACTGTCCATGAATCAACGCGCTATTTTATTTTATGCGCTGGTAGCACTGCTGCTGAGCGCCTGCCACAACGCACCACCATCAGCTCAACACACTGCGGAAAAAAATTGTACTGAGCACCTGGGTATTTCCTTCCTGCGTCACTGCCAGACCTGGGCCAGTACCCACGAAGGTCAGCGCAAAGCGGACCTGGGTGATGGCACTTATCTTAATCCAATTGTTGCCGGTGATCGTCCGGACCCGAGCATCCTGAAAGATGGAAAAGATTATTACATGGTGTTTTCCACCTTCGAATCCTATCCCGCGCTGACCATCTGGCATTCGCAGGACATGATCAACTGGCAACCCATCGGTCCGGCGCTGACCAAGTATGTCGGCAGCATCTGGGCACCGGAGCTGACCAAGCACAACGGCCGTTACTATGTGTTTATCCCAGCGAAGCTGCCTGGCCACAACTCCAACTATGTCGTATGGGCCGATGATATTCGCGGTCCCTGGTCCGATCCTGTTGATCTTAATCCCGATAGAAAATACCCGGACCGCATCGATCCGGGCCATCTGGTGGGCGAGGATGGCAAACGCTATCTGTTTTTCTCCCACGGCGATTATGTGCAGTTATCCGATGACGGCCAGAGCCTGGTGGGTGAGATGAAACACGTCTACGACGGTTGGAAGTATCCCGAGGAATGGGATGTGGAAAGTTATGCGCAGGAAGGGCCGAAGATGTTAAAGCACGGTGATTATTTCTACATGGTCACCGCTGTCGGCGGCACCGCCGGTCCACCCACCGGTCACATGGTAATTGCCGCACGTTCCAAATCCGTGCACGGCCCTTGGGAAAACTCACCCTACAATCCCATCATCCGCACCGAATCAGCCGCAGAAAAATGGTGGTCGCGCGGCCACGCAACCCTGGTCGAAGGTCCTGCTGACGGTGACTGGTACATGGTGTATCACGGCTACGAAAATGGTTTCCACACACTGGGCCGCCAGACGATGCTCGAACCCATCGAGTGGACCGATGATGGCTGGTTCCGCTCCAAAGGCTACGACGTTGGCCAACCGATTCCCAAGCCCAAAGGCGGCATAGAAGGACCGCACGGCATGGCGTTCTCTGATGACTTCAGCACCAACAAGTTCGGCGTGCAGTGGAGTTTCTTCCGCGGTGACGTCACCGAAAACCAGCGCCTGCATTACGGTAAAGATGAACGGGGTCATTATCTGGAGCTAAGTCCCAAAGGTGATTCGCCCAGCAATTCTTCTCCCATGACCTTCGTGACCGGCGATCAGGCCTATCAGTTTGAAGTGGATATAGAACTGGAACCGGGCGCCCTCGGTGGTGCGCTGTTGTTCTACAACGACAAACTCTACGCCGGCGTCGGCATTGCCGAGCGGGGATTTCTGCTGCACCGCTATGGCATGGATCAGCGCTACACCGCTCGCCCTGCGGGCAACCAGTTCCGCCTGCGTGTGACGAACGACCGGCATATCCTGACCATCCATTACAGCGTCGATCAGGGCAAAACCTGGCATAAGTATGATACGCAGATGGAGGTCTCGGGATACCACCACAATGTGGCTTACGGATTTATGAGTCTGCGTCCCGCGATCTACGCCGCAGGCAGTGGTAAAGTGAAATTCCGCAATCTGGTCTACCGCGCGCTTCCCTGATATCAGCGTTGTTCAGCCCGCGCGAGCGGGCTTTTTTTTGCTATCGTCAGCATCTGGTTGCAACACCGCTGTTCATGATGGATATGCATTTGCTGATCGCAGATTTTCAAACAGGATGATCGTCATGCTAATAACAATTTTTTCCCGTCTTCGTTTTCCGCGCCTGCGCCCCCTGCTGTGGATCGGCGCCTGTCTGTTGAGTCTTTCCTGCCAGTCAATTCATAAACCCTCAGCAGTCACCGACTTCCGGCTCTGGTACGACCAGCCAGCCAAGAACTGGAACTACGCCCTGCCGCTGGGCAATGGCCGGCTGGGCGCTATGATCTTTGGCCATCCCGCACAGGAACAGCTGCAGCTGAATGAAGACACTATCTGGGCCGGCGGGCCGAACAACAACGTAAATCCCGCCGCGGCCGAAGCGATGGAAGAGATTACACAGCTGCTTTTTTCCGGAAAATACGAACAGGCACAATTGCTTGCTAACCGTACCATCCGCTCCACCAACAGTGGCATGCCCTATCAGACGGTGGGCAATCTGACCCTGAGCTTTGCCGGCCACGAAGACTTTACCGATTTTTATCGCGAACTCGACATCAGCAACGCCACCGCGCTGGTGCGCTATCGTCATGGCGGGGTTGAGTTTACGCGGGAGATATTCACCTCGTTTACCGATCAGGTGGTGGTGGTTCGCCTGACGGCCGATCGCGCCGGGCAGATTTCGACCCGTCTGGGTTTCAACAGTCCGCAGACACATCAACTGCATGTAGAAGATAAGCGCCTGCGTATTGAAGGCCAGGGCGGTTCGCACGAAGGTGTGGAAGGCAAGATCCGCTTCACTGCGCTGGTTGAACCACAGCTTCGTGGCGGCCAGCTGACAAAAGATGCCGAGGGCCTGGTGATAGACGCTGCCGATGAAGTCATCATTCGCATCGCGGTGGGCACCAACTTCAATCATTACGATGATGTCAGCGGAGACAGCTTCGCCCGCGCTGAACAGACTCTGCAGCAGGCCACCAATAAACCTTACGCCACGCTGCTGCGGGAGCATCAGCAGTTTTA
Organism: uncultured Cellvibrio sp.; assembly: GCA_937958105.1. GTDB lineage: Bacteria > Pseudomonadota > Gammaproteobacteria > Pseudomonadales > Cellvibrionaceae > Cellvibrio. Next base: position 199,621 of record CALFXJ010000021.1, read on the forward strand.
TCAGGCGTTTTTTAATCGCGTCACCCTGGATCTGGGTAGCACACCCGCGATCAATCAACCCACCGATCAGCGCATCGCGAATTTTGCACAGCAGGACGATCCGCATCTGGCGATGCTGTATTTTCAGTTCGGCCGGTATCTGCTGATCTGCAGTTCGCAGCCGGGTACGCAGCCAGCAAACCTGCAGGGGATCTGGAACCCGCATACCAATCCGCCGTGGGACAGCAAATACACCGTGAACATCAACACCGAGATGAATTACTGGCCCGCTGAGATAACCCAGTTATCGGAACTGCATCAACCGCTGTTCGACATGCTGGAAGACCTCGCCGTCACCGGCCAGGAAAGCGCCAGCAAGCTCTATGGTGCCCGGGGTTGGATGATGCATCACAATACCGACATCTGGCGTATCACCGGACAAGTGGACGCGCCCTTTTATGGCCAGTGGCAAACCGGCGGCGCCTGGCTGAGCCAACATCTGTGGATGCACTACCTGTACACGGGCGATGAAGCTTTTCTGCGCAAGTATTATCCGGTGCTGCGCGGTGCAGCGCAGTTTTTTGCCGACAGTCTGCGCCGTGAACCCACTCATCAATGGCTGGTAGTGGTGCCATCCAACTCGCCGGAAAATACCTACCGCCGCGAGGGCACACCTACCTCCATCAGTGCCGGCACCACCATGGATAACCAGCTGGTGTTTGATCTGTTCTCCGCCGTCATCGACGCAGCCGGCATCCTGGGCATCGACGCGGATTTTGCACAAGAACTGCAACACAAACGTGATCAACTGCCGCCCATGCAGATCGGCCGCTTCGGTCAGCTGCAGGAGTGGCTGGAGGATTGGGATGATCCTGAAGATCATCATCGCCATGTATCGCATCTTTATGGATTGTTCCCGAGCAATCAGATTTCTCCCTACCGTTCGCCAGCGTTATTTGAAGCGGCCAAGGTGTCGCTGGCGCATCGCGGTGATAAATCTACCGGCTGGTCCATGGGCTGGAAGATCAACTGGTGGGCGCGCTTCCTCGATGGCAACCGTGCTTTCGATCTATTGAAAGAACAGATCAACCTCACGGAAGAAACTGTCGCCACCACCGAAAAAGGCGGCACCTACGGAAACATGTTTGATGCACATCCACCGTTTCAGATCGATGGCAACTTCGGTGTGACCGCAGGCATCGCCGAGATGCTGGTGCAGAGTCACGACGGTGTGATTCACCTTCTGCCCGCGCTGCCGGATGCCTGGCCTGCAGGATCGGCAAGCGGTCTGGTGACCCGGGGCGGTTTCGTCATCGACATCGCATGGCAGGACGGTGAGCTGACGCAAGTAAAGATACATTCACGTCTGGGTGGCAACGCACGCTTGCGTGTACACACCCCTCTGGCGGAGGACAAACGGTTGGTGGCAGCGACGGGCGAAAATCCCAATCCGTTTTTCGCCGTGCCCGTTATCAAAACACCGTTGATTGCCGGTGAATCATCCGCACCGAGCGTTCTGTTACGGGACAGCCAATCCTGGGATGTGAAGACAGAAGCGGGCCAGAGCTACACATTTTATAAAGCACAATAAGCCTGATAAAAAAGCGCCGACCGGATGGGTCGGCGCTTGATAAGCAGGCTTACTTGCTACATCAACTTAATAATAAGTGATACCGGAAGACGTACAGTTACCGGATTTAAAGCCGATACAGATCGTCGTACCGCTCTTTAACCGGCTGTTGGTAATCCGAGCCACACTGGTAGAACTGTCGGTGCGGAACACACCTTCCTTCATGCCCGAAATATCACAGCGGTCGAACGCCACATCAATCTTGTAGGTGGTACCACCGTTCTGACGCAGAGCCTTGCCGGCATTGCGAATAATGCAGTTGCTCACCCGTAACGTACTCGCCGCATTCACCTGGAAGAATTTATCTTCTGCATCATAACCCTCGATGTTGGAAACATTCACTGTACCCGATGACTTGATGGTGAGCGCGTCTTCACCCACGTTCTGCCAGGTCACGTTATCGATATTGCCGCCGTTGTATACGTGGATACCGTCCGCGCCATTATTACCAATGATGACATTGCGCAGGGTCGCACCATTTTCTACCCGGAAGACCGGCTTCTGGCTTTCACTCTGGCTGCCGTCACCCAGACCACTGCCCGCGTTGTGTACACGGCAACCACCATCATAAGTACCGCTGGTGACACGGATGGTGGAATTCACGGTGGTAGAGCCGTTGGGTGAGCAGGATGCACCGGTAATACCACCGGAGTTACCACCAGATGAACTGCTGGAGCCGCCGCCGGAAGAACCACTGGGCTGCGCAGAGGCAGCGTTGGAGTTGTACCAGTTATTGTCGCTCAAACGGTATTTCACCCAGAACCAATAGGTCGTGCCATTGGATAAACCGGTAGCGGTGTAACTGCGCGCACTGCCACTCAGGCTGGCGATACGCACGCGGCCGCTCGGGTCGGAATCGGTATCGCGGTAGATTTCTATGGCATTGATGTTGGCCGATGTAGACCAGCTCAATGAAACACTGCCGTTACCCGCCGAGGCGCCCAGGCTGACACTGGCTGAACCACCACCGGAGTTGTTATTGCTGGATGAGCTGGAAGCACCGCCTCCCGAACTGCCCGATGGAATCGAACACTCCTTCACTGACTTGGAGGGATTCGGATCAGAGCCGAAGGTAGCAACGGAGCAGGAAAAGCTGCCGCTCAATACTTTATATACAAATTTATCGGCGGCACCAAAAGCAACATTGGTTGATGAACTGACTGAACAGGTTTGACCCGTCTTACAGATAGTAACGTAGCCATCAGGGCGGTTTTTAGCAGCGAAGACGCTGGCGGAGAAGGATAGAACAACAATGGAAAACAAAAGTTTTTTCAGCATAATATTAGCTCTCTCACGTGACGTTATTATTGTGCGAACAAAGTCGATTTTTTTATTTTTCACAATCACACCTCAACCGGAAATATAAAAAAACCGTCAGGCAATGATTGTTCGCGTTACGCTTACTGCTAACTTTCAAGCGGGTGAAAAATATAAAGGTATAGCAAGGGGAGGTAAACGAAAAGGGAGCTATTAAGTAGACAAAATTGCTATTACTAGCTGGCCTCACCATTACCGCAGATGGTAGTTGATGTTGCTCGAGTCTGAATTTTTACGATTATTTTTTTGAGATTTTATCCCTGAAAGTGTAAATCTGCTTGTCTTACTCTTGCAGAGTTTTCGGCTGAGCCTGTCAATTCAAATTATTTTTTCATCGAGACTGAGCAGAAAATAAAAAAGCGCTGACCAAAGCCAGCGCTTTATCAACACATATTTCAACAGTAAAAATTAATAGTAGGTAATACCGGACGACGTGCAATTACCGGATTTAAAGCCGATACAAATGGTTGTACCACTTTTCACACGGCTGTTGGTGATGCGGGCCACACTGGTAGAACTGTCGGTGCGGAAGATACCTTCCTTCATACCGGAAATATCACAACGGTCGAAGGCCACATCAATCTTATAGGTAGTACCACCGTTCTGACGCAGGGCCTTGCCGGCGTTGCGGATAATACAGTTGCTCACCCGCAGGGTGCTCGCCGCATTTACCTGGAAGAACTTGTCACCAGCATCGTAACCAGAAATGTTACTGACATTCACCGTACCGGATGACTTGATGGTCAATGCATCTTCACCCACGTCCTGCCAGGTTACGTTGTTGATGGTACCGCCGTTGTACACGTGGATACCGTCCGCACCGTTTTTACCGATGATGACGTTGCGCAGGGTCGCACCGTTTTCCACCCGGAAGACCGGCTTCTGGCTTTCACTCTGGCTGCCGTCACCCAGACCACTGCCCGCGTTATGAACACGGCAACTACCATCATAAGTACCGCTGGTGACACGGATGGTGGAGTTCACTGTGGTAGAACCGTTCGGCGAGCAGGAGGCGCCCGTAATACCGCCGGAATTACCGCCACCTGATGAACCGCCAGATGAACTGGAAGAGCTGGAGGAGGAACTGGGTGTGCCACCGCCACCAGAACTGCCGGACGGAATAGAACATTCCTTCACCGACTTGGAGGGGTTGGGATCTGAACCAAAGGTGGCGACTGAACAGGAAAAGCTGCCGCTTAACACCTTGTACACAAATTTATCGGCCGCACCGAAGGCAACGTTGGTTGATGAACTGACCGAACAGGTTTGACCCGTCTTACAGATAGTGACATAACCATCGGGGCGATTTTTTGCAGCGAAGACACTCGCTGACATGGACAACAGGACTACTGAGAATAGTGCTTTCTTTAACATTTTAGCTCTCTCACGTTACGTTATTATTGTGCGGACAACACCTTGGGATGTTTATCATTACGGTGAACGATAGCGTCCGTTTACTGCTGTCCGCGTTGCGCTTTCAACAGCAAGCCGAAAAACTATATAGCGAAAGTCCGCAGCCGCATATATTCCTGCATCACAATTTCTTCGAAAATATTTTTCCCGTTACAGAAAATTTTTTATGCCGCTCCCTCGACACCAACTCTCCGCGCCAGCTTGAATTTAACGCAAGTCGCAGCGCGGTTTTGCTTTTTATCAGCAAAACAAAACGGTCAGAAAAATCTGCTTGAAAACTAATGTATTTTTATGAGCGATAACGAAAGCAGCAGAAAAAGCAGGAGGAATTTTTTCTATTGAAAACACAGCGGAATTTAAGATCCTCGGCGCCGCCTGAGCGGCGCAACGGAGGAATATGTGAGACAACAAACGTAACTATGACTTATTTATTTTTTTCGTTCATCTGCCGCCGCATCGCCGTGATGACCGGAACGACTTCAGGACGAATCTGTCGCCACAGGTAAAAGGCTTCTGCCGCCTGACCCACCAGCATCCCCAGACCGTCGGCAACACTGGCCGCCTTGTGGACGCTGGCCCATTGCAGAAACAGAGTCGGCTCAGCGCCGTATGCCATGTCATAACAACAGGCACCGGGTGCCAGGACATCGTCCGGCAGCGGCGGCAATTCACCCTGCATGCTGGTCGAGGTACCGTTGATCACGATATCAAACTGCTGACCCTGGATATCCTCCAGCCGCAGCGCGCGTACTTCTCCAAGATCGTGAAAACTATTGGCCAGCTCTTCGGCTTTGTGAAAGGTGCGGTTAACGATAACCACTTCCTGCGGATCCTGCTCCAGTAAAGGCTGCAGGATACCGCGCACCGCGCCGCCTGCTCCCAGCACCAGCACCCGCTTGCCCCGCAACTCCCAGCCAAGGTTGTGCATGTCGTGGATCATGCCGATGCCATCGGTATTGTCCCCCAGGATGCTCCCGTCAGCCCTCAGGGCCAGCGTATTGACCGCCCCGGCCCGGCGCGCACGCTGGGTAAGCTGGTGAGCGAACCGGTAGGCATCCAGCTTAAATGGCATGGTGATGTTCAGTCCTTTCCCACCCTTGCTGAAGAATTCATTGGCCGCCTGCTCGAATTCATCCTGACCCACCAGCTGCTTGGTGTAGGTCATGTCCTGGCCGGTCTGCTCGGCAAAATGACGATGAATATGAGGCGACTTGCTGTGGTTGATAGGGTTGCCGAACACGGCGTAAAGATCAGTCATGGGTAAGTCCAGTGTGTAAATCGTGTTGTTATCGTTCTTGAAGCATCAGCCACCCTCTCGGAGTGGCTTGATGGTTACATCATTAAACCCAGTCACGGGCCGGCAGGAACTTCTCATACAGTTCCGCTTCCGGCGACCCTGCCGGGGGCTGCCAATTGTACTCCCAGCGCACCAGCGGTGGCAGCGACATCAGGATAGACTCGGTACGCCCGCCGGTCTGCAGACCAAAAAGAGTGCCCCGGTCATAGACCAGGTTGAACTCCACATAGCGGCCGCGGCGATATAGCTGAAACTGGCGCTCATGATCGCCATAGGCCTGGTTTTTACGGCGAGCCATGATCGGCTGATAGGCGGGCATATAGCTGTCGCCCACCGACCGCATGAGTGCAAAGCTCTGCTCAAAGCCACCGGCATTGTAGTCGTCAAAGAACAACCCGCCGACTCCGCGGGCTTCGTTGCGGTGTTTGAGAAAAAAGTAGTCATCGCACCACTGTTTGAACCTTGGATAAACCTCCTCGCCAAAAGGTGCGCAGGCCTGCCGGGCGGTCTGGTGCCAATGGCGGCAATCGTCTTCATTGCCGTAGTAAGGCGTCAGGTCATAGCCCCCGCCGAACCACCACACCGGGGCTGCGCCCTCTTTCTCCGCGATAAAAAAACGTACGTTGGCGTGGCTGGTCGGGACATAAGGATTACGCGGGTGGATCACCAGCGACACCCCCATGGCTTCGAACGCCCGTCCGGCCAGCTCCGGCCGATGGGCTGTGGCGGAAGCCGGCATCTGCTGACCGTGGACGTGGGAGAAATTCACCCCGCCCTTTTCAATCACTGTCCCTTCAGCCAGTACGCGGGAACGTCCGCCGCCGCCTTCCGCTCTGACCCAGGCATCCTCAATAAATTTCCCGCCACCGTCCTCCTCCTCGAGGGCTGCACAGATGCGATCCTGCAGATCCAGCAGGTAAGCCTTTACGGCTGCCTTGTCGGGGGTAATTTCGCTCATAGATCCTCTCTCTGGTCATCGTGATCCACGGGGGAATCAGGCTTGTGAATGGCCGGGTCGCTATTGTACGCCCGGCTGTTCAGGGGTTGTATTGGTTCGGACCGGGCTCAGCCGGGCCGACGGATTTCGCCGGTCAGTAAATCGCGGATCTCCGAAGGCTTTTCCCGACGCCCGACCTTGCCGGGGGCGATAACGTCCAGCTGCCCGCCAAAATAACGCCGCAATGTTAAGGTATCGCGGGCGGGCGGACGGCCCTGGGGATTGGCGGAGGTGGATACGATCGGCGCGCCGAATGCGCGGCACAAGCCGGCGGCCAGGGGATGATCCGTCACACGCAACGCAATGGACGGGGAATCACCCGTTACCCAGAAGGGGGCGAAGGCATTTCTGGGCACCAGCCAGGTAACCGGGCCGGGCCATGAATTCTTCAAGCGTTGCCGCTGGAGGTCGTCCAGGTGATGAATAAAAGGCTCAAGCTGGTGGATATCCGCTGCGATCAGGATGAGGCCCTTGTGCATAGGCCGCTGTTTGAGTGACAACAGAAATTCCACCGCCTGTCGGTCAAAGGGATTACATCCGAGACCCCACACGGCTTCGGTGGGATAGGCGATAACCCCGCCCAGGCGCATGACGTGTGCTGCGTGGCGGATACGGGGATTAAGTGACCAGTCGGTCATGAGAGATATCCTTGCGACAAAGGGGCATCGCCCGTTAACAACGAGCCCGCACTCTAAAGCACCGCGCCGGCTGGCTCAACAGGAACGCGCGCCACAGGTTACCGGGATGACCGTACATAACCGCCCGGCATACTGCTGACCACCCCTTTTATCTCCAGACCAACCAGCTGCGCCGCGATCACCCCCACATCCAGCGACGTACGCTGCGCCAGTGTGTCCACATCGACCGGGTCATAGCCCATGGCCTGTAACAGGCTGGCCTCCGCTGGCTCCAGAGCTACCGCCGGGTCAGCCGCCTCAGCCCCATGATCCCTCAGTTCTACCTGCTGAAAGCCCAGGAGCGCCCCAAGCTCTTCCACAATGTCCTGGCCTGTTTCCACCAGCTTGGCCCCCTCCCGGATCAGTTTGTGACAGCCACGCGCCAGCGGGTTATGAATGGAACCGGGAATGGCAAACACCTCACGGTTCTGTTCCAGCGCCAGTCGAGCGGTAATCAGGGAGCCGCTCTGGACTGCCGCCTCCACCACCAGCGTACCGCAGCTCAAGCCGCTGATAATGCGATTGCGTTGAGGGAAATTACCGGCATTAGAGCGGGTGTCGAGGGGAAACTCAGACACCAGCGCTCCACCCTGAGCCACGATGTCTTGCGCGAGCCGCCGGTGGCGCGCCGGATAAATCCGGTCAATGCCTGTACCCAGCACCGCTACCGTCCTACCTTCCACCGCCAGAGCACCGGCATGGGCGGCGCCATCCACCCCCAGTGCCAGTCCGCTGGTGATCGTGAATCCGGCACCGGCCAGGAAACGGGCGAACTGGTAAGCATTGTCACTGCCGCCGGGGGTTGGATTGCGACTGCCTACGATGGCGATCTGCGGCAGGTTCAGGCAGGCCGGGTCGCCCAGCACATACAACAGGGGTGGCGGGCGGCGGATTTCCCGCAGCAATGCCGGGTAGTCAGCATCATCCACACCGATCACAGTTACTTCGGGATGCTCACTCAGCCAAGCGAGATCATGGACTACCAGGCGCCCGAGCTGGCTCGCTTCTCCGTGCTGCTGGTAATCCTGCAGAGCCTGCACTGCCGATGGCTTAAGGAAAGCGGCAAGACTGGTAGAAGCTTGGCGGAGGATAGCCTCCGGCATGCCAAACGCCTCCCGCAGACGCCAGTAACTGGCGGGGCCGCAATCCGGTAGACGTTGAAGAAGAAGGTTAGCGTGAAGGGAATCGCACATAAACATCCTTGTTAGGTGGAGCAGCCGCTTCATCTATGAAGCGGCTGGGTCAAATAAGATTTATCAGGGATTGCGTACTTTGTCGTTCACGGAGAGCGGACGATCAGCTTCCAGAACAAGGCCAAAGCTCATCTTCTCGAAGGTGCGGAACACCATCAGCAGACCAGCGCGCTCATCCGGCAGCTGCACCCGCTCGTTGGTCACTCGGTCACGCACCAGTTCACCGGTTTTGTAGATGGCCAGTACGTTACCTACCTGCAGGCCTTCGCGGTCACCGCGGTTCAGGATCACCACGTTCATCTTGCCGACCTGACTTACACCGCCTTCCACACCCAGGATCACACCTTCAATATCGGTGTCCGGAGCGCTGGGATAGAAGATGGAGTCCACAGAACGCTCTTCGTTGGGCAGCAGACGGTCGCCCATGCGGATCTCTTCCGTGCTACGGATAGCGCGAACGGTCGCGATATCATCTTTAACCGACTGGACGCTGACGGTACCAATGCTCTGGGCGTGGATACCCAGAAACTCTTTGGTTTCCGGATCAACATACTTGTCACCCTTGCGGAAGACACCGTAGTTCTTGATATTGCCGCTGAAATCACCACGGGCGTAGGCGGTATCGCCAGCACCGACCACAATCCGCTTCTCCGGTCCGGCCAGCATGTAAGGCGCACTTTCCATATCGTCCAGGTCAAGGATGCGGCTGCGGGACAGAAAAGCATCGATGCGGTCCAGCGGGATCGCGGGGATGGCATCTTCGTTAGGCAGCACGCGGACACTCGGGCCGAGCTTGGCATCACCGGGCGCAAGGCGAACGGTACGGTCCAGGGTCAGACGAGGCTGGCCATCCAGATAAATCAGACGGATGACATCGCCGGGGTAGATAAGATGAGGGTTTTCAATCTGCGGATTAACGTGCCAGATTTCCGGCCACATCCAGGGAGTATTTAAGAAGGTGTTGGAGATATCCCACAGGGTATCGCCCTTTCTTACAGTGTATTCATCCGGGTGGTTATCACGTAATAACCCGCCCTGAGCCCAAGTCAACACACTCAGCAGTGACCCTGCGAGTACCGCAATTATCATTTTTTTCATAGAAACCGATCCTGTTTTTTTCGGTCCTGGAAGGTAGCAGCGCCCACTGGCACAGTGTCGCCAAAAAGAAGGCTAGCACAAATTTCCACAGCAATTTGCGTTACCTGTCGATGCGTCACCCTTGAACCCGGTAGCTGCGCCGCCATTTTTAACGTTGCACTTACAGTAAAGCAGGATTTCACCCTGCCGTTGACGTTATAATAGCGCAATCTACCGCCCGCCGGCTGACCTGCGTGTGCGGCATAAATGCTGTGCGATCATCATGTTAGCAGCGGTTATTGTCTTTTTACTAGAAGTTTGTCACAAGCTATGGCGATATTAGAGATACTTGAATTTCCCGATCCACGCCTGCGGACAGTCGCGAAACCTGTCGCCGTGGTCGACGATCGTATCCGGCAACTGGTCGATAACATGTTCGAAACCATGTACGACGCCCCGGGCATCGGCCTGGCGGCCTCGCAGGTGAACGTGCATGAGCGTGTCATCGTTATCGACATCAGCGAGGATCGTTCCCAGCCGCTGGTGTTTATCAATCCCGAGATCACTGTGCTGGACGCTGAACTGCAGGAATACGACGAAGGATGCCTGTCGATCCCCGGCTTCTATGAGACCGTGGTACGACCCGGCCATGTGCGGGTCAGCGCACTGGATCGCGACGGCAATCCATTCACCATCGAGCCGGAAGGCCTGCTGGCAGTTTGTATCCAGCATGAGATCGACCATCTCAACGGTAAACTTTTTGTGGATTACGTATCGCCGATCAAACGCTCACGTATCCGCAAGAAACTCGAAAAGAAACATCGCGCCCAAGCCTGATCTAACCCATCAGGCTTTTTTCTTCCTCCGGTTTCGGACGACCAGATATACATGACTGTAGCTTCCCATTCTCACGATTCCGCTGCCAGCCTGCGTATTGTCTTCGCCGGCACACCGGATTTTGCCGCTCATCATCTGCAGGCCCTGCTGGACAGCCGGCATCAGGTCATTGCGGTTTACTCACAACCGGATCGCCCGGCGGGACGCGGTAAGAAACTGACCGCCAGCCCGGTAAAGGCGCTGGCCCTGGAACATGCTATTCCGGTGTACCAGCCGGTATCCCTGAAGGACCCGGCCGCCCAGGCCGAACTGGCCGCTCTGCAGGCCGACATCATGGTGGTCGTAGCCTATGGGCTGTTGCTGCCTCAGGCAGTGCTCGATACCCCCCGGCTGGGCTGCATCAATGTTCATGCCTCGCTGCTGCCTCGCTGGCGCGGGGCCGCTCCCATCCAGCGCGCCATTGAGGCAGGAGATGACCGTACCGGGGTGACCATCATGCAGATGGACGTGGGATTAGACACGGGTGCGATGCTGGTCAAGAGCCAATGCCCGATTTTTCCCGATGATACCGGCGGAATCCTGCACGATCGCCTGTTAACTATCGGAGCGCCAGCCCTTCTGGATGCGCTGGAGCAATTGGCGCGCGGCACGGCACAGCCCGAAGCCCAAGAGGACAGTTTGAGCTGCTATGCACCGAAACTGTTGAAAGAAGAAGCGCTGCTCGACTGGCGCCAACCGGCCGCCGTACTTGAGCGTAAGGTCCGCGCCTTCAACCCCTTTCCTGTCGCCTTTCTGCAGAAAGCCGGCAGTGAAGAGCGCATTCGTCTGTGGTCCAGTCAGGTGGTGGCAGGCAACAACAGCCAGCCCCCCGGCAGAATCATTGAAGTCAGTCCATCAGGCATCCGTGTCAGTTGCGGGGATAACAGTCTGCTGCTTCAGCAGGTACAGCTGCCCGGTAAAAAACCCGTCTCCATCGAAGAGCTGCTGCGCGGTCATCCAGCGCTGTTCAGCGAGGGAGAGCAGCTGGAGCTACCCGTCTGATGGCGCTCACTGCCCGTACAGCTGCAGCCCAGATCATTGGCCAGATCCTGCGCCAGCAGGGGTCACTGTCGAGCCTGTTACCCGCCACCCAAGCCAGACTGCCCGAGAGCGAACGTCCGTTTCTGCAGGAACTCTGTTTCGGCACCCTGCGCTGGCAGCCACGACTGGACACCTTTCTGCAACGCCTGCTCGATAAACCGCTGCGGGGTAAAGACAGCGATATCCAGGCCCTGCTGTTACTGGGGCTGTACCAGCTGACCCAGATGCGCGTGCCCGACCATGCGGCCATCAGCGAAACGGTAGAAGCGGCACGTCCGTTAAAGAAGCCCTGGGCGACCAAGTTGATTAACGGGGTGCTGCGCCGCTTTCAGCGGGAGCGGGAAGAGCTGGAGCGCCAGCTGCAGACCCATCCAGCCTACGCCACCAGTCACCCGACCTGGCTGCTCGACCAGCTCCAACGCGCCTGGCCGAACCAGATAGAACAGATAGTCGCGGCCAACAACGCACATCCGCCATTTACCCTGCGACTCAACACCCATAAGGTTGCGCGCGAGGCCTACCTTGCGGATCTCGCCACGCGCGATATTACTGTCCAACCCGCTCCCTACAGCCCGGTGGGACTGACCCTGGCACAGCCCCGGGACCCGCGCCAGCTGCCGCTGTTCGATGAGGGCTTGATCAGTGTGCAGGATGAAGCTGCTCAACTCAGCGCCGGCCTGCTGGAACTGGAAGCCGGCCAGCGTGTGCTGGATGCCTGTGCGGCACCGGGCGGCAAGACCGGTCACATCCTGGAAAGCGCCCCTGACCTGGAGGTCGTGGCGCTGGATGCTGACGAGCGGCGACTGGCCCGGGTTCGGGAAAACCTGACGCGCCTGAAGGTGACAGCCCGGATTCTGTGTGGCGATGCCAGCCAGCCCGCAGGCTGGTGGGACGGCCAGCCCTTCGACCGCATCCTGCTTGACGCCCCCTGCTCCGCCACCGGTATTATCCGTCGCCACCCGGATATCAAGGTCCTGCGCAACCCCGCTGACATCACCAAGCTGGCGCAGCTGCAAGGCCAGCTGCTCGACAGCCTGTGGCCTCTGCTTAAACCCGGCGGTATCCTGCTGTACGCCACCTGTTCCGTCATGCCTGAAGAAAATACCCAGGTGGTCGAAGCATTCCTTAATCGACAGCCGGCCGCTACCTGTGATTTATTGGACGTTCCATGGGGCATCGCACAGCCCTGCGGCCGTCAACTGCTGCCCGGGGTAGATGGGCACGACGGGTTCTATTACGCGCGCCTGCGTAAACCCACACAGATCAGCGATAAGGTTTAACATCATGCGCATGGTCATCAGGCCTGGGGTTAAATGGCATGTGCAACGGTGGGTTTTATCCGTGAGTAAGGAAGGCCTATGAAGATCATTATCCTTGGCGCCGGACAGGTAGGCGGCAGTCTTGCCGAGCACCTCGCCAGTGAAGCCAACGACATTACGGTAGTGGATACCGATGAGCTCCGGCTGCGCGAGCTGCGCGACCGGCTCGACATCGGGGTAATTACCGGCGAGGGCTCCCATCCGGATATCCTGATCCAGGCGGGCATAGAAGATGCGGACATGCTGATCGCGGTTACCAACAACGATGAGATCAACATGATCGCCTGCCGCGTCGCTGACAGCCTGTTCCGCACGCCCACTAAGATCGCACGGGTTCGCTCCACCTCTTACCTCACTCACCGTGTTCTTTTTGAAAGCGGCGCCATCCCCATCGATGTATTGATCAGCCCGGAGCAGCTGGTGTCTGACTACATCTTCCGACTGATTGAAAACCCGGGTGCATTACAGGTGCTGGATTTCGCCGACGGCAAGGTGCAGCTGGTGGCAGTCCGCGCCTACCACGGTGGGCCGCTGGTGGGGCAGGAGCTGAGCTATCTGCGCCAGCACATGCCTAACGTGAAGTCACGGGTAGCGGCCATTTATCGGCGAAATCGCGCCATTATGCCCACCGGTTCAACGGTGATCGAGGCAGATGATGAAGTTTTCTTCATTGCCGCCAAGGCGGATATCCGTGCGGTGATGAGCGAGCTGCGCCGTCTGGATGTGCCTTACAAGCGCCTTACTATCGCCGGCGGCGGCAACATCGGCTACCGGCTGGCGAAGAAACTGGAAGGACGCTACAACGTCCGCATCATTGAGCATAACCTCGCCCGCTGTGCACGCCTCTCCGAAAACCTCGAGCGCGCCATTGTCCTGCACGGCAGCGGTACCGATCAGGATCTGCTGCTGGAAGAGAATATTGAAGACACTGATGTCTTTCTCGCCCTGACCAACGACGATGAAGCCAATATCATGTCGTCAATGCTGGCCAAACGGCTGGGCGCACGTAAGGTGATGACGCTGATCAACAACCCGGCTTATGTAGACCTGGTTCAGGGTGGCGATATTGATATTGCTATCTCCCCCCAGACCACCACCATCGGCAGCCTGCTCACCCACGTGCGGCGCGGCGATATGGTGAATGTTCACTCACTGCGCCGCGGGGCGGCGGAGGCCATGGAGCTTATCGCCCACGGGGATGCCAAATCCTCGAAGGTGGTAGGACGGGCGCTGGAGGATATCGATCTGCCGGAAGGTGCCACCATCGGCGCGCTGGTGCGCAATACGGCAGATGGCGGAGGAGAAGTCATCATCGCCAATGACGATGTGGTGGTGCAGTCCGGCGACCACGTGATTGTGTTCCTGCTGGATAAAAAGCACACTCGCGACATTGAGAAGCTGTTCCAGGTAGGCTTCACCTTTTTCTGATTCTGAGGAGCCGCTGCAGATCCAGACCAGCGACTTATATCCATTGTCTGTTGATGAACGACGTGTGACATGAATTTTGCCACCATTACCCGGGTGCTGGGCGTACTGCTCACTCTGTTCAGCCTGACGCTGCTGGTTCCTATCGCTATTTCCCTGTGGTTCGACGATCACAACTACCTGACATTTCTGCTGGCCTTTGCCATTACCTTTGCAGCTGGCCTCGGCCTCTGGCTGCCGGTGCGCGCCAGTAAAGCCGATCTGCGCACCCGGGACGGCTTTCTGGTGACAGCGCTCTTCTGGTCAGTATTGAGCACCTTCGGGGCGCTGCCGCTGATCCTCTCCGATGGCCTCAGCCTGTCGTTTACCGACGCCATGTTTGAAGCAGTCTCCGGGCTCACCACCACCGGCGCCACCGTCATCAGCGGGCTGGACCAGCTGCCGCCCTCCATCCTCTACTACCGCCATCAACTGCAGTGGTTTGGCGGGATCGGGATTATCGTGGTCGCGGTCGCGGTTCTGCCCATGCTGGGTATCGGAGGTATGCAGCTGTATCGCGCCGAAGCGCCGGGACCGGTCAAGGACAACAAGCTGACACCACGGATTACCGAAACCGCCAAAGCACTGTTCCTGATCTATCTCGTGCTCACCCTGACCTGCGGTCTGGCCTACTGGGCGGCGGGAATGAACTGGTTTGAAGCCCTGTGTCATGCCTTTTCCACTGTCTCCAACGGCGGATTTTCCACCCACGATCAGAGCATCCGTTACTTTCAAAGCGACGCTATCCTGCTGATCTGCTCCATCTTCGTCCTGATTTCCGGTGCAAACTTCGCCCTGCACTTCTTCGTCTGGCGGGAGAAAAGTCTGCGCTACTACTTTGCGGATGCAGAATTTCGCTTCTACTTTGGCTGGATCATCGTAGGCACCCTGATCACCGTGGCTTATCTGGCGATCACCAACACCTACACTGCAAAGGACAGTCTGGTGATCGGATTTTTTAACCTGGCCTCCACACTCAGCACCGCCGGCTTCGCCGCCGACTTTGTCGCCTGGCCGGCCTCACTCCCCTTCGCCCTGTTTATCCTCGCGTTTATGGGCGGCTGCGCCAGCTCCACGGGCGGCGGCATGAAGATGATCCGCGTCCTGCTGCTCTTCAAACAAGGTATCCGCGAGATCCATCGCCTGATCTTCCCCAATGCGGTTATCCCCATCAAGATCGGCCGTATCAACGTATCGGATCGGGTAGTGGAAGCGGTCTGGGGATTCTTTGCGATGTATGTGGTGATGTACATCGTGATGTTTCAGCTGCTGATGATCAGTGGCCTGGATCTGGTTACCGCCTTCTCCGCCGTCGGTGCCTGCATCACCAACCTCGGCCCCGGCATGGGTGATGTAGCAGCTAACTACAGCAGCATCAATGCGCCCGCGAAATGGGTCCTGTGCTTCGCCATGCTGCTCGGCCGACTCGAGGTATTTACGTTGCTGGTGTTGTTCAGTCCGCTGTTCTGGCGGCGTTGATTCGCCGGATTAACGGAGCTTTTATCGAGCACCTCCGCGAGCACGGGCGGGGTTTAATAATGAAAAGGATGACGTTACTCACACCCCGCAATCGGTTAATCGCTGATAATCCCCAGCTATGTCATACACTGATCTGGCAAAAAACACGTTTTCAGGAAGTTCACCATGAATGAAGGATCATCCGCAGTATCTCCCCGTCTTTATATTGCCGGTACCGGTTTAATTACATCGGTAGGACCCACTACCGCAGCAACTGTGCTGGCAGTTAGAGCAGGCAAAACCGGTTATCAGCAGTCGAATTATCTCAGCAAAAACGGCAAGCCCATTACCATGACCGAGGTTCCAGCGGAAGTATTTGACCTGTTGGAATATGAGCTCGAGGAGTGTGATTCTTACAATGCGCAGTACGATCACACCATAAAAATGGCGATCCTGGCCCTTGGCGAAGCCTGCCGCAGCCAATCCGTTGCGCAACCAATCCCGCTCATTCTGTCCATGCCGGAACAAGAATCAGGACCTTGTGTGCCGCTCGGTCTGTTGACACGCAATCTGGCCGAGCAGTGTTCACCGTTAGTCCATTCTGCATTAACACGGGCCTGCCACAGCGGCCGCGCGGCTGGCATGGAGGCAATCGCATTTGCCTTTCGTTACCTGCTGGATAGTCACGACTACATCCTCGTAGGTGGAAGCGACTCCTTCTGCAGCAGGGAACGCCTGAAGATATTGGACAATGCAAACCGCGCATTAACCAGCGAAACCGCCGACGGTTTTGCGCCGGGAGAAGGGGCTGCTTTTTTGTTACTGACACCAAACCCTGAGCTGGCTCTCGTGCGAGACAACAGCATCATCGCTCTTTACCCTCCCGGTCTGGCAGACGAACCAGGACACCTGTACAGCGAACAGCCCTATCGCGGCGATGGTCTGGATCAGGCATTCAAGAAAGCACTGGCGGACCATCCTGATAGCAGTATTCAAACAATTTACAGCAGCATGAACGGCGAAAATCACTGGGCCAAAGAATATGGCGTGGCTTTTTTGCGCAACAAATCCAAATTCGCTGATCCTATTCGAATGGAACACCCGGCAGATTGTCTGGGCGATTTAGGTGCGGCAACAGCGCCCGCGCTGATTATTCTGGCAGCGGACGATTTATGGCGAAAGCAGAAATCCTACAAACATCTTGTTTACAGCTCGTCGGATACTGCCAGGCGCGGTGCGCTAGTCGTTGAAAAAATTACCGTTAATCAATAAGTCAAAAGTGTTAGAAACAGGGCTCAATCGATGGAAATTGGTGAATCAGTAAAAACACCCGAACCAGAAAAACCGGAAGATCCGGTCGGTGATAAAAAACCCATCAAGGTACGCTGTGTATTGCTATTTGATGGGACTGGTAACAACAAAAAAAATATTGAGAGCAAAGAAGCCGGACTTCCTGCATATGAAAAAAGTAAAACTTTCTGGAGCAAATTAAAAGGCGGTAACGCCAGTTATGAAAACTGGTACACCAATATTGCGTCATTGGATACTTATACTGAAAAAGTTCCAGCAGAAGGATTTGACATTACTGTTAAAGTTTATACAGAGGGTCCCGGAACGCGGAACGATAAGACCGACAAACTGGGGGGTTATGCTATAGGAGTTGGGGAGGCTGGTGTAAAGAATAAGTGTTCTAAGGGGATAATGGAGGCTGTTGATGAAATCTTGAATAGCGAATTTGAAGGAGAGGAATTAAGTTCAACCAGCCACTATTTTGCGCAGCTGCACTTTGATGTATTCGGCTTCAGTCGTGGAGCAGCTATTGCCCGCTATGCCGTCTACAAACTTTTACTGGAAGAAGATAAAACTATCAAAGACCAACTCCGACTCAGGGGGTTTCACGTTGCTGAGGCTAAGGTTCGCTTTGCTGGATTATTCGACACCGTCTCCTCTCACGGCATCAGTTTTCAGGACGATACGCGAAAACTGAAACTCAATGCTGTCAGCGAAGCTGATATGGTGGTGCAACTCGCCGCCGCAGATGAATATCGAAAAAACTTTTCTCTAACCAACATCAAAAGCGCCGAGGAAAAAGGTATAGAGTATTTTATGCCAGGCGCTCATTCCGACATCGGTGGCAGCTACCACGAGATCGGCCATGAAGGCAGCAACGAAGATTTTATTCTTTACCGAGGTGCCCCGGAGGCTGTAAAGCAGGACGCGCAACAGCTAGTCAACCAAGGCTGGTATTTATATACCCAATCCGAACAACAAATTGAGTATCACGAAATAGAAAATGATTTGGGGTTGGTTGTCAGCGCCTACACAAAAGGAAAGCGATCAGGAATCTCCAATGCCTATTGTCGTATTCCGCTTAAACTTATGGCGACATATGCAAAGCAACAGCAGGTGCCTATTAACCATGGAAAGTTAGAAGCAGATGCAGTAAAAGCAATTAATGATTATCCTGAGCTGGTCGAACTGGATCGAGATATATACAAATATATGGTAACCGACAGAGAAACCTATGACCCTTGTGCCCCCCTGTTAAAACAGGTTCGCAATAAACATTTGCATATGTCTGCAAAAGAAAAAATCGGTATGGCACCCAGGTTCGTGGGTAAAGGCGAAGCACGCAAACGAAGCCGGAGTGTCCATGAAGGTTAATTTTATATTGTTTAAGTTATGCCTCATTTCAATTTTCATCTTGTCAGGGTGCGGGAATATGTTTACCAAAAACAAAACTAAATTTCATTGGCTGGCTCAGGAAAGTGCCCCCAGAGAATTTCCGATGCGTGTCATCAATGGCACCTTTTATTATCACAATCAGGATAATGGTTTGTATATACCCACTGCCGCAAAGATAGGCTACCGCTGGGGAGAAGGAGAGTCTGTTCATGTGGTGGGAGACGATTATAAAGCGCTGCCAGATCGGCTTGATATTC
>CALFXJ010000022.1 GCA_937958105.1 uncultured Cellvibrio sp.
CGACGTGAAACTGTGCGAGATGAATAATGCAGTGGCTGTGCGTATGGCTGATGGCAGACCGGTCGTATTCCCCTCGCTTAAGGCAGGAGAAACCAGTTTTAATCGACTGGAACGGATGATGTTGATCAAGGATGTGCAAGGCTATGCCTTGGACACCAGCGATGGTTTGCGATATCGCTTCGCTCCCCATGAAGGTGCGCCAGACAATCAGCTGCTGATCTCAATCAAACAGAAATCCAGCGGCGCACTTATTGATTTCCAATACAACGTCGAAGGTCAGCTTCTACAGATTATCGACAGCGGTGGCCGCTTTATTCGATTCACCTATACTGATGACGGGCGTATTCAGCAGATCCTGCTGCCTGATCCGCAATCCAATGTTACCCGTGATCACACCTCGCCCCAATGGCTGCGCGCGGTCGAGTATACGTACCGTGACGGCCTTCTGGTCAGTGCTGCAGACGCTCTCGATCAACCATTGACTTATTACTACGAGAACAAGCTGTTAGTGAAGGAGACCCTTCGTAATAACGTCAACTTTTATTTTGAATATGATCGCTATGACCAGGACGGCCGCTGCGTAAAAACCTGGGGAGACGGGGGGATTTACGGACGGCATATTCACTATGACATTGCCAACAATATCACCTATGTCAAAGACTCACTGGGCCATGTGACCACCTATTATCACGATGGAGTTCTGCCGTACAAGGTTGTAGATCCTCTGCAGAACACTACTCAAACCGCATATAACGAATATGCGCAAGTCCTCTGCGAGACCAATGAACTGGGTTACAAAACTCACTATGAATACAACGAGCGAGGCAACAACACCAAGATCACA
Source organism: uncultured Cellvibrio sp. (assembly GCA_937958105.1). Taxonomy (GTDB): domain Bacteria; phylum Pseudomonadota; class Gammaproteobacteria; order Pseudomonadales; family Cellvibrionaceae; genus Cellvibrio. The sequence continues at coordinate 845 of CALFXJ010000022.1, forward strand.
CGAGCTGATGGCGCCAGCATCCAATTCGTTTATGACGAAAGAGAAAACCTCGTAGAGTTTATCGATTGGATCGCCAATCGTTGGCGCTTTGAATACGACCAGTTTAATCGTCTGTCAGCCAGGATAAATCCTCTTGGCGAATCTGCTCGGTATACCTACAGCGATTCATTGCTCAGCTCTGTTACTGATACAGCCGGTAATCAGTTCCACTTTCACTATGACCAGAACTTCAACTTGCGCAGCATTCAGGAAGGAAACCTTGAGCAAATTCTCCTGGAGCACGATGCTCTCGGAAATTTACTCGCCTCACAAGACAACCGAGGCAATCGTCGCCGGCTCTACTATGACAAACTCGGTCGCGTGCAGAAAATTGAGGAGCCAGACGGAAATCTTCGCGTATTTGCTTATGATGGCGACGGCAATATTGTTCGGGCAAAGGATCAGCAGCATGAGGTATTTCTTACCTACTGCGGTTTAGGTCAGCTGGCCTCGCGAACGCAGGCAGGTGTCACTGTAAAATTTGAATACGATACGGAAGAGCAACTTATCGCCATTCGCAATGAACATGGACGTATCTATCAGTTTGAGCGCAACGCACGTGGCGAGATAATCAGTGAATCCGGCTTTGACGGGTTGATGCGTCAATTCATCAAAGACCCGGCGGGCCGCACGACTCGCATCAACCGCCCCGGAAAGCGTTATTCTGTATATAACTACGATGTAAACGGCCAGCTCACCAAGGTGCTTCACAACGATGGCACTTATAAAGAGTTCGCCTATCGGGAAGACGGCGAATTAATAAAAGCCGCCAATGAATCCATTTCACTTAAATGGGACCTAGATCCACTCGGTAGAATATGCAAGGAGTATCAAGGCGAATTCTGGGTAGCATCAGAATATGATGCATTAGGCCACCGCACTAGAATTCAATCCTCGTTAGGGCTTAATCAATCTATTTTGCGCAACAACACCGGAGATATTGTAAAGATATCTACCGGTGCGGAACGATTCGAAGCCGAATTCAAACGCGACAATCAAGGCCTCGAAATTCAACGAAGCTTACCCGGCGGAATCCAAAGCCGCTGGAGCCGCGACAAACTCGGACGTCCTATCCGTCATGAAATTGGTCAGGAAAAGCAACTGTATAGCAGCAAGACCTATGTCTGGGGCTTGAATAACCGCTTGCTGAAATTGATTGATGGACTTAATCGCGAAACTGTTTTCCAACATGACGCAGTAGGTAATTTACTCTCCGCGCGGTACAGCGATGGAAGTTTTGATTTACGGATGCCCGACGCTGTCGGCAACCTGTTTAAAACACCTTCGCAGAAAGACCGTGAGTATGGCCCAGCTGGGCAATTACTCGCTGTACACTCTTCTAAAGGTACGACACGATACAGCTACGATGTCGAAGGCAACCTGATCAGCAAGCTCGAGCCCGGCGAAAAGCTCTGGCGCTATGAGTGGAACAGCAACGGCATGCTGGCGAAAGTCATTCGCCCCGATGGCCAAGAAGTCTGTTTTGACTACGACCCGCTAGGCCGCCGCATTCGCAAAACATTTAATAATAAAATTACCCGTTGGGTATGGGACGGCAACAACCCACTTCACGAATGGGTTGAACACCTTCCCGGAAACCTCAGTGCAACCCAGATTTTGTCGCGGCAACAACTTGCCGAAGATATCCGCGCAACCCAGCGCCAACAACTGCTGCAAGCTATCGAATCCCAGGGCCCTCCCGCCTTTGAAGAAGGTAACATCGATAACCCTGTTACCTGGCTTTTTGAGCCTGACAGTTTCACGCCCATGGCCAAACTTGTGGGCGATGAGCACTACTCTATAATCGCCGACCACCTCGGCACTCCGAGCGTCATCTTCGACAAGAATGGCCAACAGGTCTGGGCCAGCGAGATAGACGTCTGGGGCAATCTGCGGCAGCTGCGCGGAGAAAGAAATTTTTGCCCATTCCGTTTTCCGGGGCAGTATGAGGATGACGAAACTGGGCTTTATTACAATCGGTTTAGGTACTATGATCCGACCACTGCACAATATATCAGTCAAGATCCAATAAGGCTTGCTGGAGGCATACATTTACACAAATATGTTGGAGATCCTTTATTCGAAACAGATCCTTTAGGATTGGCTTGTCACCGCGGAAAACCTCGAATAGACGATGGCAATTCAAAGGAAGGTTGGATTCACATAGATGCGAGACATGTTTCTGGATCTCATTCCCATGGCGCAGGCGATCTGTTTGCACCGGGCACTACGAGGCAGCAATTACAGAATGCAGCACAATTCCTTGTGCAAAAAGGAACTAGAATTTCTGATCCATCCAGAAGAATTCAAACGTTCGAAAAGCGCATGAGGGTAAATGGCAAACGTGATCGCGTACGAGTTATTGTGGATTCCGAAGATGGGAACCGAGTCATTACCATTTTCCCAGTACGTAGTGAATAGGATGGATTTATGATCTCATTTGTATTTTCGCGCAGAGACCCCGAAGCTCCTGGACATGGCTTTGATATCGGCGATTTAGAAATTGCCACACCAAATGAAACAGCAACTACAAAACAACATAAACCAGATCAGGGTACTATGATTTACTTGATGATTATCTCACTGTTGGATTGCACCTACGAGTTCCTTAACAGCCCAAAGAAAAAGCAGATTGAGATTATCGCTCCCGATTCATCGTTTAGTCTTTTACTTCAAAGAAGCAAGCAGAAGAACCAGATAATCATTTCATCGGGAAAAAAGTTACTAGGTACATTCTCCGACAAAATTTTTGTTTCCAGTTTAATATCCGCGGTGGATTCATTTCTAGAAGGAACTAATTTACTTCAGAATGAGGACCCTGTTCTAACAGATCTAACCAATTCATTATCCCGACTCCGAACTACTAACCATCAGCTCATGAACTCAGACCATTAATAAACGTTCCATAATCACAATAACCTTATCCAGAAATGTAGTTACCAAGAGCTATCTGTCGCATCGGATTGAACTTTGACACCTGGAGCCAAAGAGCACCACTCAATTGCCGCCACTGAAACCCCAACAACGAACTGACAGCTTTTTACCCAATAAAAAAGGCGACCGAAGTCGCCTTTTTTACACCACTCAAGAACTTACCAGCCAGTAACTTCTTTCAGTGCTTTACCAATGTCAGCCAGACTCTTAACAGTCTTCACACCAGCATCTTCCAGTGCAGCAAACTTCTCAGCCGCTGTACCTTTACCGCCGGAGATGATCGCGCCAGCGTGGCCCATGCGCTTACCAGCCGGTGCAGTAACACCAGCAATATAAGACACAACCGGCTTGGTTACGTTAGCTTTGATGTAAGCAGCCGCTTCTTCTTCTGCTGAACCGCCGATTTCACCGATCATCACGATTGCTTCGGTTTGTGGGTCTTCCTGGAACAGCTTCAGAATGTCGATGAAGTTAGAACCCGGGATCGGGTCACCACCGATACCCACGCACGTGGATTGACCGAAACCATAATCAGTAGTCTGCTTAACAGCTTCATAGGTCAAGGTACCGGAGCGGGACACAATACCTACTTTACCTGGCTTGTGGATGTGACCAGGCATAATACCGATCTTACATTCACCGGGAGTGATAACACCGGGGCAGTTAGGACCAATCAGACGCACACCCAGCTCGTCGCATTTTACTTTAGCGTCCAGCATATCCAGTGTCGGAATACCTTCAGTAATACAAACGATCAGCTTGATGCCACCGTTTGCCGCTTCCAGGATCGAATCCTTACAGAAAGGTGCCGGTACATAGATAACAGAGGCTTCTGCGCCTGTCGCTTCTACCGCTTCTTTAACAGTATTGAATACTGGCAGGCCGAGGTGAGTTTGACCACCTTTGCCCGGCGTAACACCGCCAACCATCTTGGTGCCGTAAGCAATAGCTTGTTCAGAGTGGAAGGTGCCCTGAGAACCGGTAAAACCCTGACAAATAACTTTAGTGTCTTTGTTAATTAAAACGCTCATGATTTCCCCCTGGGCCCTTACGCGTTAGCCGCTGCAGCAACCACTTTCTGGGCAGCGCCAGTCAAGTCGGTGTCAGCAATGATGTTCAAGCCGCTGTCAGTCAGCACTTTTGCACCCAGTTCAGCGTTGTTACCTTGCAGGCGCACAACAACGGGTACTTTTACACCGACTTCTTTAACAGCGCCGATAACGCCTTCAGCGATCATGTCGCAGCGTACGATGCCACCAAAGATGTTGATGAATACGGCTTTAACATTGTCGTCAGACAGAATAATTTTGAACGCTTCAACTACACGTTCTTTGGTCGCACCACCGCCCACATCGAGGAAGTTGGCAGGCTGGCCACCGTGCAGCTTAACAATGTCCATAGTACCCATAGCCAGACCGGCACCATTAACCATGCAGCCGATGTTGCCATCCAATGCTACATAGTTAAGCTCCCAGGAGGCTGCGTGCGCTTCGCGTGCATCTTCCTGAGTAGGATCCTGCATTTCTTTCAATTCAGGATGACGATACAAGGCGTTACCATCGATAACAAGTTTTGCATCCAGGCAGTGCAGATTCCCTTCTGGGGTAATTACCAGCGGGTTAACTTCCAGCAGTGCCAGATCTTTTTCTTTGAACAACCGAGCCAGGTTCAGGAAGATATTTACAAATTGGTTAACTTGCTTACCTTCGAGACCCAGTTTGAATGCCAGCTCACGCCCTTGGAATGGTTGAGCACCAACCAGTGGGTCGATAGTGGCTTTGAGGATTTTTTCCGGGGTTTCGTGCGCAACTTTCTCGATCTCCACACCACCTTCAGTAGATGCCATGAATACGATACGACGGCTGGAACGATCTACTACTGCGCCCAGATATAATTCTTTGGCGATGTCAGTGCAGGTTTCCACCAGAATGCGGCTAACGGGTTGGCCTTTTTCGTCAGTTTGGTAAGTCACCAGGTTTTTGCCCAGCCACTGTTCAGCGAAGGCTTTGATTTCTTCTTTGCTCTTAACGAGCTTCACACCGCCCGCCTTACCGCGGCCACCGGCATGAACCTGAGCCTTAACTACAAACATATCACCACCGATCTTATCGGCAGCTTCCACCGCTTCAGCAACTGTTGCTGCAGCGATGCCTTTGGATACAGGCAAACCATACTGGGCAAAGAGTTGTTTACCCTGATACTCGTGCAAATTCATGGTGTTATTCCATTTTGACGAATTGTTGAACTTGATAAGGAGTCATAACAAGTCAACGGAAGTTATCGATGACGGCGCGGTCTTTTGAACCGCACCGCCCCCCTGGGGTGAGTTTATTAACTCAAGAGCAAGACTCTGCGGTCTTCTTTATCTTCATCGACACCGATCGCAGCAACATGGGTTGCTGCTCGATCATCAACGCTTCTTCTTGTTGGCGATATGAATGGCATGGCCATGCACGCCCAACGCGGCTTCTTTTACAGTTTCCGACAGTGTCGGGTGACCAAATACCATCATGCCTATATCTTCGGCACTGGAGCCAAATTCCATTGCAATAGCCACTTGCTGGATCAGATCCGCTGCGCTCGGGCCAACAATATGGGCACCTAAGATCCGATCTGTTTCAGCGTGGGCAATGATCTTCACCAGGCCCTGAGTTTCATTGGCAGCCAAGGCACGGCCACTGGCAACAAAGGGGAAAGTACCTACGTTGTAGGGCTCACCCGCTGCTTTCACCTGCTCTTCGGTTTTACCAACTGCAGCAACTTCGGGGTGGGTGTAGATAACGTTTGGAATGATGTCGTAGTTCATCACAGTCTTCTGGCCAGCAATGCGCTCAGCGACCATCACACCTTCTTCAGACCCTTTGTGTGCCAGCATCGGGCCGCGCACAACGTCACCGATAGCCCAGACACCCGGCGCATTGGTAGAGCACAGGTCATTAACGTAGATGAAGCCACGCTCATCCAGGTTCACGCCACTGTCAGCAGCCAGCAGACCTTCGGTGTATGGACGACGACCCACGCACACGATCAGTTTGTCGAAGGTTTCTTTCTGCTCTTTGCCGTCTTTGTCAGTGTAAGTAACAACTACTTCATTACCTTTAACTTCAGAACCGGTTACGCGGCAGCTGGTGCGAATATCCAGACCCTGTTTGGTGAGGATCTTCATAGCTTCTTTTGCAATCTGCTGATCCATCATGGCGAGGAAGCTATCAAGTGCTTCCAGTACCACAACTTTCGAACCCAGGCGGTTCCACACACTGCCCAGCTCAAGACCGATAACACCAGCACCAATCACACCGAGACGCTCAGGTACAGAATCGAACTCCAGCGCACCGGTTGAGTTAACAATAATTTTGTCGTCGACGGGTGCGACCGGAATATTGATCGGGCTGGAGCCGGATGCAAGGATTACGTTCTCGGCTTCAAGAATGGTGGTTTTACCCTCGTGATCGGTAAATTCCACTTTGCGGCCTGCCAGTAACTTTCCAGTGCCATACAATCCGGTTACACCGTTGGCTTTGAACAATGATGCAATACCACCGGTCAACTGTTTAACGATCTGGGCTTTACGCGCGATCATGGATGGAACATCAATATTGATGCCGCTGGTGGTAATGCCGTGGACTTTAAAATCGTCCTTGGCTTCGTGATATTTGTAGGAACTGTCGAGCAGTGCTTTTGACGGAATACAACCTACGTTCAAGCAGGTTCCACCGTTAACGCCCTTACCTTCTTCATTACGCCATTTTTCAATACAGGCAGTCTTCAAACCCAATTGCGCAGCACGAATCGCCGCCACATAACCGGCAGGTCCTGAACCAATTACGATCACATCATATTTTTCAGACATAGTTTTCATTCCCAAATTTGTCGATGTGGTTGCCCGTGTGCCGGGCAACCTGGGTAAGACGGGTACAGATTAAATTTCCAGCAGGATACGCGCAGGATCTTCGAGCAGATCCTTGATCGCCACCAGGAACTGCACCGCTTCTTTACCGTCCAGCAGACGGTGATCGTAGGACAATGCCAAATACATCATCGGCAGAATTTTTACTTCGCCATTAACAGCCATTGGGCGCTCCTGGATCTTGTGCATTCCCAGGATAGCTGATTGCGGCAGATTCAGAATCGGAGTAGACAGGAGCGAACCAAATACACCGCCGTTGGTGATGGTGAAGGTACCGCCGGACATTTCTTCGATGCCCAGTTTGCCATCACGAGCGCGCAGACCGAAATCACGAATGGTGTTTTCGATAGTCGCCAGGCCCATGTTTTCGGCGTTGCGCAGTACCGGCACCACCAGACCTTTATCCGTGGAAACCGCCACACCAATGTCCTGGTAGCCATGATAAACAATGTCATTGTTATCAATCGACGCATTGACTGCGGGGAAGCGACGCAAAGCCTCAACAGCGGCTTTAACAAAGAAACTCATGAAGCCCAGACGAGTACCGTTATGCGCTTTCTCAAACTGGTCTTTGTATTTAGCACGCAACTCCATGATGGGTCCCATGTTCACTTCGTTGAACGTGGTCAGCATGGCAGTAGTGTTGGATGCTTCAAGCAGACGCTCGGCGATACGCTTGCGAAGGCGAGTCATGGGTACACGCTTCTCAACACGATCACCCACGGCTTCCATTGCAGGCACAGCGGGAGCAGCTGCCTTAGATGCCGATGCATTTGCAGGTGCGGATTTCAGATGATTAGCCACATCTTCTTTGGTAACCCGACCATCTTTACCTGTGCCCGACACATCAGCAGGATTGACGTTGTTTTCACTCGCCATCTTGCGTGCGGCAGGATTGACCAGCTTCTCACCACTGGCAGCAGGTTTTGCTTCTGCAGCCGGTGCTTCAGCCTTGGCTTCCTGCTTCGCCGCAGGAGCGGCCGCAGCGCCTTCCACGAACACAGCAATGACTTCATTGCTTAATACTGTGTCGCCCTCGCCTTTCAATATCTCGCTCAGGCTGCCATCAGCCGGTGCTACAACTTCCAATACAACTTTATCAGTCTCGATATCAACGATCAGCTCGTCGCGTGATACGGCTTCACCCGGCTTTTTATGCCAGGTAGCAATAGTCCCATCCTGCACGGATTCAGGGAAAGTCGGGGCTTTAATTTCAATACTCATTGCTCTTCCTTTATCTCTCGCTGTGATTCAGTAAACATCTCGCACTGATGTTAAACATTCAGTGCTTCGTTGATGAAACGTGTTTGTTCTTCAAGGTGAGCAGACATATAGCCGCCCGCAGGTGCTGCCGATGCATCACGACCAACATAATCCAATTGCAACTTCGGATTGTGATCATGCACCACACGACGCATGTGATGCTGGCTGCTGTACCAGGCGCCCTGGTTCATTGGCTCTTCCTGACACCACCGGATATCCTGCAGATTGGTATATGGCGCCAAAGCGTCACGCAGCTCTTGTTCAGGGAAAGGATAAAGTTGCTCAAGACGAATAAACGCAACATTGTCCTGGTTGCGCGCAGTACGCTCTTCGAGCAGGTGATAGTACACCTTGCCACTGCACAGGATGACGCGCTTAACTTTCGCCGGATCCACACCATTATCTGCAATCACATTCTGGAATTGACCATTGGCCAATTCTTCAAGGGTTGATGTAGCCAGTTTGTGACGCAGCAGCGACTTAGGACTCATTACGACCAGCGGACGACGCATTGGACGAATGGCCTGGCGACGCAGCATGTGGAAAACCTGCGCAGGGGTTGTAGGAATACAAACCTGAATATTGTGCTCTGCACACAACTGCATGAAACGCTCAAGGCGTGCAGAAGAATGCTCCGGCCCCTGCCCTTCATAACCGTGCGGCAGCAGCATGGTCAGGCCGCACAACCGACCCCACTTGTGCTCCCCACTGGTAATGAACTGGTCGATTACAACCTGTGCACCGTTGGCGAAGTCGCCGAATTGCGCTTCCCAGATCACCAGCCCACCGGGCGCCGTCGTGGCATAGCCATATTCAAATGCCAGTACAGCTTCTTCTGACAAGAATGAGTCATAGAGTTCGAAATCCGGTTGCCCCTCTTTCATATGCCGCAGAGGAACGTAGCTGGAACCGTCTTTCTGACTGTGAATGACAGCGTGTCGGTGAGAGAAGGTACCACGGCCTACGTCCTGACCGGTCATACGAACGAAGTAGCCCTGATCCAGCAAAGTTGCATAGGCCAGTGTTTCAGCCATACCCCAGTTAAGCGGCAGAGCGCCTCCGGCCATCTTGCGACGATCTTCGTAAATTTTTTCAACCTGCTTCTGCATGACGATGCCGTCCGGCACTTCACACATTTTATTGGCAATAGCCTGCAGGGTTTTCAACTCAACACGGGTATCGTTAGGCGCAGTCCAGTCGTGCCCGATGTAGGCAGACCAGTCGACAAACAGAGAGCGATCCGGCTCGCTGACCAGACCACTGGCCACATGCTCACCGCGATCCAGTGCCGCGCGATAATTATTAGTCATCTCATCGGCAGTTGCCTGATCCAGTAACCCGGCCGAGATCAGTTTGTCTGCATAGAGTGTGCGAGTGGTCTTATGACTCCGGATCACTTTATACATCAGCGGCTGGGTAGCAGACGGTTCGTCGGTCTCGTTGTGGCCGCGACGGCGATAACATACCAGATCGATTACCACGTCCTTCTTGAACTCATAACGGTAATCCATAGCCAGCTGGGCTACGAACAGAACTGCGTCTGGATCATCGCCATTGACGTGGAAGATCGGGCATTCAATCATCTTGGCCACGTCGGTGCAGTACTCAGTCGAACGGGAATCTTCCCGCTTACTGGTGGTAAAGCCGACCTGGTTGTTGATAACGATGTGCAGTGTTCCACCTGTGCCGTAAGCACGGGTCTGGGACATCTGGAAGGTTTCCATCACAACGCCCTGGCCGGCGAAAGCCGCATCACCATGGACTACGATAGGAACAACCTTGTTGCCATCACCATCTTTACGACGGTCCTGACGCGCACGTACGGAACCCTCAACCACTGGCGATACAATTTCGAGGTGCGACGGGTTAAATGCCATCGCCATGTGCAGTTCACCGCCGGGCGTCATGACGTTTGAAGAGAAGCCCTGGTGATACTTAACGTCACCCGAAGTATCGACAAGACGACGCCCGTCAAACTCAGCAAACAAATCGGCAGGATTTTTACCAAAGACGTTTACCAAAGTGTTGAGGCGGCCACGGTGCGCCATGCCCAGAACAATTTCTTTCGCGCCGTAAGTGCCGGCGCGCTTCACCAGTGCGTCCACCAGCGGAATAAAGCTTTCACCACCTTCGAGACCAAAACGTTTGGTGCCTGGATACTTGCTGTCCAGGTGGCGTTCAAGCCCCTCTGCAGCGGTCAGACGCTCCAACACTGCCAGACGTTGCTCTTTGCTGAACTCCGGGTTGGAACGCACACTCTCCAGACGCTGTTGAAGCCACTGCTTCTCAGCCAGGTTAGTGATGTGCATGATCTCCGGGCCGACATGACCACAGTAGGTTTTTTCAAGCGCTTCAATAATTTCACGGAGGGGGGCTTCTTCCTTACCTATAAACAGGTTACCGGTCTGGAAGACAGTATCGAGATCCGCATTGGTCAGGCCGTGAAAACCCAGCTCCAGATCTGGAACCTGTTCACGAACCATTAAACCCAATGGATCAAGCTGGGCTTTTTGATGGCCACGAAAACGGTAAGAGCTGATCAGCTGCAGAACTTTGACCTGCTTGCGCTCGTGTTCAATGCTGACTGAGCCGGCTGCTGCCGGAGCGGTCACCGTGCGCACGCGGCTTTTGCCCAATTGTTCAAATTGGGCGCGGATAACGGAGTGCGGAGTATCCTGGGTTACTACACCACCAACCCGCGGCAACTGCTCGAAATAATTACGCCACTCTTCAGGGACTGAATTTGCGTCGTGTAAATACTTGTCGTAGAGCTCTTCGACGTAAGCAGCGTTCCCACCAGAGATGTGCGACGTGCTCCAAAAATGCTCCATGATGCTGTCTTGCATTCCACCCACCTTAATCAAGGGGACCGCCAGCATAACCTGCGAAGGACGCCGGCCTGGGCTCTGCCCACTACCCCTGTTATCAACTAGCTGTTAGCTACAATAACGCCTTCAACTTGTGGTCAAAAGCGCTGCTTTTAAGCCGCTGTGTTCATATGACAGCGAACGGAGTAATGCCTCGCACCAGGCTTGAAAATCGGTGCGGGGCATTATGATTTACCACCTGCAAATACACAAAAGCGCCACCTTAGGTAGCGCTCTGTAACAGCATATTGCGGATATGGCCAATGGCCCGTGTCGGGTTCAACCCTTTTGGACAAACCGCGACACAGTTCTGGATGCCATGACAGCGGAATACACTGAAGGGGTCATCCAGGTTGGATAAACGTTTTTCAGTAGCGAGGTCGCGGCTATCGGCCAGGAAGCGGTACGCCTGGAGCAATCCTGCAGGCCCGATAAACTTGTCCGGATTCCACCAGAACGATGGGCAGCTCGTTGAGCAACAGGCACAGAGTATACACTCATACAGACCATCCAGCTTCTCACGATCTTCCGGAGATTGTAAGCGCTCGATCGCCGGAGCCGGTGTATCGTTCTGCAAGTATGGCTCAATTTTCTTGTATTGATCATAGAACTGGGTCATATCGACCACCAGATCCCGGATCACCGGCAAACCTGGCAGAGGACGCAGCACCAGCTTGTTGTTCTTAACACATTCAGATAATGGTTTGATACATGCCAGACCATTCTTACCATTGATGTTCATGCCATCGGAACCACATACCCCTTCCCGACATGAACGGCGATAGGCGAGGCTCTCATCCTGAGCTTTGAGCAATTCCAGCACATCCAACACCATCAGGTCCTTACCCTGAGTATCCACCTCATAGGTTTTCATGTAAGGCTCTTTATCGGTGTCCGGATTGTAGCGGTAGACTTCAACTTTCAACATTTATCTGGCTCCCGATTAATAGGTACGAACTTTTGGTTCAAACGCTTCCATTGTGCGTGGTGCAAAATTCACTGCACGCTTGGCTACGCGTTTTTCACCCGGGAAATAAAGGGAGTGACACAACCAATTCTGGTCATCGCGCTCCTGGTAATCTTCACGAGCGTGCGCACCGCGAGATTCCTTGCGCTCTTCCGCTGCAATAGCGGTAGCTTCAGCCACTTCCAACAGATTTTGTAATTCCAACGCTTCGATACGAGCGGTGTTGAAAGCATTACTCTTGTCGGTGATACAGACATTCTCAATACGTGGGCGCAGTTCAGCCAGCTGCTGGATGCCCTGCTGCATGAACTCACCCTTACGGAATACACCGAAGTAGTTCTGCATGATGGTCTGCAGTTCTTTACGCAGAGCCGCTGCGCTTTCACCGGTATTTGATGTGTTGATTTTATTCAGGCGAGCCATGGATTTCTCGATGTCAGCCTGGGTGGCGTCGCGCTGCTCAATACCTTCACGCAAGGCTTTTTCGATATATAGACCAGCTGCACGGCCAAATACCACGAGATCCAGCAGCGAGTTACCGCCCAGACGGTTAGCGCCGTGAACAGACACACACGCTACTTCACCGCAGGCGTAAAGACCGTCAATTACAACATCTTTGCCATTGGCATCAACTGTCAGCGCCTGACCATTCACATTGGTGGGAACACCACCCATCATGTAATGGCAGGTCGGGACTACCGGGATAGGTGCATAAACAGGATCTACGTGGGCGAAGGTCCGGGACAACTCACAGATACCCGGCAGTTTGCTTTCCAGCACTTCTTCACCCAGGTGATCCAGCTTAAGCAGAACGTGATCACCATTTGGACCACACCCACGGCCCTCCAGAATTTCCTGAACCATGGAGCGCGCAACGACGTCACGGCCAGCCAGATCTTTTGCGTTGGGCGCATAGCGCTCCATGAAGCGTTCACCGTCTTTATTAATGAGGTAACCACCTTCACCACGACACCCCTCAGTGACCAGGACCCCGGCTCCGGCAATACCGGTGGGGTGGAACTGCCACATTTCAATGTCCTGCACCGGGAAGCCAGCACGCAATACCATGCCGATACCATCTCCCGTGTTGATATGGGCGTTGGTGGTCGAGGCATAAATACGACCTGCACCACCGGTAGCAAGCACTGTCGCCTTGGCTTTCACATAAACGGTTTCACCATCTTCAATATTGATGGCGATGACACCAACCACGGCGCCATCCTGGTTTTTTACCAGATCTACCGCAAACCATTCATTCAGGAAAACGGTCTTGTTTTTGAGGTTACCCTGATAAAGGGTATGCAGAAGCGCGTGGCCGGTCCGGTCTGCCGCCGCACAAGTCCGTGCAGCCTGGCCACCTTTACCGAAGTCTTTGGACTGTCCACCGAAGGGACGCTGATAGATGCGGCCACTCTCGGTACGGGAGAATGGAAGCCCCATGTGCTCCAGTTCGAAGACCGCTTCAGGGCCTACTGAACACATGTATTCGATAGCATCCTGGTCACCGATATAGTCCGACCCCTTTACGGTGTCATACATATGCCAGCGCCAGTCATCATTAGGGTCTGCGCTTGCGATAGCACAGGTGATACCACCCTGGGCAGATACGGTGTGGGACCGGGTCGGAAAAACCTTGGTGATTACTGCTGTCTTGTAGCCGGACTGCGCCAGCTGCAGCGCAGCGCGCATACCTGCACCGCCGCCGCCAATTACAATACCGTCAAATGAAATTGTTCGCATATTAGCCATTTGCCTAGAATCCCCACAAAATTTCAACGCCCCAGACCAGATAGGTCACGGCAGCAACACCCAGTACTATTTGAGCCAACAGGCGCAGCACAGTAGCCTTGGCCCCCAACAGACGGTTGGTGAGGTAGTCAGTCAGGACTGACCAGAGCCCAATCCAGGCATGTGTAATAAATGAAATAAGAGCAAGCAGGCTGAAGATACGCATCCACAGCTGGCTGTAGAGGGCACTCCACTGGGCATAATCCATCTCAGGATTCATGGCGATATAAACAACAAGAAAGATTGTGTAGGCTGTCAACACCACAGCGCCAACGCGCTGGATCAACCAGTCATACAACCCACTACGACCAAAACTGGTTACTGCGGTTACCATATCCACACCCCGGCTAACACGATCAATACAATAGCCAACAGCACCACAAGTTTGGCACCCAGTCGACCACCCTTTAAGGTCTCACCTACACCACCATCCATCGTCAAATGGCGCACGCCGGCAACAGTGTGATAGGCAAGCACAGAAAGCACACCCCAGAGAACAAACTTGCAAACCGGATTGTCCAGGGACTCCTTCATCGCCGCAAAACTCTCCTCAGAGGCGAGACTGGCGTCCAACAGCCAAAGCAGCACAGCCATACCGGCAAACAGGAAAACGCCGGAGACACGGTGAAGGATAGATACGTAAGCAGTAATAGGAAGAGAAATGGTGGATATATCGAGATTGACAGGTCGTTTTTTGTTCACGGTTGATAGTCACCTTTTTGCCCCGATGGGCAGGTTTTAAGAATGAGCGTCGGGTTCAACGCTTTACCTCAACCTATCGTCCAAATCGACCCTGTACCACAGTTACTGATAGCAGATTTCAATAAAAACAGGAGAGTTAAAGGTTGTCACCAGCCGCATCCTGCAAGTCGCGCCGTATTATAGAGAGTGAACTTCAGAAACACAAACAAAATGCCGGCCCAAAATGGCGATCAAATCCACAGAACTTGGGCGGTATCCAGCCGGCTTTGTGCATCAAAAAAGCACATCTGGAACCGATTCGCGCCATAAAAGTGCAATGAGGAATTTCTTCTATCAGCGTCATTGTAAAAGGCTATAAAAATTGACAGCGCTGCCATTTTAAAATGGTCATACAGGCGAACCGTAATTATAGGCAAAGCTATCATCCAGCCTCCCAAGTCATTTATAATGCCGACCGCAAACGGACTCTTCACAATTTGACAAAGCTAAATCTATCCTTATAGTTGTGCCCCGTTTATCAACCTGTCTTGGCCTTCTGCCATGTACGTAAGCCTTTATTAGTAACTACAGGAGTCAGTAATGACTGACAAGAAAGCACACTTAACGGTTGACGGCTTGGATGCGGCGATTGAATTGCCTATCTACAACAGCTCTACCGGTCCTGACGTTATCGACGTTACCAGCATTACCAAGAACGGCTTTTTTACTTTTGACCCCGGCTTCATGTCCACCGCCTCATGTGAATCCAAGATTACTTATATTGATGGCGACAAAGGCATTCTGCTTCACCGCGGTTACCCCATTGATCAACTGGCCGACCACTCCGACTACCTTGAAACCTGCTACCTGTTACTAAACGGCGAATTACCCAACGAGACACAAAAACAAGAATTTACCAACGCTGTTAAAAACCATTCTGCTGTCGACCCTTCTGTTTCTGCCCTTATCAAAACATTCAAACGCGATGCACACCCAATGGCAATCATGTGCAGCGCCGTTGCGGCTCTTGCTGCTGTTTATAACGATGAGATCGATATTACTAAAGCAGAAGATCGCAAGGTCACAGCGTATCGCTTGATCGGGCAAATGCCGACATTGGCGGCCATGGTATATAAGCACCGCCAGGGTGAAGACTTCATTGCACCCGACGACTCTCTCGCCTATGCCGAAAACTATCTGAACATGACATTCGGCAAAGCGGGCCAGTCACCCAACGTCAGTCAGGTACTGGCGAAGGCAATGGATCGTATCTTTATTCTCCATGCTGACCATGAGCAAAATGCCTCGACATCCACCGTGCGCCTCTCCGGCTCATCCGGCACCAACCCCTTTGCCGCCATCGCTGCGGGCATTGCAACTCTGTGGGGCCCCGCTCACGGTGGTGCTAACGAAGCGGTCCTGAAGATGCTGGAAGAAATCGGCAGCGTTGACAATATCGATAAGTTTGTTGCCAAAGCGAAAGACAAAAACGATCCGTTCCGTCTGATGGGCTTCGGTCACCGCGTTTATAAAAACTTTGACCCTCGCGCCAAAGTCATGAAGCAAACCTGTGACGAAGTATTGGCCGAACTGGGCCTGGAAAATGATCCACTTCTGGCGATTGCCAAGCGACTGGAGAAAATGGCCCTGGAAGATGAATATTTCATCCAGAAAAAACTGTATCCGAACGTCGACTTCTACTCCGGCATTATCATGAAGGCGATCGGAATTCCTACAGAGATGTTCACCGTGATCTTTGCTACCGGACGCGCTGTTGGCTGGTATGCTCACTGGGATGAAATGGTCGGTGCTCCTTATAAGATCGGTCGCCCACGTCAGCTGTACACTGGAAATGTACAGCGGGACTATCCAAGTAAATAATCGCTGGGTTCAAATGAAAAAGGGCTGCAATTGCAGCCCTTTTTATTTTAGCCCTACTTGCGGCTATTCAAAGCGCACTGAACGTCCAACAGCCGCATGCTTAACCAAGCGAACATTGGCAAAACTGATGTCCAGCTCCCCGTCTGTCACCAGACAAAAAGGCTCCAGCACAAGATGAAAGAACTCCTGGGGGGGCAAGACCAAGCCGAAGTTCGAACCCACATCCGGGAAGCAGGCGAGATCTACCGAAACCCGACGCCATCCTGAGTTGGCAATCGCATTAATGGTATCGGTAATCGGCAGATCGGAGTTGCACGAGGGACCGCAGCCAATACGCAGTATCACATCGGTGGTCGGAGCTCGGTCAACTTTGATATCGAACTCCAGCACGCCTTTTTCATTCAAGTAATCGATCAGCACCTGGCGATTTTCGGTGGATAAAGCAATCAGCCCTATTCCCGTTCCATTCCAGACAACCCGGCGAGCATCCTCCTGCACTTCCCGGTCCACAACCGTTGCGGTGAGCGTCGAGACCTGAGCAATATTGCCGTTCATGACTGCCCGATCATTTTTTCCGCCCTCCAGCTCAATATGCCAGGGGGTCATTGGGCGGCGATTAAACACCTCGAGCACGTGAGAGGTTTCCTGCACTGCCATGCCCTCTTCCGACAGATCATCTCCCAGCGTGTCTTTATCGCCATAGCTTAAGCCGTAACCATAAGGGAAAAGAGGATCGTAATTTTCATCACCCACATTCAGCGGCCCTTGATCGGGACGCTTGGGCCACGAGAAAGTCAGACGGCCTTTAACATCATGATTAATCTGATTGTCGCGGGTTTTAAAGATAACATCAGCCACACCTCCACCTTCTGTGCCTGGCTGCCAGATCACCATGAACGCATCTGAATTGTTCAACTCCTGATTGATCCAGAGCGGCCGGCCGGTAATAAACAGGGACACCACCGGAATACCCGCCGCCTTCAATTTCTTCAGCAATTCACGGTCAGTGTTATTAGCCGGTTTGTACAGCAGGTTCTGAACATCGCCCTGCATTTCTGCATAGGGATCTTCTCCGAAGACGACAATGGCCACATCTGGCTTTTCAGTGAAAGAGCCGTCGGGGCTGTGGACGATTTTGCCACCGGCTTTTTCGACAACCTCAGTCATCCCCATCAGAAGGGTTGTTGCACCGGGGAATTCAGCCATGGTGTTACCGGTTCCCTGCCAGGTAATGGACCACCCACCAGTTTGCTTGGAGATATTGTCGGCCCCATCGCCTGCAACCAAAATATTGAGAGACGGTGAAAGAGGCAGCAGATTATTTTTGTTCTTCAAAAGCACCAAAGACTCTCGCACCGCCTGCCGGGCAATTGCACGATGCTCCGGTGCACCCAGCAACTCATCCTTCCCTGCCAAAGGCCGCGAGGATGGCGCACCCTTCTCAAACAGGCCAGCCCGCAGCTTGACACGGAGAATTCGACGCACCGCATCATCGGCGCGACTTAAGGGAATCACACCGGATTTAATCTGATCGACGGTGTTTTTAAATAACGTCTTCCACTCGGGGTCCGGCACCATGAACATGTCCAGCCCGGCATTGATCGCCTGAGGGCAATCCAGCACAGAAGCCCCCTTGATAAAACCATGGCCGTTCCAGTCTCCAACAACGAAGCCGTCAAAACCCATCTGGTTTTTCAACACTTCTGTCAACAGATACTGGTGGCCATGCATGCGTTCACCATGCCAGCTGTTAAACGACGCCATAACAGTCTGAACACCTGCTTCTATCGCACTCATATAACCAGCAGCGTGAATATCACGCAGTACAGCTTCGTCATCCTTGTTATCGCCGCGATCTATACCGTTCACTGTGCCGCCATCACCCAGGAAATGTTTCGCCGTGGCAATCACATGATATTGATCGAGAAACTCTTCTGTCGCAGCCTCACCCTGGAGCCCTTCCACCATCTTACCCGCGTAGGCACGGACAACTTCGGGATCTTCTGAATAGGATTCATAGGTTCTTCCCCAGCGATCATCACGAACAACAGCGACCGTCGGAGAAAAATCCCAATCCAGACCCGTTACCGCGATTTCGCGGGCAGTGATTTCACCGATGCGTTTGATGAGCTCTGGATTGTTCGCTGCTCCCAACGCAATGTTATGAGGGAATAACGTAGCTCCCACCAGATTACCGACACCATGAACCGCATCAGTGCCCCAGATGATGGGCACAGCAACCTTGCCATCGCTGTCATCCATGGAGGCGTGATAAAAACCGTCCGCCATTGCAATCCAGTCTGCTGCCTTGGCGAAGCGATTACCATTAGGAACCGAGCCACCACCATTCAAAACCGAGCCTATATGAAAGTCCTTGATATCCTGTGGAGTGACGTACCGGATCTCCGGCTGGATCATCTGGCCCACTTTTTCTTCAATACTCATCTGCGCCAGAATTTCTTCAACTTTCTGCTCAATGAGGGGGTCTTGTTTAACCGCGGAATTCAACCGGGGCCAGGTGACGGAAGCTTGCTGACTTCGCATGTTGATAACTCTCCAATGCAATCATTCATGTAATAGTTTGTAGTATGTTTCCTTACAATCTGCTCCCTGACTTTACCTCTTGCGGCTCGCATCTACGGATCTGCCAGACCCATAAAACCAACCACATAAAAAAAGCCATACAGAGGTTCTGCATGGCCCTAGGCCTCGCTCACACAAGGCGCGTTTCATTTATCGCAATTTCGGTATTCTCTGGTCGATATTTCATGGCCACTCATCCATAAAAACCCATGCGCCAAGCTGAATCAGAAGACTCTGGCTCAAAGACGACAATCATGAGAGTCCTCATGGCCGGATCAGGCAGGACGGGATAAAGGAAACTATCGAGGTGCGCCAGCACACGCTACAGCACCCGGTTTCATCAGTGAACAAATTTGAGTTCGGCGATTTTCGCGCGAAAAACGGGCAATTTTGGCGCATTACCTCTGTTTTCCCGGCTAATTACCGATGGTGGCGCTGAAGCTACTACTTATTGACAGCGCTGTCAATGATAACTACACTGCGCCAACCTTGAAGGCTGGTCCCGGGGTCGCTACTCTTGCGGGAGTTTCTGCAGCGCGCTTTTCTTATTAAAGCAGCTTAACTACGTCATGCACCTCATTCAGGTGGCAATGCAATAAATGACAGTTCTAGGATAAATTGAGGTGAGCATGAGTCAGTTGCTGGTGGCAGATATCGGTGGTACTAACGCCCGTTTTGGTCTGGTTGAGGTTCATAAAAACAGCGCCCAGCAAAGTTACAGCGCTCAGCAGCAACTCACATTAAAGTGCGCCGACTATCCCGACGTTGCCACAATGATCAGGGCGTACTGTAAAGAAGTGAACACCACTACTCCCCCCTACGCATGCCTGGCCATGGCAGGCCCCATTGAAGATGGCTGGGCCCAGATGACCAACCTGAACTGGAAATTTTCCATTGAAGAGTTGCGCGCCGAGCTGGGAATGAAGGCGCTGGACGTCATCAACGATTTTGCCGCGTTGGCATATGCTACACCCTTCCTGCCAGAGCAGGACATCAAAGCTCTTTATTCCGCCAAAGCCAACCCGGAAGCAGCTATTGTGGTGCTCGGCCCAGGAACAGGCTTTGGTATGGCTGCCCTCGTTCCTAATCACACCAAGACTCACCGCGGTTGGAAGATTCTTGCAACGGAAGGTGGCCACTGCAGTTTTGCCCCTACCAATGACAAAGAAATGGCCATCCGAGCGTTCCTGGCCAAGACCGACGATCACGTATCGATTGAAGATATTCTGTCGGGTCGCGGTCTGGTTTCTATTTATCGGGCGCTCTCTCACATCAATGGAACAACTGCTCAGGAATTCACGCCAGCCGATGTCAGCACCAAAGGCGCAGCTAACGAAGATCCTACCTGCCGTGAAGCATTAACAGCCTTCTGCAATATCCTCGGTAGCGTTGCAGGTGATAAAGCGTTGTCCCTGGGGGCCAAAGGCGGTGTATATCTCGGAGGCGGCATCATCCCCAAGATCGCAGACTTTGTTCCTCAAACTGACTTTGTCAGCCGCTTCAAGCACAAAGGCCCCATGAGTGGTTATGTCAGCGATATTCCGGTACACATGATCATCAATGATAGAGCTGCACTGGTGGGCTCCGCCGCCTGGTTGATAAATACCGTGCTAGCCGAATAAAACGGACAAAGGCGAGAAAAGAAAAATGCGCTCCATAGCGCATTTTTCTTTTCAGTTAGATCCGATGACTGATTTTTTCTTGGGTGCCGGCCCCGTTGAATCCCGCATAATCAAACTGGAGCTCAGCATACTTGCAGGCAACTGCACATCCTTACCCCGCAACTGCTTCAACAAAAGATCCGTAGCTTTCCTCGCCATCTGCTGTATAGGTTGACGGACCGTCGATAACGACGGCCATAACTGATGAGCTACAGGTGTATCGTCAAAGCCAGCTACCGATAACTCTTCCGGAATCTTAATGCCATTCTGATGAGCAACCATGATTACCCCTGCCGCCATATCATCGTTCGCGGCAAAGATCGCGGTTGGCCGAGGTTTTCGCTGCAGGAGAATTTTGCCGCAGGCCTCCCCAGACTCAAATGAGTTGAAGCCCTGTTCAACCAGTTCTTCATTGATAGGAATATCGTTTTCGATCAATGCCGCTTTGTAGCCTTCATAACGATGAGCCACCGCCAGGTGATCAGGGTGCCCGCAGATAAAACCAATTCTTCTGTGACCCATGGCAATCAGCTGGCAGGTCATATCATAGGATGCTTCTTCATCGTTGGTTTCTACGTAGGGACTCATCTCTTTATGACGCGTTGGGGCGACGCGCACGAAGGGAATTCCGATATCTTTTAATGCATTGACCACATTCAGGTTGTCTGTCAGTGGAGGAGTAAGAATCAATCCATCAATACGTTTCTGATGGATCATGTCGATGATTTCCTTGGTGAGATTCTCATCGCGATGATTGCACGGATGAATTAACAGGTCATATCCTTGAGGTCTGCTTATAGCTAACACACCTTCCTGAATATCTATGACGTAATTAGCGCTGGGGTTGCCATACAGCAAGCCCAGCACATAAGAGCGATTTCCAGCAAGGCTGCGGGCCGATAAGTTGGGACGATAATCCAGCTCCGCGACGGCCGCGAGCACCTTGTCTCTGGTTTCAGGCCGCACATTGGGTTCCTTGTTCACAACCCGCGACACCGTCTTGATAGACACACCAGCCAATTCAGCCACATCATCAATCGTTGCTTTAGCCACAGCTCTCCAACCTCATCATCATTGTTATTTGAATTGATCTCTTTTCCCGAAACGCTCGGCAATATCCATGATTTGTCGCTGGGCCGCAACAAGCCAATGGTGATTTTGACTATTTGACCAAGCGGCCGCTTCGCGCAGATTTTACAATTTTTTACTTTTAAAACAGTAAGTTACAAAATGTGTGACAGCGCTGTCAGCTTGCATTATAGTACCGCGCACCTGGATATCGGCAATCGCTTCTACTCCAGTCCGGTAAATAAAATTTAAAAGTTCGTGAAGTTTTTAACACAAAAAATCAAACCATTATAAGAGGTGAAACATGGCCAGCATTCCGCAGGGCTCACCCCAACATCACGTCGGTACCGACAATACCAACCACACTGTTCCACTCGTCATCATCACCATCTTATTTTTCATGTGGGGATTCCTGACCTGTCTTAATGATGTATTGATTCCTCATTTGAAGGCGGTCTATACACTGAATTATGTACAGGCAATGCTGGTCCAGTTCTGCTTTTTTGGAGCTTACTTTGTAGTGTCCTTGCCTGCTGGCTTTCTCATTAAAAAAATCGGTTACCAACGCGGAGCAGTCACCGGCCTGGTCATTGCCGCCATTGGTTGCGCCATGTTTTACCCCGCATCAGTTACCGGCTACTCTGTCTTTCTGATGGCATTATTTGTTCTCGCCTCAGGCATTACCGTGCTCCAGGTTGCAGCGAACCCTTACGTTACTATTCTGGGGCCAGCCCATACGGCTTCCAGCCGCCTTACCTTAACTCAGGCCTTCAACTCACTTGGAACGACCATCGCGCCCTACCTTGGTGGCCTGCTGATACTGTCAACGGCAGTATTGACTGCTGCTGAACTGGAGTTGCTCTCCGTCGCCGAGCAGGAAGCTTATCGGGCAAAAGAAGCTGCATCGGTACAGGTTCCTTACTTGATTCTGGCATCAGCGCTGTTGCTGTTAGCAATATTTTTTGCGTTCGCCCGGCTTCCGAAGATAGAACACAAGGAAGACGGCGAGAACACAGGCGAGGCTGCCACAGGTAAAACCTCTGTCCTGTCACACACGCACCTGATTCTGGGAACCATCGGTATATTTGTTTATGTGGGTGCCGAGGTCAGCATCGGAAGTTTTCTGATTAACTTTATCGGTGAAGAAAACATCGCTAACCTCCGTGAAGCTGAAGCGGCACACTACGTCAGCTATTACTGGGGAGGCGCAATGGTGGGGCGCTTTATTGGATTCGCCGTTATGCGTTATATCAGTCCCGGTAAAACTCTGGCTTTCAATGCGCTCTGCTCTATCCTGCTCGTCCTGACGGCAACCTTCTCTGACGGCCTTGTTGCCATGTGGGCTCTCATCGGCGTTGGCTTATTTAACTCCATCATGTTCCCCACCATCTTCAGCATGGCGCTGCACAGACTGGGCAAATTTACCGGTCAAGGTTCTGGGATCTTGTGCATGGCGATTGTTGGCGGTGCATTAGTACCACTCATGCAGGGCGCGCTGGCTGACTACTTCGGCGTACAGTTATCCTTTTTACTGCCCGCGATCTGCTACGTTTTTATCCTGTTCTTCGGTGTTAAATACGCGGATATGTATAAAGCCTCAGCTCACCCAGAGCCGGGCCGTTAATATACAAGCATAAAAAAGGGCGCACAGAGCGCCCTTTTTTATGCCTGATCTTTCCAGCGCTGAGCTGAAACTTCATCTTTCTCCTGAGCATCAACCCAAAACTCTCCGTCGCTGGTCATCTCTTTTTTCCAGAAGGGTGCGCGGGTTTTGAGGTAGTCCATCAGAAATTCAGCCGCTGCGAACGCCTGCTCCCGATGAGGACTGGTCACACCAACCAGCACGATCTGATCTCCCAATGTAAGGCGACCGATACGATGGATAATCCTGCAACGGATCAACTGCCAGCGCGACCGGGCTTCTGCCAGGATTTCCTCGAGTGCTTTTTCGGTCATCCCTGGGTAATGTTCCAACAACAAGCCTGTCACCTGACGAGCCAGGTTTAACTCTCTCACCCGGCCGACAAACAGCACAACCGCACCTGCATCCACATCGCCTGCGGTTAACGCTGCGTATTCACCAGCAACATCAAAGTCGGCTGTCTGCACGGAGATCATATTAACCACCCGTCACTGGAGGAAAAAAAGCAACCTCATCACCTGCTGCTATCGGATGCTGGGGTTTTACTAAAGTCTGATTAACTGCAACAAGAAGTTTTCTATCCTCCAGGAAGTTTGCCCAACCTGGATACTGTTGCAGAAGATGCTGGTGAACATCAGTGACAGTGCTGAGATCTGCACAGTCAAGCTCAAGGCCCTCGCAATTTAATTGTTCACGCAAGCGAGCAAAAAAAAGTACCTTGATCATGGCAGCGTCTCTGGAATCGATTCCCGTTGATAGTGGCCGCGCCGTCCGCCGTTTTTCTCGAGCAGGCAAACCTGTTCGATCACCATGTCCATATCAACAGCCTTACACATGTCGTATATGGTCAATGCCGCGACGCTCGCTGCGGTGAGTGCCTCCATCTCAACACCGGTTTGCCCTGTCAATTTGCAATAGCTGACTACGTCGACACAGCTGAGCTCGTCGTTGATCGTAAAATCAACGGCAACCTTGGTTAATGAAAGAGGATGACATAGGGGAATAAGCTCGCCGCATTTTTTGGCGGCCTGAATACCCGCGATTCGCGCAACAGCCAGCACGTCGCCCTTCTTAAGGGAGTTGTTCAGAATCTGCTGCAGCGTCTCCGGCTTCATTGAAATTCGTGCGAAGGCCCTGGCCTCACGACAAGTCATAGGCTTGTCGGAAACATCCACCATATTGGCGTTACCATGTTCATCAATATGGGTCAGGGCCATGGATTTTCTCTCGCTGAGTTAGAAGTTGTAAACAAGGTTTACGTAGGTCATGGTGTCAGTGTTTTCTTTGTCTGGCGCAACGTTCGAGTCATTAGCCACGTTAAAACCAACTTTCATCTGCATAGAGGCATTGATGCGGGTGCTCAACGAAGATTCCGCGACGGTACGGGTGTTGTCATCGCCAGATTCTACGCTCAAGGTCTGCTTGAATTCCGCCGAAGGACTGATTTGCCAGGCAAGACTTGCGGCACCACGCAGGATCATACCGGTCTCAGTCTCGACAGTCTCATCCTCGAGAACCCGTTCCCCACGAAAATAACCCGGACCGATTTCCGCATCCAGCTGCACACTTTCTCCGTTAAACAAACGCGTGCCATAACCAATAGCGGCTGTGCTGTAGCGGTTGTATGAACCGAACTCATCTTCGGCATGGGAACCGAATACAAAAAAATTGGAATGCTCGTTTTCCAGCTGATAAGCACTTTTAATTGAACCAAAGTATTTCTCAGCCGTTTTCTCAGTTGTTTTAGTGCCATCATCCTGAGTTACCTGATCTTCTTTAAATAATGCACTGAAGATGTAGTGGTTGTGCCAGCGGGTAAGGTGCTGTTTAGCATCGATCTTGCCTTGCACACTGGTGGTTTCGGTATTACCGGATGTCGAAATCACACCTAACTCAGTAGACACTTTCCAGCGTTTACTCTCATCATCCTGTGCTAAGGCGTGGGTGGCCAAAATAGAGGTGATACCGGCCAGGAGAATTGAGGATCTGATCATAACTTTTCCTTACATTGCTGCAGCGCGGCTGCGTTACTGTCTCGCCTGAGCACGCAGCCCCCGCAGGCCGGGTCCGGGTCAAGCGTACTAAATCCGCGATTGTACACCATCAAAACAGGGTTATTTGCGCCACCCAGGGGAGAAATTATTGGCCTGCGTGATAGAATCCGCACTCTTATTTCCGCTCGTGTCCATTATGTCTACTACTGCCGCTGCAACATCACCCGATCACCGTTTTTGCGCCGCCCCGATGATGGAGTGGTCAGATACCCATTGCCGTTACTTCTGGCGTTTATTAAGCAAAAAAGCCGTGTTGTACACCGAAATGGTCACCACTGGCGCTTTACTTCACGGTGATCGAGAGCGTTTTTTGAGCTACCAACCGCAGGAACACCCCCTGGCGCTACAGCTGGGCGGGAGCAATCCGAGGGCTCTGGCAGAGTGTGCCCGGATGGCAGAGGACTGGGGCTACGATGAAGTAAACCTGAACTGCGGGTGCCCCAGCGACCGGGTTCAGAATAATATGATCGGCGCCTGCCTGATGGCGGAGCCGGAGCTGGTTGCCCGTTGTGTCCGTGAGATGCGGAAAGCCGTCACCATCCCGGTAACGGTAAAGCATCGAATCGGCATTGACGATATGGATGACTACGAGGGCCTGAAACACTTTGTCGACTGCCTGGCGGACGCCGGCTGCAACACCTTTATCGTTCACGCCCGCAAAGCCTGGCTGAAAGGGCTCAGCCCCAAGGAAAACCGGGAAATCCCCCCGCTACAGTATGACAAAGTGGTTCGACTGAAACAGGAATTTCCCGAGTTGACCATTATCATCAATGGCGGCATCACGACGCTGGACCAATGTGAAACCCTGTTGAAAGCGGTTGATGGCGTCATGCTAGGCAGGGAGATATACAGTAACCCCTACATCCTGGCGGAGGTAGATCAACGCTTATATGGCGATACGGCCCCTCCCCCCTCTCGCGCCGAGGTCATGGAGGGGTTCATAGCCTATTGCGAGGAACAAATGGAGAAAGGTATTCGTCTCAACTACATGACCAGGCACATCCTTGGCCTGTATCAGGGGCTGCCCGGCGCCCGGCGCTTTCGCCGCGTGATCAGCGAGCAGGCCCACCGGCCTGATGCTGGGATCGAAGTATTGCGTGAAGCCCTGGCAGAGTTGATTTAACCTTCCACAATCCCAATGATAAGGCTGGATGAGAGTTCAACTTTCAGCACCAGCCCATTAAGTATTACAATATCGGCTTATATTAAAACTTACCAACAGCTTTGACCTGACAGGACTACAACAGTGACTAGTAAACTTGAACAACTGAAGAAAATGACCGACGTAGTAGCCGATACCGGTGATATCGAGGCCATTCGTCTCTACAAACCTGTGGACGCCACCACTAACCCCTCCCTGCTCTACAAAGCTGCACAGATGCCGCAATATCAGGAGCTGCTCAGCAAGTCACTGGCAGCGGCTAAAGGCGTTCAGGGCAGCGCTGAGCAGATCAGCGCAGCGTGTGATCACCTTGCTGTAGCGATCGGCACAGAAATTCTTAAGCTGGTTCCCGGTCGCATCTCCACAGAAGTTGATGCCCGTCTGTCTTTTGATACTAAAGCCAGCATTGATAAAGCCCGCCACCTGATTGATCTGTATCAGCAGAGCGGCATCGATAAATCTCGCGTATTGATCAAACTTGCATCAACCTGGGAAGGCATCCGCGCAGCGGAAATCCTTGAAAAAGAAGGCATTAACTGTAACCTCACCCTGCTGTTCGGCTTTAATCAGGCCTCTGCCTGTGCTGACGCTGGCGTATTCCTGATTTCTCCCTTCGTTGGACGTATTCTCGACTGGTACAAAGCTAATACCGACAAAAAAGAATACACACCGGAAGAAGATCCAGGCGTCGTCTCCGTTCGCCGCATCTACAACTACTACAAGCAACACGGTTACAAAACTGTAGTGATGGGTGCAAGCTTCCGTAACACTGGCGAAATCGAAGCGCTGGCAGGCTGTGATCGCCTGACTATCAGTCCGCAGCTTCTGCAAGAGCTGGATAAAGATAGTGGTGAACTCAAGCGTGCATTGTCTCCGGATAACCTGGGTGAATCTATCGCTAAAGTTCACGACACTGAGGCCAGTTTCCGCTTTGGCCTGAATGATGATCCGATGGCCACCGACAAACTGGCTGACGGTATCCGCAACTTTGTGAAAGACCAGATCAATCTGGAAAACCTGCTGAAGTCTCGTGCTCAGTAAGCTTTCACGATTCTTCGAACGTCACCTGCAGCCTGCGGGTGACGTTTCGCCTTCCATGTCTTTTGCCCAAAAGCAATTGGCAGTAGCCGCCTTGCTCATCGAAGTTGCCACCGCTGATCATGTGATGGATGAAGCAGAACTTAACGCGCTGATCAGTCTGTTGGAGCGGAAGTTTTCGTTGCCGCATGAACGCCTGGTAGAGCTGGCTGACCTTGCTAAAGCTGAAGCTGCGGATGCTACCTCGATCTACCAGTTCACACAGTTAATCAACAGCGAATGCACTCCACAGGAAAAGTTTGAGTTGATCAAAGGCATGTGGGAAATCGCCTATGCAGACAATCAGCTCGATAAGTATGAAGAGTATGTTATTCGAAAGGTGGCGGACCTGATTCACGTCAGCCATTCTGAATTCATTCGTGCAAAGAGTATCGCCAAAGCACAAACTCATTGATGGATTATGTGACAGAATCCAACCGGTTTATATCAATTACATTCCAGCATTTTCACCAGATTACGGAACGTAGCACGATTCTCGCGATTTAATCCCATCAAGATTTTGTGCGCTTCCAAAACCTTTTCTTTCACCTGATGCTCATCATTCACATCGGAAGTCAATTCACGGGATGGGCTGACCGGCGTCTGCAGCTCATCCACAATGGTGAAAATATCGTGAAAACCCATGGTCTGTAAAACACGATTGATACTGGCGTTGGTAGACAGAATAACCGGAATAACCTTGTGTCGTTCCTGCCCCTGAAGCGAGATCTTGGCCATTAACCCGAGCGTGGTACTGTCAATCGCTTCTGCTTCAGACAGGTCGAACAGGACAGCAGAAAAGTTTTCTGCATTAAACATGGAGTCGATGAATTGATCGAACGAAATGCACAGAGTTAAGCGCACATCCCCTATCATCTTGATAACATAGACGCCTTCATGATCGGCAACCAGAATCTGCCCGGGTCGCATTTTATTTACCTCTGGTAATCGTCAATATCGCGATATCGTCGGGAGTTTCCCCGATCTCTTTTATCGCTAACGCATCACATACAGACTCAAGGCTTTGCCCGTGCTGCGCAATCAGCGTCAACAGGTGGGCTTCTTTAGCCAGCAATTCTTTTTCCGGCAGTATTTCCAGTACCCCATCGGAGAAACAGGTCAATGAGAACTCCTCTGGTAACTTTAGCGTATATATCTGCCATGTCACGTTTTTGAAGATACCCACCGGTTTACCAGATCCTTCCAGAAACTTTGCTCCATCGGGAGTAACCAGAATCGGCATGGGTAAGTGTCCCGCTACTACGTAGCGCATTTCGTGAGTCTGGGTATCTATTACTCCGACAAAAAAAGTGAGGTGATGATTCAATCGAGTTTCTTGCAGTTCGCGATTAATGATTTGCAGCATGGCATCAGCACCGCGCTCAAATGACTGCTCGTCCCCAAATAGCCCCTCCTCACGGACCATACGACTGACAATATGTTTTAGCCAGATGGTGACAAATGCTGAAGAGGCCCCATGCCCCGAAACATCAGCAAGATAAAACGCCAGGTAACGTTTCTGGATCAAGGCGTAATCGACGAAGTCTCCGCTGAGATACAAGGAGGGAGCAATGTGGTGGCCTACATCATAACCGTCGCTGGTGTGCAGTCGTTTAGGCATCAAGCGCCGCTGGACCTGCCGTCCGGCTATTTGATCTCGTTCCAAAATACGCAGATGCTCACGCAGACCGCGGTTCGCCTGCTCGAGCTTGTCCCGGTAACGCTGGTTCTGCAGGATAAGATCACTATGGTCCAAGGCTTTACGTACCGAATGAACCAGCATTTCCATATCCATGATGGGCTTGATGAGGTAATCGCGGGCACCCAGACGCAGCGCCGTAACCACGTCATTTACTACGCCGGCGCCGGAGATGACAATTACGGGAAGATCAGGGAATCGCTCATGAAACTGCTGCAGGACTTGCAAGCCATCAAGGTCGGGCATGCGGAGGTCAGTTATGACCAGATCGGGAAGACTCTCATCAATGGCTCGAATGCCGGAATTGCCATCAGAGACCTGAGTGACCTCAAAGCCACTGTCTTCGAGGTACGTTGCGATACTCTGACGAACAAGAGTATCGTCATCAATGATGAGCAGTTTTCTACTTCTGTCTGTCATCCCTAGCCCTGTCAGACAACGGTGGAATCATCTTGTGAATGCTGCAAGGCGCATAACACTACTCTCTTCTCCAACCTTAAGCAAGCTGTGCAAATCAGCATTTTAGACGCACCCCAGCCTGAGTTTGAGCACTGTATCCCTGTGCTAGACTTTTACCACTCACTGGTAGTTTTACAGGCCGTTGCTGGTGTTCAGCATCTGTCGCTCACATGCTCTGGCGACTAATAATCAGATAACGAGGAGAGTACATCATGAGCTTGTCCGAGAAAGCCTATAGCGAAAAACGGGACTTCATCAGGATGAAGATCAGTGCCCCTTTAACTGCCACTCTCTCGGCAGATCAGGAGGTGTTCGAAGGACAATGCCTGGATCTCAGCGGCGGCGGGATGCGGGTCAAAATTGATAGGAACATACCCCTAGGAACTGTACTGGATGCGGAAGTCTCTTCCGGCCACGGGCACAACCCAACCCTTAAGGCAAGGATCCGGGTTGTACGATCCACATCCACTGAAGACAGCATGTATGAGCTGGGAATGGAGATCCTGGAAGTCCTTTAACAAAGGGCTTCCGTATTCAGAAGATTAATAACCGAAATCTTCGGCGCCTCCAAAATCATCCCCCATTCCAAAGTCATCCTCGACTTCGCCATCGTGTATCAGAAACTGGCGCCGCTGGAGATAGGCATCGCGGATAAAGGTATAGCGGTCACCAGTGATATGGCGCTCCAGGTCCAGCAGATTTGCACGGGTATTTAACAAGGAGAGTCCTGTGACCGTATTGCGCGTGGGGACATGATCAATGTAAGCGCGTGGGTCAGAATAAATATTGACCGGCATGGCCAGCCCGTCGCGCAGAGTCGTGGGCCCCATAAAAGGCAAAACGACATATGGCCCCTGCCCCACTCCCCAGACAGCCAGGGTTTGTCCAAAATCCTCACCATCACTGCGTGGCATCCCCATGTGCTGGGCCACATCAAACAGTCCGGCAAGACCAACAGTGCTGTTCACCAGGAAACGCCCCGTATCTTTGGCCGCCTGCTTCCCTTTGCCCTGGAGGACATCATTCAGGACATTAGGGACTTCCAGAACATTGTCAAAAACATTGTTCACGCCTTTACGGACAAATTTGGGGGTGACGAAGACGTACCCTTTTGCCAAGGGTTTGAACAGGTACCGGTCGGTCACGTCGTTGAAGGCAAACATCGCCCGATTAAAACCTTGCCAGGGATCAGCTTCGTCCTGTGCATGACTGGGAAAGCTCAATATTCCCAATAGAAATAAGATGGTAGGAGCGTAATATCTGCGAATTGAGTAAATAGCGTATTTCACAGTTGGGGTCTCATCTGAAGTTGAGCCGTACGGCTGGAGAATCAACAGCGGGGGACAAAAGACAGAGTGTATGGTTTATCGATGGTTCCCAAACACGGCACCCTCTGCACGTGACCTTTATCGATAGGGTCCCACTTTACCGAAACCTTTTCATGACGACAACAACGCAGTGAGCGCGCAATGATGCTCAAGGGAAGACTGCTTATGAGTTACCGATTAAAGACACTCGTACAATAAGCGGATTGTCAGCTCACCATCTACCGGTAGATACATTTCATCGGTAATACGGAAACCCTGAACACACTCCTGACTGATTGCTGACAAGAGTTCGAATCGAGCTGTGGCTAAAGATTCGGCGCTGTTTGCAGGTGGAGATACTTTTATAGATGCTCGCGGAATTTCCTTTTCTTGAGGAGAATTCCCTGCAGATGATTTCTGATCACGCTTGAACCACCGGTGTACCACACCATTTAATCCGGAATCCGTTGAATCGCATTCGTTGGATGCATTCACATTCATGGACTCCGCCACGTCCACGGCCAATACACACTCCTCAGCGCTGACAGAGGCAATCCCCCCGCATAATAGAATCATTACTATTTTTTTCATGGCGCCTTCCCCTAAGTACAGGTGCAAAAAAGGGTGCTGACGCACCCTTTTCTGATTGTTTGGACCAGCTGTATTAGAACTTCAGATCCAGGCCGATACCAACATAGTCGTCGTCACGCAGGGACGCAGAAGCGCCGTCCTGAGTTTCAACTGCTGAATAGTAACCGTAGACTACCGCATTTTGCGACAGTTTATAATCGACACCGAGGCTCAGGCTCTCGTTATCAAGACCCCCCGGAGCGATTTTGTAGTCAGATTCAGCGTATTGCGCTTTTACTGCCCAAGTGTCAGTCAGATTCCACAAAGCAGAAACCAGGAAGCCGTCACCGTCATCAAGACCATCAATATCGGTATTTTCGTACATGGCACCCAGTTGTACTGCACCTAGATTAACACGGCCAACTACCCGCACCATGTCAACACCTTCGGCCAGCACATCACGATCCATTGCTACTGCCAGATACAGATCAGACGCGCTGTAGCCAATGGACGCAGACACACCGTTATCAACACCGTCAGTTTCTTTGGTGATATAAGCTATGTTACCAACAAAAGGACCAAAGGATTTTGGCGTGGTGTACTGAACGATGTTGCTAGCGCGAATCTCACCGTTGAAAACGTGCACCAGGTCACCTTCCAGATCGTTAAACACATCCACTTTTTCCTGAGCGGCTTTCAGAGGTGTGTCAAAGTGACCGGCCATGATGGTACCGGCAGAGCCTTGCAAACCGACATAAATATTACGCTGGCCAAAGGTCTGACCATTTCCACCTACGCCATCATCAACCTCAGTCTGATATTCAAACTGATAAATCACTTTAAGACCATCAGTAATTGCTTCGTCACCTTTAATACCAATACGCGAAGCATTGCTGACCAGCTCGACTTTTGAATCGCCGTTCTCGTCTGCATTCTGCAATGAAACGTTTGCTTTACCGTAGACGGTAACATCGGCCATAGCACTCAGTGGAAGAAGCGCTGCAACAGCAACAGGTAATAATGCTTTTTTCATGAAATGTCCCCTGACATTAAGCTTAATGTTCTGATCCTTGGAGTTGGACCAAGAAGCGTAAAGCGCTGCAACCAGTCGACGGCGCAGCATGCTTTACGCAGTGAGTTTTTAATCACTCAACTACTAGGTACAAATGATTAAGTTCGCATTGAATTTAATGCGAAATCGACATATGAAATGCCCCCGCCTTTTTACACATCGTTGATGCATTTTTCAATGGCCAATAACCTACAATGAAATGCATTTACCAAATTTGGCTGCGACTGAGATGACTCAAGTGTTATTTCACAAGCGATAATCTGCCAATCGATGAATAATGCGACAAAATTTTTAAACTCTCCCGCCCCAGAAGCGGCACGGAAATTGATCTGCTGCTATGCTCTTAGGAAAAGTGGGCATCGGGAATGATGCCGGGGATGTATCGAAGAGAGGATGAATAAGTCCATCATTTCTCAAGGATTTTCCTGTAAAAGCTGGATTTTTATATGGCGTGCCCGTAAAGTGAAGTAGCTTTAATAAGAATTATTATCTCTGTTCACATTATTAATGCTTGGTCTGCCCAGAGCAGCGGCAAACGATTTCCCGCGCAGTTACAGGCAGAGGTACCGGGATTAATCCCGTCGAATAAGAACGTAAGAGCAAGTTTGCAGAACAAGTGGATAGGATTAATGGGCAAGTTGCTTAATGTACTGTTTATTGAGGACTCCGAAGCAGATGCGGAGTTAACTACCGCCGAACTCGCCCGCGGGGGGTTCATTCCTTACACTGAGCGGGTAGAAACCCGCCACTCCATGCTTGATGCCCTGACCAAGGCAGAGTGGGATGTCATATTGTGTGACTACAGCATGCCCCGCTTCAGCGCCGAGGCCGCCCTCCAGACACTGAAAGAAAGCGGCCAGGATATTCCCTTTATCATTACCTCTGGGGCAGTGGACGCTGAAGACACCGTCAACCTGCTCAAACAAGGCGCTCACGATTTCATGAATAAAGAGGCCCTTGCGCGCCTTGTCCCCGCGATTGAGCGGGAAATACGCGAGGCGGAAGTGCGCCGTCAGCGGCGTCTAGCAGAAGAGCGGGTTCGTATACTCTCCAGTGCCGTCCAGCAAAGCCCCGTTTCGGTCCTTATCACCGATCCGCAAGGCAAGATTGAGTACGTTAACCCCAAATATGAGCAAATTACCGGCTACGCCTCCAGTGAAGCTATAGGCCGCGACCTGGGTTTTACTCTGTTAAACCAGACCAGTACCGACGCCATGGCGGCTATGCGCCACAGCATCAGTAACGCGCAGGAATGGCGCGGCGAGTTCTGCAGTATCCGGCGCGACGGACAGGTATTTTGGGAATTTGTCAGTCTTTCCCCCCTGCGCAATGAATCCGGAGAGTTAACCCACTTCGTCATCATAAAAGAAGACATTACGGTTCGTCGCAGTTACGAAGAGCGGTTGTTACGTCAGGCACACTACGACGACCTGACAGGATTGGCCAATCGTGTCCTGATGCTGGAACATCTCAATGTCGCACTGGAAAGTTCGGCCCGTAACCATCGCCAGACTGCCATGATGTGCATTGACCTGGACCGATTCAAGAACGTCAACGACAGCCTGGGCCACAGCTGTGGCGACGATGTCCTGCGTGAATCAGCCGGTCGCCTCAGCGGATGCATTCGCAACGGCGATATCCTCGCCCGTATGGGTGGCGATGAGTTCATTATCATTCTTCCTGATATCAGTTCCGCCAAAGAAGCTGAAAAAGTTGCAGAAAAAATTATTGCTGCATTCGCGCAACCATTTTTTATCGGCGGTAAAGAATATTTTGTTACTGCCAGTATCGGTATTGCGCTTTCTCCCAAAGACGGACGCAGCGCTAATCTTATTCAGCGCAATTCCGACCTGGCCATGTACAAAGCTAAAGAGCTGGGTCGCAACCGGTACCATTTTTTCACCGAAGACATTAATACCCAGCTCATGCAACGCCTTGAGCTTGAGGTGCGCTTACGACAAGCCATTGCACTTGAAGAGCTCGAGCTTCACTACCAGCCCATCTATGATATGAATACCAACATGATGGTTGGCTTTGAAGCGCTGGTTCGCTGGCGCCAGCCTGACGGCAACTTGCTGATGCCGGGCGATTTTATTCCCATGGCAGAGGACATTGGCATCATCCAGGAGATCGACAAATGGGTGATGGCCACTGCCTGTGCGGATGCAGCCAAGCTTGTCTCTGAATCCAACCGGCCACTGCGACTTGCCTTGAACGTTTCACCAAAACAGTTGCAGATTCCCGAATATGCAGATTTTGTTGCTCACCAGCTTTTTATTAATAACCTGTCACCCACTCAATTGGAGCTGGAAGTTACGGAACGTGTCATTATGCAGAATGACCCCCAGACGCAGATCAATATCAGTGCGTTGTGTGAGCTGGGCGTACGCTTGTCAATCGATGATTTCGGGACTGGCTATTCCTCGCTGGCCTACCTGCAGAAGTTTCCTTTCAAAACATTGAAAATTGATCGAGGCTTTGTCAGCCAGATCTGTGATGACCCCAATACCCAGCGCCTCGTTGATACCATTATCACCATGGCCCACGGTCTGGATATGGAAATTGTGGCCGAAGGAATAGAGAATGATGAGCAGCGGCAATTGCTCCAGCAACAAGGCTGTGATCACGCCCAGGGGTATTTCTTCAGCTATCCCGGCCCACTGAAGCATCTGTATGAGAACATCAACAAACCCTGGGAGGCAGTAAGCGAATTACCTCTGCATTAAAAAACTCCTGCCTGAGCAGGAGTTTTAGTAATGGAGATGCAGCCCATTAGATATTTATTTATAAATTCTGAAGTTTATACAGGCGATATAATTCGCCAGCCGAGTTCTTTAGCCCGCTCTTCCAACCCTCTTCCGCCCCTCACGACGGTAGGTTTTCCGACGCTCTGCAACATGGGTAAGTCTGAAATATCATCGCCGTAAGCAAAACAATGTTCTGCCATACCATTCACCGATGCCAGAAAAGTTTTTATAGCTTCAGCTTTTCCTGCACCAATGGTTTGCGGTGCAAGTATACGACCTGTATAACACTCGTCTTCAATCTCCATTGACGTAGCAAGGATATGTTTTACCTGCGTAACCCTGGCCACCGGCTTTAAAATTGCCGGAAAGGAGCCGGACACAAAGACCACCTCTCGCCCTTCTGCCTGATGGCGTTTCAGTTCTGCCAAAGGAATCGCATGAAACAAATCCGGACGCTTTTCTTCCATATGTGCGAACCAGTCTTCCCCACATTGTTCAACATCCGCCACTCGGCGGCCGGCGAAATGCTGGTAGTACAACCGGTTCAACATCTCCCAGGATGCATTCTCGTGCATATGCTGACGCAGGTCAGCATAGTAAAGCTCCCTCGCTTGATGCTCGCTAAACCGTTCGTACCAAAAATCCTGAAAACTCAACATGCTCTTTACTGAGATCAACGTATCATCAACATCAAAGAAAACATAACTACCGATTTCAGGTTTGTCTTTCAGTGCAGCATTCATAAAAAAATCTCCATTTTGATTGATGGTGATAGCAGATATCACATATTCTCAACTTGCCTGACCGGCTCTTCAAACTCCTGCATGTTAGCCGCCACATAGGCCAGATAATTCGCCTGTGCCTTTAATGCCTGCATGTTTTCACCCTTACTGATACGTACTTTCTCCATGGCGCCAATAGAGAGCAGGAATCGGGACACCACCTGGCCGCACTGCTCGACCAGAATTTCTGCCTCAAAACTCAGACGTTTTGGATTATCGACAGATTTTTCAAGAATGTTGCAGCGCAGTAACGCCCCGACGGGGAAGGTGTAATGACTGTAGCCGACTGAAAGATTGTTCAGAACAAACGCATATTCAATCCCATTTTGCGGCAGAAGATAGGCTTCTGTCACCGCTACAATCGTCTGTCGCGCTGCTTCGATCAGGATCATGCCCTGGACGTGCTGGCCACTTTGATGATCATTCATCAGTTCACAGTTTTCATCGATCATCATATGCAGTTCGAAAACATCTTCGGAACATTGGCGCGGCTCAGAGATCAGGGTATTGGCTGGATAATGTTTGTGGCTCAATGCTCGGGTTGCCCGCTTGGGAAGGTTATGCCACAAGGTGAAATCAAAGAAAGTAAGATTTGGAGACGCAGCAGCTTCTTTCAGCAGCTGCGCGACGCTGTCATCCCCCAACCCCTGACCTGGCACCAGCAGTGTCACTCCCTGATTGGGCAAAGGAATTGACAGACTGAGCAGGCCCCTGAGCTGAGACACGGTTACTGCGTCTTTACCTTTAACATAATTTGCAAATTTGTCACCAACAACAAGTAAGATTCGATTGTGCATAACACACCTCAATTAAATGAATGTAATTTGATGATCACCAGGATCCGTTGTGTCAGTACTTCTTTAAGCTTCTTCCTTAAAGATTTATTCTCCATGTGCTCTGCCCTGTGATTAAGATTCACACAAGCGCACCCTTAAGATTTATACTGACTTGCAAAGATGAAGACTAGGAACAATTGGCAAAGCGGAAAAATAAAAATAAAAAATGAAAGGATTTCTGTGCCATGCGGCGCCGAAGCAGTTAAGATAATAAGCCATTAAAACCATCAGGCTCGCTCATTGGAAGCATTTACTGAAAGCAGAAAATGCAAAGCACCGGATTCGAGACTATGCTTTATCAACGTTGAACTTACTGTGAAGGTAGTGCAATGCTATTGCTCTTAAGAATAAAACAATATCTGCTGGGACTATCCATCGTCTTTCTCGCTTTACCCGGCACGGCCGATCCAGGGGACAGACTTTCGTTTATTACTATCGATGTTGCACCCTGGGCTTATCTCAATAAAGCAGGAGATATGGAAGGTGCGTTCATTGAACTGATTGATGAGATCGGAAAGCGTATCGATCGTAAGATAAGTATCACTATTACCCCGTTCGCACGGGTAGATCGCGAACTGGAGACGGGCTCCCACGATTGCACCATTCTGGTTCCTCGCCCGGAGAAGCTGGTCGTTAAGGGGGACGTTATATCCTTTCATGCCATGGGTGTGATCCCGCGAAAAGGAATTGAAATTACCACTTACGAAGATATACAGGCGCTGCAGTTGTCAGTCATACGAGGCGCCACCATGACCCCGCGATTCGATGAAGATACAAAAATCTACAAGGAATATGACACCGATTATCTGATTGGCCTGCGCAAGATAGCGCGGGGACGACTGGACGGCATCGTGGGTGCGATTCCCACCTTGTTATATCTTGCCAAACAGGAGGGTGTCGATGACCAGCTGGGAACGCCTTTCGCACTGACTGAAATACCTTTATTGTTTCAGTGTTCTAAGAACTCGCCTAATCTGGATATCATGCCCCTGGTCAACAAAGCTATTGCAGATATGAAAGCAGAAGGCGTTATTGAGCGTATCCAATCCCGTTACTATTTTTAATCTCTCAGTCCCTGATGAACGCCAACGAACCCATCAAAACCCATTCACAAGAAGCTCTCAACTCCCCTTCTGTAGGACGCTCGTGGCGGGACATCTTTTATGCCGTTAAAAATTACGGCATTGCACGGCGCCTGCTGCTGTACATCATTATATTCAGCTCCGGAGTTACCTTGCTTGCCACCAGCTGGCAACTTTATACGGATTACCAGCGCGACCTGGACGTCATCAACAGCCGTTTGAATGAGATTGAGGGTGGCTATATTGGCAGCATCAGTGCAAGCCTGTGGAATCTCGACATCAAGCAGCTCGAGCTTCAGCTTGACGGTATAAAACACCTGCCGGACATCAAGGCCGTCGAAATTCAGGAACACAGCGAAGAGTTTTCCAAACCTCTACATCTGCTGCGCGGGGAAAAAGATACTCGAAACATTATCGTGCGCGACTACCCGATCATCCACAATGTATCGGGCGAGGTACGCGAGATAGGAACATTGACGATTCAGGTGTCACTTACTGAGGTTTATCAGCGGCTCTGGGATAAAGCCATCGTCATCCTGCTGAGCCAGGGGATAAAAACGTTTCTGGTTTCATTATTTACGCTGTACATCTTCTATTATCTGGTA
Organism: uncultured Cellvibrio sp.; assembly: GCA_937958105.1. GTDB lineage: Bacteria > Pseudomonadota > Gammaproteobacteria > Pseudomonadales > Cellvibrionaceae > Cellvibrio. The sequence continues at coordinate 39,578 of CALFXJ010000022.1, forward strand.
ACTCATCACCTGACTACCATCGCCCGATTCCTGCGCAACTTCGATGTGGAAAAAGAACCACAAAAACTTTATCTGCATCGCAAATCTAATGCGCGGGAAGATGAACTGGACCTCGTGGTCAAGGCTTTTAATAACCTGTCACAGGATTTACATCAGGCCTATGAGAATCTACGCGACACAAACAAGCGTCTGGAAGAGGACAATATTGCCCGACGCAAAGCCGAAGAAGAAGTTAATCGATTGAACGCCGTGCTGGAACAACGTGTACGTCAACGCACCGCCGAACTCGAAGCAGCCAATAAAGAACTGGGGGCCTTCTGCTACTCCGTCTCCCACGACCTGCGCGCGCCGCTGCGGAGAATTGAAGGATTTCGCCGAATTTTAAGCGAAGAATATCGTGACGATCTAGGCGAAAAAGGCCGCCATTATCTCTCCCGCATTGAAGCGGGAACGCGGGAGATGGCAGAGATGATTGATAGCTTTCTGCGTCTTTCGCGCGCCACACAAGGCGAGATGGATGTCCAACGCGTCAACATTTCCGAACAAGTAACTGACGTAATTAATCGTATTCAGGAGCGCGAATCAAATCGCCAGATTACGTTGAAAATTGAGCCAGATATTTTTGCAGATGTTGATAAACGATTCTTCGAAGTATTGTTAACGAATTTGTTAGATAATGCGTGGAAATACTCTCGCCACCAGGAAAATGCAAAAATTGTATTTGGGGTAACATTACTTAATGAAGAAACCGTTTATTATATTTCGGATAATGGCGTAGGCTTCGATATGGCTTACGCTGATCGCCTGTTCAGCCCGTTCAATCGTTTGCACAAAGCTGAAGAGTTTGATGGTGTAGGAATAGGTCTTGCGACAGTTCAACGGATTGTTGCCCGTCACGGCGGCCGCATATGGACACAATCGGCACCGGGAGAGGGCGCAACGTTTTATTTCACTTTATGGTCAAGGAATAAAGAAAGTGGGCACGGAAACAATATTGTTAGTGGAGGACAATCCTGACGAAGCCGAACTGGCTCTGATGGGCTTTGCAATGAACGACCGCAATTATGATATTCAGGTCGTACATTCTGGAGAAGATGCGCTGGACTTTTTGTTTGCAACTGGAAAGCATGAGGGACGCTGCCCCTCCCGTAATCCGGATTTGATTCTGTTGGATATTAAATTGCCCGGCATCAACGGACTCACGGTGCTGCAGCGCCTGCGGGCACATCCCTGTTATGAGCACACGCCAGTGGTCATCCTGACCACCTCAGATGAAACTTCAGATATTTTGGAAGGTTATAATCGAGGCGTTAACAGCTACCTGCAAAAACCTGTGGATTTCGCGGCGTTTTCTGATCTACTGCAGCAAATCAGCCAATACTGGCTCAAGACTAATATCTCACCCACTAAAGCCTGATTTCTAGCGCTCCCTTCTTCCTGCGACAGGTACCACGTTTGCGATGATGTCCTGAGCCAGCAGGCTTTCGAGCAGGTCTTTCCCGCCCTGCTCTAAAGCCGTGGGATTGGGATGTCGTAGTTCCACTGCAACCCGTTGCAGCGCTGTCCTGCCCGTTAAATTATCCTCCTCCTGCAGGAGCTGTAACAAGCGGACAGTAACCGCGTTGGTCTCAACGAACTTCACTTCATCGGCTCGATTGCGGAAAACTAGCAGGAAACTGGCTTGAGACGGCGGCTCCATCGGCTGGTATGCCGGCCCAATCCGATGCACAGGAAAACGGTAGGACAGGCACCAGACGAGCGGAGAAACCTGGGGACAGCCGTCGAGCACGGATACGCCGCTATCGCGAGGTTCTGGAACAGTATCCGTTGCCACATCCAGAGCCAGCTCCACCCACTCGTAATGGGCCAGCTCCAGCATAAACGGCAAGTCTTCATCATGCGGCTCGCGCTCCTGCATGAGATAAACCAGAAACTCCTGGCTGATCTCAAGAAAATAAGGCGTCTGGCAATGGTGCCTAGCGAGAAAGTCACGAACCATCCGATGCCATGCATTATCGGCGATGATACTGCGCAGGATAGGAAAGCCACCGCTGATAAAACTTTCAATATTGTTGTAGATCAGGTCGCGGTATATGGCCATGCGCCGCTCTTCAATGCCTATCGGCACGGGTTGATGGTCCGGTTCGCGCAGGTGACGGGTAAACTGATATTGCGTTTGTTGAAATGAGTTCATCACTGACTGCTCACTGCTTCAGCCGGGACCGCGGAAGCTGGTTCAAATAGCCCCTGGATACGTTGAATTTCTTTTACTTCATCCAGCAGCTCTGTCAGGGGCGGAATGTTGAAATCACGTTCGAGCAATGTCGGCCGCACGCCATATAGTTGATAAGCTGTTTCCAACAGCCGCCACACCGACGGAATCACTGGCGAACCGTGGGTATCCACCCGCAGGTCTTCGGCTTCATGGTAATGCCCTGCAATATGCATGTAGGCAATACGCTCACCCGGTAAGCTTTCTAGGAATTGCAGAGGGTCGTAGCGATGGTTGATGCTGTTAACGTAAACGTTATTAACATCCAGCAGCAGATCGCAATCGGCTTCAGCGATAACAGCATTGATGAATTCGACTTCGCTCATCTCCTGCTGGGGTGCGCAGTAGTAGGATGCGTTTTCGATGGCGATGCGTTGTTCCAGAATGTCCTGCGCCTGGCGAATTCGCGCAGCTACATAGCGGATGGCTTCTTCGGTGAAGGGTATTGGCAGCAGATCATAAAGCTGGCCAGCATCGCTGCAGTAACTCAGGTGCTCGCTGTAATAATGAATACCGTGGTCCCGTAAAAATGTCTTGATTGACTGCAGCAGATCCACGTTCAGCGGTGCCGGCGAGCCGATGGAAAGGGACAAACCATGACAGACAAAAGGAAAGCGCTCGGTATACGCACGGAACTGTTTGCCGAAGCGCCCTCCGACATTGATCCAGTTCTCTGGAGCAACCTCCATGAACTGGATGTCCGTCGTGGTGGCGTTTTGCAAGCTGCTTAACAGACTACGGCGCAGACCCAGGCCCGCGCCGTATACGGATGTGATTGCCATCACTATCAGGAATGGTTAATGGCTACCACAGGCGCCTTCACCTTCGGCTTTCTCGCCTTTGGCTCCGCCACACTTACCTTCGCCGCATTTGCCTTCACCGCACTTACCCTCGCCAGATTTACCTTCCTCTTCACCTTTCTCGCCACCGCATTTACCTTCACCACACTTGCCTTCACCGCATTTACCTTCGGCATCTTTGTGGGCCAGGTTGTAACCTGAAGTCAGTGTTTCGGCAGCGAAAGGATTCTCCACCGCTGAAGCCAGCGGAGCGAGAGTTGCAGACGCCATGAAGGTAGCTCCCAGAGCAGCAGCCAGAGGGGACAATGTTTTCTTATTCATATTAAAGACTCCGTTTCATTGTTAGGGGATCAACAGCCAGCCAAACCTAGCACAGCGCACTGCTGCGCACCAGTTACCCGGCCTCAAAATCAAGAGGATGACCTCTGAGCTATTGCGTGTGTGATTGGTTCTCACGCGGGAGCAGCTCTATCGCTCTTGATCGGCTATAGATACGCCGATTCGCGCTTCGTTGCATTAAATTTTGTTAACGCTCCTCAAGTACCAGCTGCCACTGTTTATCAAGCCGCTTGCTCGATATGGGAATTTGCGTCTTAAGTGTTTGAGCGAAAAGGGAAACCCGCAGTTCTTCCACCCACCAGCGATAGGTCTGCAATGATATTTTTTGCGCCATTTGAAATTCACCTTCCTTGGCCAGATAGTCCGTCAGGCGCTGCCAGGCAGCCTGAACCTCTCCAATAGCCAGTCGATCCTTCTGTGGGTTCAACATAGCTTTTTCGAGGCGGGCCAGAATCGCGCGGAGATAACGCGGGTATTGCTCCAGCCACTCGCGCGGCGTGTTGTAAACCAGGCCGGGGTAAAACAGTTGCTGCAACTGTTGCTGGATATCACTCAAGGTAAAAGCCAAGGCTAATGCATTCTTGTGCTGCTTCAGTTGTTTACGCACCTCAACCAGGAGTTTCAGACTGGCCACCAGGGTTTCAGCGATGTCCAGCGCATGGCTGATCAATTGCTCCCGAACCTGGGTCAAGCGTTCACGGAATGCCTGCTGCTCGCGCGGCAGCTGTTGTTGATCCGGTACGCACAACTGACAGAAAGTTGCCATCAAAATATCGTCGACCACCTGGTCGCGATTGCCAATACCAGCCACCGACAGCGCCAGCTCCTGCCCTTTCAATAATTCCTTCTGGAGGTACTTCACCGTCTGAACTGCCTCCAGCATGTACAAACGGGAAATGCCCCGCTGCGTCAGGTGAAGCGCCTGCTGAGGATTATCAAGGACCTGCAAAGCAACAGACTGCTGCTTGTCGATCAGCGCCGGGTATGCCCGGATGCTGATGCCGGCACGCTGCAGCTGCACATTCTGCGGTAGTTCATCAAAGTCCCAGGTCAGGATATTGTCACGCTCAATACTTGTCGCAGCGGACTGGATATTTTGTTGCACCTGCTCGCGATAACGCTCGCGAAGCGCAGCAAGGTTTCGATCACTGGCAATACATTTACCGCGATCATCCATGACTTTGATATTGAAACGATAGAAGTTGTCGATCTGTTCCGGTTGCCACGCCTCTGCGGGAATATCCACGGCAGTCTGACGCTTCAACTGTACTGCCAGTGCTTCTGTCAAAGGCTTATTGTCGGGCGCCATGGCCGCGAGCGCTTTATCCACCACATCCGGCACAGGCACAAAATGCTTGCGCAGCTGTTTAGGCAGACTCTTCACCAGGTTGATGCACTTATCACGCAGCATGCCCGGCACCAGCCACTCCAGGCGATGCTCCGGAACCTGATGCAGCAGACTCACCGGCACCATCAGGCTGATACCGTCATCCTGATGTCCCGGCTCAAAATGATAAGTGACCGGAAATACTATGCCGCGCCATTCCAGTTCATTGGGAAACTGTGCTTCGGTCACATCGCCAGCACTGTGCCGCATCAGGCGGTCACGATCGATATATAACAACTGCGAATTTTCCTGTTCCGCCTTTTTTCGCCAGGATTCGAATCCGGCAAAGTTAATAACGTGGCGAGGAATTCGTTCGTCATAAAAATCGAATAACACCTGCTCATCAGCGAGGATGTCACGGCGTCGCGCCTTGGACTCCAGCTCATCCAGCTCCTTTAACAAGGTTTGCTGATGAGTAAAGAAGTCATCCAGTGGTTTGTGGCGCTGCTGCTGGCGACGCTTTGGATGATCGGCGTACTGCCCTTCAACCAGCGCTGCGCGGATAAATACTTCACGGCATTGCGCAGCATCTATACGGCTGTAACTGACGCTGCGTTTCTCGATCAGCACCAGACCATAGAGGCTGACCTTTTCGTAGGCCATTACCTGTCCGCTGCGACTGTCGTAGTGAGGCTCGAAGTACTGGCGTTTGACGAGATGTTCCGCCGCACCCAATGCCCACTCCGGCTCAATCTTAGCTACCGTATGTGCGTATAGGCGCGAGGTCTCCAGCAGCTCGGCTGCCATCAACCACTTAGGGGTTTTGCGCGCGAGTGAGGAGCCGGGGAAAATCGCAAACCGGCGATTGCGTGCACCAGAGTATTCACGTTCTTCGCTGTTGAAACCGAGATTACTTAACAAACCGGTCAACAGCGCCCGATGGACCGCTTCAAAGTTTGCGGGATCTGTGTTTTCTTTCAGGTTAAGTGGCTTCAGCATCAGCCGCAGTTGGTGGTGGATGTCCCGCCATTCGCGCATACGCAGGTAAGACAGGAATTCTTTTTTTAACTGTTTACGTAATTGATTCTGGGAAAGCGTCTGGCGTAGATTTTCGAAATAATCCCACAGGTTAACGTAGGCGAGGAAATCGGAATTTTCCGCCCAGAAACGCCGATGGGACTGATCCGCCGCCTGCTGCTTTTCCACCGGCCGCTCACGCGGGTCCTGTACAGACAATGCGCTGATGATGATCAACACTTCCCGTACACAGCCGAACGCCTGCGCGGCGATAAGCATCCGTCCGAAGCGCGGATCAACAGGCAGCTGGGTGAGCTGCTGACCGATGGGCGTAAGTTGATTGCGGCTGTCGACTGCCTGAAGTTCTTCCAGCAGTTTGAAGCCGTCACTGATAAGGCGATGGTCCGGGCTATCGATAAATGGAAATTTGTGAATATCACCCATCCGCAGCTGCAACATCTGCAAGATTACTGCGGCAAGATTCGTGCGCAGAATTTCTGCATCGGTGAATTCCGGGCGCGAATTAAAATCTTCCTCACTGTACAGGCGAATGCAGATGCCTTCACTCACCCGCCCACAGCGTCCTTTGCGCTGATTGGCGCTCGCCTGAGAAATGGGTTCAATGGGCAGCCGCTGAACCTTAGTGCGATAGCTGTAACGGCTGATACGTGCATAACCGGGATCAATCACGTAACGAATGCCTGGCACCGTGATGGAAGTTTCAGCCACGTTCGTGGCCAGCACCACACGCCTGCCGGTGTGTGGTGCAAAAACTTTCTGCTGTTCCGCCAGACTCAGGCGCGCATAAAACGGAATGACTTCCAGGTGAGCAAACTGCGCCTTGCGAAGTGCATTGGCGGCTTCGCGGATATCACGTTCACCACTCATGAAAACAAGAATGTCGCCACCCCGTTTGCCCTGCTGTTTTTCGTGCTGTTCAATTTCGTGAATGCTGTCGATGATCTGTTGATACTGATCATCATCGCGCTCAGCATTCTCCCCGTCCTCATCGGTAGAGCGCAGCGGGGGGCGATACCAGACTTCGACGGGATAGGTCCGCCCGGAAACTTCAATGACCGGCGCATCGTTGAAGTGTTTTGCAAAACGCTGCACATCAATCGTAGCTGAGGTGATGATTACCTTAAGATCCGGACGCCGTGGCAATAACTGTTTCAGGTAGCCCAGTAGAAAATCGATATTGAGGCTGCGCTCGTGAGCCTCATCGATAATCAAGGTGTCGTAACGCGAAAGAAAACGATCGTGCTGAATTTCCGCGAGCAGAATACCGTCGGTCATTACTTTGATCAGCGTCTGCTCATTGGACTGGTCGCTGAACCTGACCTGGTAACCGACCTTTTCCCCCAGCCGGGATTGCAATTCTTCGGCGATGCGGGAAGCCACGGTATGGGCTGCAATACGGCGAGGCTGGGTGTGCCCGATCATGCCTTTGACACCACGCCCCAGCGCCAGACAGATTTTGGGTATCTGGGTGGTCTTACCGGACCCTGTCTCACCGGCAAGCACAACCACCTGATTAGCTTCTATCAGCGCGGCAATTTCTTCGCGCTTTTCACAGACGGGAAGATCGGGAAAATGGATCGGCGCCGCTGCCGTTAACGCACGCTGTTTGACGAGCGTGTGTGAGGTAAGAACCTGCTGCTCCCACTTCTGCAATTGCGGCAGATAATCTTTCTTACCGGATGCCAGCTTCTCAATATCCTGTAAGCGACGCGTCAGACGATGACGATCCCGCGTCATGACGCCATCCAGATGCTGTCTTAATTCCGACCACTCTACTGTCATAAAAAATCGACCCCTTTCGAATGGCCGCTATCATAGCAAATAAAAAGCCCGGCCTATGGGCCGGGCTTCTGCTGACAGATCTAAGCAAACCTTACTTACTCAAGCAGGCTGCGGAGCATCCAGGCTGTTTTCTCATGAAGCTGAATACGTTGGGTCAGCAAGTCAGCAGTAGCCTCATCATCGGCGCCTTCCACGACTGGATACAGTGAGCGGGCGGTACGCACAACAGCTTCCTGCCCTTCCACCAGAAGACGGATCATATCGTTAGCGGCAGGAATGCCTTCATCCTCTTTGATCGAACTGAGTTCAGCGTACTGTTTGTAGGTACCGGGAGCCGGAAAACCGATGGAGCGAATACGCTCAGCAATGACATCAACAGCCTGGGCTAATTCAGTGTACTGAGTCTCAAACATCAGGTGCAGGGTTTGAAACATCGGGCCGGTCACGTTCCAGTGGAAGTTGTGGGTTTTTAAATAGAGGGTGTAGGTATCAGCCAATAATTTGGACAATCCTGCGGCGATAGCTTCCCGGTCACTTTGTTTGATACCAATATCAATCTTCATTGCTGACTCCTTTGTGAATCACGACGATAATTTTTAACGCTTACTGGTGAGGCAAGTATAGTGCGTCTTTCAGTTATGGGGCCTGATCAGGAGAAATGCAACCGGCCACCCAGCCCCATCAGCACCAGATCCGGTTGATATTCACTATAGCGGCGATAAGTTTCGGCAATCACTGTCGGGGTTTGTTCCGGGTGGAGCAACTGGAAGCCTGCCGACTCGTAAAACGCCTGCAGATGCCCCAGTGCAAAACAATAACAACCGAACCCTTGCACAGGCTGCAATGCCTGCTGTAGAACCTGCCTTAACAGTAAACGCGCCAACCCCTGCCTTCGACGGTGCGCTACTACACAGAGATTGCGTAACACCCAGTAATTGTCCTGCGGCAGGAACCGGACGGCGCCGTGGATTTCTGCGGAAGCGCTTTCCCGCAACACATAAACCCGCTCACGGCGACCGCAGCTGACGCGGTAACCACAGTGTTTGTAAAAGCGATTCACCAGGGGATATTGCACGGGCGGCGGGGCATCCAGTCGATACTGACTGAGCGGTGATGCGGAGTTACGGGAATGCATTAGTAGGCGTGGTCACGGAGATTTCGGCAGCTCCGCAACCATCTGGCTGCGGAGGAAAAACGGAGGGTTGAACCAATGACCGGGTCACCGGTACTAACTCAGGTTCAGCGTTCAGCGCGCAGGGGAACACCGTCATCAGGCAGCTCATCCTCAGGATGCCTTTCTTCAGGCAGCTCACGCTGGGTTGGTACATTCGCGGGCTGTCCACCGCTGTTGCGCGAGAGGCGACGAAGAGCCAATTGCAGCAGCAGGGAAATAATCAATCCGACCAACCAAACCCCGGACACTACCATGATGACGGGCATCACCGTATCAAAGCCGTCAGTGATCCCTCCAAACACAATGGAGAAGATCGCCGGCGCCATGAGCATCTTTTCTGCATCCACGGCATAGGGAGTCAGCAACAGCGCCAGCACGGAAACAAACACGAAGCTGGCCCACTCACGACCAAACCGGCGAAATAACAGCCAGCCAGCCACACTGCAACCTAAAGCGCCCGCTGCGTAAATTGTCCAGGCTAACCCATAACCGTCCACGTTTCGCTCCTTTGCTGGTTACACCCAGCGAATAACATAGTCTTCATAATCTTCTTCGGCGACTGCCGATTCCGCTACAACCCGCCCTGCCACCGACATACCAGCCAGGTGAACACTGCGGGGGTCTCCGGACACCAGTGGATGCCAGTCAAACAGGGGCAGCCCCTCATCAATCAATCGGTAGGCACAGGTATCCGGCAACCAGAAGGTTTCCTTCACACTCTCAGGTGTCAGTGTCAGACAACCGGGGACCAGCGACTGGCGATGTTCATAGTCCTTGCACTGACACAGCTCGTGATCGAGGTATTTGCAGGCGACCCGGGTGTAATACACATCACCGGAGTCTTCGTCCTCCAGCTTGTGGAGACAACATTTGCCGCAACCATCACACAGCGACTCCCATTCTGCAGGAGTCATTTCCTGCAGGCTTTTGGCCCGCCAGAATACTTGTGCAGCCATGACTCAGCCCGACAGTTTGCTGTTGTATGACCTGACCTGCCGCATCTCGTCCGACAGCTCGGACAGCGGCGGCAATTGCAGATAATAGCCCTGGGTCTCCAGGCTTTCGATGACTTTTTCCACCGCCGCACGGGCCAGTTTCTTTTCGGGGGTCAGCACCAGCACCATGGCCTGCTGGGGTTTTCCAAAGCGCTCCAATAAGGCTTCCGGTACGCGGCTCAGCCCCTCGTCTTTACGGACGTACAAATACATGCCCTCTTCTCTGGGGCTGCGATAGATCTCACTGATTATCTTCATGATCTGAATTATCCAGGGAAACTGATGGCTCCTGAGCGAGCCTTAACAAACTTTCACCGACCACATCATAACGCCAGCCCAGCAGGCGAGTCGGTAAGGCATAGGTACCACCGTTCATACCGGAGCGCACTATGGCTTCGTATTCACGTTTACGCAGCAGGACTTCCGGCGGCAGATTCAGCTGCTCAGCCTGTTCACGCACGTGGTTTTTCAGACGTTTCAGCAGCGGCCCTTCGCGCTGCGCCAGCGGAGGATCAAGTCGCTCGGGCCAGGACTCGGGCGGCAATTGTAATGCGTCGCGGATAATCTGCAGCAGGGTTTCTCCATCCTGCTGGAGGGTTCGCTGCGGGATATCGGCGATGCGCTGGAGCGCGGGGATATCCTGGGGTTGTCTGCGCGCCATCTCCCACAGGGCCGGCTCCTTGATGAGACGATTACGCGGAATGTCGCGCCGACGGGCTTCTGTCTCGCGCCAGATACTCAGTGCTTTCAAGATCGCAAGTTCCTGCGGGCGCAACTTCCAGGCAAAGCCCACCTTGCGGTATGCCTTAGTGAAATCTTCCTCGGCCCTGGCCGCCGCCACCAGCTCTGCACAATCGTCCTTTACCCATTGCAGACGCTGACTGAGTTTCAGATCCTGCAGAAGCTTGCCGTAGACAATCAACATATGCGCCACATCCAGAGCCGCGTACTTGAGCTGGGCAACACTTAATGGCCGCTGCAGCCAGTCCGAACGGGTTTCCTCTTTGGGAATCTCCGTGTTCAGCACCGCTTTTACTAACCCGGCATAACCAATAGAAAAACCGTAACCGGCAAAGGCGGCGGCGATCTGCGTATCAAACAAAGGCGCCGGCACTATGTCGAGCAGACGGCGGAACACTTCCAGATCTTCTGAGCAGGAGTGCAGGACCTTGGTCACCGCCTCATCAAGCAGCAGCTCGCACAGGGGAGTAAAGTCTTTGATTGCCAGGGGATCGATGAGATAACAGCCTTTGCCATCGCCAATCTGGATTAAACCGGCGATAGGGTAAAACGTACTGCTGCGCATGAACTCGGTATCGATCGCGATGGCCGCCTGCTGGCGCCACTGGGCACACAGACGGGTCAGCTCCGCATCCTGATCGATCCAGATAGGTTCGGTAGGAATTAACATCAAATATTTCTTCGACTTGAAAATGCGTGGGCCAGGGTGCCGCCGTCAATAAACTCCAGCTCACCACCCAGGGGAACCCCATGGGCGATGCGCGATACTACCACCCCCAGATTCCGCGCGCGCTCGCTGATGTAAAACGCGGTGGCTTCACCTTCAACGGTGGGATTGGTAGCGAGAATAACTTCTTTAACCGGCTCGCTCTGCAATAACTGGATGAGCTGGTCCACTCCGATATCTTCGGGGCCAATGCCGTCAATGGGCGACAGATGTCCCAGCAGAACAAAGTACTTCCCCTGATAGCTGCCGGCCTGCTCAATAGCCAGTACATCTGCCGGTGTTTCAACCACACACAGAAGACTTTCGTCCCGGCGGGTATTGCTGCAGATACCGCACAGCGGTTGTTCGGTCAGGGTACGGCAGCGCTTACACCGCCCTACTCCCTCCACCGCTTTGTGAAGGCTCTGTGCCAGGCGTTCGGCGCCTTCCCGGTCGCGCTCCAGCAGGTGTAACGCCATCCGCTGGGCCGACTTGGGTCCGACGCCGGGGAGGCAGCGCAGAGAGGACATTAATTCATCAATCAAGGGGCTGAACATGGATCAGTCTCTGTAACAGGTGTGGACAACGACCGCTGCCGATGTCCACTCAAAACGGCATCTTGAAATCCGGTGGGATACCCATGCCAGCGGTCATCTTCTGCATGTGTTCGCGGCTATGCGCTTCGACCTTGCGCACCGCATCGTTTACCGCCGCGGCCAGCAGGTCTTCGAGCATTTCCTTATCCTCGCTGAGCAGGCTGTCATCAATGCTGACGCGTTTGACGTCGTGACGACCGGTCATTACTACCGTCACCAGGCCCGCACCGGCTTCGCCTTTAACTTCGGCGTTAGCCAGCTCTTCCTGCATCTGCTGCATCTTGCTCTGCATCTGTTGGGCCTGTTTCATCAGATCACCCAAACCTTTCATAAACACCTCTCTTCTTAAAAAGATTAGCCTAGCGGCGTAATAGAGTCTTCGCGCAGGGTTGCGCCAAAGTGTTCAATCAACTGCTGAACAATGGGGTCATTCTTGATAGAGGCAACAGCCTCTGCCTGACGTTCCTGACGCAGGCGGACCGCAATGGCGGCAGGGGTTTCCGCCGTGACCTTGCCCGGCTGTATGACCACCTTCACCCGCTCAATAAAATAATCGCTCAACAGATCCGCGAGGCGCTGCTGATGCCCTTCGTCATACAGCGTACTGTTGGCCTCATCCAAAATAAAATGAAACTGGGTGCCCTGCCGTCCCACCAGCTGACAGTTGGATGCTGTGCTCTGCAGAATGCCGGTCACCCCCAGTCCAAGATAAATCTGCGGCCAGGTGTCCGGACCCACCTGCTCCAAGGGGACTTTTTCCACGGGAGCCTTTTGAACTGCCGGAGCTGCACTTACCGGCGCCACGGGGGCTGAAGCCTGGGGAACAGGTGATGGTGTAACCGGAGATTCCGCCATCGGTGTCGGTGCACTGACTGGCGGCGCAGGTGCCGCTTCAGGCTTTTTTGGAGGAATATCCTCGCGGCCGTAGTCCGCCGGCGCCTGCAGGTATTCTGCATAATCCGCCGCCGTGTCAGCGTTGTCGTAAGGACCGTCAAAAGGCGGCGGCTCCGGCGCAACAGGTGGCTGAACCGATGCCTGCTGCATTGGCGAGGCTTGAGGCGATGTCTGTTGGGCTGGAGCCGGTGTTTCTGGAGCGGGCGCGTGGCTTGTGGCCTGCGCGACTTCCGACCCAGTCTGCTCAATATGTGGAGCTGGCCTTTCTGGTTCGGTCGTTATCGAGGGCACTGGCGATGAGGGCGCTGCTGCCTCGGGTTTGGGAGCCATTGTAGCGGCCGGCGGTGCCGGCTCTGCCGACGATGCCGAAAGGGGAGCTGGTTCCCTTGTAGACGATGGCAGGCTCTGCGTAGGCACTTCAAGGACACCCTGGGGTTTGAATGCCAGCATGCGCAGCAGGACCATCTCAAACCCCGCGCGAGGGTCCGGCGCAAGCGGCAGGTCGCGGCGTCCGAGTAAGGCTGTCTGGTAGAACAACTGGACATCTTCCGGCGGCAGCGATTGCGCCAGATTCATGATGCGCTCGCGGTCACCGTAGCTGTTGTCCACCGCTTCGGGCAGAGCCTGAGCGATGGCAATCCGATGCAGGATCGACAGCATTTCCGCCAGTGCACTGGCATAGTCGGGGGCATGTTCGGACATCCGCTCAACCGCCGCCAGCAGGGCGCGCCCATCGAGCGAGGCCAGTGCATTGACGATTTCGTAGACGGCGCCCTGGTCAATAGTGCCCAGCATGGCGCGCACTTCGGCCTCGGTAATCTTACCGGAGCCGTAGGCAATGGCCTGATCGGTAAGGCTCATGGCATCCCGCATACTGCCATCAGCTGAACGTCCCAGCTGCCACAAGGCGGATTCCTCGTAAGGCACCAGTTCTTTCTCCAGCACAAATTTCAGGTGCTGGACGATCCGCTCAGGATTCATGTTCTTGAGGTTGAACTGCAGGCAGCGCGACAGGATAGTCATCGGCAGCTTCTGCGGATCGGTAGTAGCCAGGAGGAATTTAACGTGGGGTGGCGGCTCCTCAAGCGTCTTGAGCAGCGCGTTAAAGCTGCTGTTGGAGAGCATGTGGACTTCGTCGATGAGATAAACCTTATAGCGGCCACGGGTCGGGGCGTACTGCACGTTTTCGAGCAATTCCCGGGTATCTTCCACCTTGGTACGGGACGCCGCGTCCACCTCGATCAGGTCCACAAACCGGCCTTCTGCGATCTCGCGGCAGGCGGAACACTGGCCACAGGGTTCGGAGCTGACCCCGGTCTCGCAGTTCAGACATTTGGCGAGGATGCGGGCGATGGTGGTTTTACCCACTCCACGGGTGCCGGTGAACAGATAAGCGTGGTGTAAACGATTGTGGTCCAGCGCATTGATCAACGCCTGCAATACGTGCTCCTGCCCCACCATCTCACGGAAGATGCGAGGACGCCATTTACGGGCCAGGACTTGATAACTCATGCGATGGCTACTCTCCGGGGAAAATCGTGCCGGGGATTATAGCGGCCAGCGGCAGAAATAAACATAAAAGAGGGAGAGAAGGCGCGCAGGAAAAACAATCGACGGTGGTGCAGGGGAAATCGGGGAGAGATGGGTGGCGACCTGACCAGCCACACCCCGGCACATAACTAACTGCTACCGTTGCTCCCTTCCGGGCCTGGCGGGGTTTACAGGTCATTATTGCGAGGGGACCGGAAAGGTCACCATTACAGCTTGCATTTCGGTGGAGCCAGTATGCAAGAGGCGCGCATTATCCGCAGTTTGCATAGTCAATGCAAGGCGCTTACCGCACCGGATGATTTTCTATGCGGTGAAACCCACGAAAAGGCCAGGAGGAAAACCCTCGTTCCGTACAGCAGTATCGGCAAAATCCGCCATATTTAGGGCTTTCCGTGTCTTCCGCCACTTGTTATTTCCTTTTTTGGCCGTATTCATCTAGGCTTGCGCTGAGAAAATGTCAGCAGTCAATTTGTCCCCACAACAGGAGTTAGACCCTATGGCAACAGTGACCCTCAAAGGAAATCCTTTTAATACCAACGGCAACCTGCCCTCCAGTGGTAGCCAGGCCCCCTCATTCAAACTGGTTAAAACCGATTTGTCCGAAGTCGCGCTGGAGGATTTGAAAGGCAAGCGTGTTGTACTGAACATCTTCCCCAGCGTCGATACTCCGACCTGCGCGACCTCAGTGCGGACTTTTAATGCTGAAGCGAGCAAACTGGATAACACTGTCGTCGTCTGCGCTTCCCAGGATCTGCCCTTTGCCCTGGCACGTTTCTGCGGTGCTGAAGGTCTGGACAAAGTGATTCCGGCATCAGCCTTCCGCTCCAGCTTCGCCAGCGATTACGGCGTAAAACTGGTCGACGGCCCGCTGGCTGGCCTGACTGCCCGGGCGGTAGTGGTCATC
This sequence comes from uncultured Cellvibrio sp., assembly GCA_937958105.1. Taxonomy (GTDB): domain Bacteria; phylum Pseudomonadota; class Gammaproteobacteria; order Pseudomonadales; family Cellvibrionaceae; genus Cellvibrio. Next base: position 54,697 of record CALFXJ010000022.1, read on the forward strand.
GGTGAAGACGGAAAAGTACTGCATACTGAACTAGTCAGCGAAGTCGCCCACGAGCCTAATTATGAGGCGGCCCTGAAAGCTTTAGCTTGATCTTGCCCTCCCTTTTTCAGATGACCGGCCAAGGCTGCTCATCCTGAACCCGGCGGCAGGTACTTCGGAAACCTGCCGCCCGAATGAAATCCCTTCTTCTCTCACTGGATCTGCACGGCAGCCGTCGATCAACCCATTTTTCTATCGCAGAAATACCTCCCGCTGTTGTCACAGGCTCATGACGCCTCGTCTTCACCCGGCCAGATTTCAAGGAGGTCCCATGCCCTACAACCGTCGCTCCCGGCATATTACCCAGGGGGTAGCCCGCGCCCCTAATCGTTCCATGTACTACGCCATGGGTTACCGTAAAGACGACTTTGACAAGCCCATGGTGGGTGTAGCCAATGCCCATTCCACCATCACGCCCTGTAACTCGGGACTGCAGAAACTGGCCGATGCGGCCATTGCGGCCATCGCTGAGGCCGGTGGTAATCCCCAGGTATTCGGCACCCCTACCATCTCCGATGGGATGTCCATGGGTACAGAAGGCATGAAGTATTCCCTGATCTCCCGCGAGGTCATTGCGGACTGCATTGAGACCTGCGTTCAGGGACAGTGGATGGACGGTGTTCTGGTCATCGGTGGCTGCGACAAGAACATGCCGGGTGGGATGATGGCGATGGCACGGACTAACGTGCCCAGCATCTACGTATACGGCGGGACCATAAAACCAGGCCATTGGCAGGGACGCGATCTGAATATCGTTTCGGTGTTTGAAGCGGTTGGCGCATACACGGCCGACCGTATCGATGCGGTGGAGTTCGAGGCCATTGAGCGACACGCCTGCCCTTCCAGCGGATCCTGCGGTGGCATGTACACTGCCAATACCATGAGCGCATCTTTCGAGGCACTGGGAATGTCGTTGCTGGGATCATCCACCATGGCCAATACCGATGCCGAGAAGGTGACCAGTGCTGCCGCCTCGGGCCGCGTATTGCTGGAAGCCATAAAAAGGGATCTCAAACCGCGGGACATTATTACGCGCGATGCGATTGCCAATGCGGTGGCCCTGATCATGGCTGTCGGCGGTTCCACCAATGCAGTATTGCATTATCTGGCTATTGCGCGGGCTGCCGAGGTGGAATGGACGCTCGATGATTTCGAGCGGGTACGCCAGCGAGTGCCGGTGCTGTGTGACCTCAAACCATCCGGCCGTTACCTGGCTGTGGATCTGCATCGGGCAGGAGGTGTACCGCGGGTATTGAAGGCGCTGCTGGACGCCGGGCTGCTGCACGGTGATTGTCTGACCATCACCGGCCGCACCCTCGCGGAAGAGCTTCGCAGCCTGCCTGCCCCGACACCCGATGCCCCTCCGGTAATTTATCCGGTATCAGCACCGATCTACCCGGAAGGCCACCTTGCCATCCTCAAAGGTAATCTGGCGGAGCAAGGAGCTGTCGCAAAGATAACCGGACTCAAAACACCTAAAATCACTGGCCCGGCGCGGGTTTTCAACGATGAAGCCAGCGCAATGGATGCCATCCTCAATGACCGGATTCGCGCTGGCGATGTGCTGGTGCTGCGCTACCTGGGTCCCAGAGGTGGTCCTGGGATGCCGGAGATGCTGGCGCCAACCTCGGCCCTGATCGGCAAGGGGCTGGGCGAAAGCGTGGGACTGCTTACCGACGGGCGCTTTTCCGGCGGCACCTGGGGCATGGTGGTGGGGCACGTGGCACCGGAAGCCTACGCCGGAGGCACCATTGCGCTGGTGCAGGACGGCGACCTGATCACCATCGATGCGGAGACCCTCAGCCTGCACCTGCATGTAAACGATGAGGAACTTGCAGCCCGGCGGGCGGAATGGAAGCATCCGGAACCCCGTTATACGCGGGGCGTTTTAGCAAAATTCGCCCGGCTGGCACGCCCTGCCAACGAAGGCGCCACTACCGGCGATGGTTAACCCGGCGGCCGAACCCCCGCGAGGTTCTTCAGGCAGTGCGCCTTGGCCAACTTGAGGAAATCCTGCACAAAAGGCGCGCTCAATTGCTCTTCACGGAGCGCTGCGTAAAGCGTGGGCCATATCCCTTGTTCACCGGCAGAACGCACGCTGATCAAGGACTGATCAACGTATTCCGCCAGAACCCAGTTGGGCAAGGCACAGACCCCGCGCCCACTGACCACCAGCTGCACCATCATCAGTGTTAATTCGGAAGTCCGGACACCAGCTGGCACAATACCGGCTGGATCGAGGAAATATTTGAAAATATCCAGGCGATTTCGCTCCACCGGGTAGGTAATGATTGTCTGGTCCGCCAGGTCCTCCGGCTGCAGGAATCCTTTGGGGTGGAGCGGATGCTGGTTGGCGATCGCTATCTGCATTTCGTAGCTGAATAGAGGGACATACTCTACCCCCTTCAAAGGCAAGGGGTCTGAGGTAATCACCAGGTCCACCTCTCCCTGCGCCAGGGCTGGTAAAGGTTCGAAGGTAAAACCACTGGAGAAATCCAGTTCAATGGCCGGCCATTGATTGCGATAAACCTCCACCGTCGGCATCAGCCAGTTGAAGCAGCTATGGCATTCGATGGCCATATATAAACGCCCTGCCTCACCATGCAGCAGCTTTTGCAGATCCCGCTCGGCCTCGCTGACTTTGGCAGTAACCTCATCGGCCAGAAGCAACAGCCGCTTGCCCGCTTCCGTGAAGCGTAACGGCCGGCTTTTGCGCACAAACAGCTCACACTCCAACCGGCTTTCCAGCTCCTTGAGCTGATGGGACAGCGCCGACTGGGTGAGAAACAGCCGCTCCGCCGCCTCCACCAGACTCCCGGTCTCGCGCAGTGCAATAAGCGTCTTCAAATGGCGGATTTCAATCATAACGACCTCATCAGGTGATACATCTCGTTGCGGCGGATTAGCCCTATTAGTTGTCGGGTTATGCCTTTGGCTAACCCGACCTACGCCGAAACCTGGAAATGTAGGTTGGGTTAGCAGCGCCGCTGCGTAACCCAACAATACTTGCGGAGCTTCTCACAACTACGCGCGTGCAAGATTAATATAAATTTAATTCATGTTTAACCTGAAATTTATCAGTTTGATTCAAGTTAATCACTGCCCCACAATGCCCACCATCGTTAATTGGATAAAAAAGAGGCAAAAAATGTCGGATGCAGCTGTTTTAGCTCATAACCTGGGCTTTCCCCGCATAGGGGTGGATCGGGAGTTGAAGAAGGCGCTGGAAGCTTACTGGCGCGGGGATATTAATCAGGCTGAACTGGAGAAGGTGGGCCGGGAACTGCGGCTGCGCCACTGGCAACTACAGGCTGAGGCCGGCCTTGACCTGATTCCTACCGGGGACTTCGCCTGGTATGACCAAGTACTGACCATGTCAGCGACCTTAGGCAATATTCCCGTCCGCCATCGCCCGGGAGCCGAGGTAAGCGCTCCGGAAGCTGCTCAAGATATTGCCCCCTGCTGCGGCCACAGCCACACCAGTGCACATCAGCCCGCACCAGCCAGCCCTTGTACGGACGTAGATCTTGATACCCTGTTCCGGGTAGCGCGGGGCCAGGCACCCACGGGTCATGCCACCACCGCGTCGGATATGACCAAATGGTTCGATACCAACTATCACTACCTGGTGCCGGAGTTTCACATCGGCCAGACCTTCAGCCTGAGCTGGCGTCAGATAATTGATGAAACCGCAGAGGCTATCGCCGCCGGTTACACTGTTAAGCCAGTCATCCTCGGCCCCCTCAGTTATCTGTGGCTGGGCAAGGAGAAAGGCCATGACTTCGACAGGTTCGACCTGCTGGAAAACCTACTGCCGGCTTATGAACAGCTGCTGCAGGCATTGGCAGATGTCGGTGCCACATGGGTGCAGATCGATGAGCCGATCCTCGTCCTTGACCTGCCCCTCAAATGGCAACAGGCGTTTGAAGCTGTCTACCATCGTCTGCAACACCGCCAGCTGAAATTCCTGCTGGCGACCTACTTCGGCGCCTTGGGTGAAAACCTGTCCATTGCCGTGAATCTTCCGGTGGCCGGCCTGCATATTGATGCGGTACGTGCGCCTGAGCAGGTGCTGCCGGTGATAGATCGGCTGTCGGCGCATAAGATCCTGTCGGTCGGCATCGTCGACGGGCGCAATGTCTGGCGCAATAATCTGGAAAAATCCCTCACCGCTTTAACGGAGGCCCAGGCCCGCCTCGGTGAACGTTTATGGATAGCTCCTTCCTGCTCACTGTTACATTCGCCGGTTGATCTGGGGCGCGAAGAGCAACTTAATGCTGAACTTAAAAGCTGGCTGGCCTTTGCACGGCAGAAGATCGACGAAGTCGTAACGCTCAAGACGCTGTTAATCCGCCCCACAGATGCAGCGGCACAGCAGGCTCTGAGCCAGAGCAATGCTGCTGCCGAGGCGCGGCGCACCTCAGCCCTGATCCACAATCCCGCTGTTCAGGCTCGTCTGCAGGCGGTAACGCCGCAGGACAGCGAGCGCAGCAGCAGCTTCAGCACACGCATAAAGCAACAGCAGGCCCTGCTGAAGCTGCCACTGTTGCCCACCACAACTATCGGTTCCTTCCCCCAGACTGATCATATCCGCCAGACCCGCCGCGCTTTTAAGCAAGGCGTGATCGACGAGGCCGAATACGAAAGCCGTATCCGCGAGGAAATTGCAGAAGCCATCGCACGCCAGGAAAAGCTGGGGCTTGATGTACTGGTCCACGGCGAAGCAGAACGCAATGACATGGTGGAATACTTTGGTGAACACCTTAACGGATATGCGTTTACACAGTATGGATGGGTGCAGAGCTACGGTTCCCGGTGTGTCAAACCACCGATTATCTATGGCGACGTGTCCCGTCCAGATCCAATCACCCTCCGCTGGGCGCGTTACGCCCAGTCACTGAGTCAAAAGCCAGTTAAAGGCATGCTGACCGGCCCGATTACCATGCTCTTCTGGTCGTTTGTGCGCGATGATCAGCCCAAGGGAATCACGGCTTTACAGATCGCCCTGGCCTTACGCGATGAAGTGACTGACCTGGAGTCAGCAGGAATCAAGGTGATTCAGATCGACGAACCGGCCATCCGCGAAGGCTTGCCCCTGCGCCGGAAAGACTGGAAAACCTATCTGGAATGGGCAGTGAAGGCCTTCCGCATCAGCGCCAGCGGCGTCCAGGACAGCACGCAGATCCACACCCATATGTGCTACTCGGAATTCAATGACATTATCGGTGCCATTGCAGACCTGGATGCGGATGTGATCACCATAGAAACCTCCCGCTCCGACGGCGAGCTGTTGCAGGCATTTGAGGCCTTTAAGTATCCCAATGATATCGGTCCAGGGGTGTATGACATTCACTCCCCCAACGTGCCGGAGGTGCAGACCATGGTCAACCTGCTGCGGCGGGCGGCACGGGAGCTGCCGGTTGAGCGCCTGTGGGTCAACCCGGACTGCGGCCTGAAGACCCGTCGCTGGCCTGAGACCGAAGCAGCACTGGCACGGATGGTGGAAGCGGCGAACATACTGCGGGCCGAATATGGTGAGAAAAATCGCGTTATTACTGAAGTTGAGACGAGGGAGTTTGCTTGAAGCGAGAGCCAGTGGCCTGACTCAGGTCAGTGCCGCCGCAGGAAAAGATTAAGGTCCGGAGAAAACCTCCGGACCCCAAGCCAGCGCTTGAAAAAAAATGACAGTAGGGGACTGTCAAGGCTTCATGAACAACGGCCAGATACAGGGGCATCCAGCAGATGGGAGTAACAACAGTCAGTGATTCTGCCCTCCGAAGGCTCGGACAACGGAAGACGAATACTCGGCACCCGAACTTATTGTCACATCAACCACAAGATCATCTTAGCTACTTCCCTCACCCCTCGCAACTACGAACCCATGATCTATTTGAATAAGCTGGTACCGCCTGATAGCCAGTTGATCGTTTCCGGAGTCTTCTGTCTTTTCCGCCTTCTGTGCCTTTGACCCACTCCAGGTGGTATCATGGCCGCCTTTCCCACTACCACCCAGTCAACCGGCCGCTTATGTTGTTGTTCGTCGATAATCTCACCAATGTTGATTTCAGCTTCCTTGATCCGCAGCGCGGAGTGCTGGGCGAAACCTGGCTGGCAAATGTCATCCTGCATGGTGACCTGGATGAACAGGGCATGGTGTGCGACTTTGGCACCGTCAAGAAACTCCTGCGTCACTGGCTGGATACTGAGCTGGATCATCGCCTGGCTGTGCCCGTCCACTCGCCCAATATCACGATTACCGAGATTGGCGACCAGCTGGATATTCAATGGGAATTTGGTGACGACGGAGAATTCCTGCATACCCGCTCACCCAAAGAAGCTATTGCCCTGGTAGATGCCACAGTGCTCACCCCAGAGTCTGTGGCCCGCTGGTGCATCAGCCGATTGAAAACATTATTCCCGGACAGCGTGGCTCAGCTGGAGCTGAGCTTCACCTGCGAAGCCATAGATGGGGCTTTTTACCACTACAGTCACGGCTTGAAAAAGCATAGCGGCAACTGCCAGCGAATCGCCCATGGTCATCGTTCGAGAATTGACATCTGGGCCGACGGGGAAAAATCCGCAGCGCTGGAAGCGGACTGGGCCGAACGCTGGCGTGATATCTATATTGGCACTCGTGAAGACATCATCGCGCGCCCACATTTTGGCGGGGTGGCCTATTACCACTTTGCGTATACCTCTGCGCAGGGTCCTTTCGAACTGACGTTGCCCCAGCGGTGTTGTTATCTGATCGATACCGACAGCACCGTGGAATTTCTTGCTTATCACATTGCACACGTCACAGCTACGGAAAACCCGGGCAGCGAGATTCGTGTAAAGGCTTTCGAAGGCATCAACAAAGGGGCCATGGTGGAAGCCTGACAGCTGACGTGGAACACTGCGCAGCAGTTAAACCTGCCGCCCTGATCTCTGAGGCATAAAAAAGCCCCCGACCGCTCATGCAGTCGGGGGCTTTTTTAACATCGTGTTAGAACAACATCTTTGCCAGCGTAACCGTAATCCAATAGCCCACCGTATAAGCCACCAGCAAGAAGGGGAAATAACGGATATGGCTGCCGAAGGTTAAGCCTTTAACCTTGCTCATGGCGATGATACCGGCCGCCGAACCAATTGCCAGCAATGACCCACCAACGCCAACGGCGTAAGTCAAACCCAGCCACTCCGGTGTATCCAGCGTGGGCGAGGCCTTCAACAACGCTGCCGTCAGCGGAACGTTATCGATCAGCGCGGAGATCAGACCAGCACTGTAGTTAGCAACAACCGGGCTGACCTGCGCATAGCCTGCGGTCAGTACTTCCAGTACACCCACCTCCTTGAGCATACCCACCAGCAGCAGGATTCCCAGGAAGAACAGCAGGGTTTCAAACTCAACCTGCCGAATATATTCGAGGATGCGCAGCTCTTCTTTGTTGTTATGGATACTCTGTCCGGCCAGAAACATCAGTGACAGACCAGTGAGGAAGGTCAGTACCGGTGGTATCTGGAAGAGGAAGTTGAACAGCATGGTGCAAAAGATGGTAGTGAAGAAGATCACCATGATGGCGATATCCATCGGCTTAAACTGCCGTCTGACTTTATCCGTGGACACAGTTCCGTTAACACCGGGGAACAGCATCAGACTGAGCACCAGCACACCACATATCGCGGGCATAACCAGTACGAACAATTCCAGCATAGTGACGTGACCGGCGAGGAAGATCATCAACGTTGTCACATCCCCGGTGATCAGTGCCACACCACCGGAGTTCACCGCAAATACCACCAGCACGGCCAGCTTGATGCGGGTCTGATTATCGAGATTGAATGCGTGGATCAACCCCAGTGTTACCAGTGTCGCGGTGACGTTGTCGCATACCATCGACAGGAACATCGCAAACACTGCCACCATTACCATGAGGCTGCGTTTGCTCATCTGTTGCGGACAGACTCTCTGCACCAGCGTCTGAATCAGACCTTTGGCGTTGAGGTAGGCAACAAATGTCATGGTCGCCATCAAAAACAACCAGAGTGTCGCAATCTCCAGCAGGTTGTGATCCAGCCTTTCCAGCATGAATTCCTGCTGCTCCTCTGAACCCGCAAACATAAACATCATCAACCAGGACGCACAGCCGAAAAACAGGGTGGTCTTGGCTTTGTTCACATGGATGACCTCTTCAAAGATCACACCCAGGAGCGCCAGAATGGCAAAGCCGATCAAGATAACTTCAAGGAACGCAGGCATAGTTCATCACCATTTTAATTAATAAACAGTTAGCCTCCTTGACCAGGGAAACGTCTGTCGCATGGGCTATGGCATTGCAGCTTGGCGCTGGCGCATGGGATCAGAAAAGACATTTGACAAATAACTTAAGAAGCACCTGGGCAAGAGAAAGATTCAGTGATTGAGCGCAACGCAAACGCCTTAGAGGGGAATTTCAGGCGGTATGATCGTCGGGCTGCGCATAAACGGCGCGCATTCTAACGCAAACAGCAAGGGCTGGGCACAAAAAGGTCGCAATTCTTCAGAAAGACTTCATTTCATCACGCCCAGCCACCTGATACATCCTTATTTCCTCCGACGATATAACGGCGGCTCACCCTCCGGCCGCGTCTTGAAGCGGGGCTGCGCCCAAAAATATTGTCCCGGGCATTTGAGAATTTCCCGCTCCATGAACT
>CALFXJ010000023.1 GCA_937958105.1 uncultured Cellvibrio sp.
CCGCGCTGGCCGGTTTCGATGTTTACCAGCGAAGCGAGAATGTGTTCGGATTCCAGCAGGACCTCATAGGTGTGGGCCGTCCACCGGTTGTTCTTGATGCTCTCATTAAACTGTATGGCCACCAGCACCGAGGCCACAATAAAGATGGCGATAACCAGCCCAAACCCCCGCAATAACTGACCACGAACGCTTAAATTTTTCATATCTCCTCACAAAGATACCTGACTGGCAATAATGAAAATTCCATCAGTCAACAAGCCAGTAATAACAGACTGATGGAACATGGGGCTTTTATTGCGCATCTTTAAACAGGGAGTACTGCCGGAAGGAAATAATCGGAAAAGTTAAGAAGTGGTTGATGCGTCTTCTTTTTGAAAAAGGCGTCTACAGTATAGAAGAGATTTCGCTGGTGGAAATTTAATCGCCCCTTATAACGCAGGAAGGGATTTTTCAGCGCAGACGGGGGTTTGAAGAATAACACCGCTCCCTGTGCTGGTTCCGAGGATTTCTGTGCAAGCTTCGCTGGCCTCGACTAGACTTCCTGCGTATGAGGATGTTTGCTTGCCAATAACCATGGACAGCCACCAATACCCTGGTAGCCCGCTTGATACATGAAAACCAATACCTACAACGCGCTTCGTCTGCTTGCCGGATTGATCACCATCTTGATCGTGGTTGCACAGCAATACATCCCCGACAAGCGGATCACGGTATTGCCCAATTCCAATTATCCCCAATCCATCTACGGCATCCCCGATGAAAACGGCGGATCTTCCGCCACCTGGATTGACGAGAACGAACACCACTGGCAGTGCAACTTTTCAGACAGTCATCCCTACTCCTGCGGTTACTCCATCAGCCTCAGCGAAAATGATATCAACGGTTTAAATATTGAAGATTTCGAAGGACTGTATATCAACCTGAATTATCAGGGCGATGGATCGCGCATTCGTATTCACCTACGCAATTACAATCCGGCTTATGATCGCGGTGACCCAGTGCGCTCGGCTAAGTTTCTATCTACCATCATTCGCACAGCCAGCCTTGAACGCGGCACCCTGGTCAAGCTGTCGGAGTTCAGCGTCGGTGAGTGGTGGATCAGAGACTACGACATTCCACAGGAACATGCTGCCCCGGAATTTTCCAATGTGGTCAGCATGGGATTTGATTTCGTGAACCACGGTGAGCACGAGGTAAAGATTCAGCAGGTCGAGCTGGTCGGTTCCTGGATACAGAAAGAGTCGCTTTACCTCGGGATCATCATCTTCTGGATGGTGTTGATCTTCTGGGAAGGGCTGCATCGATTCTACCGGGTTTACCGCGACTCCCGCGCCGCGCAGCAGCGTATTGCCAAACTGGAAACCGACTACGATCTGCTGGAGCTGGAAAAAACCCGGTATGAAGTTAAATCCAATACCGATGTCCTGACCGGCATCCTCAACCGCGCCGGGCTTCAGCGGGTCGTGGACAAGGTATTTCATACTGTCCATGACAAGAGCAATCTGGGCATACTGATGCTGGATATTGATTACTTTAAAAATATCAACGATCAGTACGGGCACGATTGCGGCGACGAGATTTTAAAGGAACTGACTCAATTGATTGCGCAGAACATCCGTCAGCACGATGCCTTTGCCCGCTGGGGCGGTGAAGAATTTGTTCTGCTGTGCCTGCAGATCAAAGAAGAATCCCTGCGCATGCTGGCGGAAAAACTGCGCCAGCTGATTGCGACTCAGGTATTTTCAGAAAAAATTAAAACGCCAATTACGGTAAGTATTGGTGCAACCCAGGTAGCACCCGGCGAGAGTTTTGATACGGCACTGAAGCGCGCAGACGTGGCGCTGTACGAAGCCAAACATCGCGGCAGAAACTGCGTAGTGTTTCGTTGATGCGTGACATGATTTAACGCGACCGGGTCATATGATGACCCGGTTGGATACTGCATTTTTCACTCCGCAGAGCTTCAATCAACACCAAGCGTCAGGGACTGCAATGGCCCGCCGTAAAAGTACTGCCGGAACCGGGACAGCCCGTCGGCTGCTGAATCCACAGATGCACAATGCGAGAACCGCTCCCCGCGATGTCGCCATTACATTTCAACAGACTTGAACCTGCATCTGACGGCGACACGGGTTCGGGCGGGATAAAGGTCACCGGGTCCGGCTCATCAGCTCCACCTGTCACACCTCGGCAACTCCGTCCCGGCTGCGCCCTGCCAGTGATCGTCCAAGACCCGCCCATTGGCTGGAGACGCCAGACATCAAATGACGCGGGTGGATGATCATGCCCCATGTCCGCGTGGCTGATGGCCACCGGCGTTGTATCGCTCGCCACACTGTGGATGATCAGCGGCAGCCCCTGCGTATTTAACTCCTGGGTACCAGCGGGCATACCGCCACCCACACACTCGGTAGTCGTCAGCTGTGCACGCACGACCACAGGCACGGCAGTTAGCCACTGAATGACTGGACATCATGTATTCCCTCATACGATGCTGATTGACGTTTTAACTGCTCCCGCATTATGAATATTATTTTACGCGCAGCGATAGTTTTTAATGTAATTAGTAAAATTTTCTATATATCCAACGCGTAGAAAAATCATTATTTTTAAAGCGAGTCAGTCCACAACAACCAATTAATGGCACACGGTTAACTGGCTCGGCCTTGCGACTCATTCTGTTTCACTTTACAACTTCCCTTCGACGCCAAGGTTAGCTGTGACGGCAGTTATAACACCTGAACAATAGCCTTAACGACAATCCTAAAAAAAAGGAAGCTGCTATGAAAATGCCACGATGGTTCACTCATAATTTAACCCTCGCTGCCGGCATTGCCCTGTCCCTGACAGCGGCAACCACTCATGCCGCACCTGGTCCACTGCCCTATTGCGCCGATGTATTTGCCAACGGCCTGCAGACATTTGGACATCACAGCTATATCGCGTTTGATTACAACGCACAGATCGTGAACCCCTCTTCTACCGAACTCAACACCGGGCGCGTTGACAATCATCTCTGGTCGATCCGCAAAAGCTGCGTAACGGACGACTGCGCCGTCAGTGGTGTGGTTGCCGACCGCCCCCATGAAAAACGTCGACTGAAAACCAACTCCAAGCATGAAGTAGTAATACCGGCCCATAAAAAAATCACTCTGGGCGCAGACAACATCAACGAATTTCGTCGCATCCAGGTTGGCGAATGGGGCACCGCAGTGTTCTCCGCGGAACAGGATGTTTTCATCATTGACGAGCTGGACGTGGGTTATAAAAGTTCGGTGCGCCTGACTGCCGGTGAATACTGGATACGCAATTTAAATCTGGAAGTAGAAAGCCGAATCAATGTGATGGGTGAAGGAACCGTGCATCTTTATGTGCTCAATCCCTTGCAGGTTCCGATGAACGTCAAGCTGAACACCAACAACGCCAATCCATCCCAGCTGACACTTTACACCTACGGCAGAGCAGAGTTTCACGTTGGCACACACACTTATGGCTTTGTTCGGGCTGAAAGTGAACTCTATTTACATCACCGCGCAAAAATTTCCGGCGGCGCCATCGCACGATTGATCGACATGGGTACCGAGACACAGCTTGCCTATGATGCGACGGCCGCGCAAAAACTGGATTTCCCTAACATCTGCCGCCCGATGCCCGCCGTAGAACCGGGTGATACTACCCCCCCGGAAATTGTTGAACTGATCAGCCCCGGAGTAACAACACAGCGCACCGCGCTGGTGGGCGCCATTGTCCGCGATACCGGCGATAGTCCGAGCGGCATTGCCAGCGTCAGCGTTCTGACATCCCAGGGAGAAATTCCGTTGCAGGCCAGCGGTGACTCTTACACAGCCGAGCTGACCCTTGCTGCCGGTGAAAATCCGCTGATGTTTGTGGCGATTGATAACGCGGGCAATCGGAGTGAGATGGAAGCCAGCGTAACGCTGGTGTCGCCGCCTCGAATTGAAAATCTGCGTTACCCCCAAAACACAGAAACCCAGCCGATTATCGTAACAGGTGAAGTGCATACCTACTGGGACGCTGAAGACGTTACCTTGCTGATTGCCGACAATCCCGTCGCCTTGATTCCAGTGTCCGACGGCGTTTATCAGTTCGAAGCCTCTCTCAACCCGGATGGCTTCACCAATCGATTCTGGATTTCGGTGTGGAACACATTAAACGAAGGGCATGAGGAAATACATACCGTCTTCTATCATCCCCCGGCTTTTTACGTTGATATCGACCAGAAAAATCTGGAAACCACCGCAGATACCATCACGCTCACCGGCACCTTCGGCATTCCGCCGGAAGAGTTTGGTGTTGAGATAATGGGCGTGCGTGCGTTCGGTTATACGAGTCCGGTTGAAGCCTTCGGCACCATAGAATATATCGATGAAAACACGGGGAGGTTCTCCGTAGAAATTCCCCTTATGCCCGGCGAAAACGACTTCGGCGTTCAGATAATAAGTACGCCGGGTCAATTCCCGTGGGAAAACGGAGCCATCATCACCCGAACATCCCCATAGCGTTATCCGCACGGCGCCGCAATGTGAAGTGTTTGGAGTATCCTCATACGTAAAGCGTCTCGGGCGTCCTCGTACATCGTGTCGGGTTACGCT
>CALFXJ010000024.1 GCA_937958105.1 uncultured Cellvibrio sp.
GCATCCTGTTCCTCGGCTCCTCAGAGGGACTGGCGGGGGCAGCAGATCTGTTTGAAATGGTGCGGTGTGAGCCGGGGATTTTGTATCGGGCGATTTGAGGTGGAGGCGAGACAGCTGAGGAAGGCGACATGGTGTGCACGGCGCCCTAACTCAGCCTATGTCCAAGTGGTATCAACTGCTACGGGATAAAACTTTTCTTTTTCTTCTTTTCGGGACGCCAACACAGCAAAAGATTTTCCGCTCCTAAAGCGTTATTAATTTCCTCAAGCTTCTCTGGCTCCACTTCCCACAGCCACAGGTCGTTAGTCAGCTCAATCAAGTGACCCCGATCCGAATCGGCGCGGATCCAATCTCCCAAACGAACCAGCTCTATCTCCAGCGCTAGATGATTTTTATTTATGACGTTATATGGGTAAACCAATCGCAACATTGAATCTTTGTATCGTTGAGCGCCGCCATACATTGGAAGTACTTCTTCGCTCCAGGCATCCGGGGCTTCATAGGGGAATAGCTTTACCAGATTATTCCCGGTCACATAATCGAACGCATCGACCACATTGTCTGCTGTGTAAGCTATGCCGTAAGGAAAGTGTGCAAATTCAGCTGCGATTCGGAATACTTCTTCAGCAATATGACTCTCTGGTACAAAAGGACACTGTATGTCGATGTGGGAGAACAGACCAAAATCTTCGGTCATATAGCCAAACGATGATGACCAGGGGCTATGTGAATCCTCCAGAGCAATTCGAAAGGCAGTAGCTGCTTTGTCTCGCAACAACACTTCCAATTCTTCCAAGGTGGTATCTACAACATCGTGGTCTCCTGCATGGTCACCATTCTCAAGGTGTTTGTAGTAACCAACGCTGTTTGCTTTTGCTCCAATTAACTCAAAAATACGAACACCCAGCTCATACGCCATAATCGGCGTTATCAAACTGCAATTATAGATACCTATACCGGTAAACATAAATCACCTAAATGATCGAAATTAAATTGTCCAGCTTCGTCTTTATTTCAGAAGCGCTATAAGGATGCTTGAATACCAATACCTTTCCTCTTTTTCCCGCAGGAACAGTAGTCATTGCGGTCATGTTCCGTGAGAAAAGTGTTGGGAATTTCTTGCCCATATCTGTTTTTGATGCAAGTTCGATCGCGTGCACTTTACCATGTATATCGATTGCCATGATATCCGGTCTGCGACGTGAAGTTCCTTTTCCAAACGGCATGCTGTAGGCCCGATTGAGATAGATGTCTGTGAACTGCCCACTCATTGCCAGCTTGTTGGCAATGACTTCAGATAGTTGATCATGGCCAGGTGTTTTGTCCTTCTGCCCTTTTCCGTGAATGGTGGTGCCATTCACCTCTCGCTTAGGACACCCTTTTAGGCCAAATATATCAACGCACGTTGTCGGATCTTCTACGTAGGCATGTAGACGAAAACCTCCAGCCAGTCCGATCGGGTCGCTACTGATGTAGCTTCCTGCAATCGGATCGTAGTACCTGAACCGATTGTAATACAGCCCTGTCTCACTATCTTCATATTGACCCGGCCAGCGGAAAGGGCAGAAATCCTTTTCGCCGGTCAGGTTTTTCAGCTCGCCCCAGATACTGATATCAGCGGACCAGACTTCGTTACCGTGTTGATCGAACACTTTGGCGGGGGTGCCGAGTTGATCGGTGATGATGGAGTAGGTCTGGTCACCGACGATTTTTGCCATGGGCGTAAAGCTGTCCGGCTCGAACAGCCAGGTGATCGGTGTTTCTTTCGTACCTCGATTAATCGGTGGGCCATTAGGTTGCAGGGATTTGAGTTGGGCCTCGCGCAGGTCGGCAGCGATTTCGTCGGCACGCGGTCCCTGCTGCAACATGATTTGCGAAGCAATCAGTTTTACCGGCTCCTGCCATTCGTGCAGTGGATTATTACCGTCCCACACCCAGCAGGTGATTTTGTTGTCAAAGGTTTTTCTAATACGTCGACCAAGTGCGTCGTATTCAAAAGAGACTTCTTTGCCGTCCGGCCGCACAACTTTTTGCAGCATACCGCTGCCATTCCATTCATAGCGCCATATTTTTCCCTCGGCTTCTATCTTGCGAGTCAGGTTTCCTTCCGCATCGTATTCATAACGGGTGGTGCCTTTGTCGTGGTGAACAGCCAGAAGCTGACCAGCGGGGCCGTATTCACGGTCTTGTTGCGGCAGGGTTTTAAAGAGATTGCCGACGGCATCGGGCATGCGCATTTCAAAACTGTTGTCGCCGTAGCGCGCTGACGTGAGACTTCCGAAAGGATCGTGCGAAAAAACTGTCTCGCGGTGCAGGTCATCAATGATTTTCAATAGCCGATCATTGATGCCCCAGACGTAGCTTTTAGCGGAATGTCTGTCTTTTCCGGAGAAAATATCATGATGAATCGGTCGGCCCAGTTTATCGCGGGTCCAGCGAGTGCGAATACCGCCGGGCAGTTCCCGTTCTATCTCCAGCCCCTGCGCGTCGCGTTGAATAATAGTTTCGAAACGCTGATCGGCAGTGGATATCTTTAATGCATCGCCCCGTTTGTTGCGTTCAATGTGTTGATTCAGACCCATGGAGGATTGAATCTGTACACGAAAGCCCAGCGCATCGTATTGCGAGGCTACCCAATGCTCGCCCTGAGACTCCTTGATGATCCGCCCAAGGGGATCCCGTTCAAATTCGGTGGTGATATGTCCGTTGGACGCTTTCAGCAGATCGCCGTTGATACTGTAGGTGTAATCCTCAAAGGTACCATCGCTGTGAAATATTTTTACGGGACGGCTCATCGCATCGTAGGTAAAGAGCGAGTAGCGATTCCCGGGCCGGTTGATTCGCGCAACACGGCCAGCGGGATCACGCACGTAGCGTCGTATCAATCCATCAAAGCCTGATTCGGTAATGATCTCGCCGTTGGGGTCCAGTTCAAACTGATAAACCCGGCCGTGTTCATTGAGGATGCTGTTAAGTTGCTCTTCACGGTCATACTCAAAACGCACCGTTGTACCGTTCTGGCTGCGGGAGATCAAGCGCCCCATACCGGCGTAGCGGAAGTGAATATCGTATTGTTGGTCTTTGGCCTGGATAATATTGTCGGCCGCGTCATAATTGAACAGACGAACATTGCCGTCCGGCTCCTGCAGACGGATAACCCGGCCCAGCTTATCGCGTGTAAATACCCGGCGATTTCCGCGGTTGTCGGTGGTTGATAAAACATTTCCCAGTGCGTCGCATTCGCACCAGAATTCGTTTTCGTCCCCCTCGGAAATGCTGCGGATATTGAAGTTCTGATCGTAGTAAAAATGAAAGGTGTTTTTTGCAGGATCAATCACCCGGGTTAATACCGGACCTTCATAATCATAAAGCGTTTCGTTACCCAGCGGGTCCCGTGTGGCCACCAGGCGGTTGTCTGCGCTGTAGACGTAGTTCCAGGCATTTCCCTGAGGATCGATAATCTGCGCGAGGTTTTGTTGATCATCGTAGACCAGCTGCTGTGCGCTGCCATCCGGCCGGATGACCTTCGTGGTGTTGCCGTACTCGTCAAATTCATAACGTGTCGTGTTGCCTAACGGGTCCGTTTCGCTGACCGCCTGGGCAAATTCGTTGTGCTCGACGCGCGTGATATTTCCCAGCGGATCAATGATTTTATGCGGCAGCACTCCATCATGATGATACGTAGTGACATGACCACGGGAATCTTTTACGTAGGTAATCCTGTTGTCCAGGTCATAGTGAAGGTGGCGGAAATAAATACCCTCATCGCCCCAGGTCCTGATACACCGCGCATTGTGATCCTGCTGGTCATACTCAAAATAAAAACTGAGGCCATCGCGAAATGTTTCTTTAACGAGCAACCCGTGATCATAATAGTAGTGCAGCGACTGCTGCAGCGCGTCATCAACGGCCACCAGCATACCGTCGCGATAATGATGCTCCACGGCACAAAACCAATGGTTGTCCAGGTGGGAGCGGGTGAGGTTGGATTCCGGTGTGGGCAAGAATATTTTATGGATGCGGTTATCGTCGGTATAGGTAAAGCGGATCAGGCGATTGCCGCTGTCGGTGATCTGTCCCAGACGCGCCTGGTTGTCGTACTGAAAATGAATGCTGGCACCGCTTGCTTTTATTGATAATGACATCAGCAGTTGGTTCTGCTCGTCACCGTCAAACGGAAGGAAGCGGTAACGTTGACCATCGTGAGTATCCAATGCATAGCCTTGCTCGTCGCGCACCAGGGTCATTCGTTCCTGTCGATCGAAACTCGTCTCGCTTATTTTCAATACAGGAAACGCGATTGAGCGGCCATCAGCCATACGCACAGCCACTGCATTATTCATCTCGCACAGTTTCACGTCG
>CALFXJ010000025.1 GCA_937958105.1 uncultured Cellvibrio sp.
TAACCCAGGGAAAATATTCAGCCAAGGTCACGCTGGGTACTTCCCGTTTTGCCAAGGCGGCCCTGCGGCAATTCTTTGGTGACTGGAACCGTTACGAAACCCTTGCCTTTGATATCTACAACCCGGATACCGAGCCGCTTACGATGACGCTGCGGGTTCACGATGCCCGGCACGAGCTGGGCAATTATGCTCATACGGATCGGTTTAATACACGCATCCTGGTAGAGCCGGGTTGGAATCACTTTAGTTTTTCCACTCAGTCCATTGCCGAAGCACCGGAAGGTCGGCAGATGGAGATGTCACTGATTCGCGGTGTAGAGATTTTCACGTCGGGCCTGACTCAAGAGCGCGTGATCTATCTGGACAATCTGCGGCTCGAATAGCTGACTGAGTGATAGGAGCAAAAAAGGTGGCGGTAAAGGATCTCCCTTACCGCCACAAAAAAGTCACAGGATGGTGACTTAATTTTATTTCTCGGGATAACTGAAAAACACCTTGGTTGCCGCAATGCCGGTGCCCGGCCCGGTCATACCTTCGTAGTCATAAGTCACACCGGTGATCACCAGTCCTTCACTGGCAATAGCCTGCCATGCACGGCCTGTCTGCTCGCGATCCAGCTCTGCCTTTTCAAAATTTAAATCATGAAAGATGGTTGAGAAAGCCGTGTTAATCAGCTCGGCTTTGTAATAAGGGCAGGGCGTGGTAATGCAGACAATACCTGTGCTGGAGATTCGCAGGAATGGTCCGAAGGGTTCAGTTTTGTTGGCACTCACCCAGGCGCCGTTCGCGCGCAGCGTTCTGATCTGGGGAGGATTCTGCGGGCCGATAACATTGTCGCTGAGCACGCCGCGCAGCAAGACATGTTCGCCATGAATTCTTTCTTCCAATTCACGAATCTGTTCCTTGGTCAGCCGCAGGCGACGGTAGTCGATATGCGACACATAAATAGAACGGGCAGCTGGCAGCAATGAATTTTCATAAGCCGTCTGTTCATCTTCCAGTTGCAGCGAAAGCTGATTCACCGGCGTGAGAAACCAGCCGCCACAGGCGGGGAATGCACATTTGCGATAATCCGGCGTCACCAGATACGTCGAGCCTTCATTGGGGGCCGGTCTGATGTCCTGTGCGGCCAGCCAGGGAGCAATCAGCAGCAGACTGACAATCCCCAGTTGCAGAATGTTTTTTATCGACCAACTGAATAAAGAATTCATAAAGATGACCCTCGTTATAAAAATGATTGGGTAAACACCGCAACCGATGTGCGGCGGTCAGGCCAATAGATGCTAGACAATGAAATTCCGTACTGCCTGTCAGTTTTTTATTTCCACGACAGCAATCTGTTAAAAAATGTAGAAACGTGATGAGTGGCGCATGACATTTGTCAGTGCTCGTTCATGACAATCGCAACTGCCCTGCGTCTGGCATCTGATGCATTCTGTTTGCTGAACAGGACATGCTTTCGTTCGGCCCTGTTTATCTCCGGCAGTTCCCCGTAAAACGCATTTTTGCCGGGAGTAGTGCTGCTGACAAAAGCTGTCAGTTAACGCTGCCTATACTTGCGCCTGGCGAAACAGGAAAACTTGGTTTTGTCTGATAAGGGTGTTTTAATCGACGACTGTTGACTCCTTCGATTAAACACGGCATTAGGGATGTATTTGTGAACGATAAAAGTGATCTGCTGGCGCAACTGCGCATTGACCATAATGATAGACACATTGATGGCCCGCGCTGGCGGTGGGTAATCGGAGCACTGATTCTTGCAATTCTGGTTATAGGTTTAATCTGGTTTTATTCAAAATCTGATCCCGTCACAGTGCGGGTACAGATGGCGCGCATGGCGATGATTGATCCCGCCTCTGCCAGCGTGCTGGATGCAACCGGCTATGTGAAGGCGCGCCGCTACGCCACCGTCTCTTCCAAAGTCACCGGCAAGGTGATGGAGGTGCTGGTTGAAGAAGGCATGTATGTCGAAAAAAATCAGGTGGTTGCACGACTGGATGATTCCAATACGCGTAAAGCGCTTGCGCTTTATCAGGCAGAGCTGGTGTCAGCCAAAACCCAGGTCACTGAAACCCGCGCGCGCCTGACCGAAGCCAGGCTGAATTGGGAACGCACCGCTGAGCTGGCCGCAAAACAATTGATCAGCACCGCTGAACTGGATCGCGCTAAAGCCAATTTTGAATCCTTGCAGGCGCAACTGGCCAATCGCGAAGCGGGCGTGGTGCTGGCAGAACGTCGCATTGCCATTGAACAACAATACCTGGATGACCTTGAGTTGCGTGCGCCCTTTGCCGGGGTGGTTATCAGTAAGGATTCCCAGCCGGGCGAGATGATCTCACCGGTCTCTGCGGGCGGCGGCTTTACCCGCACGGGCATCTGTACGCTGGTGGATATGAGTTCACTGGAGATCGAGGTGGATGTCAACGAAGCCTATATTCAGCGGGTGCGTCCGGAACAACCTGTTCAGGCCACACTGGAAGCCTATCCGGACTGGAAAATTCCTGCGCGGGTTATTGCCATTATCCCCACCGCCGACCGGCAGAAAGCTACGGTAAAAGTGCGCATCGCATTTCAGGAACTTGATCCGCGCATTCTGCCGGACATGGGTGTGAAAGTGGCCTTCATGAGTGGTGAGGCCAGCACCCAGGGAACAGCGCAACAGGAAGGTATCCGCGTGCCCGCATCAGCGGTGCGTACACGGAATGGCGAACGACTGGTTTATGTAGTGAAAGACAATATCGTCCATGAACGTGTGGTACAGCTGGGCGGTAATTTTGGCAGCGAAATGTATATCACCAGCGGCCTCAATCCCGGTGAAGATTATGTGGTGGAGCTGCCCACCGACCTGGAAGATGGCGACGAAGTCGTTTACTGATTTCATTGCCCGCCGTTAACAATAACGATTTAAAAATTCATGGAGGTCAGGGGTTATGTCTGCACCCACATCATCGGAAGTACTGGTTAACCTGCACCAGGTAGGTAAGGCCTACAAAAAGGGCAAGGAATCGGTAAAGGTGTTATCCAACCTGAACCTGGAAATCCGGCGCGGAGATTTTCTCGCCCTGATGGGACCTTCCGGGTCCGGCAAGACCACCCTGCTCAATCTATTGGGAGGCCTCGACAGTCCCACGGAAGGTGAGTTGAGCATCGCCGGTCAGCGTATCGATAAATTCTCTTCCAGCCAGTTAACTCGCTGGCGTGCTCGCAATGTCGGTTTTATCTTTCAGTTCTACAACCTGATGCCGGTGCTCACGGCAGAGCGCAATGTGGAGTTACCGCTGCTGTTGACCAACCTTTCCAAAAAACAGCGCATGCAACACGTCGCTGCCGCGCTGGAGCTGGTGGGGTTGAGCGAGCGGGCTAGACATTATCCCAGCGAATTATCCGGCGGTCAGGAACAGCGTGTCGCCATTGCGCGAGCCATCGTATCTGATCCGGAACTGCTGCTGTGTGACGAACCAACCGGTGACCTGGACCGTGCCACGGCGGATGAAATTCTGTCGCTGTTACAGGAGCTCAATGCCAAGCAACAGAAAACCATCATCATGGTGACCCACGATCCTCGCGCAGCGGAGCACGCCAAACAGACTCTGCATCTCGATAAAGGCTCTTTGATCACAGGAGCGTGACGATGAAATATCTCTACTTTATCTGGAAAAATCTGGGGCGCAAAAAAATGCGTACTCTGCTGACGATTCTTTCTATCGCGATTGCCTTCCTGCTGTTTGGTTTGCTGCGTACACTGGGCACAGCGTTTGAACTGGGCGCCGAGTTATCCGGCGAAGACAGGCTGGCGACTATCCATAAAATTTCACTGATCCAGCCGTTGCCCTACAGTCATGTGACCAAGATTCAAAACGTCAATGGTGTGGAATCCGTAACCCATGCGAGCTGGTTCGGCGGTTACTATCAGGACCCGAAGAATCAATTCGCGCAGTTTGCGGTGGAAGGAGAAAAATATCTCTCCATCTACAGTGATCTGATGAGCCTGCCACCGGAGCAACTGGAAGCCTGGAAGAAAAACCGCATCGGTGCTGTGGTCGGGCGTGCGACGGCCAACCGCTTCGGCTGGAAGGTGGGCGACCGGGTGCCGATTATCTCGACCATCTTTCCGCAGAAGAACGGCAGCTATACCTGGGAGTTCGTGATTGAAGGCATCTACGATGTAAAAGATGCGCGCGCTGACAGTACTGCATTTCTATTCCACTACGACTACTACGACGAAGCAAAAAGTTTCGACAATGGTTCTGTGGGCTGGATTATTGTGAAGGTGGCCAACCCGGACGAATCCCCCCGCATTGCGGCGGAGATCGACGGCCTGTTTGCCAACTCCTTTGCCGAAACCAAGACCAGCAGTGAAAAAGAATTTGCCGCGTCCTTTGCGAAACAATTTGGTGATATCGGTTTAATTACCACCTATATCCTTGGTGCGGTGTTCTTCACGATGCTGCTGGTAGCCGGCAACACCATGGCGCAGTCCGTACGTGAACGCATTCCTGAGCTGGCGATATTGAAGACCCTCGGCTTCTCCGATGTGGCAGTGTTGAACATGGTGCTCGCAGAATCACTCCTGATTTCCTGCATTGGCGGCGCGCTGGGGCTGGGCTTTGCTTGGTTGATCACCAGCGGTATGAGTGAGCAGGTGGCAGCGTTTCTGCCCGGTTTTGTCATGGGTCTGTCTGTGGCAATCCTGGGCGTGGTACTGATGATACTGCTGGGGCTGCTGACCGGCATTCTGCCGGCGCTGCAAGGCATGCGCCTGAGCATCGTTAACGCATTAGGGAGACGCTGATCATGTTTAATGGTTTAACACAAATTGGCATCATCACCGTCATGAATCTGCGCAACCTGCCGCAGCGTATCGGCACATCGTCAGTTGCCGTCTTCGGGGTGGCCTGTGTCGTCGGTGTATTGATTGGCGTGATGTCCATGGCCAGCGGTTTCCAGCGCACCATGACCAATGCCGGATCGCCCACTACAGCCATTGTTATGCGCACCGGCGCCACCTCTGAATTGAACAGCGGCATCAACTACGAACAAAGCCAGCTGATTGCAAACTCGCCGGGTATTCAACGTGCCGATGGTGAACCCGTCGCTTCACCGGAACTGTTTGTTATCGTCGATCTGCTTAAGCGTGCCACACAAAGCTCAGCCAACGTTCCGCTGCGCGGTGTAGGGCCAAGTGCATTTGCCGTACGCGACAGCGTAAAGATTATTGAAGGCAGAAACTTTGAAGCCGGACGCAACGAACTGATCGTCGGTCGCGGAGCCCACAGCCAGTTCGCCAATCTCGATGTCGGCTCCACCATCAATTTTGGCGCTACAGAGTGGACCGTCGTTGGCATCTTTACCGCTGGCGGTGGCCTCTCGGAATCAGAACTCTGGTGCGATTCCCGTATCCTCCAGAACGCCTACCGGCGTGGCAACAGTTTTCAAAGCGTGCGTGTCAAACTGACCGCGCCGGAAGCACTGAGTGAACTGAAAACCGCTATCGCCTCCAATCCACAACTGGAGATGGACGCACAACTGGAAACCGACTATCTTGCCGCGCAGGCTGAACCCGTGAGCATGTTTATCAAAGCCGTCGGCTATCCTGTTGCCATCCTGATGGCACTCGGCGCAATCTTCGGTGCGATCAATACCATGTACGCATCAGTATCAACCCGCACCCGTGAAATCGCGACACTGCGCGCGCTGGGATTTGGCTCCTTCCCCGTGGCCTTCTCTACCCTGTTTGAATCCCTGGTGCTATCTCTCATCGGTGGAGCAGTCGGATCAGTGATCGTATTCCTGCTGTTTAACGGCTACTCTGTGTCGACACTCAACTTTTCCAGTTTCAGCCAGGTCGTCTTCGACTTCGCTGTCACCATCGACCTGCTTATCCAGGGCGTGTTCTTCGCCGCAATCATCGGGCTGATCGGCGGTCTCTTTCCGGCAATACGCGTGGCGAAACTACCGGTAGCCACGGCATTGCGCGAGACGTGATTAAAGGAGAGAAAAAATTTTCTTAACTAGGTAAATATCAGGATATGACCGAAAGAATATCAGCAATATCAGATTTTATACTTCAGCTGGATCGCCTGAAGTCTGTTAACCGCAGAACCTATATCAACGGCGGGGAGAGGGTGGAAAATTCTGCAGAGCACTCATGGCATTTGGCGATGGCATGTTGGGCATTCGCGGAGTTGCTGCAGGATGATTATGATGTGCCGAAACTCATCAAGCTCGCACTGATTCATGATCTGGGCGAAATCGGTGCAGGGGATACTTTTCTATACAGCAGTAACCGGGAAAACGCCCACTTTAAAGAGCGTGAGAGTGTAAAGCAAACTGCCTCACATCCGGGAAATCCAATTATAGGTGTGGTAGATCTTTGGGAGGAGCAGGAAACTGGTCAAAGCAAGGAGTCAAAACTGCTGAAAGTTATCGACCGTTTGTTACCATTTCTTCACAACATCACCAGTGAAGGTCGAGCATGGCGGGATAATGGTGTTACGAAAAATCAAGTGTTGAAGATGCACCAGTTTATCGAGGCCGAAAACCCGGAAATATACGGCTGGTTTATTCTGCAGCTTGATCATGCCGTAGAGCAAGGATGGCTGAAGGCCAGCTAAACCAAATATTGGGTGATTAACAGGAGCGTTATGCACAAAGGTAGCTGTTTATGTGGGGCTGTAGTCTTTGAGCTTCTTTCAGAGCCAAGAGCGACAACCCATTGTCACTGCAGGATGTGTCAAAAGCAGCATGGCGCTGCGTTTGCCACTTATGCAAGTCTGCCGGAATCGGATTTGCGATATATCTCTGGCAAGGACTGCCTCTCATCATATAACTCGTCCGGCGATATCATTCGTAGATTCTGCAGTATCTGTGGTTCAAATCTTGAGTGGAGTGGTAGTGGACGCTTCCCAGGGTGGGTATCCATCGCTGTTGCAGCGCTTGATACCCCATTTTTTCCAAAGCGTATTGATCAAATCCACCAAGAGTCCAAAGCGTGCTGGTTAGAAGCCAAGTCAACCCATTGAAATCTATATTAAAAGGGAATTAGCATGGAAATCCGAAAAATAAGATGGGATGAGGTTGAAAACGTCGTAGAGCTCTATGATGAATACGACAGGCTAAAGGCTCCGAGACCTGCAGAAAAAAATGCATAAAGCAGGGTTTTCAGATCAGGTTCGGCGCTTAAACAGGCATTTTGCTTGAGGGTGTCAGAACTGATTTTCTGCTGTGCCGAGAAGTGTAGAATAAAAAACTCCAGCGCTCAAATTAATCACCTCGCGGAGCATCGATGAAAGGGTTGTAAACGGCCTTGCACTTAACCTAACGCAAAGGAGATCGAGATGGACATTATCAAAGCGGTTCAGGATTGGAGTTCCGTAATCTCAGCGATTTTAAGTCTCAGTGTTGTGGGTATACTCGTTACGATAGTTCGGGAGAAGTTCTCCATTAACGAAGAACGTTTGAAGCTGGTTAAAGA
Organism: uncultured Cellvibrio sp.; assembly: GCA_937958105.1. GTDB lineage: Bacteria > Pseudomonadota > Gammaproteobacteria > Pseudomonadales > Cellvibrionaceae > Cellvibrio. The sequence continues at coordinate 7,475 of CALFXJ010000025.1, forward strand.
AGAAAATGAAAAGCTCAAGCAGGATGTCAAAAAAGTAGGGGCATTCTTAGGCGTCGAAGAATTCAAAGATAAACCAGCGGGGGTAAATATTCGCGATATAGGTGATAACTTTGAGGGGAAGATCGCCGGGCGTGATATCAATGAATCTATTAAAAATATAGGTAAAGTGCTTAGCAAAATTGATAATCATATTAACAATACGCAACCGACTATTGGAGCGCAGGGCAGCGGACTCAAGTATGAGTATGATCTGGACTACATCTTCGACGTTTCACCGGATGATCGCTTAAAGAGCTTCAGGAGTAAGATTAAGGAGCATGTACAAGCCGGCTGGGAGTTTCTTTCAGCTACGGCTGATTACCGGGGGATCGACGGAATGATCTTGATATTCAGGCGGGTGCTGCGCTGATATACTCGGCCTTCATTTAAAAAGCTCATAGGCGCGGATGAATATTCAAATAGATAATGAGAGCCCCACAGACGCAGCGCGAATCCATGAGATAACAGCGGCGGCGTTTTTAAACGCTCCACATACAGATCATACCGAGCAGTATATTGTTGATGCGCTGCGCCAAGCGGGGGCGCTGTCTGTCTCTCAGGTTGCAAAAGTTGATGGGGAAATTGTTGCTCATGTGGCAGTTTCCCCAGTGACGGTTTCAGATGATGCAACGGGCTGGTTTGGGCTGGGCCCGATATCAGTTCTTCCCGAGTTTCAGCGAAAAGGTATTGGCTCGATGCTGATGAAGAGTGCATTGGCTGCTCTTAAGTCCATGGGCGCTGCGGGTTGTGTGGTATTGGGCGAACCCGGGTATTACAGCCAGTTCGGCTTTCACGCCATTGAGGGACTGATGCTTCCCGGTGTGCCGGCTCAATATTTTCAGGCACTGTCATTCAATGGGGCTTATCCTCAGGGTGAGGTGTCGTACCACGCGGCTTTTTCGGTAAGAGGTTAGTGGGAGTCCCGGTTTCTGCAGGGCAGGTTGACGGAGCCTATGAATATCATCGATGCAATCCTGCTGTTTTCAGCCATGACGGCGTTGGCGCTGCTTCCCAGTACCAGCGTTGCTCTGGTGGTCACGCGCTCGGCGACGGCTGGATTTGCCAATGGGGCGGCGGTCGCTGCGGGAATTGTTCTGGGTGATCTCATCTTCGTGTGCCTGGCGGTTCTGGGGATGGCGGTGATTGCTGAAGTCATGGGTGTCTTTTTCGTTGCCATCAAATGGCTGGCGGGGCTGTATCTGATCTGGTTTGGTCTGTCCCTGCTGCGCGCCGATACGTCATATCCGGAAACCTCTGCCGAGCAATGCGTACCTTCACTATCGGTCAGCTTTTCCTCGGGTCTTCTGGTCACGCTGGGAGATATAAAAGCGATCTTTTTTTATGCCAGCTTCTTTCCCGCCTTTATTGATCTGGCTCATCTGTCGCGGTGGGACGTTCTCGTCATTGCAATGCTGACGGTAATCTCCGTGGGCGGCGTTAAACTGGGATACGCCTATGGGGCTGAAAAAATGGTCGGTCTTGCTGGCCGGCATCGCCGGGTGCGCGGTGTGAAAGTGGCTGCCGGAGGTCTGATGATGGGGGCCGGCGCCTGGCTTATTGCGGGGACTGCCGGGCAGTCGTAGGCGGTAGCAAGGTAAACTCCTGATCAATATTCATCAGACGGATCGCGCCTCAGCTGGTTCGGGTCGTTTGATTGTAAGTATCCGTTAATTCCCCGGTCGTGCCCTCCCCAAAAGCGGTAATGGCAGTTAAGATGCTTCCGCTGCACCATTTCGAGATAGAGGAAGACACATGAAAAACCAATTACCTATAAAGACAATGATGATGTTGGCCATGTTCGGCCTCGCGGGCTGCACGGACGGCGAGAAGGCGCCCGAGAAAATCGAAACGAGCGCCAAAGAATCGACGGTCAACACGATTGAGAAATTCAAGGCTTACACACAACGGTTTACTGACGCTACCCAGATTACCCAGAATCACGCAACCGGCCACATCGGGGATTTTTTCTTTACCCACTGGAAAGATGGCGGTTCAACTTCCCTGACCATGGACCCCGAGGGCGCATTCAGCGTGAGCTGGCAGGGCGGTGCTTACAACTATGTAGGCGGACCGGGCTGGCACTATGGCGATGAAAACCGCGTGATCGGTTACCGCTTCGAAGAAGACAGCGGCGCGAGCTATATCACTCTGTACGGCTGGGGTTACGACGAGACGATGGATGCTAAGGATCCGGCGCATCTGGTGGAGTATTACATCCTGCAACGCTGGACCTATGATCCCAGTCAGGATGGTACCTACGGCAAGACCTTCGTCAGCGATGGGGTGGAATATTCTACCTACCGTTCAATCCGGGAGGAGAAGCCGTCCATCAATGGTCCATCCACCTTCTACCAGTACTGGAGCAAACCCACCGAGCAGCGAGCATTGGGTGAGGATCACAAGATCATCTTTGCTGATCACGTGAAGGCCTGGGCGGAGAGTGGCTGGATTATCCCCAACATGAACAACTTCAATGCGAGCGATGACCCTACTTATCAGGTGATGGCCGTCGAAGTGTTCAACCCGGCTGCGGATGGCACTGCCTCCGGTCGCGTCTGGGACGCTTCAGCGCAGTAAGATTATTATCAGACAGCAGACACCGAGGCTATTGGCCGGTACAGGGAGCGGTGTCTGCTTTCAGGAGACAGATATGGGTGCAGGTTTCTGGATCAAACGGTTCGTTCTGGCGCTGACAGTAGCGGGCTTGCTGCTTTTTGTGGTGCAACAACTGAAGGGTTACAGCCTGATGGATGCGGCTCTGTTTGCGGCAATCTGGGGAACCCTCTCCGCTGCCTTGTTTACCTTGGTGGGATACCGCCGATACAAACGAAATCCCGCCTGCATGCTGCCCAAATCCCGGCAATCACCGACTGAATAATTCTTCCTGTCACGCCACATAATTTTTTGCCCCGGTGTCGATTTCTCTCTCGCTCATTCGACAATACATCAAGAGCAACAGCTTTTAGCGATCCGGCAGAGAAATCCGGCTCACGCTCTTGTCTGAACTGATGACAGCTAACACCGAGGCACTTATGGCGAATGAAACAGGTACAGTCCGATTGCATCGCGTACTGCGTGCGCCAGCGGCACGTGTATATAAAGCGTTTACCGATAAACAGGCACTGGAACGCTGGCTGCCTCCTTTCGGCTTCACCGGGGTAGTACATGAGATTGATGTCCGGGTGGGCGGCGGTTATCGCATGTCCTTTACCAACTTTGGAACCGGCAGCAGCCATTCATTCTCAGTGGAATATATTGAGCTGGTTGCGGAGGAACGTATTCGCCACAAGGATCGGTTTGACGATGAAAACCTCCCCGGTGAGATGATGGTGACCATTGACTTCAAGGCCGTGTCCTGCGGAACAGAGATCAGCATTGTTCAGGAAGGCATTCCCGCTGTTATTCCGGAAGAAATGTGCTATCTGGGATGGCAGGAATCACTGGAGCAACTTGCCCGACTGGTGGAGCCAGAGATTCCAGGTTAAGTCGTCTGGCCCGCGATGAGCGGCGCTTGCCGCCGCTGGTCGTGGTGTAGTATCTTCCGGCTCATATTTATAAGAATGACAGCGTTAGTCTCTGAGAGCGGGCGCGTGAGCTGGAGATAGCAAGTCCATGAAAGATGTTAAGCCGACTTCGTTTGATATTGCCTATCTCGCGGGAGTGTCACAATCCACCGTCTCGCGCGCACTGCGTAACAGTCCCCTCGTCAATGAAGAAACCCGCCTCCGGGTGCAGGCCATTGCCAAAGAATTAAATTACAAGGTCGACAAAAATGCGCGCAATCTGCGCTCCCAGCAGACCCGCACTATTGCGTTGCTGCTCTGCGAAGATCACGGCAGTGGTAATTCGCTCATCAATCCTTTTTTTCTTTCCATGCTGGGCAGTATTACCCGCGCGTCAGCGACGCGTGGCTATGATCTGTTGATTTCATTTCAACAGTACAGTGAGGATTGGCACGCGGATTACGAGTATGCCAACCGCGCTGACGGCATTATCTTTCTCGGCTATGGTGACTATGTCACCTATGTGCAGAAGCTGACGTACCTGACGCAGGTGGGTGCGCACTTTATTACCTGGGGTCCGGTTCTGGAAGGTCAGCCGGGATTTTCTATCGGGTGCGATAACTTCAACAGCGCGCATAAAGCGACGCAGCATCTGATCCAACTTGGCCGGAAAAATATTGCGTTTCTAGGTGATATCTCCGAACACAGCCCCGAGTTCAAAGCGCGTTACGATGGTTATGCCAAGGCGCTGAGGGACGCTGGCCTGCCGGTGGACCCACAGTTGCAGGTTAATGCGGAAACGTCTGAAGAAGAAGGCTACAAGGCCACGCTGAAACTGCAGCAGCGCCGCGTAAAATTCGACGCCGTATTTGGTGCAAGCGACCTGATTGCCATAGGCGCGATCAAAGCGCTGGAAGAGGCAGGGCAGGTTATCCCTGATGATGTAGCTGTGGTCGGATTTGATGATATTCCCATGGCTTCTTACACTCATCCGCCGTTAACCACGGTTCAACAGAACACACACCTCGCGGGCGAACTTCTCGTGGAAAATCTGCTCAAGCTGGTGAACGGCGAGCCGGTAGAATCCCTGCTGTTACCGGCGGAACTGGTCGTGCGAGGTTCCTGTGGTGCGAAAAAAACGGCCAGAAAATCTTCGTGATTTTTGCGCGGCTCGCGCGGCAACGATTGACTAGCCTTCATCCTCGACCCACAGTGTCGTCAGGGCAGCGATAAACATCAGGACCCCACCACACACCAGGGCGTAAATGGTTTCGCCCGCAAACAACTCCCGCACAATCAATCCCAACAAGCTCGCTGCCAATATCTGCGGTATCACAATAAAGAAATTAAAGATGCCCATATAAACACCCATTTTATGCGCGGGCAGTGAACAGGAAAGTATGGCGTAGGGCATAGACAGAATAGATGCCCAGGCGAAACCGACGCCGACCATCGACAGCAACAGCCAGCGTGGATCATCAATAACTAAAAATGACATCAGGCCAAGGCCACCGAGACAGAGATTGATTGCATGAGCAACACGACGATTGGTATACCTTGCTAATACCGGGATGAAAAATGCCGCCAGCGCCGCAAAGCCGTTGTAAGCGGCAAACAGAACGCCTACCCAGTCTGCACCAGCGTTGTAGGCAGCCGAGGTGGTGTCCTGCGTTTCATAATGAAAACTGGTGACGGCGCTGGTGGCGTAAATCCACATCGAGAAGAGAGCAAACCAGGAAAAAAACTGCACCACTGCCAGCTGCTTCATGGTGTTGGGCATGGCAAATAGATCACGGATGATGTGTGCAAATCCGTTATCGGTGCGACCGGACTTCTGCAGTTGATGAGCAATCAATAAGAGCAGGCCAAACAGTGCGACGCCGACAGCGAGGATATACAGCTGCTGATCAATCTGCATTTGTGCAAGGATCAGAACGCCTGCAACGCCAAGCACCAGCGCGATCAGTCCCAGTGGCAGATAGTATGGAGTTTTGCTCGGCGGGGAATATGACGTGGAGTTTTGCAGGCTTTGCTGATAACGACTGAAGGCTTCAAGTTGTTCCGGCGAGTATTCCCGCGTAGAGATTACCGTCCACAGAACGGCCAGCAGCAGCACGGCGGCACCCCAGTAGAATGAGTAGACAACCGCATCCGGAATCACGCCGGCAGCGGCTGTGTTGCTCACATCAAACCAGTTGGTCATCATCCAGGGCAGAGCCGAAGCAACCACCGCTCCGACTCCGATAAAAAAACTCTGCATGGCGAAACCGGTGGTGCGCTGATTGTCCGGCAGCATATCGCCCACGAAGGCCCGGAAGGGCTCCATGGCAACGTTGATCGATGCATCCATCACCCACAGCATGCCCGCTGCAATCCACAACACCGGCGAATGCGGCATAAAAAGTAAAGCAAAGCTCGCAGCCAGCGCGCCGTACAGAAAATAAGGCCGCCGCCGTCCGAGACGATTCCAGGTGTTATCACTCAGATAACCGATGATGGGCTGCACCACCAGCCCGGTGACTGGAGCAGCGATCCACAGGATGGGAATATCATCAATGGACGCACCCAGCGTTTGAAAGATCCGGCTGACGTTAGCGTTCTGCAACGCAAAACCAAATTGAATCCCGATAAATCCGAAACACATATTCCAGATTTGCCAGAAGCTGAGCTGAGGTTTTTCTGTCATTATCATCACACTTATTCTTATCTGCAGGCCAGAACAGGAGTAGGTCGGATTAGCGCAGCGTAATCCGACAAACCACCCTCAATGCTCAATCCCAAAAGACCCAAGCGTAGGTCGGATTAGCAAAGCGTAATCCGACATTTCCATCCAAAGCTCAACCCCAAAAGATCAACCCTTAACCCGATAAATGTTCCATCATCCAAAGAACCAATAAGCTCCTTGCATCGCGTTTATTGATGGGGGCGATTTAATCCGTCCAGGATCTCCTTTTGGTGAGCTGCGTTGTCGGATTACGCTGCGCTAATCCGACCTACATTGAGTTAAGGTTAATCCTGGGCTTTGGTGTAGCGTTCTTCTACCAGAGGATAGCGATCCCACACTTTCTGATCATGGAGTGAGCGGAGCAGTTTAATATATTCCGCATGGGTCCATGCTAATGGTGTGGCGGAGTTGGTTCCTTCGCCGAAACCGTACTGATACACCCCATTGTTACCTACGCCATCCCATACCTGTTCCGGCAGCATCAATCCTTCATTGGCAAATAATTCCATGGCTTTGACATAAGTGTTGCGCAGCTTGTCGAGCGTAGCTGTGGATAGGTCTCCGGCAGTCTGCGCGCGCGCCAGCTCGTAATGTCCGCGCTCACCCGTGAAGAAGGGCCAGACACGACCGCGCTGGTTATCACTCATCTGGTCATTGACCGCACCATAGCCCATGCCGGTCATGATGTCTTCACCATAGCCGTCAATACCGTAGCGGCGCCAGCCGGGGAATACACCTTCCACACCGGGAAAGGTAAATTCATACTTCACGCGCAATCTGTCCGGCAGATTCATATTGTCGATCTCGGGAAGCGTTTCCAGCACGTAGGGATCATCCGCCGCGCGCACGCCGTAACGCACCAGTTCAAGAAAGCCACCATCGATCACCTCTGATTCATCCGGCATGGGCTGGCCATTCGCTGTGCCCAGGGGCGCGCGATCATTGGGATCGGTATTCTGCGTGATGCGCAGATAATAACGGCCATCGCTGGGCGCATCCTGCAGCGCACCCTCGGTGGTAAACATAGCGCTTTCCAGCATGGCGGAATATCTGTCAGCGGTGGCGAGATAATGTGCTGCACTCTCTGCATCCTCGGCCAGACGCGCGAGATCGGCGGCGGAAACGAGACCCGCAATAATTGCAGCAGTGGTGGAGGGTGAGTAACCGGCCTGTTCTTCCCAGCGCTCCTGCTGCGTGTAGGGCGGAATTAATTCGATATCACTCCAGTCCAGTTTAATTTTGCCGCCGTTCGCCAGAAAATCAGCGGCGGGCTTCAGCATGCGGTGATACCACTGCATGGCTTCGTCGTCGCTCAGCAGCCCTTCCTGCCAGAGACGCCAGCCGAGCATGATCGGCATACCGGTTTGATCCAGCTGCACAGCGATCCATTCCAGTTGACCGTCAACCTGTGTCTTCTGCAAAAACCAACCGGGTGTGCCGGAGAAGCCGGGGGTATCCTGAGTCACCTGCACCTTACGCAGATACTCAAACGCAACCTTGGGTGTTTCTCTGTCGCCCAGTGCGAGCATGGCCATGGCTACCTGATAAAAATCCCGCGGCCAGACAGCTTTATAACCTGTTTTGGATTCTTCGGCAGATTTGGTTTCACCCCAGGGATTCGACAGCGAGGCAATCAGCGCACCGGCATGGGTTTTATCTTCCTGCGCTTTTAAAACCAACGCGCTGGCATACAACAACTTGCCGTTATCGGTGGCGGTGGAGGAGAGTTGCGCGAGTTCCGGCAGCGACTGCAGATAATCTTCCCATCCGACAACAGTGCCTTCACCGTTGTAATTGGCGAGCACCTGAGCATAACCGGCCTGCAACGTCTGTTCGGCGCTGGCCTGACTTTGCTCGGGTGTCTGACCAAAGCCGAGTACAAACTGCCACTCAGCATTAGTGTGGTTCAAAGTCGGCAACTGCAGCAGCATTGCGACGTTGCCGGTGGTGTCACCGGTGGTCTGGTAGGCGGTAAAGTCCGAGTGACTTTTTACCTGTTCAAGCCCGTCAGATGTCTCGACAAAACCTACCGTACTGTTCACAACCTCGGCATCTGTCTTCAAAGCCATAGCTGTGTTGCCGTCCTGCGCATACCAGGTGTTGTCGCTGATCCAGGCGCGGTCGCCGCTGCCGGTATTCGCGATGTGCGGATCGAGATACAGATAAGGTTTGATGTTGGCGGCCATCGCCCGGAAGAACACTTTCATTACCAGACTGTTGCGGTCCGGGTCGGTGAAGATGTGTTTTTCAATCTCGTAGAGCCCCTCTTTGTCTTTGTTGATCACCTTGTAAGCAAGCGACAAGGGGCGACCTGCATCGTCCGTGTGCAGATATTCGATATGGCTCACCGTGTCTTTTTTCTCTTCATCCACAAACCCATCACCGACAACGAAGAACTGCATCTCGCGCAGTTGTGCTTCGTGAATCAGGCCGAACATGGTTTCGGTAACGATGCCCTGCGCGAGTGAAAACCAGACCTTGGATACAAAGCCAGTGGAAGCGTTGTCGGCATAATGCCCGTTCAGATAACTTTCGTAGGAGGTTCCGATACCGGTCTTGCCGGAGTAGGCCCAGCGGGATTCCGCACCCGGCGCGCCGGGCGCAGTGGTGTTGTTTGACGATGGATGACAGGCGGTCAGTACGGTAACGCAGCTAGCGAGTAACAATGCGCGGCGTGCGGTAGAGAAACGTTTCTCGGGAAATTTTTTTGAAAACATCATAAGTCTTATCCTGCTCATTTTTCTTGTGTTGTACGGGCTTGGCGGGCGTAAAAATGCGTGTTCGTTGAGCTGATCAGAATAAATTTTTCATCGTTATTTATCCAGGAATTCTGGCTGCCTCTACGTTAGAGGCAGGCGCCGCGGAATACAAGATTTTACATACGTATTCACGCTTCGCTAAAGAGTCGAGGCATTGCATACGTATGCAATGCGTCGAGAGGCCGATTTATCGTGTCCTTTTCTTCCTGGCAGCTCTGCAGTGAAGTCATGTGACGCTGGCGCTCATCTATGCATACGTATGTAAGCTATTGCACATTACGAAGCGCCTGACGTATTTTGAATTGGTCTTTTCTCAAGCTCCCGGCCATACTTTTTGTAAATCTGGATGTGCGTCGGGAGTGCAGCCTTTACTCAACGCGTCAGGAAGATAAAATTATGTGCCGCGCAGTTTTTTCAATCATGTTCTTAAATCCGTTTGCCTGCAGCGTAGGGAGATTGTTATGAATCAGACTCCCTGGTGGCGTGGCGCTGTGATTTACCAGATTTATCCACGCAGTTTGATGGACAGCAATGGGGATGGTATCGGTGATATTCCCGGCATCATTCAAAAACTGGATTACATCGCCAGCCTTGGTGTGGATGCCATCTGGGTTTCACCATTTTTTAAATCACCGATGAAGGACTTTGGGTACGACATCAGTGACTATCGCTCTATTGATCCCATCTTTGGCACTCTGAATGATTTTGATCAGTTGATCGACCAGGCACATAAGCTCGGCATTAAAGTGATTATCGATCAGGTACTGAGTCATACCTCGGATCAGCATGCGTGGTTTGAGGAAAGTCGTTCTTCCAGAGACAACCCCAAGGCAGACTGGTATGTCTGGGTCGATCCAGCCGATGATGGCACACCGCCCAACAATTGGCTGTCCATCTTCGGTGGCTGCGCCTGGGAGTGGGAACCCCGCCGTGGACAATATTACCTGCACAACTTTTTAAAGAGTCAGCCGGACCTTAACTTCCACTGTGCCGAGGTGCGTCAGGAAATTCTTGACGAGGTGGAGTTCTGGTTAAAACGCGGCGTCGACGGCCTGCGGCTGGATGCAATTAATTTCTGTTTCCATGATCAGCAACTGCGTAATAACCCACCCAAACCTATTCACGAACGGAAAGGGCGTGGTTTTAAGGAAGACAACCCTTACGCATTTCAGCGGCACATCTATGACAACACCCGACCAGAAAATCTGGCCTTTCTGCAATCGCTGCGGGAATTGATGGATCGTTATCCCGGCTCGGTGACTCTCGGTGAAATTTCTGCCGAAGATTCATTGAAAACCATGGCGGAATACACCAGCGGCAAATCCCGCCTGCACATGGCCTACAGTTTTGAGCTGCTGGTGGACAAGATGTCCGCAGCCTACATCCGTCAGACGGTAGAGACCCTTGAAACGGAATTAAAAGAAGGCTGGCCCTGCTGGTCCATCGGCAACCACGATGTCGTGCGCGTAATGACCCGCTGGGGCGGAAAGAATCCAACGGACAATCTCGCCCGCATGCTCAACGCAATGTTGCTGTCATTACGCGGCAGCGTGTGTGTATATCAGGGCGAAGAGCTGGGGCTTACGGAAGCGGACATTCAGCAGCATCAGTTGCAGGACCCTTACGGCATTACCTTCTGGCCAATGTTTAAAGGTCGCGATGGCTGTCGCACACCGATGCCTTGGGACGAGCACAGTACTCACTGCGGCTTCTCAACGGCTCCCACCTGGTTGCCGATTCCCGCAGAACATCGGGAACGCGCGGTCGCTCTGCAGGATAAAGATACCAATTCGGTATTGAACCATTACCGGCGCTTCATGCAATGGCGCAAGCATCAGCCTGCACTGCGCCTTGGGAGCATTCGTTTTATTGACGGACCCGAGGACGTGCTGGTCTTTATCCGCGAGTATCAGGGTGAGCAGTTGCTGGCAGCATTTAATCTGTCTGCAGCGCCAAAAAAACTGTCATTGAAAAATATTGTTGTAGAGGAATTTCTGGATGGTCATGGATTTGACGCAGCCGAGGTGGCCGAAGAAACACTTTATCTCGATGGGTATGGAGTCTTCTTTGCCAATGTCAGTGTTTCACTGCATGAAGAATCTGAAACGCTGTCGCTGGTATAAAAGCTGGAATGCATGCGTATTCCTTCGTTGAATACGTATGCATTCTATTGTGAGCATAGGTGCCACGGCATACTATCTTGGCACGGGGCTGAAAGTTTTTTAATAACACTGTTAAAGCTCGCTTCACACTGCAGACTTAATAAAAACCGGGAATAAAAAAAATCCTTGTTGACACTGTTTCGTTAAAAATAATAGTAAAAACCTCCACGGAGAGTCACATCATGAAAAAGCGCACGTTCAATCACGCACTGGCTTTAATGTCTACCATGGCATGGGTTTCAGGCTCCATTAATGTATACGCCCAAACCGAAAACGTCGCACCGGTAGAAGAGGTTGTCGTAACCGGATTCCGCGCCAGTCTGCAGAGTTCTATCTCTGCCAAGCAACAGGCGACGTCAATTGTTGATGCAATTTATTCAGAAGATATCGGTAAATTACCGGACACCAGTATTGCCGAATCCCTGGCGCGCCTGCCGGGTCTTGCCGGTAGCCGGGTCGATGGTCGTACCACCGGGATCTCGGTGCGCGGTTTTAATGAAAACTATGTAGCCACCACGCTCAACGGTCGCGAAATACTCGGCATCGGTGATAACCGCGGTGTTGAATACGACCTTTATCCATCGGAAATTATTGCCGGTGCCGTGGTATACAAAACCCCGGATGCCACGCTGGTTAATCAGGGCCTGGGTGGTATCGTAGATCTGAAAACTATCCGCCCACTGGATAACGATCGTATCATCGGTATCAACGGCAGCTACGAGAAAAATGAACTGGGCTCGTCCAACCCGGACTACGATGACGATGGTTATCGGCTGGCATTAACCTTTTCTGATAAATTCCTTGACGATACTTTAGGCGTTGCAGTGACGGTCGCTTCGCTGGAGTCTCCCAGCCAGGAAGAACAATTCCGCGGCTGGGGTTACGCGGAAGAGGCGGACGGTACATTTGTGCTGGGCGGTCACGATTCCTACGTGCGCTCTTCACTCATGGAGCGCGATACCTATTCTGCTGTGGTGCAATTCCAGCCGAACGATCAATGGAGCTTTACCCTGGATGCGTTGTACATTGACTTCACTGAATCCAAAGTATTTCGCGGTCTGGAAGAAGGTGGTCCCATCTGGGGTGGCGGTGCAGTCAGCTACACCAACAGTGTGATTGAAAACGGTCTGGTCATGGCGGGTGAAACCAGCGGATTCCACAGCGTTATCCGTAACGACGGCGAAGTGAAAGATGGCGAACTGAAGACCTTTGGCTTTAATGCGCAATACCAGCTCAACGACAACTGGTCCTTAACACTGGATGTGGCGACGGGCGAGTCGTCTAAAGAAATTCTTAACGTAGAAAGTTACTCGGGTGTTGGCCGGGCAGGTACCGCCACCCAGGGCGCTCCATCGGCGCGTTCCTACGTCCTCACCTCGAATGGTGCGATCTATGGCCCGCACTCTACACTCACCACACCGGATTATTCCGACCCGGCAAACATCCGCCTCGCCGGTCCACAGGCATGGGGCGGTGCAATTTCTCCGTTGTTTAACGGCAACAGCAACGCGCAGGACGGATTTGTTAACAATCCTTATTTTGAGGAAGAACTGGACACCATTCGTCTCTCAGCCCAAGGTGACGTTGAGTTTTCTATCGTGACCGGTGTGGAGTTCGGCATCAACTATTCTGACCGCACGAAATCCAAAGTTAACTACGGCGCGTTTCTGGTAGCGCCCGGTTACGATGCCGCAACAGCTTCCGGTGATATTGCCGTGCCTTCTGAGTACATTGTCGGCACCACCGATCTCAGCTTCCTGGGGCTCGGCTCAATGTTGGCATACGATGGCATCCGCCTGTTTAACGACGGTGTCTACACCGAAATCGATGCAACGCAATACGAGACCGCGCGCCTGGGTGACACCTATGTCGTGAATGAGGAAGTCACTACCGCTTACGGTATGGCGAAATTCGAAGCCGGTATTCTCACCGGTAACATCGGTCTGCAGGTCGTGTCCTCCGATCAGCAGGCGACCGGTTTCGACACCCAGACTGGTTCGGCGGGAACAGTGGTTGCCACGCCAGTTTCCGATGGCGACAAGTACACCAAGGTACTGCCCAGCCTGAATATGAATTTCCAGATTGCTGATGATCAGGTCATTCGTTTTGCGGCTTCAAAAACTGTGTCGCGTCCGCGCATGGACAGCATGAAGCCTAATAACACCATCGGCTTTAATTTTGATGAAGCGCGGCGGATGAGCGATGACCCGGACTTCAGTGCGTGGAGTGGCTCAACCGGTAACGCCAGACTGAAGCCGCTGGAAGCGATTCAGGCCGATCTCTCCTACGAGTATTACTTTGCAAACGACGGTATGTTCTCGGTGACTTACTTCCACAAGGATCTGCAGAACTGGCATGTTACCCAGCCAACAGTGGCCGATTTCAGTGACTATATCGTGCCGGGCTATCACGATGCGGATGGTCTTGTCTCACGCCTTGGGCCGGTCTCTGCCATTGTCGAAGCCGGTTCTGGCTATGTTGCAGGTAGTGAGCTTCAACTGAGCTTGCCGTTCCATATTTTCTCCGATGCACTTGATGGTCTGGGCCTGATTGCCAGCGCTACCTTCCTCGATGGCAAACTTGATGTGGATGGTGAAAAGCAGCTGATTCCCGGATTATCGAAAGAGTCCTATCAGTTGACTGTGTACTACGAAAGAGGCGGCTTTGAATTCCGTATCGCCGGTCGCAAGCGTGACGAATATCTTTCCGAAGTTTACGGCACCAGCCTCGCGTTGACGCCGACCATTGACCAGGGCGCTGAGTTGTGGGACGCCCAGATCGGTTACAACTTCAGTGAGAGCGGTATCCGTGGTCTCGAAGGTCTGACCATCACCCTGCAGGCGCAGAACCTGACCGACGAAGACACCATTACGTCAAACGAAGGCGATGCGCGTCAGGTGACCAAGTACCAGCACTTCGGTGCTAACTACCTGTTAGGTTTCAACTACAAATTCTGACGGGACAGATTGCGAGTCAGTAAAGTTGGCCCTGTCAGTGGCAGCTGACAGGGCTTTTTTACAAACGCCTCAGGAAAATTTTAGTTCGATGGAGAAACAATAATCATGAAACTGTCACTGCTGTTACGTTGCATCCTGCTGATCACCGCGCTGGTGAGTCTGGAGCTGGCTGCGGACGATTCTGTACAAACACGTAAAGTCTCATCACCCGATGGCAAGATTGTTTTTTATGTCAACGATCAAGATGGCATGCCCGGTTATCGCGTTGAGTTCCAGGGTAAGGAAGTCATCGCCCCGTCGGCGCTCGGACTGGAGTTTCGCGGTGTGGAAGGTTTTGTGCGTGATCTGAAGATTATCGATCATCACAATGCGCAGCAGGATTCCACCTGGGAGCAGCCCTGGGGTGAGCGTCGCCTGGTGCGCGACCAGCATAACGAACTGGCAGTCACCTTCGGGCGCAAAGAAAAATCCGCCCATCATTTTATTCTGCGCGTGCGTGTGTTTAACGATGGTGTGGGATTTCGCTATGAAGTACCACAACAGAAAAAACTGGCGGATAACCGCCAGGGCCGGATCGATATCATCGACGAGAAAACCACCTTCACCTTGCCCGCGCCCGAGCAAACCACCACCTGGTGGATTCCTTCCCGCGGCTGGAATCGCTACGAATACCTTTACAACACCACCCAGCTGGATGTGGTGGATCGCGTGCATACCCCGGTCACCTTCAGATCGCCCACCGGCGTTCACCTGAGCATCCATGAAGCCGCGCTGGTGGATTACGCCTCCATGACGCTGGATTCGCAGCGCAATGGTACGCTGAAAGCGGACCTGACGCCCTGGTCTGACGGTATCCGGGTAAAGACGAAGCTGCCGTTCAACACACCCTGGCGCACCATTCAGATCGCCGCAGACGCGACCGGCCTGCTCAATTCCGATCTGATCCTGAATTTAAATGAACCGAATAAACTGGGCGATGTGTCCTGGGTGGAACCGGGCAAATACGTGGGCATCTGGTGGGGCATGCACGTCGGCACCGCCACCTGGGGTTCCGGTGAAAAGCACGGCGCAACCACTGCTGAGACCAAACGCCACATGGATTTTGCGGCCGAGCATGGCTTTTACGGTGTGCTCGTGGAAGGCTGGAATATCGGATGGGACGGAGACTGGTACTCAAACGGTGACATCTTCAGCTTCACCAAAGCCTATCCGGATTTCAACCTGCCGGAGATTACCGCCTACGGAAAATCCAAAGGCGTCAGGCTGATCGGCCATCATGAAACTGCCGGCGCGGTGATCAATTACCGAAACCAGATGGCGGAGGCGTTCGACCTGTATCAGCAGCACGGTGTTGCCCAGGTCAAAACCGGCTATGTGGCCGATGGTGGCAGGATCAAACGCATTGATGAACAGGGCGTGGTGCGTTACGAATGGCACGACGGCCAGTTTATGGTGAATGAATATCTGCGTTCAGTGACAGAAGCGGCGAAGCGTGGGATCAGCATCAACACCCACGAGCCGATCAAGGACACGGGGCTGCGCCGCACCTATCCCAACTGGATTGCACGGGAAGGCGCGCGAGGCCAGGAATACAACGCCTGGGGTTCTCCGCCTAACTCAGCCGAACATACCGCCATCCTGCCGTTCACCCGGATGTTGTCAGGCCCGATGGATTACACGCCGGGTATCTTCGATCTTGCACCCTATGGTTTGGATGCAGAAAACCGGGTGCGCTCAACCCTGGCCAAGGAATTGTCTCTGTACGTCGTGATCTACAGCCCGATTCAGATGGTCGCCGATCTGCTGGAGAACTACGCTAAACACCCCGAAGCCTTTCAGTTTATCCGCGATGTGCCCACCGACTGGGAAGAGAGCCGTGCGCTGGCTGGTGAAGTGGGCGATTACGTGGTCTTCGCCCGTAAAGAACGTGGTGGTGAAGACTGGTATCTCGGGGCTCTGACGGATGAAGAAGCGCGCACGCTCAGCGTTTCACTGGATTTCCTCGCGCCGGGTAAAAAATACGAGGCGCAGATTTACCGTGATGCAGCGGATGCAGACTGGAAAACCAACCCCTACGCGATGGTGATTGAAAAGAAAGTCCTCACCCACAGTGATGCGCTGAAGCTGCCGCTCGCCACCAGTGGCGGGGCAGCCATCCGCTTCAAATTACTGGATTGATTTACATCTGTTACAGCCCTGGCTGCTGAATGACTCCCTGCTCTGACGTCGGTAACAGACCGGCTACGAGCAGGGAATTGTGCAAAAAATACCTAAACTTTGCGCAGACTTGCAGATCAGGGCACTTTCTGCTTGACTCAAGGGAAGTGGAACATTAGAAAGGCACCTTTACCGTCTACTGTTCAACGGGTTCCTCTGCAGTATCCTCCCATCCGGACCCGGCAGTGTCATTCAGAGTGAAATCATGCAACCCAAAGAAATCGTCACCCAGTTTATCCAGGGGATCAAAGCCCAGCAGTTTGATCAGGCCAAGCAGTTGTTACATGTGGAGGGTTTCGAGTACGTGGGCCCGAACATGTACTTTACCGACCCGGAAGACATGCTCGCCTATCTCTTCGGCATGGCCGGCATCCAGAAGGATATCGTCGTGCGCGAAGTGGCGGCAGAAGGTAATTCAGTCTTTGGCGTACTGGACTATAAAACCTACTTTGAACCCATTGGCGATGTGCGGATTGCTATCTGGTGTATCGTGGACGGCGACAAAATCCGCAAGGTGGAAGGCTTCTACAATGCGGCGGTAGTTGAAAACATGCTCAATGTCGAGGGGCAGACTTTCCCTCCCGTGGGTTGATGTCTCTCAATAGGTAATATTTATCTAATCCATAAGGTCAATTGTCTTTAACTTTTGTGGTGCCGAGCGTAATCTGGATTCAACAGCTAATCCAAAGGAGCAGGCATCATGGCCAAGACAATGACATTCGCAACAGTTCACTTCTCAGTCGCTTTTTCAGTCGCCTACGCGCTGACTGGCGATGTGTTGGTCGGTAGCGCTGTGGCAATGGTGGAGCCTGCCATTAATACCGTAGCCTTCTATTTCCACGAATTAGGCTGGAAGAAATTCGAAGACCACAAACAGACGCTCCAGCAGTTTTTTGCAGAAACAGTTTAGCTTCGGCAGCTTTCCGTGAAGTGAAGGCTGCCTCAGCAAAAGAATCCACAGGATGGGTAACGGGGAAAACCGGAGTGGTGATTCACCACTCCGGTTTTATTGTTTCTGAAAGGCCTTCACCGGAAATGAAGGCCGGGTTGATCATGACTCGCGGGGGTCCGGAGTCAGTCGCAGATAAGGTTTGACCGCCTTGTAACCTTTAGGAAAGCGTTGTTTGATTTCTTCCGGATCCTGCAGAGACGGGACAATAACTACGTCCTCGCCCGGCTTCCAGTTGCCCGGAGTGGCCACCTTATGATGCTCAGTCAACTGCAACGAATCGATCACGCGCAGAATCTCATCAAAGTTGCGTCCGGTACTGGCCGGATAGGTGATGATCAAACGCACTTTCTTCGCCGGGTCGATGATGAACAGCGAACGTACCGTCAGGGTAGCGTTGGCATTGGGGTGGATCATGTCATACAGCGTTGAGACCTTGCGGTCCGCATCGGCGATGATCGGGAAATTCACACAGGCTTTCTGTGTCTCGTTGATATCTTCAATCCACGAATGGTGGGAATCTACCGGGTCAACACTCAACGCAATGGCTTTTACATTGCGCTTGTCGAATTCTTCTTTCAAATTCGCGGTAAGGCCGAGTTCGGTGGTACAGACGGGCGTAAAATCTGCCGGATGCGAAAAGAGTACGCCCCAGCTATCACCCAGCCACTCGTGAAATTTGATAACGCCAGCGGTGGACTCCTGTTCAAAATCCGGTGCGGTATCGCCTAATCGTAAAGTCATAGCATTCTCCTTCAGAACAAGTGGGGCCTATCTTAGGTAGAAACCTAACCTTAGAGAAAGAATATTTAGCTCTTTGGTTAGAACCGAAACGAGTAGGGAGTTCAATCCTGCTTTGCTTCTTCGATCTCGCGTATCTCTTTATTCTTATGCACCATGCGGCCAACAAATACCCCCGCCTCGAACAGCATCCACATGGGGACCGCGAGCAGAATCTGCGAAAAAACATCCGGCGGAGTAAGCAACATGCCGATAACAAAGCAGCCAACGATGATGTAGGGCCGCTTGGCTGTCAGGCTGTCCGGCGTGATCACCCCGGCGTGAATCATGAGGATCACAGCAATAGGGATTTCAAAAGCAAAGCCGAACGCAAAAAACAGTTGCAGTACAAAATCCAGATATTTGGCAATGTCGGTCATGGTGGCAACGCCCTCCAGTCCGATGCCGGTGATAAACCCGAACAGCAGCGGAAATACCACGAAGTAAGCGAAGGCCATTCCAATGTAAAACAGCAGTACGCTGGAGATAAGCAAGGGTGCAGCAAGACTCTTTTCATGCTTATACAGACCGGGCGCGATAAAAGCCCAGATCTGATAAAGAATGTAGGGAATAGACAGTAATACCGAAGCGAAGAACGTCAGTTTGAGCGGCGTCAGGAACGGCGAAACCACATCGGTGGCAATCATGCTGGTATTGTCGGGCAGCAGGTTCTGCAAAGGTGCCGAGATGATGTAGTAGATATCGTTGGCGAAATAGAACAGACAACAGAAAACCACCAGCACAAAGATCACGGTGTGCAGCAACCGTGTGCGCAGCTCAATCAGATGTTGTACCAGTGGAAGCTCTTTATCACTCATGGCTGTTATTGGCCGCTTTTTTCAGGGACAGAGGGAGTTTCAGGAACAGTGGGCGAGGGCGTGCCTTCAGCAGCCGCTTCTGGCTTTTCACCCATATGGGCGTGATCGGGCAGCTCTACGTGCTCCTGATACGCACCTGTCTGTGGCTCGGCCTGTTCGCCATCCTTGATGGCTTTTTCAATCTCGCGCTGGGTTTTTTCGAGGCTCTGCATAATTTCTTCGTTATACAGCTGGCGACGAATGTCATCAGCACCGAACTGCCGCTCCAGCTCGCTGCGGGTTTCACGCAGGCTGCGTTTGAGTCGGCCGATCCACAGGCCTACGGCACGAACAGTCTCCGGCAGGCGCTCCGGTCCGATAACCAGGAGGGCCACAATGCCGCAGATGAGCAATTCAAAAAAACTGACATCAAACACACAAGATACCTGTCACGGTTGATCGAATCACGGCCATAGCTCCACGGAAAGGTATGGCCGCTCGGGTAGATTGACGATTACTTCTGGTCAGCTTTTTCTTTCTGCGCGCTGGCGACGTTATCTTGAGCGGTTTTGTCTTCAACGCTGCGGGTTTCGTTCTTCGTCTCTTCCTCATCGCTGATGGACTTCTTGAAACCTTTGATGGCGCTGCCCAGGTCGGAGCCGAGGGTGCGCAGACGTTTGGTGCCGAACAGCATGACCACAATGGCCAGGATGATCAACAATTGCCAGATACTGATACCGCTGATACCCATGATGTTTCCTCTGTTTGTTCAATAAGGATTATTGCTTGCGCGAGGCCTTTTCTACATGGCCGGATACGTCAAAACGTCGCGCCAGTTCGTTCAGGACCGCTTCGGCGTTTTCACCCAGGTGCGACAGCATCACGAGAGTGTGAAACCACAGATCGGCCGTTTCGTAAATCAAATCGCTGGTGTCGCCACTGGCTTGCGCATCCTTGGCAGCGAGCAGGGTTTCGGTACATTCTTCCCCCACTTTTTCCAGTATCTTGTTCAATCCTTTTTTATGCAGACTGGCTACATAAGAACTCTCTGCATCGGCATTATTCTTGCGCGCTTCCAGAATCTGCGTCAGTTGTTCGAGGATGTTGTAAGCATTCATAAATAGGCCGCGCGTTATTGCTGATAAATATCTTTTGGATCTTTAAGTACCGCATCAACGGTCTGCCATTCACCGTTGTTGAGCACGCGGTAAAAACAGGACTCCCGTCCTGTATGACAGGCTATGCCGCCGACTTGCTCAACCTGAAGGACGATAACATCGGCATCGCAATCGAGCCGGATTTCGCTCAGGTGCTGCACGTGGCCGGAGGTTTCGCCTTTATGCCACAGCCGGTTGCGCGAACGGGACCAGTAGACTGCCTGATTCAGCTCAGCGCTGCGCTGCAGTGCCTCACGATTCATCCATGCCATCATCAAAATGCGGCCGCTGCGGGCATCCTGGGCAATGGCGGGAACCAGCCCGTTATCGTCCCATTTCACGCTGTCGAGCCAGCTTTCAGTAGTGTCTGTCATAAAACCATTTATTCCTGGCGGAGGGCACGTAATGCCTTGCGCACATTATCACCTAAATGTTGCGGATTGATGGTGCCGATGATTGCGCTGCTGACACCCGGGTGAGAAAACACGAAGTTCATACTCGCCTGCACCGGATCTTCTTCTGTTGTACCGATGCACAGATGGCCGCTGGCCAGAGCTTTTTTAATCAACACGCCTTTGTTCAGCCGCCGGCACTCATCAAGCACGGCCTCTTCAGCGCGGTGATCCAGGTTATAGGTCACCATGACAAGGTCCGCGTGCTGCGCGGTGAGCAGGCCGCCCTCAAGGGTCTTGGTGGACATGCCAAAGGCTCTCAGCCAGCCGGCCCGCTTGAGCTCATCCAGTACGGCGAAGACCTCATAACGTTCAATGATCGCGCTGTCATTGCCGTCAGAGTGTACCAGCACCATATCGATATAGTCACGGCGCAAGCGACGCAAACTGCGTTCAACACTCTTCCGCACATGGGCCGGGGTGAAGTCAAAACGGGAGACACCGTCGACAAACTCTTCGCCAACCTTGGTGCTGATCACCCAGTCATGGCGGGCGGATCCCAGCAGTTGGCCCAGGCGCTCCTCGCTGGTGCCGTAAGCCGGTGCGGTGTCCAGCAGGTTTATGCCCAGGGCGCGGGCTTCATCCAGCAGCTGCAGGGCCTGCGCATCCGTGGGCAGGGTAAATTCTGTGGGGTATTTGACCTGTTGATTGCGCCCCAGCTTGACGGTCCCCAGACCGATGGGGCTGATGGCGAGGTCGGTCTGTCCGAGTCTTTCAGGTGTCAGCATGAGAATCTTCCTCCTCGGTCGGGTCGGCATCCGGCGGGGGTGGGAAGGCAATATCCCAGGGTGTCCGGGCAATTGGCGGATGGGTGAGGTAGTGGCTCAGAGGATTCGCCTGCTGCGCCCCGGCAGGCGTGACACCGGCGCGCTGCAGCAGTGCCAGGGTTTCATTGGCGAGATTGGGTGCCAGGGTCAACTTGGTGGGCCATCCCACCAGCAGGTTATTCACACCCGCCACCGGTGCTGCGAAGGCATTGTCCGGCCGGGCAAAATTGCGCTGCAGGGGTTCGGCCCGTTCCACCGGCAGTGTTGCCCACTCCGCCTGGCTGAAGTCGAGCCAGGGCATCAGGTCCGCCAGTTCCTGCTGTGCATTCTCTATCAGGGTGGCAGCGTCCTGTTGTGCGCCCCGTTCTGCCAGGTTGCCGCCGAGATACCACACCGGCGCGCCATAGCTGGTGGTGTGGCTGGAGATAGTCAGGCGGGGCGTGGTTTCAGCACCGAGGCAATGGCCGAAGAAACGGTGGGGATAAGCGTGCTTCACCATCACCTGCTGCAGCGGGCGCAACTGCATGGCCGGTTGCTGGAGACCGAGCTGGTCCAGCAGCGCTGCGTTCCCCTTGCCGGCGGTAAGGATGATCCGCTGCGCTGTCACTTCAATGATCTGGTCCCCCTGCTCAATCAGCATGCGCACCTCGCCCTCGGGGGTAGCGACCAGCCGCGTACGGGAGGCGTCGATCTGGAAGAGGCTGCCGGGCAGGTTGTGTGCCAGGTTAGTGATCAGGCTGGGTACGTCCAGCACCAGATCTTCCAGGCGATAGAGGCTGCCCTTGAAGTGGTGGTTGCGCAGCAGTGGCGGACGCTTGTCATCCGCGACCGGATCAACTCGACCGCGGGTCAGTTTGCTTGCCAGAAACGTGGTAAGGCGAGAGGTGATGGTCTCGCTGGACCACATGTAAAAGTGATCGCTGAGGATGCGGGTGTTGCGCAGGTCAACGTCGCCGTCCCCGCACAGACAGGAACGCCAGTGGCGCGGCATCTCGGCGATAGCTTCCGAGGCGCCCGTCAGGGTGCCGCTGAGGGTATATTTCATGCCGCCGTGGATCATGCCCTGGGAGGCAACCGTCTGCTCGCTGCCCAGCGCCCGGGCCTCAAACAGCGCAAGATGATAGCCTGCGTTCCTGAGCCGATTGGCCAGCCACAGGCCCGCGACACCCCCGCCGATGATGGCGACATCAAGTTGGACTGGGATGGGGGTGACAGACATGGCGACTCGTTATTCAGTAGATGCAAATGTGCGCGCAGTATAAAGCTTTTTGCTGTCGCTGGCGGTGTAACTTGCAGGGGCGGGAATTTGTGGCACACTGCCGCCAAAGTCACAGGCCCGGTCTGGCGGGCGGACGTTCTACATCGATGGAGGCACGATGACATCCAAGCTGTTGACGGGGTCGCTGTTTGCGGCGCTGCTGCTCTGGCTGGGCTACTACCTTTCCCAACCCCAGGACCCGCTGATCCCTGCGAGTCATCACCACATTCAATACACCGGCAGAATCGATTTTTCTACTCCAGGCGCACCGGTATTCTCCTGGCCTGGCACCATGATCCAGACCGGCTTCACCGGCCGCTCCCTGGCGCTGGTGATGGATGACCACTACGGCATGAATTACTTCAACGTCTTTCTGGATCAGGACTGGGAAAACCCCATTGTGATCAAGGGTGAGAAGGGCAGGAAGACCTATCTCATTGCCGACAATCTCACTGACGGCGAGCACCTGTTGACCCTCACCAAACGCACAGAAGGAGAGGAGGGCGCTACCACCTTCTACGGCATTCTACTCGCCGAGGATGGAGAGCTGACCGCTCCGCCGCCCCGCCCCGAACGTCGCATTGAATTTTTTGGTGATTCCATTACCAGTGGTATGGGTAACGAAGCGCCGGAGGATGGGCCTGATGACAATAAAGCCGAAAAGAATAATTTCCTCGCCTATGGCGCGATTACCGCACGCAACCTGAACGCCGAATATGTCAGCACGTCCCAGAGCGGTGTGGGGCTGATGGCAAGCTTCGTAAACTTCACCATGCAGGAGTTTTACGACCAGCTCAGCGCCATTAATAACAACGATTCCGTCTGGGACTTTTCCCGCTGGACGCCCCATGTGGTAGTGATCAACCTGTTTCAGAATGACAGCGCATTAGTAGAGCAACGACTCAATCCCGTACCGACGGACGAGCAGCGTGTCGCGGTGTATTACGACTTTATCAAAAGAATCCGCAGCCATTACCCCGAGGCATTTATTGTGTGTACGCTGGGAACCATGGATGCCGCCAAACCGGGTTCACCCTGGCCGGATTATATTCACGCTGCGGTGGAGCAGTGGAAGACCGAGACGGCAGATGAGCGTATTGATGTGATGATCTTTGAATTCAAGGATTTCTATAAACATCCCCGGGTTCATCATCACCAGGAAAATGCCGAAGTCCTGACCGCCTTTATCAAAGAAAAGATGGACTGGTAATTCACTCATTGAATGGATGTGCTTATGCGTTTGTTTTACACCCTGATTTTCTACCTCGCCGTGCCGGTTATTCTTCTGCGCCTGTTATGGCGTGCCTGGCGGGCACCGGCTTATGCGCGACGCTGGCATGAGCGCTTTGGTTTTATCCCCGAGCTGGAAACTGAGAAGAAAGTGATCTGGTTTCATACGGTCTCAGTAGGCGAGTTTCTGGCGGCCCTGCCATTGATTCGCGCCCTGCAACAGCAGGCGGATCTTCAGCTGGTTATCACCACCACCACACCGACCGGGTCGGAACGTGTCCGGGCAGCCCTGGGTGACAGTGTCTATCATGTTTATGCGCCCTACGACCTGCCGGATTGTGTTGCCCGCTTCCTGGCAAGGGTGCAGCCGCAGCTGCTGTTGATCATGGAAACCGAATTATGGCCTAACACCATTGCAGCCTGCGCCCGTCGTGAAATTCCTGCCCTGCTTATCAATGGACGGTTGTCGGCCCGCTCAGCGCGAGGTTATGCGCGGTTCGGCGCTATGACCCGGCAGATGCTTGAACAGCTGACCTGCGCCGCCATCCAGCACACCGACGATGCGGCACGCTTTCAGGCGCTCGGACTGCCGGCTGCAGCAACGGCTGTAACAGGAAACGTGAAGTTTGATCTGACGCTGGGTGACGACCTCCTGGCACAGGCGCGTTTCTTGAAAGATCAGTGGACCCTGGGCGGTGAGCGGCTGGTGTGGATCGCAGCGAGCACCCATCAGGGAGAGGATGAGCAGATCCTCAATGCCTTTGCTCAGGTTCGCGCATCAGGCGGGGAAGCCGCCAAAAGATTATTGCTGGTGCTGGTGCCGCGTCACCCGGAACGCTTCGATCGGGTGGGCGCGCTGTGTACCGCCCGGGGCTACCAGCTTGCCCGCCGCAGTCGGGACGAGGTTACCACTGCAACGGATGTTCTGCTGGGAGACACCATGGGCGAGTTGCTGTTGTTGCTTGGCGCCAGCGACATAGCTTTTGTGGGCGGTAGTCTGGTGCCTACCGGCGGGCATAATTTTATGGAGCCGGCAGCCTGGCAGTTGCCATTATTAAGCGGAATCCACGTGTTCAATTTTGCGGAGGCTTCGCGCCTGCTGGAGGAGGCCGGCGCCTTGCGATTGGTGGAGTCTTCTGAGGAGTTGGCGCAGGAGGTTCAACGGCTGGTCAATGACGCGGACGAGCGGAACAGGCGCGGTCGGGCCGCGCTGAATGTTGCCAATGCCAATCGTGGTGCCATGGCAAAAACCTTGCGAATTATCGAACAGTATCTGTAGAAGACCGGTTCAGGATTCCAGCTTCGCATCAAGAGTGATATCAGCATTCAGCACTTTTGACACGGGGCAGCCGCTCTTCGCCTGATTAGCAATGGTTTCAAAGGTGCTGCGGTCAATGCCCGGAACCTTGGCTGTCAGATCAAGATGCACCGCGGTAATTGAAAAACCACCATCCACTTTATCCAGTGTCACTGCTGCAGTTGTTTTAATGCTTTCAGCGGTAATGCCGACTTCGGCAAATTGAGCAGACAGCGCCATGCTGAAACAGCCGGCATGGGCTGCAGCGATCAGTTCTTCCGGGTTAGTGCCCGGACCATCTTCAAAGCGAGTGTTAAAACCGTATTGGGTTTCAGACAAGGCACCACTCTGGGTAGAAATTTTTCCTTTACCTTCTTTTAAACTGCCGTTCCAGACGGCGGACGCTGTTCGTTTCATGTGGGTTCTCCTGACGTATAAGCCGGTTGCGCGCTGAGCTGCTATCGAGGGTGCCGTGGAGCATGCCATGCATCTCAGGGCCAGGGAGCCGGATTGTCGTTGATGTATTGCGCCCCGCCTTCCGAAGGTTCCGGTTCCCGCATCAGGGGGGTTCCGGCAATGGCGGTCGCCAGAAAAGATTTACGAATGTCGGTGAAATCTTTCTGTGTCAGCGGCGGTTCCTGGACCGGCGAATTTTCAATGGCCCATTGAATAAGCTCATCCAGTTTATCGTTAAGCTCACGGGCAAAGCCCGGTTTGGCAGAGGTATCTGGCATAAGGCAATCCGCTGTTAAAGAAATGTCGGGACAGGATCTGGCCAGGTGAGCGGGAACCTGAAGACTTCGGTGAGAAGATCTTTCGAAATTTTCAGTATTCCCTGTGCATGGCTCAATGCGTTTCTTTGCTGTCGGAGATGGAATGGCTGACCCAGCCGCGTAATTCTTCAATGAGCTGGTGAATGCTCGAAATCTCACTGATAAAGATGTCCCGGCCCATTAAAGCGCGATATTTCGCTTCAGCGATCTGCTGCGCAACTTCAATGTCATCGGCCGCATTTTTCAATCCGAAACGGGCTGAATATTCCTGGTGTTGGGGGGAGTGCATCATCATAGCGTTAACCTCAAAAATGACTTGTTGTTTAATCGCTGAAAAATTCCTTTTTTGACGCCTGCAATAATGATTTATTGACAGTGTTGTTGTATTCCCTGATTTGTAAAGTTTACATGCCGATGTGCAAGGCTTTCATCGAGCGATTCGTACCAGCCTTCCCACCATTGCACGTAATGACTGGCTTTTTTGTCGCTGATATCAGTGCTGGTATGACCCAGCAATCTCGCGAGGTTGCCGTCCAGTGTTGGCGCATTAATTCCATTTTGGTGTGCTATTTTTCCGCATTCTTTTGGCGTAATCATTTTCAAACCTTTACTACATCTTTGTATGAATTTTTCATTAACGCAGCGTTACGTTGTTAAGGTAGCAAGGGCTGTGCCGACTTCTCACGACAAAAAAGAAAGGGAGTTAATACCAAACAATTCTGCAGATCGGATTAGCGAAGCGTAGTCCGACATAGATGCGCCCGGAATACCGATACCGTGCATCTAAAGATGGGAGGTTGCGAGCGGAAGGGAAAATAAAATTAAAGAATAAGTTTGCTGACGCACAAACTGATCAGCGCCACGATCCAACGTGACGCTGATGCATTTAGCGCTCGATGCGTCGGCTCTCACGTCCGCCAGAATGTCCTGTAGGGCGGGACGTCCGTTCGATACGTTGCTGCGGCCGGTTCTGTTCAATGCGGCGCTGGTCAAAACGCGGTTGTTCATTCTGCCGATAATTTCTTTGCGGCTGACTTTCGGCACGCCGAATGACTTCTGTACGAGACGGACGCTCATCACGCCGAGTGTCGGGTGCAGATTGCCGGCGTTCATGTTGAACCTGTTTCGGCGGTTGGGTCTGCTCAGGACGCTGCTGATTTTCTCTCCAGGTCTGACGTACCGAATCCTGATTGCGTGGAGTATCCCGCCGCTGTTCCCTATGTTCACCGCTGCGTTGCACGGTACTGTCCCGGCGCTCATCACGGTTGAGACGTTCAGTGCGGTGATGTTCCGTCAGGTCCCGCGGACCTGTCTTGCTTGTATTAGGGCCGGTGCGCTGAACATGTTTGCCGTCTCCCGCTGCGTCGCGGCGTTCCTGAAGTCGCTCGCGTACACGGTCTGCATCACTCTGGCCGCGCCAGTGGGTTCTGGGGGGCGGCGTCCCTGTGTTACGACGATCGACAGTTGTGGTAGTGCGTGCACTGTTGGGACGGTTGTGGCCCTCGGCAGTGTGGCGTCTGCTGTAGTTCCGTTGTTCCTGCAGGGTGCGGTAACTCTGCCGGTTGCTGCCATAGTGTTGCCGCACATGGTCATTGCGGTAGACAACACCTCGGCGGTGTACCGGGTTGTGGTGCCAGTGACGCGCACCGTGATAATGAACAATATGTCGGCTGCTGTGGAAGCGTGGGTGATGATGATGGTGGTGGTGATCGACTACTACGACCCGGCGGTTGTGCCAGTGGAAGGCGCTGAAGAAAAAGGCGGGTGCCACGACAACGCGGGGGCCCCAGTAAAAGCCGGTGACGAAGGTGTGGTGATGGGGGTGGTGCCAGTACACCGGTGGGTAGTCCGGCCACCACCAGTCGCCATAAATAACACGGGTGTCATAGTAGGGCACGTATACCACCCGCTCCACGGCAGGCTCAATGACAATGACTTTTTCCTCCCGCTGGACCCGGACGTGCTCCATCTTGTCCAGGTTGCCCGAAGCGTAGGCCTTCTGACGCAGGTCCTGGATTACATCCATAACCTCCGCTTCATCGGCGAGAAAGGCATCACCGACCCGCTGCGTCCAATCCAGGTCATCGCTCATTCGCTGGAGGATCTGGGGAAAGGCGACCAGGGCTTTAACGCTGGGGTCCCAGTCCTGATTGTCCACCGCCGAGAGAGCGGCTTCGGCGCTGAGTTTGCTGTTAGCGGTGGCCCAGCGGGCGGCTTGCACCACTTCCAGCGGATAGGTGGAAGCGATGAGAACATGCGAGAGCACCGTGTCCGGGTACAGTGCAATGGGCGCCAGCATCTGATCCAGTTCAGCGCGGGTGAAGTCCGGCGGCGGAGCTGTGCTGGTAGTCTGCGCCTGCCCCAGCAGGCTGACGCAGCTCAGACACAGGATTAACGCCAGTTTGGCGATGGCGTTCATAATGGCCTCTCTTGTGATGAATAAATCACCACTGGTGGTGGTAAACCTGGTTCTGCTACCCGCTTCAGGGTGCCCCGTTCAGGCACGCATTACAGAGGATACATAGGCGCCAGTCACGGGCACACTGGCGCAGGGTTTTTATAGTCCCGGGCGCCTTAACCCAAACTGAATAGGAAAGGGCCGGTACCGTGACAATGACTATGACAGCCGAATCAACCAAGGTTATCCCTTACCGCTTGTATTGACTAATAGGCCAAGCCCCCGATAATGGCCATCTTATGCGTTATCCGTCGCCGACGGGCGTCCGCCACAGTGAGAAACGAATGATAGATGTGAGTTTTCAATTAAAGGGTAGTGCCATCTCGGTCGTGGTGCTGGCCCTTATCGACTATGATCCCGCCTCCCTTCGCCAGCAGCTACAGGAAAAAATCGATCAAGCTCCGCAATTCTTCATGAATTCCCCGGTCCTGATAAACCTGGATAAGCTGGAAAACCCTTCGCTCCTCAACGATTGCTCCGAACTCCTGCAGATCTGCCGTGACCTGGGCCTGCAGCCGCTCGGCTTTACGGCGGTGCCGGAGGCGCTCGAAGAAGCCGTCCAGACTACCGGACTGGCGACATTGCCCCGCCCCGGTGAGCGGGCCCTGAAGATGCCGGAGTCCGAGCCCAGCCCTGAACCCCAGGTAGAAAGAGTGGTCGAGGAGCGCTGGGTGCCGCGCGTGAGCAAGGTAATAACCCGCCCGGTTCGCTCGGGGCAGCAGATTTATGCCGAAGGCGCGGATCTGATTGTGCTGGCGCAGGTCAGTGAAGGGGCTGAGGTGCTCGCTGACGGCCATATTCACATCTATGGTGCGCTGCGTGGCCGGGCCCTGGCAGGTGTGCGCGGTGACGAGGGCGCGCGGATTTTTTGCCAGAGTATGGAAGCCGAGCTGGTGTCGGTGGCAGGCAACTTCCTGCTGCGTGACTCATTTGCCGACGCTGTATTGAAAAAGCCGGTGCAGATTTATCTGGAAGGCGAGAATCTGCGAATCGAAAAACTCGCCTCCTGATTCGCCCGGTAAAGTATTGAACCTTATTGTTAACAGATGACAGAACTCAAAAGGAGCCAGCCTTTGGCCAAGATTATCGTAGTGACTTCAGGTAAAGGTGGTGTCGGTAAAACCACCTCCAGTGCAGCAATCAGTACCGGTCTGGCCCAGCGCGGCCATAAGACGGCGGTCATTGATTTTGACGTGGGCTTGCGCAACCTCGATCTGATCATGGGATGCGAGCGCCGCGTGGTTTATGACTTTGTCAATGTCATCAAAGGTGAAGCCACCCTGAACCAGGCGCTGATCAAAGACAAACGCACTGAGGGCTTGTATATCCTGCCGGCTTCCCAGACCCGCGACAAAGATGCCCTGACTCCCGAGGGCGTCGAGACTGTATTGAATGACCTGGCGAAAGACTTTGAATACATCGTCTGCGATTCGCCGGCCGGCATTGAGAAAGGGGCGCAGATGGCGCTGTACTTCGCGGACATTGCTGTGGTGGTGACAAATCCCGAAGTATCTTCCGTGCGCGACTCTGATCGTATCCTCGGCATCCTGCAGAGCAAATCCCGCCGCGCAGAGCGCGGCGAAGAGCCGGTCAAGGAGCATTTGCTGCTGACCCGCTATAACCCGGAGCGGGTAGAAAAAGGCGAGATGCTGAGTGTGGCGGATGTCGAAGAAATTCTGGCGATTCCTCTGCTGGGCGTCATCCCGGAATCCGAAGCAGTACTCAAAGCATCCAACCAGGGCCTCCCGGTTATTCTTGACGCCGACAGCCAGGCCGGACAGGCCTACAGCGACGCGGTGGATCGGTTACTGGGCAAGGATATTCCCCACCGTTTTCTGGAAGTGCAGAAGAAAAACTTTCTCAAGCGTCTGCTGGGAGGTAAATAGTGAGTATCTTCGATTACCTGCGCAAGAAGCGCTCGCCCTCGTCGGCCTCCCTGGCGAAAGAGCGCCTGCAAATTATCGTCGCCCACGAACGCAACCGGCGTAGCCATCCGCAGCCGGACTTTCTGCCGCAGATGCAGCAGGAGATCATTGAGGTGGTGCGCAAGTACATCAATATTTCATCAGATCAGGTGGTGGTAAATCTGGACAATACGGATAACTGTTCCGTGCTTGAACTGAATATCACCCTACCGGAATGACGCGAGGTCGGATTATTCCTTCGGCATAATCCGACAATCTTTTTATGCACAATGCCAACACCGTTATTGTCCTGGATTTTGAAACCACGGGTCTGTCCCCCGAGATGGGTGACAGGGCTATCGAGATCGGCGCAGTCCGCATTCAGGACGGTGTCATCACTGAACGTTTCCAACGGTTGATGAATCCGGGCAGGCCGGTCAGCAGTTTTATCGAGCAGTACACTGGCATTTCCAACGAGATGCTGCAGGATGCACCCCCGGCGGCGGAGGTGATGCAGGAGTTTGCAGCGTTTGTTGAAGACTACAACCTCGTTGCGCACAACGCGTCCTTTGATCAGCGTTTTCTGCGGGCAGAACTGAAACGCCTGCGTCTGTCCTGCAATAATCCCTTTTCGTGTTCCATGCTGGCGTCGCGGCGGATCTACCAGACAGCACCCAATCATACGTTGAGTGGCCTGGTGGATTTTAAGAAGATTCCCAACGACGGCGTTTTTCACCGCGCCTTGGCGGATGCCGAGATGACAGCCAGGCTGTGGCTGGCAATCCTGGAAGATATCGCCGAGATTTACAAAGTATCCGCCTGTTCATTCAACGTAATGCAACAGCTGACGACCATCCCCAAACGCTCGGTGCAGAGTTTCTTTCAGAAAATCTCATTCAAGTCGGTTTAAATAAAAGCCGAATATTGCGGTCCAAGCAGCTCCTTCAATGCTTTTCCAGCCTGTTTCATAAAACCCAGGGAGGTCGCATGAAAATCGCACTGGTTGTTCTGCTGATATTGAGTCTGTTCCCTTATGCGTTTGCGTGGATTGCGGGTTATTACCGCCGCAAAGAACTGGGTGGAATCGACAATAAAAATCCTCGTCAGCAATATGCCCAGCTCAGTGGTCCGGGTGCGCGTGCGGTAGCGGCGCAGCAAAATGCCTGGGAGGCGCTGGCGCTTTACAGTGCTGCGTTGCTGGCGATAAGTCTGGCCGACCCGGCTGCTGAGCACCTGGCGACGGCCGCTGTTCTGGTGTTGATCTGCCGGATTCTGCACGGGATCTTTTATCTCGCTGATCTCGACAAGCTGCGCTCGCTGAGTTTTGCAGTCGGAACCCTGCCGTGTTTTTATTTATTTTATCTCGCTATATCCAGCAGTTGATGATCGATGGAACTGCAGGAATACCATCACTCCTTGCCGATAAAGTGGCGGCAAGGAGTGAGCAGCCCTTACTGCGGGCCGTAGGGTGATTGCGGGCTTTGCTGATGAAAATTGCGATGAGGATCTTCAGTTACGTCCTGACTGAATTCCTGGGCCTGGTTGCGGGTTTTATCGTAAAGGTCTTTGGCTTTCGCGCGTCCCTGATCTACCAGATGATCCCGTGTCTTACCCAGTAATTTATCTTCCTGACGTGTGGGTGGCAGTGCTCCGCCAATCAATGCGCCCAAGGCTATGCCAAGCGCGCCGAGTGCTAAAGGCTGCTGCTCCAGCATGTGAGTAAACCCGACTTTTGCACGCTCTCCCTGGTGGCGCAGAGAATCCGCTGCATGTTGTGCCTGATGCTTCAGATGATCTGCGCCCTGGTTCAATTGTGTTTTCATATCCGTAGCAGACTTGCCCAGATGATCCTGCATCTGCTTGCCCCGTTCAGTCAGGGAAGTGTGAGAACTTCCGACTGTCGTAGACGTGTCGCGGTAGCCAGTTGTGGTGTATTGGGTAGAAAGCTGACGTGGATGCTGCTGGCCGTAGATCAGCCACCCCAGACCCACCGCAGTGAGAAGGGTAGGAACCGGGTTGCGCTTGACGGTATCCACCAGATTCTGTGAAAACTCGCCACTGTTCTCGCGGGCATAAGTCAGCACCTGATCTACCAGATGAGAGGGCGATAATTTTTCTTCCAGCGCACTCAGCGTCTCACTCATATGAGCGCGGCTCTGATCAACTTCACGTTCCAGTTGCGCCGGGTCTTTATGGGATTCTGCATTAATGCTGGTCATCTCGTAGCTCCTTTGATTGCGCTCTGGTCTTTATGAAGTGAATTGAGCGTATGGCTGGGTTTCAACGATGAGGCTTCCAGTTTTTTCTTGCCGGCCTGCATCATGGCAAAACCGATCAGGGTCACTACGCCGCCGACAATAAGCGACGCGAGCCAAAGTTCCATGACCTGACCCAATCCTAATACCGCGGCGAGCAACAGGAACAGAAAGCCGCTTTGCAGCACAGCTCCGCCGCTCATCAATCCGAGAATGCCGGTCTTGGCGCTGCTCATGGAATGGGAGATTTCTGATTTGGCCAGCGCCACTTCTTTCGTGAAGAGCGAGGTAACATCGTTGGCCAGTTCTCTCATCAATGTCGTAAGCGATTTGTCCGACGGGGTAGTGCTGACTGCACTGAGTTTTGGATTTCTGATGGGCTCGCTCATATTGCACCTCCACTTAATGTTGATCCGTTACCTTTGTAAGTTGTGTCCTGTTCCGTTGAGATACGTGTGCTATAGCCACTTGTCAGCGATGCATCCGCCGGTACCTGTGTGGATTGCGTATGTCGGGTATCAGTATCATGGCTTGGCCGATGCGAACTTGCTTTGGCGAAGCGTGCAAGACCCAGCCCTATGGCGATGCTGGCACCGATAAATAACGCAGGATTGCGCCGGGCTACTCCCTCAGCTTCATGAATCAATTCATCAATACTTTTATGGCGCAGGTTCTCGGCCAGTTCACTGATGCCGGACGCAAATTGCGTAACGTATTCGGATAATGCCTGCTGGTGATGTTCCTGCAGGTCTTCAGCCGCTACGTCGGCGGCGTGGGCAAGACCTTCCACGTTTTTTGCAATCTGCTCACGGTTTTCCGAAAAGGTTTCGGAAGTTTTTTGCCGCGTTTCGCTGGCTATTTCAGATGCGGCCGCTTTCACATCGCTTTTCATTGTTCCGGTTCCGCTTTGCGGTGGCTTCGTATAAGACTTTGGCTTTGTGTCATCGAATTCCATCGTCGTGTACCTCGAATTGTTTTAAGTAATGCGCGTTGCGCGGGACTGTTTCTATTCAAAATAATTGGAGCAAAAAGCAGGCCGGTTTCCTCTGCGTTGTTATTTATGCTGCTGATTTGTGGAGGCTGAAAATGATTAAGCACATCGTGCGGCAAAGGGTGAAAAAAGCAGCGCGCGATCACACCTTCTGGCGTAATAGATAGTGAAAGAGAAAGGAGCTGGCTGGTTGAGCTGGGCAGTTTTTTAAAGTCGCGGTACGCCAGTTTTACAGTACAGATGAAGATCAGCGTTTGGCTTGTGTAAAGCTTACAAGCTGTTCTGGAGAAGAAGTGATTACCCGGCTTCGCCGGCGGAGCGAGACACAGCCCTTTAAAGGAGAGGGCTTCATGGGTGTGGGCAGGGCAGGCTGCTTGAATAAAATTCCGGTTTTCCATGACTTTTTTGCATGGAAGAATAATGGGTGAATGGTGTACAATCCGCGCCTATTTTCATCCGCTTCCCTGTTCAGGACCTACTCCATGTTTGATAAAAGCCAGACTATTGCTTCCTTTGACCCTGAAATCTGGGCCTCCATCCAAAATGAAGGTCGTCGTCAGGAAGAACATATCGAACTGATCGCATCCGAAAACTACACCAGCCCGCTGGTGATGGCCGCTCAAGGTACCAAGCTGACCAATAAGTACGCCGAGGGCTATCCAGGCAAGCGCTACTACGGCGGCTGTGAATATGTAGACCAAAGTGAAGCGCTGGCCATTGAGCGTGCCAAGCAGCTGTTTGGCGCTGACTATGCCAACGTTCAACCCCACTCCGGCTCACAGGCTAACTCAGCGGTATACGCCGCCCTGTGTGCCCCGGGCGACACCGTGCTGGGCATGAGCCTGGCCCATGGCGGTCACCTGACTCACGGTGCCAAGGTCAGCTTCTCCGGCAAGATGTACAACGCGGTGCAGTATGGCCTGAACCCGGAAACTGGTCTGGTGGATTACGATGAGGTAGAGCGTCTGGCTCTGGAGCACAAGCCGCGCATGATCGTGGCAGGCTTTTCTGCCTACTCCCAGGTAATGGACTGGCAGCGTTTCCGTGATATCGCTGATAAGGTCGGTGCTTATCTGCTGGTTGATATGGCTCACGTAGCCGGTCTGGTGGCGGCTGGCGTATACCCCAGCCCGGTACAGATCGCTGACGTCACGACCTCCACTACCCACAAAACCCTGCGCGGTCCGCGCGGCGGCATCATCCTGGCTAAAGCCAACGAAGAGATTGAAAAGAAACTGAACTCAGCGGTCTTCCCCGGTGGACAGGGCGGCCCCTTGATGCACGTGATTGCGGCCAAGGCGATCAGCTTCAAGGAAGCCATGACCCCGGAATACAAGACTTATCAGCAACAAGTCGTGAAGAATGCCAAGGCGATGGCGGCCACCTTCATTGAGCGCGGTATCAAGATCGTCTCCGGCGGAACTGAAAACCACCTGATGCTGGTGGATCTGATTGGCAAAGAGTACACCGGTAAAGATGCGGACGAAGCCCTGGGCAACGCCAACATTACCGTCAACAAGAACTCTGTACCCAATGACCCTCGTTCACCCTTTGTGACCTCCGGTCTGCGTGTGGGTACTCCGGCCATCACTACCCGTGGTTTCAAGGAAGCTGAGTGTGTGGCTCTGACCCACTGGATCTGCGACATCCTCGATGCGCTGGAAGCAGGCAATGCGGCTCCGGTGATTGAAACCGTTAAAGCCAAGGTGCTGGAAGTGTGCAGCAAGTTCCCGGTTTACGCTGAATAAGCCACCTGATAACCCTTGGGTTTATCAAAAACCGGTGATAAAAAAGGCAGCTGATCCAGCTGCCTTTTTTGTTTGTACTTCTCAGAGAGTCCTGCAAATTAAGGTCACCATACCGCTCAAGGAACTGTTGGTGCTGATGTCTGGACCAGCTGACGGTCAGCTGAGATCTGCAAGGGCAAAGCCGTCTGCCGGAAAAAGAATTGTGATACTATGCGCGGCAATTTTGCGGATGATGGGGTTTACCTTCCATGCACTGTCCCTTTTGTAGCGCCGAGGATACCAAGGTCATCGACTCCCGCCTGGTGGCTGAGGGTGACCAGGTCCGCCGCCGCCGCGAGTGTCTGTCCTGCCACGAACGATTTACCACTTACGAGATCGCCGAGCTGGTGATGCCGCGCATCATCAAGCAGGACGGTACACGTCAGCCGTTTGATGAAGACAAACTGCGGGCGGGTCTGCTGCGCGCGCTTGAGAAACGGCCGGTCAGTACGGAAGCCATTGAATCCGCCATCAACAGTATCAAGCACTTTCTGCAGGCAACTGGTGAGCGCGAAGTAAAATCCCTGACGGTCGGGGAAAAAGTCATGGAGCAGCTGCAGAAGCTCGACGAAGTGGCTTACGTCCGGTTTGCCTCGGTGTATCGCCGTTTTAAAGACCTGAATGAATTCCGGCAGGAGATCGATCGTCTCGAGCAACAACCGGATCACAAGTAAACCCTCTATGCCGCTGACAGACACCGATCATACATTCATGGCCCGGGCGCTGCGTCTTGCAGAGCGGGGGCTTTACACCACCATGCCCAACCCGCGGGTGGGATGTGTCCTGGTTAAAGATGGTGAGGTAATCGCAGAAGGCTGGCACTACCGGGCCGGGGAAGCCCACGCCGAGGTTCATGCCCTGCAGCAGGCAGGTGATCGGGCGCGGGGCGCGACGGCCTACGTTACGCTGGAACCCTGCAACCATCGAGGACGGACGGGTCCCTGCTCTGAAGCATTGCTGGCGGCCGGGGTTGTCCGGGTGGTATTCGGGATGGAAGATCCCAATCCACAGGTTGCCGGCACAGGCCTTGAGCGACTGCGGGCAGCCGGCGTTGAAACTGATGGGCCTTTGCTGGAAGACGATGCGCGGGCGCTCAATCCCGGATTTCTCAAGCGGATGGGGCGCAGCCTGCCTTACGTACGCTGCAAGCTGGCGATGAGTCTGGATGGTCGGACGGCCATGGCCAGCGGTCAGAGCAAGTGGGTAACGGGCCGTAAATCCCGGGAAGACGTCCAGCGTCTGCGTGCCCGTAGCTGTGCCATCGTCAGCGGCATTGATACCGTCATCAGCGACAATGCCGCATTGACGGTACGCCCCGATGAGCTGAACCTGGTCAATGCGGATGATGCCGCTGTCCGGCAGCCTCTGCGGGTTATTCTGGATTCACGTCTGCGGTTGCCGCGCAGCGCAGAGCTGCTGCGCCATCCATCGCCCATCCTGCTCATTCACAATGGCGCAGCGGAAAATGCCGATCGTCTCACCGACTGGCCGGCCCATGTAGAGCTGCTGGCTTTACCGGATGCTCAGAGCCGGATTGATCTGCTGGCGGTCTTGCGTGAACTGGCACAGCGTCAATGTAACGAGGTGCTGGTGGAGGCGGGGGCGACCCTGGCGGGCAGCTTCCTCCGACGCGGTCTGCTGGATGAGCTGATTATTTACATGGCGCCGAAGTTACTGGGCAGCAGCGCGCGGCCATTATTTGATTTACCTTTAAATACCATGTCTGCCGCCTTACCTTTAAAGATCAGAGATATGCGCGCTGTTGGTGACGACTGGCGCATCACCGCAGTCCCGGATATGGAACACTGAGCGAGCGGCAGAACCGCAGGCAAACGTGCGAGGTTAGTATGTTCACAGGCATCATCGAAGCAGTCGGCCAGGTTGTGGCTGTGCAACCACGCAATGGCGATCTGCGTCTGCGTATCAAAACCGGCGGGCTGGACCTGGGCGACGTCCAGCTGGGTGATTCCATCGCGACCAATGGCGTGTGTCTGACAGTGGTGGAGCTCCCCGGCGATGGCTATTGGGCCGATGTGTCCCGCGAAACTCTGGATAACACCACGATTCCGCAGTGGGCGATAGGCCAGCGGGTTAATCTGGAAAAAGCGCTGACGCCCCAGACCCGGCTGGGAGGGCATATCGTCAGCGGCCATGTGGACGGTGTGGGTGAGGTGGTCAGTCGCCACCCGGACGCGCGCTCGGAACGGTTCCGGCTGCGGGCACCCAAAGGGCTTGCGCGCTATATTGCCCATAAAGGATCGATCACGGTGGACGGTACGAGCCTGACCGTGAATGCTGTGGATGGAGCAGAGTTTGAATTAAATATCGTGCCTCACACCCTCGCCCATACCATCATGGGCGATTATCAGCCCGGCTCGCTGGTAAACCTTGAGGTCGATGTGCTGGCGCGTTACCTGGAGCGCCTGATGCAGGGAGACAAGGCGGCGGAGTCCGGTGGCTCCGCCATTACCATGGAATTTCTTGCTCAACATGGCTTCATGTAACTACTTTACTCATTAGCGATCTACTCGCCGTTAGAGACTGTGCTATGCAACTGAATACGATTGATGAACTGATTGATGATCTGCGTCAGGGCAAGATGATTGTGCTGATGGATGACGAAGATCGTGAGAACGAAGGCGATCTGATCATGGTCGCCGAACAGGTGCGCCCGGAAGATATCAACTTCATGGCCACCCACGCGCGCGGGCTGATCTGCCTGACGCTGACACCGGAGCGCTGCAAACAACTGGGTTTGCCGTTGATGGTGTCCGACAACAAATCCCGTCATACCACTAACTTCACGGTTTCCATTGAGGCGGCCGAAGGTGTCACCACCGGTATCTCGGCAGCGGATCGTGCGCGCACTATTCGGGCGGCAGTACATCCGGAAGCCAAACCTCAGGATCTCGTACAGCCCGGCCATATCTTTCCGTTGATGGCTCAGCCCGGCGGAGTCATGAGCCGCGCAGGTCATACCGAAGCCGGTTGTGATCTGGCCCGCCTAGCCGGATTCTCTGCCGCTTCCGTACTGGTGGAGATCATGAATCCGGATGGCACCATGGCGCGTCGTCCCGACCTGGAAGCCTTTGCCAAACAGCATGGCCTGAAGATAGGCACCATCGCCGACCTGATTCACTACCGCGCGACCAAAGAACGCACCGTGGAGTGCATCAACACGCGCAACGTCGAAACCCTGTACGGGGAATTCCAGCTGCACACCTACCGTGACCTCGCCCGGGGCGATCTTCATTTCGCCATGGTCAAGGGTGAGCTTAATGCAGCGGAGCCGACGCTGGTGCGCGTACACGTGATGGATATCGCCCGCGACGTACTGTCGATGAAACGTTTCAGCCCCGAAGGCTGCAAGCTGTGGACTTACCATGAGGCATTGCAGCGGGTGAATCAGGAAGGCAAGGGCGTAGTGCTGCTCATCTGTCACGATGAAAGTACGGAAGAAGTGGAAGAGAGCATTGACTGGATGCTCTCCGGCCGCCCGCAGCGTCGTGCCAATGAGATTCTCTATAAGCAGGTCGGTACAGGCTCACAGATCCTGCGCGACCTGGGTGTGGGCAAGATGCGGGTCATGTCACTGCCCATGCGCTTCTCCGCCCTGTCAGGTTTTGACCTGGAAGTGGTGGAATACGTCAGCCCGGAAGACAACAACTGACAACATGTAGACCGGATCAGCCCAGCGTAATCCGACACCAAGCCCAACCCC
Source organism: uncultured Cellvibrio sp. (assembly GCA_937958105.1). Classification (GTDB taxonomy): domain Bacteria; phylum Pseudomonadota; class Gammaproteobacteria; order Pseudomonadales; family Cellvibrionaceae; genus Cellvibrio. Next base: position 46,413 of record CALFXJ010000025.1, read on the forward strand.
GCCCATGCGGTTAAGGTTGGCACTGATCAGGGCGAAACGCCCCCGAATACCGTAAACATCGGCCAGCTTGCAGCTGGCATTTTTTAAGAGGCCGTTATGAGCATTAAAGTTATCGAAGGTGATTTCGCTGCAAGCCAAGGCAAATATGCATTGATCGTCAGCCGCTGGAACAGTTTTGTGGTGGAAAGCCTGAAAGAGGGTGCGCTGGATACCCTGCGCCGCCACGGCATTAAAGACGAGAACATCACAATCTACTACGCGCCCGGTGCGTTTGAATTTCCGGTGGTTGCCCAGAAGATTGCGGCCAAGCAGGAGTTTGATGCAATCATCGCCCTCGGCGCAGTTATCCGTGGAGGCACGCCGCACTTTGATTATGTGGCCGGGGAGTGCACCAAAGGCCTGGCCCAGGTTTCATTGAATGCCGGTGTGCCCATCACCTTTGGCGTATTGACCGTGGACTCTATCGAACAGGCGATCGAACGCTCTGGTACTAAAGCCGGCAACAAAGGTGTTGAGGCGGCCGCGACCGCGCTGGAGATGGTATCGCTGCTGGGCCGGATCTGATCCTGTCACATTGCGCAATGGGTTCCGTTGCGCAGATCCATCCCCCACTATTATTCGCTGTTTGTTTTTCAGGTAAGACTTAATGAGTAATTCCTCCGACGCTCCCGCCTACAAGGGTTCTACCGCTGCGACGCGCCGCATGGCTCGTCATTACGCCATGCAGGGGTTGTATCAATGGAAGATGGCGGGAGCCAGCATCAACGTAATCGAGGCGGAGTTTCGCACCGACAACGATATGAAGAACGTGGATGTTGCTTACTTCCACGAAATTCTCCACGGTGTGCCCCAGCACCTAAGTGAGCTGGAAGCGCTTTTCTCGCCCTACCTGCTCGACCGCGCCCTGCACGAACTGGATCCGGTCACCGAAGCGCTGTTGCGTATGGCGACTTATGAATTCAAATTCCGTCTCGATGTCCCATACAAAGTTGTCATCAATGAAGCGGTTTCCCTCGCCAAGAAATTTGGTGCGGAAGACAGCCATAAATTCATCAACGGTGTTCTCGACAAAACCGCTGCAGTGGTCCGTGCCATTGAGGTGAATGCTGACCGGGGCGCCCGCCGCTGATCCGCCGAATGCAATGAACGAGTTTGAACTGATTCGCCAGTTTTTCCAGCGTGAGCAGGTGGAGCAACCACAGGCTGGCGTGATGCTGGGAATCGGTGATGACTGCGCCCTGCTGCAGCCGCCGGCGGGTCAACAGCTGGCGGTATCGGTGGATACCCTGGTGGCCGATGTCCACTTCCCCGCAGATGCCGACCCGGAGCAGATTGCCGAACGGGCACTGCGGGTCAACCTCAGTGACCTGGCTGCCATGGGGGCTGATCCTTTGTGGTTTACTCTGGCGCTGACACTGCCGGCTGTTGATGAAGACTGGCTGCGCGGATTCAGTCGCGGCCTGTTCCGTGTCGCCCGGGCATTCAACTGCGCACTGGTAGGCGGAGACACCACCGCTGGCCCATTGAGTATCACATTACAGGTGATGGGGGCCGTTACGCCCCATCTTGCTTTACGGCGTGACGGCGCCAGTGCCGGCGATTACGTGGTGGTTACCAATTATCTTGGCGACGGTGCGGCTGCACTGGCGGTCATCCAGCAGCGGTTGCAGCTGGAGCCTGTCCATGAAACCTACCTGCGCGAGCGTTTCTATCATCCCCGGCCGCGCCTGGAAGAAGCCAGGCTGCTGCGAGGACTCGCCAGTGCCGCGCTGGATATTTCTGATGGCCTGGTTGCCGACCTGGGCCACCTGTGTGCCGCCAGTGATCTGGCAGCTGTCATCGATGTGGAAAGCCTGCCTTTGTCACCGGCCCTGCAGGCCCTTGATGATCTGGATCAGGCGCGTCGCTGGGCCCTGACTGGTGGCGATGACTATGAACTGTGCTTCACCCTTCCGCCGGAGAAGATGCCGGAACTGGCCATGCTGATTGCCGAGGGCAGGCTGCAGGCCAGCGTGGTGGGGGAGCTGGTTCCAGGACGTGGCGTAACCTGTGAATTGCAGGGTGAGCCTTATGAATTGACTCAACAAGGCTATCAACACTTCTCCCATGAATAATCCAACCTTAAAGGCCCTGCTGACCAACCCCAACCACTTTTTTGCCTTCGGCTTCGGCAGCGGGCTCGCTCCGCGGGCGCCGGGGACCTTTGGTACCTTGGCCGCTATTCCGATCTTCTGGCTCATTCAGGACCTCTCCTGGCCACTTTACCTTTCCTGGCTGGTCATCACCTTCGCTCTGGGGGTGCTCTGGTGCGATCGCAGTTCCCGCGCGCTCGGCGTCCACGACCATGGCGGCATCGTCTGGGACGAGATGGTGGGCTACTGGCTGACCATGTTTTTTGCTCCCGCGGGCTGGCAGTGGATGCTGGTCGGATTTATCCTGTTCCGTTTCTTCGACATACTGAAGCCTTGGCCCATCGGAGCGGTGGACCGGCGGGTTCACGGCGGATTCGGGATCATGATTGACGATATACTGGCGGCAGTTTATGCCTGGGTATGTCTGCAGGCGCTGGCCTGGTTTATTTGAATGAAGAAGGGACTTTCGGATGCAACATTTTATTCAGCTCGCGTTGAGACGCATGATGAAGGCACCAGTACACCTGATGGTGCTCCTGTTGATGATTGCCCAGGGCGCAGCCGCCATGGACATCCAGGTACGGATGCTGGCACGCGGCAGTGCTCTGCTGGAGATTGACGGCAAGCAGCGGATGCTGCGCGAAGGCAACACCAGTCCCGAGGGAATACGGCTGGTTTCCAGTGATGGCAAGGCTGCAGTCGTGGAGATTGCCGGCAAGCGGCAGACGCTCACACTGACCAAACGTATCGCCGCCAGCTTTGTTGGTGCGGAGAAATCCGTGGTGCGTATCGCCAGTACTCACGGCGGGCACTACATCACGCCGGGCAGAATTAACGGGATGCCCGTTGAATTCTTTGTGGATACCGGAGCGACCAGCATCGCCATGAACTATCTGGTCGCGGAGCGCCTGGGCATTGATTACCGTGCCGGCCGCCCCGTTCAGGTCAGTACGGCCAACGGCATCAAGCAGGCTTACGAAGTCATCCTGAGTTCGGTATCAGTGGGCGACATTGAAGCCCACCAGGTCAAGGCGACAGTCAGCAGTACTGAATTTCCTGAGGTCATCCTGCTGGGCAACAGCTATCTGAGCAATGTGGATATGCGAGTGGATAACGGAGTTCTGCTTTTACAGTCCCGCCATTAAGACAATTTTCGCTGCACTATAGAGGATTCTTTGGGCAGTATTCATTGAGGTTCACGAGTGACCATTCGTTTTATTGAATCGTCCAAACTCCCCACACCCTGGGGTATGTTTGTGATGCACGGCTTCGCCGACGACTCCACGGATAAAGAACATCTGGTGTTGACCATGGGCGACATCAGCAGCGATGAGCCGGTGCTGGCACGGGTGCATTCCGAATGTCTTACCGGCGATGCCCTGTTCAGCCTGCGCTGCGACTGTGGACCGCAACTGCAGTCTGCCCTGCACAAGATCGCTCTCGCCGGACGCGGTGCGGTATTTTATCTGCGCCAGGAAGGGCGGGGCATCGGCTTGCTGAACAAGATCAAAGCTTACAAATTGCAGGACTGCGGCGCAGATACGGTAGAAGCCAACGAGCGACTCGGTTTTGGTGCTGACATGCGCGACTACAGCATCCTCAAGCCTATGCTTGAACATCTGCAGATCAAGTCGCTGCGTCTGCTGACCAACAACCCCCGCAAGATCAAGGCGCTGCAGGATATGGGCATCAATGTGGTGGAGCGCCTGCCGCACCAGACCGGCCGCAACCCGCACAACGTCAAATACCTCGAAACCAAGCAGGGCAAACTCGGCCATCTGTTCGATGTGGATATGGACGAAGCGCCCGCTGAAAATCCTCACCAAAACTAACGATACTGGATTCTGTTATGACCATTCGCATTGCAATCGCCGGTGCCTCCGGCCGTATGGGTAAAGCGCTGATCGAAGCCGTATGCGCCAGCGAAGCCCAACTGACGGGCGCTGTTGTCCGCCCCGAAAGCTCCCTGGTTGGAGCCGATGCCGGAGAGCTGGCCGGCCTTGGCAAAAAGGGTGTGCCCCTGAGCGGAGATTTAGCGCAGATCATTGATCAGTTTGATGTCCTTATCGACTTCAGCACACCGGCCGCCACCTTGGCCAATGCCGCCTTATGTGCGAAGCATGGGAAAGGCATGGTTATCGGTACCACAGGGTTCAGTGCGGATGAAAAAGCGGAGCTGCTGGCGCATCAGAATAATATTGGCTTATGTCTGGCTGCCAACTTCAGCACTGGTGTGAACCTGTGCTTCAAACTGCTGGACATCGCCGCCCGCGTACTGGGTGACGATGTGGACGTGGAAGTCTACGAAGCGCACCATCGCCATAAGGTCGACTCGCCGTCAGGTACTGCACTGCGCATGGGCGAAGTACTGGCCAACGCGTTAGGACGTGATCTGGACAAGGTCGCCGTCTATGGCCGCGAAGGCCAGATCGGTCCCCGTGACCGCGACACCATCGGCTTCGCCACCGTGCGCGGCGGCGATGTAGTGGGTGACCATACCGTAATGTTTATGGCGGACGGCGAACGCGTCGAGATTACCCACAAAGCCTCCAGTCGGCTGTCCTTTGCCCGCGGCGCTGTCCGTGCCGCGCAATGGCTCGTTCAACAAAATCCCGGCCTCTACGACATGCAGGATGTCCTTAATCTGCGTTGATGCCAGTTGCGGTGAGGGACTCAACCACCTCCTCACCGCGCGCGATCGGTTCATGGCCCCGCAGCTCGGATTGATCAAGTCGGCCTGCTCCCGAACCCGCAGGTCGAATTAGCCCAAGCAACCTACACCCAAACCCGCAGGTCGGATTAGCGCAAGCAACCTGCTCCAAAAACCCGTAGGTCGAATTAGGCAAGCAACCTGCTCCCACCGTAGGTCGGATTAGCGCAAGCGTAATCCGACATGTCAGCCCCAGCCTGATCCCGTATGCCGGTGCAAGCGCAATCCCACATGCCGAAAAGTTTATTCACAAGCCAAATGCCCAAATTGGGGCAATATCTATTGGACACATCCAGCTCGCTCCCGTAGAATTCGCGGTCAGATTGTATTTGGCCCTAGCCGCGCCACGGTCGCACGGAATTGAGTATAAAAAGCGAGATGAAGCTGCGCGTTTCATCTCGCTTTTTTACACCACGACCGAGCTTTTCACTCACTTCTGCCCTTTCTATACACGCTGATTTCGCACCTTTTGCAGTGCGATTGCTTCTCTCGGCCTGTAGAAAGCCGGTGTGTGAAAAGTGTGCGCCGCCAACCATACCTGAGGAGGTTGACTTGATTACCGGGGAATCCCACTTGGCTTCTAGAAAGCCCGCGCTACTGGTTCTTGAAGACGGCAGCGTTTTTCGTGGCACTGCAATTGGTGCTGAAGGTCTGTCTGTTGGTGAGGTGGTGTTCAATACCTCCATCACCGGATACCAGGAAATACTGACCGACCCGTCCTATGCGCAACAAATCGTCACCCTGACTTATCCCCATATCGGCAACACCGGTGTCAATTCTGAAGATGCTGAATGTGACACCATCTGGGCCACCGGCCTCGTGATTCGCGACCTGCCTCTGCTTGCCAGCAACTTCCGCAGTGAACAAAGCCTCTCCGAATACCTCACCGCCAAGAATGTTATCGGCATTGCCGATATCGATACCCGTCGCCTGACCCGCATCCTCCGTGATAAGGGCGCGCAGAACGGCTGCATCATGGCCGGTGACGATGTGGATGAAGCCAAGGCCCTGGCGGCGGCCAAAGGGTTCCCCGGCCTGAAAGGCATGGACCTGGCGAAAGTCGTCAGCGTTAAGCAAAGCTATCGCTGGGAAGAAGGCACCTGGGCGTTGGGCAAGGGCCATGCAAAACCTTCCGGCGATAAAAAATTCAAAGTGGTTGCTTATGACTACGGCGTTAAGCGCAATATCCTGAGGATGCTGGCTGACCGCGGCTGTGACATTACTGTCGTCCCGGCTGAAACACCGGCGCAGGACGTTCTGGCCATGAATCCTGACGGCGTCTTTCTCGCCAATGGTCCCGGGGACCCGGCACCCTGTACCTACGCGATTGAAGCGATCAAGACCATCCTCGACACCAACCTCCCGGTATTTGGTATTTGCCTGGGCCATCAGCTGCTGGCGCTGGCCTCCGGTGCCAAGACGATCAAGATGAAGTTCGGTCACCACGGTGGTAACCACCCGGTGCAGGATCTGGAAAGCGGCCGGGTCATGATTACAGCTCAGAACCACGGGTTTGCCGTAGAGGAAAGCAGTCTGCCGGCCAACCTGAAGGCGACGCACAAGTCGCTGTTTGACGGCTCACTGCAAGGCATCCATCGCACCGACAAACCGGCATTCAGCTTCCAGGGGCACCCCGAAGCCAGCCCCGGACCCCATGATGCCGATGGTCTGTTCGATCACTTCATCGAACTGATGCAAGCGCGTAAAAGCTGAGTCCACGGGGCTCGCGTCGCCCTCCCGTGCGACACTGAGCGAGTAGGTCGGATTAGCCGCAGGCGTAATCCGACACCACACCTGAATTTGTTATTGCAGTGTCGGATTACGCCTGCGGCTAATCCGACCTACGGTCCCCGGACCGATACTAGACTGGAGCAGACATGCCAAAACGTACCGACATTAATAGTGTTCTGATTCTAGGCGCCGGCCCGATTGTGATCGGCCAGGCCTGTGAGTTTGACTATTCGGGCGCTCAAGCCTGTAAAGCCCTGCGCGAAGAGGGCTACCGCGTCATCCTGGTGAATTCCAACCCGGCAACCATCATGACCGACCCTGCCATGGCTGATGCCACCTACATCGAGCCGATTGAATGGCAGACCGTTGCCAAGATCATCGAGAAAGAGCGCCCGGACGTTATCCTGCCAACCATGGGTGGACAGACTGCCCTGAACTGCGCGCTGGCGCTGGCCAAGAACGGTGTGCTGGAAAAATACAATGTCGAACTGATCGGTGCGAAAGAAGAAGCCATCAACATGGCAGAAGACCGTCACCTCTTTGATCAGGCGATGAAGCGTATCGGTCTGGAATGCGCGCGCGCACGGATTGTTCACTCCATGGAAGAAGCCAAAGAAGTCCCCAAAGAATTTGGCTTCCCCTGCATCATTCGCCCGTCTTTCACCATGGGCGGTTCCGGTGGCGGTATCGCCTACAACTGGGAAGAATTTGAAGAGATCTGCGCTCGCGGTCTCGACCTGTCGCCCACCAATGAACTGTTGATTGACGAATCTCTGCTCGGCTGGAAAGAGTATGAGATGGAAGTGGTGCGTGACAAAAACGACAACTGCATCATCGTCTGTTCCATCGAAAACTTTGACCCCATGGGCGTCCACACCGGTGACTCCATCACCGTGGCGCCGGCCCAGACCCTGACCGATAAGGAATACCAGATCATGCGTAATGCTTCGATCGCGGTATTGCGTGAAATCGGCGTCGAGACTGGTGGTTCCAACGTCCAGTTTGCTGTTAACCCGGTGGATGGCCGGATGGTGGTGATCGAGATGAACCCGCGGGTATCCCGCTCATCAGCCCTGGCTTCCAAGGCAACTGGTTTCCCCATCGCCAAGGTCGCTGCCAAGCTGGCGGTCGGTTATACCCTCGACGAACTGCAGAACGAAATTACCGGTGGCGCTACACCGGCGTCCTTCGAACCCTCCATTGACTATGTCGTCACCAAGGTCCCGCGTTTTACCTTTGAAAAATTCGGTGATGCGGACGCCCGTCTTACTACCCAGATGAAGTCTGTGGGCGAGGTCATGGCTATCGGCCGTACCTTCCAGGAGTCACTGCAAAAAGCCTTACGTGGTCTGGAAGTGGGATCAGCCGGTTTTGAATCCAAGGTGGATTACACCAGCGAAGAGGGCGCAGCCCGTGTGCGCCGTGAACTGGCCACCCCCGGCGCTGAGCGGATCTGGTACGTAGGTGACGCCTTCCGTATGGGCATGAGCGTGGATGAGGTATTCAAAACATCCGCTATTGATCCCTGGTTCCTGGTACAGATCAAAGAGCTGATTGATATTGAGCAGTCGCTGCGCGGCAAGTCGCTTACCGATCTGGACGCTGGCAGCATGTTCCGCCTGAAGCGCAAAGGCTTCTCGGACAAGCGCCTCGCCCTGTTGCTGGGCTGCACGGAAAAAGCTGTGCGCCAGCATCGTCAGCAGCTTGAGGTTCGTCCGGTCTACAAGCGTGTCGATACCTGTGCTGCGGAGTTCTCTACCTCCACGGCTTATATGTACTCCACTTATGAAGAGGAGTGTGAAGCCAACCCCAGCGACAAGAAAAAGATCCTTGTTATTGGCGGTGGACCCAACCGTATCGGTCAGGGCATCGAGTTTGACTACTGCTGTGTGCATGCCGCGCTGGCCATGCGCGAAGATGGTTATGAAACCATCATGGTCAACTGTAACCCCGAAACCGTATCAACCGACTACGACACCTCTGATCGTCTGTTCTTTGAACCGGTCACGCTGGAAGACGTGCTCGAAATCGTCCACAAAGAAAAGCCTGTCGGTGTGATCGTACAGTTCGGTGGCCAGACGCCGCTGAAACTGGCGCGTGCACTGGAGGCCGAAGGCGTACCTATCATCGGTACCAGCCCGGATGCCATCGATAAGGCTGAAGACCGTGAGCGCTTCCAGCAGATGATTGAAAAGCTTGGTCTGCGTCAGCCGCCGAATGCGATCGTGCGCTCGCTGGAAGAAGCGCTGGTGGCCGCTGATAAAGTTGGCTATCCGCTGGTGGTTCGTCCGTCTTACGTACTGGGTGGTCGCGCCATGGAGATCGTCTACAAAGAAGACGAACTGCGTACCTACATGCGTACCGCGGTACAGGTTTCTGAAGATGCGCCGGTGCTGCTTGACCACTTCCTCAACGCTGCAATCGAAGTAGATATCGATTCTGTCTCTGACAGCAAACAGGTTGTAATCGGTGGAATCATGCAGCACATCGAACAGTGTGGTGTGCACTCCGGTGACTCCGCCTGTTCGCTGCCGCCTTACTCGCTGCCGGCTGAGGTGCAGGATGAGATGCGCGAGATCGTCAAGAAGATGGCGATTGAACTGGGCGTTATCGGCCTGATGAATACCCAGCTGGCTTATCAGGACGGCAAGATTTATGTGATCGAAGTTAACCCGCGCGCGTCACGTACCGTGCCCTTTGTATCCAAGTGCATTGGTGTGTCACTGGCGAAGGTGGCGGCGCGTTGTCAGGCAGGTGTTTCGCTGGCAGACCAGGGCTTCACCAAAGAGATCATCCCTGATTATTACAGCGTGAAAGAAGCGGTATTCCCCTTCAATAAATTCCCGGCGGTTGACCCGATCCTCGGCCCGGAGATGAAATCTACCGGTGAGGTCATGGGTATCGGCGATACCTTCGGCGAAGCCTACGGCAAGTCCCAGCTGGGTGCGAACAACCGTATAGCATCCGGCGGAACCGTCTTTATCAGCGTGCGCGATATGGACAAGGTCGGTATCGTGCAGGTCGGTAAGGATCTGGCGCAACTGGGCTTCAAGATAGTGGCAACACGCGGCACGGCTGCTGTGTTGAAAGATGCTGGCCTGGATGTGCAGATCGTGAACAAGGTTCAGGAAGGCCGTCCCCACATCGTGGATATGATCAAGAACGATGAGATCGATATGATCATCAACACCGTTGAAGGCCGCCAGGCTACCCGGGACTCTTCATCCATTCGTCGCAATGCTGAAAATCATCGTGTGTATTACACCACCACCCTCGCCGCTGGTGAGGCGGTGTGTATGGCGCTGAAGGGCGAGTCCCAGATTCAAGTTCGTCGTTTACAGGATTTGCACAAGAGGATAGGTGCATGAGTACTAAATTCCCGATGACCGTTCAGGGCGCTGAAAAGCTGCGCCTTGAATTGGAAGATCTTAAGAAAGTTCAGCGCCCGCGTATCGTGCAGGCGATTGCCGAAGCGCGCGAACACGGTGACCTGAAAGAGAATGCCGAGTATTCAGCGGCCCGTGAGCAGCAAAGTTTCTGCGAGGGGCGGATTCAGGAGATCGAATCCAAGCTGAGCAATGCGCAGATCATCGACGTCACCGCTATCCCGCACACAGGGAAGGTGATCTTCGGCACCACTGTTACCATCATCAACCTCGAAAATGATCAGGCCATGACCTATCAGATCGTAGGCGACGATGAGGCAGATGTTAAAGCCAACAAGATTTCGGTGAACTCACCCATTGCCCGCGCGCTTGTGGGTAAAGAAGAGGGTGACGTGGTCGTTGTGCGTGCCCCCGGCGGTGAAGTCGAATATGAGATTGACTCGGTACAGCACATCTGATTACTGAGTAGACTGTCTGGTGAAAGGCCGATTGGATGTCCAATCGGCCTTTTTATTTTTGCGCTGTCGCACAAGTCTATTCGCTACAGCCAGTACATCTGTTGCCGTTGAAGCTGCTAATATGGATGACATTCTGTCGACAAGCTATTGTTTTACATGAAGCCGTGCGGCACTGTCGCAAACACTTACTGTCAGCGTGATGCAGGGGGTAAAACAGGTGGTTTCTGATCCGGACGTGAAGAGGTGTTATGTCATTAAAGCTATTGTTAACCGATGCCAGTAACGCGATTGGCAGTGCCATTGAGCACGAACTGGAGCGTGAGGCATTTAATCTGTTTGTACCCAAGCCCGGTGAAGTGGATTGGAACAAGTCGACATCGGTTACACAATACGTACGTCTCCTGCGCCCGGATGTTGTGATCAACTGTGTCGGCTGGGAAGACATCCCCAACCCTGCTCAGCTGGGTCAGCTGACATTGGCTGCGCAACAGATTGCAGCGGCCTGCGCCCCACACAATATCCCCCTGATCCATCTCTCCAGTTACAAAGTCTTTGGCGGTGACAATAAGAGTATCCATACCGAAAAGGATACGCCTGAGCCTAACAGCGATGCAGGACGGGCTTTCCTGGCCGCTGAAAAGAGTATTGAGCAGCAGCTGACCAAATGGATTTCGCTCCGCTTGAGCTGGGTGGTCGGCAGCTATGGAGAAAATCATCTGAGCCGCCTGCTGCGGGAGCTGGTTGATAAGCAGCATGCCACTGTCAGCAGCCGGCTGCGCGGTGCACCTACCGCACTGTCCGATGCGGCACGGGTGGCGGTAGCCATGGCCAAGCAGATTACCTGCGGTGCGGAAAACTGGGGCGTGATGCATTACTGCACCAGCGACGCCTGCAGCGAAGCCGAGTTTGCTGAGCAGGTATTACAGGTATTGCAGCAGCAACAGGTGCTGCCGGAAAGTGCGGAGCTGAATATCGTGGATCAGTTGCCAGCGGATGAACCGGTCAGCGCGGTACTGAGCGCGTGGCGGGTACGGGATTATTTCGGCATACAATCACGCACCTGGCGATCAAGCCTGCTTCCCATGATCAAACAATGGATGCACACCCACATCGACGCTTGATGCGAAGTGTGTTGAAGGGAGGGGGATGTCGGTGGTGATTGTGGTTGCTGGCGTGGGGGAGGGGGGTAGCTTGATTAGCAGAAGTGCTTTGCGGCTCCGGAGGATGTCGGATTACGGGGCTTACGCCCCTAATCCGACCTACACAAACTCAGGCAAATGTCGGGTTGCGGTGC
>CALFXJ010000026.1 GCA_937958105.1 uncultured Cellvibrio sp.
GTCTGTTATCAGGCGGGGCTTTTTCTTTGCGGGCGAATAAGCAGGAAAACTGTCGATAAGGCAGTGAGCATGCGAGGCAGTTTCGTGTGCTATTGTCTTTCTTATCTTTTAGCCATTATCAGCCTGTCCCCCCTGAATCCCTTTTTTATTATTTTGCATATAAAAATTGCTTCGCCAGCAAGGTTCTTCTTAACAAATCTTAAATAGACTTGTCTTCGTTTCTCGGTTCGCCCATTAATAATCGGAGTTACAATCTTCGACATCTTAAACTCCCTACGAGAGCGGCCCATCCATGCGAATACCAATGATAAAAAAAATAGGCTTTTATCTTTTAGCTCCTCTAACCATGACCCTGACGCCAATTGCATTAGCAGACGCAAAAAAGGAGCCTTGGGAATTGGCCCAGGAAACAGAGGTATGGGAACCTGTCCCGAAAACGGTAAACGCTACAGAAAAAGCACCTCCATCAGATGCGCTGGTGCTTTTTGATGGAAAAAGCCTGGATCAGTGGCAGGGGGTTGATGGTGGTCCTGCGCGCTGGAAAATAGAGAAGGGTGCGCTGACTGTATCGCCCAAGACTGGAGATATAAAAACAAAAGAAGTGTTTTGCGATGTTCAATTGCACATTGAATGGAAAACGCCAGAAAAAATACAGGGGCTTGAAGGACAGGGTCGAGGAAACAGTGGTGTTTTTCTGCAGGAGCGCTACGAGATTCAAATTCTTGACTCCTATAAGAATGAAACGTATCCCAATGGGCAGGCGGCCTCCGTATATAAACAATCTATCCCTTTGGTGAATGCTTCTCGGGGGCCAGGTGTATGGCAAAGCTATGACATTATTTTTCAGTCCCCAAAATTCGATGATGCGGGGGCTTTAATCAAGCCAGCACATGTCACTGTCCTGCATAATAATGTTCTGGTTCAAAATCATGTTGAAATTAAAGGTCCAACCGCCTGGATCGGACATCCCCCGTATGAAGCCCATGGATGTGCTCCATTGCGGTTGCAGGATCACGGCAACCCGGTAAGTTTCAGGAATATCTGGGTTAGAAAGCTCTAACATCTTCTCCTCTTATCAAAATAATAGATATGGCATCTACAGCGCTAGGTGCAGGGATTTTTATATGTCTTTTTTGTTGAAATTACCCCTCATCATTGCATCAGCCCTCTTTATTGCCTCGACGGCAAATGCTGGAAATGCTGAGGAGATTTTTAAGCTCAATACTCATTGGAACAGCTCTGCAGCAGTAACGCTTTCAAAAGATGGGAAAAAATTAAACATAACGGGAGGTAACGGGGATCATTACTTTGTCCAGGATGGTTGGAAGGATGGCGAGAGTGACCTGGTATCGGATTTCTATCTTGCAGACAGCCATATCAGTTTTGACTATCTGCTGGCAGGAGATGCTAGAGCTCAGCTTCTATTGCAAGGGCGGTATGCTGTTAATTTAACAGCCAGATCTCATCAGGAATTATTAACATACGAAGACGCTGGAGGGTTGGATGTTCTTGTAACTCCAGAAAATGTGCATGGCGTGCCCCCGCTGAGTAACGCTATCAAACCTGCAGGGGAGTGGCAGCGAGTAGAGGTTAAATTCCGGAGCCCGCGCTTTGATGACGCGCATAATAAGACGGAAAATGCATTATTTGTTGAGGTTAAGCTTAATGGAGTTCTTCTACAGCAAAATGTAATAGCTGCTGGGGTAGGTAAAACAAGCCGATTTGGATGGGAAGATCATGCCGGGCCTTTTATTTTGAGTAGTAATGGGCCTCTCGCAATAAGAGCAATTGAGGTAAGGCACGCTGACTTCAGCGCAATTAAAATGCCATCCACTAGCGGCCAGCCCACTAACCTTGAGGAGCTGGTAGATTTTGTTGCCTTAGGTAATGAAACTTTTCATACGCTGGGGTGTGCCTCCTGCCACGCAACCAAGGAGAACGATCCTTCAGTTAAAAGCGGCCCTAATCTGTTTGGCCTCTTCAAACGTACACCTCGTGATCGAGAGGTTGTTGAAGGGGAGAATAATCACCGCTTCACTATAAAGGCAGATCGTAATTATTTAATAAACAGTCTTCGAACTCCTGCAGCGCAACGAGCAGTAGCTGAAAAAGGGGGAGCGGCTGGAGAAGCTTACCTGCCGATCATGCCCCCGTACTCGGAACAAGCCGTATCAAACAAACAGGCTGATGCAATTGCTGCTTATTTAACTACCCTTAATCCGCCCAAGGACCAAGGTCCCACTATTCTTCTTGTAACCAAAGATGGCCCGGTTCAATACGATCCTCTAACGGATGACTTACAGCTACTGGTAGATAACCGGACACGGGTTCAGCGAGGGCCTATGGAGGGAGTGTCTGCCCGCTCAATCCATGTAGGCCAGACCAATGGAATTAATTACTCGTTTGATCCTCGTTTACTGGCTATTGCTAAAGTCTGGCAGGGCGGATTCCTGGATGTTTCGGGGGAGCTTAAAAATCGCGGTGGGCGTGGTCTGAAGCTTGGTTACGAGAGCCGAACGATAGAGTTAGGGCAGGCAGGCTTTCTAATCGCTCCATTGGATGATAAAGGGCAATTAATCGATTTCTCATTCAAGGAAGCCATATTCAATGATATAGAGGCAATAGCCGAGTCGCTGCACAGCTCACAGGATCACCTCGACCGGGTAAAGGCTATTGATGCCCAGTTTCTGGGGTATAAGCATAATTCTAAAGAGCTGCAGTCTGTTCCTGAGTTTCTATATCGTGTCGGCAAAAATTCTATCTCCGTTTCAACCAGCATAGCGGCGAGTGGCGATACAGAAATTCAGCTTCAGGGTGAATTTGCTACTGGTCAGAAATTTGCCATCAATACTCAAGTATTGCGTGAGGCCAATGCTTCACATGGTGAGTTAAAAGCTGAGTCAGTTGGATCGGGAATGGTCTGGCACGTTCCGGCTAACCCGAAAGGTAAGGTCATCTTAAAGGCCAAACTAAATGTGGCTTCATCAAGCTGGCGTCCAACACCGTCTGAATTCAACCATTTAAACCAAAGATTGCAGGTAATTCCCGCTCAGGCAGATCTGCTTGAAGGTTATAAGGTAGAAAGTTATTTGCCGCCGCGCGACAACTATGGGCGGGAGCAGTTGTTTGAAGCGCTCGGATTAGCCGTGGCAGAAGATGGGACGATAGTGGTTGCAACCCGTACGGCCGGAATATGGCGAATCGTTAAAGGTGAATGGCGGCTTTTCGCAGAGGGCGTCTTTGATAGCCTAGGGGTGGTCGTTGAGGATAAGAAGGGGCTCCAAGTCGTCGTTGGACAAAAGGCTGAACTGACCCGCATCACGGATACTGACGGTGATGGCTTGGCAGATCGCTTTGAAACCCTGTTTGATGCGCACAGTTACCACGGAAATTATCACGCCTATATGCATGGCCCTGCAAAAGGTGCGGATGGTGCTTATTACATTGCCTTGAATCTTTCTCATGCCGATGAGGCGGTCTTCAAGGCTGGTGGCATGTACATGGGATCTTCTGGTGGATTGAGTGGCTGGGCTGTTCGTGTTACCGCGGATGCTAAGTATGAATTGTGGGCAAATGGTCTGCGCAGTCCGGCGGGAATCGCGACGGCGCCGGATGGTCGTCTGTGGTATGCCGATAATCAGGGTGAGTTTGTTGCAACCTCAAAAATATTTCTGCTGAAAAAGAATGCATTCTACGGGCATCCTTCAAGCCTGGTAGATCTTCCTGGGATGACCCCCGATTCACCGCAAATCGCCTGGGACAAGGTGCGGGACAAGCGGGAAAGGGCGGTCATCTTATTACCGCAAAACCGCGTCGCGAATTCCCCAGGACACCCTGTTTGGGATACGACGGAAGGGCGTTTTGGTCCTTTTACCGGTCACATGTTTATCGGAGATCAAACACAGTCGAATTTGTTGCGCATAATCACAGAATCCGTGGATGGAGTAGAGCAGGGAGTGGTTATTCCCTTTGCAGCAAGTCTGGAGTCCGGGGTGATGAGACCGCTGTTTCTTCCGGACGGCAGTATGCTGCTGGGGCAGACGGGGCGAGGATGGCAGGCAAAAGGGGGCCATGTGGCCAGCCTACAACGCATACGGTGGGTAGGGACGTCGGTGCCAGCAAGCATATTCAACGTCTCGGCTCGATCGGATGGTTTTGAAATCAAGCTGACCAAGCCATTGGCTCTGGCCGATGAAGCCTTGCCAACGGAATTACTCCGTCTGTCATCCTGGGTGTACCGTGATGCTCCTGATTATGGATCCGAAACCATGGATGAGCGGCAGGAATCCGTTGAATCCTTGACCCTGTCTGACGACAAAACCTCTCTGTTTGTCAAGCTGGCTTCGGTGAAGCAGCCAGTGGTTCACCCGCAACAGACTGCACGAGTTTATCACTTCGCCTTGAATGGGCAGGCTCTCTTTGATCTACCCGCACCGCGTTTGATGGATGCGTACTATACCCTCTATCGCTTTCCTGCTCCTTGATGTTCGATTGCGCTTAGTTCCCACTACTCTTGCCGGTGGTGGGAATTTTTTTATCACTACTATTCTGCCTTTCCAAAATATCTCATTTATGTTGATGGATTTTACGCAGTAACTTTGATTAGATGCTATGGCATCCAGGCGAGGTTCTGCAGCTTATGAAATCAGCAACAGGCATATTGACCGTAAATTTATCTGCCATCCTGGCAAACTGGCGCTGCGTCACCAGTCAGCTCTCCAAAGGGAGCTCGGCCGCTGCTGTCATCAAGGCGAATGCTTATGGTTTGGGGGCGGCTCAAGTTGGGCCCGTTCTCTATCGGGCAGGCTGCCGGGAATTCTTTGTCGCGACGCTTGATGAAGCAGTGGCCGCGCGAAAGTATTTGAAAGCCGATGCTGTGATTTACGTGCTGGGAGGCCTTCGGGTTGGAACGGAGTCGCTGTTTCTTCAACACAAAATTTCACCGGTATTGCGCTCTACCCAAGATATCCGGCGATGGCTTGCACACGTGGCAGACATTGAGAGTCCACCCGAGTGCGCCGTAAAAATTAATACGGGGATGACTCGCCTGGGGCTGGATGTTCAGGAGTGGACCGCATTAGTGACAGCGAGAAGTGAACTGCAACAGCTTTCTCCTGCTCTGGTTATGAGTCATTTAGCCTGCGCTGACGAGCCGGGCCATGCGCTGAATCGGGAGCAGCTGCAGCAATTCCAGGCAGTTGTGGCGACATCCAGATCTCTTCTGCCCCAGGCCCGTTATAGTCTGGCCAATTCATCGGGTATTTATCTGGGGAAGGAATGGCACTTTGATCTTGTGCGACCAGGTGCCGCGCTATACGGCATTAATCCCCGACCACAGGAGCCTTCACCACTGAAGCCGGTTGTTCACCTTGCATTGCCAATCTTGCAGGTGCGCCAACTGACGGGTCCTGTCAGCATAGGGTATGGAGCAACAGTCAAGGCATCCGCACCAACGCGTTTGGCTGTTGCTGCCGGGGGCTACGCGGACGGATTGCATCGGACGATTGGAGGAACGGGCTTCGGAGTGATTGGTCGTCATCAAGTGCCTGTTATTGGACGTATCTCCATGGATGCCACCATCTTTGATGTGTCTGCGGCTGGTATCGCTGCAGATGAGGCGAAGGTGATAGAGGTGCTTAACGATGAGCTGACAGTCGATAGCTGGGCTGCACGAACAGGTGCGTTAGGCTATGAGGTTCTTACCAGTCTGGGTTATCGCTACCAGCGGCGCTATGTAAAGGATGGGGTGCTGGTTGAATCGGAGTTATGTTAATGAATGACGACGCTTTACAACAGATTTTGCGCCTGCTGTCTGACGGCCAATTCCATTCGGGGCAGGAGCTGGGTGAAATCCTTGGGGTGAGTCGCACGGCTGTTTGGAAGCACCTGCAGAAGCTAGAGGGACTGAATATTTCACTGGAATCTGTAAAAGGAAAAGGGTACCGGGTCTGCGGTGGGCTCGATCTGCTTAACGTAGAGCGAATCCAGCAGCAGCTGCAGCCTGAAATTAAAGAATTGCTTGATGTGCTGGATATCCACACGGTTATTGATTCGACTAACACTTATACGCTGCAGTCGGCGGCTGGGCGAGTGAACGGTTATGTTTGTCTGGCGGAGCAGCAGACGTCGGGCAAGGGGCGGCGTGGTCGTCATTGGGTGAGTCCATTCGGAAAGAATATTTACCTGTCGGTGTTATGGAATTTTGAGGGCGTCGCTGCACTGGAAGGATTGAGTCTGGCTGTCGGGGTAGCCATCGTCGAAGCATTGGAAAGTTTCGGTGTGTCGGGGGTAAAACTGAAATGGCCTAATGACGTCCTTTGGCAGCAGCGTAAGCTGGCTGGAATACTGCTGGAGGTTACGGGCGATCCGGCCGGTCTCTGTCAGGTGGTGGTTGGGATTGGACTAAATGTTTCTATGCCTGACGTCAGCGCCTCAGTGATCGATCAACCTTGGGTTGACCTCCAAACTATTCAATCCCAGCTGGAGCTTCCTCGGCCAGTGTTGCGCAATGAGCTGGTTGCAGCATTGCTTACACATTTGCTGCCTCTCCTGCGTAACTACCCGGAAGAAAAGTTTGCAGCCTACCGCGAGCGGTGGGAGCAGCTCAATGCTTATGCGGGGAAACCAGTGGAACTGCATACCGCAAGGGACAGTGTCAAGGGACGAATGGTGGGAGTGGATGAGTCGGGGGCCTTGCGCTTGGCGACCGAACAAGGAGAAGCACTGTTCTACGGTGGAGAAGTGTCATTGAGAGTAAGCGATGATTCTGCAGATAGATAGAGGTAATACCCGTCTTAAATGGCGCCTGCGCAATGGTCCCAAGGATATCGCGCGTGGGGTCATCTCGAATATAGAAGGCTATCAATCACTTGTAGAGGAGTGGCGTCAGTATTCGATTGAGCAGATTTTTGTAGCCAGTGTTCTGGGAGAGGAGGCTGATCTGGCATTTGCCGCCTGGGCAGTTGAGCAGCTTGGCATTAACCCTCGCTTCGCTAGAGCAGAGCTTAGGTGTGTGGGGGTGACAAATGGTTATCGGACACCGGAAGTTCTTGGTGCTGATCGGTGGCTCGCCATGCTCGCGGGATATGCGCGAACACAGGGGGCGTGTGTGGTTGCGGATTGTGGCAGCGCTATTACCGTGGATTTAGTTGATCAGAATGGAATGCATCAGGGAGGTTATATCGCCCCAGGCGTGGCAGCGATGCATAACGCCCTGTTTACTAATACGCAAGGTGTAAAAACAGCCAAGGCTCTTGAGTCGGCTGATCTGTTACCGGGGAAGAACACGGCGTCTGCCGTTTCCGCTGCTCAATTAGTTATGATTACCGGCTTGATTCGTCAGGCCATGCAGCAGGTAACTATCACTGAGGACTCGTCAGAGCCGCCAATGTTGATAATGACCGGCGGCGATGGAGTTCTGTTGTCGAAGTATTTTGACAAGGCGTTATATGTACCAGATCTTGTGCTGGAAGGGCTCGAGCTGGCGTTGGCTGCCGATTAATTATTTATTTGGGTTCGTTTATCTATGCGTTCAATCTTTCTGTCGCTGGTGGCAATCAATGTCATTGTTCTATTGATGCAATTATTTATGAGATCGCCAGCGCCCGCAGGCACTGATGCAGCGCCTCTACCCAAAACACTGGAAGGGGCGCAGTTGAAGATGGTTAGCGAAGCGACAGGAGGAGCATTGTCTGAAAAGCGCTCAGCCAATGGAGCATCATCCTCGGTCAATAGTGACATGTGTACGATGGTCGGACCGTATGCGCAGCTGCTGCATGCTGAATATCTGGTGGAGCGGCTGGCGGCTATGGATGTTCATGCTGCGATTAATTCAGTTGAGGTGCCTGACAGCCAGGCTTTCTGGGTATATCTACCTCCAGAGATGTCTGAAAAGGAGGCCCTGCGCCGCTTATACGAGATCCAGGCGAAGAATATTGACAGTTACATCATTCCCTCTGGCGAGCTGGCAAATGGTATTTCTTTCGGAATGTATAATGATCAGTCGACTGCTCATGCCCGTCTCGAAGAAATTCGCATGCAGGGCTACCAAGCCAAGTTACGACAAATCGAGCGTAAGCATAGCGAGACCTGGGTGACGCTTCCTCCCGGGGAAGCTGAAAAAATAGACGATGCGGTATGGGTTGATATGCTAAATCAACAAACCGGACTCGAAAAAAGACAAAATTTGTGTCTGGGTGTTGCGCCAAAGTAAAAGTTTCACTAGAATCCCGCCTCCACAATAAGTCGTGGTTTTAAAGGCTGGCGTAGCTCAGTAGGTAGAGCAGCTGACTTGTAATCAGCCGGTCGGGGGTTCAATTCCTCTCGCCAGCTCCATTTTTAAACATGACTTGTTCGTAACTCTGTGAATTTATTGAAAAAAATAAGTTGACAGCGGTTCGGGTCGGCCTGAAAATGCCGGCTGTTTTTGGCAGGGGTTCCCGAGCGGCCAAAGGGATCAGACTGTAAATCTGACGCGTGAGCTTCGGTGGTTCGAATCCACCCCCCTGCACCATATTCCAGCTAACTCCCTGTGTTGGTTTGCTGCTGAATGACGAGATGGCTCATCTTTCGGCTGTTGAGTGAGTTAGCTGCCAGATTGAAATCTGGCGAAAGTCGGACGGGTTCGGCGGGTATAGTTCAATGGTAGAACCTCAGCCTTCCAAGCTGATGACGCGGGTTCGATTCCCGCTACCCGCTCCAGATTTTGCCTGTTGGCAAGGTTTAAGCTCAAGTAGCTCAGTCGGTAGAGCACACCCTTGGTAAGGGTGAGGTCGGCAGTTCAAATCTGCTCTTGAGCTCCATATCTGCTGCGGGAGTCCGTGCTCTCGCGGCTGTTTTTTATCTGGATGTTCAGTTTTCATAATTGGTTGCGTTTTATTTCATATATATAGTCTGAGGAGGCGCTCGCAATGGCGAAGGAAAAGTTTGAACGTAACAAGCCCCACGTCAACGTGGGCACCATTGGTCACGTAGACCACGGTAAAACCACATTGACAGCAGCGCTGACTCGCGTGTGTGCGGAAGTGTGGGGCGGTAGCTTCGTTGCATATGATGGTATTGATAACGCACCGGAAGAGAAGGCGCGCGGTATCACCATCAGCACCTCTCACGTAGAGTATGACTCTGACGTTCGCCACTATGCGCACGTAGACTGCCCGGGTCACGCCGACTATGTAAAAAACATGATTACCGGTGCGGCTCAGATGGATGGCGCTATCCTGGTATGTGGTGCGACCGACGGTCCGATGCCACAAACCCGTGAACACATCCTGCTGTCTCGTCAGGTAGGCGTACCTTACATCGTAGTATTCCTGAACAAGGCTGACCTGCTGGCCGAAGACTGCGGCGGCGTAGGCACCGACGAATACAACGAAATGCTGGAGCTGGTCGAAATGGAGCTGCGCGAACTGCTGAGCACCTACGACTTCCCAGGTGACGATACCCCGATCATCGCGGGTTCTGCGCTGATGGCTCTGAACGGTGAAGACGAAAACGGTCTGGGCACCACCGCTGTTAAGAAACTGGTTGAAGCGCTGGACGCCTACATCCCTGAGCCAGTTCGCGCTATTGACCAGCCGTTCCTGATGCCAGTAGAAGACGTGTTCTCAATCTCTGGTCGTGGTACTGTGGTTACCGGTCGTGTTGAGCGTGGTGTGATCAAAGTTGGTGAAGAGATTCAGATCGTTGGTCTGAAGGAAACCACCAAAACCACCTGTACTGGTGTTGAGATGTTCCGCAAGCTGCTGGACGAAGGCCGTGCTGGTGAGAACGTAGGTGTACTGCTGCGCGGTACCAAGCGTGACGAAGTAGAGCGTGGTCAGGTTCTGTGTAAGCCGGGCTCAGTGACTCCGCACACCAAGTTCGAAGCAGAAGTGTACGTACTGTCCAAAGATGAAGGTGGTCGTCACACTCCATTCTTCAAAGGCTATCGTCCGCAGTTCTATTTCCGTACTACTGACGTAACTGGTGCTTGTGAGCTGCCGGAAGGCGTAGAGATGGTGATGCCAGGTGATAACATTCAGATGTCTGTCACCCTGATTCACCCGATTGCGATGGAAGAAGGTCTGCGCTTCGCGATTCGTGAAGGTGGCCGTACTGTTGGTGCTGGCGTCGTTGCCAAAATCATTCAGTAACTGAGTGAATAATCGCAAAGGGTCGATGGCCCTTTGCGATTTGTTGTTGTTAAAGGCCAGTAGTTCAATTGGTAGAGCACCGGTCTCCAAAACCGGGTGTTGGGGGTTCGAGTCCCTCCTGGCCTGCCATTTATCCGTCTTAAAGCTCAAGGTTTCAACAGCGTATGAATATAAAAAGCGAAGAAAAAGAATATCGCCTGGATCCCCTTAAATGGTTGGTGGTGATAGCGCTGATTGTCGCTGGCGTTGTTGGAAATTCACATTTCTCTGCAGAGTCTCTGCTGTACCGCGTTCTTGGTTTGCTTGTTCTGGCAGTGATTGCCTGTTTTGTGGCATACCATACTGCGAAAGGTGCAAGTTTGTGGGCTTTGGTGCAGGGTGCAATGGTAGAGTTGCGTAAAGTTGTCTGGCCGACGCGCCAGGAAACAAATCAGACTACGCTGATCGTGGTCGCCGTTGTTGTTGTAATGTCCATTATTCTTTGGCTGCTGGACACCTTTTTCGGGTGGATAGCATCTTCAATCATAGGGTAGGTGGTTATGGCAAAGCGTTGGTACGTTGTACACGCCTATTCCGGATATGAGAAAAAAGTTGCTGCTTCATTGCGTGAGCGGGTACAGCTTCACAATATGGAAGACAGCTTTGGTGAGATCCTCGTGCCCACTGAAGAAGTGGTTGAGATGCGGGGCGGCCAGAAGCGTAAAAGTGAGCGTAAATTTTTCCCCGGATACGTCTTGGTTCAAATGGAACTCAATGACGATACCTGGCACTTGGTGAAAGATACTCCGCGGGTAATGGGTTTTATCGGCGGTAAAGGCGATCAGCCCGCCCCAATTACCGAGAAGGAAGCCGAAGCAATCCTGCGTCGTGTAGACGACTCAATGGAGAAGCCGAAGCCCAAGACTATCTTCGAGCCCGGCGAAATGGTGCGGGTTACTGATGGTCCGTTCAACGATTTTAATGGTGTCGTTGAAGAAGTTAATTATGACAAAAACCGTTTGCGTGTTGCCGTCTTGATCTTTGGACGTTCTACGCCGGTTGAGCTGGAGTTCAGCCAAGTCGAGAAGACTTGAGCCAGCATTAAGCAAATTTTTTATGCCCTTCTTTGCCTGCTGGTGGAGAAGGGCTTTCGCATCCTTGTCGATTTGATATGGCAAGGAGGGGAGCCGGAGACGAGCTGTTTTGCCAAAAACGGTTCTGAGGCGCTAATACCCAATGGGGAGTAAAACTTATGGCAAAGAAAGTAACCGCCTATATTAAGCTGCAGGTTGCAGCAGGCAAAGCAAACCCAAGCCCACCGGTTGGTCCAGCTTTGGGTCAGCATGGTGTGAATATTATGGAGTTCTGTAAAGCGTTCAACGCGCAGACCCAGAGCTTGGAACCAGGCGCTCCAGTCCCGGTTGTTATCAGCGTGTATAGCGATCGCAGCTTCACTTTTGTAATGAAAACTCCACCCGCGGCATTCCTGCTGAAAAAAGCTGCAGGTATTACCAGCGGAAGTGGTCGCCCGAATACCAATAAGGTCGGTACCGTCAATCGCTCACAACTGGAAGCAATTGCCACAACTAAAATGCCTGACCTGACTGCTGCTGATATGGACGCAGCTGTTCGTACCATTGCGGGTTCTGCCCGTTCAATGGGTCTTGAAGTGGAGGGCGTGTAAGATGGCTAAGATTTCTAAACGTCAACGTCTGATTAAAGAGAAAGTTGACTCAACAAAACAATACACCATTGATGAAGCTGTCGCGCTCCTCAAAGAATTATCTACAGTTAAGTTTGCTGAGACTGTAGATGTATCTATCAATCTGGGTATTGATCCTCGTAAATCTGATCAGTCAGTTCGTGGTGCAACCACTCTGCCGCACGGAAATGGTAAAGATGTTCGTGTAGCTGTGTTCACTCAGGGCGCTAACGCCGAGGCTGCAAAAGCAGCTGGTGCAGAGTTTGTTGGTATGGATGATCTGGCTGCAGAGATCAAAGCGGGCAAGATGGATTTCGACGTAGTTATTGCCAGCCCCGATGCAATGCGTGTTGTTGGTCAACTGGGTCAAGTGCTCGGTCCTCGTGGTCTGATGCCTAACCCAAAGACTGGCACTGTAACTCCAGATGTTGTTACTGCTGTTAAGAATGCTAAGGCCGGACAAGTCCGTTATCGCGCTGAGAAGGGCGGTATCATTCACGGCGGTATCGGCAAGATTTCATTTGATACAGTAGCTATCAAAGAAAACCTGGAAGCTTTAATCAGCGATCTGAAAAAAGCCAAGCCGGCAACTTCTAAAGGTGTATACCTGAAAAAAGTAGCCCTGAGCACCACGATGGGCCCAGGCTTGGTTATCGATCAGTCTTCTCTGGCGATTTAATCTCCAGAAAAAAAGCACTTTGGGGTTCGCGAAGGTCACCCTTCGCGGGCCGTCAAAGACCGTAGGTGGATGGAGGCTGCAAACTCAGCAGTTGATGTACTTAATCGGTCCGAGCGCAAGTGAGGATTGACCTACGCAGATGGTGAGACCCAATCAGAAATTCTGAATGACATCACCAAGTCATGGTTTCGGATTTAAGCCGAAACTTGTAGTTAACGACAGGCGCAAGCTTGTTAAAACAGGAGAAATCCCGTGGCATTAGGACTTGAAGGCAAAAAAGCGATTGTCGCTGAAGTCCATGAAGCTGCTAAGAGTGCTCTCTCTGCTGTGGTTGCCGACTCTCGCGGCATTACCGTAGGCAAGATGACTGCTCTGCGCAAGCAAGCCCGTGAGAGCGGCGTTTGGGTTCGAGTCGTTCGTAACACACTGGCACGTCGCGCGGTTCAAGGCACAGCATATGAATGTCTCGTAGACAGTTTCTCTGGCCCGACCTTAATTGCTTTCTCGAATGAACATCCAGGTGCAGGTGCTCGCATTCTGCAGGATTTCGCTCGTGAGAACGATAAGTTTGAGCTGAAGGCAGCCGCCTTCGAAGGTGAACTGGTCAATGTTGGTGTGTTGGCATCTCTGCCCACCTACGACGAGGCAATTGCTCGCTTGATGAGTGTGATGAAAGAAGCAGCTGCTGGCAAACTGGTTCGCACTATTGCGGCCGTTCGCGACCAAAAAGAACAGCAAGCTGCTTAATCCTCGCGATTGCAGCTTACTTTAGATTTAACGAGCACAAAGCTCCCATTAACTTAGGAATTGAGACATGTCTCTGACTAAAGAAGATATCATCAATGCCATCGCAGAAATGTCTGTAAAAGACGTTGTTGAGCTGATCTCTGCAATGGAAGAAAAATTCGGCGTTAGCGCTGCTGCTGCTGTTGCTGTTGCTGGCCCGGCTTCTGGCCCGGCTGCTGCCGCTGAAGAGAAAACTGAATTTGACGTAGTTCTGACCGCTGCTGGCGAGAAGAAAGTTAACGTTATTAAGGCAGTGCGTGAAATCACTGGTCTGGGCTTGAAAGAAGCTAAAGACCTGGTGGAAGCAGCACCGAAAGCTGTTAAAGAAGGCATTTCCAAGGCTGACGCTGACGCTGCCAAGGCAAAACTGGAAGAAGCTGGCGCAACTGTAGAATTGAAATAATTCTGGTTGTGTACAGCCTTGTCCATTTGCATACATTGGACGCGAGGCTGGTGGGTTTTACCCGCCAGCCTTTTTCCGTTTCTGATTGAAGCACGGAATAATTGCCTTGTATGCATGCAGCGATGCTGCAACAGTTACCGGAAAATCCAGGTAACGCAAGTACAGACTGCTAGTTAATGAAAGAAACGCCGCCCGCGTTTCTGTGGCTGCGATCAAGCCCGTCCGCGAACAAGCTGGGGAATACAGATGGCTTACTCATACACTGAGAAAAAACGTATCCGCAAGGATTTTGGCAAGTTGCCACACGTCATGGATGTGCCTTACCTTTTGGCAATTCAACTGGATTCATACCGGAAGTTTACCCAAGCAGACCTCTCTCCCAGCAAGCGGGAAGACGTTGGTTTGCATGCGGCATTCCGTTCAGTGTTCCCGATTGTCAGCTACTCTGGCAATGCTGCGCTCGAATATGTGAGCTACAGCCTCGGCAAAGCTGCGTTTGACGTTAATGAATGTATTCTGCGCGGTGTGACCTATGCTGTGCCTTTGCGCGTTAAAGTGCGCCTGATCATTTATGATCGAGAGTCTGCTAATAAAGCAATTAAAGATATTAAAGAACAAGAAGTGTACATGGGCGAGATTCCGCTCATGACTGATAATGGTACTTTCGTGATTAACGGTACTGAGCGCGTTATCGTTTCTCAGTTGCACCGCTCACCCGGTGTGTTCTTCGATCACGACAAA
Source organism: uncultured Cellvibrio sp. (assembly GCA_937958105.1). Lineage (GTDB taxonomy): Bacteria > Pseudomonadota > Gammaproteobacteria > Pseudomonadales > Cellvibrionaceae > Cellvibrio. Next base: position 14,424 of record CALFXJ010000026.1, read on the forward strand.
GGTAAAACCCACTCTTCCGGTAAACTCCTGTATTCCGCACGGATTATTCCTTACCGTGGTTCGTGGCTCGACTTCGAGTTTGATCCAAAAGATCTCTTATACGTTCGTATTGACCGTCGTCGTAAACTGCCCGCGACCATTCTTTTGCGCGCTCTGGGATACAGCTCGCAAGAAATGCTGGAAATGTTTTTCGAGACCAGCAACTTCAAAGTTGATAAGAACGGTCAGTTTGTTTTCGAAGTGGTGCCATCCCGTCTTCGCGGTGATGTGGCCACTTTTGATATTAAAGATAAGAAAGGCAACGTCATTGTTGAGGAAGGTCGGCGCATCACCGCTCGCCACATCCGTCTGCTGGAAAAAGCAGGCGTTGATCAGATGGAGGTTCCTTCAGAGTATCTGTTGGGCCGTTCATTGGCGAAAGATGTCATCGACACCAGAACCGGTGAAGTACTGTTTGAATGTAATACCGAAATTACAGCTGACATCCTCGCTAAACTCGCTGCTGCCGGCGTAGAGAAAATTGAAACGCTCTACACCAACGAACTGGATTGTGGTCCATTCGTTTCTGAAACCTTGCGCATTGACCCGACTCGCACCCAGCTCGAAGCCTTGGTAGAGATTTACCGGATGATGCGTCCTGGTGAGCCGCCAACCAAAGAATCAGCCGAGGCGCTTTTCCAGAATCTGTTCTTCAGTCAGGAGCGTTATGATCTGTCCGCTGTGGGCCGGATGAAGTTCAATCGTCGACTGGGTCGTGAGATTGAAACTGGTGAAGGCACCCTGTCCAACGAAGATATCGTTGATGTGATGAAGACATTGATCTCCATCCGTAACGGTAAAGGTGTTGTGGATGATATTGATCACCTGGGTAACCGTCGGGTGCGTTCTGTTGGAGAAATGGCAGAAAACCAATTCCGTGTAGGCTTGGTTCGTGTCGAGCGCGCTGTAAAAGAGCGGCTGTCAATGGCTGAGAGCGAAGGCTTGATGCCGCAGGATTTGATCAATGCCAAGCCTGTTGCAGCTGCTGTTAAAGAATTCTTCGGTTCTTCTCAGCTGTCGCAGTTTATGGACCAGAACAACCCGCTGTCGGAAGTTACTCACAAGCGTCGTGTATCGGCGCTCGGCCCGGGCGGCCTGACACGCGAACGTGCAGGGTTTGAGGTGCGCGACGTGCATCCAACTCACTACGGTCGTGTCTGTCCGATTGAAACACCGGAAGGTCCGAACATTGGTTTGATCAACTCGCTGGCAACTTATGCACGCACTAACAGCTACGGCTTCCTGGAAAGTCCATACCGTAAAGTTGTTGATGGCAAAGTTACCGACGAGATCGAATACTTGTCAGCAATTAACGAGGCTGAGTACGTAATTGCTCAGGCATCAGCGGCGTTGGATAAAGATGGACGACTCACCGATGAACTGGTGTCTGTGCGTCACCTGAACGAGTTTGCCCTGAAACCAGCGCAAGATGTTCAGTATATGGACGTTTCTGCACGTCAGGTTGTTTCTGTCGCGGCGTCCTTGATCCCGTTCCTGGAGCACGACGATGCTAACCGTGCTTTGATGGGTTCCAACATGCAGCGTCAGGCCGTTCCGACACTGAAGGCCGAGAAGCCACTGGTGGGAACCGGCATGGAGCGGAACGTTGCAGCTGACTCTGGTGTGTGCGTTGTTGCCAAGCGTGGCGGTGTAGTGGACAGCGTCGACGCAGGCCGCATCGTTATTAAAGTACACGATGACGAAGTTGCTGCCGGTGATGCTGGTGTGGATATCTATAACCTCATCAAGTACACCCGTTCAAACCAGAATACCTGTATTAACCAGCGTCCTATTGTGAATATGGGCGACGTAGTTGCCCGTGGCGATATCCTTGCAGATGGTCCGTCTGTGGATATGGGTGAACTGGCGCTTGGCCAGAACATGCGCATCGCCTTTATGCCTTGGAACGGATACAACTACGAGGACTCCATCCTGGTATCCGAGCGGGTTGTACAGGAAGACCGCTTTACCACGATTCATATCCAAGAACTGACGTGTATCGCTCGTGATACCAAGCTGGGTAGTGAGGAAATCACCGCCGATATTCCAAACGTTGGTGAAAGTGCACTGAGCAAACTGGACGAGTCCGGCATTGTTTATATTGGTGCTGAAGTTGGTGGTGGCGACATCCTGGTTGGTAAGGTCACGCCAAAAGGTGAAACACAGCTGACTCCAGAAGAAAAGCTGCTGCGCGCGATCTTCGGTGAGAAAGCGTCTGATGTAAAAGATACATCTTTACGTGTTCCATCAGGCACCAAAGGCACCGTAATTGATGTTCAGGTATTCACCCGCGATGGTCTGGACAAAGACCAGCGCAGTCTTGAGATCGAAAAGGCGCAACTGGATGAAGTGCGTAAAGATCTCAACGAAGAATACCGGATCATGGAAACTGCTACGCTGGAGCGTTTGCGTTCAGCTTTAGTTGGCCAGAAAGTCGCTTCAGGCAAAGGTGTCAAAAAGGGTGATGCCCTGACTGATGAGATGCTCGATAGCCTGGAGAAGGATCAGTGGTTCAAGCTGCGCATGGTGGATGAAGTTCTCAATGAGCAGATCGATCGTGCTGAAGAACAACTCGCTGAACGTCGTAAGATTCTGGATGAGCGGTTTGAAGACAAAAAGCGCAAGCTCTCTACCGGCGATGACCTCGCACCGGGAGTGCTTAAAATTGTCAAAGTCTATTTGGCAATCAAGCGTCGCATTCAGCCCGGTGACAAGATGGCAGGCCGCCACGGTAACAAAGGGGTTATTTCGGTCATCATGCCAGTCGAAGACATGCCGCATGATGAAAGAGGTGAACCGGTTGATATCGTATTGAACCCCCTGGGTGTTCCGTCACGTATGAACGTGGGGCAGGTTCTGGAAATGCACCTGGGTATGGCCGCGAAAGGTCTGGGTGTCAAGATAGATGCAATGTTGCGCGAGCAGCGCGCTATTGCCGAGATCCGTGGTTTCCTTGAAGAAATCTATAACAAAACCGGTGATGTGGCTGCCAAAGAAGATCTGGCTTCATTCAACGATGCAGAGATCCTGGATCTGGCGCGCAATCTGACCGGTGGTGTACCTATGGCAACCCCGGTATTTGACGGCGCTAAAGAGCATGAAATCAAAGCGTTGTTGCGCTTGGCGGATTTGTCCGACACTGGCCAGACCATATTGTTTGATGGCCGTACCGGTGATCAATTCTCCCGTCCAGTAACCGTTGGTTACATGTACATGCTGAAACTGAACCACCTGGTCGACGATAAGATGCACGCGCGTTCAACCGGCTCTTACAGTCTTGTTACGCAGCAACCCCTGGGCGGTAAAGCTCAGTTCGGTGGCCAGCGTTTCGGGGAGATGGAGGTCTGGGCACTTGAAGCATACGGTGCTGCTTACACGCTGCAGGAAATGCTTACCGTCAAATCAGACGATGTGGCCGGTCGGACCAAGATGTACAAGAACATCGTTGATGGAGACCACCGTATGGAGCCTGGGATGCCGGAGTCCTTTAACGTACTTGTTAAAGAAATCCGTTCACTCGGTATCAATATGGAACTGGAGCAGGACGAGTAAACCTACGTCGTTAATCAGCAGGGGGCATCTAGCCCCCGAAGTGCACTGCACTCACTGAAGCTCACTCATTGCAGCTCATTGGAGAATAGCCTTGAAAGACTTACTGAATTTACTCAAGTCCCAGGGACAAGTTGAAGAGTTTGATGCGATCCGCATCAGCCTGGCATCACCTGAAATGATTCGCTCCTGGTCTTACGGCGAAGTTAAAAAGCCGGAAACCATTAACTACCGTACCTTCAAGCCTGAGCGTGAAGGTTTGTTCTGCGCCAAGATATTTGGTCCGGTTAAGGACTACGAGTGTCTGTGTGGCAAATACAAGCGCATGAAGCACCGTGGCATTATTTGTGAAAAATGTGGTGTTGAAGTCACGCTTGCCAAAGTGCGTCGTGAGCGCATGGGCCACATCGAGCTGGCTAGCCCTGTTGCGCATATCTGGTTCTTAAAATCACTGCCGAGCCGTATTGGTTTGCTGCTGGATATGACACTGCGCGATATCGAGCGGGTGCTCTATTTTGAATCTTATGTAGTTACCGAGCCGGGTATGACCAGCTTGGAGCGCGGACAGCTGCTGACAGATGAGCAGTATTTTGAAGCGATGGAAGAGTTTGGTGATGAATTCGAAGCCAAGATGGGTGCTGAAGCCATCCAGACTCTGATGCGCGATATCGATCTGGAAGCAGAGATTCAACATCTGCGGGAAGAGATTCCCAATACTACCAGTGAAACCAAGATCAAGAAGTACTCCAAGCGTCTGAAGCTTCTGGAGGCATTCCACTATTCCGGCAACAAGCCCGAGTGGATGGTGATGGAGGTTCTCCCGGTGCTGCCGCCGGACCTGCGTCCGCTGGTTCCTCTGGATGGAGGCCGCTTCGCAACTTCTGACCTGAACGACCTTTACCGTCGGGTGATCAACCGTAACAACCGCTTAAAGCGCCTTCTCGATCTGAATGCGCCAGATATTATCGTGCGCAACGAAAAGCGTATGCTGCAGGAGGCGGTCGATGCATTGCTGGACAACGGTCGCCGTGGTCGCGCCATCACTGGTTCTAATAAACGTCCGCTGAAATCTCTGGCAGACATGATCAAAGGTAAACAAGGTCGTTTCCGTCAGAACCTGCTCGGTAAGCGGGTAGACTACTCCGGCCGTTCTGTAATTGTGGTTGGTCCTACTCTGCGTCTGCATCAGTGCGGATTGCCGAAGAAGATGGCATTGGAACTGTTCAAGCCGTTCATTTTCAGCAAGCTGGAGCTGCGCGGTCTGGCTACAACCATTAAAGCCGCCAAAAAAATGGTGGAGCGTGAAGAAGCTGTCGTTTGGGATATTCTGGACGAAGTAATTCGCGAGCACCCGGTTCTGCTGAACCGTGCACCTACGCTGCACCGTCTCGGTATCCAGGCATTTGAGCCTGTCCTCATCGAAGGTAAGGCCATTCAGTTGCACCCGCTGGTATGTACTGCATATAACGCCGACTTTGACGGTGACCAGATGGCTGTCCACGTCCCGCTGACGCTCGAAGCTCAGCTGGAAGCGCGCGCGCTGATGATGTCCACCAACAACATCTTGTCACCTGCCTCGGGCGAGCCGATCATCGTGCCTTCTCAGGACGTGGTTCTGGGGCTGTACTGGATGACGCGTGAGCGTATCAATGCTCTCGGTGAGGGCATGTATTTCGCAGACCCTGCTGAAGTGTCCCGTGCTTACTACTCCAAACAGGTTGATTTGCAGGCGCGTATCAAGGTGCGCCTGACAGAGACACTGATTGGCCCGGAAGGCGAGAAGCAACAAACAACGAGTCTTGTTGATACAACTGTTGGTCGCGTGCTTCTGTGGGAAATCGTGCCCCAGGGTATTCCGCTGGAGATGATTAACCGTCCCATGGTTAAAAAGGCCATTTCAGCCGTCATTAACTACTGCTATCGCGTCGTTGGCCTTAAGGCTACCGTAATCTTCGCAGACCGGTTGATGTACATGGGTTATGACTTCTCTACCAAGTCAGGTTCATCTATCGGTGTTAATGATTTCGCTATTCCAGCTGCCAAGGCAGAAATTATTGCCCGCGCGGAAAGCGAAGTGAAAGAGATTGAAGGGCAGTATGCCGCGGGTCTGGTGACCCAGGGCGAGAAATACAACAAAGTTATCGATATCTGGTCGCGCGCTAACGATCTTGTTGCCAAGTCCATGATGGAAGGCATCAGTAAAGAAACAGTTGTGAACCGTGACGGTAAAGAAGAGCAACAGGCTTCGTTCAACTCCGTGTTCATGTACGCTGACTCAGGTGCGCGGGGCTCGCCAGCACAGATTCGTCAGCTGGCAGGTATGCGTGGTCTGATGGCCCGTCCGGACGGCTCTATTATTGAGCAGCCAATTACCGCTAACTTCCGTGAAGGTCTGAACGTACTCCAGTACTTCATTTCAACTCACGGAGCGCGTAAAGGTCTGGCGGATACCGCATTGAAAACCGCGAACTCCGGATACCTGACTCGTCGTTTGGTTGACGTTGCGCAAGACCTGGTTGTCACCATGGTTGACTGTGGCACCGACGAAGGTCTCACCATGTCCCCGGTTATCGAGGGCGGTGATGTCATCGAGTCATTGGGTGATCGTATCCTTGGTCGTGTTGTCGCTCGTGATGTTGTTCGTCCAGGCAGCGATGAAATCCTGATTCTCGCTGGCACCATGATCGATGAGGCCTGGGTTGAGCGTATTGAGGCAATGGGTATCGACGAAGTATGTGTTCGCTCGCCCATCAGCTGTGATGCCCGCAACGGCATTTGCTCTATGTGTTATGGGCGTGACCTGGCTCGTGGACATCGGGTTAACGTAGGTGAAGCCGTTGGTGTTATTGCAGCTCAGTCGATCGGTGAGCCGGGTACCCAGCTGACCATGCGTACGTTCCACATTGGTGGTGCGGCCTCCCGGGCTTCTGCAGCTGACAGTGTTCAGGTGAAGCAGGAAGGTACAGTACGCCTGTTAAACGTGAAGGTGGTGAGCAATCCGGCCGGTAACCTCGTTGCTGTATCTCGTTCCGGTGAATTGGCCATTGCAGATGCGAGCGGTCGCGAACGTGAACGTTATAAGATTCCGTATGGCGCCTTGATTACTGTAAAAGACGGTGAAGCTGTTAAAGGTGGCCAGATCGTTGCTAAATGGGACCCACACACTCACCCGATCGTATCGGAAGTGGCGGGTACAGTATCCTTCTCCGGAATGGAAGATGGCTTGTCTATCCGCCGTCAGACTGACGAGTTGACCGGCCTGAGCTCGATCGAAGTGCTGGACCCGGCCGAGCGTCCGTCAGCCGGTAAAGATCTGCGTCCAGCGGTAACTCTGGTCGATGCCAAAGGTAAAGAGTTATTCCTGGCTAATACAAACGTGCCTGCGCACTACATGCTGCCTTCGAAGGCGATCTTGAGCATCAACAATGGTGACACGATCAATGTGGGTGACATCATCGCGCGTATTCCGCAGGAAGGCTCCAAAACGCGTGACATCACGGGTGGTTTGCCGCGTGTTGCCGACTTGTTTGAAGCCCGTCGTCCGAAAGAGCCGGCAATTCTGGCCGAGATCTCCGGTACCGTCAGCTTCGGTAAAGAAACCAAGGGCAAGCGTCGTTTGATCATCACCCCGACCGATGGTCAACTGCTGCCGGATGGATCTACCTATTATGAGGTTCTGATTCCTAAGCATCGCCAGTTAACTGTCTTTGAAGGTGAGATGGTGGAAAAGGGTGAGGTGGTCTCTGACGGCCCGGCTAACCCTCACGACATCCTTCGCCTGCAAGGGGTTGAGGCGCTGGCTCGTTATATCACCAACGAGATTCAGGATGTTTATCGTCTTCAGGGTGTGAAGATCAACGATAAGCATATTGAAACAATCGTGCGTCAGATGCTGCGTAAAGTAGAGATCACCACTATGGGTGATTCCAACTTTGTTAAAGGTGAGCAGGTCGAATACACCCAGGTACTGGAAGAAAATGAGCGCCTGCGTGGTGAAGGAAAGCAGCCGGCACAGTACGAGCGTCTGCTGCTGGGTATTACCAAGGCATCCTTGGCAACAGAGTCCTTTATCTCTGCGGCTTCGTTCCAAGAAACAACTCGTGTTCTCACCGAAGCGGCTGTTACCGGTAAAAAAGACAGTTTGCGAGGATTGAAAGAGAACGTCGTTGTTGGGCGTCTGATTCCAGCTGGAACCGGTCTGGCGTATCACAGCGATCGTAAGCGTAAGCGTGAAGCCGCGCTTAATGTGAACGATATTGGTGTGAGCGCAGAGGATGTTGAAGCAGCTCTGACCGAGGCGCTGAAGTCCAGCTCCAACTAATTAACAAAAGTAAGAACCTGGCCCTGTAGTCGTAATGGCTGCAGGGCCACAGGTAGATTCGAAAGAGTTTGTCCCTGTCCGGAATTAATCCTTCAGCGCATCCCCTAAAACTTCGACTCTGCCTTGACGGAGGCAGGTGGCCTCTTTACAATGCGCCACCCGCTTTTTCTGAGAAGTGGGGAACGGGTATCCGTTCTCTTAAACCGGCCTTCTGATGAAGGCATTTTTATCTGTGGAGTTTATTTTCATGGCAACGATCAACCAGTTGGTTCGTAAGCCGAGAAAACGTAAGGTAGAAAAGAGCGACGTTCCTGCTCTGCAAGGCAACCCGCAAAAGCGCGGTGTCTGTACCCGCGTTTACACCACCACACCTAAGAAGCCAAACTCAGCGCTGCGTAAAGTATGTCGTGTGCGTCTGACTAACGGCTTTGAAGTGAGTTCTTACATTGGTGGTGAAGGCCATAACTTGCAAGAGCACAGTGTAGTGCTGATCCGTGGCGGTCGTGTTAAAGACCTGCCGGGTGTGCGCTATCACACTGTACGCGGTTCACTGGATACTTCCGGTGTGGCCAAGCGTAAACAAGCTCGTTCCAAATACGGAGCCAAGCGTCCTAAGTAATGTAAGGCGGGCTGATGCTCGCCTGCAGGCTTGGGTGCAAAACGTTTTCGGTGCTAGAACCGAGTAAGGCCAGGCGTAACGTGATGTTGTCCTGGGTGATTCCTGAAGAGAGGCTATTAAGATGCCAAGAAGAAGAGTTGTCGCCAAGCGCGAAGTATTGCCGGATCCAAAGTACGGCAATGTTACTCTGGCGAAATTTATGAACCACGTGATGATCAGTGGTAAAAAATCTATTGCTGAGCGTATTGTTTACGGTGCAATGGAAGTCGTTAAAACCAAAATGAACAGAGATCCTCTGGAGGTGTTTTCAGAGGCTCTGGAAAACATTGCCCCGCTGGTAGAGGTTAAGTCTCGCCGCGTGGGTGGTGCAACTTATCAGGTGCCGGTAGAGGTTCGTGCTTCTCGTCGTACTGCGCTGGCAATGCGTTGGCTGGTGGATTACTCCCGTAACCGCGGAGAAAAATCCATGCCTCAACGTCTGGCTGGTGAATTGATGGATGCGGCACAAGGCAAGGGTGCGGCGGTGAAGAAGCGTGAAGACGTTCATCGCATGGCTGAAGCTAACAAAGCTTTCTCGCACTATCGCTTTTAATGCATAGCATTGGGTAAAAGGCAGCCTTCGCTGCCTTTTACCTTTTTATCTTAAAGAATATGGATCGAGGGTTTAATTGTGGCACGTAAAACGCCTATTGCACGCTATCGCAACATTGGTATCTGTGCGCACGTAGATGCTGGTAAAACCACAACAACTGAGCGAATTTTGTTTTATACCGGTTTGTCTCACAAGCTGGGTGAAACCCACGAAGGTTCCGCAACTACTGACTGGATGGTACAGGAGCAGGAGCGTGGAATCACGATTACTTCTGCTGCGGTAACGACATTTTGGCGCGGTATGGGTGCACAATTTGACGAGCACAGAATTAATGTTATCGACACCCCTGGACACGTTGACTTTACCATTGAGGTGGAGCGTTCACTTCGTGTATTGGATGGTGCGGTCGTTGTGCTTTGCGGCTCATCTGGTGTTCAGCCGCAAACCGAAACGGTATGGCGCCAGGCCAATAAATACGAAGTTCCTCGGATGGTCTTTGTTAACAAGATGGACCGTACGGGTGCAAACTTCCTGCGTGTTGTTGAGCAATTAAAAACCCGCCTGGGTGCAAACCCCGTCCCGCTGCAGATGACAATAGGTGCAGAGGATGAATTCAGGGGTGTAGTTGACCTGGTCAAGATGCAGGCCATTATCTGGAATGAGGCTGACCAGGGTATGACCTTTACCTATGGTGATGTTCCGGCCGATATGGCAGAGGTCTGTGCCAAACTGCGGGAGCAGCTGGTAGAGGCTGCAGCTGAGTCCTCAGAAGAGCTGATGAATAAGTACCTTGAAGGTGAGGAGCTGACAGAAGCTGAGATTAAAGCGGGTATTCGTGCTCGTACCTTGAATAATGAAATTATTCCGGTGCTGGGCGGATCCGCATTCAAAAATAAAGGCGTTCAAGCAATGCTGGATGCTGTTATTGAATACCTGCCTGCTCCTACTGAGGTTAAGGCGATTGAGGGTGTGCTGGAGGATGGTGAAACTGTCGCTGTGCGCAAATCCTCTGATGATGAGCCTTTCTCTGCCCTGGCTTTCAAAATTGCAACTGACCCCTTCGTCGGAACATTAACCTTCTTCCGCGTGTATTCAGGTACCTTGAGCTCAGGTGATACCGTTTACAATCCGGTTAAAGGTAAAAAAGAACGCGTTGGTCGTATGGTGCAGATGCATGCAAACCAGCGTAATGAGATTAAAGAAGTTTTGGCTGGTGATATTGCTGCCGGTATTGGCTTCAAAGATGTTACAACTGGCGATACGCTGTGTCATCCGGACCATGTTATTACGCTTGAGCGCATGGACTTCCCGGAGCCGGTTATTCACGTGGCTGTAGAGCCGAAGACCAAAGCCGACCAGGAAAAAATGGGTATCGCTCTGAGCAAGCTGGCTCAGGAAGACCCGTCATTCCGTGTAAAAACTGATGAAGAAACAGGTCAGACCATCATCGGTGGTATGGGTGAGTTGCACCTCGATATCATTGTTGACCGGATGCGTCGGGAGTTTAACGTTGAGGCGAATATTGGTAAGCCTCAGGTTGCATACCGTGAAGCAATCCGCAATACCTGCGAAATCGAAGGCAAGTTCGTTCGCCAGTCCGGTGGTCGTGGTCAGTATGGTCACTGCTGGATTCGCTTCGAGCCGGGCGCTGATGCCAGCGCTGAAGGTCTTGAGTTTGTGAACGAAATTGTGGGTGGTGTTGTTCCTAAAGAATATGTGCCGGCTATCCAAAAGGGTATTGCTGAGCAGATGCAAAACGGTGTTCTGGCTGGGTATCCGCTGCTGGGCCTTAAGGCAACGGTATTCGACGGTTCTTACCACGATGTGGACTCCTCTGAAATGGCGTTCAAGATCGCAGCCTCTATGGCAACCAAAAAGCTTGCCCAGCAAGGTGGTGCAGTATTGCTGGAGCCTGTCATGAAGGTTGAGGTTGTTACGCCGGAAGAGAACATGGGTGATGTGGTTGGTGACTTGAACCGTCGTCGCGGCATGATTCTCGGTATGGACGAGAGTCCTAGTGGTAAGGTGGTAAATGCCGAAGTACCGTTGGCTGAGATGTTTGGATACGCAACTTCTCTGCGTTCTGCAACGCAGGGTCGTGCGACCTACACCATGGAGTTCTTGAAGTATGCCGAGGCTCCGCGCAACGTTGCTGACGAGGTTATTGCCAAGAGCAAGGTTAAAGACGTCGAATAATTCACCAGTTGAATTTTTAGAGGAATAAAAAGTGGCTAAAGAAAAGTTTGAACGTAACAAGCCCCACGTCAACGTGGGCACCATTGGTCACGTAGACCACGGTAAAACCACATTGACAGCAGCGCTGACTCGCGTGTGTGCGGAAGTGTGGGGCGGTAGCTTCGTTGCATATGATGGTATTGATAACGCACCGGAAGAGAAGGCGCGCGGTATCACCATCAGCACCTCTCACGTAGAGTATGACTCTGACGTTCGCCACTATGCGCACGTAGACTGCCCGGGTCACGCCGACTATGTAAAAAACATGATTACCGGTGCGGCTCAGATGGATGGCGCTATCCTGGTATGTGGTGCGACCGACGGTCCGATGCCACAAACCCGTGAACACATCCTGCTGTCTCGTCAGGTAGGCGTACCTTACATCGTAGTATTCCTGAACAAGGCTGACCTGCTGGCCGAAGACTGCGGCGGCGTAGGCACCGACGAATACAACGAAATGCTGGAGCTGGTCGAAATGGAGCTGCGCGAACTGCTGAGCACCTACGACTTCCCAGGTGACGATACCCCGATCATCGCGGGTTCTGCGCTGATGGCTCTGAACGGTGAAGACGAAAACGGTCTGGGCACCACCGCTGTTAAGAAACTGGTTGAAGCGCTGGACGCCTACATCCCTGAGCCAGTTCGCGCTATTGACCAGCCGTTCCTGATGCCAGTAGAAGACGTGTTCTCAATCTCTGGTCGTGGTACTGTGGTTACCGGTCGTGTTGAGCGTGGTGTGATCAAAGTTGGTGAAGAGATTCAGATCGTTGGTCTGAAGGAAACCACCAAAACCACCTGTACTGGTGTTGAGATGTTCCGCAAGCTGCTGGACGAAGGCCGTGCTGGTGAGAACGTAGGTGTACTGCTGCGCGGTACCAAGCGTGACGAAGTAGAGCGTGGTCAGGTTCTGTGTAAGCCGGGCTCAGTGACTCCGCACACCAAGTTCGAAGCAGAAGTGTACGTACTGTCCAAAGATGAAGGTGGTCGTCACACTCCATTCTTCAAAGGCTATCGTCCGCAGTTCTATTTCCGTACTACTGACGTAACTGGTGCTTGTGAGCTGCCGGAAGGCGTAGAGATGGTGATGCCAGGTGATAACATTCAGATGTCTGTCACCCTGATTCACCCGATTGCGATGGAAGAAGGTCTGCGCTTCGCGATTCGTGAAGGTGGCCGTACTGTTGGTGCTGGCGTCGTTGCCAAAATCATTCAGTAATCGCTGTCCTTACTGAGAAGGCGCCCCATTAGGGGCGTCTTTTTTTATGAGGTTTTGGTGGTCAATAGAGGTTGTTGATTGGCGGCTATACAGGTTTGTGAGCTTGAAAGCTCATTTGGTGCCAGTCAGCTGAAGATGCCATAAATATTTGCATCTTTTTAGTTATCTCTGTTGACAGTTTGTGTGCTGATCATTAAGATTGCGCCTCCTTTTGCTGGGGTGCTTTCTGCGTCAGCAAGCAAGGTTGTTCTTTAATAACATTTGGAGTTCGGTTCACATGCAGAATCAACGCATTCGGATTCGCCTGAAGGCTTTCGATCACAAGCTTATCGACGCCTCTACCCAGGAGATTGTTGAAACAGCAAAGCGTACAGGTGCTCAGGTTCGTGGCCCGATTCCGCTGCCGACTCGTAAAGAGCGCTTCACTGTATTGATTTCCCCGCACGTTAACAAAGATGCGCGCGATCAGTACGAGATTCGTACACACAAGCGTTTGCTGGATATTGTTGAGCCTACCGAAAAAACCGTAGATGCCTTGATGAAGCTTGATTTGGCTGCAGGCGTCGAAGTTCAAATTAGTCTCGGCTAAGTAAATGTTTTAAGCCTTGCAGCATAGGGTTGCAAGGCTGTGTAACGCTCTGAAATGGGCGGCCATAGCGGGTAAAAGCCCCGTACACTAAGAGGTTAGAAAAATGACGATTGGTATTGTCGGCCGCAAAAGTGGCATGACTCGCATATTTACCGATGATGGCTTGTCCATTCCTGTCTCTGTGATAGAGGTGGAGCCTAATCGCGTCACCCAGGTTAAGAGCGTAGAAACTGATGGCTATTCAGCTGTTCAGGTGACTATCGGCTCTCGCCGCCCCTCCCGTGTTACCAAATCCGAAGCTGGACATTTTGCTAAAGCTAATGCTGAGGCAGGTCGTGGTTTGTGGGAATTGCGTAACGACTCTCAAGAAGCTTTCGAAGTGGGTGCTCAGATCACTGTTGAGTCCTTCGTGGCTGGCCAAAAAATTGATGTGACCGGCACCTCTAAAGGTAAAGGTTACGCTGGTACTGTTAAGCGCTGGAATTTCGGAATGCAAGATGCCACCCATGGTAACTCGCGTTCGCATCGTGTTCCTGGCTCTATTGGGCAGTGTCAAACTCCGGGTCGCGTATTCAAAGGCAAGAAAATGACTGGTCACATGGGTGCTGAGCAAGTAACTGTTCAGAACCTTGAGGTCGTTCGTGTCGATGTTGAGCGCAACTTGCTTTTGGTTAAGGGTGCTATTCCTGGTGCGCCAGGTGGCGATGTAATTGTGCGTCCAGCTGTTAAAGCGCGCAATAACGCCTAAGTATCCGAGGGGAATCGACGATGGAATTAAATATTGTTACACCCGGCGGCACTAACGGTACGTTAAATGTATCCGAGGTTGCTTTCGGTAGAGAGTTTAACCAAGACTTGGTTCATCAGGCGGTTGTTGCTTATATGGCGGGTGCTCGTCAAGGCACCAAGGCCCAGCTGACTCGTGCAGAGGTTTCTGGTGGTGGCAAGAAGCCATGGCGCCAGAAAGGAACTGGTCGTGCGCGTGCGGGAACCATCCGTAGCCCGATTTGGCGTTCAGGTGGTGTTGCGTTTGCTGCTAAGCCGCGCAATCACGATCAGAAGCTGAACAAAAAGATGTACCGTGCTGCGCTGCAGTGCATCCTGTCTGAGCTGAATCGTCAAGACCGACTGGTTGTTGTAGAGAGCTTTGATGTTGAAGCTCCAAAAACCAAAAGCTTGGTTTCAAAGCTGGCTCAGTATGATCTTTCAGAAGCGTTGATCGTTACTGAAGAGATGAGCGAAAACTTATATTTGGCGTCGCGCAATCTTCACAAGGTTGATGTTCGTGATGTGCAAGGTGTTGACCCAGTTAGCCTGATTCGCTTTGAAAAAGTGATCGTAACTGTTCCTGCGCTGAAAAAATTTGAGGAGATCCTGGGATGAACCAAGAGCGCCTGTATAAAGTGTTGCTAGGTCCAGTGGTTTCCGAGAAGGCTGCCTCAGCTGGTGATTCTAGCAATCAAGTCGTCTTCAAGGTGCTGCCATGTGCAAGCAAACTTGAAATTAAAGCCGCCATTCAGTCTTTGTTTAACACTAAAGTAGAAAGTGTGCGGGTTCTGAATGTAAAAGGTAAAACCAAGCGTACCCGCTACGGAGTTGGCAAGAAAAGCGACTGGAAAAAAGCTTACGTACGTCTTGAGCAAGGTCAAGAAATCGACTTTGCGGTAGCTGAGTAAAGGGGACTGTTGCAATGGCTATTGTAAAAAGTAAACCAACATCGCCCGGTCGCCGCTTTGTCGTCCGCGTGGTAAACCCGGATTTGCATAAAGGTCAACCATACGCGCCCCTGTTGGAGAAAAAATCCAAAAGTGGTGGGCGTAATAACGCTGGTCGTATTACTACTCGTCATATTGGCGGCGGTCATAAGCAGCACTATCGCCTGATTGACTTTCGTCGTAATAAGGACGGAGTTCCGGCGGTAGTAGAGCGTATTGAGTATGACCCAAATCGTACTGCACACATTGCGTTGGTATGTTATGCGGACGGTGAGCGTCGTTACATCATCGCGCCGAAGGGCTTGTCTGCTGGTGATAAAATTGAGTCAGGTGATGCTGCTTCTATTAAAACCGGTAATACCTTGCCCCTTCGTAATATTCCGATGGGTAGCGTGATTCACTGTGTTGAGCTCAAGCCTGGAAAAGGTGCGCAAATTGCCCGCTCTGCTGGTGCTTCTGCCCAGTTGGTAGCTCGCGAAGGTGCATACGCTACCTTGCGGTTACGCAGTGGTGAGATGCGTAAGGTGCTGAGTGATTGCCGTGCTACCTTGGGCGAAGTTTCCAACAGCGAACACAGCCTGCGTTCACTGGGCAAGGCGGGTGCTTCTCGCTGGCGTGGTGTGCGGCCGACTGTGCGCGGTGTTGCGATGAACCCGGTTGATCACCCGCATGGTGGTGGTGAGGGTCGCACCTCCGGTGGTCGCCATCCGGTTTCTCCATGGGGTATCCCGACTAAGGGTTACAAAACGCGCAAGAACAAGCGCACCGATAAGATGATTGTTCGTCGTCGCGATAAGAAGTAAGCGTCGACTTAACAGCTGAGTGAGGAAACAACAGTGCCACGTTCACTGAAAAAAGGTCCTTTTATCGATCTTCACCTGATTAAGAAGGTCGAAGCAGCGATCGCAGGTAACGATCGTCGTCCAATTAAAACATGGTCGCGCCGTTCCATGATTATGCCTGAGATGGTTGGTTTGACTCTGGCAGTTCATAATGGTCGTCAACACGTGCCGGTCCTGGTCAACGAAGAAATGGTTGGTCACAAACTTGGCGAGTTTGCAGCAACCCGCACTTATCGCGGTCACGCTGCAGATAAGAAAGCTAAAAAGCGCTAAGCGCTAAAAGTGCCTACGAGGTAATACGATGGAAGTATCAGCAAAACTAAGCGGTGCTCGTCTGTCGGCGCAGAAAGCGCGTTTGGTGGCCGATCAAATTCGCGGTAAAGGCGTTGAAGACGCTCTTGATATTCTGTCCTTCAGTACTAAGAAGGGTGCAGCAATAATCAAGAAGGTGCTCGAATCTGCAATTGCAAACGCAGAGCATAACGAAGGCGCTGATGTAGACGAGTTAAAAGTGTCAACAATTTATGTTGGTGAGGGTACTAGTCTGAAGCGCATTAAACCACGCGCTAAAGGCCGTGCTGACCGCATTGTTAAACGCACTTGTCACATCACCGTTAAAGTAGCGGACCAGTAAGAGAGCAGGCGTTATGGGTCAGAAAGTACATCCGAACGGTATTCGACTGGGAATCATCAAAAAACATACCTCTGTTTGGTATGCTGATGGCACCCAGTACGCAGACAAACTGAATATAGACTTGAAAGTACGTTCGTACATTCAAGAAAAACTTGCCAGTGCATCTGTCAGTCGCGTTGATATTGAGCGTCCGGCAAACACTGCACGGATTACAATTCATACGGCTCGTCCGGGGATTGTAATTGGCAAGAAAGGCGAAGACGTTGATAAGCTGCGCGCTGAAATCAGCAAGCAAATGGGCGTTCCTGTTCATATCAACATCGAAGAAATTCGCAAGCCCGATCTGGATGCGGCTCTGGTAGCACAAAGCGTTGCTCAACAGTTGGAGCGTCGTGTGATGTTCCGTCGCGCTATGAAGCGTGCTGTGCAAAATGCTATGCGCCAGGGTGCAGAAGGTATCAAGATCCAAGTGGGTGGCCGCTTGGGTGGTGCCGAGATTGCACGTAGCGAATGGTATCGTGAAGGCCGCGTGCCTCTGCACACATTGCGTGCAGATATTGACTACGCAACAGCTGAAGCGAGCACTACCTACGGCATCATCGGCGTAAAAGTGTGGATTTTCAAAGGTGAAGTTATCGGAGACGTTGTTGAATCCGAAGCTGCATCCAAGAAAAAACCAGCAAAAGCCAAGTAAGGAGTACGCAAAATGTTACAACCAAAGCGTACAAAGTTTCGCAAGCAAATGAAGGGCCGCAACCGCGGCTTGGCCCAGCGTGGCTCCAAAGTTAGTTTTGGTGATTTTGGCTTGAAAGCAACTGGTCGCGGTCGCATTACTGCGCGTCAAATCGAAGCAGCTCGTCGTGCGATGACTCGTCACGTAAAACGTGGTGGAAAAATCTGGATTCGTGTGTTCCCGGATAAACCAATTACTGAGAAACCCTTGGAAGTGCGTCAAGGTAAAGGTAAGGGTAACGTGGAATACTGGGTGGCACAAATTCGTCCTGGCAAGGTTCTTTATGAAATGGATGGCGTGAGCGAAGAGTTAGCTCGTGAAGCCTTTTCTCTTGCGGCGGCTAAATTGCCTATTACTACAACATTTGTAAAACGTTCGGTGATGTGATGAAAGCTTCAGAACTCCGCGAAAAATCCGTCGAAGAACTGAATGAGGCACTGTTGGCTCAATTGAAAGAACAGTTCAAGTTGCGTATGCAGGCTGCTACTGGTCAGTTGGGGCAATCCCACTTGCTGGCGAAAACTCGTAAAGATATCGCTCGCATCAAGACAGTGCTCAAACAAAAGGCAGGTAACTAACGATGACTCAGGCTACTAACCAGGCTCGTACTTTGACCGGTAAGGTCGTTAGCGACAAGATGGATAAAACCATTACTGTGCTGATTGAGCGTCGTGTTAAGCATGAAGTTTATGGCAAGTACACGACCAAGTCATCAAAGCTGAAAGCTCACGATGAAAACAATGAGTGTAAGATTGGCGACATTGTTACCGTTGCTGAGTCTCGTCCACTGTCAAAAACCAAGACTTGGACTTTAGTCAATATTGAAGAGCGCGCTACAGAGATCTAATCGATCTCTAGCGACCGTATAAGTTTCGGAGACGGACGATGATTCAAACAGAAAGTTACTTAGATGTTGCTGACAACAGCGGTGCTCGCCGTGTCATGTGCATCAAGGTTCTTGGCGGCTCCCACCGTCGCTATGCATCCGTGGGCGATATCATCAAGGTTACTGTTAAGGAAGCAATTCCTCGCGGTAAGGTGAAAAAGGGCCAAGTAATGAAGGCAGTTGTCGTGCGCACCAAAAAAGGTGTTCGCCGGCAAGACGGTTCATTAATCAAGTTTGACGATAATGCTGCCGTACTGCTGAACAACCAGGATGCTCCGATTGGTACCCGTATTTTCGGACCAGTAACTCGTGAGTTGCGTGGCGAGAAATTTATGAAAATCATTTCTCTTGCACCTGAAGTGCTTTAAGTAACCAGGCCAGCAGAGAGTCGAGGGCAGACAAATGCGTAAGATTAAACGTGATGACGAAGTGATTGTTATCGCCGGTCGCGACAAGGGCAAGCGTGGGAAGGTATTACGCGTATTGGCTGAAGATCGTTTGATTGTTTCAGGCATTAACATGATCAAAAAACACCAGAAACCAAACCCTCAACTGGGTGTGGCTGGTGGGATTGTTGAAAAAGAAGCCTCCATTCACGCTTCCAACGTTGCTATTTTCAATCCGGCAACAAAGAAAGCTGATCGTGTCGGCTTTAAGATCCTTGAAAATGGCGACAAAGTTCGTGTTTTCAAATCCAATGGCGAAGCCGTAGGGGCGTAATTAAAGATGGCTAGGCTCAAAGATCTATACAGCAAAGAAATCGCCCCCAAACTCAAGCAAGAGTTGGGCTTGGCGAATGTAATGGAAGTGCCTCGCATTACCAAGATCACTCTTAACATGGGTGTGGGTGAAGCTGTAGGCGATAAGAAAATATTGGAAAACGCAGTTAATGATTTGATCAAGATTTCTGGTCAGAAAGCTGTGGTGACCAATGCACGTAAATCAATTGCAGGTTTTAAGATTCGTGATGGTTGGCCAATCGGCTGCAAGGTTACTCTGCGCAAAGAGCGTATGTATGAGTTCCTGGATCGCCTGATTTCGGTCGCTATTCCACGTATCCGTGACTTCCGTGGTATAAGCCCGAAGCAGTTCGACGGTCGCGGTAACTTCTCTATGGGTGTTACTGAGCAAATTATCTTCCCTGAGATTGACTACGATAAAGTAGATAAGCTCCGTGGTTTGGATATTTGTATTACCACCACTGCGCGGACAGACGAAGAAGGTCGTGCGCTGCTGAAAGCGTTCAACTTCCCGTTCAAAGGCTAGGGGTTACATCATGGCTAAAAAATCTATGATTGCGCGCGAAGTAAAGCGTGCACAGATTGAGAAGAAATATGCTGCCAAGCGCGCAGAGCTTAAGGCGACGATTGTTAACCCTTCGTCTACTGAAGAGCAGGTGTGGGAAGCGCAAATTAAACTGCAAAAGATGCCTCGTGATGCAAGCAAGTCCCGTCAGCGTAATCGTTGTCGTGTAACTGGTCGCCCACACGGCGTTTATCGTAAGTTCGGCTTGTGCCGTCACAAGTTGCGTGAAGCGGCCATGCGCGGTGATGTCCCCGGCTTGGTTAAAGCGAGCTGGTAAGCCTCGGCTTAATATTAGGAGCAGAATCTGATGAGCATGCAAGATCCGTTAGCAGATATGCTGACCCGCATTCGCAATGCGCAACAAGTGGGTAAGGCAACTGTGACCATGCCATCTTCCAAGTTGAAGATCAGTGTGGCAAAAGTACTCTCTGATGAGGGTTATATCAATGGTTTCTCCGTTAGCGAAGGCGCTAAGAAAGAGCTGACTATTGATTTGAAATATTATGAAGGTAAGCCAGTAATTGCTGAGCTTGACCGCGTGAGCCGTCCAGGTTTGCGTAACTATGCGGGTAAGACAGCGCTTCCGACCGTTCGCGGTGGATTGGGGATCGCAATTGTTTCTACCAGTAAAGGTGTAATGACTGATCGTGCCGCTCGCGCCGCAGGCGTTGGTGGTGAAGTCCTCTGCACAGTATTCTAATTGGGAAATCGTCATGTCACGAGTTGCAAAAAGTCCGGTTGAAGTACCAGCCACAGTGACTGTGAGCCTGAATGGTCAAAGTCTCTCTATAAAAGGTGGCAAGGGTACATTGGCGCTCGATATTCATCCCAGTGTTGAAGTAAAGCAAGACAACAATGTCTTGACTTTCGCTCCACGTGATGGTGCCAAGCAGTCAGATGCATTAGCAGGAACAACCCGTGCACTGGTCAACAATATGGTGATCGGTGTTAGTCAAGGGTTCGAGAAGAAGCTGACACTGGTAGGTGTTGGTTATCGTGCTAAAGCAGAAGGTAACACTGTAAACCTGTCTTTGGGTTATTCAAATCCGGTTAACTACGCTGTACCTGCAGGTGTAACGGTAGAAACCCCAAGCCAGACTGAAATAGTACTTAAGAGCGCCGATAAGCAATTGCTTGGTCAGGTTGCCTCTGAAATCCGTGCTGTTCGTCCACCAGAGCCTTATAAAGGTAAGGGTGTGCGTTACTCGGATGAGCAAGTACTGCGTAAAGAAGCTAAGAAGAAGTAGGGCCTAGGTTATGAGCGATAAGAAGTTATCTCGTCTTCGCCGTGCGCGCCGTGCCCGTGCAAAGATCCGTGAGTTGAATGTTACCCGTCTGGCGATTCACCGCACACCGCGTCATATTTATGCGCAAGTAATTGCGGATGATGGTGCAAAAGTGTTGGTTAGCGCTTCGACACTTGACGCGAGTTTACGTAGCGGCAAAACCGGCAACATAGATGCTGCGAAAGCCGTTGGTGCTCTGATTGCAGAGCGTGCCAAAGCTGCCGGTATTACCCAGGTTGCATTTGACCGCAGTGGTTTCAAATACCACGGTCGTGTCAAAGCGCTGGCTGATGCTGCGCGTGAAGGTGGACTGGAATTCTAAAGGTTAAGATATGGCTTACTCTAAGAAAGAAGAAGACAACAACGAAGGCTTGCAAGAAAAGCTGGTACAAGTTAATCGTGTTGCCAAAACTGTTAAAGGTGGTCGTATCTTTGCTTTTACAGCGCTGACTGTTGTTGGCGATGGTAATGGTAAAGTCGGCTTTGGCCGCGGTAAGGCTCGCGAAGTACCGGTTGCTATCCAGAAAGCTATGGAAGCTGCTCGCCGCAACATGATCAGTGTTGAGCTGAATGGTGATACGCTGCAGTACCCAACCAAGGGCCGCCACGGCGCTTCCAAAGTCTTCATGCAGCCCGCATCACAAGGTACTGGTGTAATTGCTGGTGGTGCGATGCGTGCAGTGCTGGAAATTGCCGGTGTGCAGAACGTGTTGGCAAAATGTTATGGTTCAACGAATCCGGTAAACGTTGTTCGTGCGACTTTTGATGCGCTGAAGACTATGGCTTCTCCTGATGCTGTTGCAGCAAAGCGCGGCAAAAGTGTTGAAGAGATTCTGAACTAATCGATAACTATCGATTACTTGATAGCGGAATATCATCATGGCTAAGAAAATGATTAAGGTTACTCAGATCAAGAGCACAGCTCATCGTCTGAAGAACCACCAGGCTTGTGTAAAAGGCTTGGGCTTGCGCCGTATCGGTCACACTGTAGAGGTAGAAGATACTCCTTCAGTTCGTGGCATGATTAATTTGGTAAATTATCTGGTTAAGGTAGAGGGAGAGTAACATGCGTCTTAATACGCTAAGCCCCGCCCCCGGCAGAGTTCGCGAGAAGAAGCGCGTTGGTCGTGGTATTGGTAGTGGTCTCGGCAAAACTGCCGGCCGCGGCCATAAAGGTCTGAAGTCTCGTTCTGGCGGTTCTGTTAAGCCAGGATTTGAAGGCGGTCAGATGCCCCTGCAGAAACGCCTGCCTAAGTATGGTTTCACATCACGTATCAGCTTGGTTACCGCTCAGATTCGTTTGTCTGAGTTGAACCTGGTAGACGGTGATATAGTAGATCTGGAAACCTTAAAGCAAGCAGATGTTATTAATGCAAACATCAAGCGCGCCAAAATATTTGCTTCTGGCGAACTCAAAAAAGCAGTTACAGTAAGAGGTTTGTCTGTGACTAAGGGCGCTAAAGCGGCTATCGAAGCTGCTGGCGGAAAAATCGAAGAATAAAAGAGGCGCGAATGGCAACTCCCGGTAATCTGCCGCTAGCAAATCAGAAAGGGTTAGGCGAGCTATGGGCTCGCCTTCGCTTTCTGTTTTTGGCTATTGTGGTTTATCGCATTGGTACGCACATTCCTGTTCCGGGTTTAGATCCGGAGCGCATTGCCAATCTGTTTAATCAAAGCCAAGGTACTATCCTGGGCTTGTTTAACATGTTCTCTGGTGGTGCATTGGAACGTATGAGTATCTTGGCCTTGGGGATCATGCCCTACATTTCGGCCTCGATTATTATGCAACTCCTAACTGCGGTTACTCCTTCACTTGAGCAGTTAAAGAAGGAGGGAGACGCAGGGCGCCGTAAGATAAATCAGTATACACGCTACTTCACTGTTGTTCTGGCGACGGTACAAGCGCTGGCAATGGCGGTTAGTTTTTCCTCATATGCATATGGGGGAGAGCCCGGCTTCTCGTTTTACTTCATAGCTATCGTATCCCTGGTTACAGGAGCGGTATTTATGATGTGGCTTGGTGAGCAGGTAACAGAGCGTGGAATCGGTAACGGCATATCAATGCTGATATTTGCTGGTATCGTGGCCGGATTGCCCAGTGCTATTGGTCAGGCGTTTGAAAGTGCTCGCCAAGGCGATCTACATATTCTGCTGCTTCTGGTTATTGCGGTGCTTGCGCTGGCTGTTATCTGGCTTGTGGTTCGTATTGAACGCGGTCAGCGTCGTATTACTGTCAATTACGCCAAGCGGCAGCAGGGGCGTCAGGGATATGCGGCTCAAAGCAGTCATCTTCCTCTGAAGATTAATATGTCCGGCGTAATCCCAGCTATCTTTGCTAGCAGTATTCTGTTGTTCCCGGCTTCTATTGCTCAATGGTTTGGGCAGGGCGGAGAAGGGGCTGTGAACGAGTTCCTGCAGGAGTTTGCTCTTGCTATTGGCCCGGGGCAGCCACTCAACATTATTCTGTTCGCAGGGTTAATAACGTTTTTCTGCTTCTTCTATACGGCATTGATGTTTAATCCCAAAGAAGTGGCTGATAACTTAAAGAAATCCGGTGCTTATATTCCAGGTATTCGTCCTGGGGAGCACTCAGCTAAGTATATTGATAGTGTATTAACACGATTGACTGTGGTAGGCGCTATCTATATGTCCGCAGTGTGCCTGTTACCGCAGTTCCTGGTAGTGGCTACTAACGTGCCATTTTATCTGGGCGGCACCTCTCTGCTGATCGTAGTGGTCGTGGTGATGGACTTTATGTCTCAGGTTCAGGCTCATCTGATGTCCCATCAGTATGAATCGCTGATGAAGAAGTCAAACTTAAAAGGCTTTGGCGGCAGCAATGTCCGCTAGGTCTTAGAACTAGGGTTGAATCATGAAAGTTCGTGCTTCTGTTAAAAAGATTTGTCGTAACTGTAAAATGGTGCGTCGTAACGGTGTACTGCGCGTTATCTGTAACGCCGAACCGCGCCATAAGCAGCGTCAAGGTTAATGGCTTTTTTGTAGATCTGTTCTTTAAGCATAGCAGGCAGGGAGTTAATAACTGCCTGCTTGTTGATTTAGGGGGCTGACTTCTCGGAATTAGCTATTTGGGGGCGTTGACTGTCGTTTGATGTTTTTTTCATCAGGCTATTGATTTCAGGTGGTTTTATCGTTATCCTTCCGCGCCTTTTTAGAGTGCTGGATGCGTTTGCTACTGTCAACGCTACAATTTACGTGTTACTGGAGTAATTTGAATGGCCCGTATTGCTGGTGTAAACATACCAGATAACAAACACGCGGTTATCTCTCTGACCTATGTCTACGGGATTGGCCGTACCACTGCGAAGCAAATCTGTGCTGCCACTGGTATTGCAGAAGATGCAAAAATTTCCACGCTCACTGAAGAGCAGATGGACGCTATTCGTAATGAGGTAGCCAAGCGCACCGTAGAGGGTGACTTGCGTCGTGTTATATCTATGAACATCAAACGCCTCATGGACTTGGGATGCTACCGTGGCCTGCGCCATCGTCGTAGTCTGCCACTTCGTGGTCAGCGCACAAAAACCAACGCTCGTACCCGCAAAGGTCCGCGTAAGCCAATCAAGAAATAATTGATTCTTACGTTTGTCATTCAAGTACGGTAACAACAGGTTAGGAAGAGATTGCTATGGCGAAGCCAGGTAATAAAACCGCAACGAAAAAGAAAGTTAAAAAGACAGTGGTGGATGGCGTTGCGCACATTCACGCTTCTTTTAACAATACAATTGTGACAATCACAGACCGTCAAGGTAACACCTTGTCATGGGCTACCTCTGGTGGTTCCGGTTTCCGTGGTTCACGTAAAAGTACTCCTTTTGCTGCGCAGGTTGCAGCAGAGCGTGCCGGTGAAGCCGCTAAAGAATACGGCTTGAAGAACCTCGACGTTGAAGTGAAAGGCCCAGGCCCAGGTCGCGAATCAGCAGTTCGCGCTCTGAATAATGTTGGCTATAAGATCACCAACATCACTGACGTAACGCCGATTCCTCACAACGGCTGTCGTCCGCCGAAGAAACGTCGCGTTTAAGGGGGATTTTAGAAAATGGCACGTTATATTGGACCAACTTGTAAACTGTCCCGCCGCGAAGGTACCGACCTCTTTTTGAAGAGTGGTGCTCGGGCTCTGGACTCCAAGTGCAAGATTGAAACAGCGCCTGGCCAACATGGTCAGCGTCGTGGCCGTCTTTCCGACTATGGTGTTCAGTTACGCGAGAAGCAAAAAGTACGTCGTATATACGGCGTTCTTGAAAAGCAATTCCGTGGTTACTACAAAGAAGCTGCACGCCGTAAGGGTGCTAGCGGTGAGAACCTGCTGAAACTGTTGGAATCACGTTTAGATAACGTGGTATATCGCATGGGCTTCGGCGCTACTCGTGCTGAATCTCGTCAACTTGTGTCCCATAAAGCTATCAGTGTTAATGGAAAGACAGTAAACATCGCGTCTTACCAGGTTGCTGAAGGTGATGTTGTAGCTGTCCGTGAGAAGGCTAAAAAACAACTGCGTATCCAAAATGCCATTAACATTGCTACCCAGCGTTCAAACGTTGAGTGGGTTGATGTTAACTTCGAGAAGAAAGAAGGTGTTTTCAAGCGCGTTCCTGATCGCAGCGATTTGCCAGCTGATATTAACGAGAACCTCATCGTAGAGCTTTACTCTAAGTAAGGGACAATCCGCTAACAGGTGTGGCTATGCAGACTGCAGTAAACGAATTTTTGACTCCGCGTCATATCGATGTTTCAGAGATCAGCCCGACCCACGCTCGCGTGGTGTTGGAGCCTCTGGAGCGCGGCTTCGGACATACCCTTGGCAATGCGCTACGTCGCATTCTGCTGTCCTCTATGGCTGGTTGTGCCATTGTAGAAGCTGAGATTGAAGGTGTTTTGCACGAATACAGTGATATCGAGGGAGTGCGGGAAGACGTAATTGAAATCCTGCTGAACCTGAAGGGTGTTGCTGTTGTAATGCACGGTAAGGATCAAGCGGTTCTTACCTTAACTAAGAAAGGTCCGGGTGTTGTTACTGCCGCGGATATTCAGCTAGATCATGACGTGGAGATTAAGAATCCTGATCATGTGATTGCAAATATCACTGGTAACACCGAGCTGAAAATGCGTTTAACCGTTGCCCGCGGTCGTGGATATCAACCAGCAGATAGCCGCCGTCGTGACGATGATGAAAGTCGTGCTATTGGCCGCTTGCAACTGGATGCATCATTCAGTCCAGTAAGACGACTCGCTTATAGCGTTGAAAGTGCTCGTGTTGAGCAACGTACTGACTTAGATAAGTTGGTGCTGGATCTTGAAACAAACGGCACTATCGATCCAGAAGAAGCTATTCGTCGGGCCGCAACCATTCTTCAGCAACAGTTAGCGGTATTCGTCGATCTGGAAGGTGAGAAGCAATCAGCTCCAGAGCAGAAAGAAGAGGCAATAGATCCTGTTCTGCTGCGTCCTGTAGATGATCTCGAACTGACCGTTCGTTCGGCGAACTGTCTCAAAGCTGAAAATATTTACTACATTGGTGATTTGATCCAGCGTACAGAAGTCGAGCTGTTGAAGACTCCTAACCTGGGTAAGAAATCACTGACTGAGATTAAAGATGTTCTCGCGTCTCGCGGATTATCTCTCGGTATGCGTTTGGAAAACTGGCCGCCAGCCAGCTTGAGAAACGACTAACATTATTAGTTCGCCCGTTAACTCTCTTCGGTGCGGGCGGTTAACGAGATTGCAATTAAGCAATCCATTTTGAAGGATTTGTGTCATGCGTCATCGTCTTAGTGGTCGTCAGTTAAATCGTAACGCTTCGCATCGTAAAGCCATGTTTCGCAACATGACTGCATCGCTTGTTGAGCATGAGTTAATCAAAACCACCCTGCCGAAAGCTAAAGAGCTTCGCCGTGTAGCGGAGCCTTTGATTACTTTGGCTAAAGTGGATAGCGTAGCTAATCGCCGCCTGGCTTTCAGCCGGTTACAGAGCAAAGAGGCTGTTGGTAAATTGTTCAGCGACCTCGGTCCTCGCTATCAGAACCGTCCGGGTGGTTACATCCGTATTCTGAAGTGTGGCTTCCGGGCTGGTGACAAGGCTCCTATGGCATATGTTGAGCTGGTTGATCGTCCTGTTCAATCCGGTGAAGCAGTTGTAGAAGCTGACTAAGAAACTTTGTTTCGATAGATAAATAAGCCAGGCAATTGCCTGGCTTATTTGTTTTTGAAGATAGCGTTGTTCGTATCTCACTCACTACTATTTCTTTTTGCTATTCCCTTTTGCCTTAACTTTGCTCACCTGCTTGTCCTGTTGCTTGCGTGCTTTCGCGGCTTGGAGCATGGGTTTAAGAAATCTGCCTGTGTGAGAGTTTTTCTCTTTGGCAATATCTTCAGGGGTTCCAGTGGCGATAATTCTTCCTCCACCGCTACCACCTTCAGGACCAAGGTCAATAATCCAATCGGCAGTTTTAATAACATCAAGGTTATGCTCGATAACCACCACGGTATTTCCGTGATCGCGGAGGCGATGTAACACGTTTAGCAACTGCTGGATGTCGTAGAAATGCAGGCCTGTAGTGGGCTCATCAAGGATGTAGAGCGTCTTGCCTGTATCTCGCTTCGACAGTTCTTTTGCCAGTTTTACCCTTTGCGCTTCACCGCCGGAAAGTGTGGTTGCGGCCTGCCCAAGTCGGATATAAGAGAGTCCTACATCAATCAGGGTTTGGAGTTTCTTCTCTACCGATGGAATGGCTTCAAAGAAAGCGTGCGCATCTTCTACCGTCATTTCCAGCACTTCGTGGATGTTCTTGCCTTTGTATTTAATTTCCAACGTCTCACGATTGTAGCGTTTGCCTTTACAGACATCGCAAGGTACGTAGACATCCGGCAGAAAGTGCATCTCAACTTTGGTCACTCCGTCGCCCTGGCAGGCTTCACAGCGTCCGCCTTTAACGTTGAAACTGAAGCGGCCTGGCTGATATCCGCGAGACCGAGCTTCCTGAGTGCCGGCGAAAAGATCCCGTACAGGGGTAAATATCCCGGTATAAGTGGCTGGGTTGGAGCGCGGTGTTCTTCCAATAGGACTCTGGTCGATATCCACGCATTTATCAAAGAGCTCAAGGCCTTCTATCGTTTTGTAAGGCGCGGCTTTCAGAGTGCTTGCACCATTAAGTGCCGTCGAAGCCAAGGGGTGGAGCGTAGCGTTGATAAGCGTTGATTTGCCGGAACCGGACACGCCGGTTACACAGGTCATCAGGCCGACAGGAATTTCTGCAGTTACGTTCTGCAAGTTATTGCCGGTGGCTCCGATTAATCGCAACACTTTTTCTGGGTCAAAAGGATGGCGCTTTTCCGGAACCGCAATTTCGCGCTTGCCGCTAAGGTATTGGCCGGTAATGGATTCTTTATTGGCCATAATCTTCTTGACGTCGCCCTGGGCAATAACCTGGCCCCCGTGAACGCCTGCGCCGGGACCTATGTCAATAACGTGGTCGGCCTGACGAATAGCATCTTCATCGTGCTCTACAACAATAACGGTGTTCCCCAGATCTCGCAGATGCGTCAGGGTCTTGAGGAGCCGTTCGTTATCGCGCTGATGTAAACCAATGGAAGGTTCATCAAGTATGTACATCACTCCGACGAGGCCGGCTCCGATCTGACTGGCGAGGCGGATACGCTGGGCTTCGCCTCCTGACAAGGTTTCTGCGCTGCGGTTGAGCGTCAGATAATTCAGGCCGACATCCACAAGAAAGCGGAAGCGGTCACGCAACTCTTTCAAAATTTTGTCAGCGATGCCTGCTTTGCGCCCACTGAATTTCAATTGCTGAAAATAATCGTAGGCATCGGCTACAGGAAGTTCAGTGATTTGTGGCAGGGTTCGGTTATCGACAAATACATATCGAGCTTCTGTTCTGAGGCGTGTGCCTTCACACTCGGGGCAATGGTTAGTGGATAAATATTTCGCCAGCTCCTCGCGCACCATCTGAGACTCTGTGTCCCGATAGCGTCGCTCCATGTTGGGAAGAACACCTTCGAAGGTGTGCGTGCGCTTGTAAACATCGCCGCGATCGTTGACATAATTGAAGGCGATCAGCTCGTTGCCTGAACCATACAATACGGCGTCCCGTTGTTTTTGTTTCAGTTTCTTCCACGGGGTATCAACATCAAAGCCATAATGCTCGGCGAGTGAAGCGAGCATGTGGAAATAGTAAACGTTGCGCTTGTCCCACCCGCGTATGGCGCCTTCGGATAAGGACGCCTCGGGAAACTGGACGACCTTGTCTTCATCAAAATACTGTCTGACTCCGAGACCGTCGCACGCTGGACAGGCGCCGGCCGGGTTATTAAAGGAAAACAGGCGTGGCTCCAGCTCGCTAAGACTGTAATCACAGATGGGGCAGGCGTGTCTGGAGGAAAACAGACGGTCCGGCGCTTCGCCGTCCATATAGCTGATGCTGGCAATTCCTTCTGATAAATTCAAGGCTGTTTCAAAAGATTCAGCGAGTCGTAGTTTCAGGTCATCGCGCACTTTGAAGCGATCAACCACAACGTCGATATTATGCTTTTTCTTTTTATCGAGTTTGGGCGCATCGTCCAGATCGACCAGTAAGCCGTTGATGCGGGCCCGGATAAATCCGTCGCGTTTTAATTGGTTCAGTATGTGAATATGCTCGCCTTTGCGGTCCCGCACCACTGGTGCCAGCAGCATCAGCTTTGTGCCTTCGGGTAGTGCACACACTGTGTCTACCATCTCGCTGACGGTCTGAGCTGCAAGGGGTTCATTGTGAATCGGGCAGCGAGGCTCTCCGACCCGGGCGTAGAGCAAACGCAGGTAATCATAGATCTCAGTGATGGTGCCTACCGTCGAACGGGGGTTGTGCGAGGTGGATTTTTGCTCGATCGAGATGGCTGGGCTCAAGCCTTCAATATGGTCTACATCGGGCTTCTCCATCATGGATAAAAACTGACGTGCATAAGTAGACAAGGACTCTACATAGCGGCGCTGGCCTTCAGCGTAGAGCGTGTCAAATGCAAGGGAGGATTTTCCTGAACCGGAAGGGCCGGTAATGACCACCAGCTTGTCGCGCGGTATATCCAGATCAATGTTCTTGAGATTGTGGGTGCGTGCACCCCTGACGATAATCGTATCCATTAACCACCTTACAGCTGCGCGGGTGAAAGAAGAGACAAAGCACCCGATTATACGGAAATCTCTCGCCAAAAGTTGTCAGGAGACGTGTTTTTGCTGGCAGGATAGGGAAACCGGTAAGCGGCTGGCCTCTCACTCACCGCTCTTGATAGAATCGCCTCTTTTCATTAGGCATCACTACCCGTGCAAACAAACCCGGTTCCTTTTGAGCGACGAGTCATCGTTTCCCTGGCAGCGCTGTATTCATTCCGTATGTTCGGTCTGTTTATGCTGCTGCCGGTCCTGGCGTTGTACAGCTCTGACTACAGTGGCAGTTCGCCGTTCCTTTTAGGCCTGGCGTTGGGAGCCTATGGCTTCAGTCAGGCGCTGCTGCAGATTCCCTTTGGAGTTTTATCTGATCGTATCGGCCGTAAACCGGTGATCTTCGCGGGCCTGATTATTTTTGTCTTTGGCAGTGTCATTGCGGCGCAGGCTGATACGGTGATGGAGTTAATCATCGGGCGATTCCTGCAAGGCGGGGGCGCAATCTCTGCAGCCGTGATGGCATTGCTGACGGACCTGACGACAGAAGAGAATCGCACCAAAGCCATGGCCACGATCGGCGCGTCCATTGGAGTATCCTTTTCTGTGGCTCTGACGGTTGGTCCGTTGATGGCGGCCTGGGCCGGGGTGTCCAGCATTTTCTGGCTGACTGCAGCTCTGGGTATTGTTGGAATCGCTATCCTGTTCGGTGCTGTACCGGCAGTAGCGGCGCCGCAGCGTCGTCGGGAGGCTGGCGCGGTACCGGCTTTGATGTGGAACACATTCAAGAATCCGGATCTGCTGCGGCTGAACTTCGGAATTTTTGCACTGCATTTTGTATTGATGGCTAACTTTATGGTGTTGCCATCAATCCTTGAGCAGCAACTGGGCGTAGGAAGGGATTACCACGGGCTGCTGTATTTTCCTCTTCTGGCACTGGCGTTTGTAGTGATGTTGCCGTTCATCATCGTTGCTGAGAAGCGCCGTCAGATCAAACCGGTGTTTCTGGGGGCAGTAGGCTTGCTGGTGCTGATGGAGTTGGCATTGATGCGCACGCCTCCTAATATGCCCCTGACGCTGATTGCAATATTCCTGTTTTTTACGGCGTTCAACTTGCTTGAGGCCACCCTGCCTTCCATGGTCAGCAAGATTGCCCCAGCGGGAGCCAAGGGCACTGCCACAGGTATTTATGCCACCTGCCAGGTGCTGGGCGTATTTTCTGGTGGGGCTGTCGGTGGCTGGCTGCTCCAGCAGTGGGGGATGATGGCCGTACTTGCTGTGGCTGCTGTGATAGGGCTGGCGTGGTTGATTATTGCCTGGTTCATGCGGCCTCCGCGCTATCTGGCCAGTGTTCTCATCCCCCTGCGTGGGCAGGATCCTCTATTGGTGTCGGAGCAGCTGCGTGCGGTAGAAGGGGTGGCGGAAGTCCTGGTGGTCAGCTCGGAAAACACAATCTATCTAAAAGTTGATCCACGGTTGGTAGATCGTCAGGCATTGACTGACATTGTGGAAAAATAAGCACTGCCTTCTGGTATGCGGTGGCGAGGGCTGATAAATTGGCAGCCCGGTTGAATAGGTTAAATGTCGCCAGAGGCGAATACACGATAAATCAAGAGGAGAAGTTACATGGCTCGTGGGATCAATAAAGTTATTCTGATTGGTAATGTGGGTCAGGACCCGGAAGTCAAATATATGCCCTCGGGCGGAGCGGTTACTAATATCAGCGTGGCGACCTCAGAAACCTGGAAGGACAAGAATACTGGGCAGCCCCAGGAGCGCACTGAGTGGCACCGGGTGGTATTTTTCAACCGCCTCGGTGAGATCGCGGGTGAATATCTGCGCAAAGGCAGCAAGGTTTATATTGAAGGCTCTTTGCGTACGCGCAAAT
The DNA here is from genome assembly GCA_937958105.1 of uncultured Cellvibrio sp. Lineage (GTDB taxonomy): Bacteria > Pseudomonadota > Gammaproteobacteria > Pseudomonadales > Cellvibrionaceae > Cellvibrio. The sequence continues at coordinate 46,042 of CALFXJ010000026.1, forward strand.
GGCAGGCGCAGGACGGCACAGACAGATACACCACAGAAATTGTCGCCAATGAAATGCAAATGCTGGACAGCCGGGGCGATAATGCCAGCAGCAATATGGGTGGCGATTACGGGCAGGGGTACGGTCAGAATCAAGGATTCAGCCAGCCTAAAGCAGTGCCGAGCAGTCCGCAGCCCGCTCCTCAATACGGTAATCAAGGCGGCTTTGGCTCTTCCGGCCAAGGCAACGCACCTCAACAACCGCCAGCCGGTTTTGACAGTTTTGATGATGACATTCCGTTTTAATAAAAAGCCCCGGTCAGCCGGGGCTTTTTATTTATAACTTCCTGATGTTAAAAGGCACTGCTGGTTGGACGAACGATCAGTTCATTGACATCGACGCTATCTGGCTGAGCAACTGCGTACAAAACCGCCTGGGCAATGGCATCTGGCGTCAAGGCAGCCTTGCGCCACTCTTTAAGCTGGCCCTTGGTCGCTTCATCGCTGATGTCATGACCCAGTTCAGTCTCTACAACTCCCGGGCTAATGGTAGTTACACGAATGTCTTTTGACTCCTGACGCAATCCTTCGGAAATTGCCCACACCGCATACTTGGTCGCACAATATACGGCACCCGTCGGGACTACGACATGAGCGCCGATGGACGCAGTGTTGATGAAGTGGCCTCGTCCCTGGGCCTGCATCAGTGGTAAGCCGGCAGCAATTCCATTCAGAACACCGCGGATATTGATATCAATCATCCGGTTCCACTCATCCACCTTCAGTTCACTCATGGGGGAGAGAGGCATGATGCCGGCATTATTGAAGATGACGTCTACCTGGCCAAAAGTCCGTTCGGCAAAGCCAATCAGCGCTTTTACCGCGACCAGATCAGTGACATCCACAGCCATAAACGCAGCTTGTCCGCCGCTGTTGCGGATATCTATAACAATCTGCTCCAGCTTCTCGGTTCTGCGGGCGCCCAGGACCAGCTTGGCTCCGTGTTCAGCAAGCAGACGGGCACTGGCTTCGCCGATGCCACTGCTTGCACCAGTGATCACGATAACTTTATCTTGAACGTTTTTCATAACGACTCCTTGGTCGAGGTTGGTAGTGGAGTCAGAATAAGGGGCATACCCGAAAGCGTTAATGCACGGATCTGCGCAACTCTTGCCTATTCCTGCAAATAATCTTTTGCCTCATTTATTTTCATAGCTTGCTTTTGTACTCTCGATACGTGATCAAACGGAGAGACATTCGGTGATGAACGAACAGCAACAACAGGAACTGATTCGTCTGGTAGGCGCTTTTTCCCCGCGAGATGGAATACATCCGACCCTTATCCCTGGCTTGAAGTGTATTAAGGGGTCAGCCTTGAGCATGAAGTTTCCGGTGGTGTATGAGCCGTCTTTTTGCCTGATTGTGCAGGGAGAAAAGGAAGTGATGCTGGAGGAGGAAAGGTATCGGTATGCTCCCTCCCAGTTTCTCATGGTGTCGGTAGATCTGCCGGTAACCGGGCAGGTAGTGCTGGCGAACCGCGACGTGCCTTATCTGAGTATTCAGATTGACCTTGATCTACGCCAGATCAATGAGCTGATTCCTGAAATAGAATCCTGTGATACTCGTTCGCTCCCTAGTTCTCGCGGGCTTTTTGTCGGTGAGGCTGATGTGGCGCTGGTGGGGGTGGTTCTGCGCCTCGTTGAGCTGCTGGAAAGCCCCGGAGACATCGATTTCCTGGCACCGTTGATTAAACGGGAGCTTTATTACCGCTTACTGAAAGGCCCTTATGGTTCCCGGATGGTGCAGATGGCCATGCAGGGCGGGAACATGCAGCGAATCTCCCAGGTAATTAGGTTTTTGAAGAGTAACTTTGACCAGCCCGTCTGTATAACGCAGATGGTGGATATGGCTAATATGAGTCCCTCTTCATTTCACGCGCACTTCAAAGAGGTTACGGCGATGAGCCCCTTACAATACCAGAAGCGCCTGCGCTTGCTGGAGGCGCGGCGAATTATGCTGGTAGACGCTGTTGATGCTTCTAAGGCTGCGTATCGGGTGGGCTACGAAAGCCCGTCGCAGTTCAGCCGGGAATATTCAAGAATGTTCGGCGCGCCGCCACTGCGGGATATAGAAAGTCTGCGCGCCCAGGCTGTCTGATGCACCTGGGCTGGCAGGTGATGGCTTAGCGATGCAGGTTGGAAAGCTTGGGATTGGCTTTTTTATTAGGACGATAGAGTAAAACTATTTTGCCTACTTCCTGTACCAGTTCAACATGAGGCAGCTCCTGCAGCTGGGCAACGACCTCTTTTCGCTCTTCGCGGTCCGCAATGGCGAGCTTGACCTTGATCAGCTCATGGTCATCCAGGGCACGATTCAGCTCCTGCACGACCCCTTCGCTTAAGCCATTGCCGGCCACGGTCACAATCGGATTCAGTTGATGACCAATCGTACGAAATTGTTTTTTACGGTCGGCGGTGAGGGGCATAGGATTAACCTTTGAGAACATGTATAAAAGCCGGGCATTGTAGCGCATGAAGCCTGAGAGCGGTAATGGCGGGTAAACACATTCCCGATATGCTGATTAGCCTTGTAATGTGTCGTAAGGCCCCCACTATAAGCGAACTTAGCTGAAAATCCGTGGCCGAGCTGACGCTGTCGTCTTCAACTGGTGAAACCAAACAGCGGGAAAATGGCCAAAACAAGTTGAGATCTCAAGCTGCATCACCGATGAATCAGCGAAAATCATGTCAGAGATTGTGTAATTTATTGTTAATTGCCGCGGAATTCTGCAAATCATCGTCTTTCCCTGAGGTGTGTCTGCCGATCTTCCACACTATACTGATACAACAACGCGAAAATATTTGATGTGCGACTGAGGAAGCGTCCTTGAACGATATGACAAAGAACCTAATCCTGTGGCTGGTTATCGCTGTAGTCCTGTTCAGCGTGTTTGAAAACTTTAACAAGGGCTCCAGCAATGAAAGCCTGAGCTATTCAGAGTTCATCCTCGCTGTGAAGGACAATCGCGTGCGGGAGGTGACTATCGATGGCTTGACGATCGAAGGCGTTTATACAAATAACGCCCCCTTCAAGACGATTCGCCCTCAGGTGCAGGATCCAAAGCTCATTGATGATCTGCTGAACCATAAAGTCGCTGTCAAAGGCCGCGAGGTAGAGCAGCCCAGTCTGTGGCATCAGTTGCTGGTGGCCAGCTTCCCCATCCTGATCATTATTGCTGTCTTCCTGTTTTTTATGCGCCAGATGCAGGGTGGCGGCGGTGGCCGTGGCGGCCCCATGAGTTTTGGAAAGAGTAAGGCGCGGTTGTTGGGTGAGGATCAGATAAAAACCAGCTTTGCTGACGTGGCCGGTGTTGATGAGGCCAAAGAAGAGGTTCAGGAACTGGTCGAATATCTGCGTGATCCTTCGAAATTCCAGCGTCTGGGGGGCAAGATTCCGCGCGGGGTGCTGATGGTAGGCCCACCGGGAACCGGTAAAACCCTGCTCGCAAAAGCCATCGCAGGTGAAGCCAAGGTACCGTTCTTTTCTATTTCAGGTTCCGATTTTGTAGAGATGTTTGTGGGGGTGGGCGCTTCCCGGGTCCGCGACATGTTTGACCAGGCGAAAAAGCAGGCTCCCTGCATTATCTTTATCGATGAGATTGACGCTGTAGGCCGTCATCGTGGCGGCGGCCATGGCGGTGGCCATGATGAGCGTGAACAAACGCTTAACCAGCTGCTGGTTGAGATGGATGGTTTTGAGGGCAATGATGGCGTCATCATCATCGCTGCCACTAACCGCGCAGATGTATTGGACCGCGCGTTGCTTCGTCCGGGTCGTTTTGACCGTCAGGTTTTTGTTGGCCTGCCTGACATCCGTGGGCGGGAGCAGATTCTGAAAGTGCATATGCGTAAGGTGCCTATTGAAGAGCGGGTCAGCGCGTCGGTTATTGCACGCGGTACGCCTGGATTCTCAGGAGCGGATCTGGCTAACCTGGTGAATGAGGCTGCGTTATTTGCAGCGCGCGGTAATAAGCGACTCGTCACCATGGAAGATTTCGAGAAAGCTCGTGACAAGATCATGATGGGTGCGGAGCGCCGTACCATGGTGATGAGCGAGAAGGAAAAAGAAAACACTGCCTATCATGAAGCTGGGCATGCCATCGTGGCGCGACTGGTGCCTGAACATGATCCGGTCCATAAAGTCACCATTATTCCGCGTGGTCGGGCCTTGGGTGTAACTCAGTTTCTCCCGGAAGGCGATAAGTACAGCATGAGTAAGCGCTCACTTGAATCGAGCATCTGTACATTGTTCGGTGGGCGTATCGCAGAGGAAATGACACTGGGTTTTGACGGTATCACCACCGGAGCATCCAATGATATTGAGCGAGCCACTGACCTGGCTCGCCGTATGGTGACCAAGTGGGGTTTATCGACCAAACTGGGGCCACTTCATTATGGTGAAGAGGAAGGTGCTTATCCGGGCATGTCCTCTCAGCAATATTCTGACGAGACATCCAAGCTCATAGATGAGGAAGTTCGTCGGATAATTGATGAGTGCTACGCCCGTGCTCAGAAGATATTGGAAGAAAATCGCGACATCCTTGAAGCCATGAAAGATGCACTCATGGAATATGAAACCATTGATGCTGAACAGGTGGATGACCTGATGGCCCGGCGTAAAGTACGCCCACCAAGGGACTGGCATGATGATGACTTCAACAGTCACCTGCGCTCTAAAGATACGGGTGATGGTAAAAAGGGGCCTGACGAGAATCCGGCCGGGCCGATAGGTGGACCGGCAAAAGACCACTGATCTAAGGCTTTCTGCCACAACCCCGAGCTTGCTCGGGGTTGTTTTTTTATAATGACCCGAATTTCTGCACATCTGTCTTCGAGGTACAAGATGCAGCTCCTATGCGGCGCCAAGAAACTTGATTTAACCAAACCGGTAGTAATGGGAATTCTCAACACCACTCCAGACTCTTTCTCCGATGGTGGCAGTTACTATCGAGATAACCATCTGGCGCTTGACCTGGTTGTGCAGAAAGGTGCGCAGATGCTGGCGGAGGGGGCGCAGATCCTGGACGTGGGCGGGGAATCGACCCGTCCCGGAGCCCTGCCTGTGTCTGAACAGGAAGAGCTGGATCGCGTGGTTCCGGTTGTGGAAGCGCTGGTGCGCGAATTGGGCGCTATCGTCTCCGTGGATACCAGTACCGCCAGTGTTATCCGCGAATCCGCCGCTGCAGGTGCCGGTATTATCAACGATATCCGTGCTCTCCAGCGCGAGGGCGCACTTGCAGCCGCGGTAGCCGCTGGCCTGCCTGTCTGCATCATGCATATGCAAGGCGAGCCGCAAAACATGCAGAAACATCCGGTTTATACCGACGTGGTGAAGGAAGTGAAGGATTTTCTGTTAGCCCGCGCAGAAACCTGCCAGGCGGCAGGCATTCCTGCAGGCCAGATCATTCTTGATCCCGGTTTTGGATTTGGCAAAACGCTGGAACACAATCTTACGCTGCTGGCCCATCTGGTTGAGCTTAAGCAAACTGGATATCCCCTGTTGGTTGGCCTATCAAGAAAATCGATGCTGGCTTCACTGCTGGGGCGGGACGTTCACGAACGTCTGCCGGGCAGCCTGGCTTTGGCTCTCGCAGCTGCGGAGCGGGGAGCGGCCATCATTCGCGTACATGATGTGGCAGCCACCGTTGATGTCCTCAACGTAATGGCAGCGGTTAACGAAATAAAAAATAACTGAAAATCAGCGGCGGGATTGCGTAAAATGCTGCCCCAATTATCACGACCTCATTTTCTCAGGTGAACGGAGTCTGGCATCTATGGCGCGCAAATATTTTGGCACCGACGGCATTCGCGGTCTGGTTGGTGAATTTCCCATTACTCCGGACTTCATGTTGAAGCTGGGATGGGCTGCAGGCTGCGTCCTGATGGATCGTTTCTCCGGTCCCAACATGATTCTCATCGGAAAAGACACGCGGATTTCCGGCTATATGTTCGAGTCTGCCCTGCAGGCAGGGTTGATCAATGCCGGTGTAGACGTGGGTTTGCTCGGTCCTATGCCTACGCCGGGAGTGGCTTACCTGACACGTACTTTTCAGGCGCAAGCCGGCATTGTGATCAGTGCATCCCATAACAGCTATGTCGACAATGGCATCAAGTTCTTCAGTGGCAACGGCACCAAGCTGCCCGACGACATCGAGATGCAGATTGAGGAGCAGCTGGAAAAGCCAATGGTAACAGCCGAGCGGCTGGGTAAGGCGCGGCGTATCACCGATGCGTCGGGACGGTATATTGAATTCTGCAAAGGCACCATGCCTTGGGGTTTCAGTCTGCAAGGGCTGCAAATTGTTCTCGATTGTGCCCATGGTGCTACCTATAACATCGCCCCAAGCGTGTTCACGGAGCTTGGCGCCAAGGTGGTCCCTTTATTTGTCGAGCCTAATGGGACTAACATCAATCGCAGTTGTGGCTCCACCAAGCCGGAAGCTTTACAGGAGCGTGTTGTTGAGGTGGGAGCGGATCTGGGGATTGCCTTTGACGGCGACGGCGACCGCGTAGTTTTTGTCGATCATAAAGGCGAGCTGGTCGACGGTGATGAACTGCTTTACATCATCGCATCCCATCAGCAGCAATATGGGGGTGGGTGCGACGGTGTTGTCGGTACGCTCATGAGCAATTTTGGTTTTGAGCTGGGTCTCAAAGAGCTGGGGGTGCCTTTTGCCCGCGCCAAGGTGGGAGACCGGTATGTGATCGAGATGATGCGCGATAAGGGCTGGTCTCTGGGCGGAGAAAACTCCGGTCACATCGTCTGCAGCAATGTAACTACCACCGGCGACGGCATTATCTCCGCGCTGCAGGTATTGCTGGCGATTACGACCTTGGGCATCCCTCTTCATAAAGCCAAGAAGGGTATGCAGAAGCTCCCGCAGACTATGATTAATGTGCACATGGCCAAGCGCATCGACATCAATGCCGACCCGGCGATTCAAGGGGCGGTTGCGAAGGTAGAAGATAAGCTGGCCGGAACCGGCAGAGTGTTACTGCGCCCTTCAGGTACAGAGCCGGTAGTACGTGTGATGGTGGAAGGCCAGGATAAGAATCAGGTGAAGGAGTTGGCCCAGGAGCTGGCATCGGTGGTTGAGTCGGCATTGAATTAAATTCAATGTCTGGTGGTTTGTATCGGCAACAAACCGAAGGACTCAACCATAAATAATAAAAGTTGGGTGTGGCTGTTAAAAATGGGATTGTATGTTCAACCCATCTTAGCTACCATTAGCGCCCGCTTTGGGGGAGGTATTGCTTGAACAAGGCAAATAACACCAAGCGTCGCCAGTTGGTGGTAGGCAACTGGAAAATGAACGGTGATCAGCGCACTAACGCTGCATTGCTGGCCAAGGTAATAGAAGGTTGGCAGGGGAAGCACAACGCTGAAGTTGTTGTCTGTCCACCCTTTCCTTACTTGCAGCACACACAGGAATTGATTGCATCATCGGCTATAGCGCTGGGTGCTCAAAGTGTGAGTGAACATGCAGGGGGAGCATACACGGGTGAGGTATCTGCCCGGATGCTGGCGGAGTGGCAATGCCGCTACGTCATTGTTGGCCACAATGAACGCCGTCGAATGCAGCAGGAATCAGACGTTCAGGTTGCAGAAAAGTTTATCGCGGTACAGCGCGAACAGTTGATCCCCATCCTGTGTGTAGGGGAGTCGCTTGCGCAACGTGAAGCTGGCCAGGCGCTGGCGGTGATTCACAGACAGCTGAATGCTGTATTGGACCTGGTCGGATGTGACGCCTTCGAGCGCGCCGTGGTGGCATACGAACCAGTATGGGCTGTGGGTACAGGCAAGACGGCAACACCACAGCAGGCGCAGGAAGTTCACCGTTATATTCGTGAACAACTGGGTGAGGTTGGACAAAGGGTTCGTATTCTGTATGGCGGAAGTGTTAAAGCTGACAATGCGGCCCAGCTTTTTGCCATGACAGATATTGATGGAGCTTTGCTAGGTGGAGCTTCATTAAGTGCAGAAGAGTTTATAAGTATTTGCCGAGCAGCTGATGTGTAACACCTGTTGGTAATGGAAGAGCCATCAACGTCAGGTGTAGATTTTTCATTCACTGCTCAACCAGAGAGCCATGACAATGGAAAAAGTTATTCTTGTTATTCACGTGTTGACAGCGCTGGCGATTATCGGCCTGATTCTGCTGCAACAAGGTAAAGGCGCAGCAGCTGGTGCGTCTTTCGGAGGCGGTGCCTCACAAACCGTATTTGGTAGCCAAGGCGGCAGCAGCTTTTTTACCCGTGCCACGGCTATCCTGGCCACCGTTTTCTTTTGCACAAGCTTTGGCTTGGCTATCATTGCAAAAAACAGTACATCAATTGCTGCGGACGGAGTTCCTGTTCCATTTGAAGTTCCGCAGATGCCGCAATCGGATGTGCCCACTGTTGAAGAAACAGCACCGGCAGCAACCAGCGATATACCTGCTGTACCGGAGTCTGAGGAGTAAGGTTTAACAAGCCCAAGTGGTGGAATTGGTAGACACGCTACCTTGAGGTGGTAGTGGCGCAAGCTGTGCCGGTTCGAGTCCGGCCTTGGGTACCATAAATGTGAGCGGCACATGCCATCCTCACTACAAAAGAGCCCCGTTCATCGGGGCTTTTTTGTGCCTGCCGTTATCTGCTTTTCGCAGTGCAATGTGTTTTAAATCAATGACGTCGGTGGCGTTCCATGAGTACCTATGAGCAGCTTCGTCAGCGGTGTCTGTCGGAATCTACGCGGGCCTTCAATGCGCGGGGAAAGTCAGTGGTGCGCTGCGAGTCGTGCCAGCTGGCAAGTTTTGCCTGTCTCTGCCAATGGCGTCCTTGTTCGGCGTCCCGCTGTGATTTTGTCGTGTTGATGCATCGTGATGAAGTGTTCAAGCCTACGAATACCGGAAGATTGATCGCCGATGTTTTTCCAGAAAATGTCCATTACTTTTCCTGGAGTCGGACCTCACCGGATTCTGAGCTGCTGCAGTTGATCAGTGATCGGGGCCGCCAGTGTTTCATTATTTATCCGGCAGCGGCCGGAGGCGCACGCGATGTGTTTTCTGAGATTCCGGCAGTGGGAGATAAGCGTCCGACATTTATTCTGCTGGACGGCACCTGGAAGCAAAGCGGCCGGATGTTTCATCTGAGTCGCTGGCTTGAAACGGTTCCGGTGCTGTGTTTGCCGGATACCTTATTGCGCGGCTACGCGGTGAGAAAGTCGCACCAGGATCATTATCTGTCGACAGTTGAGGCGGCCGCGCTATGTTTGCAGCTTGCGGAAGAGCCGATGCAGGGGGAGGTTTTGCTGGATTACTTTGCGCTGTTTAATTTGCATTATCTGGCCACACGAGGGTGCTATACACCGGAGGTCGGTGAAGTGCATCATCGGTTGAACCCTGTCAGCCATCAACAGAATGCTATCGCTGGATAACGTCCTTGTGCTCCAGTAACGATTGATTGTTGGTGTCAGTGTAATTTCAGTCGCGGTCTCAACCAGCGGTTAATTCGATTGGCAAATATAACCAGCGCAGTTTTTATTACACCATGTATAGCCACCTGATGCATTCGGTAAAGCGATACATAAACAAAGCGAGCCACCCGTCCTTCAATAAACAGGCTTCCTTTATTCAGATTCCCCATCAAATTTCCCACGGTGGAATAGTTCGACAAGGAGATCAATGAGCCGTGGTCCTTGTAAACATAGGTCTGCAGAGGTTTACTGTTAAGCAGAGCTACCAGATTTCTGTAACAGGTGCTCGCCATCTGATGAGCGGCCTGGGCTCGGGGAGGAACACGTTTGCCGTCCGGCTGGGTGAATTCTGCGCAGTCACCGATGGCAAAGATGTGAGGATCGCGCGTAGTTTGCAGATACTCATTAACGAGCAGCTGGTTGATCCGGTTGGTTTCCAGTCCACCAATATCTTTCATAAAGTCCGGCACCTTGATGCCCGCCGCCCAGACCAGAAGGTCGGCTTCAATCAGCTCTCCGTCCTTCGTTTCCAGGCTGCTGCTGGTTGCTTTGGTGATGGTGGTATTCAGCTTGACGTCGACCCCGATACTGATCAGCTCCTTATGCGCGGCAGAGGAAATCCGTTCGGGCAGGGCAGGAAGAATACGTGGCCCTGCTTCCACCAATGTGACTTTCAGGTGTTCATTGGAAAGTGCATTAAAACCATAGTTATGAAATTCTGCCACGGCATGATGGAGTTCTGCTGAGAGCTCGACTCCCGTAGCACCGCCGCCGACGATGGCGATGCGCACATCTTCCTGATTGTCTGGCAGGCGCTGGATGCGCAAAAACGAGTTCAGAAGCTTGTTACGAAAGCGGTGCGCCTGCGACGGGCTGTCAAGGAAGATGCAATGTTCCTTGACGCCGGGTGTGTTGAAGTCATTGGACACCGAGCCGAGGGCAAGGATTAGATAGTCGTAATCGATGCGAGTAGATGGCAGGAATTCTTTGCCTTCATCATCTCGCATCGGTGCAAGGACCACCTGTCGAGTTTCGCGGTCGATACCGGTCATAGTACCGAGGCGGAAATAAAAATAATTGGCAATCGCGTGGCCACGATAGCTCACTGCATCCACCCCTTCATCCATGGTGCCTACCGCAACTTCATGAAGTAAGGGCTTCCACAGGTGCGTTGTGTTGCGGTCAATCAGGATAATTTCTGCTTTTTTTCTTTTGCCAAGTTTACGTCCAAGTTTGGTTGCCAACTCCAATCCGCCAGCACCGCCACCCACAACAACAATTTTGGGTATTCCACTGGTTGTCGCGGAATTGCTGGATGCCCCTTCACGCATATAACGGTTGCTTGCAGAATCACTGCTGTCCACGTCGCCTACCTCTTGATGCCGCAAATGAAATAGTAAAACTTCAGGGCGGATAATGTACGAATAATGAATGTTCCAAAAGTGCGTCAGCAATGGAAACCAAATGTTACCAGTTCAGGCTCACCCAATTTCCACTGGCTGCACTGGCAAAAACCGCGTCAATAATCTTCATGTTAGCCAGCGCATCGCTCAACGGGGTTGGCACAGGTTGCTGTTTGAATATGCTTTCTGCGAAGGCATCAGCCATATTGCGATAGTGATCGCAGGAATCTATGACGAGTTCTTCGCGCTGATCGTTGCGCTTGATCAATACCTTGGCCGAGGTGTCAGCGACGGGGCTGAATGGAACAGGAAGGAACACGCTGCCGCTTTCGCCACTGGCTTCCATGAATTGCTGTCCTTCGATCTTGGTGGATGCAGTAAAGGTCGCGGTGCCGTCAGCGAACTCCAGGATGCCGGAGACAAAGCAGTCTACCTCGTAACCCGGATAGGGCATGATGTGTCCGAAAACCCGCAGCGGCTCGCTCTGAAACAAGTAACGGGATAGCGAGATGCTGTAGCAACCGATGTCCATCAGCGCACCGCCGCCCATATCAGCGTTGTTGCGAATATTTTCCGGTTCACGGTTGTTGTAGGAGAAGTGCGAGTGGATATGGCGGACCTGGCCAATGCTGCCATTGGTCACCAGCTCCCGGGCTTTATCCCATTGGGGGTGGAAGCGGTACATAAAGGCTTCCATGACCTTCAGGTGCGGGTATCGTTTCGCCGCATCCAGCAACGGCAATACGTCGGCAGCACTCAGGCCCAGCGGCTTCTCGCACAGCACGTGCTTGCCTGCCTCCAGCGCTTTGATGGACCAGGGCACATGCAGATGATTGGGCAGAGGGTTGTATATCGCATCCACGTCCGGATCTGCCAGCAAGGCTTCGTAACTGCCGTGGGCGCGGGGGATGCCCAGTTCATCTGCAACCAGCTGTGCACTGGCGGCATCGCGGGAGCAGATGGCGACAACTTCGCCGTGAAGAGACGTTTGAATGGCGGGAATAACCTTGGTGCGTCCGATTTTGGCCGTGCTGAGCACGCCCCAGCGTAACTTTTGCATGTGATCTCACTGATAGAAGCGGGGCCGGATAATCCCGGCCGGAATAGCGGTTACCGAAAGGCTCGGCGAGATCAGCAAGGTAATTCAGCTGCTGCTATATGTAAAGCGCGGCCGTCAGAGCGTGAATGCTTTTAGTACCGTCGGGGTGACACCGGTCCAGCGCTTAAAGGCGCGCCGCAGGTTATTAGCATCATGGAAGTGGAGGTGGCTGGCGACCTGCTCGTTGCTCCAGCCCTGGCGGTTGATCAGATACAGGGCCAGGCATTTACGCACTTGGTCATACTGCGCCTGAAAGTGACTCTGGTGTTTGCCTAATTTACGTTTAAGGGTGGCACTGCTCATCCCGAAAGACGCGGCTACCTGATCTAGGCTGGTCGGACGTTGGATGTTGTGGAGCAAGTGGCAGTAGAGGCGTTCCAGGAAACCGCCTTCAAGACCGATCTCTGCCAGTTGCGCATCTGCGTCCCGTTGGGCCAGGATCACTGCGCTGGGGGATGCATTGATCCAGGGCGTGTGGAGATATTCCCGGGCTATCACCATGGCATCCATATGGCTGTTGAAGGCGAGATGGTCGCCCAGATGCACCTGATATTGCTCAATATAACGCGGCTGATGATGGGAGAAATAATACCGCCAGGGCAGGCTCTGGCCGCTCAGCCAGCGGCTCAGCGAAGTGAGTGCCGTGGTAATCATCTCCATCAGAAAAGGCCATTCACTGTTTGCACCACAGGTGTCTTGCCAATAGATGTAAAGAAAATCTGCATCATAATGCAGGCGTGGTGCGATTAATGGCGTGAGTAACAGGCGGTAGCGCGTAAGTAATTCCAATGCCTGTTGCAGATCCTTTGCATTCAGGAGCGCAGAACTGGCGGCACCACAATTACCGGGAAACAGCCGGTGCCCCATTAAAAAACTTGTGTCATCACTTGGCAGCAGGCGGCGGATGTTGGTGAGTAATTGATAGCATTGCCGTGGTGCAATATGAAGTTTGCCGGCGAGAATGTCTTCATAGAAAAAGCCGGTTCCGCGCAACAATCTATGACTGTCGATACCGCGGGTAAGCGCCAGGTCGATCAGCACTGCCGGCTGTTGGTGAGCGAGGATGCAAGGTGTATCGCATTCATACCAAGGCTTCATGGGACAGACCTATGCGGCGAGGAAGATATCGCTTTCCTGCTTTTCCTTGGCATGCAGCAGCGCCTGATTCGCACGCGCCAGCAAGTGCTCGGGCGACTCATCCAAGGCCAGAGCGACGCCGATACTGACGGAATGAAAAACGCTTTCGCCGTGACGCCTGGTCTTAAACGCAAAATGGCGTATGACATTTGCCAGTTCCTGCGCAAGCATCTGAGCCATGGTTTCGCCGGTGTTAGGCAGGAGGACCGCAAAACGATCCCCAGCGTAACGACATAATAAATCGCAACGGCGCAAATTCAGCAGGATCAGCTCTGTCAGTTCCTGTAACAGACGATCACCTTCCTCATTGCCGTAACGACGATTGATGTGGGCAAAGTTGTCCACGTCCAATAACAATAGGGATAAAGGCAGTTGTTGCTGGTGATGGTGGAGCAGCTCCGTATGTAATTGTCGGCGTAAATATTCTGCGCTGCCCAGATGGGTAACCGGATCCTGGATGCGGTGCTCACGGAACAGTCGCTCACGCTTGCGCAGATGTTCGTTGATGTGCAGTTGCTCTTTGTGCCAGTGATAGATTGCATAAGTCAGCAATAATAAACCTATCGGCATCAGTCCTGACTCCACCCATTGATCAAAGCTGACGGTGTCTGGTATTCGAATGACTTCATCCAATGTATCTTGAAAACTGGCGAGGAAAATGCCGGCCAATCCTGCCACAAAAAAATTAGTCACCCGACCTGCTGGACGACTGTGCAGAATCAATAATAGCCAGACCAATGACAACAGTGATATACCCCCTTCACCGAGGATATCGAGCCAGTCGATCTCTCGCCAATCTTTAATTTCACCGACGCTCAGGCAACCAAGTAATAGCAGATTTGCTGCAACGAGGATCAACAGTATTTTCCATTTATGTAATGCAAGCATGGGCTACTCTCTATAGATTCGGAGCCAACGAGGTCCAGGAAACTTTGCGTTGCAGCTTTAACAGGCTTGCGTGACAAATTAATGACAATGATTAAATACAGTGGGGAGGCAAAAAAGCTCAGCATACTTTTTAACTAGTACGGATTATTTTTAATAGCCTGTGGTTAGCGAAGGATTACGGTTAGTTTTTTGCAATGGCTGTTATGGCTGCGAAGCAAAAAATTGCGAATATAGAGTGAAATCGTTTTCTTTAAAATAACTGCGCAGGTGTTGAAAAAACGCGGCGCTTTCTTGCAAGGGGCATATCAGCTCAATTCTTTGCTGAAATCGCACGCTTCACTCCCAAACTGCGTTGGTCAGTTCTATCGCGTCACCCAAATGTCATATCTCTCCCCTAGCGTGGCGCCATCCGTTTCAACGGGCTTCTATAACGCAAACAATTAGATGGGGAACAGATTCGTGAAAGCACAGAAAAAACATTCGTTTCGTCCAGCATTATTAGCCGTGACCATCGCAAGTTTGGGATTGGCCGGCTTAGCGCAGGCCGATGGTCGTATTGAAGGGCGTCTAACTGCATCGGCGAAAGATGTTGCCTTACAGGGTGGGCAGGTTCGGGTAGAGGAGTTGAACCTGCAAACGTCAAGTCAGCGCGATGGGCGCTTTGTTTTCACCGGCATTCAACCAGGTACTTATACATTGGTTGTTAATTACGTCGGAGCGGGCAGTGTGCGCCGCACTCTGGTTGTGGAGGATAACAAAACAACGGTTGCCGACTTTGCGATTACTCCGACCAACACTGATATTGAAAATATTATTGTTATTGGCCAGGCCGCTGGTATAAACAAAGCGCTGAACCGTCAGCGCACTGCCGACAATATCATTACTGCTGTGTCTGCTGATGCGATCGGTCAATTTCCTGATACCAATGTTTCAGAAGCGTTGCAGCGCTTACCTGGCCTGTCGATTGAACGGGATCAGGGTGAAGGACGTTATGTACGGGTCCGGGGGCTTGGGCCGGATTTCAATGCGGTGACGATCAACGGCGTTAACGTTCCTTCACCAGACAGTGATCGTCGCGCTGTTGCGCTGGATGTTATCCCCTCGGATCTATTGGAAAACCTGATCGTTACCCAGACCTTGACACCGGATATGGACGCTAACTCTCTGGGTGGCAGCATTGAAGTGCAGAGTTTATCGGCCTTTGATCGTGAAGGATTGTTTTATCAAATTACCGCCGAAGGCAGTTACGACGATAACACCGAAGAAACAAGCCCTAAATTGGCGCTGACCGCCAGCAACCTGTTCAGTGTTGGTAACGGTACCGACAATTTCGGTATTGCCGCAGGTATCAGTTCTTTCAAGCGCGACTTCGGTTCTGACAATGTGGAGACCGGTGGAGAGTGGGAGTTCGAAGATGGTGAAGGTTTATTGAAAGAAGTGGAGCAGCGCGATTACCGCATTACGCGCGAGCGGTTCGGGGCTACATTGAATATTGACTTTCATCCTACTGAAAACACCGAGTTATATTGGCGCAACCTTTACAGCGAATACACTGATTCGGAAATCCGACTAGCTAATACAGTGTTATTTACTGACGAAGAGGGCGAGGACGCTGAACTGACGGAAGGTGAAATCGGATTTGCAGCCGTAGAGCGTGAATTAAAGGATCGCAAAGAAACGCAAAAGATTTTTTCCACCAACCTCGGCGGTTCAACGCGCATTGATAATTGGATTATTGATTATCGTGTTGCTTACAGCAAATCCGGCGAGGATGAGCCGCGTCATGTGGGGTCAGCGTTATTTACTGGTGAGTTTGCCGATATCAGTTACAGCGGTAAACGCAGAATAAATCTATTAGCACCGAATGATTTTTATCTCGCATCCAACTATGATCTGGATGAAATTGAGTTAGCCAGCAGCGAAACCAACGATACCAATAAAACCATTAATCTGGATTTTACACGGGAGCTTTCTCTGGGCGACAACCCGGCGCAATTGAAATTCGGTGCCAAATACAACAAGCGTGAAAAAGACAGCGACAATGAAGTCTGGGTATTGGATGATTTTGATATCGCCCTGGATCCTTTTGCGGGTGAACCAGTTGACTATCAATTGGGAAAATTCGGTCCATCAATTAGCACCAGTGCTGTTAAAAATTTCATCGCTGACTTTACCGTGGATGATGATGTCCGTGATACTGAAGAATCGACGATAGGGGATTTCGATATTACCGAAAAAACTGGCGCTGCCTATGTAATGGGCAGAGTAGATATTGATAACTGGCGGATATTAACCGGAGTCCGTTACGAATCCATTGATTTTGACGCAACGGGTTATGGTTTGAAGGACGATGAATTGGAAATTAGACAATTCAATAATTCGCAGGACCATTGGTTGCCTGCCGTACACCTTCGTTACAGCATTGGTGAGCACACCCGAATCCGTGCTGCCTGGACCAATTCCGTTGTGCGTCCCAATTTTAGCCAGTTGTCCCCGGGATCATATATCGACGGTGATGAAGCAGAATTTGGCAATCCGGAACTCAAATCCCTGGAGTCCAGTAATTTTGATTTGGGGATTGAACACTATACCGGTGTGGCGAGTTTGATATCTGCATTTGTTTTCTATAAAGATATCGATAACTTCGTATATCAAACGGACCTCGGAAACACAGCTGCCTACCCAGAATATGATGAAGCGATGACTTTCGTTAATGGTGATACAGCGGAGATCTACGGTATTGAGCTTTCTGCATCAAAACGATTTGATCAGTTGCCGTCACCCTGGAATGGCCTGTTGATCGGCGCTAACGTTACCTTCGCAGAATCAGAAGCGAACATCACCCACTATGATGAGGACGCGGAAGCTATGGTAAGCCGTGCCGTGCCTTTGCCGAGCCAGTCCGATACATCGGCAAATTTTATGGTGGGTTATGAATCTGAAACATTTAGTATGCGTATCTCTGCGAACTATAAATCGAGTTATTTACTGGAGGTCTTGGAACCTCTGGAAGAGAACTATGATGTGTACGTAGATGCGCAGACCCAGCTCGATTTTTCCTTGCGTTACTACGTGACGGACGCTATCAAATTACATTTTGAAGCGCTGAATCTGACCGATGAATCCTACTACACCTATGTCAATAACAAAGGTTTCAATAGTCAGTATGAAACCTATGGACCGACATATAAGTTGGGTATTACTTTCACTCACTTTTAGGGATACATCAAGAGACGTGTTATGCCAAGCTTATCTTATCGGTTTATTACTATGAAACTATGTATTGTGAAATCGCTTTGCGCATTCGGTTTATTTTCATCCATGTGGTTGACGGCGGCATGGACAACTGCAGCAATACCTGAGGCGCATCCAGTATCTGTTCGTTATCCGGGCGCTTTTGTAAGTGCAATTCCTGCTGTACCGGCGCAAGCACCTCATTGGTTGGTGGTCAGCGCGGATCATGGCATCCTGTTGCTGGATAAAAATCTGCAAAGCCGTGCGACTCTGGATGTGAATGCGGAGCTGCTCGATACGCGATTAAATTCTTCGGGAAGCGAAATGTTTTTCGCCACCATCGTCGAACCGGGCCACGTACCCACCTTGTATTCAGTGGATGTTGCAGCGGCTAAAATCAGTGAAGTAATGCGTTTACCGGTGCCGGGCTTTCAGGTTGAAAATCTCTGTTTACAGCGTGATCTCGCCAATAATCTGTATGTATATTTATTGGATGAGCGCGGCATAGCAGAGCACTGGTTGATGCTGGATCGCCACGGCAAAACGCAGGCGCGTCACATGCGTAATCTGCCGATTCCACCCAACAGCAAAGCTTGCAGTGTAGATGATGTATCTGCTTCGCTTTATATTGCTGAAGAGGGCATCGGGATTTGGCGTTACGGTGCATCCGCAGAGTCAGCACCCGGTCGTAGTATTATCGATCTACGTGAACCTTTCGGTGGTTTACCCGGCGGGACAGAATCTGTGGTAACGCTGCCCGGCGGACTGGCAACAGTTTCGCTCGAAGACAAAACACTGCGCACATACCAGATCAACGGCAAAAAAATCAGCGCTGGAATATCTATGAAGCTTCCTCAGCTTGAGGAGCCGGAGCGCATTGCCGGATGGTACGACTCAGCCGCCGCCAGTGCGGAAATCCTGGTCTACGATGATGCAGATGGAAAACATTATCCGGTAAGCATACCTTGGGCGCACACGCAGGTAACAGTAGAGAAATCCACGATAGCGACAGTCACTGCGGATGTTCAGACAGCTCCGATGTCGCGTTTTGGCGATGCGGCAGATGATCCGGCCATCTGGATTCACAGTAAGAATCCACAGCGCAGTCTGGTGTTGGGAACAAATAAAAAGCAGGGATTAATGGTTTACGATCTGGATGGACGTGAGGTGCAGTCCATCCCGTCGGGCAATGTCAATAATGTCGATGTTCGCTACGGCCTGCGGGTAGGTAAAAAAGTCGTTGATGTGGCGATTGCCAGCTTGCGCGATGACAACAGCCTTGCGATTTACACCATAGATCGTCGTAACGGTAAGGTTGCCGAGGCCGGAAAGATTCCCACCACGATGAAGGACATCTACGGTTTTTGTATGTATCAGCCGGTGGCTGGCGATAAAAAAACCTTTGGAGATATTTATGCAATCGTTAACGATAAAAGTGGCGAATTCCAACAATTTTTAATCACTGCCGAAGGTGCAACAATTCAAGGTAAACTGGTCCGCACTTTCCACGTTGGGTCGCAACCCGAAGGCTGTGTTGCCAATGACCGAACAAGGGAGTTATTTGTCGGCGAAGAAGATGTGGCAGTATGGACTGTGGGGGCAGACCCGGACACCGGTACGCAATTGCGCGAGGTAATCCGAGTTGGGGATATTGTGGTGGATGATATTGAGGGCTTGGCGATCTATCACGGCAAGCAGCAGGATTACCTGGTGATATCAAGTCAGGGCAACGATTCCTATGTTGTACTGGACGCGGTGGCTCCGTACAAACATCGCGGTACTTTCCGCATTGATCTTAATGCAGAAAAAAATATCGATGGTGTATCGGAAACGGACGGACTGGAAGTGACACATCACAATCTGGGTGGACCGTTTGCCGAAGGTTTACTCGTGGTTCAGGACGGCCACAAGGTGATGCCGGAAACACCGCAGAATTTTAAATATGTTTCCTGGAAGAGCATTCGCGAAGCATTAAATCTTGAGCGTTGAAACCAGCAGATGATACATGATTAATGTAGTGCTTGTTGACGGGGCCTGATGATGAATAGAGACTCAGAATTAGCTGTGGTAGTGGATGTTGACGATATTCCGGTGAATAAGTCAGGCAACCCTTCTTTTGAAAATATCTTGACATCCCGTCGAGACCTTTTGAAAGGCAGTCTGGGTCTGGCATTAAGTAGTTTTCTGTCGCCGGTGTTGTCAGGATGTACTGCGCCGGTTCGCCATACTTCACAGTTATCCCTTGTAGGCGCTATAGGTTTTGCATCTGTACCTGTACAACAGGCAAAGGATTTTGATCAGGTTATTGTACCTTCAGGTTACACGGCCCGTCCCTTTTTCTCCTGGGGTGACGAGGTGGTAACCGGTGCATCACCCTGGAGTAAAGATGCGGAAAACACGTGGCAGGAGCAAATGCTGCAGGCGGGCCAGAACCATGACGGCATGGCTTACTTTCCATTTGATGATGCACCTGATGATCATGGGTTGTTGGTTATCAATCACGAGTACACCAATCCAACCTTGCATCCCACGGGGCCGACCGAGAGCATTGATGACGCTGGTGTAATTCACCGGCCCATTGATGAAGTGAAAAAAGAGCAGGCGGCCCACGGCATCAGTGTGATAGAAATCCAGCGCGATGCCGATGGGCATTGGCAGCGTGTAAAAAATTCGCGCTTTAACCGGCGCCTTACCGCTGACTCACCAATGCAACTGAGCGGTCCAGTGGCGGGGAACGATTATCTGAAAACATCAGCCGATCCGACAGGTATGTTAGTGCTTGGCACCATCAATAATTGTTCTATGGGAGTTACCCCCTGGGGAACTTATCTCACCTGCGAAGAAAACTGGAGCAATTACTTCGTCAATCGCGATGCACAGGATCATGCAAAGCGGGCAACGCATCATCGCTACGGAATTGCACAGGGCAACAACAGTAATAAATATCAATGGTCTTCCGTCGATCCACGCTTTGATGCGACGCCGCAGAAAAATATGGAACACGGTGGCTATGTTAATGAGCCGCACCGCTTTGGCTGGGTGGTGGAGATTGACCCCTTTGATCCGCAATCCACACCCAAAAAACGTACTGCCATGGGGCGTTTCGCGCGCGAATGTGCCACGCTTTCGATTGCAGAGGATGGGCGGATGGCATTTTATTCAGGCGACGATACCCGGGGTGAATATCTTTATAAATTTGTACCTGCGGACCGCTTTGATGCCGCAAACCCTGACCGGGATTTATTGGATAAAGGGACCTTATATGTGGCAGTTTTCCACAACGATGGTCGCGGTGAATGGCGCGCGCTCGTGCAAGGGCAGGGTGGTTTAACGTCGCACAATGGTTTCTTCTCCCAGGCGGATGTGCTGGTTAACACGCGAGGCGCAGCAGATATTCTTGGTGCAACACCAATGGATCGGCCGGAATGGGTGGCGGTTCATCCGCAGACACGGGAAGCTTACGTTACGCTCACCAATAATGTGCAGCGGGGTGTAAAACCGGATCAGCCGATCAACGCGGCCAATCCGCGCCGGGAAAATTACCACGGCCAGATTGTGCGCTGGCGCGAAACGGATAATGACCCCGCAGCCACTTCTTTTACCTGGGATATTTTTCTGTTGGCTGGACGACGCGCTGAGATTGGCGTTCCGGAGAATGAGCAGGGCAATATTAACGGCGATATCTTTTCGTCACCCGACGGCCTTTGGTTTGATCACCAAGGGCGCTTGTGGATAGAAACAGATTTTGATGATGAAGATTTGCCTTATCAGGATATGGGCACTAATCAATTGCTGTGTGCCGATCCGGTAACGCGCGAGGTCAGGCGTTTTCTGGTTGGTCCGCGCGGTTGTGAAATCACCGGCCTTACTGCGACGCCTGACGGTAAAAGCCTGTGGCTGAACGTGCAGCACCCCGGAATCAGCTATCCCGCCAGCGATGGAAAAACCCGCCCGCGCTCCACAACGGTGTTAATTACCAAAGATGATGGTGGGGTTATTGGAAGTTAGGTTCTTGCAGTGAGCTCTTCAGGTTCATATTGCTCGTTGATCGCCTGAATGGCCTGGTCTGCAATGGTGGTCAGTGGTGCGGCGATATCCAATGGAATAACATCGGTTTCCGTTGAAGGGTCTTCCAGCGCCGCCAACTGGCTGTCCAGCAGTTGAGGGGCCATGAAGTGGCCGGTGCGGCGATTCAGGCGGTCCTGAATGGTGGGTTTGTCTCCGCGAAGAAAAAGGAAGATTGTCTTCAGGCCGGCATCGCGTAACTGGTTGCGGTGGGCTTTCCTCAGCCCCGAGAACGCTAACAGGCAGTGCTGTTGGTGACGGGCTTTTTCCTGCAAGTGCTGACAGATGGAGGCTACCCAGGGCGCGCGCATCTCGTCGGTCAGGGGCTGTCCGCTGGCCATGAGTGCCCGTGATGTTTCGCTATGGAAATCATCGCCGTCGAGATAGCAATAGCCATAGTAATCGGCGAGCGTGCGGGCCAGTGTCGATTTACCACTGCCGGATACACCCATTACCACGATCAGATAAGTAGTGGCATGTATATTGGAAGGAGCTAAGCGTTGAATCATTTCGCTACACGGGAGAAGACCTCTGAGGCTTGCCAGAGTAGCATGGGGCCAAATGATAGCGCAATCATTTACTCTGTGTTATCGTCTTGGCACTCGTAATGGGGATGAGATGCGGCAATGAGATCAACAAAAAATACAACGCATAAGAAGGTCACTCTGGTAGATGTAGCCGCGGTAGCGGGGGTGAGTGCGATCACCGTCTCCAGGGTGATAAATCAGCCAGACAAGGTATCAGACCTGCTGCGACGCCAGGTGCAGGCTGCGATTGACAGTCTGGGCTATATTCCCAACCAGTTCGCCAGCTCCCTGGCTTCGTCCAAGTCCCGTGTGATCGGTGTAGCTATTCCGTCGCTGTCCAACATTGTGTTCAACGACGTTCTGCGGGGTATCTATGAAGTGGCCGGTAAGGCAGGTTATAAGGTGCTGCTGGTCGATACTCATTATTCCCCTCTTGAAGAAGAAAAGATGGTTCGCACCTTACTGAGTCAGGCTCCTGAAGCCATGATCATTACCGGTGGCGATCAGACCCGTGCCTGTCAGCAGCTCCTGCAGAAAGCTAATATTCCTATCGTGCAGATGATGGAGCTGATTGATCAGCCGCTGGATATGAATGTCGGCTTCTCCCACTGGCAGGCCGGCTACGACGTTGTGTCCAAGTTGCTGGAAGCGGGACATACCCGGATCGGATTTATGGGCGCGCGCATGGACCCGCGTGTGCAGCAGCGGATGCTGGGTTATAAAGCGGCGATGGATGCAGCCGGTATTGACTGGAAGAATTATGTCGTCACCACGCCGGAGCCATCATCCATTGCGCTGGGCTGTGAGTTGTTCCGCAGCCTCATGGCTTCGACGCACGGTGCGATTGACTCGCTGTTCTGCTGTAACGACGACCTGGCTCTCGGGGCGTTGTTTGAAAGCCAGCGGATGAATATCCGTGTGCCCGAGCAGCTCTCTCTCTGTGGCTTTAATGATATTGAAGCTTCGCAGTTTGTTAATCCTTCCCTTACCAGTGTGCATGTCCCGCGTTACGAAATGGGTGTGAAATCTACCGAGATGGTTATTCGCGCGCTTACTGGAAAACCCATAGAGCAGAAACAGGTCGACATCGGTTATGAAGTGCGTTTGCGTAAGTCCACGCGCAACGCGAAATAGCGGCGGCTTTGTAGCTGGTTCATTAATTAATACCTACAACAATAATATTGCGCGAGGAGAAAGACCGTGGCTCATCACGATCGCATGGCCAAATTAAGTCTGAAAGAAAAAATCGGTTACGCCGTAGGCGATTTTGGTTTTAACCTGTATTGGGCCAGCATTGCTTCGTTTCTGGCGGTGTTCTACACCGATGTATTCGGTATTCCGGCTGCAGCTGCCGGCACCATGTTTCTGGTCACTAAAATCATTGACGCGATTACCGATCCCATCATGGGAGCCGTGGCTGATCGCACGCGAACCCGCTGGGGAAAGTTTCGTCCCTATTTATTATTTGCCGGCGTTCCGATGGCCGGGGCCGCGGTGATTACGTTCAGTACGCCGGACTTGAATGAAACCGGCAAGATTATTTATGCCTACATCACTTTTTCCTTCATGATGGTGATGTACACCATTCTCAGTACACCCTATTCCTCATTGTCCGGAGTCCTGACCGCCCGCAGTCAGGAGCGCACAACACTGATCAGTTTTCGTTTTATCGCAGCGTTTGTTGGTACGGCGCTGGTTAATAAATTCACCTTGCCGCTGGTAAAAGTGCTGGGGCAGGGAAATGAAACCCTGGGCTGGCAACTGACCATGCTTCTTTATGGCGTCGTGGCCGCGATCGTATTTGCGATTACCTTCTTTTCTACGACCGAACGTATTGCTCCGCCACCTGGGCAGAACACCAATCCGTTAAATGACATCAAGGATTTGTTAAACAACCGGCCATGGCTGATCCTTATCGCGCTTGCGATGATTATCATGATGACGATTACTCTCCGGGGTGGTTCAAGTTACTACTATTTTGCGTACTACGTAGAGCGTCCCGACCTTATTTCCGACTACCTGTTCGTGCAGGCGCTGGCGTTGGGTGCCGGTGCAGCACTGACGCCAGTGATGACCAGATTTGTTGATAAAACCCGATTGCTGATGATCCTGATGGGGATTGTGGGGGTGTTATCCGTAGCGTTTTATTTTGTTCCGCGCGACGCGGTCGGCCTGATGTTTACTTTGAATGTGCTGATCAGTCTTGCGCTCGGACCCAAGTCGCCGCTGGCCTGGTCGATGTACGCGGACAGTGCCGATTACACCGAATGGAAAACCGGACGACGCGCTACAGGTATGACATTTTCCGCCGCAACTTTTGCGCAGAAATTGGGCGGTGCCCTGGGTTCTGCTTTTATGTTGTGGATGCTGGCAGCAATCGGTTACGTAGCACGCGAAGCGCAGAGTGATGCATCGCAACAAGGCATTGCTTTGCTGCAAACCATTATTCCCGGTGTGATTGCTCTTATTGCAGCGTTTGTAGTGAGTTTTTATCCGCTTACCGAAGATAAACTGGAGCAGATACAGGCTGATCTTAAAGCACGCGAAGCGGATCCGACAGCGGCCAGTTAACACGGGTTTGCTTTTGTCTTCATCAACGCCGCTGTTCTTGCGGCGTTTTTATATGTTCAGGATGAACCTGAATCGCAGGATGCCCCCCGACAATATCATTGGAGTTTATTATGTTGTCCCCCAGCGCCAACGGCGAACGCTATGAACTGACCAGCCCTACTGCTATGCCTCGTGCTGCAGGCTTCCTGTGGAACCAGCGCATGATGATCCAGGTTACCTGTCGCGGCTACGCTGTCGCCCAGTTTATGCAGCCGGAACCTGCGAAATATGCTTATGCACCGAACCTCGAAGCCAAGACATTCATGCAGCCGGAGCAGCCTTACTATGCGCATCATCCGGGGCGCTTTTTTTACGTGAAGGATGAAGAGAGCGGTAAACTTTTTTCTGCGCCCTATGAGCCTGTGCGCGCCTCGCTGGATAAATTCAATTTTTCGGTGGGTAAGAGCGATATAGCCTGGTGCATTGAGCACGATGGCATTCGTGTTGAACTCAAGTTAAGCCTCCCAGTACAGGACGTTGTAGAGCTTTGGGAGCTGCAAGTGACCAATATCTCGAGTCGTCCGCGCCGCTTGAGCATTTATCCCTATTTTCCCATCGGTTATATGTCATGGATGAATCAGTCCGCAGAATACCGGCAGGATCTTGGTGGCATCGTAGCCACCTGCGTCACGCCTTATCAAAAAGTGGCCGACTACTTCAAAAACAAAAATTTCAAAGACAAGACATTCTTTCTTCATGAGGTGGAGCCAGTAGCCTGGGAAGCCAAACAGGAAACCTTTGAAGGCGAGGGTGGGCTGCATGCGCCGTCTGCATTACAGCAGGAAACGCTGAGCGGTGGTGATGCGCGCTACGAAACTCCTGCTGCTGTTGTGCAATATCGTGTGGCGCTGGCAGCTGGTGATTCAAAGAATTACCGGTTCATCTTTGGTCCGGCGTTCGATGATGAAGAAATCACGGCATTGCGTAAAAAATATCTCAGTGGGGCGGCCTTTGCGGCAGCGCAGCAGGAATATAAGGACTATCTGCAACAGGGACGCGGCTGTTTAACCATTGAAACGCCGGATGCAGAGCTGGATAACTTTGTTAATCATTGGCTGCCGCGCCAGGTGTTTTATCACGGCGATGTAAACCGGCTTACCACTGACCCGCAGACGCGCAACTATCTGCAGGACAATATGGGGATGAGTTTTATCAAGCCCGCGGTTACCCGTGCGGCCTTTCTGCATGCGCTCAGTCAGCAGGAAGCCAATGGCGCAATGCCCGATGGTATTCTGCTCGTAGAAGGAGCGGAGCTGAAATATATCAACCAGATTCCTCACACAGATCATTGCGTGTGGCTGCCAGTGTGTTTGCAGGCATACCTCGACGAGACCAATGATTACGCAATTCTCGATGAGCTGGTCAAAGACGCGGAGGGGGATAAAACGCTGACGGTATTTGAGCGGATTACCAATGCCATGCGCTGGTTGTTAAGCGCACGGGACGAGCGCGGCTTGAGTTACATCGCGCAAGGCGACTGGTGTGACCCGATGAATATGGTGGGCTACAAAGGGAAGGGAGTTTCCGGCTGGCTGTCCGTAGCCACGGCCTACGCGTTGAATCTGTGGGCCGATATCTGCGCAGCGCAGCAGCAGTCAACTTTGGCTGCGGAATTCCGGAATGCTGCAGCGTCGGTGAATGAATCCGTCAACCGCTATCTCTGGGATGGCAACTGGTTTGGTCGCGGCATTACGGATGACGGTGTGGTCTTCGGGGTGAGCAGAGATCACGAAGGTCGAATATTCCTCAATCCGCAGAGCTGGGCCATTCTGGGGGGCGCCGCAACTGATGAGCAGCGGCAAAAAATTCTCCAGTCGGTGGAAGAACAGTTAGAAACTCCTTACGGCGTAATGATGCTGGCCCCTGCATATACCGCCATGCGTGATGATGTGGGGCGGGTTACCCAGAAGCATCCCGGCTCGGCGGAAAACGGCTCGGTTTATAACCATGCGGCCGTATTTTATATCTACAGCTTGTTTACCATCGCAGAGCAGGACCGCGCCTATCGATTGCTGCGTCAGATGATCCCCGGACCGGATGAGCAGGATTATCTTCAGCGCGGCCAGTTGCCGGTATTTATCCCCAATTACTACCGGGGTGCATACCACCAGTTTCCACGCACGGCCGGCCGTTCAAGTCAGCTGTTTAATACCGGCACAGTGTCCTGGGTTTATCGTTCGCTCATTGAGGGACTGTTTGGTCTGAAAGGAGATCGTGAAGGCTTATGCATTGTCCCGCAATTACCTTCGCACTGGTCGCACGCCCGGGTGGTGCGCGAATTTCGTGGTGCGAGGTTTGAGGTGGATATGCGCCGAGAGCAAGGTATTAATGCGGTTCAGGTCAGCCTTGATGGCCAGCGCCTGGAAAAGGCGCATATCAGCAATATCGAAGCAGGCAAGGTATATCAGGTATCGGTGAAGCTGCCGGGCTGATGCTGCTCAATGCTGCCAGCATATTGCCGGCAGCATTGAGCAGGCGGGTATTGGTCAGGAAGGTTTTTTTTCCAGGGCTTTATCTGCGGTTTTGGTGGATTTTGATTTGCCGGGACGACTTGCCTGTTTGGCTTTAACGAGGCTCAGGTATTTCACCCATGCCTGTTCCACCGGGGTTTTGGGTGCGCCCTGATTGGCGATCACCTTTAACAGATGCAGATCCTCCGGAGTGGGGTCAGACACGTTGTCATCAACCAGAGCAGAGATCAGCATTCCATGTTTACGGACCAAGCGTGCCTGAATACTGGATAATCCACCGGCTTCAAATCCGTCGGGGAAGTTGAGCGGGTCCTGAAATGCTTGTTTCAGATAATGCTCGCGCGGCAGCATAGAGACATCTCCATCAATAAGTGGGTGCACAATTTAAGAGTCGGAGACCGACGGCAAACTGGCTCCGACTTAAAATTCATGGCGAAGATAATCTGTTTTTGTTGCACTGTATAGATGGGGGTGGGGCTTGGCGTGGGGTGGCCAACGAAACCTATCGGGGAAAAACATTACACGCACAAAAAAACCGGCATTAGCCGGTTTTTTTGTGCGTTAGCTTTGCAAGCCTTTCAGCTGCATCAATGCGGGGTACTGCTATCAGGCAGCGGTAGCCATCGCCTTGATCTTGCTGTTCAAACGGCTCTTGTGACGAGCGGCTTTATTCTTGTGAATAAGACCTTTGTCAGCAATGCGGTCAATAACCGGAATAGCTGCAGCGTAAGCCGCTTTGGCTGCTTCCAGATCGCCTGATGCAATGGCGTTTACCACTTTCTTCAGGTAGGTACGCCCCATAGAGCGCAGGCTGGCATTGTGCTTGCGAGCTTTTTCGTTTTGACGCGCGCGTTTTTTCGCTTGGGCTGTATTGGCCACCGTGGTGCTCCTATAAAATCTGTTCTAAATCGGGCTGGAAACAAGGACGCGACATTATGCCGTTTTAAGACGGCTTGTCAACAGTTGATCCAGCGGATTGCCATACCGCAAAGCGAGGCGGCCGGCGGGTTGGCGCATCATTTAACAACTTTACACTTCAAGGTATGGCTGGGGGGCTGGTCAGTATCTATACTGCGAGTTGTGCCAATGCTGGCACAAGAGTCACCGGTGCAATACTCGGTCTCGCACACACCTGACAGCCTGCCACTGGCTGATCGACGATAACAATAACTTCATAGTTGGTGTCCCTGTATGAAAGTCCTGATTCCTCCGTTTGCTATGCCTGTATTCCCGGGAATAAAACTTCTGGGGTGGTTTCTCATTGGATTGCTGTCCGCCTGTGGCGGGTCTGGCGGTTCCAAACCCGATGGTGGTGGTCCTGTTGCTCCGGCAAGCAGTGCCGGTTCTGTCCAATCCAGTTCAAGCAGTGCGGCCAGCAGCCTGGCAGCGGGGCTGGTGCCCTTTGTGCTGCCCTATGATGATGCCAGTCCGGGAATCACCGATCTGGCCGGCCTGAACCACAAACCGGCCGGTAAGTTCGGCTCTCTTGTGGTGAACGACGATGGTCATTTTGCACTGAACGGTGAGCGTGTCAGGTTCATCGGCGTAAATATTACTGCGGGCTCTGCATTTCCCTCCCAGGATGATGCTGTGGGCATCGCACGCCGTCTGGCCAAGTTTGGCGTAAATCTGGTGCGCTTTCACCACATGGATAACAACTTCGGTGGGGCAAGCCTGATCAACTATGGCGCAGGCACCAGCCGCACCTTCGATGCCAGCAATCTGGATAAGCTGGATTATTTCATCGCCCAGCTGAAAGCTGAGGGGATCTACATCAACCTCAATCTGCTGAACTCACGGGAGTTCAGACCGGCGGATGGTCTGCCTGAGTCCTTGGGGCAACTGCCCTGGAAACAATCCCACGTATTGGGGTTTGTGGATGACACCTTCCGCCAGCTGGAGAAAGAGTATGCCCGGTTGCTGTTGGAGCATCGCAATCCCTACACCGGCCTTACCTACGCCGAAGACCCGGCCATTGCGTTTGTGGAGATCAACAACGAGAACGGCATCTTCCACCAATATTTCGATGGGGCGGTGGACGCCTGGCCGGAGGTATTCCGGGATAGGTTGGATCTTCACTGGAACACCTGGTTACAGAGTCGTTATTCATCCACGGAAGAGGCTGAAGCAGCTTGGGGAGCCATTGATGAGCCGCTTGGCGAGGAAGCGCTGACTAACCCGGGATTCAGTGGTGGCACTGGGGCCTGGAATCTGGAACAGCATGGTGGTGCAACAGCGGTGGCTCAGAGTGGTACCTTTGACGGTCGTGCAGGGGTTGCTCTGCGGGTAACCCGCGCGGGCAGTGCTGACTGGCAAGTGCAGCTGAATCAGGGCGGGCTGTCATTGGCTGCCGGTCAGATTTATACACTGGGCTTCTGGGCCAGATCCCCGGATGCGGTCTCCATTCAGGTGAGCGTGCAGCAGAATTACGATCCCTGGGGCACCCTGCTGAGCCGCCGCTATGAGCTGAGCCAGAGCTGGCAATACTTCGAAACCACTTTCGTTGCCGGAAGCGCTGACGCGGATGCGCGGATCAACTTCAATGGTTTTGGTAATCAGGTGGCCCAGGTCCATCTGGCTGAGGTGAGCTTCAAACCGGGCGGCAGCCTTGGTCGTCTCGATGCCGATGAACGTATCGAGGACGGTACAGTAAGCAGTCACTATCGTTCCCAAAGCTATACGGCGGCGCGTGAACAGGATTGGGCGGCATTCCTGCGGGAGCTGGAGACCAGTTACTGGGATGATATGAACACCTATGTCAAAACCACCCTCAGTTATCAGGGACTGACAGCGGGCACGGCGGTCATGAACAGTTTTCCCAGCGCGCAGAAGCAATTTGATTTCGCCGACGCACATGCGTACTGGCAACACCCGGTATTCCCCGAAGCTGAATGGGACGCTGAAAACTGGACCGTAGCCAGTGGGTCCATGGTCAACACCCTCAACAACACCTTGAGCGGCCTGGCGAAGCAGCGCATTCAAGGGATTCCGTTCACCGTGTCTGAATACCAGCACGCCTCACCCAACACCTACGGCAGCGAGGGCCCGTTACTGGTCGCCGCCTACGGCGCGCTGCAGGACTGGGATGGCATCATGTTTTTCTCTTACGATGCTGGGCCGGACGGCAACTGGGGAGCGGGTTACTTCCATGACTTCTTCAGCATGAACGCCCATCCCACCAAGATGGCAAATCTTCTGATGGCCGCCAATCTCTTCCGGCGTGGAGACGTCAGTCAGGCCCGCGAAGCCGTAATAATGAACTTTGCGCCACAGACTGAGCTGGACATCCTTACCCATCAGGGCAGTGCCTGGAATGTTGCCAGCGGGGCACACCTGGGGGTGCCCAACGATCTTGCTTTGATGCACCGCTTTGCCCTTGATGTGTCTTCGTCGCCGGCAGGCACCACTGTGCCCCCGGCAGCGACCAGTGGTCCGGTGTACGGTTCCGATACCGATGAACTGCGCTGGGACATGAGTGTTGCCGGCAAGGGGGTGGTGACGGTAAACACACCCCGGACCAAGTCGGTGGTGGGATTTATCCATAACCGCGATTTTGTGCTGGGCAATGTAGGCATTCAGGTCGGCAGCACCCTGCAGGACTGGGCGACAGTATCCCTGACACTGCAGGAGGGTGACTTTGATGAGCCGGATGCGGATGCGGCCATGCTGCTGGTAACCACGGGGCTGGTGGAAAATACCAATATGCAGTGGAAGGATGCCAGCCGTACCTCCCTCGGAACCCGATGGGGTGCGGCGCCTAGCCTGATCGAAGTTATCCCGGCGGTGATTGATCTGCCCTTCGCCACGGCGCGTACCCGTGCCTGGGCGCTGGATGAAACCGGGCAGCGAAGAGCTGAACTGCCCGTTGTGGATAACGCCGGCAAAGCGCGGCTGGTACTACAGCAGTCGGCTGCCACCTTGTGGTACGAAGTGGTGGTTCAATAGTTCGGAAAGACGATGACTCTGGAAAAACAATAAATCCGAACGGACAGCGGCAGTACCCCAGCGGTGCTGTCGCGCAGCAGGGATATAGCGCCGTTATGGACCTTGCTGTTTATTTACTGTTAGAGATCAACTGCAAAATCTCCGGCCACTTCTGCTGCCAGCAGCAGCGGTGGTCAAACCCTTCAATAATCCGGGGCGAATGCCCCTGGGCCTGAAGCCAGTCTTCCGCCAGATCCGGTGGTACCACCGGATCTCTACTGCCAAAGAAATGATACTGGATAGCAGGGTGCTCAAGAGGCAGGGCTGCCGGATTGAGCGATTCACGCAGCGGGCTGTATCGGTGGTGGCGGGTCCAGGCTTCGACATCCAGGTTGGCGGCGATAGTGACCAGCTGGGTAACCTCTGGCATGCGTTGCGCCATAAGGGTAGCGATGGTGCCGCCGCCGCTGTATCCAATGAGGGTCAACTGATGGTAATGCTGGTCAGCGAGCAACTGACGCAGAGCATCCACCATGCTGGCGATGACAGTTTCTGAATAGCGCGCGCCGGTCCACAATGGCGCTGAGCAGGCGGCATCGGCAAGGCCATAAAACGGATCGTTAAAATAACAGGGGCGACCGAGAAAAAAGGCGGTCTGCGGATCCTGACGCATCAGGCTCAAGGTCAAGGGTGCCCGGGGTGTTGGGTCTTTGGCAATCAGATAACGTTTTATCCAGGGTCTGCCGTCACCTTCGATGTAAATATGAATGCGGTCCGTTACATCAGCAGTTCGCTGTGCTAACACGAAATGCTGATGGTAGGACGTGGTAATCCGAGTCTTTTGCATCGATTCGGTTAAAGGACCGAAACCGGCGGGTTGGATGTTTCCCTGACAACCGCCTAATATAACGGCAACGCTGAGCAGCCAAAGACGGAGCCTGCAGGAAAAATATCGATAAATCGACAACAGGTGTCTCTGCGCTGTACTCGAATTGTTCATTGCTTTTCTTTTATCTCTTCATCTGTGTCGGCCTGGCGCAATATAGCGAGCAAAGCGATTATGGAGCAATCTAATACTGATTTGTTTGTCGGAAAAATTAACACGACAGCGCACGGAAATTTTGCAAAAATTGTTCAGCTTTCGCGCAAATAATTTGCGCTCTTCAACTGTTGCGATGACTCAAAATGGATGGTTTGGTTTATGTGCAAGCATCACACTTCACGAATTAAAAAAAATGCCGCTGCTCTGTGCGCTGCACTCCTACTTTCAGCGTGTGGCAGTCAGGATGTCAAGCAGCAGATGCCAGCCGGCGGTGCGCCGGATATTGCTGACCTGAACGTAGTGGACTGCCTGCTGCCGGGGCAGGTGAGGAGCCTGGGGTCAACCAAGTACATGACGCCGCGTCGCCCGGTACTGACCACAGCTGCCGATTGCCGCATTCGAGGCGGTGAATATGTAGCATATGATCGCGCTGATTATAAAACAGCGCTGGCTGTGTGGATGCCCACCGCTGAAGCTGGCGATGCGGAAGCCCAGGCTAATGTGGGCGAAATTTTTGAGCGAGGCCTGGGTGGCTCACCCAATTATGAAGCGGCAGCCATCTGGTATCGCAAAGCGGCGGAGCAGGGCAATGCCCGCGCCCAGTTCAATCTTGGTACCTTGTATGAGCAGGGGCTGGGTGTTGAAAAAGATAAACTGCAGGCGCTGAACTGGTATCGCAAAGCCTGGGGGCTGGAAGAAGACAGTCTGATGTATCAATCTGCTGCGCAGGAGGCGCAGGAAGAAATGCGGGCGCAGCTGCAGAAAACCCTGAATGAAAAAGATATGCAGATCAAACTGTTGAACAATCAGATTACCGGTCT
The DNA here is from genome assembly GCA_937958105.1 of uncultured Cellvibrio sp. GTDB lineage: Bacteria > Pseudomonadota > Gammaproteobacteria > Pseudomonadales > Cellvibrionaceae > Cellvibrio. The sequence continues at coordinate 78,754 of CALFXJ010000026.1, forward strand.
GCAGAAAAAAATCGGCAGCTCGGCCGAGGCCGCTGAGTTACAGCAGGAATTGAATCAGCTCAAGGTGTGGGTAAAAAATCTTGAAGCAGAGCGTATGGTCGCCAAGAATGAGATAGATCTGATTCCCCGGGTCCGGCAGCCTCAGGCGGGTTTGACCACGCGCGTGTCTACCACCAGTGATGCAGAAGTCATCAAGGTGGATGATATGGAATTCGGCAAGTATTACGCCTTGATTATCGCCAACCAGAATTACGATAACATCGAAGATCTGCTAACCCCTTATTCTGATGCGAAACGCGCGAAGAAAATCCTGGAGGAAAATTTCGGTTTCAGTGTGACCATGTTGCTGGATGCGGATAACACCACGGTGATGAAGGCGATCAACGAATTAAACGAGCTGGTGACCGAAGCCGATAATCTGCTCATCTTCTATGCTGGCCATGGGACACGCATCAATGCCGGTGAGCTGGAGACCGGTTACTGGTTGCCGGTAAATGCTACACCACCACCGGATGATACCTTCTGGGTATCCAATGAATTTGTCACACGCCACCTTGCGCGGATCAAGGCGAAACGCATAATGGTTGTGGCAGATTCCTGTTATTCCGGCCTGCTCTCCTCGGCACCAGGATATCTGTTTATGGATGAGAAGGCGCAGTACACCCAAGAGTACATCCGTTACAAACTGCCGAAAAAATCCCGTCTGCTGTTGGCATCCGGTGGCGATCAACCCGTGCTGGATAATATCGGCCAGGGGCATTCGGTATTCGCCCGCGCGTTTCTCGATACGCTTGAAGAAGCCGGTGCAATCATCAGTGGGCCGGAACTGTATCTCCGCATCAAAGACAGCGTTGCCAGTCGTGCAAAGTCTGTAGGCTTTGATCAGATGCCGGAGTTTAAGGCGATCAAAGGCGCAGGGCATGAAGTAGGTGATTTCTTCTTTGTGCGTAAAGCGAGTTGATGCTGGTACTGAAAAAACGGCGCCTCAGGGCGCCGTTTTTTATTGGGCAATGTCGCTGCCGGCAAATGCGGGATATTGACGCAACTCATTCAGTTGTTTTTTGTAGAAATCCCGCGCGTCGTCGGTCTCTGCACTGTGCAGATTGCGCTCCATGATGGCGAGGACTTCCTTTGTCATGGATTTTACATCGTCGTTGGTGGCGTGGATCTGGTAGGCCCGATCAATATTGAAAACAGCGCCCTGCAGGTCGCCAAATGACAGGGCAACTTTGCCCTCGTTGATAAACGCATGAAAATCCGCCTGCATCTCCGGGGAGAGATCGCTGAAGGGAATTGCTTCGATTTCTATACTCTGGATGTAGAAATAATTACCTAATGCCGCGAGGCAGATTGCGCTTACCGCTACAGCGATACGCTTAGGCGCCCGGGTAGCATTGTTCAATTTGCGGAGGAAGGTATCCGCATCGGCAACGCGATCGTCACGCTGAAAAGCGATGGACTTGGCGAGAAGTTTGGTCAGCAGAGGATTCTTGAGTCGCGGCAGCTTTGGCGTCAGTTGCTGCTGCATGGCATTCTGCGCGTGGATACGATCAAAGGGATGTTCACCACCGAGAAGTTCGCAGGCAATAATTCCCAGTGCATAGATATCATCGCTGAAGTGCGGCGGCTCGTGGCGTACCATCTCGGGGCTGGCGTAGGAGTAGGTAATTGCACCCAGTTCACCTGCATCAAAGCTGTCGTGATAAAGTTGTTCACTCACAGCGCGTGCAATCCCGAAATCCAGCAGTTTTACTGTGCCGGATTCGGTGATGAAGACATTGCCGGGTTTCAAGTCGGAATGCACGATGCCTTTACTGTGAGCATAGGATAAGCCTTGGGCAATCTCGCGGATGATCTTGAGTTTCTGCTTAACATCCAGGCTCGGCAGATATTTATCCTGCTCCAGCAGATCTTCCAGCGAACTTCCTTTTAGTTCCTCCATGGTGAGATAAACCAGATCACCGTCCCGGTCAAAGTCATACACGGTAACGATATTGGGGTGCGCCAGATCCTGGGTTTTTTTGGCTTCCCGCTGCAGGGTGATCAACGCGTGCGGGTGATTCTTGAAGTTTTCACCTAACAACTTGATCGCAATGTAAGGGCGGTCATCCTGGGCTTCTTTTTTGCGCAGATCGAGCGCACGAAAGACCGCGCCCATTCCGCCAGAACCCAACAGTTTATCCAACACGAAACGGTCTTTGATGATGTCGCCTTCACTGACCACGCGGTTGCCGGAGGCAGCTTCTGCCTGAGGAGGCATTCGCGTCGCGTCAGTCAAGGACGGCTTCGGCGGCTGCAGTATTGTTTCATCTTCTGTTGTGCTGCGCGGATTGACACGGGTTTCTTCAGCCGCGTGTTGCTTCACGCGGGTTTGATCCGTGACGCGCGATTTCAATACCGTTTTTTCCGCTGCTTTTTTAGGTAATACCACCGTCGCATCATCAGCGCGGGATTTTAAGCGGGTCTTATCATCATCCATTGTATGTTCTCTTTGTTTTTATCAGCAGTAACGTTGTTCCAGATGAGTGCGGAAGTAAGTTGCGTTCAGCGGTTCCCCGGTGGCTGCCACGATCAGGGCTTCAGTTGAGAGAGTACTGGCTTTCTGCCAGATGTTTTCGCGTAACCAGTTGAACAGTTCGGTCAGTTCGCCGCGGGCAATCTTGCTGCGCAGGTCGGTAATGGCCCGGCTCGCTGCGGCAAATTCCTGTGCGGCATACATGGCGCCCAAGGTGTAAGAAGGAAAATATCCGAAGGCTCCACTGGTCCAGTGAATATCCTGCATGCAGCCATCACGATAATTGTCGCGGGTAGATAACCCGAGGTAGGCCTGCATCTGTTCGTCCCACAACGCCGGGATGTCATCCACATTGATCTCGCCTTCTATCAGTGCACGCTCGATGTCGTAGCGCAGGATGACGTGGGCGGGATAGGTGACTTCATCGGCATCCACTCGGATATAGCCGCGTTTCACCCGCGTATTGAAGTGGTAGATGTTGTCGGGGCTGAATGCCGGGTCCTGCTCCCGTTGCAGCATCCGGGCGGCCAGAGGCGCCAGCAGTTGAGTGAATTCGCGGCTGCGTGCGAGCTGCATTTCAAAGAATAAGCTTTGCGACTCATGAATGCCCATGGAGCGCGCCTCGCCAACCGGCACTCCCGCCCAGGCCTGAGGAAGATTCTGTTCATAACGCGCGTGCCCGGTTTCATGAATGACGCCAAGCAGTGCCGTCATAAAATCATCTTCGTTATAGCGGGTAGTGATGCGGACGTCGGTGGGTACGCCGCCACAGAAGGGATGTGCGCTTACATCCAGACGTCCGTGATTGAAATCAAAACCGAGCAGTTCCATGGCGGCCTGGCCCAGCGCTTTCTGTCGTTCAATGGGGAAGGGGCCCTTGGGTGCCTGCCAGTCTCTACTCGCCTGTTTTTCTTCCGCCTGCAGGATCAACTCCGGCAGCCAGCTTTTGATGTCCGCGAACAAAGGGTCAAGCTGGGCGGTGGTCATCCCTGGCTCGTAGACATCCAGCAGGGCGTCGTAACGGCTCAGTCCGGTGTGATCAGCGCGGATAGCCGCTTCTTCTCTCGCCAGCGCAACCACCTGCGACAGATTGTCCTTAAATCCGGCCCAGTCGTTCGCAGGGCGCTGGCTGCGCCAGGCGTGCTCACACCGGGAGGCAGCCAGCGAAATCGCCTGTACCAGCTCCCCGGGCAGCAGGGTGGCATGTTGCCAGCGCCGCTTCATGGCGCTCAGGCTGACGCGCTGCCCTTCATCCAGTGGTTCCTGCTCGGCGGCGGCAAGCCAGTCGGCCAGTTGCGGAGCGGTGGTCTGCTGATGAACCAGCAGTGCCAGCTCTGCCAGGGCGTCACCCCGCGCGCCGTTGCCGCCGGGCGGCATCATCGCCGCCTGATCCCATCCGCAGATGGCGCCGAGGTGGTTGAGGTGGGAGATCTTGAGAAAGTGCTGATGCAGTTTGTCGTAATGAAGCATGGCCTGGCCTTGTTGGCAAAATTAAGTGCGGTTCCGAACACGGAGATGATTCCGCTATTTCTACCCCAGTGAGCATGATCCGTCCAGCAGCCAGTTCGCAGGGTGTTGCACGGGGTGTGCTGAATGGTGCCAGCGTATTTGCCTGCCGTCGGTGAATTTATTTCCGCTCTGGCGAATTTTGTTTCAGTAAACGGCTCATAGATTAAACGGCAGTCATCACGGTGTGACCGGATGACGTCCATGCAATAAGGGAAACAGGAGGACCTATGAATACCGATATCTGGATTTTATCCGCCGATACCCATAAAGCCCGATTATTCAGTGCGCCAACGCCGCACAGTAAAAAAATGGTAGAGATACAGACATTTCTGATGCCGGAAACCACTCTGCCGGAGCGCGATCTTGTGAGCGACGGGCTGGGTCGCTATAACCAGGCCGGCGATCAGCACCATCCAAAGCTGCCGCGCACCTCTCCCAAAGACAAACGCGTTCAGGAGTTTGCCCGTCACATTGGTAATTATCTGACGGACGAACATAACAAGGGACATTTTGCCAAGCTGGGCATTGTGGCCGAGCCCCATATGCTGGGTGAGCTGCGGGCTCAGTTTGATAAGAGTCTGGCGAAAGATATCTGTTTTGAAATTGATAAGAATATTACGACGCTGGCTGAAGAGGACCTGCGCCAATTCCTGCCGGACAACCTCACGCCGACGCGGCATTAATGGTAATGGCTGTTGCTGAGACTATTGAAAGATTTATTGAACTTGAAAAACAGGAAGACATGATGCAGAAACCGGACGAACAACCCGAGCAGAATCCTGATCCTCTCAAACCGGAACACCCGGATTGGCCGCCTGAAAAAACGCCGCCGGATGCGCCCGTGGAAGAACCGCCCGGCCAGCCGGCAGAAACACCGCCGCTGGATCCCCCGCAGGAACTGCCACCGCTGAATCCGCCGCCCGGTGTGCCCAGCGGTCAGCCTGATGAAGTGCCTTGAGTGAATGCATGCCATGCCGCATCAATCAATGGGCACAACATTTCTTTTTTTCAGAAGGGAAGTGGACGCTGATACATAAGCCCCGCTGATCGAGTCCTTCTGTGACTTTCAGCTCGGCACCGTGAGATTGTGCGATGCGGCGGACCAGCGACAGCCCGATGCCGCTGCCGCGCCGATGATCCTGATCGGCGCGATAGAAGCGTTCAAAGATCCGTTCCCGCTGTGCTTCATCGGGAACACCGGGGCCATTGTCGCGGACACATAAAGTGATCCCATCGGTCGAAGGCGCTGTGCCGCAGGAGAGTTCTACGCGGCTGCCTTCTCCGGAATAGCGCAGCGCGTTGTCCAGCAGATTGCGCAACAGAATTCCAAGCTCATCCACATCCCCATTAATAAAACAGGGCTGCGCATCGATGCTGATGGTCTGATGCCGCTGTTGCGCAAAGATATCGAACTCATCGGCCACCAGTCGTACCACCCGCACCAGATCAACCCGTTCATGCTTGCCGCCGTAATTTGACTCCAGACGGGCAGAATCCAGCAGCTGCTGGGTCAATCGTGTGCCGCGCTCCACGGCGGCCACCAGCCGGCCGAGAGCAGCACGGGTTTCATCGGGTGTGTCCGCGCCCAGCGCGACCTGTGCATGGGTTTGGATTGCTGCCATGGGGGTGCGTAACTCGTGGGCCGCATCCGCAATAAACTGTCGCTCATTATCGATGGCTGTGTGAATGCGCAACAACAGACGGTTAAAGGACTCCACCAGCGGTGCTATCTCTTGCGGTAATTTAGTGGTGGGCAGGGGGGTAAGGTCGTATTCCTGACGCGTTGCAATATTATTCTGCAGCGCCGTGACCGGTTTTAACGACCAGCGCACCACCAGCTTCAACGTCAGTGACAGGGTGGCGCACACCAACAGTGCTGCGAGAAGAGTACTTTTGGCCCAGTGTCTGAGATTGCCTTCAAACGCGTCCTGCGGAAGGCCGGTCTGTACATGTACACGGCCGCTGGCATCCGGGACGCTGTAAACCCGCCAGGTGCGTCCGTCGATCTCTACTGTGGCAAAACCCGGCTCGAAATCCGGGCGAAGTGGCGATTCCGGAGACTCCAGTGAGCGCAGCAGATTACTTTTATCGCTGGCCCAGATCTGAAAACTCAGATCGTCTTCGTTCATCTGGTAATTGGGCGGAAGCTGCAGGCGGTTGGAGTCCGCGGAGAGCAGGCTGATGTTTTCGGGAAGCGAGGTGACTATCTGATGCGCGACGTCGCGCAGAGATTTATCCCACCAGCCGGTATGTTCGCTGGTCATGGAAGCGATGTGCAGACAGGACCAGAGCAGCCACATGCCCACCAGCACCAGCATGGAAGCAAGCAGCAAACGCCCGCGTAACGTTCTCATAATTTTTCTTCACCAATGCGATAACCAAAACCGTGGATGGTGAGGATGATATCGTCACCGAGCTTGCGTCGCAGCTGATGAATGTAAACCGCTACCGTATTGCTTTCAATTTCGCCGTCACTGCCGTACACCAGTTGCTCCAGCTGCTCGCGCGGCACGGTGCGGCCGCGCCTTTCCATCAGCACCAGCAGCGTGCGGTATTCATTGCGGCTCAGATGAACCTGTTCGTCATCGCGGGTTACGATGCGGCTGCTGGGGTCGAGGGTGATGTTGCGGTACTGCAGCAGCGGAGAAACGCGGCCTTGCGTGCGGCGGATCACGGCACGCAGGCGCGCACCGAGTTCTTCGAGTTGAAAGGGTTTGACGAGATAGTCATCGGCGCCGGCGTCCAGGCCGCGGATGCGGTCACTGAGTTGATCGCGGGCAGTGATGATGATGACCGGCGTTGTATCGTAGCGATCCCGCATGTATTTCAGCACCTGCAGGCCGGACCCGCCGGGCAGGCCCAGATCGAGCAAAACAGCGGAGAAAGTGTGTTCCACCAGCGCAAGCTGCGCGGCCACGCCGTCGCCTGCGCGAGTGATTTCCCAATGATCCTGGCGTAAGCCAAAGCCTATGGCTTCGGCCAGCATGTTGTCGTCTTCGACCAAGAGGATTTGCATAATGAAGTCCCGCAACCGGTAAGCTGAGCCATTGTAAAGGTTGCAGCATTATCTAATGGGGTTTTTAAGACTTCCTTAAAGCCGGTCGCAGAGATCGCCTTGGCAGGGCGACGCGCAGGTTACTCTTCCTCGTCCTCCCGCATCACCAGCATCTCCAGTCCCACACCGGGGTCCTCTTCACCACAGACTGCAATGTCAGCCGGGCTGCCGGCTTCGGCTTCGTGGTGAGTCAGCAATATATCCCGATTCTCAGTGTCCGGCTGCTGACTTTGTTTGTCCGCCTCCGGCTGTTGCGGGGCGTCGTGTCTGGGTTTTTCGCTCATAGAAAATCTCCTGCATATATCAGGTTAGATCCACATCAGCTTCGCTGTTCTGCGCAATGAGTCTGGCGGTACTGATCAGTCCGAGGTGACTTAATCCCTGGGGAAAATTGCCCCAGAATCGCTGCGTGTCCGGGTCATATTCTTCGGCGAGCAGGCCCAGGTCGTTGCTCAGGTTGAGGACACGTACAAACAGATCCTCAGCATCTTTCTGGCGGCCGCTGAGACAGTAGTTGTCCGCCAGCCAGAAGCAGCAGATGAGGAACAGGCCTTCTTCATTGGCCTGGTCGCCCGTGCGATAACGACGAACCAAGCCGTCCTCACACAGATCCTGTTCGATGACCTTGATGGTCGCCAGCATCCGAGGGTCATCGGCGGGCACAAACCCGACCAGGGGGATCATCAGCAGGCTGGCATCCACTTCAGGGCTGCCGTAGCGCTGGGTGAAGTGTCCGCCCTCCGCATCTACGCCGTGTGCAAGAACGTCTGCACGGATTCCATCGCGCAGGCGGCGCCACTTATCCAGGGGCGCGTCAAATCCGAACCGCTCGGCGTCTTTGATGCAGCGATCGAAAGCCACCCAGCTTAAGACCTTGGAATGGGTCAAATGATCGCAGATGGTGCGAAACTCCCAGATGCCGGTATCCGGCTCCCGCCAGCGGGTCTCCAGGTGACTCATGATTTCGCACTGCAGCTTCCACATATCATCGCTCAGGTCGAGACCGTGACTGCGGGCCAGATGCAGAATCTCCATCAGCTCACCCCGGACATCCAGTTGATATTGGGTGCTGGCGGCATTGCCTGTTCTCACTGGTCGGCTTTTGGCGTAGCCGGGCAGCCAGTCCAGCTCTTCCTCCGGCGGTGCGATGCCGGCAGCGACGGTGTAAAGGGCATGGAGGGGTTCGTCGTGTAATTCCATAACCTTCAGCAGCCAGTCACGCCAGTGGCAGGCTTCCTTCCGAAACCCCTCATTGAGCAGGACGGCCAGCGCAAAGGCTGCATCGCGCAACCAGCAGAAGCGATAGTCGTAGTTGGCCGATCCACCCGGGACTTCGGGCAAGGACGTAGAGACCGCCGCCACCATTCCGCCGGTAGGGCTGTAGATCATGGCTTTAAGCGTGATGAGTGAGCGTTTTACCTGATCTTCCCAGCGTCCGCGATAGTCGCAATGGGCAATCCACTGGCGCCACCACTCGGCACAGTTCCTGATGGCTTGCTGAGGGTCCGGCAGCGAGGGCCAAGGACGATCGGCATCGGTATAGCTCAGGATGAACCAGTGCTGTTCACCGGCCGCGATGGTGAAGTCCATATGAACACTGGCCTCCGCGCAGGTGAGGTGGAGATCACTGATGAGCACCAGCCGCTGTTCATGCCGCTGGAATACCGCCTCCTGCGCATTGGTGTGGTGAAGGTCGGGCACGTACTTGCCGAAATGAAAGCGGGGGTTGCATATCATCTGCATGTTCACCTTGCCGCCGATGCCCTCAACAATGCGCACGATGTGGCATTGGTCGATCGGCATGGCATCGAGGATGCGGACTTCACCACCTGCTGTTTCAAAATGCGTCTCCAGCACCAGTGTGTCTTGCTGATAGTGACGATGGATATCAACCAGGGCATCTCGGGGCGCAATGGACCAGCGACCGTGTTGTTCATCGCCCAGCAGCGCACTGAAGCAGGCGGGATCGTCGAAGCGATCCGGACTGAACCAATCGATACTGCCATCCCGCGCGACCAGCGCAGCGCAGTGAAGGTTGCTCAGAAGTGCGTAGTCTTCGATGGGTTTGGACACCTTGGCTTCCTTTTAATCGAAAAAACTTAGTCGATGAACAGCCACAGGAGCAGACCGAGGACGAGGATCAGCAGCAGCGCTCCTGTTACGGCTCCACGATGGATGCTCAGCCAGAATTGCAGACTCCAATCGGTGGCGCGCTCGTCGAAACGACCATGGCTTCCATAATCACCAGATACCGGTGTGAACAGATTGTCATCCCGCTGATCAGCCGGAGCCGGTGGAGGTACAGAAAAATCCATCTGCCCGGTGAATCCCTGTCTGGCCGCCATGCGATCCGCAAGCCCGGGAAAAAGTTTATTGCCGACGATGGTTTTAAGGGCGGGAAAGCCTACGTAAAGTTCGCGCCGCCGATGTTTGGATGCCCACACAATCGCCTTCGCTGCCTGCTCGGGTTGAAAGATGGGTGGCAGTGGCTGGGGTTGGGCTGACTGCCGGTGACGTGCCCATTGAAATTGCGGTGTATTAAATGCGGCCAGCTGCACCATGGTGAGGTGAATGGGCGAATTCTCATAGATGAGCTCCACCCGGACAGAATCAGTGAACCCACGGACCGCGAACTTGGCGGCGCAATAGGCGGACTGCAGAGGAATTCCTCGATAGGCGAGCGCAGAACCCACCTGCACAATAACACCGCGGTTGCGCGCCCGCATGTAGTGCAAAGCAGTGAGCGTACCGTACACGGTGCCGAGATAGCTTACCTCTGTTACGCGACGGTATTCGTCTGCAGTCATCTCCACGGCGCGGGACAAAACCGTGACCATGGCATTGTTAACCCACACATCAATCGGGCCCAGTTCCTCTTCAATGTGTGCGGCTGCCTGAGCCAGCTGATCGGGATCTGCAACGTCTACCGGGAGAGCCAGGGCTGTGCCGCCTAGCGCTGTTATCTCATTAACAGCGGCATCCAGCCTTTCAGCACTGCGCGCCAGTAATGCTACAGCAGCGCCGTCTCTGGCAAAGGCCAGGGCTGTTGCGCGGCCTACACCAGCGGAAGCTCCGGTAACGACCGCGACCTTGGAGGTTTGTGCCATGAATGCTCCGCTTGAAGGTTACTTCCTGATGGTCCTTGTCGTCTATTGACGATATCGCATCCAGACCACCTGCTTTGTATCCTGAATTTCCTGGAGAGCTGCCCGGATCGAGGCTGCTTGATCCGGCAGTGAAGCCAACGATTAATCGTCGTATTTATCCATTAGTTTTTTGCACTCTTTGTGCTTGTCTTTGTAACGATCTTTTTTTGTTTTTTTCCATTTTTCCAGTCGGTCCATTTCATCATCGGTCAGCACCGCATCCAGCTGTTCTTTTTTGCGCTCGTTCAAGGCTTCGATTTCATCATGTGCGCGTTCCTTGATGTCCTCTTTCTGATCTTTGTAATTCTTCATAATGGTTTTGACTTGATCAGCTTTTGCGCCTTGCAGATTTAATGCTTTGATAGCGTCATCATCCGCAAAAGCTGCCAGAGGCATAGCCATGGTTAAACCTGCTACTGCAATAATTTTCTTCATTTGCATGATGTATCTCCTTACATTGTCAGGGCAGTTCAATGAAGCCACAGACGACTTTTCTTCTGTCAATGGCTTTGAGATGCAGCAACAAAAGCGCACAGGTTGCTACCTGAATCTTGACTGGAGTTAGCGCTAAAAGTTGTGTAACTTGCCACACATAGGCTGCATTTTAGGCAGTGTTTTGCGTGTTCACAGACACTTCGGGAAAGTTCGTAAGACGTGCAGCACGATAGCTTGAGCAGAAAAATTTTCGGTGTTGATGTGGCCCTGAAATCTTCAAAGGAGATTTTATTGAAGGCATGAATTGAATGATTCCGATGTTTAGATTAAAGCCCGTTTTCGGGCTTTAATCGGTTATCACCCAATCAAATTACTGCCAGGGCTTACCACGAGTGCGTTCGATGTAGGGCAGTTTGATGTGCAGTGCTGCCTTAGCGACGATGTGCGCGCTTACCGGTGCGGTGATGAACAGAAACAGGGTCACCAGTAGTTCATGCAGGCTGATGCCGTCTCCACGGGTGCTGAAAAACAGCATGGATGCAAGCAGAACCCCGCCGACACCGAGGGTGGTTGCTTTGGCGGGGCCGTGCAGCCGCATATAAAAGTCCGGCAGGCGTATCAGACCGATGGAGCCAATAAGAGCAAAGCTGGCACCGCTGAGTATAAGCAGCGCGACAACCCCTTCAATCGCTGAGAAATTTTCCATACTTACCTCCCGTTATTCGATGATATCGCCGCGTAATAAATATTTAGACAGGGCGACTGTTCCTACAAAACCCATTACGGCAATAAGTAATGCAGCTTCAAAGTAAAGCGGCGAGCCCTGATAAATACCGTAAAGAATCAGCAGCGCAATTGCATTAACGTACATGGTGTCGAGCGCCAGGATGCGATCCGGCAGGGACGGCCCCATGGCCAGTCGCCACAGGTTCAGTGCAATGGCGACACTGACCATCAGCATGGCCAGGGGAATGATGGTCATGAGCATTCGAAGATCTCCTTCAGCGGGGTTTCATAACGCTGTTTCAATTCAGTAACGGATGCGTCTATATCATCGACATGCAGGACGTGAATCAGCAGGGCACTGCGGTCGGCGCTCAGGTCAGCAGAGACGGTGCCGGGTGTCAGCGAAATGGTGCTGGCCAGCAGGGTGATGGTGAAATCCTCCTTGATATCCAGCGGCAGGGTCATAAACGCGGGCTGCAGTTTTTTCATTGGTCCGAGGACGCGCAGTGCCAGTATCACGTTGGCCACGACAATGTCCCACAGCACCAGCAATACAAAACGGGTTGCCAACAGCGGCTTGCGCAGCGTGGTGGCCTCGGGCCAGAAGCTGTGTGTCAGGAACGGGATCAACCAGGCCAGGATTGCGCCTAATACGATATGGCCTGCACTGAACTCATTCACCATCAGCAGCCAGAGTACCCACATAAAAGCGCTCAGCGCGGGGTGAGGGAGCCAGCGACGCGCGGAACGCGCCGCCTGCAGGTGTCGTTTATCGGCGGGTTGCGTAGGGGTGGATCGATTCATGAATCAATCTCCTTGCAGCGGGCGGTGGTTCAGCACCGCATCAATGTAATGGCCCGGATGCATCACCTGCTCGGCGATGCCCCGGGTATATTCGATAGCGTGGTTGCCCCAGATCATCAGGCCAAAGCTGAATCCGATCAGCCCGAAGATGGCGAGCAACGACCAGATGTCGGCCCGCCGGGCTTCAACAGTGGACTCTTCTGTACGCCAGAAGATGGTACTGCCGCTGCGACTCAGCGCTGTCAGGGCGGCGAGGCTGCCGCTCAGGACGGTGATCCAGAGCCAGACCGCCTGGGTGCCGCTGGCGGCCTGCAATATCAACGCCTTGCCGATAAAGCCGCTCAGCGGCGGCATTCCTATCACGCTGATGGCACAGGCAAAGAACAGGCTGCCCAGCAGCAGTGGTTGGCGCAGTCGCGGACCGGAGACGATCTGGTCTGCCGGGGCGCCGCGCTGGCGGATAATCACATCGGCTAACAGAAAAAGGGCGGCAGAGATCCAGGTGGAGTGGAGCAGATAGAAAAGCGTTGCGCCCAAGGCAACCTCACTGTTGATAGCTACCCCTGCGAGCAGGGTGCCTACCGAAATAATCACCAGATACGCAATCTGTATCCGCAGCTCCTGGGCGCCCAGTGCCCCAATAAAACCGAGCACCAGCGTGATCAACGCCAGCGGCCACAGCCAGGGCAACGCCAGGTTGGCCAAAGCGCCGGCCTCGTTGCCAAAGATTAGGGTGTAGACGCGAATAATCGTATAAACACCCACCTTGGTCATGATGGCAAACAGGGCAGCGACCGGTGCGCTGGCAGAGGCGTAGGTACGGGGCAGCCAGAAGTACAGGGGCACCAGGGCTGCCTTGAGACCAAATACCAGTAACAGCAGGATGGCGGCGGCGGCCACCAGGGGGGCATCTGCAGGGGCTACCTCGGCTACCCGCAATGCCATATCCGCCATGTTAAGCGTACCTGTGAGGCCATACAGCGCCGCTACGGCAATCAGGAAGAGTGCCGAGCCGGTCAAATTAAGCACGACATAATGCAGTCCCGCCTTGGCCCGTGCGGCACCTTTGTCCCGCAGAAGCAGAGCATATGACGCCAGCAGCAGAATCTCGAAGAAAACGAAAAGGTTGAAGATGTCTCCGGTGAGGAAAGCGCCGTTAACCCCCAGCAACAGGAAGTGCGTCAGACTGTGAAATGAAAGGCCGCCCTGGGGAACATCATCGGCGGTGGTATAGAGCAGGCTGAAGAAGGCGAGGGTGCTGGTCAGTACCAGCAACACAGCACTCAGGCGGTCCAGTACCAGCACTATGCCGAAGGGGGGCGTCCAGTTACCCAGCGCATACACAACCAGCTCGCCAGTATTGGCAATAAACAGTAACTGCAGCGTCACCAGGGTAAGCAGAACTGTACTCAGCAGGCTCAGCAGATGGACGAATCTGCGCTGGCGCTTCGGCACCAGCAGGAGCAGCAGGCCCGTCAGTAACGGCAGCAGGATGGGGAGGATAACCAGGTGACTCATGGTGTTTCATCCTCCGCTGCTTCGCGGCCATCCACGTGGTCATTGCCCAGCTCTGCGCGGGCGCGCAGGGCCAGGACCAGTAGAAAGGCGGTCATGGCGAAGCCGATGACAATGGCCGTGAGCACCAATGCCTGGGGGATTGGATCAGCGTAATGGTCTCCCACGCCAATCACCGCAGGAGCACCGCTCTGCAGGCGGCCCATCACAAAGATAAACAGGTTGACCGCGTAAGACAGCAAGGTCAATCCAAGGATGACGGGAAAGGTGCGTCCGCGCAGCATGAGGTAAATGCCGCAGCCCGTGAGCACGGCAATGATGATAGAGATCAGGGCTTCCACGGGGTGTCCTCCTGCGGGTCTGAAGGTAAGTCATAACTGGTCTGGGCCAGTTTGCCCAGGTTGGACAGGATCACCAGGGTCGCGCCGACCACAGTGATATAAACGCCGGTATCAAACACCATGGCTGAGGCCAGCTCGAATTCGCCCACCACTGGCCAATGCACGTGGGTAAAGGCGGAGGTGAGGAAGGGATAACCGAAGACCCAGCTGGCCAGCCCGGTTGCAGCTGCTATCAGCACGCCGGTGGCGGCAACACTCCGGTACGACCAGTTGAGGCGCTGCTGCACCCAATCGGTACCACTGGCAACGTATTGCAGAATCAGCGCTACGCTGGTGATAAGCCCGGCGATAAAACCGCCGCCCGGCAGGTTGTGGCCACGCAGGAAGATATAAAACGAAACCATCAACGCCAGCGGCAGGAGGATACGGGCCAGGACCATCAGGATGGGGGGATAGGGGTCTTTGGACCAGACGCGGCCAGAGCCATCGGCGCCGGGGACAGACAGATGAAGCTTGCGCAGCATCGCATAGATACCGACGGCAGCAATGGCCAGCACAGTGATTTCACCGAGCGTGTCGAAACCGCGGAAGTCGACAAGGATGACATTAACCACGTTGGTGCCGCCACCACCGCTGACGCTGTTGGCCAGGTAGTAATCCGCAATCGTGTCATAGGGACGGGTGAGCACAGCCCAGGTCAACAGGCCTATGCCCAACCCGCCCGCACAGGCGAGGAGAATGTCGCGACTGATGCGCAAGCGGCTGGATTCGCTGGGGCTGACCTGGGGCAGAAAGTAGAGCGCCAGCATCATCAGCACGATGGTGACCACTTCCACCGACAGCTGGGTCAACGCCAGGTCGGGCGCAGAAAAACGGGTGAAGACCAGTACCACAATCAGTCCCACTACACTCAGCAGGAGCAGGGCGGCAAAGCGGTTGTGGTGGATGATCACGGTGCCCAAGGCGCCCACAATCAGGACCAGTGTCGCCAGTACGCTCACACCATCAAGTGGTGTCATCGCCACGCTGCCGGTAAAGCTGGTCAGGGGCCAGAGCTCGATGCCGGCGGCGAGGATCGCCATGCCCACAAACAGAGCGAGATAACGCTGCAGGGAACCGTTCTCGAAATTGTCGGTGATGGACTGCGCCAGACGCACACTGCTCTGCACACGGGCTTCAAAGACGATCTTCTCGTCGCGGCGGTACTGGCGTTCATAAAAAGCGAACAGCCCTTTGCGCTGGTAGTAGAGCAGCAAGCCGCCCGCAAGAGCAATAAAACTCATCAGCAGGGGGAGGTTGAAGCCATGCCAGATGGCGATCTTGTAATCGGGGAGCGCGTCACCGATTACCGCCAGAGCGGCCGCATCCAAAAAAGGCGCTACCGTAAAACCGGGCAATGTCCCTACGAGCACGCAGAGGATAACCAGAATCGCCATGGGTACGATCATGTAGGGCGGCGGTTCGTGAGGCGGAAATTTCGGCAGATCAATGGGATCGCCGTTAAAGAATACATCATGGATAAAACGGTAGGAATAAGCCACCGCGAAGATCCCCGCAAAGGTGGCCAGCAGCGGCACCACCCACGCGAAATGGCCCAGATTGTCCAGGTGCAGGGTTTCGGCGAAGAACATCTCCTTGCTCAAAAAGCCGTTCAGCAGAGGCACGCCAGCCATGGCGGAAGCGGCCACCATGGCCACCGTGGCGGTTATCGGCATATAGCGCCACATGCCATTGATCCGTCGCATGTCCCGCGAGCCGGTTTCGTGGTCAATGATGCCCGCCGCCATGAAGAGTGAGGCTTTAAAGGTGGCGTGGTTGATGATATGGAAGATCCCCGCGATTGTTCCCAGTTGGCTGTTCAATCCGAACAGCATGGTGATCAATCCCAGGTGGCTGATGGTGGAAAAGGCCAGAAGTCCTTTAAGATCGTGCTTGAACAGCGCAGTGTAGGCTGCGAATACCAGCGTAGTCAGGCCGGTAGCGGTGACGATATAAAACCACAGATCGGTGCCCGCCAGTGCCGGGTGCATCCGCGCCAGCAGAAACACTCCGGCTTTCACCATGGTGGCGGAATGCAGGTAGGCAGAGACGGGAGTCGGCGCCGACATGGCGTGCGGCAACCAGAAGTGAAAGGGAAACTGGGCCGATTTGGTAAAGGCGCCGAGCAGTATCAGACACAGGGCAACCGGATAAAGACTATGGGAGCGGATAAGATCGCCCGAGGCGAGTATCACACCCAGGTTGAAGCTGCCCACCATGTCCCCCAGCAACAGGGCTCCGGCCAGCAAAGCCAGACCACCACCGCCGGTAATCATCAGCGCCATACGGGCGCCTTTACGCGCATCGGACTTGATCGACCAGTAACTGATCAGCAGGAAGGAACTGAGACTGGTCAGCTCCCAGAACACGATCATCAGCAGGATGTTGTCGGACATCACTATGCCCAGCATCGCCATCATGAAGATCTGCAGCAAGCCGTAAAGCTTGCCGAGCGAGTCCTTCTCGGCCAGGTAGTAACGGGCATAGAGAATGACCAGCAGACCAATCCCGGTAATCAGCAGGCCGAACATCATGCTCAGGCCATCGAGTCGCAGGCTCAGGTTCATCCCCAGCAGCGGCAGCCACTCCTGGTGATAGAACAGGGTGTCACCGGCAAAGATGACCGGCAGGTGATAAAGCAATATACCAAGGGAAATCAAAGGTGCAGCTGAGGCAGAAAAGGCACACAGCGTACGGCCGCAGCGTTCAGTCCACAAAGGCAGACAGGCACCCAGCAGCGGCAAAAAAATAGCGAGCAGCAGTGTCATGGAGATAACACTCCCTGATAACAAAGGAATATCCGGTCAGCTGCGATGCTGACAATAATTAATGCAATGTCGGAGATGACCGAGTCACTGGTGGATCGGTAAAGAAGGGGCGGCGTTTCACACGAAAACAGCGCGTATGCAACAGGAACTTGATATGCAGGAGTGACATTTTGTGTCCCGTCAGGGTTATGTATGGATAGACAAAAGCGACACCCGGCCAAACAATACAGTCCGACAGTTATACCGTGAGATCTATGGCAACGCCAGTATTTCTTGTGTTAAGCCGAAAAAAAACAGCAAAAAAATTTTGGTGAATTGATAAAACGCGGCGCAGCAAACAACGTCTGCGGCAAGTGTCGAGGAGGTTAAATTTTGTAAGGAAAAATAAACGGAAGCGATGAAACAGTTTTCATTGCGCGGGTAATTTCCGAGTGTAACCCGTCGCAATGAACCTGTTGTGAATTACCTAGAATAAATCGGTAAAGATAAACCCCAAGGCAATTGCCTGGGCCTGGTCGTTATAATCAATCAAGGATTGACCGTAGCCATTGAAATATTTTACGTAGCCACGGATCGTTTGTGAGCGTTGCGATACCGGAAAGCTCCAGCCCAGCTCAACTGCACCCTTGTTGTCGCTGCGCAGATTGTTGCGCAGCATCATGTTGAAGATGTTCTGCCGGCGCTTGTAGGCTGCGTTCAATTCAAAGTTGCCCATGAATTTTTCGATGTCCGGGTTATCGTCACCGCGTGGATCGCCGGGATAGTCCTGTTCATCCTCTGGTATGCGATACCAGGGCGTAAAAGCAAAAACAAAATTGTCTTTCTCAAACACGGTGTTGAACATGATGCGATTCCAGCTGCGCGACAGCTCACCGCTCTGCCCGTTGGACTGGTGATTGATTATGCCTTCATTCAGCACGTTACGGAAACCAAAGATTTCCCAGTCATTGGTGAAACTCAGAATCAATTCCGGCTGATGATTGGTATCGCGGAAGGGTGCAGAGATATCACGGTTGTACACTTGCCAGAAAGCCTGGTTGGTATAGCCCAGGAATAAATGGCCGTTGTCATCAAAAATTCCTTCGCGCAATAGAATCTTAATGCTCAGCTGAAACTCCGCCTCCGTATGCCGCAGGTTCTGCAGCTGATTGTCTGCCGCTACGTAAGGTTCATTATTGGGTTCATCTTTGTAGCTGGCGAGCATGATGTAATTACGACGATGGGGCGTCAGCGTAAAACGATTGGTACGGTTAAGAGCCTCGATAGCCATACGTTCATTAAGTGCGCGCCGCTCTTTGGGTTTGGTCGAAACCGTTTCTGTTTCCAGTTCCGTGGATTGAGACAGGACTTTTCTTTCCAGCAGAAGACGGCAGGCGGCTTTCAGTTGTTCTACTGACATGTCGTCCGCAGCTCCGGTCACACTGGAGCGCAGGCAGGCATTCAGTTCGGAAGCAGGGATGGTGATGTCTGTTGCAGATGTCTGGGCCTGAGCACATACAGCGGAGAATAATAATCCGCTTGCCAACAACAACCGGTTTGCCATGGGTACCACCTGAAAGTCGAAGAGTTTGCGGGCTATTGTAGGTATTGCGTCAGGTAAGGCAAGTATCCATTTTGGCTGTGCACGGCATTACACAGAGCGTTATGGAAGGGTTTCTACAAAGAGAGGTGGCTACTGCAGGTGACCCGGGCTTCAGCCGGATTCCAGCCACTCATCGACCTCTTCTTCATTCCAGCGGCTGATCAGCCGGATTCCTTCTTCAATCACGGTGAGATAAACATCCATGATATCGGTGGCGACCGTGAACAGGCGATGGCTGTCGGCAGTGATGGATTTTCCGTGGAGCACCTCGCTTTCCACCATGTTGAGCAGGAACATCAATTTAATTTCATAACTTTTCAACTGCCCGAGCAGGCTAAAATCTTTTGCTACAACACCTTCAAGGCGTTTGGCCTGGTGGCGCAATTTTTCGTTATTTACCCGAGTGCATTGAATGACGTAACGCAGCTTGCTGTCATGGTGACTATCGCAATGGCCGATCGCTGCAGCGTAGGTAGACAGTGCGCGAATGCGGCCTATCTGCTCCACGACGGAGGGCATAAGCCGCAGGCAGAAGTGCAGAACTTCCAGAACGCGGGAGCGATGTGGATAGTGCGCAATTTCTGTACCGGCGGTGTTGTCATCCGGGTACTGCAGTACTGCGGATATTGGCTGTTCCAGTTGCTTTGCCAGACTTGCCAGCATACCCAGCAACTGTTCGATCAGGTGGCAATGTAATTCATAGTTATCGATGACCGAATCCTGTTGCCAGTCCCGGCTGATCGTGACCCAGGCACTGTGGAGATTGCCTTGGTCGCGCTCCGACAAGAGCTGCGGTGTATGGGCCGCAAAGGCCTGCAAAGAGGTAAGCCGCCGCTCCAGCTGTAGCTGCACGCTGGCAAACTCATCGCGAAACACGGCATTTCCTCCCAGCAAGGCCATGCTCATGCCGCGATGACGTTGAACCGCCTTAATCATCTGTATCAGTTGCCTGCTCAGATTGAGGGCATCCTGGCGCTGGCGGTAAAGTTCGCACAGCTGCCCGAACATCCGGTTGCGAATGCTGGCAGATGGTGCAGAGAACAGGTTTTTGTGTGCAATCATGGTGCTTCGCGTCTTATCACGGGGATAAAAGTATTGATGAGACTGGGCACAAAGCTCAGCAGTGGTGCATCTGCAGAATGACAGCAACAGCTGTGCCACTACCGTGTGAACTTGATTTCACTGATCCCGCATCAATAATTGCGCAGTAGTGTTTGATTGATTCACGCGGGCGCGGCATGCTCCTGCGGGTGTGAAATTAACGAAGGAAGAAGATTATGAAGTTGATCGCGATCAGTGGGAGCCTGCGTAAAGGCTCATTCAGTACGGCGCTCCTGCGTGCAGCAGAACAGGAGTTGCCCGAAGGAACCGCCATGGAGCTGGTATCCATTGCGGACATCCCTGTGTACAACGAAGACCTCGACGGCGAAGACAAACCGGCAGCGGTAACCCGGCTCAAGGAAGCCGTAGCGGCGGCGGACGGTTTATTGATTGCTACCCCCGAATACAATTACTCCCTTCCCGGTGGTTTAAAAAATGCCCTCGACTGGCTGTCGCGCCCCGCATTCAAGTCCGTGCTGGCCCACAAGCCGGCAGCGATCATGAGTGTCTCCAAAGGTCCGACCGGCGGCGTGCGGGCACAGGCCCAGCTGAAGCAGGTGCTCGCTGCTGTGCTGGCCGAAACCTATCCTGCTCCGGAATTGATGGTGCCCGTAGCACATGAAGTTTTTTCGGATGCGGGGGCATTGACGGATGAGGGCGTAAAAACCCGGTTACACCGATTCATCACTGAGTACCAGGCCTGGATTGAAGCGCGCTTCAAGTAAATCCCGGCCCCGCCCCGCCCGCTGGCAGGGCGGGGCGCTTTCCTGCAATCCCCGTTGCAATATTCATCTGCTGTCTATTTGTCTTCTCTATATTTATCTCCTCCCTACTGATAGCTGCTGTGTTAACACTGGGTTAAATAGTGTTAGGCATCTGTCAAAGTGTCGGCTTGTATACTAGAGTCACGCTAAAAATAACGAGGATGACGCTTATGACTATCTCCCGCCGTAAATTTATGGCATCCACCGCTCTGCTGGGCACCTTGGCACAAATCAAACACACAGCGTTCGCGCAGGCAGCGGCCGAAACCGCCCTGAAAGATGCCTACCGCGATGACTTTCTGATCGGCACCGCGATCAGCTCTGCAACGCTGGCACAAAACGACCAGAAAATTCTCGAAGTGATTGCCCGGGAATTCAATTCTGTCACCGCAGAAAATGCGATGAAGTGGGGACCCATCCGGCCAACACTTGATAACTGGCAGTGGGACCTGGCAGATCGGTTTGTCGACTTTGGTACGCGTCATAAGATGCATATCATCGGCCATACGCTGGTCTGGCACAGTCAGGTTCCGGAAGCTGTCTTCCTGGATAAAAAAGGCAAGCCACTCAGTAAGTCAGCCCTGCTCAAGGTGATGGAAGGACATGTCACTACCCTGATGGAGCGCTACAAGGACCGCATCCCTACCTGGGATGTGGTGAACGAAGCGATCGAGGATGACGGCCAGTGGCGCCAGAGCCCCTGGTATAAAGCGACCGGCACTGACTACATCGCCCGGGCCTTCAACCTTGCTCACGAACTCGATCCCAAGGCGCACCTGTTGTACAACGACTACAACATGGCCATGCCGGGCAAGCGTGACGCCGTTGTGGCCATGCTGAAAGACTTCAAGAAACGCGGTGTGCCCATCCACGGGGTAGGCTTACAGGGCCACGTGGGAACCGGGCATCCAGAGCTGGAAGAATTTGAAAAGAGCATCATCGCCTTCGCAGAGCAAGGCGTACGTGTGCACATCACCGAGCTGGATATTGACGTACTGCCGACGGTATGGGGTATCACCGGTGCGGATATCGCTACCCGCTTCCAGTACAAGCCTGAGCTGGACCCTTTTATCAACGGCCTTACACCGGAAGGTGAAAAAGCCCTGAGCGAGCGCTATGTTGCACTCTTCAAGATCTTCCTTAAGCACCGGGATAAGATTGATCGCGTGACTCTCTGGGGCGTGAGTGACAAGCACACCTGGCTTAATGATTTCCCGATCCCGGGGCGTACCAACTACCCGCTGCTGTTTGATCGCGAGCTGCAACCCAAGGATGCTTATTTCCGCCTGCTTGATCTGAAACGTTAACCGCCGTGGTCTGTGCAGGTCCGGCCTGCACAGACTAATTTCCCGCTCCGTTGTTTCGCCCGCCTTCTCCCATTATTCCCTTCCCTGTTTCCTTCTTTATGCATATTTCTGTGGCTGCGCGGGCTGCGGACTCACGCCGTCATTGTGACATTCGTCCCGCTGCCGTGACTTGTCTATCCGTCAGCTGTGGCTCAGACAATATCGTGCACACATCGCATTTGTTTTCTCCATTAATAATAAATATTGCACAGGTGAAACGATTGGCATAAGATCGGTAAATAGTCATATAAACCATAATAATGTGTAATTTCGGACTAGCGCACCTTAAAACAATAAAGAATGAGGTGAAGTTATGTGGAGCAGGTTCCTGACCCTGGCCACACCAGTTAAACATTGCAGCGTCTGGCTGCGTATTTCCTTCTTGATTTTCTGGACATCCCTGGGGATGGTTTCCAGCTGTTTTGCTGCACCTGCTCAATGCCTGCAGATCTGGTTTGACACTCCTGCCGCTGACTGGGAACGCGAGGGTCTGCCCATTGGTAACGGCGCTATGGGCGCGGTTGTCCAGGGCGGTCTTGCAGAGGAGAAGCTTCAGTTCAATGAGAAAACCCTGTGGACGGGCGGCCCCGGTTCAACGCAGGGCTATGACTTTGGTCTGCCCGGTGAATCCCGTCTGAAAGCCCTGGCGCAGGTGCGGAAGACACTGGAAGAGCAGGGCCGCATGCGCCCCGAAGCTGTTGCACAGCAGCTGGGGCACAAGATCTCCGGGTACGGTGACTACCAGACCTTCGGCGACCTGGTACTGACGTTTCCAGTGCAAGGCGAGGTCACGCATTACCGTCGCGAGCTGGATCTGCAACAAGCTCTGGCTCGGGTGACCTATACCCATGAAGGTGTAAATTATTCCCGTGAGTATTTTGCCAGCTATCCCGACGGGGTCATCGTTGTGCGGCTCAACGCTGATCAGCCGGGCCGGATCAATTTCAGCGCCCGCATCAGCGCGCCGGATAATCGCGAGTACACCAGTGTTGCGCGAAAAGGACGCATCACCTTAGCCGGTCAGCTGAAAGATAATCGCCTCGCATTTGAAGCCCAGGTTCAAGTCCTCAATGACGGCGGCCGCCTGTCAGAAGCCGACGGCATGGTCACTGTGGCAGATGCCGATGCCGCGACCTTGATCCTTGGGGCCGGCACCAGTTACGCCCTGGCCTATCCCCGCTATCGTGGTCAACATCCCCACGCGCGGGTGACGGAAGTCGTGAGCCAGGCCAGTAAAAAAACTTACGAACAGCTGTTGAAGGATCATCAGACGGATTACCGCGCGCTGTTTGATCGGGTAACTCTACATATCGGCCAGACTGCTCCCGCTCAGCCCACGCCACAATGGCTGGCAGCCTATCGCACCGGCAAGCCTGCCCATGATCGCGCACTGGAGGCTCTTTATTTTCAATATGGCCGTTATCTGTTAATCGCCTCGTCCCGTGCGGGCTCATTGCCGGCGAACCTGCAGGGTGTCTGGAATCACTCCACCACACCGCCATGGAATGCGGATTACCACGTGAACATCAACCTGCAGATGAATTACTGGCCCGCTGAAGTTACCAACCTCAGCGAAACCACAGGGCCGTTGTTTGATTTTGTGGACGCGCTGGTCGAGCCGGGACGAGTCTCTGCCAAAAAACTACTCGGCGCGAACGGCTGGACATTGTTTCTTAATACCAATGTCTGGGGTTTTACCGGCGTTATTGAATGGCCCACCGCATTCTGGCAACCGGAAGCCGGTGCCTGGCTGGCGCAGCATTACTACGAACACTACCGCTTCAACGGCGACGAAAAATTTCTGCGTGAGCGCGCTTATCCGGTGATGAAAGCGGCTGCGCAATTCTGGCTGGATGCCCTGGTAAAAGATCCCCGTGATGGTCTGCTGGTAGTATCGCCAAGCTATTCGCCGGAACACGGGGACTTCACGGTGGCTGCGGCCATGTCTCAGCAGATCGTTTTTGATCTCTTCACCAATACCTACGCTGCTGCGGAACAGCTGGGCGATGCCGGATTTCAGAAGCGCATCGGTCAGGCGCTGACGCAGCTGGATGCGGGGCTTCGCATCGGTTCCTGGGGTCAATTGCAGGAATGGAAGCAGGATCTTGATGATCCTGACAATGATCATCGCCATGTGTCCCATCTGTTTGCGCTGCACCCGGGGCGTCAGATCAATAACGCAGAAAATAAAAAACTGCTGGCGGCCGCGCGTACTTCGCTGAATGCGCGCGGCGATGGCGGCACCGGCTGGGCGCAGGCCTGGAAGATTAATTTGTGGGCGCGCCTGCTCGATGGTGATCGCGCGCACAAGTTGCTCGGTGATCAGCTGACCGCGAGTACCTTGCCCAATCTCTGGGACAATCATCCACCCTTTCAGATTGATGGAAATTTTGGAGCAACCGCCGGCATCGCCGAGATGTTGCTGCAGAGCCAGAACGGCGAAATCCATCTGCTTCCTGCTCTGCCAACGCAATGGGCCAGCGGCTCTGTAACCGGGCTGCGCGCCCGGGGCGATGTGACCCTGGATATGCAGTGGTCAGCGAATCAACTGCAAAGTGCAAAACTTTATACCGGTAAAGCAGGCACGATTCATTTGCGCTCCCCCTTGTTTCAGCAAAAATTTCAAGTTGCTCGGATAAGCGGAGCCGTTGTCCCCACGCAGGGCAAAGGGGAGCGTCGACGATTTACAGCGGAGCCCGGAGAGACTTATCTCATAACCAAAATAGCAGAGGAATAAATAAAAACGAAAGGAACGGAGCGACTTTATCGGGCACGCCAAAGGGTCGCTTAAACGATGCTGTTGATTTTAGGGAAGCGATAAAAGAGATAGCCATGGCAAATGGCACAACAACAATAATGATGTTAGGGGTTGTCTAAACTTCACTTGGAGAAACTTCATGACCAATAAAAATAAAGCGCAGTTCTTAAAGAAAAAATTACCACTGCATATCCGGCTCGCTACCAGTCTTTCGTTGCTGGGGGTGATGGGCGCTGCCTTTCCGGCAACGGCCCAGAATACTGCAGCGACTAATGATGTAGAAGAAATTCTGGTGTCTGGACAGCGCGGCAGTATTCAATCGGCGCAGTTGATTAAACAGAACGCTGAGCAGATTGTTGATTCGATCGTAGCAGACGATATTGGCAAATTACCCGATCGCAGTATCACCGAAGCGATTCAACGTGTGCCGGGTGTCACCATCGAACGCTTCATGTCCATTGGAGATCCGGAGCACTTTTCTGCGGAAGGCAGCGGCGTGGCAATTCGTGGTATGAAACACGTGCGCAGCGAGCTGAATGGCAGAGACAGTTTCTCCGCCAGCGGCGGCCGCAGCCTCAGTTTTGAAGATGTCCCGGCTGAGTTGATGGCAGGTGTGGATGTCTATAAAAACCCCTCGGCCGACATGATTGAAGGAGGCCTCGGCGGCACAGTGAACCTGCGTACCAAGATGCCATTCGACTCAGACGGCCAGAAAATATCAGCATCGGCCAGTGCCAACTACGGCGATTTTATTGAAGAAACCAAACCTTCTTTTTCCGGGCTTTACAGCAACCGTTGGGATACCAGTGTCGGTGAAGTTGGATTTCTGGTTGACCTGGCATACTCGGATCTGGCCACACGCACCGACGGTGTCTTTAACCGAGCAATGTTTGCACGAACCGATATTCTTGATGGGCAGACTGCCTGGGTACCCCGTGGTGCAGACTGGCGGACCATGGAATACCAGCGCGAGCGTATAGGAGCCTATACCGCACTGCAGTGGCGACCTTCTGAAACAACCGAAGTTTATTTCACGGCATTCCGCAGCGAATATGACATGCAGTGGAACGAAGATGCGATCTTCGTCAACAACAACCAGTGGAACCTGGCGGTAACCAATGGCGTGTTCAACGAGCAGGGCGTCTTTCAATCGGGACGCCTGACGGATCCGGTGGAAGGCAATATGTCCTACGGTGCCGATATCCGCGCGGCAACCCGTGAGTCCATCACTACCGATTTCTCTGCCGGCATAAAATGGGAACCTGATGATAAATGGGAGATCAGTACCGATCTCCAATATATGGAATCGAGCACGGAAGCGCTGGATGCAACCGTCGCGACAGCAGTTGATCTGCCGTACCTGGATCTGGATCTGAGCGGCCGGCTGCCGCAGATTTCTACTGATGTTGACCACCTCGCTGATCCCACCAATTATTACTGGGCATTCACCATGCCCCACGTTGAAGACAGCGAAGCCAAACAGATTGCCTGGCGGGCTGATGCGCAGTACAACTTTGAGCTGACCAACATTAAATCGATCAAGTTCGGTGTGCGCGTGACGGATCGGGAGGCCGACAACATTGATACGGCGTATAACTGGCAGGCGGTCTACCAGCCTTGGATGAAATGGTGGAAGCTGGATGGCGCGGTAGATTTGCCACGTATCACTGAAGAAGAGATTGGTATGCTCAACCTCAATACCTTCCCGAATTTTTTCCGCGGTGATGCAGGTTTGAATGGTGTAGTCTGGGCGCCGAACGTGAGTCTGGCACTCGGATATCCCGACACATTTAATTCACTGCACGCAGCCGCCAGCGTCAATTATCTGTGCTGTGATGATTACACCTTCCGCAATCCCAAGGATCCACAGTGGAACAACATCCAGGAGGAAAATACCTATGCCGCTTACGCGTTGATGCGTTTTGGCTTTGACGATCTGAGCGTGCCCATCGATGGTAATCTGGGGGTGAGAGTGGTCAGAACGGAGAGCAAGGCTCTCGGCCGTCTGGTGTATCCAGACCTGATCATCAATGAAGCGGGTGATACGCCGTTCCTTGCGGACTTCCAGGAAATCTCTGCAGAGAACAGCTACACCAACGTGTTGCCCAGTCTGAACCTGCGCTTCAAAGTTCGTGACGATGTATTTATTCGCTTTGCCGTATCACAGGCCATCGCCCGGCCGGAATTCGGATTGATGAACGCATTTCAGGAGTTGCAGGCGGAATTTCCCGAGGATACCGATGCGGAAGACAATCCTCCACCGGAAGCGATCATCCTGAAATCTACTGCCCAGAACCCCTACTTGGAACCTATCGAGGCTGATCAGCTGGACCTGTCCGCCGAGTGGTATTTCAATGAAGCGGGTGGCATGGTGTACGCCACGCTGTTCTACAAAGACCTTGAGGGAATCATACGTAACACTCTCAAATCCGAAATCTACAATGGTTGGGAATATGCTGTTACCCGTCCCGAAAATGTGGGCAGTGCGGAGATTAAAGGTTTTGAGATTGGTTACAACCAGTTCTTTGATTTTCTGCCTGCGCCTTTCGATGGTTTAGGCATGCAGTTTAATTACACCTACATCGACAGTTCGACCAGGATGCCGCAGGCGGCGGATCCATCAAGTCCTGGCTCAACAGTCGATCCGGTGGATACCGACGGCACTGTCTTTACCAGCACACTGCCTTATGAAGGCCTTTCAAAAAATGCGCTCAATCTTGTAGGGATGTATGAAAAAGGGCCCTGGTCGGTTCGGCTGGCGTGGAGCTGGCGTGATGAATATTTGATGTCCATCGGTCCGAATGGCTTTGAAGGGACTGATGGTGGCATCAATGTAAATCAGGACGTACGGTACCGCCTGCCGGTCTGGAGCGATGATACCGGACAGCTGGACGGTTCAATTTTCTACACCATTAATGATCACCTGTCGGTGGGACTTGAAGTCAATAACCTGACGAATGAAGAGACGCGGACCATCATGCGGCAGCAGGGTGCGGGTGACCGTTACGCATCCTTCTTTGTCAACGACACCCGCTATGCGCTGACTCTGCGCGCTAATTTTTAATTGGTGCGCTAAGTGACTCTGCGCCGACGGCGGCGGT
>CALFXJ010000027.1 GCA_937958105.1 uncultured Cellvibrio sp.
CCTTCGCACCGGAGCGGGCAGGGTGGTGGTGTGGTTTATGTGCCAGATGATGGATTAGACTTGCGAGAGTCTAGCTCTTGACCGCCCAAGATCCACGTCTAATGGCTTTTAACGATTTAGTGAAGGGATACTCTTATGACCTCGAAAGCGAACCTGCCCACATCTGGTTTCATTAACTCCACTGGTAAATTAATCCGTTTCGCTCCTAACGTCGAGAAAGATGTCGCGATTCTCAAACGTGCAGCTAAGGCGGGTTATTACTATCCGATGCTCGCGCTAAAACAACTGCAATCTCTTTCTTCTGGGCCTTGTGGAAAACATAACGTATTCATTCCTAGCCTTAACGACTCCCGCGCTCATACTTTCCAGATGTTCCATATGTATGTGCCTGGTATTAAGGCAACTATTGAACGACGTTCTAATGATACTTACACGGTAACATCACTTGATCTGGATCCGGCAACTTATCAGCAGATTGCAAAAGGTGCTGAAAAACCTGGAATTTATCATGTTTATAAGGATGTGGAAGGGTACAAAACAAAATACCGTAATAATGGCAGAGTTACGGCAGAAGATAATCGAGTAGTGGTGATTTCTGATGGCGGTTACAAAAGCCCGGGAATGGCTGTGGAAGATATAGTACAAAGGTTATGGAGCATGGGTGCTGAGCAGGCTGCAACCTTCAACTCTTTTGATATCTTTTATCCTGGTAATATTGGCAGATTAGGTGGCCTTCGGAGGTACGACTCTGTTAAGAATAACCACTCATTTGCTGCTGCAAATCTTTTGGCTAATGCGATGGAAAATGCGCACAATAGAAAAGTCTACTGGCTTTCTGCCTTTGGTGGTTCGGCTGTATTTTCCCAGTCCATGGAAATTCTCGTAAGACAGAATATAAAACTAGATAAACACATGGCCAAATTATACAAGCCCACTACGAGCGGCGCCCAAGCGGTACGTCTGGCTCACCAGCTGGGTATCAAGTTACCTAGTGAAGCCGTAAAGGCTGGTGGCCTGCGAGCATCGGTCAGTTTGATGAGAGCAAATGCCTTAAGAGCAAGTAATAGAGATGATCCATACACTTGGATTAACTATGCTAGTGATACCGCAAAAGGTGGAATGCTCGGGGTAAGTTTGGCGGGAGCGGGATTGTTTGTAGCGACATTGCCAGCAACATCTGGAAGCGTGGGTGTTGCGGCGGCGATCACCAGTGGTGTGTGCTCTGCGCAGCTATTGTGGTTGACGGCAAAAAATTGGTTTGAAAAACCTAAGAGCAAATAGGAAATTCGATAATGTTTAAATGGCTTCGTTACTTTCCTCTGGCGCTCTCGTTTCGCGAAAACTCAAAAGATTATGTCATTCCTCACGGACCGCTTTTCCCTCAGTTACGAAAATGTAGCTGGCGTATTGGCGGAAGTCGATTCCGCTTTTCTGCCCCTTGGGCAAATGCAGTCTATGGTTTTTCTCCCTTTTATCGTGCTTCCAATTCATATTCTTCCAAAGAACACGATGTTTTATCCTGTCGATTGGCGCCAGAAAACAGCGTTGCCATGCCTAACAACCGCTGGCAAGCCTCGCTTATATATTCCCGTCAATGGTATTTTGTAGGCCCTTGGTTTTCTGGAGATTACTGTTCGCTGAAAATGACAGGAGTGATTTATGGGCAGCCCCACCTTGAGGATTTCAAAGGCACCAGCTTTTTTCATCCGCGTGTATTTGAATCTGCCGTAGCGGACTTCTTGAGCTCTTACTTTGGACACGAAAAAAATGGTCGAAAATCTGCTTATCGCGGTCCTTTAAATTGGAAAGTCATTCCGCTTTCTGAAAGCGTTCAAGCTGCGTCTTTTGATATTTTTTCTGAAGTTAATGGTAGTTTAAAAAAATACATTGTTTTCCCCGTGTCCCATGATCGCTTCATCAGCATTTCATTTTCAGGTATTTATGAAAATGAAAGGCGATACGATCAGGCTCCTGTTATCAATTTGATGCGGTCAATCACCGAAAGCTTTCGATTGGAGGTGGGGCTTGATATGCAAGCGCAATGGAGAGAGGTTAGTGCCTATTGTACCGATATGTCACTCACAAGTGAGTACGGTGAATTAAGGTGGCCTGTTAAACCAGAGGATGTAGGCAAACCAATTGGTTTTGCTTCTAGAAATGCTGATAAAGAAGAGCTGAGCTTATCAGCCAAAAAATTGTTATTGAAAGATTAATATATCTGATTGCATATGCTGTTTTTCAGGGCATTGCCCTATTAAAGGGTTTGCTCTAGTGTTGCCGATCAGCTGAATGGATCACGAAGCAAGAGATATTATGGCTCAAGGAAATCAAGAGTGCGACCCAAAGGTTCATGATGTTCCCGCTGGTGCGTATCGTGTTAGAAGAATAAGCAAAAAGAAGAATCATTGGGTGCCGGATACCAATGGCAATGTGGCAGTGCAGGTGAATAGCATAAACACCAAGCATCTTGCTATCAGTGGGCATTGTTCTGACATCGGTGATGCCGCCAACTACACGCCCAAGTTCATATGGCACGGCCACGGTGTAGAGTTGCATGAAACTTATACCCTATTTTTTAATCCATCACATGGGTTTTTTAGAAACTACTGGCGTTCCTTGTGTGACAGTTTTGGAATTGGCGAAACACTGGAAGCAAAAAAACTTGCCACACTCCTCATTGAAGCAGCACAACGAGATAGAGACATAAACGTTACCGTTTACGGGTCTGGCCACGCTTTATTCAAAGAAGCTTTACGTGTTGTCAATCGGACAGCTCAAGTCAAATTGAATCGATTCACGGTTTTTTACGCACATCCGACCCATAATTTGGGATTGGTAGATAAATGGCGAGCGAGAACCGGTATGCAGTTGGTTAACAAACTGCCATTGATTACCGTTGCTGATCCGCGGCAGTTTTTACTTAGTGGAAATCTAATCAGTGCTACTGTACTGGGTTTTAAAGTCAAGAGCGAAGATCGATGGGCTACCCTTTTTGATTCAATATTGGAACCGTTAAAGTGGTTTGTTTTGTGCTCTTTTTGCCTGAGGGTGTTTGACTGGTTAGCTACGGTCCTGGGGTAATTCTTCACGGTTTCATTTTGTATAAAAGTAGCTCATCCGGTTTGGAACGATTGGCTCCAAGAGGCTAGGGACTCTATGAATCAGGAAGATTGTGACCCCCTCCAGTTTCGCTTTTCATCCAAAAAAGCAATAATTCAGCCCCGGCCAAGGAGACTCTGGTTATAACTTTACTGTTATCTTTTAACGCCATCACACTCTGCTTATGTGACCCGTGTCATACTTTGCGCCATTTTCCCTGATGCCCTCGGTCTCAGGTTGTCGCTAAAATAAACGCAATGCTTACAGGAGTACTACTCGTCATGACGATTGACCAACGCCCGCAATCATGGATCAAACACACACTTTTCATAGGAATCATTGCGGCGCTGACCGCCTGCGGTGGCAGCGGCGGTGGGGGAGGCGGCCCAACTCCAGGCCCGGATACACCACCGGATACCACACCCAACGCCTTCACCTTAAATGTCGTCGATGACGCAGTACCTGGCGCTGAAGTTATATCCGAACCCTTCACCGTCAGTGGCATTAACGCTCCCACCCCAATCAGCATTGAAGGCGGCCAATACGCCGTCAATGGCGGTGCATACACCAGCGCAGCCGGAACGGTAAGAAACGGAGACACTGTCCGGGTAAAAGTCACCTCGTCCGGCACATTACAAACCGATGTCAAAGCCACCCTCACCATCGGCGGAGTAGCCGGGACTTTTATTGTCACGACGCTTGCAGATACCACCCCGCCTACTGCCCAGATAACCTTTCCTCCACCGGTTTCTATGAAGGATGGAGACAGTATCCTCGTACGGGGTACGGCGAGCGATGACTACAGCACCATAACCAGCGTCACCGTGGGTGGTGTTGCCGCAGAGTCGGATGATGGCTTTGCTACCTGGACTGCCTTAGTGACCCTGACGGAGGGGGACAACATCATTAATGTTGTTGTGGAAGATGAAAACAATACCAACAATGCCGCCACTTCTGTGTCGGTGCGTCGCACGGCTTATGATGTGGCGTTTCCTGATAATGAAGTTCCGATAACCCGTGCAACTGGTATCGCTGTTGATGCTGCAAACAATCGTGTATTAATTCCTAATTCTGTAAGTGGTACGGGTGATTCGATCATTGCAGTTGATCTTTCTACAGGTATCCGGACGGTATTTTCGGGGCCGGGAGTTCCAGATGACGCTAATATTTTTATCGTGCCTGGGGACATTGTTATTGACCCTGTCCCCACTAGAAACCGCGCTATATTGGCAGATACACGTAACACTATTTTCGAAATAAACCTTACTGATGGCGCTCGCAGCATACTGAGCAATAATACGGTGCCGAATGATCAGCAGCCGGATTTAGATAGTCCGCTAGGCATTGCACTTGATCCTGCCAATGAGGATGTGGCTTATATCGTCGATTCAACTCTTGATAATCTTCAACGAGTTGACTTGTTAACAGGTGAGCGGACATTGATATCAGATAATGCCGTACATGATGGTCCCAGTTTGGATGAGCCCAGGCATTTGCTAATTGACTCTGCAAATCACCGGGCTTTTGTTTCGGATACGATGCCATCTCGGTTGTTTTCTATTGACCTTAATACGGGTGTAAGAAGTATTTTCTTTGGCAGGGGTGAGCCAGAGCCGGAAAGTAACGTAACCTGTCCAATTCATTTGGCGACGGATAATATCCAAAGCCGTATTGTTATCACTGACTGTGCTGAGGGAATAAATGTGCTTGACCTTACCACAAACACTCTATCGAATGTATTTGAACCCGTTGTCTCTGGAGCGAATTATGGTTACTTTTCCATGATTGAAAATAATTTCTATGCTCTATATGTAGAGAGGGCTACTCAAGCCGTTTACGCAATAGATGTCAATAATTGGGACTTTGTAATCCTCTCTAAGTCTGTTTCTGAGTAGTTTCCAGCACCGGGGGGAAGAATTACGCAGTAACTATTTTTTTTGTAACTTAAAAAGTATGTTTTTAAAACAAGGAGTAGTGAGCGGGAGGAGATTCTCGCTCACTTTAATAACCCAGGAAGTTTCAATGCTTCCTTCAGTCTCTGATATGAGTTCCTTTTTGAACAATACTTCAACACCCACTTTGTTGAAGTTGCAGATTCCTTAAGCAGGTCTAGTGATAATCAAATTTTTGTTACCGGGGATAAGTGCAAGTATGCAGCGTTAGCATTACTTCGCGTTACAAAAATTGTTATGTATCTGTAAACAACTCACGAGGCTAAAAGGGCTCCGATGTTGCAAACAATCTGTTCGACCGCTTTGTCGCACCCTTACGTATGCTGTCAATTAAAGGCGGCCAGATTATTTACTATGTCTCATTTGGGAGGTGTATCAGGGATGTCAGGATACAGTTGGATTAAAAATTTAAAGCGTGGTTTTTTGTGAGCCTGTGGGCACTTATCATTATTGGCAATAATGTCAAAAATTCATGGCAATGGGATAAAAATAGTTGATTGGCTGCAGTGGTAGAAGAAGTCAGAACAACGCATCTTAGATATTTTTTCGATTGCCGTTTACATATATTTTCAGGGTTGATTCATGCGTAATTTAACACCACCGTCGATAAAAAAATCACCTCTATCGATCTCTCGGCGCAAACTTTACCTTGCCGTTGCAGCTGCCTCTCAATTGCTGTGTGTAGGGCCTGTCTACGCGGGGCCGCAAGGTGGGCAAGTGGTTGGCGGCGCTGGTTCCATCGATCAATCCGGCTTGCATACCACCATCAACCAGCACACCGACCGTATGGCGATTGATTGGCAGAGCTTCAATGTGGCTTCTGATGAGCGTGTGCAATTTGTTCAGCCCAGCACTTCTTCCGTAGCTCTTAACCGTGTGCTAAGCCACAAGGGTTCAGAAATCCATGGCCGGATCGACGCTAATGGCCACGTGATTCTGGTGAATCCCAACGGTGTTTTCTTTGGTGAGGGTTCACAGATTAATGTGGGCGGCATTATTGCCAGCGGTTTGCAGATAAGTCCGAATGATTTTATGAATGGTGATTTTACCTTAACGTCTGTAGAGGGGGCAGCCGGCAAGGTCATTAATAGCGGTATTATCAACGCAGCAACAGGTGGTTCTGTAACCCTGGTGGGCCAGCAAGTCAAAAACGACGGCTTAATCTCGGCAAAGTTAGGTGCGGTCAACCTTATGGCTGGTAAAGAAGCTGTTGTCACTTTTGACGAGCGTGGGTTAGTAGGTATAAAAGTTACCAACGAGATATTGCAGGATGAGTTGGGTATTGATGCAGCTATTATTAATAATGGTGAGATCAATGCGGAAGGTGGGAGAATTTTAATCAGCGCGAGCGCCAGCCAGGATATATTTTCGGAAGCAGTTAATCATGGCGGCTTAAGTCAAGCAAAAAGTGTTGTGGTTCATGATGATGGTAGCTTTACGTTAGGCGGTGGGGCTGATGTTGTTAATACCGGTCATTTAAAAGTCTCCTCTGATTCGGGTGATGCAGGTCAGATTGTTGTCCTGGCAGAAAATCTCACCAGTAGTGGTGAAATCTCTGCAAATTCTGTATCTGGCAATGCCGGGTATATAGAGCTTCATGCTCGGGATACCGCACTGCTGACGGAAAGCAGCATAACTTCTGCGATTGGAGAAGGTAACGCTGGGGGCGGGCAAGTTAAATTGTTGGGGCACCATGTCGGTTTGTTTGATCAATCAAGCGTTGATGTATCCGGTGCATTGGGTGGCGGCGAGGCCTTAATTGGAGGAGATTTTCAGGGAAAAAATTCTTCTATCAGAAATGCGCAGCGAACCTTTGTAGCAGAAGAGGCCAGTATTTATGCTGATGCATTAGAGGCGGGTGATGGTGGAAAGGTCATCGTCTGGGCGGATGATATTACCCGCTATTACGGTTCCATTTATAGCCGTTCAAACGGAGCAAACGGCGGTTTTGCAGAGGTGTCAGGTAAAAATTATCTTGATTTTGATGGGCGTGCTGACCTTAAGGGGTTTACGGCATGGGGACGTTTGTTGCTCGATCCGGAAAACATCCATATAGAGGTTGGTCTAGGTCAGGAGGATTTAAATAACACCAAGTTTGAAGACGTGGGTACAAATATTTCAATTAGTAGAGATGCGGTAGTAGGAGCTTTAGAAAGTGCGAATGTTATTCTGGAAGCCACAGATACTATTACGGTAGATGGAGCAATATCTACAGCTAGGCAGAACCAGCGTAGCCTATCCTTGTATGCAGGCAACTCCATTGATATCAACGCTGAAATAAATCTTGGCGATGGGGATTTGATTTTTAATGCAGGAGTTAATAGCTGTGGAGAGGTGGATTGCACCGGATCAGGACCTAAAAATCTTACGCTTAATGACGAGGGTAGTCTGAGTACAACCGGTAATATCTTTATAAATGCTGCTGATGATGTATTAATCGTCGGTGCAGTCGGCAATACCCGGGCTCCCGAATCTGTTGTTATAAAAGCTGGCAATGATATTACTCTCACATCAACTTCGTCCATCACAGCTGGTTTAAATTCCGATACTGCTTCACACACAATTCACCTTTCCGCTGGTGATAGCACATTGTTTTCGAGCGGTGAAATTGCTGAAAGATCAGTCCCGCTTACTGGTAATCTTGACATCTCAGGTAGATTGACCACTGAAGGTGGCTCAATTTATCTAACTGCCAATGGTGGCGTGGATACTTCCACGACAGGGGTTGTAACTATTAAAGAGGATATGGTTACAAAAGGTGGAGATTTTATAGTAAGAAATACCGGCGACTTCAGTAACAATTTCATTGAAAGCGTAACTGCTATTCACG
This sequence comes from uncultured Cellvibrio sp., assembly GCA_937958105.1. GTDB lineage: Bacteria > Pseudomonadota > Gammaproteobacteria > Pseudomonadales > Cellvibrionaceae > Cellvibrio. The sequence goes on from CALFXJ010000027.1 coordinate 7,882, forward strand.
AAAATGACCTTAGAGATTTGGTCAATATTATCAATACATCATCAGAAGATCGTTCCGGTGGTGGAGACATTTCAATTATCTCTGGTGGAAATGTCACGTTAGGCACGGTTAAGTTTGGCTACAATTCTGGGGGCAACGGGAGTTTGCAGCGCGTAGGGTCACTCACTGTTGGTGCTGGTAAAGATTTCACGCTAGCACAAATTCTTAATTTTAATAATACCGCCAATCGAGATCCCTTGAATAACGGAGCACCGTATTCATCTGGAGTTACTGATAGCCCCTTTGTGAAAGTGGCAGCTGGTGGAAATATCACCATCAAAGAAGGAGCAAAAATTCTTGACTACTACTATGGCGACGCTCGCGACTCTTTGAACGTAGATCTGCACGCGGCATCTCGTTTCAATGAGAGTGGAGGGGTGGAGCATATTCCTGGCAGGACCGGTGTGGTCGATATTAATGCTGATATTTATACGGCGGGAGGAAATTTTACAGCGTCCGGTTATAGCTTCCGTTCTGATGGTATTGCGATAGATACCGATAAAGCGAATGATTCGTCAAAGACAAGCACAACGTCCGGTCAAGAAAGTAATATCGCAAGTGTTTCGCTTGGTGGCAATGTAAGTATTTATGCAATTTCCGCTATAGAGCTCGGATCTGTTATCACAGACAGCAACTGCTCTGCGACACCCGGTGCCTGTACAGGGAATCTGACAATATCGCGTATTGATGACCCCGGCTTCACTGATGCGATGCAAATCAGTCAAGCCAGCAGTGAACTAGTAATCCACGGTCGAACTACTATTAATGTTGGTTCAAATGATACTGTTAACTTTGCTACTGAAAGTAACGAGTTTACCGGGGGTTTTGTACTGCAGAACGCCGGAAATGTATCCATCACCGACGCTGCCGGCGATATTATGCTGAATGGAGTTAATGTTAAGGGATTGGATTTAGTTGCTCTTAACGGCAGTATTTTGCAAGCAAACGGATCAGCTATTACGGTAACTGGAGGTACAGCATTAAATGCTGGGGGCACAAACAGTTCTATCGTTCTAAATGAACTAGTATCTATTGATGGTGCTTCTGTCAGTCGAAATGATTTCGGGGGAATGGTCTCGGCGACTACAACTGGCGGAGTGATTACTCTGGGGGATGTTGACGATTTCATTCTAGGCGAAATTTCCTCATCTGGTGGAAATATTACATTAAATACCGGCTTAAGGCTGACGCAAGGACGCACGGTGGCGGCGACTCAGGGCGGCGGTGGTCCCCGTGGGAATGTAGTGATAGCGGGTCCAATTAACTCTGCTAATGCCAGCACATTGACAATTAACGCGAATGATATTGAGCTAGGTGGAAGCATTGGTGCTTCAGGGCGTTTAGGTTCTGTGATATTCAATGCAACTGGTGATATTAATGCAGCGTCAAACTCAATCAACGCATCTTCGTTTACTGCTGATGGCTTTAGACATTTCACCGCAGGCGCTATCAATACATCAAGGTCCAATGCCAAGGGTGGTGATATCACTTTAAGCGGGAGCGGCGACGTCAATGTTGGTGCTCTAAATACTCAGGGAATGGGCACCAGTGACTTAAACGGCTATGGCGGCGGCGATATCATATTGAGAGGGAACACTGTTCGTGTTGCTGGTATCAATACCTCCGGTGCTGACGCGGTAAAGATACCAGGTACGCCAGGTGACTCCGACACTCCGGGAACACCTGAACAAGTAGGAGTGAGAGGATTGGGTGGCGCGGTGACTATCACTAGCACTGGTGGGGGAAATCCTGCAATCACTCTGGACGGAGATATTACCACCCTTCATGGTGACGGTCTTACTCAAGGAAGTCCTGTCGGGGATGCCCGCACACAAGGCGCGGTAACCATTAATTTATCGCAGCCTGCATCTGTCTTGCTAAATTATGACGATTTTTTCACTTCTAATATAACCTTGAATGGCACCAACGGTGGCAATGGTTCCTCTCTCAGAGGCTTCAACCACGGTGGCACATGGACAACGACCTCTACAAACTCTGGCGAGATAACAGGAACAGCAGGTAGCGGCATCGTCACTTTTAACAATTTTGCCAATCTGCAAGGTGGCGATGGTGGCGATATCTTCGTTCTTCGTCATAACATCGATAGACAGGTTTACGGCGGAGATGGCAATGATCACTTTACCATCAGCACCACTATCACTGGTGACATCCGCGGGCAAGATGGAGACGATTATTTTCTAGTGAGCTCTTCGGAAGCTATCTCTGCGCGTATATATGGCGGTGCAGGAAACGACACTATCCAGGGTGGAAATCGAGTAAATAATTGGAATCTCACAAACGATGTAAGCCAAGTTAATGAAAATCTACGTTTCTCAGATATAGAGCACATTGTTGGGGGGAAAGGCCAGGATATCTTTCGCGGCAATATTGGTGCTTTTATAAATGTAGGCTCAATTAGCGGTGGTGTTGATAATGTTGAGGATGTATTAGATACGGTTGTTGTTGAAGATAACATTGAGCTTGACTTTGTTGCAGGTGTTGGTGGTTTTTTCAAAGGTGTCACCAATGCGGAAATCATCAGCAGCCAAAGAGAAGGTGGCGGCACTATAACAGTAAAGTCTCCGAGCACAGCAACAACAAAGTGGGATATTGAAAGTGTTGATGGCGACGAGAACATCAACAACGAAGGGAAAATCAGTTATACCGACGGGGAGTTTTCGGACGGTATTACTTTTACCAATTTCTCCACGTTGATCGGCGGAGAAGGTAAAAATATCTTTAAATTCTTCGGTAACAGCACAATAACCGGATCTATTGATGGCGGCGATGGCGTGAATGTGGTTGACATCGAAGGAGCTGGTCGAGCGCATCACATCAGGTTTGGTGGTAGAAACGACGAAACTACGATTCATGTCAGTAATATTCAAAGAGTCATTGGGAACAGCAATGACAATACGACTCTTAGCCTGGCATCTGGCACAAATACCTGGAATATCACAGATTTTGATGAGGCCGGGACTGATGCTGATGGGCAAAATGACGGGGTTATTGTCAGAGAAGATTCCTCCCGCATTGAGTTCGTTAATTTCCAAAATCTTATAGGCGGTTCGGGTAATGACGAGTTCGTCTTTTCTACCCTGAATCCCGGCAGTTTTACAGGCCGCATTGATGGTGGTGGCGGTAGCGGCAATTCGATCCGTGGCCGGGACGAGAATAGTACCTGGACGATAAACTCATCTAACGGCATAAGCATAATTCAAAGCGGAGCCGTTGATCCCTATCTCGCATCGGCTTCTAACATCCAGATTCTTCAGGGTGGCTCCGGTGTTGATATCTTTAACATCGATGCGGGCTACGTTAATACCATTCGCGGTGGCGATGGTGATGACACTTTCAATGTTCGCGCCGATGGTAGGGTCACCATTCTGGATGGTGAAGGTGGTATCGATACGCTTGTTGGCCGAAATAGTGATAACCAATGGGATATAAATTCACGCAGACTTTCAGTCGATAATGGCCCTGCTTACGTTACTGAATTCGTTGGTATGGAAGTACTGCAGGGCGGCTCGGCGGCTGATGAGTTCATCATAAATGCTGTATTTGCTGGTACGTTGAATGGTGGTGCTGGTGATGACCTTTTTCGCGTAGTAAATGGTGGAAGAGCAACGCAGATTATTGGTGGTACCGAAACCGCCCAGGACACCTTGGACATAACGGCAGCGACAAACGATCTACATGTTGCTATTGATGAAACCGCCGAAGCAGATCTGAGAGTCACAGGTGTTGAGCGGCTGATTGCGAATAGCTCGGGTAATCACACATTGATTGGTCGTGTCGATGCAAACAACGCCTGGGCAATCGAGAACGAAAACTCGGGTGTGCTGAATAGTGTTATTCAGTTTGAAGGCTTTGCGAATTTAGTCGGTGGCAACTTAGTCGATAACTTTACCTTCACCAACTCCACCGCCAACATCACCGGCATCATAAACGGTGGCCAAGGCACCGATAGCGTGAATTTGACCGCGAGAGGCGATAGTGGTGTTCAAATATTGGAAGCCGGAGATACTGCGGCCGCTAATAGTATCAATGTCCTCTCGATTGAAAACCTCACGGCCGCTGGCGACTCTACTTTAGTGGCGAGTAATCTGGAGTCGAATACTTGGAGAATAACGGATACTGATATTGGGGTGTTGAATCCTGCTGCGTCCGGCGGAGGGATCGCATTTGAGGGATTCCAGAATCTGATGGGTGGTACAGGAGATGACGCCTTCCACTTCGTCGGCATCGGTAAAATATCAGGCATCGTCAATGGTGGCGCTCACATTGAAGGAGATTCGGTTAACGTTAGTGAGGCGGCTGAGGGCTACTCTGATGTCCGTCTTGCAGATGTTAATGATCCGGCTTCCGGGTTTCTCAATATAGAAAAGTATATTGGTGGCCTCACCAGTACGCTATATGGCAGCGATACTGGCCATATCTGGACCCTGCTTGCCGGCACCAACGCGGTAGCCATTGGTGATGCGCAGGAAATCACTTTCACCGGCTTTGCCAACCTTCAGGGCGGCTCGGGTGTTGATACATTTAACATCAATGAGGGTACGTTAACCGGCTGGATTAAAGGCGGCGAGGGTAACGATATCTTTACAGCCGGTGGTGGCACTGTCGAAGGCGGCGTTTTTGGTGAAGCCGGCGATGATGCGATGACCGCCGTCATCCAGGCTGGTGCAGTGGGTAGCATTAAATTCTTCGGTGGTGAAGGCGCCAATGATCGCCTGACTATTACCGGTGGTGGTGCAAACTATACGGCGTTGCACGATACGATTGATGATGACAGACGATTGGTGTACACCGACCAGGCTGGTAATGCGTATACCGTGTCCTTCGAGACAGTTAATCGAGTGCAGGATAATCTTACGGCGTCATTATTGACGGTAAATGGTACGTCAGATGCTGATACATTTGTTCTGCGAGATAATCAATATAATCTGGCCGGACAGGATATCGAATTTACCAACAAGCGTGACCTTACGATCGCGGCTGGAAGCAACGATCACATCAGTATTGAAGGCCAGATCAATGTTGGTGGCGAACTGACTTTACGCAACGCCAGCGTGACCGCCAGTGGAACAGGTTTGATCAGCGCAGCCACGTTACGGCTCGATGGAACTGCTCAGGTGGGGAGTGCTGAAAATCGTGTGCGGACAGATGTGAGTAATCTTGCGGTTACCTCGGCCTCTGGAGCCATCTATTTGCGTGAGCAGAATGCGCTGAATCTTACAGAGCTTTCTTCCAATAACATCGTTGATCTGATACTGGCCGGAAACCTCACCAGCAGTACCCCATTGATTTTCACGCGTGACCTTTTTGTGAATACTACCGGCGGGGATATTCTGCTTAACGGCGAGAATCAACTTACCGGGAACCTCTCCTTTGTTACCAATGGTTCGGTGAACTTGCGTAATACCTCAGCCACTCGTTTAGGAAACGTTCAGGCTCAGAACCTCACCGTTAACTCAACGGGATCCATCGACGGTGCTGGTGTGCTGACCATCAATGGCCGCGCTGAGTTCACCACCCCCGGTAACATTACCTTGACGAATGCAGATAATGATTTTAATTCTGTCGTTATCAAAAACGCACTTAGTACATCGATACAGGACCGTAATCAGTTGTCTTTGGCGGGGGCTGATACCACAGGATCAGTAAACCTGTCAGCCCAGAATATTTCCGTAAATGGCCTGGTGAAAGCCGGTGCGCTGACACTGACGGCCAACGAAGAGGTAATGCTGGGTAGCTCTGTCACTACGACGAATAACCTCGTTGTTACCACACAGGGCGTGGTCAATCAGAGAAGCGACCTCAAGAGCACGGCAGGTAATATCACTATTAATGCCGGGCAGTTTGTCATGAGTGGTGGGACGCAGCTGTCTGCTGAAGCGGGAGATATCAACGTCACCGCTGGCAGCGATGCCAACCTGCGTAACATTCTTGCCCGAGGTGATATCCATGTAGATGCTGGCGGAAGTCTGCAGATCAATGATCTGATTCGTTCCATCGCCGGAGACATTAACCTCGCAGGCAGTGGCAATGTGAATCTTGCCAACAATCTGCAGGCGGATAAAGACATCACCTTGCAATCACGCAGGGGCGCTATTCAGCAGCAGGCGCAGATCAATACTCAGACCGGCAACATCACCTTAACAGCTGCTGGTGACATCACCATGAACAGTGATACCACGGCTACCGCAGCAACCGGAAACATTTCCTATACCGGATCTTCCATTGCGGCATCCTCCTTTGTTGCTGAGGCGGGCACCGTCACCCTTGCCGCTACGCAGGGAGCGATCACGGATAACAACGGCGATAATGTCAACGTTACCGCCAACCGTCTGGTGGCGGATGCCATGACAGGCATTGGCTCAGCGGGTCGCTTTGAAACCATGATCAGTGAATTGTCCCTGAGCAATAACACCGGATTGGTTGACCTGCAGAACAGCAAGGCGCTGACCATTAATCGCCTGCACTCCAACGGCGATGTGGTGCTGAATAACCTGGCTGGTGATATTACGCTGGATAATACCTCTGGTGCGCTGTACGACAGGGTTCAAACAGATGCGCGTCTGGCGGGTGGTACGGTTAATGCGAACTATGAAATCGGATCGCTCACCATCAACGTAGCAAACGGTAATCTGCTTGCCAGCAACAATCCCGGTCCTAACGTAGCCAATCCGGATATCGTTGCCCGTACTGCGGTATTGACCACACCGGTCGGCAGTCTCGGCAGCCCCGAACGTATGCTGGTCATTTACGTCAAGGATCACCTGCTTATTGGTGGTGCCAGAAGCTGGGGACCGCTCTGGGGCTTTGATACACGGCCTGTGACTGTGGACAACCAGGCAACCATCCAGGGAAGTCTGTCGGACCTGCTTGCGTCAGGTAATGAGCAGCTCGTAGAAGTAGAAACCCTGGATGAAGTAAATCCAGCGGTGTTCACCAGCGTAAGAAACTATTTCTACGATGACATCGCGATACTGCTGCCCCGCGACCAGCTCTATTACGATGACGAAGAATAAGCGGCTCGCCCGTTCAGTTATCAGGCCATTAATGTCCTGAGTCTGAGATCTACTGGCCAGCGCCGGATGGCGCTGGCTGTTTAATCCATCTTTTTCTGTTCACATAAAGGGAGTTTTGCTTATGTCTGTCCCTCCAGCGCAATACCATATCCTTGCCGGTAGAACGGCAGGTACTAAAGTC
>CALFXJ010000028.1 GCA_937958105.1 uncultured Cellvibrio sp.
CTGCGCGCTAATTTTTAATTGGTGCGCTAAGTGACTCTGCGCCGACGGCGGCGGTGCAGGGGCTTTACGGGGTGTTGTCTCAGGTGTTGCCTGATTATCCCGGCATCCGGTCAGCCTCAGGTCAGCCGGATGCAGTGAAGTAAGTTGTACTACCGCTAAACTATGCCGAGTTGGAGCTCTTGCGCGTCCACATACTCTTGATCGTTGTATGTGGGCGCTCTTTTATTTATCGGCACGTGTTTTTTTGAAATGGAGAATATTATGCACACCCGCTGTTTGGCTGATGCAGGCCGTCGTCTGTTCCGGCATTCAGGTTTCGTTGGCCTGATTTTTCTCGCGCTGCAATGCTGGTCTGTCCAGGCTGCAGAAATTCCTTCGCTGGTTACCCAGAACGGTCGCCACGCATTAATGGTTGATGGCGAGCCTTACCTGATCCTCGGCGCACAGACTAATAACTCAGCCAACTATCCCGCCGCCCTGAAGGACGTGTGGCCTACGCTGGAAAAACTTCATGCCAACACGCTGAGTATTCCTGTGGCCTGGGAGCAGATCGAGCCGGAAGAGGGCAGGTTTGATTTTTCTTTTGTTGATTATCTGGTGAAGGAGGCGGGCAAACGGGGGGTGCGATTGAACCTGCTGTGGTTTGCCACCTGGAAAAATAATGCGCCCCATTACGCCCCCTCCTGGGTGAAACTGGATAACAAACGCTTTCCCCGTGTGGTAAAGCAGGACGGGGACACATTGAATTCCTTATCGCCGCATTTCAGAAGCACACTGGAGGCCGACAAAAAAGCATTTGTTGCCTTGATGTCCCATCTGAAAAAAAATGATCGTAAACACACAGTGATTCTGATGCAGGTGGAAAATGAGGTAGGAACCTATGGTTCTGTGCGGGATTTTTCACCCACAGCCCAGCGTCTGTTTAATTCCCCGGTTCCGGAGACACTGGTTAAAAAACTGGGCCTGAAAGCCGGCACCTGGCCAGAGGTCTTTGGTCAGGATGCTGACGAATTCTTTCATGCCTATCACATTGCGATTTACGTGGATGAGATTGCGGCGGCGGGCAAAGCCATAAAACCCCTGCCGATGAATGTGAACGTCGCGCTGCGCAATCCTTTCCACCCTGGACTGCCCGGCCAGTATTCCAGCGGTGGCCCAACCGATAACGTCATCGATATCTGGAAGGCGGCGGCCCCGCACATCGACATGTTGTCACCGGACATTTATTTCCGCGACTACAAGACAGTCGATAAAGTGCTTGAACTTTACGCCCGTCCCGACAACGCACTCTTTGTGGCGGAGATCGGCAACGACCAGCCTTTTGCCCGTTATTTTTTCTCGACCCTGGGCTATCAGGGAATCGGTTTTGCACCCTTCGGCATGGACAATACCGATTATGTGAACTATCCACTTGGCACTCGCGAGTTGAATGACGAAGCTATCGAACACTTCGCGCAGAATTATCGGTTGCTGGCGCCCATGGCGCGTGAATGGGCAAAGCTGAGTTTTGAGGGCAAGGTGTGGGGCGTGGCAGAGCCGGTGGACACCAGTGCAACCGGTGAAAAAATCTGGAATGCCGAAGCGACGCCGGAAGAGCAGAAAGCTGAGGCGCAAAAGAATGCAGCCAACTACACGCAGCTGCTGGATCTGGGCCTGTGGGACGCAGAAGTCACCTACGGCCGTCACATGTTCTGGATTGATCCTCCGGTGGGTAATCATCCTGCCTCGGGCGGCGTGCTGATTGCGCAGCTCAGTGACAATGAATATCTGGTCACCGGCTATCGAGCCCGTGTAACCTTTGGGCCATCGGCGGAGCTGAAGGATAAGAAAACCATGATCGAGCGCGTAGAAGAAGGCCACTTCAAAGATGGAAAATGGGTCTTCGAGCGGTTATGGAATGGTGACCAGACCGACTGGGGCTTGAACTTCACCTCGCGGATGCACGTCTTGAAAGTGCGCATGGCAACCTACGAGGCACCATAAATTTTAATAACGAAGTAACCGCGAATATCAGGGCAGGACAACGCCGGTAATCTTCGCGGTTCCCTACAATAACGAGGAAAGCTAACGATGCTAAAGACCAGGCATATCATCAGAGGCTGCATCATCGGGCTGGTGTCTGTCGCCCTGTTGCAGGCATGTTCCAGAAATAATAATGAAACACCGTCGACGACATCTACCGTTGCTGAACATATCCAGCCGCTGGCCCAGGTGGAACGCACCGCCGATGGTGTAGTGCTTACCCTTCCTGAAGGGCCCGCAAAAAAAGTCCGTCTGCAGGTGATGGCGGACAACATCATTCGGGTAACGGCAATACCCGGCGACAGTTTTTCGGTGATTCCGCCGAGCATTCAGGTGGTCGCGCAACCCACCACCAATTTGCCCTTCACCACCGACCAGCAGGACAACAAGCTGGTTCTTAAAACCGCTGCGATGTCTGCCGAGGTGTCCCTGACCGATGGTGTGGTCACCTTCCGCGACTCCGCCGGTAACCTGTTACTGCAGGAGGAGAATCGCGGTACTTTTTCACCGGTCATTAGCGATCCGGGTGAGGTTGATGCGGATTCCTTCGCTATTCGCCAGGAGTTCAACCGCAATACCGACGAAGGTTTTTTTGGCCTGGGTCAACACCAGAACGGACAGGTGAATTATGCGGGTGAAAACGTCGAGCTCACCACTTATAACCTTGTGATCTCCATTCCCTATCTGGTTTCCTCACGCAACTACGGCGTGCTGTGGGACAACAACTCCATCACCCGTTTCGGCAATCCCCAGGAAGCACAGCCACTGAATGCTTCGCTGAAACTTTACGACGCCGAAGGCAAAGCGGGCGGCTTGACCGTGCGTTACTTTGTAGGGGATGAATTGAAACTGACGCAGGTCGAAGCGGACTTTGATCGCCAGTTCTTGCGGCAGGGTTCCACCCTGGAAAATCCCTTCCCCGAGGAAGTGACGGAAGCCTACAAGAACAATACTCTGCGCGTTGAACTGGAAGGCAGCATTGAGGCCGCTACATCCGGTAAGCATCAGTTCAAGATGTACTCATCGGGCTATGCCACCCTGGCATTCGATGGTGAGACTGTTCTGGAACGCTGGCGCATGAACTGGAATCCCTGGTATCACACCCATTACCTGGAGATGGAGGCCGGCGAGAAAAAGACCATCCGGGTAGACTGGAAACCGGACGGTGGTTATTTCCATCTGCGTCACCTCGATGCATTGCCCGCCGAGCAGCAGAATCAGCTGTCGCTCGCCTCTGAGACTGGCAAGGCCATTGATTACTATGTCGTGGTCGGCAATAACAAGGACGAAGTCATTGCCGGTTACCGTCATCTCACCGGTAAATCCGTAATGCTGCCCAAATGGGCCTACGGTTTCTGGCAGAGCCGCGAGCGTTATAAAACCTCTGATGAGATCATCAATACGCTTAAGGAATACCGCAACCGCAAAATCCCTATCGACAACATCGTACTGGATTGGTCTTACTGGCCGGAAGATGCCTGGGGCAGTCACGACTTCGACAAGCAATTCTTTCCCGATCCGAAAAAACTTGTGGATCAGGTTCACGGGATGAATGCCCAGATCATGATCTCGGTATGGCCCAAGTTTTATCCCACGACGGAAAACTACAAAGAGCTGAATGAAAAAGGCTTTATGTTTAACCGTAACATCGAAGAGGAAAATCTCGATTGGATCGGCAAAGGTTACCTGAATGCGTTTTACGATCCTTTCACACCAGAAGCCACGGCGATTTTCTGGCGGCAGATTAAAGACAAGATCAACGTACACGGGTTTGATGCCTGGTGGCTGGATGCGGTCGAGCCGGACATCCATTCCAATCTCAGCTTCACCAAACGCAAGGAACTCATGACACCCAACGCACTGGGTACCGGTGCGGAAGTCTTCAATGCTTACGCGGTGCCCCATGCGGAAGGTGTTTATCACGGGGAGCGAACCACGGATGGGCATCAGCGTTCATTCATCCTGACCCGCTCCGGATTCGGTGGCATCCAGCGTACCGGTTCTGCCATCTGGAGTGGCGACATCGTCTCCCGCTGGAGCGATATGAAAGAGCAGATCGCGGCGGGTATCGGCGTGGGTCTGGCCGGAGTGGCCAACTGGACATTTGATATCGGTGGCTTCACCCCGGAAGATCGTTTCCGCAGTTCGCAGAAAGGCTTTGTCGGTTCGTGGAAAGACCTGGATAAAGAGCAGGTTGAAGAGTGGCAGGAGCTGAATACCCGCTGGTATCAGTTCGGTGCATTTGCACCGCTCTATCGTTCCCACGGACAGAATCCGTACCGCGAAATTTTCAATATTGCTGATCAGGGGTCGGAAGCCTATGAAACCATGGTGTGGTACACCAAGCTTCGCTATCGCCTGATGCCCTACATCTACACCCTCGCGGGTGATACTTTCCACAAGGACGACACCATCATGCGCGGACTCGTCATGGATTTTCCGGATGACAGACAAGCCTGGAACATCAACACCCAGTACATGTTCGGGCCGGCATTTCTGGTGAACCCGGTGGTGGAATTCAAGGCGCGCAGCCGTGCGGTTTATCTGCCGGCGGGCACCAGCTGGTATGACTTCTATACCGGCGATAAACACGCGGGTGGCCAGACCATTGAGGCCGCTGCACCCTATTCGCGTATGCCGCTGTTTGTCCGGGCCGGTTCTATCGTGCCCACCGGTCCCGCCATTCAGTATGCAGACGAAGGGTTGAATGCGCCGATCACCTTGAACGTTTATACCGGGGCGAATGGTTCGTTTGAAATCTACGAAGATGACGGACGGAGCTATGATTATGAAAGAGGCCAGTGGTCACGCATCCCGGTGTCTTATGATGAAGACAAGGGTGAGTTAATCATTGGCGATCGTATCGGCAGCTTTGAAGGTATGGCTGAAAAACGCAGCATCAGTGTGCGCTGGATCAGCGGTCCGGCGGCAGATGCTGCCAACTTTGATGCGAAACCGGCGCACACGCTGGAATACACGGGTAAGACGGTTACCGTCAAACGGGCGCAGTAATTGCGGTAAGCGCGGCTAAGCCCGTCAACCGAAAGCCTCCGTCACCTAAAGGTGCGGAGGCTTTTTTGCACGCACCTCAGTCGTTGAATACTTATTATTGACCCGCCGCTTTATCCTCATCGAGATCGCTGACAAAGATCATTGCTGGATACGACCGCAGCTGCATCGATTACAGTTACTAAAAGTTACAGCCCTGCTGTGCACCCCCTCGCGGAGAAACAGATGCCAAGGGCGCGGCGCGAAAATCTTTTAGTGTGATGTAGAAACATGCTAGGCTCCGCCATTGCTCGTTATGGTTTTATTGACCTTTTGGTAAAATCGTTTGCTCGTAAACAGCATTTTAAATATGAATGTGATATAAGCTGTTTGTGAATAAGCCTGTTGGACAGCGAGATGGATAGACAGGCACCGTAACTATAAATATAACAGTGCGGTTGGAGCACCAATGGATAGTAGAAACAAGAAGCCTCTTGTCTTGCCCCTGTTGTTGATCGTCAGTTTGTTTTTTCTGTGGGGCATGGCAAATCACCTGAACGATATTTTAATTACCCAGTTCAAAAAAATTTTTACGCTCTCTGACTTTGCCTCGAGCTTTGTGCAGATGTCGTTCTATTTCGGCTACTTCGTCTTTGCCATACCCGCCGCGTTATTTATGAAAGTTCATGGCTACAAATTCGGGGTGATACTGGGCCTGTTGCTTTACGGTGCCGGTGCATTTCTGTTTTATCCCGCGGCACAATTCAACGAATACCATATTTTTCTGCTCGCGCTGTTTGTCATCGCCAGCGGCCTCGCATTTCTGGAAACCTCAGCCAATCCGCTGATCATCGCCATGGGCGATCCGGAAACGGCGGAGCGCCGCCTCAACTTTGCTCAGGCATTCAATCCTCTCGGCGCGCTGACCGGTATTCTCATCGGGCGGGAGTTTATTCTTTCCGGCATTGAACATTCACCGGAAGAACTGGCTGTGTTAACGCCGGTAGAGCTAACCCAAATGTATGAGATGGAAGTGCAGGCAGTACAGGGACCCTACATCGCAGTGGGGATATTTGTGATGTTCTGGGCACTGGTCGTTTATAGCACACGGTTCCCGCTGGTCGCACGTCGTCCTGCGCTGGGTGAGGGTACGGGAAACTGGCAGGATTTTAAAAAATTATTCGCGCAGAAATTATTTATCTTCGGCGTGTTAGCGCAGTTTTTTTACGTGGGAGCGCAGGTCTGCATCTTCAGTTTTATGATCCGCTACGGTAAAGAAGCCTTGCCCGGCACCAGCGAAAAAACGCTGGCAACTTACGTATTTTTTTCACTGGTAGCATTCATGGCAGGTCGTTTTATCGCGACGGCTTTAATGGGCCGAATCAAAGCCGCACGCTTGATGGTGAACTTTGCGCTGATCAATGTGGCCTTGTGCCTGGTAGCGATGGTCTCGCCCAGCTTAGTAGGAATGCTTGCATTTGCCGGGACTACATTTTTTATGTCGCTGATGTTTCCGACCATCTTTGCGCTGAGCATCAAGGGCCTGGGCAATCTGACTAAAGCCGGATCATCCCTGCTGGTCATGGCAATAATTGGTGGTGCTGTGCTGACGGCATCCATGGGTTTGGTGTCCGACATCAGTGCAATTCACACGGCCGTGATCGTGCCCACGGTGTGTTTTGTCGTGATTGCGCTCTTTGCCCGTGCCTGTGACCGGCGTGATCATTCGACGGTTGTCGTGTGAGGTACGTCGGTGATTGACGCGCATCAGCATATCTGGCAGATCGGCCGCAATGGTTGCTCCTGGCCAGGGTCGGAAGACGGGTTACTCTATCGCGACTTCGCGTTGGATGATGTGGTGCCAGTGGCGACAGACCTGGGGATTGCGGGCACCGTGCTGGTGCAAACTCAGGCGGATGATCGCGATACGGATTTTCTGCTGCAGATTGCTGAGCAGAATGAATTTGTGTGCGCTGTGATCGGCTGGGCAGATCTTGCTGCTGATGGTGCAGTGGCGCGGATTACGCAACTGGCGCGCCACCAAAAATTGCGCGGACTGCGTCCCATGTTGCAGGCACTGGCGGAGGATGACTGGATTCTGCAGCCGCAGCTGACGCCGGCTATACAGGCGATGCAGGACGTCGGACTGTGTTTTGATGCACTGATATTTCCTCGCCACTTGCAGCACATTGAGCGCTTTGCACAGCGTTGGTCCGGACTGCCTCTGATTATTGATCACGCCGCCAAGCCGCCCATAGCGCAGGAAGATAAAACAGCTTTTGCAAGCTGGCGCGAAGGCATGACCCGCCTTGCCGAATTGCCGTGGGTATATTGCAAATTATCGGGTCTGCTCTCTGAGGCAACTGCTTCACAGAACGCAGAAAAACTGCGCCCGTATGTTGAACATGTGTTTCATGTATTCGGCGCGCAACGGTTGATCTGGGGCAGTGACTGGCCGGTGCTCTGCGCTGCTCCCAACCCGGCTTACGCCGATTACCGAACCTGGTTTGAGCTGGCGCAGCAGTTGATTCCCGACCAGAGAACTCTGGTGATAAATCAGATTTTTAACGAAAACGCGCGTGCGTTTTATCGTCTTTGACAGAATTTTAGAAGCGGGCCAGCAACAAGTCTTGTTGGTGGCGAAGGCTTCTGATAGCTTTTAGTCACGCACACTATATGAGTTAAACATTATAAAAAAATAATCAATTCACTAACTTAAAAGCGCAAACTATGAAAACTCAAAAAAAACAGCTGGCCGCAACGGCCGCGGAAGAAGAACGTAAGTATCGGGCACCTGCATTGGAAAAAGGACTTGATATCCTGGAGTTGCTCGCACGTAATGGCTCACCCATGACCACCTCACAAATGGCTGCAACCCTGGGTCGTTCCGTGAGTGAGTTGTTCCGCATGGTCCTGGCACTGGAGTATCGTGGCTATATCGTCGCTTCTCCGGAAGGACGCGAAGGCTACATGCTTACCAACAAACTCTTTTCACTTGGCATCGCCCAAGGTGCTGCTCGCTCTTTATTGGAAGCTGCCTTGCCGGTCATGAAAGAGTTGTCGCGGGAGGTGGGACAATCCTGCCACCTGGCGGTGGCCTCAGGAGATCAGCTGGTGGTGGTTGCGCGGATCGAAAGCGCTACCGACCTCGGCTTCTCGGTCCGGGTGGGTTATCGCCGCCGCCTTATCGATACCAGCTCCGGACTTCTGTTGTACGGATTGGCGATGCCGGAGGTACAGGCAAGCTGGCTACCACAGCTGCGGGAATCTGCCCGCAACGATCCAGAACGTATAGACAGTTTTCTGGCCCGGGCTGCGGAGGCTGCAGAGCGTGGTTACATCCAGACCCCCAGTGAATTTGTTGCCGGCGTAACGGACACCTGTATGCCGATCATAGGGATGCAGGGAGCACTGGCGAGTCTGATCGTGCCGTTCATCGCCATCAAACCGCAGAAGGTTACTGCCGAGCAGGTGCTTGATCCGCTCCGGGCCGCAGTGACCAAGATCGCTGAAGCGCTCAACGACGACGGGCGCTGATGCAATCGACTGGCAACGCGGCGCCGTTGCCAGTCTCTTTCTCCTCTTTGCGTTTTCCTTCCCAAAATGTGCTTGCTTTCACGGCCGGTTTTGATTCAATTACCAAAAAGTCTAAATAACTATATGTCTTTTGAACGCAAGCTTGGGTAAACTTCTTTTAACGGCAATTTTACTTTTAATTATAAAAAAGGAATCTGCCTATGCGCTCCACGCAGATGCGTCCTCTGGGGCAGTCCACGGTCAATCTATCGCTGCTCGGATTCGGAGCTGCGCCTGTCGGTAATCTCTATCGGGCGATGTCTGATGAGCAGAGCGAGGCGACAGTTCAGGAAGCTGTGGCGGCAGGCATTCGTTATTTTGATACAGCGCCCCATTACGGTTTTGGCCTGAGCGAGCGCCGCCTGGGTACGGCTTTGCGTGACTCTGGAAGCAGCCTCTGTCTTTCCACCAAAGTTGGCCGCCGACTGGTGCCGACCCGTTCTTCCGACGCGGTTCGCTATGGTTTTGCTTCCGCTCCCCCTTTTGAACCTGTCTTTGATTACAGCTACGACGGTGTTATGCGCTCGTTTGAAGCGAGCCTCCAGCGTTTACAGACGGAAACGGTTGATCTGCTGCTGGCCCACGATTTGGGGGAATTGACCCACGGGGCTGAGCATCGCGTGCGTTTTCGTGAGTTCATGAATGGCGGCTACCGGGCCATGCGCGATCTGCGTGACGCCGGTCTGGTGCGCGCCATAGGCCTGGGGGCTAACGAATGGCAGGTATGCGAAACAGCGATGAGCCATGCCGATCTGGATGGCTTCCTGCTCGCCGGGCGTTACACGCTGCTGGAGCAAGGGGCTTGCGAAACCTTCCTACCACTGTGCGCCCGGCGCGGTATCTCAGTTGTAATCGGCGGCCCCTTTAACTCGGGCATCCTGGCATCCGGCGTGGATGGACCGGGACCGCATTACTACAACTATGAACCGGCTCCGAGCGCAATCATCGCCCGCGTGCGTGAGCTGGAAGATATCTGCAGGGCGTTTGCGATTCCTCTGGCGGCAGCGGCGCTGCAGTTTCCCGCCGCCCATCCGCAGATCTGTTCCGTCATCGCCGGTCTCTCGTCTCCGCAGGAAGTCCGGCAAGCCGTGACCTGGATGAATCATCCCATCCCCGATGACTTCTGGTTCGCCTTGCGCGACGCCGGGTTACTTCATCCCGCAGCGCCGCTTCCCCGGAGCAGACCTCTTTCCGCCGACCTGGAGACTTAGCCATGAATAATTCGCCCGCATCAATCGTCGGCACCCACGCACGGGCAATCCTGTTGCACCCCGAGGACAATGTGCTGGTGTGTGTAACTCAGCTTCAACCCGGTGATGAGTTATTGATTGATGGGCGGGAAGTTGCTGTGGCTGAGATTATCGGGGTGGGGCACAAGCTGGCGCGCCGCCTGCTGCGACCGGGAGACAAGATCATCAAGTATGGCGCGGCCGTGGGATCAATGACGGCAGCGGTTATGCCCGGTGCTCACGTCCATCTGCACAACATGCAGAGTGATTACATTCCCAGTCACACCCGCACGCAGCAAAAACCCACTCGGAGTGAAAACCGATGAATACCGCCGTGGCATTTCAAGGTTACCTGCGCCAGGATGGACGCAAAGGCATTCGCAACCTGGTGGTGGTGGCCTATCTGGTTGAATGCGCCCATCACGTCAGTCGACGCATTGTCACGCTCGCCGATGACCTGAATGTGCACCTCATCGGCTTTCCCGGCTGTTATCCCAATGATTATGCGTATCGCATCATGAGTGCTGTCTGCACCCATGCCAATGTGGGCGCTGTGCTGCTGGTGTCCCTCGGTTGTGAAAGTATGGACCGGGAAAGATTGTTGACGCAGATTCTGGCCAGCGGACGTCCGGCCGAGTTGCTCGTCATCCAGGAAACCGGCGGCACCCGCGCGACCATTGACGCCGGCCTGGCCGCTGTGACGCGCCTGCGCGAGCAGGCTGCGCGGGTTAAGCGTGTTTCCATGGGGTTGAATGAATTAATCATCGGAACTATCTGCGGGGGCTCTGACGGTACCAGCGGCATCACGGCCAACCCGGCCGTAGGCCGGTGTTTCGACACGCTGGTCAGCGCAGGTGCAGCGTGTATCTTTGAAGAAACCGGTGAATTGATCGGCTGCGAAGCGGTCATGGCGGAACGTGCTGTCACCCCGGCCCTAGGCGCTGCCATCGAAGCCTGTGTGGAGAAAGCAGAACATTATTATCGCGTGATGGGCTTTGGCAGTTTTGCACCGGGTAACGCTGATGGCGGCCTGACCACACTCGAAGAAAAGTCCATGGGCGCTTATTCAAAATCCGGCTCTTCGCCGATCAGTGGGTTAATTAAACCAGGAGATATTCCGCCCACCAGCGGTCTGTACCTGCTCGATGTCGTCCCGGATGGCGAACCACGTTTTGGATTTCCTAATATCGCTGACAATGCAGAAATTGTGGAACTGATTGCCTGCGGCTCCCACTTAATCCTGTTCACCACAGGACGTGGTTCAGTGGTAGGCTCGGCCATCTCGCCGGTGATCAAAGTCTGCGCCAATCCAGATACCTATCGACGCATGGCGGGCGATATGGACGTGGACGCCGGACGCATCCTGGAGGGTCGCGCTTCCCTTGATGAAGTCGGTGAAGAAATCTTTAAAAACGTCGTTGCTGTCGCCTCGGGTGCACGCAGTCTTTCGGAAGCGCTGGGACATCAGGAATTTATTCTCACCTACAAAGCCTTCGAGCCCATTGGTCCGGCGTGCCTGCCGGTGCACCACTCGAGATAAATTCGTGCTGAACAGGAGCCGTAAATGATACATTGCTGCGTGACTCGGTTAAGTAACGCGCATCGGTTTAAACATATGTCAAAAAAAAGAAGGTAGAAAAAATGCTAGGTAACCCGAAGAAGTTAACGCTGTTCAGCGCCCTCTTATTTACATTAACAAGTTGCTCCAATCAGGACGTAACGTCCACCGTCAACCAAAAGGTCGGTATTGACGCCTGGCCAACGCTGACGAGCCCCATTCAGGATGCAGCCACCGAACAACAGGTTGAACAACTGCTTGCGCGTATGACGCTGGAAGAAAAAGTCGGACAGATCATGCAGGGCGAAATTCAGGCTGTTACCGCAGAAGACATTAAAAAATACCATCTGGGCTCTGTGCTGAATGGTGGCGGCTCGATGCCAAATCGTATCGCTAATGCAAAAGCCCAGGATTGGCTTTCACTGGCAGATGAGCTTTATCTTGCATCCATGGATACCAGTGATGGCAAGGTCGCCATTCCTGTTATCTGGGGAACCGATGCAGTTCATGGTCACAACAACGTAACCGGTGCAACGATTTTTCCGCACAATATCGGCCTGGGCGCCACGAATAATCCGGATCTGATTCGCCAGATCGGTGCCGCCACTGCCCGTGAAGTGCGCGCGACCGGAATTGAGTGGGTTTTTGCACCGACACTGGCAGTTGCACAGAATGATTTCTGGGGTCGCACCTACGAAAGTTATGCAGAAGATCCGCAACGGGTGCGTGAATATGCAACCGCGATGGTGGAAGGTTTGCAGGGCGCGGTGAACTCACCGGCATTTCTTGAAGAAGAACGGGTCGTCGCCACAGCAAAACACTTTCTGGCCGATGGCGGAACCTTCGGTGGCGATGATCAGGGCGATGCCCGGATCGGTGAACAGGAACTGATTGATATCCACAACCCGGGCTATCCCGCCGCACTGGAAGCCGGGGTGCAGAGTGTGATGGCCAGCTTCTCCGCCTGGAATGGCGAGAAGATGCACGGCAACCCTTATCTGCTGACGGACGTATTAAAAAACCGTATGGGTTTTGATGGTTTTGTTGTCGGCGACTGGAACGGTCACGGACAGGTTCCCGGCTGCACCAACGACTCCTGTGCGCAGGCCATCAATGCCGGTATTGATCTGGTGATGGTGCCCTACGATTGGAAAGCCATGTATGCCAACACACTGGCACAGGTAAAGGCAGGCGAGATCAGCGAAGCGCGTCTGGATGATGCGGTACGCCGGATTTTACGCGTGAAAGTGCGGGCCGGTCTATTTGATAAAAAACCATCGGAGCGCGCGCTGGCCGGGCAGCAGGACATGATCGGTCACCCGGAGCACCGCGCCATTGCCCGTCAGGCCGTGCGCGAGAGTCTGGTGTTGTTGAAAAATCACAATCGTGTGCTGCCCATCAAACCGCAGCAGACGGTACTGGTTACCGGTGACGGTGCTGACAACATTGGTAAGCAGTCCGGTGGCTGGAGCGTGAGCTGGCAGGGAACTGGTAACACGAACGACAGTTTCCCCGGCGCTACCTCCATCTACGCAGGCATCAAAGCAGCTGTTGAAGGCGCCGGCGGCAAAGCGGTGTTGTCGGCTGACGGCAGTTTATCAGCTAAGCCTGATGTAGCGGTTGTTGTCTTTGGTGAAGAACCTTACGCCGAAGGCCAAGGCGATCTTGACACGCTGGAGTTTGAGCCAGGATCAAAAACCAGTCTGGCTTTATTGAAATCATTAAAAGCTCAGGGTATTCCGGTTGTGTCAGTGTTTCTGTCCGGCCGGCCGATGTGGGTTAACCCCGAACTGAACGCATCGGATGCTTTTGTGGCGGCCTGGCTGCCGGGCACGGAAGGGGCCGGTGTGGCTGATGTACTGATTGCTAACGCAGATGGTTCTCCGAACCATGACTTCAAGGGCAAACTGAGCTTTTCCTGGCCTCGCCTGCCGCTCCAGGCTCAGCTGAATCCGCATCATCCTCACTATGATCCATTGTTCGCTTACGGCTATGGCCTGACCTATGCTGCCGGCGAAGCGGGACCCAAAAATCTCCCGGAAAAAGTAGCCGGCGTTGCTACCGGAAAAACCGCAGATATCAATTTTTATGTAGGCAGACCGCTGCAACCCTGGAATGTGTTTATCAGCAGTCCACAGCGCAATCAGATTCTCAGTGGCGCCTACGCTGCCTTGCCGGACAACAAAGTCGCTGTAAAAACCAGCGATAAAGATGTGCAGGAAGATGCACTCACTTTTACCTGGCGCGACCTCTTTGGTGCCGGCCTGATGTTGGAAGGCGGTAAGCCATTGGATCTGCGTGAGTATCTGGCCGACGGCGTATTGTCGCTGGACCTGAATGTCATTGAGTTTGATCAGGGCGGCCTTGCTTTCCGTCTGCGCTGTGGTGATGACTGTGAACGCAAAGTGCCCTTTACGGAACAGGCCTTTGCCATGGCGGGGAAAGGGTGGCAAAACGTGCGCTTGTCTCTGTCATGCTTTGTGCAGGAGGGTGATGACTTCAGCAAAGTTACCTTACCCTTTGCCCTTGAAGCCGGTGGCCGTGGCGAATTGGCTGTCGCCAACGTTCGGATTCTGAAAAAAGGCACGCCTAACGCAAGCTGCCCCGATTATAAAACCGTAGCCGTAACCCCCTCGATGCTGAATGAGTTCTGGGCACGCAGCTGGTGGGAGCCGCGTCACAAGGAAAAATTGGAGCGCATCCAGCAGGGTAATGTGGATTTGCTGATGATCGGCGACTCTATTACTCAGGGCTGGGAGAATGAAGGAAAAGCGGCCTGGGAAAAATTCTATGCCGGTCGCAACGCCGTTAACCTGGGTTACGGCGGTGATCGTACTGAAAATGTATTGTGGCGGCTTCAGCATGGCGAAGTAGATGGCATCAACCCGCGGGTAGCGGTGCTGATGATCGGCACTAACAATACCGGTCATCGCCTGGAGCGACCGGAGTTCACCGCCAATGGTATTAAAACGATCCTGCAGGAATTGCGGACTCGTTTACCGGAAACCAAAATCCTGTTGCTGGGTATCTTCCCTCGCGACGAAAAACCGGATGCCGAGATGCGCCAGATCAACAACCGCATCAACGACATCATCAAAACTTATGCGGATAACCAGCATATTTTCTACCTGAATATCAATGAGCGTTTCCTGGCTGCCGACGGCACCTTGTCACGTGAGGTGATGCCGGATCTGCTGCACCTCAACGAAAGCAGCTACGCCGTGTGGGCAGAAGCCATGGAGCCCACGCTGGTTAAACTCCTGCAGGAGTAGCCATTGAAAAAGAAGCTGCAGGGAAGTGGCTTCTGATCCATCTGACCGCCTCGCTTTACCCCGTCATAAAACTGTACTAGCATCGAAACGCTTCACCCAACCTGTAATATTTAATGCAAACAACTGCATGGACGAGATCATGAAAATCTATAAAACCAGTATCGCGTTATTACTCGGCTGTTCTCTCAGTTTTCCTGTCTGGGCTGTGAAGATCGACATGGCTCCCGGCTTATGGGAACACAAATTCACCATGACCAATCCCAGCGGAGAACTGGAGGCGGCCATGAAACAGATGCAGGAGCACCTCGCCAAGATGACGCCGGAAGAGCGTCAGATGATGGAAAGCATGATGGCATCTCAGGGGCTTGGCATTGGGGAAGACGGCACATCGATAAAAGCCTGCATCACACAGAAAGAGATCGACAGCGGTTTTCTCCCGCAGAAGGACGATGACTGCAAACAGGAAACTACCCAGCAGTCCAGTAACTCCTTCAAAATCAAATACAGCTGTGCAGGTGATGCAGTATCACAGGGCACGGGTGAAATCACCTTCAGCAGCCCCAAAGCCTATACAGGAAAAACGACTTACGTTACTGAGGCCAACGGAAAGACAGAAGAGATGACCATGACCCAGAGTGGGAAATGGTTATCGGCGGACTGTGGAAATATCCGGCCAGACAGTGAACGGTAATCCCACTCACAGTCGGGCCTTCACGCCCGACTGTTGAGTTGTTTTATCTTCAGCTCATTCCCCAATTCCCTTCAACTGATTCCTGCCTGACCCGCAGCGAAGCGGGAAAATACTGTGACTTATTCTGGTGCGTTGCTTGTCGGTCTGCACACTAATGTCTCGCTTTCAATGCCATTCACTGTAAAGAAGTGCTGAGATAACCGAAGCGGCTTAGGCTTTGGTTAAATTTTTTTCCGATATGCAATGAAAATTATTTATTAAAAAAATAAAAATATTTTCTTCCTTTGCATTTTTCAGCGCCAGCAGAGTATATATTCTGCGCCTTTTGTTGTTACTATCATTGAAAGTCCTGATTCATTGTTGCCAAGTGTCCGTGTGCTTCTACACTTACTGACTGCAACGGTATACAGCATAGCCAGTTTGCAAAGATAGGTGCCCAGTTTGCAAAGTTACGTGCATAGGGTGTTTTCACGATTCGCCTGTTTTTTGCAGATGCACGTATAGCTACAGACGCCTGTGTTGTGAACGTGGATCAGGTGGGTTTCTTCTCGCCGGTCTTTCCACAACCATGGTGCCAGCATGCCTGCGAACTGCCGAGAGTATCGATGACGTACACGGAGCATCAAGGTAATGACTAACGCCGCATTAACTGCAGACTCGTCTGCTCCTATTGGCTGGCTTGACACCAAGCTGATTGACCTTATGCCTGCTGCTGTTTATGTCTGTGCAGCACCTTCCGGTATCATTCTGCGTTACAACCAGCGTGCTGTAGACCTGTGGGGCAGAAAGCCAAAACCGGGAGAACGTTTTTCCGGTGCCTGTAATCTGTTTGAAATGGATGGAACTCCCATTTCCTACGGTAAGATTCCCATGGTGCAGGTGTTGAAGACTGGCGAGCCGATTCGTGACAAGGAAATTATTGTCGAACGCCCGGATGGCAGCCGCAGCCTTGCATTATTGAACGTAGATGTCATTCGCGATGAGCAGGGCAATATGCTTGGTGCGCTGAATGTATTCAAAGACATCACCGAGCGCAAATACACCGAAACGCAACTGGTATATACGCGGCAGGAGTCGGAACGTCTGCGCCGTCTCTACGAAACCATCTTCTCCAATATTCCTGACTTTGTTTTTGTCTTTGATCTGCAATTCCGCTTTTCTTATGCTAACGATTCGTTATTAAAAGTGTGGGGCAAAACCTTCGAAGAAGCGATTGGCAAAAACTGTCTTGAGCTGGGCTATCCCGCCTGGCAGGCTGCCAAGCACGATCGCGAGTTGACGGAGGTGTTAAAGACAGGACGGACAGTCCAGGATGAAGTGCCTCATGTCGGCCCCGAAGGGCTGCGCATCTACGATTACATCTTCGTTCCTGTGTTTGGTGATAATGGTGAAATTGAAGCGATTGCCGGTACTACCCGTGATGTAACAGATCGTAAACTTATGGAGCAGGAACTCCAGACACGCGCCGAAAAGCTCGCTGAAGCAGATCGTAAAAAAGATGAGTTCATCGCCTTGCTCGCGCACGAGTTGCGCAATCCTCTTGCGCCTGTACGCAATGGATTACGCATTCTAGAGCTAGCCGGTGATGATCCGCAGACGCAGGCACAGGTGCGTACGATGATGGAGCGACAGCTGACCCACATGGTGCGCTTGATTGATGACCTGCTTGATGTATCGCGGATGAATCGCAACAAACTGCATCTGCAAAAACGGCGCGTTTCCCTCGTAGACGTGATCAGCAGCGCCGTAGAGGCTACACGTCCAGCCATTGAGTTTGCCGACCACTCCTTAGTGGTGAAACTGCCGGACTTTCCCATTTATCTGGATGCAGATCTGACCCGGCTGGCACAGGTGTTCAGTAACCTGTTGTCCAACAGCGCAAAATATACCAAGCGGGGCGGCAAGATATGGCTGACAGCTGAATTGTATGGAAACCACCTGGATGTCGAGGTGCGTGATAACGGCATAGGCATTCCCGAAACCTCGCTGTCAAATATCTTCGAGATGTTCTCGCAGGTGCCGGGCAATAACGACCACAGTGCGGATGGATTAGGCATAGGTCTGGCACTGGTTAAGGTGCTGGTGGAGATGCACAACGGCACGGTCAGTGCGCACAGTGATGGTCCCGGTAAGGGCAGCTCGTTTAAGGTGAAGCTGCCTGTGCTAGATCGGCTGGCAACCGATTCGCCCGATAGTCATATAGGAAATATTCATTCTCCTGACGAACCTAAACGACGTATCCTGATTGTGGATGATAACCGTGATGCCTGTGACTCCATGGCAACCCTGCTTAATCTGCTGGGGCATGAGGTGCGTCTTGCTTACGACGGCATTGAAGCGCTTGCGAGAGTGGAGGAATTTTCGCCGGACATCGTGCTGATGGATGTGGGTACGCCCAACCTGAATGGTTACGATGCAACACGGATTATCCGTGAGCAGGCCAGCGGCAAAGCAATTACGATTGTCGCGGTGACCGGGTGGGGGCAGGAGGGTGATAAAAGCCAGTCCAGAGCAGCGGGTTGCGACGGGCATCTGGTGAAGCCGGTAAATTTGCAGGATATAGAAGACCTGCTGCGTGATCTGAAACTGCGCGAAGAAAAAATACAGATCCACGGCGTTACGTCTTGAGTGCGTCCCATTATGCCGGCGTCGTGAACGGCATGCGATGAGACGGGATAGGACGGGAGAATATGGGGAGAGTTTAAATAGTGTTGTGAACAGTGATATCACACCATCTTGCGCCAGATCTTCTGATCCCGCTCTACCTGCTGAAAACGCTCTGCCAGCGGAGTGAATTTTAACGTTTCTTTCGTTCCCAGGGCTAAAAAGCCCAGGCTTTCCAGGCTTTCATCGAATAATGTCAACACTTTTTCCTGTAAAGGTTTATCGAAGTAGATCAGGACATTGCGGCACAGAATTAACTGAAATTCATTGAATGAACGGTCGGAAACCAGATTGTGAGTAGAAAGCACAAAACGTTCCGCGAGTGCACTGTCAAATTTGGCCCGGTCGTAGTTAGCTGTGTAGTAACTGGAGAAATCCCGCTTGCCTCCTGCCAGAATATAATTCTCTGACCAGGCTTTCATTTGCGTGAGCGGAAAGATCCCCTCGCGGGCGGTGTCCAATACGGCGGGATTGATATCCGTGGCGTAAATACGGGACTTGTGTAGAAGATTTGCTTCCTGCAACAGGATCGCCATTGAGTAGATTTCTTCACCAGTAGAACAACCAGCGTGCCATATGCGGATTAATGGTTTGGTGGCGAGCAGCGGCAGAATGTCGTTGCGCAGTGTCAGGTAGAAGTCTGGGTCGCGGAACATCTCCGTAACGTTTACCGTAATTTCCTGTACAAAGCGATTGAGGTAACTCTGGTCCAGCTGCAATCTCAGCCGGAGTTCCTCAAAGCTGGCATGCTTGTCCAGCGACATCAGCCGGTAGATACGGCGAGTCAGCGAATTGCGCGAATAACCGCTGAAATCATATCCGTGATACGTAATCAGGTCATTCAGGATGACGGTAATATGTTCGTCATCCTGAACAACCGGGCGGCTCTTCATGTTGTCACTTTCTTTCATAAAGCCAGACGCGCAGCAGCGACAACAGCTGATCAATATCAACGGGTTTGGTGATGTAGTCAGAAGCGCCGGCCTGAATACATTTTTCCCGGTCACCCACCATCGCCTTCGCGGTGACAGCAATGATCGGCAGTTCCTCATGCGCCGGATTGGCGCGAATGGCCTTGGTGGTTTCGTAACCGTCCATCTCCGGCATCATCATATCCATCAGTACGATATCCACCTGCGGATTCTCGGCCAGTTGTTGCAGTGCATCTTTGCCGTCGACCGCCGTGATGACATTCATGCGGACATTCTCCATGACCTTCGTCAGAGAAAAAATATTGCGCACGTCGTCGTCCACCAGCAGAACGGTTTTTTGCTGGAGAACCTCATCCTGTGTGAGGCTGTTCGATTTCGATTTTTGGGGAGCACTTGCAGCGTCGTTCTTTTCCATTAAATGCAGGAACAGAGATACTTCATCGAGAATGCGCCGGAAGGAGTGTGCAGTTTTGACAACAATGGAGTCAGCATAACGTTTGATGCGAACTTCTTCAGTTGAAGACAGGCTTTTGCCGGTGAACACAATGATCGGCAGATTTTCCAGACCCGGAGTTTTCTTTACCTCTTCCAGGGTTTCGTAGGAGCGCTCCTGAGGCACGCACATGTCCAGCACAACGCAGTCAACATCCTGTTGCTTAAGAGAGCTGATCGCATCGTCAAGGCCACTGGTGACTTCAAGACGCACGTCAAATTTTTGCAGGAAATAGGCCAGAGCATTTGCGTGCTTGGTATTCTCTTCGACAATCAATACCTTTTTGGGGTGATGGGTGAGCACATATTCGATTTTATGAAAGACATCGTGCATCTTCTCAAACGCGATTGGCTTTTCAAGAAAATCTACCGCGCCTTTCAACAGGCTCTCCTGTTTTACCTGATGCACAGACATGATGTGTACAGGAATGTGCCGCGTGTTGGGGTTAGCTTTGAGCTCCTCCATGACTTCCCAGCCATCCTTAACCGGCAACTGAATATCGAGCAGGATACCTAAGGGACGAAACTGCTGCGCCAGCTCCAGCCCTTCATCACCACGCACTGCAACAATGCCTTTGTAGCCTTTCTCGCGGGTGTAATCCAGAAGCGCTTTGGCGAAGCTGGTGTCGTCTTCAATGATGAGAATAACCTTGTCAGTGGGCAAGATCTGCTCGCGATCATCGGGGATACTGCGGGGAATTTCTGCACTGAGGAATTTTTTGCGCGGGTTCTCGGCCGGCGCGGGAAGCTGTGCAGCTGTCGTGTCCGTGCTCTCTGTGTGTGCCGACGGGGCGGAGCTTCTGCGCAGCGGTATACGAATCGTGAATGCGCTGCCTTCACCTACTTCGCTGACCAGCCGGATTTCACCACCCAATAACTTCACCAGTTCGCGACTGATGGAAAGCCCGAGTCCGGTGCCGCCATACTTACGTTGCGTGGAGCCGTCGGCCTGTTGAAAAGCTTCAAACACCAGTTCTTGTTTGTCTTTGGGAATACCTATGCCGGTATCTTTTACGGTGAAGTCCACCACCCTGGCGTCAGCAGGAGAGGGCGCTACGGTCAGGCTGACATAACCTTGAGCAGTAAACTTTAGCGCATTGGACACCAGGTTGCGGATGATCTGCTCCAGACGCAGCTTATCGGTTTCAATAGTCTCCGGCAGCTCCTTCGATACATCGACCTTGAACTCCAGCTGCTTGCCGAGTGCGATGGGCATGAACATGGATTTGATGTCGTTGACGATCTCTGCAATGGGAATGAATTGATATTCCAGCTCCATCTTGCCCGATTCAATCTTCGACAGATCGAGGATCTCATCGATCAGCGTCAGCAGTCCTCGTCCGGAGGTTTCTATAACCCGGGCATATTCAATCTGATCATCGGTAAGATTCCGACTGCTGTTTTCCGACATCAGGCGTGACAGCAGCAGGATAGAGTTCAGCGGTGTACGCAGCTCGTGGGACATGTTAGCCAGGAACTCCGACTTATAACGCATGCTTTGCGCCAGCGCTTCGGCTTTCTCCTGGATCTCAATATTTCTTGCTGAGATAACCTGATTTCGCTCTTCGAGCAGCAGGCTTCGTTCTTCCAGCGCCCGGTTAGCCAGATGCAGCTCATCCTGTTGCGCGCGCAGTTCTTCTTCAGAAGCCTGCAGTTTCTCCGCCTGAATCTCCAGCTCGCTGTTGATGTTTTCCAGCTCAGTGTGCTGCGCCTGAAGTTCTTCGGCCTGGGCCTGGGTTTCATCCAGGAGCTCCTGGAGCCGGCGACGATTCTGTGCTGCAGAGATGGAGATGCCCACGTTGTGAACAGCGTTCTTCAGGAACTCAATCTCCTGTTCACTGAAGCTGGTCAGTGAGGCAAATTCGATAGCTCCTTTGATGGTATGACCATCCATCACAGGCACCGCAATCAGGTGACGCGGGATCGCTTCACCCAGAGTAAATTTAACGTAGATGCTCTCCGGCGGAATCTCTTTCAACTCTATCGCGCGATTAGTGGCAACAGCCTGACCAATGACACCTTCTCCGAGTTGAAACTTTGCTCGAGCGCTGTCGGCAGTGTAGGCGTAGCCTGCATAGAAATGCAGCTCATCGTGCTCCAGCACATATATGGCTCCGGCGTGTGCACTGGTGAAATCCGCCAGAAATTCCACAATGTTTTTACACAGGGTTTTTACGTCGTGCTCACCGATCATCACATCGTTCAGCGCCGCCAGACCACTTTGAGCCCACTCTTTATCTGACAACGACTGGAAAGACTGCTCCAGCGATTCGGCCATCTTGTTGAGCGAAACTGCAACGCTACCAAGAGAGTCGGACTGCTGGTTATCCACCCGGATGCTGTAGTTACCCAGTGCAATGCGATCGGCAACTCCTCTGATAATTTCAATTCGCTCGCTGATATCCCGATCCTTCTGTTCCAGCTCATTCTGCAGGCGGGCACGCTGCGCAAAGTCATTGCGGATGCGAACATAGAACAGGCAGGTGATCAGCAATGCAATCAAGGCGGCGATGATAATCAGTGCAGTGGTGTAGGTGGCCGAGGCATTCATCGTAGCCACGCGATCGCCCAAGAGGCCAGTTTCGCGCTGTTTGATCAGATCAATGGAGGCTTCGATCTTATCCATCACCGCCTTACCCTGGTCCAGGGCATTGATATCAATTTCTCCAGTTGTATCTTTGTGAACCACCAGCCCGTTCATCAAGGTCAGGCGATGTTCAAGGTATGCATGCAAATCCAAGACGGAGGCATGTTGCATGGGGTTGTCCATTGTCAGCTCATCAAGGATGTCCAGAGCCTGCTGTGCATGATTCTGCGACTGAGAGAAGAATTCCAGGTACTGAGAGTCACCGGTCATAAGATACCCGCGCTGGCCGGATTCTGCTTCCCGCAGCGTTGCTAATATTTCTTCCGTAGTAATGATGATTCTGTTGGAGTGATTGACCCAATGGATGCTGGTGAGCAGATTGTTGATGCTGATAAAGGATGCGGTAGAGCTGACGAGAAGTACCAGCAGTGATATACCAAAGCCAATAAGCAGATTGCCGGTGTAATTGATCTTCATGTGGTTTTTTCGATGACCTTAGCTGATTGTTTGACAGGCAGCACAATAATAAATCTTGCTCCCTGATTTTCGTGGCTTTCGACAGTGATGATGCCGTTATGGGTGTCTATGACCTTCTTGACAATAGCAAGTCCGATACCTGTACCCTGGGCGCCTTCCCGCTGGTTCAAGCGTTGGAATATCTCAAATATCTTGTCCGAAAACTTCGGATCAAAGCCGATACCATTATCCTGGAAAACGATCCGGCAATATTGCCCTTGCGGGTCGGATTCAGCTGTGAAGGACTTCTCATCCACCCGTTCAGCCTTGATATGAATCTCCGGGTACTGCGTATCCTTTGAAAACTTCAGCGCGTTGGTCAACAGATTCTGAAACACCTGACGTATCTGCCCTGGTATAACTTCCATCGTGGGAAGCGGGTCAACGTGGACGTTGGCATTGCGGGATTTTATTTCCCATTCAAAATCCTGCAGCAGATCATTGACTACCATATTGGGATCAACCATCTCATAGAAATTTTTGTCGGGCAGGCGTGAATACTCGAGCACATTCCGAATCAATGTGCTCATCTTGGCCGCAGATTCGATGATCTTCTGCAGCAGCTTTGTGGTATTGAAGGAGTCGTTGATATAACGCTTGATAATCATATCGCTGAAGATCTGAATCTTGCGCAGAGGCTCCTGCAGATCATGAGAGGCGATGAAGGCGAACTTCTGCAGCTCTGTATTACTGGCTTCGAGCTTTTTGTTGATCTCTATCAGCTCGCGGGTGCGCTCATCCACTTTTTTTTCCAGTGTCTGAGAGGTGAGCTTCTGCTCATGGATATCGGTAAAAATGCCTACCCAGCGAACGATCTTTTTATCTTTGATCACTGGTGTAAAACAGAGTACATGAAACCGATATTCCCCTGTGTCAGGCATCTTCAGGCGCATCTCCTGCTTGCTTTGTTTGCCTGATGCAATAGTGTCCTTGATGTGAGCTACGATAGAGAAGTTGTCAGCTTCGGGAAACTGATCTGTTCGCTGGTTGTAGTTGAACCAAAGATGATTCACAAATTCGATATTGCCGTCCCGGCAGGTGGTAAATGCCATGTGCGGCAGCGACTCCAGCGTGGATTTGAACTCCTCCACCTTCTGCTCGAGTTCATTCTCCGCCTGCCGGCGAAACTCGATTTCTTCACGCAGGAAATTATCTTTCTCGATCAACTGCCGTTTCTGTTCAGAGAGCTTGTAGAATGTCTTGATCTTCAAGAGCAGGATGTCGGCATCAACCGGTTTGGTAATGTAATCAACACCCCCGGCTGCATATCCTCGAGCGATATATTTTTTATGAGTGTTAACCGCAGACAAAAATACGATAGGGATATCTTTGGTTTTGCTGTAACTCAGGATGGTTTCGGCAACCTCAAAACCGTCCATCTCCGGCATCTGTACATCCAGAATAATCAAAGAATAGCTGTAACTGTTTTTAAGAATCAGCTTCAGTGCTTCTTCACCGGAAGAGGCTGTGTGAACACGAAAATTATTCAGCTCCAGCAGCGCCTGTAAGGAAAAGACGTTTTCCTGGTTGTCATCTACAATCAGAATCATAAGGATATGGATCGTTTAATTTATTAAATTAGATAGCAGCCGAACCAAGTGTTGGTGCGATAGTAGCATGAGAATCCACCTGATGCCCCCAGAAAATATGTCGGATCATGCAGGTTAATTCATACTTCCAGTATCAATCGGAGGATGAAGCGTGGGCGATAGATGCTAACAGGTCTCGATAAGCGACTATGTACGTTAAAACACATATACGCGCCAGCTGATGGTTATTGAATTAAAAGGAAAACACCAAACATCATTTATCGGTTCTCGGACTCCTTCGCGTAGCGAGGCAGGCCAGGGATCAGGAGAGCAGCCGGGTTAACGAGCAGAGCGGATTAGAGTAGGCTAGGTGAACACGGGAGTTAGTTAACACTGGTCGGGTTGGATACTGGGCGAGGGTTAGCGAAGGTCGGATTGATGAGCCGGGAGGATTACAAAGGTCAGGCTAAAGAATAACTTGATTAAAAGTAGGTCGGATTAGCCAAAGGCATAATCCGACACCAGCAAAATTTATCCCAAACCCACCCGGTCGAG
Organism: uncultured Cellvibrio sp.; assembly: GCA_937958105.1. GTDB lineage: Bacteria > Pseudomonadota > Gammaproteobacteria > Pseudomonadales > Cellvibrionaceae > Cellvibrio. The sequence continues at coordinate 24,612 of CALFXJ010000028.1, forward strand.
TAAACAAAACCCCAGTCCGCCCCTCATTGATCAAGTCAACTCAGCAAACGCCTCTCTGGCAGCCTGCAGCGTCTTACCAATATCTTCTTCCGTATGCGCGACCGACATGAAGCCCGCTTCATAAGATGCCGGGGCCAGATAGACGCCGCGCTTCAATAGTCCGTGGAAGAACTGATTAAAACGAGGAATATTGCCAGCCATCACCTGTTTGAAGTTGGTTACCTTTTTCTCCTCGGTAAAGAAAAATCCGAACATGCTGCCAACGTGGTTTGTGGTAAAGGGGATGCCCGCTTCATCGGCCAGCTGTTGCAGGCCTGTTACCAGCTGCTCGGTGCGGATATTGAGTTGCGGATAGATTGCCGGATCTTCCAGCAGCTCAAGCGTCTTCAATCCTGCGGCCATGGCCACGGGATTGCCCGATAAGGTGCCAGCCTGATACACCGGTCCTGAGGGTGCGATCATCTGCATCACATCGCGCCGCCCACCGAAAGCTCCTACCGGCATGCCACCACCAATCACTTTACCCAGCGTGGTAATGTCAGCCTTGATGTTGTAATAGCCCTGCGCACCGGTATGACTCACACGAAAACCTGTCATAACTTCGTCAAGAATCAACAGGCTGCCGTATTCATCGCACACTGCGCGGAGGGTTTCCAGAAAACCGGGCAGGGGGGGAACGCAGTTCATGTTGCCAGCAACTGGCTCGACGATGATGCACGCAATCTGCTCGCCGAGCGAAGCGAAACAATCTTTCACCTGCTGCGCATCGTTGTAATCCAGCGTGATGGTGTGATCAGCCAGCACCGCAGGGACGCCGGGTGAACTGGGTACTCCCAGCGTCAATGCGCCGGAGCCTGCCTTGATCAGCAGTGAATCCGAATGTCCGTGATAGCAGCCCTCAAACTTGATGATCTTGTCGCGGCCGGTATACGCACGGGCAAGACGTATAGCACTCATCGTAGCTTCGGTGCCGGAGCTGACGAACCGCACCATATCCATACCGGGCATCAGCTGACACAGTTTTTCGGCCAGTGTGGTTTCGCGCTCGGTGGGCGCCCCAAAACTTAATCCGAATTTTGCCGTTTCAATAACGGCATTGATCACATCCGGGTGCGTGTGACCAAGGATCATAGGGCCCCAGGACTGAACATAATCAATGTAGCGCTTTCCGTCCGCATCCCAGACATAAGCGCCCAGGGCTTTCTCAAAAAATACCGGTGTGCCTCCCACTGCTTTGAAGGCACGTACGGGCGAATTAACACCACCGGGGATGTGCTGTTGTGCTTGCAAAAATAAACTTTCAGAACGGCTCATAGGAATTCCTTACGATGTTCACTCATGGGTGAATGACAATTCAGGTTAAGTGGTGGTTGCCGATGGAGCGGATGCATCCACGGCTGGTTGCAGCTGAATAAATCGCTGCGCTTGTAACTGGATGTCCGGTGCGGCAAACAAACTGTGGCTGACCGCCAGAATATCAGCCCCTGCCGCGAGCACGCTTGCACCGTTCTGCAGGGTGATGCCACCAATCGCCACGATGGGGATGGATTTAAAAGCATTGCGAGCTTCCGTGAGCAGCATCAGGGGGGCAGGCGGCGCATCCGGTTTGGTGTTGGATGGAAAAAAACGACCAAAGGCCACGTAATCCGCACCCTGTTCCACCGCCTGCTGTGCAAGCGTCAGCGACGCGTGGCAGGTCACACCAATGATCGCATCGGGCCCGAGGATAGCACGAGCCTCTCTCGGACTGCCGTCTTCCTGTCCCAGATGAACGCCATGAGCGCCAGCCATTTTAGCCAGTTGCACATCATCATTGATGATCAGCGTTGCGCCAAAGTTCTGGCACAGTTCCAGCAGTTGCCGGGCATCAGCCAGCCGTTGCATCTGGTTGCTGGATTTATCCCGATACTGGACCAGACGACATCCGCCCTCGAGCGCAGCGGCCACACCAGCGGCAAGCGCCGGGCCAGGCATGAGCTGGCTGTCGGTAATGGCATACAAAGATTTTATCGTGGAGATATCTACCATAATTACATCGAAAAAAAATCAATTAAAAAGGTTTAACGACCACCAGGATCACGATACCGAGTAACAGCAACACGGGGAATTCATTAAACCAGCGAAAAAAAACATGGCTGCGCTGGCAGCGGTCATCGCGCAATTGCTTCAGATAAGCCAGACACATGTGGTGATAGCCCACCAGAACCGCAACCAGAGCAAGTTTGCTCCAATACCAGCCGGACTGTGAGTAATACCCCCAGTTCAAGTGGCTGAGCCAGGCTCCCAGAAAAATCGTCGCCACCATTGATGGTGTAGCAATGCCGCGATACAGCTTGCGTTCCATGATCTTGAAACGCTCCCGACTGATCTGGTCGTCGCTCATGACGTGATAAACGAACAGGCGAGGCAGATAAAACAGCGCTGCGAACCAGGTAATGACCGCAATAATATGAAACGCTTTGATCCAGAGCATAAAGATGATCCCGACGATTTTCAGTTCGCCTCGAACGATGGCAAGCGAAGTTCAAGAAGTAGAATCCTTAGATTCGATAATAATTTTCCAGCTGATCCCGCGTAACTATTCCTTTGACATGGCCTTTAACATGACTGATCGGTTTAACCTCATCACTATGAATATTCGCGGAAGTCACATAGAGCGCATCAGCCTGCGCTGCATTCATGACTTGCAGCGCTTCAAAAAGGTTTGCCTCAATACTTATCGCGGCAAGCTGTAAACGCCGCGCAGGCAGCTCCAGCAGATCCAGTTGTGGCGCATCCGTCCCGGCCTCATCCTGAGCCTGTTGTTCCAGATGGTGGGCCAGGTCTGCCGGGTGCAGCAGTATGGTTTCGTCTTCGATCAGAATCCAGTGCGGGCGACGCTGGAGCAGTATCTGGGCATCCTGCAGCAACAGTTGCCGCGGTGAATGCACAAAATGTCGATCCATAATACCGCGTACCCCGGAACGGCTGAGCATCTGCTGCATCATGCCAAATTCGGGATTGAGCGGCTCCCGGTATTTCCCCTGGATGCGCAGCAGAGTCTGGAAGAGGCCATCACACCGAAATACCCAGCGTGTGGTAAGGCAGGCGGCAACTACCACGAGCATGCTTGGAAAAATAATGTACGGATTGTACGTCAGCTCCAGGATGGCCATCATGGCCGCCAGAGGCGCGTTCAATACGGCGCCCATCATAGCTCCCATGCCAAGGATGACATAAAAGCCTACCGCGCTGGCCGATGTGGGCATCAATGCATGGGCAACAAATCCTACAGCACCGCCCAGGGCAGCGCCCATGACCAGGCAGGGGCCCACTACACCGCCTGGCATGCCGACCCCCAGACTGACACCGCTGGCAACGAGTTTTGCGATAACGATGGCGATCAGCAGGCCAAACCCGAGTTCACCCGCAAGGGCTGCGCTGATGGTGTCATATCCTACGCCCATGATTTGCGGAAACCATATGGCCAGCAGACCGGTGATCATCCCAGCCACCAGAAAACGCAACCACACAGGACGCTTTAATGATTGCTTGCAACAAAGCGCCTGCAGTCGGATAAAGCCAGCGGCGAACACGGCGACAATCAGGCCCGTAAAAGCCATAAACGGCAACTCGAAGGTATTACCCATCACCATCTGTGGCGTGATGAAGGTAATATCTGGCCCGAACACGAGATGAGTAATGGTGGTCCCGGCAACGGCGGCCAGGATGACGGGAATAAAGCCCGCGATAGTGTATTCCATCATCACCACTTCCATGGCGAAGATCACGCCGGCCATAGGCGTATTAAAAGAAGCTGCGATCGCCGCTGCCACTCCACATCCCGCAAGTGGTCGCAGGCTGTTGTTCGGCAGGCGCAGCCATTGCCCCAGCAAGCTGCCGCAACCGGCACCGAGGTGGATAGCTGGACCCTCGCGACCCACAGAATGTCCTGTCAGCAGAGATAGGGCCCCGCCGCCGAACTGATGAATAAAGTTGCCCAGAGGCATGCGGCCCTGGTGGTTTTGCAGACGATCAAGCACGTGACCGATTCCTGTGGCGTGGTATGACATGTTGATCCGCTGAAGTATAAGGCCCAGCAGCAGCCCTCCAATAACGGGTAACAGGAACCGGTAGCTCATCGGCAGAGCCTCGAAGTTTTCCCCGTGGTCAGGGAGCGAAAGCGCTAAGGGAATGTCGATCACCCAGCGGAAGAGAACAATAATCAACCCCGCGAGAATACCGGTGATCAACCCCAGCAAGGTTAGCTGTGGCAGTGCCTCAATATGAGCCAGTTGATCACGCAGATTTTCAATCCTGGGCGATAGTGACGAGCGAAGCTCCGCGAAACGGGCCTGGGCAAGTTGAGAGGCTTTCGTGAACAGGGCCATGGAGAACTCTCGACAAGAGGGAAGGGTCAGCCTACATTCTATGCTTTAGATTTATCAGCAAGGCTTTTATCATAGGCCTTCAATCAACGCCGGGCAAAATAGCCCAGATGATGAGAGTTAAGCAAATGAAGGGGTTACACGTGATTAAAGCAGGTATCGTAGGCGGCACAGGGTATACCGGTGTTGAGTTGTTACGCTTGCTGGTCAAGCATCCTCAGGTTGAGGTCAGCGTCATTACCTCCCGTGCCGAGGCCGGTATCAAGGTGGCGGATATGTATCCGAGTCTCCGTGGCCACATTGATCTAGCCTTCAGCGAGCCAGATGTGGACGCACTGGGTGAGCTGGATGTGGTCTTTTTTGCGACCCCTCACGGCGTTGCTCAGAACCTCATGCCCGCGCTGATGAAAACCAATGCGCGCATCATCGACTTATCTGCTGACTTCCGGATTCGTGATACTGCCCTGTGGGAGCAGTGGTACAACCAGAAACATGGCTGTCCGGAACTTGTCTCTCAGGCTGTATACGGTCTCCCCGAAACCAACCGTGAAGCAATTCGTACTGCCAAGCTGATCGCCTGTCCCGGCTGCTATCCTACAGCGACCCAGCTAGGCTTCCTGCCGTTGATTGAAAACAATCTCGTTGATCCGACCCGGCTGATCTCCAATGCCGCCAGCGGCGCCAGTGGGGCGGGCAGACAGGCGAAGGTAGACAACCTGCTGTCCGAACTGACCGATAGCTTTAAGGCTTACGGAGTGGCGGGGCACCGCCACCTGCCGGAGATAGAACAAGGCTTGCGCGATGTTCAGCCTGCCGGAGCAGCTCCTGTGCAGCTGACGTTTGTGCCTCATCTGTTGCCCATTATTCGCGGTATCCACGCCACCCTTTATGCTACGCTTCTGAAGGGGAACCAGGCGCCAGATTTGCAGTCTCTTTACGAACAGCGCTACGCCAATGAACCTTTCGTGGATGTTCTTCCCGCTGGCGAGCTGCCGCAAACACGTACCGTCAAAGGCTCAAACGTCTGCCGTATCTCTGTGTTCAGACCGCAGGATCGCGATACGGTAGTGGTCTTATCGGCCATCGATAACCTGACAAAAGGTGCATCTGGTCAGGCCGTTCAAAATATGAACATCATGTTCGGCTTTGATGAAAAGGCAGGTCTGGATGTGGTAGCGTTGCTGCCCTGATAATTAAAGTCGCGGTGTGTTTTTGGTAGTGCATGCGCTGGCCATACGAAAACGCGTATTCACTATAAAAGGCTGAACAGACGATGGCGGTAGTTAAAGGTAGTACTCAATATCGTATGCGGGTGATGCCCTATCGCCCCATGCGTCTCGTGTTTAATTATATCCTTGGCTTTCTGATCTTGATTGGGGTGGCCGTTGCCTGCTACCTGCTCGGCTACGACCATGGAGTACAGCAACTTTCATTACCAGGTGGCGCGCGCGACCAGCAACAGCAAAAGATTGAAACCCTGACCAAAGAGGCCGAGGAGCTGCGTCAGCAGGTGGCTAACCTGAAGCTGAATACAGAGATAGATCAGCAGGCTAATAAAGATATTCGCCGCCAGCTGATGCAGCAGACCATCCAGATCGGTGCTCTGGAGCGAGATATCGCCGTATATCGAAGCATGATGTCATCTGGCCGAAACGCGAATCCCCAGGGCATCAGCATCGGGGTTTTCCATGTCACGCGGGCCGAGCCGGAAGGTTCATTTCATTACAAACTGGTCCTCCAGAAGCTGGCGGCCATGGATGATTCCTTTCAAGGTAATCTGGATATCAAGATATCCGGAGTCCAGCACCTGGAGGGTGAAGAGAAGCCCCGCAGTATCCCTCTCCATGAACTCTCGGATCAAATAACGGCTGAACAAATCCCGTTGAGCTTCAAATACTTCCAGAATATAGAAGGCGATCTGGTGTTTCCTGGAGGCTTTAAACCCGAAAAAATCCAGCTGATGGTGAAATCTACGAGCAAGAAGCATCCAGCCACTATTGAAAATGAGCTGGAGTGGCAGGTTTCTGAACTCTGAAGCCAAATTTGAAGGCTGCTACGCGATCCTTCCTGTAAAAATGAGCTAATCTTGCACGCACTGATCTATTTATTATTGAGAAACTAGTTATGTGGGGCGGAAAGAAAAATATGGCTTTTTCCAACAATCACACCCTGATTTCGCGTGCAGCGAAGATCGTTGGTGATCTGCACTTCAGCGGCGATCTGCAAATTGAAGGCACTATCTGCGGTAACGTAATTGCTGAAGGAGATAAGGACGCCAAGCTGGTGGTTGCAGAGTCTGGCCTGGTCGAAGGTGATATTCGCACTCCCGTTGCAGTCATCAATGGCAAGGTTGTCGGTGATATCCATTCTTCCCGCCATATCGAGCTCGCAGCCAAAGCGGTAGTTGAAGGTTCAATTCATTATCAATTGATTGAGATGGTCAAAGGGTCGCAGGTGAACGGGAATCTTATATTTAACGGTGCTACTGAAGCCGCCTCGAGCAAGTCCGCCAGTGTGAGCACGGCATCGGAGCCTGCCAGCCTGCTCAAATCCCCCAGCTGATGAGAATACTGCTGTAAATAGTTGACTGTTTTAGTTGGGTAAAGGGATAATCTTTGTCCCTCTGCCCAGAGGTACTTGAATAGTTCATCGGAGTTATCATGTCAGGCCCTGAAATCTATACCCCTCAAGCTTTGCTGGTTAGCGACAGTGCGGTAGCCAAGGTTAAAAGTTTGATCGAGGAAGAGGGTAACCACGACCTCAAGTTGCGTGTGTATGTAACCGGGGGTGGTTGCTCAGGGTTTCAGTATGGCTTCACCTTCGATGAGGTTGTCGCCGAAGACGACTCGGTCGTGGAGCGGGATGGGATTCAGGTACTGGTTGATGCTATGAGCTATCCCTATCTTGCCGGAGCCCGGGTGGATTATGAGGAAGGATTACAAGGGTCCAAATTCGTCATCCAGAATCCTAACGCCTCCAGCACATGTGGCTGCGGATCATCCTTTTCGATTTAATATTCCTCAAGCATAATAAATTCCTCCCAGGATTACCGGTTCCCGCGCTCCGGTAACTGCACAGAGATTCCCGCTTCTTCTGTTCCAGGTTTGTCTGGCCAGCCAGGCAAATGCTGCTGCTTCTATCCATTCTGGAGCGATGCCCAGTTGTGCCGTGGTCGCCACGGAACAGCCCGGAAGCAAGGCACTAATCGCTGCAAGAAGCGTATTGTTATAGGCGCCGCCGCCGCAAAGATAAACTTCGCCGGCTTTTTGCGCGGCCAGCTTCTTGATCTGATCTGCAATCGTGTTCGCAGTAAACGCTAATAGCGTAGCTTGAACATCTTCAGCTCTTACCTCCGGGTGTTGTTGGAGGCAAGTGTCGAGCCATGCTGGATTGAAATCTTCTCTCCCGGTGCTTTTAGGCGGTGATCGAAAGAGAAACGGGTGCTGCAGCAACTGCTTTAATAGCGGCTCGTTAACGACGCCTGAGGCTGCCCAGCTACCTGCGAGATCATAGGGTTTGTTTAGGTGTCGAAGGGTCCAGGCGTCCATTAGCACATTCCCGGGCCCCGTATCAAAACCGGAAGCATTACCAGAAGAGGGAAGCCAGGTAATATTGGCGATCCCTCCGATGTTCACAATAAATCGATCAACGCTGGAAGATTGAAATATGGCCTGATGAAATGCTGGAACCAATGGCGCCCCTTGCCCGCCAGCGGCCATGTCCCGCCTCCGGAAGTCGGCAATTGTTGTAATGCCTGTGCGGTCAGCAATGGTATTGGGGTCACCTATTTGTAGAGTAAAAGGATAGTCCAGAACCCCAGGTGGACGGTGGCGTAGAGTTTGACCGTGACTGCCGATGGCTACAACGGAGCGCGAGGTCAGACCCAGCTTCTGAATCAGGCCCAGGGCTGTAGCGGCAAATAATGCCCCCAGCTGCACATCAAGCTGGCCCAGCAGATCGATTTCATTTATGCCGGGAGTGGCCAGCTGGTGGATTGCCGCACGAATATCTGAGGGGAGAGGGGTAGTGTGGGACCCCAACAGCGTTACGGTTGCATTAGAAAAATCTACTGCAACCGCATCTATGGCGTCCGCACTGGTGCCGGACATTAAACCGAGGTAAATGTCGGCAGACATGATGAGCTAGTTACTATCGCCGTCTGCCATCGCGAGACGAGAGGCACCTTTAAAAGCTTCCAGTTGGGCAACCACGGCTTGGGTTTGCGCCAGAAAATCTGCCTTTTCAGCCGCCGCAATGGAGCGAGCCTTAGGCAGTTCCACGGTCATGGGATTGCGAACTACACCATTTACATAGAATTCGTAGTGAAGATGCGGGCCGGTGGATAAGCCGGTTGTACCAACGTAGCCGATAATCTGTCCCTGGCGAACCCGAGTTCCCACCTTAACCCCTTTACCGAAGTTGTGCATGTGGGCATAAAGCGTTTGATACGCCTGGCCGTGCTGGAGGATAACTGTGTTGCCATAACCCCCTTTGACGCCAGCGAAGATAACCTTTCCATCCCCGGACGCTTTAATGGGCGTGCCCCGTGCAGCCGCATAATCCGTACCTTTGTGGGCCCGAATCGTGTGCAGGATGGGGTGTTTGCGATTGAGGTTGAAGTGCGAGCTGATCCGGGCAAAATCTACAGGCATCCGCAGAAACTCCTTGCGCATGCTTTCTCCGGTGGGGGTGTAGTAGTGGGTGGCTCCTTCAGCATTGGTATAGCGGACGGACTGGAAGGTTTTGCCTTGATTGACAAACTCCGCGGCGAGAATGGCTCCATTACCGATCTTCTTACCATCCAGATATCGCTCTTCGTACATTACCTTGAATTGATCGCCGCGACGGATATCCAGGGCAAAGTCGATGTCCCAGGCGAAAATGTTAGCGAGCTCCATGATGAGGCTGCCCGTCATGCCTGCGTCTTTACCGGCCATAAACAATGAACTATTAATAGTCGCCTGACGGAAAGCGATCTGGATATCTGGCTGCCGCTCGATTTTTTTTGCGGTGAAGCCTTCGCCATCATGATCACGGGCAAAATTAAGACTGTTAAGCGAGTCCTTCACATAATTCAGTTGCTGTAACTTTCCGTTCTCTCCGACTTGAAACGCAATGGTTTGTCCAGGAACGATACGGCGGAGCTCTTTAGCTTCTGGAGCCTCATTGAACAACTCATAAAGATCGCGATCTTTCAGACCTGCCCGCTGAAAAATAATTGACAGGCTGTCTCCGCTCTTGACTGTAAACTCCTGCCATCCCATATCTTCTTCAACGACCGGCGCTTCGGTGTCAGTCGTAGCGAGTACCAGAGGAGTGGGGTTAGTGCTGGAGTCAACCAGGTCCTTCAGCTCCAGAGATACTCCCAGCGTAGCTTCCGCGCTGGACCGGGAATCATGCAGTGATGTATTGCTTAAATATCTGGAGGGTGTGGCCTGAGATTGAGTGGGCAGATCAAGGGAAATACGGGTCTGCCGCGTCGCTTCTGCATTTCCGGAAGGAAACACGGCAAGCACGCAGCAAAGGCCTGCCGCCAGCGTGCTGACTGCTGCTAGGTGTCCCTTGGGGAATTGATGAAACAGACTGACCAGAAAGTTTTTGGAATGCTTTTTAATGGGTTCCATAAGGAAGCTAAACCCGCGGTTATGAAGTTGATATAAGTCGATGCATTTATAGCAGAAAAGGGAGCCTGCCGCACCCCGGAATCTGTAATTGCCGTCAATTAATCGGGGGCGGTCTTGTTTTTGAGATCAGATCCGGTATCTTGGCCAACCTTTCTCTGTCTTTAGTTATAAAGACCCTTGTTGACACTAAATGATGGATAGTGACATGCCCTCAGTTGATTCAAATTTGCTGCATGATTTACAGGCTCGCGGACTCATTGCTCAGACCACCGGCGGAGAGGCTCTGACGGAATATCTGGGAGCCGGAGCTCGTACCTTATATAGCGGATTTGATCCAACGGCGGATAGTCTTCACATCGGGCATTTAGTTCCCCTGTTGGCCTTAAAAAGATTTCAGCTCGCTGGGCACAAGCCTATTGCGCTTGTCGGGGGGGCTACCGGGCTGGTGGGAGATCCCAGTTTCAAAGCCCAGGAGCGGAAGTTGAACACACCCGATGTGGTGGCAGACTGGGCCGACCGCCTGAAGCAGCAGGTAAGCCGCTTCATTGACTTTGACTGTGGAGGCAACTCTGCGGAGGTGGTCAACAACCTCGATTGGGTTGGGCAAATGAATGTGCTGACTTTTTTGCGCGATGTAGGCAAGCACTTCTCTGTCAACAATATGATCAATAAGGAATCGGTCAAGCAGCGGATTGAGCGTGAAGGCGAAGGTATCTCTTTCACCGAATTCACCTACATGTTGCTGCAATCCCTGGATTTTGCGGAGCTTTATCATCGCTATAACTGCACCCTGCAGATTGGTGGTAGCGATCAATGGGGCAATATCACCGGGGGAATAGACCTTACTCGCCGGCTTCATGGCGGACAGGTGTTTGGCCTGACGATGCCGTTGGTAACCAAAGCGGATGGTACGAAGTTTGGTAAAACCGAGAGCGGAACGGTGTGGCTTGATCCTGCAAAAACTTCTCCCTATGCGTTCTATCAGTTCTGGCTGAATACCGCCGATGCGGATGTATATAAGTTTCTGAAGTACTTTACCTTCCTCAGCGTGGATGAAATTAATCATATAGAAGAAGCTGATCGTGCTCGGGATGCTAAGCCGGAGGCGCAGCGGATTCTGGCTGAGGAGATGACCCGCCTTGTGCATGGCCAAGATGGCCTTTCGGCTGCGCAGCGGATAACCCAGGCATTATTCAATGATGATCTGAATGGTCTTGGGCAGAATGATTTTGAGCAGTTGCAATTGGACGGATTGCCGTCTTCAAAGCTCGATCGGGTGCGGTTAGAGGAGGTGCCCCTTACTCAGCTGCTGGCTGACGCGCAGTTGGCGGCATCTGGCAAACAGGTAAAAGATGCGCTTATGCGTGGGGCGGTCTTTATTAATGGCCGGCCAAAATCCATGGACGACAATATGAGAGTGCCGGAATGTTTCTCGGTGGACGCATCTTTTTATGGAAGGTTTTACCTGTGTAAGCTTGGGAAAAAGAAATATCACTTGTTTGAGGTGGGCTGATCGAGAGAAATCCGCTGTCTTCTTGGTGTGGATCTGTAGCCGAAATCGCCAACTTGTGCATTAGGTGTTCTTGTTTGGTTGTTAAATGTACGCTTTAAAAAATAAATGAAAAATAAGTGAAAAAAGGAGTTGCA
>CALFXJ010000029.1 GCA_937958105.1 uncultured Cellvibrio sp.
CGCCAGCGTAATCCGACACCCCACCAACAAACCACACCACAACCCAAACATCCACGCCACGTAGGTTGGATTAGCGCAGCGTAATCCAACACCCCACCAACAAACCACACCACATCCCGAACAACCACACCACGCAGGTCGGATTAGCACAGCGTAATCCGACACCCCACCAACAAACCACACCACATCCCAAACAACCACACCACGTAGGTTGGATTAGCGCAGCGTAATCCGACACCCTCTCATCCGCTCAATAAATTTAATCACCACGGCCACCGCGCATCAGGCGCACATGGTAAATTCCGCCGGCAATAGAGCCCGGTTTGGCTGCAAATTTCACCACCAGCTTTCCATCGTGTGCGGCGTCCACCAGAGCTTCGGGTAGCGCATAATCCACGGTATAAAAATCTTCACCAGGCCGCGCCTGTAATTCAACTTCGGCGATCCGGTGGTTGTTCACGAAGATATCAAAGCGACGGCCCGCATCGCCGGAAAAATAGGTAATCCGCAAGGTTGTTGCCGCATGCTTCGGATCATTAAGTACATAGCTGAACCACCCTTCGGCGTGACGCCAGTGGCGGCCCAGATGAATACCCATCTCGCTGCGTTCCGACCTCAAAAAATGATCCGACTCCGGCTGTTGCTGGCCCGGGTTTACCTGATCAATGGTCATCGCCTCCAGAGCCAGACGCGTCTGTTCTTTCATGCTGTTAGCGGCCTGCCACTGCGTAAACTCTGTCTTACTGGCCACGGGCCAATAAAGGGTGTAACGCGATTCGTGCAAGCGAAAGAACGGGATCAGCTCAACCTCGTGCGTTTTATCTCCCGTCATTACCGGTGCACGGAAGGTCAAGGGTTTTCCCTCCACCGGTGTAATCTTTTTGTGAAAATCCTGATCATCCGTAACAAAAGTAGGCGCAGCATCCAGCGGGCACATCTGACCTTTTGCGATATGGCCCATGCGGCTGTCATCCGCAAAATATTCCAGTTTTTCCGCAGGGAAAGGTTGTGTCTTGGCTGCCAGCACAACCGGGCCATGCAGCACCGCATAATAGGGGGAACCATCGGGCATTGACTCAAGTCGCGTGTGCATCGGCAAGTTAACGCGGACCTTATCCCCCGCCTCCCATTTACGTTTAACCTTTACATATTGACCGGGACGCGCATTAACCTTAATCGCTTTGCCGTTTACTTTAACCGCGAGTGCCTTATTCGCAACCCAGGTTGGGTAACGCAGATTCAAGGTAAAGTTACCGCCCTCTTCAATCACAATTGTGGTGAGTTCTGTATCGGGAAAGGCGGTCTCCTGACGCAATTTAACTTTCTTGTCACGCCAGTTCAGCCTGGAAGGAATAAACAGGTTGACGTAGAGCTGATCATCGCGCTGCGCATAAATCAGCTCACCATATTTACCGTGATTTTCGATACCCGAACCGACGCAACACCACATCGCTTTGTCCACCTGGGAATAAACGCGGTAATGGTTGGGGCGCATTGAGGTGAAGTAAACCAGACCACCCGTCTGTGGGTGCTGAGATGAAAGAATATGGTTGTAGAGTCCTCGCTCGTAAAAATCGAGATAGGTCAGATCCCCGGACGACTCATAAAACAGCTTGGACAGCTTCAACATGTTATAGGTATTACAGGTCTCCGGCCCTTCGATATCTTCGATCATTGCCTGAAAATCATCGGCGGGATGAAAATGCTCTTTCACGCTGTTACCGCCGATGGCAACACTGCGTTTGTGCGCTACGGTTTCCCAGAAAAACCGGGCCGCATCATTCCATTTTTTATCGCCAGTCACATCTGCGATGCGCTTAAAGCCAATGACCTTGGGGATCTGCGTATTTGCGTGCATGCCCGTCAACTCATCCTTGCGCTTCAGCAAAGGGTCCAGTAACAGGCGATGCGAAAAACGCTTCGCCAGCGTCAGATATTTTTGCTCACCGGTGATCTCCGCAACATCCACAAAAACTTCGTTCATGCCACCGTACTCACCACGAAGCATGAGCTCCATCTGCTCATCACTCAGACCTTCGGTGAGCTTCAGCGCCCAGTCCGACAACTTAACCAACATAGCTTTGGCAGTTTCGTTACCTGCGTATACATACGCATCCCGCAGGCCGGCATAGGTCTTGTGGATGTTGTACCAAGGCACCCATTTATCATTAAGGGAGAAGTTATCGACCTTTATCTGGCCTTTTGCCAACGCCTTCCAGGCCTCGTCGCCATCAGGAATCCCGCCGATATAGCCGTTACCATGCTTGTCCTGGCATTTCTTCAACTCATCAATCATGTAGTTAAGGCGCTGCAGCACCATCTCATTACCGGTTGAGGCATACATCAACGCGAGTGCCGTCAGGTAATGGCCGCCGATATGACCGTCCAACCCCGAGGATTCCCAGTTACCGTAACTATCCGCTTTTGCAGGCAAGCCCGCTTCACGCAGATAAGGCGCCAGCAGCCGATCAGGCTCCAGGGCCAGCAGGTACTGCAGGTTAATTTGTTCAGCGTGTTTGAACGGGCTGTCCAGCAGACGGACGTCCGCCAGCGGAAACGGCTGAACCGCCGAAGCAGCGGACGCCAGACACGCGTGGAAAAGCGCAAGGAAAAACAGGAAAACGGCTGAGACTTTCATAGGGCCTCTAAAATCTAGTGAATATTAACTTCTGAATTTATATTTTTATATTATATATCGATCGCATCTAGCACAACGTGCACGCTCCATTTCGACGGCTAGTATCAGCCGTTGGTCAGTCTCCCCTGTCTTACCCCCCAAGTCCATACTAGAATTTGTACAAGACTTGGCCGAGCCACCGCTTGTTGCCCGTCAAAACAGTTATATGTAAAAAAATTTTTACTGATTCCTACGGCGGATGAATTTAGGCGCCAATATCCCTTTGTTTTTTATAAACTTTTTCAATTCATTCCCTCTGAAGCCTGTAACCACGAAGCCATTGATTATAATTTTATAATACAATATTATCGTTGGCGCTCCAGCGTAATAATAATCAAGCCCACACCCAGACTAATAATAAATGCTGCGGCGTGGCGAAATGCTTATCCTCAGGGGAGTAATAATAAATGTTTAAACGTTCTTTTCTCAGCACGAGCATTGCCGTGGCAGTTGCTCTTTCCGCCCAATCTGTTTCAGCCCAGGAAGAATACGATGAGTCCGCGATCGAAGAGGTCGTGGTTACCGGCATTCGCGCGAGCCTGACCAAAGCGATTGATGTCAAACGAGAAAATTTCCAGATCGTCGACGCCATCGTTGCTGAAGATATTGGTAAGTTCCCAGACAACAACGTTGTAGAAGCTCTGCAACGTGTTTCCGGTGTACAGGTCACTGACCGCGGCTCGGGTGAAGTTAATGCTGTTTCCATTCGTGGTCTGACTGATGTGACGACGACGATCAACGGCCGAAACATCTTTACGTCATCAGGTCGGGCGGTAGCGCTGGCTGACATCCCTGCCAGCTTGTTGAAACAAGTAGATGTATATAAAACACGCTCTGCAAGCCTGATTGAAAGTGGTATTGCCGGGCAGATAGATATTAAAACTCAGCGTCCATTCGATTTCGAAGGCAGCAAGATAGTTGTAGCAGGCCGCGCTATTTATCAAGAGCAGGCAGAAGAAGTAGACCCTACAATCAGTGCATTATTCAGCAACCGCTGGGAAACAGGTGCCGGTGAATTCGGTGCATTGATTAACCTTGCTTACACAGAAACGAATTACCGCGACCAAAACCTGACTGCCGGTGCTGTTGTTCCTTTCCTGACAGGTGACGCACCAGATGGCTGGGTTCCCTATGAGCGCATCCAGCCTACTGATCCTCGCGCACCTGACCAGCAACTGTGGGAGCCGGGCAGACAGGAGGGTCTGCCATTTGCACCTGGCTCGACGCTGACAATGAACGGCGAAGAAATACCTTACCTGCTGTCCCGCGATGCTATCTTCCAAAATGATTTTACCGGCAGCCGCGAACGTCCTGCGGCCAATATTTCCTTGCAGTACGCTCCCAACGAAACCTCGGAATATCTTTTCGAAGCTTTTTATAACGGCTATCGCAACGAATCATTCAATAACTTGCTGTTCTCCTTTGTCGACTGGTGGGGAAATCTTGCAGACAAGGAAGCACCTACGCTTTTTGATGGTACCAACATTATTAAAGAACGCGTTGTCGGCGCACCTTATGTATTCAGCAGTGGCGATCTAACCATTTCTGAGACCGATAGCTTCGTTTACGCATTGGGTGGAAAATGGGATCTTTCAGATAACCTTACTGTTCGTTCAGAGTTGGTTTATCAGGAAAGTGAATTCACCATCGACTTCTTCGCTATGCGTGCAGATCAGGTTCCTGAGAATGTCTGGGTAGACTTCAACAGCGGTGGTGGTTTACCTGCATTCGGTTTTGTCACTGACAGCGGCGCTGACATCGATATGACCGATGCCAGCAGATGGAATATGGCTAATCTCTATGACAATGCCGACATGCATAAAGGTGATGCACTTACCTGGACTTTTGATGGTGATTACACCTTCAATGATGGCTTCTTCAAGAAATTAAGTTTTGGCTTGCGCTACGACGATCGCACTGCTGAGGAAAGCCTGAGCCGTCAGGAAGCGGGTGCCTGCCTCGCCAGTAATCCTTGCAGCTTTGCTGAATTTGATGGTCTTGCCCATATAAACAGCGGCTTCTTTGACGGTGAGTCTGATGTGCCTACCAGCTGGGTTGTACCCAACGGTTACTACATTGCCAAGAATCAGGACACATTTAGATCCCGCTATGGCCTTGAAAAGCAGCCCCTCGTCCGTTCATTTGAAATTGAAGAAGCGAGTTATGCTGCTTACCTTCAAGCAGATTTTGAAACTGAAGTGGGTGGAAGAACCCTGGATGGCCAAATCGGTGCGCGTTATACAGGCTCCAAAACGGATATGTGGTTCTACGAAACCACTGACGCAGCGGCTTTACCCGCCACAGGGTCAGCTGACAACTCAAAACTCTTGCCAAGCGTAATGTTGCGCTACCACATTACCAATGACTTGATACTGCGTACCGCCTACACCGAAACCTTACGGTTGCCAAACTTTTCACAGCTGAATGCTAATATCGTTTATACCGAAGACGTTACTAACATCGGATACGGTACAGCAGTGGGTGGTAATCCAAACCTCAAGCCTACCGAATCACAAAACCTCGATGTCAGCCTTGAATGGTACTTCGCTCCGTCCAGCTCAGCTTACGTGACCTGGTTTGAACGTGATGTTGAAGGATTTGTCATCGACTTCCGCCGCATGGTCCAGCTTGAAGGTGAAGACTACGTCATGAGTCAGCCGTATAACGCGTCCAACGGTAAGCTCGATGGTATTGAGGTAGGATTGATTTATTTCCCGGAAAATCTGCCCGCAGCTCTTGACGGTCTCGGGGTACAATTCAGTTATACATCCCTGAATTCTTCACAGGATATCCCGGACACCAATAATGCTGGAGAGATCATCCAAATTATTACCCAACCGATATTTGGTGTATCTGATTCCTCCTACAGTGTGGTTCTCGCCTATGACAAGGATCGATTTGACGCGCGCCTTTCTTACGTTTGGCGTGATGACTTCTTGAACAATTATGAGCAACCACAATTTGCGAATCCTCGCAGTGTTTACCGCAAGGCCGAAACCAGCCTGGATCTGCAGATCAGCTATGACGTAACCGATAATTTCACTCTGACCTTCGACGGTACCAACCTGACCAACGAAATTTATCAGAGCTATTATCAGTATCCCAGCACGCATAACTTTAGCTCGTCACTGTACAGTCGAACCTTTGCTCTGGGTGCACGCCTCTCGTTCTGATACGGTTTCGTCTCAGAACCTTGGACCCGCGTAAGGCAGCTGCAGCGCTGTCTTACGCGGCTCCCGTGTAATCATCTCGTGTTTCCTTGATTGCCAGCAGCGCACTGGCATGAATCCAGATCTGTAGTACCCGTTTTACCCACCTTCGATATTGCCGTCTTTGTTCACGCTCCAGCAATAACCTACATCAGCAGTTTAAATAATAAGGCTGTAATAAAGTCTCCACCGGCATAACCGGGCTTTTAGAAAAGAATAAATTTCACAAAAGCCTGCGTGACTTTATAAAAAATTAACCAAGGAGTTTCACTATGTCTTCAACTATTCTTCGATATCTGTCCATGTTATGCCTGTGCATGGTCTTCACGCATACTGCGAGCGCCATTCAATTACGTGGTACTACTGACATTCACGATCCCTCAACCATCGTACGCGACGGTGATCGCTTCTGGACCTTTGGGACCGGCGGTGGCGCAGATATTTTTCCGATTAACGCCCTTTACTCGTACGACCTGATTAACTGGCAGCGCGGACCATCACCTATTCCACGCAATACCAGGCCGGGCTGGATCAACAGCAAGGTGCCTGGTTTTGACGGAAATTTCTGGGCGCCGGACCTCATCCAGATGAACGGCAAATTTTATTTATATTATTCCGTCTTCAGTGCAACGTCAGGCATGCGCTCCGCAATCGGAGTGATGGTAACGGACTCGTTGAACAACCCGAACTGGCGTGATCTTGGCATGATTGTTTCCACCCTAGATGAACCGCGTTCGTCCGCGAACGAACCTGTTAACGCCATTGACGCGGGCGTCTTTCGTGATGCGAACAATAATGTCTGGATGGTGTACGGCTCGCACTACGCAGGCCTTTATATGATTCAAATTAACCCTAACAATGGGTTGCGCTTGAATAACACCCGCCACGGTGTTGTAGGAAACAACGGCCGATGGAACGAGTTTGAAGCGGCGCAAGTGCAATACATCAATGGTTACTACTACATGTTCGTCAACCTGGGGGAATGTTGTGCGGGGAATCAAAGTACGTATTACATTGTCGTGGGCCGTTCGACCAGCCCCACCGGCCCCTACCTTGATAAAAACGGCCGCAGTCTGTGGGATTACGGTGGCAGTGAAGTCTTGTCTACGAGCGGAAATTACATTGGCCCGGGACACTTTGGTTATTTAAATAATAACGGGCAGCACCTTGCCTCTATTCACTACTACGACGGCACCACACCAACTGGCTGGCCGGGCCGCCTGGATTTGTTGCAAATCAATATGTCCAACGGTTGGCCAACTTTCACGCGTAATTTCACCTTGAGCCCGGTTGGCGACGGGAACGGTAACGGAAACACCGCGCCTATTGCGAACGGTATTTATCGCATAACACCGATTCACAGCAATAAGGCATTAGACGTTGCCAACTGTGATTCTGCTGATGGAACCAATGTGCAGCAGTGGTCGTGGTTAAACAACGATTGTCAGAAATGGCAGGTTACACACCTGAGCAGTGGTTATTACCGCATCTCACCTGTCGCTGCACCAGACAAGGCACTTGATGTAGACGGCATCTCTGCTGCAGATGGTGCCAACATCATGCTGTGGGAATACTGGGGCGGCGAAGGTCAGCAGTTTCGTTTCCAGAGCTCAGGCAGCGGGAGATGGCGGATCATCGCGCGGCACAGTAACAAATGCCTTGATGTTTCAGGTATGTCGCAAAACGATGGCGCTAATGTGAATCAATGGAGCTGTATAAGCGGTGGGTTAAATCAGCAATTTCAAATGACGAGAGTTCAGTAAGCTAAAAGCATCGCCTGTAACCTTGCAGGCGATGCTTCGTTATCCATTTTAATAAATACTATTCCGTACGATTCACAGCCTGATAAACCTTACTCAGAAACTGCGGATACAAGGCATCGCGCTGATACATATTCAAGTAGAACAACACGATCAGGTCATTTTCCGGGTCAATGATGTACTCCGTACCAAACAGGCCGCCCCACGCATAAGCGGTGTTTGAAACTTCCGGCGCAGGTTTTTTCTTCTCATTGTATAACTCAAAGCCGAGACCAAATTGAAAGCCCTCACCACCGGCATTGGGCTGCGGCAAGCGGTTGATGGTGGTCATCAGCTCGACAGTCTCGGGCTTCAAGATGCGCGTTCCATTGAAGGTACCTTTGTTGAGCAACATCTGACAGAATTTTGCATAGTCAGTAATGGGGCCATTCAAGCCGATAGCGCCTTCAACATAGGTTTGTTCCGGGCTGACGGCGCCTTCACTGTACATATTGGATGCGGCTTGCAGCTCACCATCTACCAGCGTGTGCGCGCTGACAAACCGTGACAAGGCATCTGGTGCGTAATACCAGTCCGTATCATTCATGCCCAAGGGCAGGAGGACATTTTCTTTAACGTACTGGCGCAGTGGCTGACCGGATATTCTTTCAATCATATATCCAAGCATGTTAGTGCTGACGTGGTAGTTCCACTCACTGCCCGGATCAAATCCCAGAGGATATTTCACCAGTGCGAGCATTTCCTCTTCAAGAAATTTTGATTGAGGATCACCGCCACCTGTGCGCTGTCCGCTCGGCACAACCTCAGGAATGGGTCCACCAAAAAATCCAGAAGGACGATCGTCTCGTTTCAGATCGGCGCGGCGCAGGTCGCCAGCCAGCCCAGCCCCCAGGCCCGATGAGTGAGACATCAAGTGAGCAAATGTCATGGGCGTCGCAACCGGACGCGTCTCGTAAGTGCCATCCTCATGAATCCTGGTGACTACTTCATCAGGAATCTCCGGAAAATATTTTGCAACCGGATCATCAATCGCTACCCGCCCCTGTTCAACCAACGTCATAAAAGCAACGGTGGTGACCGCCTTGGTCTGGGAGAAGAGCACATAGTAATCATCGATAGAGGCTGGTACACCACCTTCTTTATCTTTCCAGCCAAACGCTTTTGCATAAATAACCTTGCCATCCTTCGCGGCAAAGGCGGCGAGGCTGCGTGTTTTTTTCTCATCGATGAATGATTGAAGCAACTCATCGATTTCTGCTAAGCCCGCCGCATCGACGCCGGCATCACTGGGTTTCACATCGTCAATAAACGCCTGGGGCTTATCTGACCGGGGCGCATCTGACTGAGGTCTGTCGGTACTGCAACCTGCAATAAGCAGGGCACCAAAGATCATGGCGAAGAGGTGTTTCATACAAGCTGTCCTTGTGAAGAGTCATTGTTTTATTGGTTATCGTTACATTCGCTTAATGCCGAAGCCTTAGCTCCCGCCGAAGAAGTAATACCGCTTATCGATGTCACCGCGACACTTTCTAACTTCCATATCCAAAAATGCATCCATATATAACATTCTGCTATTTACTATTATTATCTTATAATTTTGTTCGTAAATTGTACATCAAAGGCTGTTAGCTGCTTTACCCGTGCCAGCGAGTGTGACAAGATTCCCAGTTAGTATTATTGTATGACAATAAAACAATAATAATCATCGTAATACGTTACTCAACCTGCGTCGGTCTCCGGGCCTTCCCTCCAAGCCCGCCCGAACTCTACTAATAAGTAATAACAATACGAGAGGTTATACCCACATGAAGCTTACCAACCTGGCTCTCGTCATGAGTGGCCTGCTGCTCATTGGCGGCTGCGGTAGCGGCAACGATGAAAAAGCCAAACCTGCTATGCCTTCTTCAGAAGCACCTATCTACTATAAGCCCAGTTTATCTGACGGCGTCCCACTGAAAACAGACGGCTCCGTGGACTGGCAGGATATCGGCGTTCACGATCCCTCAATTATGAAAGCGGGTGATACCTATTACATATTCGGTTCACATCTCGCTGCGGCCAAATCAAGCGATCTTATCAACTGGGAATACCTGGTCCCGCCGCCATCAGTAAATGAAGCTGTTGATGAGAGTGCATTATTTAATTACGCGTACACAACAGAAATTGCCGAAGGTATCGCGTGGACCGACGGCTTTACAGGCAACTGGGCCGCTGATGTAATTCAGGCACCTAACGGTAAATACTGGTTTTACTACAACCACTGCGCGCAGCTGATTGACGGTAAAGATGTGTGTCATAGACGCTCTTACCTGGGGTTGGCAGAGGCCGATGAGGTTAAAGGCCCTTATAAAAACAAAGGCATATTCCTGCGCAGTGATTACAGAAACGCGGAAGAATTTTCAGCTCACCCCCTTGATAATGGCCAAACCACATACAACGGTGCAGTCGATCCCAATGTAATCGACCCCGCGGCCTTCTACGATAAAGACAACAACCTGTGGATGGTTTACGGCTCTTACTCCGGTGGTATTTTTGTATTGGCCATGGATGAAACCACGGGCAAACCGGAAGCTGGCCAAGGTTATGGCAAGCGTTTACTCGGTGGCGACTTCAGAGCAATTGAGGGCGCTTTCGTCATCTACAGTCCGATAGCTGATTACTACTACCTGTTCTATTCAGTGGCCGGATTTGCTGCTGATGGCGGCTACAACATTCGCATTGCGCGCTCCAAAACACCGGATGGCCCCTACTACGACCCGGCTGGTAACGACATCGCCAATGCGCCCGGTTTGGAAATCGGCGCTAAATTGATGGGTGGATTTGAATTTACCCACACCGTGGGCGAACACGGCAGATCCTGGGGCTATCTGTCTCCCGGCCACAACTCTGCCTACTACGATCCAACAACGGGTCGGCACATCCTGGTGACCCACACCCGATTCCCCGCATCATCCACGGATTACCCCAACACCAAAGAAGCGCATGCGGTCCGCACTCATGAAATGTTCGTAAACAACGCGGGCTGGCTGGTTGCTTCACCGCAGCGTTATGTACCTTTAGAGGGTAAGCGTCGCGAAGGGAGCAATGAAATCCTGAATATTGTGGACGCTCAGGAAATTCCCGGTTATTACAAATTTATCAATCAGGGCACTGCCGTTAATACCTCCGCTATTCAATCCAGCTATCTGGAACTGCACGCTGATCGCACTGTGACGGGCGCTGAAACTGGCAGCTGGGCTGCGCAAAGTGGCGATGCTATCAAACTCGAATTGACGTCCGGTATTTATTACGGTGTTGCGAAGTGGCAGTGGGACAACAATCTTAAAAAACTTGTCCCGGCATTTTCAGCCATGTCGACTAATGGCGAATCCATCTGGGGTACGCGGATCGATACGCTCAAAGACCCTGCCGATACTTTAAGCGTTGTTAAAGAAGCACTGGAAATCCAGCCCACATTGGCCATAACGGATGGTGACCGTCTACCAGTCCAAGGTAAAAACGGTACAATCATCCGGTGGGAAAGCAGTGATGAATATTATATTGGCAGCGATGGAAAAATTTTCTTTCCTACACCGGATCGCGGTGACCAACGTATCGATCTCGTTGCGCATATTGAATTTAATGGCCAGAGCGTTACCAAAAATTTTACGGTTAATCTGCAAGCTCGCCCTGAATTCAGAAATGCGATAGCCCATTATGACTTCGAAGGGAACCTCGCTGACAAGCTAGGTAATTTTTCTGTGGCAACGACCACAGACCAAAGTCTGATGAATGTGGGCGCAACCACGCCTTCTTATGCGCCGGGTTATGCCGGACAGGCTTATAATTTCCTGGGCAGTAATGGTATAAGGCTGCCGGATGAGATTATTAGTTCCAGTGAATATACGGTTTCGTTCTGGATGAAAGCCAATGCTTTGACGGCTTATACTCCTGCGTTCTTCCTATCAACGACACTCCCCGACCAATGGATCAGTTACATTCCTGGCAATGCCAGTCACTTCACAACGACCGGATTACTGTGGAGTAAATATGTTGCGCCTGGTACGACAGTAGAGGATTGGAATCAAATCATACATCCAACTGAGACCCCTCTTGATGCGTGGCAGCACGTTGCGATCACTTACGCTGATGGATTTGCGCGGCTCTTTATTAATGGGCAACTGAGTGGTTCCATGCCGCGTCCAGATCTTTTCAATGGTACCGGCGGGCATTTTGCGCTTGGCGTTAATTATGGATGGGATGCCCCATTTCAGGGTCAGATCGACGAGTTCATCGTATACGACTATGCCTTGACCAGCCTCGATATCAACGGTGCAGCGATCAACAACCTGACCGATCCAGCACAGTTCTCTGCGTTCGTGAAAAACGGACTCGTATTAGGAGATCTGTCAGCAGTCCGCACTAATTTTGAATTGCCGCGCGTAGGCCCATTTGTATCAGGCATAAGTTGGAGTTCCGATAACGAAAATTTCCTGAAGCCTGTCAACGGTGTTGCGGTGGTGACGCAACCGACTGCGCTGCAAGGCGATCAGGTAGTGACCTTAACGGCAACCATTAATTACCAGGGTTCTGTCGACACCAAAGAATTTGAGGTTACTGTGGTGTCACTCGCGCCTGCCGAATACAGTTTCGAAAACGATCTGCTGGAAGCGAAAGGATTTTATGGCGCAGGCAGCGTCACGGGTGATCGTATCCTCAGCAGCGATGGCAGCGTAACCTATGTTGATGGTGTGAAAGGTGCCGCACTCAATTTAGACGGCACATCAGGCGTGCGGCTGCCGGACAACCTGATCAACACCAATAGCTATTCCATCTCCCTGTGGCTGAAACCTGCTGCATTTACCAGCTTCACCACCGCCTTCTTCGGCGGCGCCAGCGGCACTTCGTGGCTCAGTCTTGTTCCGTCAATGAATGGCACCGATAAAACCCGTGTCTGGGCTGCTCACGGCTCTTATTATGACAATGGCGAGCTGGCCGACCGCATTCCACAAACCAAATGGACACACCTTGTCATAACTGTGGATGGCGACAACAGCGATGCACTCAAGATTTACATCAATGGAGCACTGCAACTCGAAGCCACCGGGTTCCCACACGTATTTACCGTACCGGGCGAGACCAACGAGTTCGCACTGGGCGTGAACTACTGGGATACACCTTACAGAGGCGCTATTGACGAGCTGAAAATTTTCAACGATGTCATAACAGCTGATGCGATCGACGCGCTTTATCAGGAAGGAGCTGCGTCCATCGAGCCGTAACAGGCAGGGAGCTTCGGTTCCCTCCCGTTACGCCACTCCGATGCTTTGTAAGCTAAAAAAAAACGATCTTCACCTTCACCGGGGAAGATCGTTTTTAAATTTTCGATTCAAGTTAAAAAAATAGCAGCTCGAAAAGAGGCCGAGCGCAATCACCAGCCGTTCATCACACCCACTTCAACGGAGGAAACTCCTTAACCAGCCCCCGCTCCTCTGCACTCAATCGTTCAAGAGCCTTGGCCTGCTGCTGCTCCGCTTCCGGAGACAAACGAACCTGCAGACTGTCGAGTATCTGGTCCGCCAAGGCTTTCATGGGCTCTTCGCTGATCCATGCGTCTGTATCGGCTTCAGGCTTAACGCTTGAGTTAATAAAAGGCAGAACACGTGTTATAGGAATGGAAATTTGTAACAGGTATCTGTCACTTATCGGCAAGAAAAGATAGCGACACCGCTCACTGCGGCGAACCTCTGTATTAGTTGCGGCATAAAATCTTGCTGCTATACAACCCAGCCCACCTAAGGGTTCCCAATCAACCGGAGCCAGCCAATCCTGCACTGTTTTGTTGCGCGATGTTTCGTGCGCATGATGGAAAGTCAACAAGTCCGAAACAGTTGCTTCAAATGCGCGAGGATGGAAAAAGGAGACATCCTGACTATGATTTATTCGCCTCATCACATTCGCGTATAAACTTAATCTGCCTACCCTTCCGGTAAACCAAGGGCCATTGAAATCCCATCTACGTGAGATAAGTGTGAAGTACTCCCATCCAGGCTCATCAATCCTAAACGTTTTGAAATCGTTATCGCGTAACAAGAGCGATTTTCGAGGATTTATAGGCTTCAGATAAGAGGTGCTTCTGTTAAGCGGCGCTTTTAAGGAGATATCGGTACCATTGACTGTTGTAGCAATCACAGGGGCCCTGTTAAAGTTAGGACCTCTAGGAATTATGTAGCTCGTCTGGCGACGCAGCTTGTAGGGCCAATAAAACATTAAAGTTTCCCCTTGATTTTATCATGCGTTCCCGGTGCAACTGCTTTTGTAAGAGCCGCCAATGCTGTAAAGCCCGCTACACCTGCACCTACAATAAATCCTCCCACACCACCTAAACCAAAACTCGAAGCAATTGCTACCCCTCCAAGGATTAATTGCGGCCCTCCCTTGCACATATCCGCTCCCATCTGGAGTCGAGAATAATTTTCGGGATCTCTTTTCCGACGATGCCAGGGAGCTCGGACCACATCCGTAGCACTCGTTAACATTCCCACACTGTAGGCCTTCCGTTCAAATTTTAAGTTAAGGTCATAAGCTAAATTTTGAGCTTTAACCAAACTAGTAGTAGGTCCGGAAAAGAATACGTGATGGCCTGTATCTTTAAAATTGACCTTCTGAGCCTTCAGAATACGAAGAGCCTCGGAAAGCACACCCGAACCGCCGCCCTGACTAATCCAATAGACGCCCTCAACTTTGCGAGATTCAGCCATTGTTTTGGCCAGCAAAAACGCGCTCTCACGGAACGCTTGCCTGCGCTCCGGATCCCTTGATTTAATCGGTTTCAATCCCTTAACTTTTCCTTCTCCTGGGGTAACGTGCATATCAAAGCCGCGTCGATCTATTGTGTAGCTATCTCTTGGTTGCTTGGCTGCCCTAGCACAAATTTCTGCCGCTTCGTCAGGATCTCTGCAATAATCGCTTATAGCAACTACACGATCTTTATCTTTAACAATCTGATCAGTCCATTCACTCCGATAATCACCAAGTGAACTTTTCCTGACCCTGAATAATCCTGGTTTCTCAAGCCTTTTTTGCAACTCGGAATAAGCATCATCCAGATCTAAATCATGAATAACAAAATCGCTACTAGGATGCTGACTGAACTCCATCCGAAGGCCAGGTACCAGCAATACATATATCTGCCGGTTATCCGGTGTCTTAGCACCTTCGCGAACAAAAACGGTGGGCATCTTGCGGGCGCTGAGTGCGTTGATATAGCCAACGCACAGTCTGGCCCAGTGATTGCCAGCACGGGCCATATTGACGAGGGCTTTGTGAGCTCCGACGATTCGGCGATCGTAGGTGGTGACTTTAGTACCTGCCGTTCTACCGGCGAGAACGTGGTATTGAGCTGGAGGGACAGACATAGGTAAAACTCCCTTTATGTGAAACTTTGATTGGAAAGATAGATTTCGGCGAAAAGTATACTTAGGCGGCTGGTCAAGGCAATTGCCGGGCCTCTGCCATTGTGAGGCGGCACCAAAAATGATTACTCCATCACAAACCGGCGTTGATGCAGGGTGGAAGATGTGGGAGCGGTCCTTTTCTGGATGCCGCTAAGCTGGTGGAATACCATAAAAAAAGCCCGCGCGGGACATCGGCGAGCTGTAAGTGGTATCAGCAATGGCCATGGAGAGCGATTACACGTACCGACGATTAAGAAGGAGGCTCATGAACGGCTTCGTTCATTTGTATTATTATACACAAATGAGGTTTGTGCCAGTTTATTTTTCAGCCTCCCATAAAACAAAGCACCGCCGGGGGACCGGCAGTGCTTCGGGAAACAGGGGGAGTTATGCAGTGTTATTTTAGCGCCAGCGGGAACTTCGGCTGCGCTTATTGAGCATGTGTTTTTAGCTGTTGCTTCTTGATTTGAATGCGCGTACTACAACGTTAAAGTCTTCGGCAAATTGCTTCAGATCATCCAGCTCTTGCTTTTCCTGGCCTCTGGACAGTTTTGCGCAAGCGATATAATCCTCTACAGCTTTAACATACGCTTTTACTTCGTTGTTTGCTTTCACCATCTGCGCGGTAACAACTGTTTCTGCATCAGGGATCTCTGGTTTGGCGGCAGGTTTGCTGCAAGCCAGCGCAGGAAATGCGATGAAAAAGGAGTAGCAGAATGAAATAAGAAGTAAGGTTTTCTTCATGAA
This sequence comes from uncultured Cellvibrio sp., assembly GCA_937958105.1. Taxonomy (GTDB): domain Bacteria; phylum Pseudomonadota; class Gammaproteobacteria; order Pseudomonadales; family Cellvibrionaceae; genus Cellvibrio. The sequence continues at coordinate 15,830 of CALFXJ010000029.1, forward strand.
CGTTAATCTCACAATGGTCAATTGACTGCGTTTTGACAAGGGTTGGACACTGAATCGCGGTTTTTTGTCTGTCCCTGCAGGTTCGGTCCTTTTTAGTTCATTCCCGTTCTCTATTGCGGATTTTTCCCAGTCGATTCACCCAAAAAAATCGCTTCAAAACGAAACACGATTGAACGCCTGCTGATACAGTTTTCAATCGTGTTCCGCGTGATTAATGAAAAATAATTCCAGTAGATTTCACTATCACTTAGATTTTGAAACGACCCACAAGCTCGGCCATCCGCGCTGCCATATTCGCCAGGTGTTCTGTATTGGAGGTGATCCGTACAGAGCTTTCTGCGGTATTGGTCGCTACGGATGAGATCCGATCTATATTGTGTTCGATTTGCCGCGTGGCAGCGCTTTGCTGCTCGGAAGCTGCGGCGATCTGATTTGTACGGTCACGGATGACACTTACAATCTCAGTAATATTTTCCAGGGAGCTGCTCGCTTCACTGGCCTGCTGCACAGATGAATTCGCCTGTGCTGTACCTGCGGACATCATCTCCACCGCTTCATGGGAACCGGCCTGCAGGCGTTCGATCATCTCGCGGATTTCGGTTGTGGAGCTCTGTGTGCGCGATGCCAGTGTGCGCACTTCGTCGGCTACAACCGCAAAGCCACGGCCCTGCTCTCCCGCCCGTGCGGCCTCAATGGCGGCGTTCAGGGCCAGCAGGTTGGTCTGTTCGGCCACACCACGGATCACATCCAGTACCGAACCGATGCTGACGGTTTCCTTACGCAGACGATCAATCACTTCCGCCGCAGTTTTAATTTCTTCCGACAGGTTTTTAATCTGTCCCATGGTGTTGGTCACAATGGTTTTACCGGACGAGGCTGCGCTGTCGGCCTGCATGGATCTGTCGGCGGTTTCGGTTACGCTGACAGTCACGTTCTGAACCACGCTGGCCATTTCTTTCACAGCCACCACAATCTGCTGAATTTCAGACTGTTGCGTTTTAATCTCGCGCTCGTTTTCGCGAGACAGGCTGGACAATACCGCCGCGTTGCCACTCACTTCCTGCGCGGTCTCAGCCACGCTGGCGATGATGCTGTGCAGGCGCTCAACGAAGGTGTTGAAGCACTGCGCCAGCTCAGAGATTTCATCAGTGCCGGTGACGGGCAGGCGACGGGTCAGGTCCCCCTCACCTTCAGAGATGTCACGCAGTGCGCGGACTACGTTGTTGACCGGCTTAACGATACTGAGCTGCACCGCGTAAGCGAGCGAGGCTGCAATCACACTGACGATGACAATCACCAGCAGCGCCAGGGTAATGGCGTCGGTGACGATAGCTTCCACTTCCGACATATCCACCCGCAGGGTGATAGCACCGACACGGGTGCCCTCGGATTCAATGATCTCTGTAATTACCACCACGTCGCCCTGGTAAACAACGCCGGCGCTGCCCGGTGTTGCGGGCAGACCCGCTGGCAGCTCTTTGGCTGTGGAGCCTTTTGCATACCAGGCAAAAGGCTTGTTGCCGCTGTAAATCACTGCGCTCAGTACCCGCGGACTGACCCGCAGAGCACTCAGGGAAGCAGTGACAGTCATGCTGTCATCAAACGTAATAGCGCCGATGCTGGCTTCACCCAGCACCTGCGCAAGAGTTCGGGTATCCTCTACGATCGTGGCTTCAGTGGTAGCCAGACCTGAGCGTACGTTCACTATCGTGGTCATGATGACGGCTGCCACGCAGGTAATCGTCACGCTTAACAGGATTTTCCATTTGAGCGATAAATTATTCACACTTGCCTCATTTCATCTCTGGGGAGGGCGAATACCTCCACAAATACGCTACAGGTGTGATTAGGTTAGCAGAGGAATGTGAAATTGCACGCACTTTTTGGCGTATTTTTCACCAATCAGGGTGTTAAGAAAGGTTGATATAACGCCCCGCCTGAATTAGGCGAAGCGCTTGATTTTTAAGGAATAACGACGAGTAAAAAAGCGGCAGACCTTGCCGCTTCTAGCCTTCAATGACGGAGGGGCGCCCGAAGACTGGCATACCCTCGCTATCCCAGCGCAGAGGTTTAACAAAGGTGTGGCGATCCGGATTCCACAGGGGGTCCCCCACAATCTCGGTGTAGGTGCGGGCGTGGTACACCAGCATCACCGTCTCCCCGTCCTCCGCCAGGGTGAAACTGTTGTGACCGGGACCATAGATGCCGTGCTCATAGCAGGTCTTCAGTACCGGCTCCGGAGACTTATGCCAGCTGGCCGGGTCCAGTAAATCGGCGCCCTCGTCGGCCCATAGCAAGCCCATCGCATAGTTTTCGTCGGTTGCACTGGCGGAATAACTGATAAAGATGCGCCCACCATGCTTGACGACTGATGGCCCCTCGTTCACCCAGAATCCGCGGATTTCCCAGTCGAACTCCGGCTTACTCAGCATTACCGGCTCCCCGGCGAGCTGCCAGGGGGTTTTCATCGGGGCAATGTAGAGATTGGAGTTGCCCTCTATCGCCTTGTCTTTCTGCGCCCACAGGTAATAGAGCACGCCCTTGTGAGTAAAAGTGGTGGCATCAAGACAGAAGGTGTCGATGCCGCTGTCCACTTGCCCCATGAATTCCCACGTCCCCTCCAGAGGGTTAGCGTTTTTGTTGCGAATGGCATACATCCGGTGCTGGAACAGCTTGTCTTTGATCTCTCGGCTGGGCGCAGCGGCGAAATAGACGTACCAGGCTGACTCGCCGGACTGTGGGTCTTTGTTGAAGTGAATTTCCGGGGCCCAGATCAGTTCACTGTAGGGACCAGTCTCCGGTTTATGCCAGACGTCCAGGGTCGGGGCTGAGGCCAGTCCGGCAATGGTCTCAGAGCGTCGCAGCTCGATCCGATCATAAGCGGGAACGGATGCTGTGAAGTAGTAAAAACCATCACTGTGCTTATAAATAAAAGGATCAGCACGCTGTTCAATCAGCGGTGTTAATACCTGGCTCACGTGAAATCTCCTGCTGGTTGTTCACGGGCATCGCCCGATAAAAACCTGCGCGACCAGCGCGCAGGATTCTGTTGAATAAAGGATGGGCTTTACACCGGTGCCGATTCACCGCTTTCGACGGTGGTACCGGCGCTGCCGCCCGGGCCGCTGTCGGCTGGCATTTTTCGGGCGAGCATCTGGTGATAAAAGTTATCGGTAATGCGGTACTTGAACATCACCAGCGCCATCAGCAGATGGAAGCCGCCGGCGATGACCGTGAGCATTAACGCTATACCCGTGAGGGCAAAGGCTGTCTGAGTCTCGCCGGCCTGATAACCAAAATAGGTCAGCAACAGGCCGGTCAGGAATCCGGCAAGGCCCGCTCCGGCTTTCTGACAAAACGAAATACCGCCAAAGGCCAGACCGGAGACGCGCTTACCATTCTTGGCCTCGCCATAATCCACGGCTTCAGCAATGGCGGACCAGAAGATGGGAGCATGCAGGTCCACCACAAAAGACAGCAGGATATAAAGCACAAATGCCAGTACCACTTCACCGGGTGAAACGGCAAAGAACATGAGCACACTCAGCACAGCCACCAGGATCTGCGACCAGCGGAACAGGTTGACCTTGCAATACCATTTAGTAATCCAGGTGGACGCGACCATGGAGACGATGGACGCGGCGATGCCGGAGCTGGTGAATGCCGCAGCCAGAGATTCGTCACCCCCGAGGTAATAAATTGCATAATAAAACGCTACGCTGCCTCGCAGCGCGTATCCCAGTGTGCCCAGCACACAGCAGGCACACAGCACCAGCCATTGATCATTCTTCAACAGCAGACGCAGCTGCTCACGCAGCGGTTGCTTATCCACCACATGCTCAACCCGTTCGCGCGTACTGTAGAAACAGAACAACAGCAGAAAGACGCCCACCAATGACATGAAACCCATGGCGAGCTGATAGCCTTTGGCAAGATTATCTCCACCCCACATCACTGCCAGCGGCGGCACGGATGCGACGATGATGACATTGGCAATCTTGGCAAAAAACATCCGGTAGCCATTAGCTGACAAGCGCTCCTGTGGATCAGAAGTCAGCACGCCAATATAGGAAATATAGGGAATAGCCACGCCGGTAAACATCAGGGTGGCAAACAGATAAGTCACGTAAGCCCAGACCAGTTTGGCGTTGTAGGAAAGATCCGGTGTCGTAAACAGCAGGAACACCGCAAACCCATAAGGAATCGCAAGATACAGAAAGTACGGGCGAAAGCGACCAAGACGGGATTTATACTTATCCGTGATGAGCCCCATAAGAGGATCACTGACAGCGTCGATCAGGCGGGCAACCAGAAACAGCGTGCCCACGTGGGCAGGCTTCAGTCCAAAAATATCCGTATAAAAATACTGCATAAAGTAGAACATCGCGGCGATCATGACGTTGACCGCCATATCCCCGGCTCCGAAGCCTACTTTCTCGGTGATCGATAGTTTTTGTGTTTTCATTATTATTATTACCTTTTGGTGCGGCCGGCAGATTCAGGCAGGAATAATCATGCCCCTCATCCGCCGTGGTTGATTATGGTTGCCGCCGGCCGTGGCAGTCTTACAACGCGCGGATTCATCTGCGCAGTCCAGGATATTTACTTCACAACAAACTACAGAAAATAATCGTTTTCTATCTTCAGAACTTCCAATACATCAATCGCCTCCATGCCGGCATGACGTGCAGCCAGCAGTCCCATCTGCGCATCTTCAAATACGACGCAGCGGGTCGGAGTTACACTCATCAATTCAGCACAGCGCAAAAAAGTATCTGGCGCAGGTTTGGGATTAGCCACCTGATCAGCACCGACAACCACATCAATATATTGATCAAGCCCACACAGCCGCAGGATGTTTTCTGCCTCAACGGTATAAGCGCCGGTCCCCACTGCCATCGGCTTTTTACCGTGATATTTTTTGACTATCTCCAACAGCGCCGTGGGCTTTACGTACCGGTGCATATGCTCGCGGACAAAAGCCTCTTTAAAGTCATTCATCTCCACTGTGGTTGCATTGACGTCGCAGTTGAATTTTTCTATCAGTAATTCCAGGGTTCCTTTCGTGGGAACACCGGCGAGGGAGCGCATATAGGGGCGGTCGATGGGGATGGCAAAACGGGTGAGCGTTTCTGTCCAGGCGACTTCATGTAACTGCCCGCTGTCTACCAGGGTGCCGTCCATGTCGAAGATCAGTGCATCAAAGTGGTCGTACATAATATTTCTCGCTGAATAAAAAGCAGCGATTACAGCATATTGAACGAGGTTTGCCTAAGGGATCGGGTCGGATTAGACCGCGCTGCGGCTAATCCGACCTCAGGTTTGTCGGTGATCCCTGAAACCAGGCAAGTTACTCAACGACGGGATCAGATACCTTGGCTTAAGTGATAGAAGGCTGCGTTATGACGCAGTTCGGTCTTCAGGCTGCGTACGGTGGTATCCGCGCCGATGACCACGGCTTCAATGCCGGCCATCTCGGCAAGGTCAACAGCTTCATCCACCGTAATACCCTGGGTGTAGGCACTGTGGTGTGCACCGCCCGCATGGATCCAGGCAGCCGCAGCCACTTCAAGATTCGGGCGAGGTTCCCACAGGGCTTTTGCCACAGGCAGGTTTGGCAATTCCTGCGGCGGATTCACGGTATCCACTTCGTTGATGATCATGCGGAACCGGGTACCCAGATCAATCACAGAGATACACAGTGCCGGTCCGGGCTTGCCGGTGAAGATCAGACGAGCAATGTCGTTGCGACAACCGATGGTATGCAGATGCACTTCCAGCTTCGGTTTTTCTGCTGCAATCGACGGGCAGATCTCCAGCATGTGTGCACCCAGCACCTGATCCGGTGCACCAAAGTGGTAGGTGTAATCTTCCATAAAGGTAGAGCCGCCTTCGCGTCCCTTGGACATGACTTTCGCAATGCGCACCATGGCTGCAGTTTTCCAGTCGCCTTCGCCACCGTAACCAAAACCGGCCGCCATCAAACGCTGAGTAGCCAGGCCCGGCAGGTTGGTCAGGCCGGTCAGGTTTTCAAAGCAGTTGGTGAATGCACCGAAGCCGCCTTCGGTCAAAAATTTCAGCATTCCCAGTTCCAGACGCGCTTCGTTCTTCAGCATCTGGAATTGATGTTCGTCGTCGAAGAGTGCGGGAGAAACACTGTACTCAGCGCGATAGACTTCAATCTGCTGCGCGACTTCTTCGTCGGTAACGGCATCAACCACTTTCTGCAGATCACCCAGACCGTAGGCATGAACTTCGTAACCAAACTGAATTTGTGCCGAGACCTTATCGCCTTCGGTCACCGCAACCTGCCGCATGTTGTCACCGAAGCGGGCAATCTTGAGATTGCGACTTTCATTCCAGCCCATGGCTACGCGGCACCAGCTGTCGATCTGGCGCTGCACTGACTCGTTTGCCCAGTGGCCCACCACCACCTTGCGATCATGGCGCAGGCGAGTACTGATATGACCAAATTCCCGATCACCGTGGGCACTCTGGTTCAGGTTCATGAAGTGCATGTTGATGTCTGCAAAGGGCAGCTCAGCATTAAACTGTGTATGCAGATGCATGTAAGGTTTGCTCAGCACCTTCAGCCCGGAGATCCACATCTTCGCCGGAGAGAATGTGTGCATCCACAGGATCAGACCGATACAGTTTTCATCGCTGTTGGCGCGCTGGCAGACCGAAAGAATTTCACCGGGAGACTTAACCGTGTCCTGCGCAACAATCTTGACGGAAATGCGCTCCGACGCCGTCAACGACTCGGCAATCTTCTGACTGTTTTCCGCCACTTGCTTCAGGACGCCGGGGCCGTACAGATGCTGGGAACCGGTGACCAGCCACACTTCTTTATTGCCGTAAATCTTCATTACTGATTCCTCAAATATTGTTGCTGTTTTGTCAGTTGTTACGCGGTAACGCGATGACAGGCCTGCTGTCGTGGATCATTATTTCGTTTGTCCGTAGTACGCATTCTTGCCGTGCTTTCGCAGGTAGTGCTTGTCTACGATGCCCTGTTTTAACGGGGCTACCTGTGGATCAAGTGTGCGGGTGAGGTAGGCCATGCGCGCGATCTCTTCGAGAATCACAGCGTGGTACACCGCTTCTGCAGCACTCTTGCCCCAGGTAAAAGGTGCGTGACCTGCGACGATCACCATGGGCACTTCCACCGGGCTGCGCGTGGCAAAGCAATCCGTAATCTGAACGCCGGTTTCTTCTTCGTAGTCGCGGGTTATCTGCTCATCAGTCATCACTGCAGTGCAGGGAATTTCACCATAGGCGTAATCTGCGTGCGTAGTGCCATAACACGGAATCGCCTGTTGGGTCTGAGCCCAGGCAGTGGCGTAGGTGGAATGGGTATGTGTGACGCCGCCGATGGTGTCGAAGTGGCGATACAGATGCGTGTGAGTTTTGGTATCGGATGACGGGCGCAGTTTGCCTTCAACAATATTGTTGTCCAGATCGACAATCACCATGTCATCGGGTGTCAGAGCTTCATAGGCAACACCGCTGGGTTTGATGGCAATCACGCCTTTGTCGCGATCAATCTGCGACACATTGCCCCAGGTATACACCACCAGATTGCGCCGCTGCAGCTCCATGTTTGCCTCATAGGCTGCATGCTTGAGTTCGCGGTAACTCATAACTGGCCTCCACTGACAAACGCACCCAGCTGCTGGTATTTGCGGTAAAGGTTTTCATAAATCCCGGCGTTGGTCGCATCAGGCAGATAGGTTTTGCACACCGGTGAAGCCATGGCTTGCTGAGCACTCGCCACATCCGGGTAAACGCCGCCCACGGTTGCCGCAAAGATGGCGGCGCCCAATGCACAGCTTTGTTCACTTTCGAGCACGTCGATGGGGCAATTCCACACATCGGCGCAGACCTGCATGATGAAGTCAGATTTTTTGGAGATACCGCCAATCACTACCACGGAATCAATAGCCACACCTTCCGCTTTAAAGCGCTCGATGATCGCCCGCGCACCGAATGCCGTGGCTTCCACCAGCGCACGGAATATATGCGGTGCTTCGCTGCCCATCTTCAGACCGGCAATCGCCATGGTCAAGGTCTGATCCGCGTCCGGTGTACGCCGGCCATTGACCCAGTCCAGCGCGGTAATCCCGGTCTCGCCCGCCGGAATTTGACTGGCGGCATCGCCGAGCTGACGCAAAGTATTGTCTTCCAGTTCCTGGATCAATGCTGCCTTGGCTGCATCATCCAGCGCAGTGGATTGCTGCAGTACATTGAGTGCCGGCCACATCAGCACATTGCGGAACCAGGCATAAAGGTCACCGAAGGCCGACTGCCCTGCTTCGAGTCCGACCATGCCGGGCATAACCGAACCATCAACCTGCCCGCAGATACCGCGGATGCATTTCTCACCGATGTCCTCATAACGGGCCACGGTGATGTCGCAGGTGGAGGTGCCCATGATCTTGGTCAATACGCCGGGTTTTACGTTGGCCGCAACGGCACCCATATGACAGTCGAACGCACTGAAGCCCACCGGGATGCCTGCCGGCAAGCCGAGCCGGTCAGCCCACTCGTCGGTGAGTGCACCCACGGCCTGATCGGATGTAAAAGTTTCTTTTGGCAGGCGATCGCGCAGCCCGTCCAGCAGAGGATCGATACTCACAAAGAAATCATTGGGTGGATAGCCGCCCCAGCTCTCGTGCCACATCACCTTATGGCCGGTGGCGCAACGTCCCATGCGTAACTGGCTGGGATGGGTGGTGCCGGTAAGCACCGCAGACATCCAGTCGCAATGCTCGACCCAGTAGTAGGCATTGGCGCGGACGGCGGGATCTTCGCGCAGCACATGAAGCGCCTTGGCCCAGTACCATTCGGATGAATAGATACCGCCTTCGTACTTCAGGTAATTGACCGGTGCCCGACTGGCAGCAGCGGTAATTTCCTGAGCCTCTTTGATGGCTGTGTGGTCTTTCCAGAGCACAAACATGGCGTTGGGGTTGTCGGCAAATTCCGGCTTCAATGCCAGCGCAACACCCGCTTCATCCACCGCCACCGGGGTTGAACCGGTTGTATCAAAACTGATGCCCACCACCTGACGGGCAGCACCAGCTGGCGCCTTGGTCCATAACCCCCTTACTGCCGCTTCCAGGCTTTCGAGGTAATCCAGGGGGTGCTGGCGGAACTGATCTTTGGCGGGAACACAGTAAAGTCCCTGCTTCCAGCGCGGGTAATACACCACCTGCGTGGCAACTTCGGCACCGGTGTGGGCATCCACCAGGAGAGCTCGTACAGAATCCGAGCCATAATCCAGGCCCAGGGCATAAGACGTCATAGGTCACCTTGTTGAACTGGCTGAACCGAGCTGGCGCGGATTTCAGCTGATTATCTATATTGTATGATAATATTATTCAAAATTCGTCAAGTTTGTCAATGGACGGACCCCATAACTACGACAAAAAGTCAGACAGAATATAAGTGTATGCGAAGCAGAAAAAACGGCCAGTGGTGAGCTGGCCGTAAAGCGATCATGCAGAAGAGAACTTCAACGAGGAACAACAGGCAGAACAACTATTTAAAACAGCTACTTAACCGGGGCGACACCTTCGCTGGTCATGATGATCCGTTTAATGGTGCCGTCAGGGTTGTAATGCAGGTCATCGATAGCCACCGAGCGACGGAAGCTGCCACCGTCGGGCACGTGCCCGCCGGTATGGTAGATAAAGAACGAGCGACCTTTAAATTCGATGATGGACTGGTGATTGGTATTGGAGTTACCGGCCAGTTCGTTAAGAATCCCCTTGTACACCCAGGGGCCTTTGATGCTCTTGCTCATGGCGTAACCGATCTTCTCCGGAAAGCCCATAGCATAGGACAGGTAATAGTATTCCCCGTGCTTATGCACCCAGATAGCCTCGGTGAAATCCGGCAGACCTTCGATGGCATGGATGGGGCCATCCAGCTCAATCATATTGTCTTTCAGCTTGGCGTAACGGGGTTTGGTATTTCCCCAGAACAGATACGCTTGACCGTCATCATCAATAAAGGCCGCCGGGTCCAGATCATCCCAGTCGATGTCGGTATCTGTGGTCATATCGTTACTGATAAGCGCTTTGCCTAAAGCGTCTTTGAACGGCCCCAAGGGACTGTCAGCGACCGCCACTCCAATTGCAAAGCCGTTGATGGTGGCGTGACGCACGGTCACATACCAATAGAACTTCCCGCCTTTTTCAATCACATGGGCAGCCCAGGCATCCCCTTTAGCCCATTTGAAATCCTTCACCGACAGCTTCGGACCGTGCTCTTTCCAGTTCACCATGTCGGTGGAAGAGAACACCAGCCATTTGTGCATCTCATAAAACTTGGTGTTGTCCTTGGCCTCATCATGGCCGGTGTACAGATAGACGGTACCGTCATGGACCATCGCCGCCGGGTCAGCGGTCAGCACATGGGGGAAGATCGGGTTAGCAGCCTGACTGGCAGCAGAAATCAGCAATGACAGGGGCATCAAGGTGCGGCGAACAAAGGAACGAAACATGAAGTACCTGCTTATTATGGTTATCTATCAGTCATATTGTAATACAATATAATAAAAGCTAAACAGAAGATCAAGCAGCAAACCTCTTGCAGGGATTCAGTAAGGGCGGAAAGGCTCAAATCCGCAATCAGGCGGGGAAGGCAGGAAAGCGGTAAAACCGGGGGCAGGAAAAGCCGTGTCAGCAGAAGGACTTAGGTAGTGATTTGCAGACTACACGGCCACAGGCATATCCCTGTGGCCGGTAATTCCCGGCACCACCGCGCAGCCAGGCCGCGCGATGATGCAGTTCAACATCATTCCTTACCGTAAGGCTCGATGGTCAGAATCCGCCCCTCGTCATCGTAGCGCAGCTCGGTCATCTTCACTGAGCGCAGGTGCGTAACGCCGCCGGACAGGATGGAGTCGTGATAGAACAGATACCACTTGCCTTCAAACTCACAAATGGAGTGGTGCGTTGTCCAGCCCACTACTGGAGTCAGAATCTGGCCCTGGTAGGTGAACGGCCCGTAGGGGTTGTCACTGGTGGCATAGCACAGGAAGTGGGTGTCACCAGTGGAGTACGACAGGTAGTACTTGCCCTGATACTTGTGCATCCAGGGGCCTTCGAAGTAACGGCGAGCGTTGTCGCCAGCCAGCAGCGGCTTGCCCTGCTCGTCCAGAATCACCACCTCGCGGGGAGCTTCGGCAAACTCTTTCATATCTGCGGTCAGGCGTGCAACCCGCGCACCCAGTGCCGGCTCATCAGCAGCCGGTTCCTGATAATCCGCACTGTAGACGTTGTCGCGATAGTTCTGCAGCTGACCGCCCCAGAGGCCGCCGAAATACATGTAGTGTTCACCATCGTCATCACAGAATACGGCCGGGTCGATGGAATAGCTGCCTTTGATGGGCTCCGGCTCCGGGGTGAATGGGCCGGCCGGGTTGTCGCCTACCGCCACACCAATCTGGAAGATGCCGTCGGCACGCTTGGCCGGGAAGTAGAAGTAATATTTGCCATCTTTGGTGGCCGCATCCGGGGCCCACATCTGACGCTCAGCCCAGGGCACATCCTTCACGTGCAGCGCTACACCGCAGTCCTCAGCCGGACCGTTCGGACTGTCCATCCGCAGTACGTGGTAGTCCTCCATGCCGAAGTGATCACCGTTGTCATTGAAAGGGATGCCCGCATCAATGTCGTGGGATGGATAGATGTAGATCTTGCCATCGAAGACGTGCGCTGAAGGATCAGCGGTATAGATATGGGTAACCAGCGGCTGGGAAATAGCCTTGGCCGCCAGTGCTTTTAGATCCTGTTGATCGGACATGATACAAATCTCCGTAATTACGATTTTTGACTGGCCAGGCGACGCTCGGCCAGTTCGGCTTCGATCTTGAGTTCGAAAGGTTTATTGATGGAATAGAGGAACATGCAGCCCGCCGCGATAAAGAACGGCAGAGAGGCGTACACACTCACGGCCATACGGATACCGTTGATGGTCTCGGCGGACTGCTGCGCGAGGGTTGCTTCGTAGCCATAGATGGCCAGGATGCCGGCTACCAGGGAGCTGCCGATAGTCAGGCCGCCCTTGAGGCCAAGGATCATGGCCGAGAAGATAATGGCGGTAGCGCGACGGTTGTTTTTCCACTCAGAATAATCCGCTACGTCGGCAATCATGGCCCACAACAAGGGGATGGAGATGCCGTAGAAGAAACCATGCAGCAGCTGGGAAAGAAAGATGATGCCGATGGCTTCCGGCGAATAAAAATAAAACGCGGCGATGAAGACGGTGGACAGGAACAGGGACAGGCCATAGACATTGCGCTTGCCAAACTTATCAGCCAGACGTTTGGAGAAGCCGATACCCACGATCATCATGATGATGCCAATGGCATTGAACAGGCTGAACGCCGAGGTGGGTGCATCTTCCGGCCAGGCAAATTCGGTCAGCCCCATACCCGTCAGCATGGAGTTGAGACCGGCAATAAAGCTGTTGAACCCGACGCTCTGCAGGAAGCTCGCCAGATGGCTTTCGCTCAGGTAGTTCTCGAAATAATAGATATACATCCCGCCTTTCAACGGCAAGGTGATGAACACCAGCACTGTCACAATCAGCATGACCAGCCAGGGCATATTGCGGAACAGGTCCTGCAGGTCCTGCTTGACTGAGCTGCCCCCTTCCACCACCGGCAGCACCCGTTCACGGGTAGTGGCAAAGGTAATCAGGAAGAAGATTGTTCCGGTAATGGAGAAGAACAGCATTGCCTTCTCAAATCCAGCGGCCTTGTCTCCACCACCAAGGATGAGCACCAGCGGCAGCAACAGCACCTGGATGATGAACTGTGCCACCATCACCGCCACAAAGCGATAGGATGACAGGCTGTTGCGATCTGCCATGCTGCCGGTCAGGACGCCACTCAGGGCTGAATACGGCAGGTTGTTGGCGGCGTAGATCAACAGCAGCAGGATATAGGTGGCATAGGCATACATCACCTTGCCGCCTTCACTGAAGTTCGGCGTGCTGAATGCCAGCAGGGCGAGTCCGCCAAAAGGAATGGCGGTCCACAGAACCCATGGCCGGAACTTACCCCAGCGGGTACTGGTACGGTCGGCGATAATCCCCATCACTGGCGTGAACAGGGCCCCGACGATACCGCCCACAGCGGTGATGGCAGCCGCCTGTGCCGCCGGGATGCCATAGACATCGGTATAAAAAAAGGCGATGAAGGTGACCAGAGTCTGGAAAATCAGGTTGGCGGCCAGGTCACCCAGGCTGTAGCCAATCTTTTCAGTAACGGACAATCTCTGCGAGTTGGTATTCATAGATGATTTCTTATTTATTGTGGAGCAGGAGAGGTATCTGAATCTGGGATACCGACTAAAGGGGCTGATAACCACCACGACTTATAGTCTAGATGACAAACATACCCTGAAACCTTATGGAATGCCAGTCCAGATGACACTGGCATCGTGCCTGGAAGCCACTTTTCTTGTGTGACATTGTGCCTCCAGCCTTCATCAGACAGCAGTAGCCGGCATGGGAACCAACGCCGGTCAGCGCTCGATCTTGTAGATCATGTCGATGCTCTGCGCCTCGCCTGAAGTGGCTTCCAGCCGCAGGCGATCGGTCATCTGGTATTCCATCTCGACGCTGTAGGCCTGGTCAAACAGACCGACAACATAGCGCACGAACAGGCGCGGGCTGAGATATTTCCCCACGGAGAGCGAGCTCTGTTCAAACCCATCATCAGCGTTGATGCTGAGTTCATCCACGTGGAGGGTACGGGCGATCTCTTCCTGGATGCCCGGCCCGCTGCTCATCCCCAGGCCGCTGACGGCACTGAGCAGCATGTAAGCTTCACCGGCGGAGGCCTCGGAAAGCGGCTTGCCGGTCAGCAGGATCGCCATGCTCTGGCTCTCCGACAGTCCTTCAGCGGAACGTATCCGGCTGCTGGGCTGCTGCAGGGTTCCGCCGATCTCCAACCCCACTTCATACTCGGGCGTTTCCCGTACCGCCAGGATGTCCAGCCCCGGATTGTCGTAAGGTCCCTGAAACAACAGCCGGCCCCGCTCGATCTCCAGCTCCTGGCCATAGGCTTTGTATTGGCCGTCCACCACGCTGACGTAGCCGGTGGTCAGCAGGGCCCGCGGCGGCGACTGCAGGATATTGAGCTTGCCCACCAGCTTGCTGTCCAGACCAAAGCCGTTGAAGTGGACATCGTTGCCGATCTCCAGGTCGAGATTGACGAACACCGGAATGCCCGCGACCACCGGGGCCTGGGTACTCTCATCATCAATGATGACGACATCCTTCGACACCCGCGTCGCACTCGGCGGCAGAGCTTTGATATTGGCACGGGCGTAAGGAATCCGCGTGACGCCTTCGATGCGAATGGCTTCGCTGTTCGCGGAAAGGTCAATGGCAGGGCTGATATTGGCATTGATCTGCTGCTGTTGCAGTACCTGAAAATTGTCACCGGACACATTGCCGCGCATCAGCCAGTTATCGCTGCCCAGATTATCCAGATCGCCCGTGATCGTCAGAGTACCGGGGCCTGACTTGGCCGAGGCACGCAGGTCGATATTGCCGCCGCGCTGGCTCTGAAGATGGGCCGTGACCGCCGTCAGCTCCACCCCCAGACGCGGCAGCTTGGCGACGCCGTCCACCAGATTCAGCTGTCCGACCACATCCGGCTGTTGCAGCCTGCCACTGATCTGTATGTCTGCCGCCAAACGGCCCTGAACATCGTCTGCCAGAGGGATTAACGCCTCCAGGGGCGCCAGATCGCGGAAGTTGGCCGTCACCTCTCCCACGATGTCTTCTTGAACAAAATCAATCCGCGTTGTGGCCCGCACCTCACCATAGTCGGACCAATCCATCATAAAGACTCCCTCCAGCTTTTCTCCCTGCAGGTCGGCCGTCAGCCGGGCGCTGTCCCAGGCATAGACGCTGGGCTCTTCGTCGGCAAACTGATAGCGCAGTTCGCCATCGCGGGTGCGCATCTCCACCTTGGCGGTCATCCCGCTGAAAGCGGAGGTTTTATTGGGGAGGTTGGTTGCCAGCTGGAAGGTCACTTCACCATCCACCACACCGCCGAGCGTCACATCAGGTTTCAGCCAAGGACGCGCCTGCCGCAGCGGGACCGCATTCAGGCTGGCCTGCAGCTGCACACCGGTCTGTGCCTGCCATTCACCCTGCAGGCACAGCTGTGGTGTTTCAGACAGTTCTTCTTCGGCTGGCTGAGGCGCCGTAGCGCCGGTAGTGGCACCGGCCTGGCTGCCGGCATCGGCGTTGCCCCAGCGGGTGCGGGTAGTGAAGCACTGGCGGTCGATCTGCGCCTGCTGGGCATCTGCCTGAATCCACTCGCTGCTGGTGAGCCACCAGCGCGGCAGTTTATCGGTGTCGATCTCCAGTGCATTGAATTTACCGCGCCACTGTCCCTCGTTGAAACGACTGTCCAGCGTAAATGCCAGCTGGCCATAGGCATTACTGTTGATCGTCGCCTGCAGCTGGTGCCGTGGCAGATCGCCGGACCCGGTCAGCTGGACCCGCTCCAGCTGCTGCTGACTGAGCTGCAGGTCATGGGCGTCGAGCGTCAGCCGATAGCTTCCCTCGGCGGTACGTGCTACCTTCAGGTCCACATTTTCCAAGCCGTATTCCTGCCATTGCAGATTACGGCCCTGCGCAGTGGCTTCCACCCGGGGCTCGGTCAAGGTGCCCTGCAGTCGTCCGGTAGTAGCCAGGGTGCCAGTCAAGCGCGGGTCAATCTGCGCCAGCAGCGGTGCGTTGACCTGCCATTGCAGATCAATCTGTTCACTGTAACTGCCGGCCACCTGCAGCTGGTTAGCGCCCAGGGTCAGACGCAGCTGATCGCTGAACCAGCGCTGTCCGTCGAAGCCCACATCGCCGCTGCCGGTGGCTTCAAGTCCACGCAGCTGTCCTTCCAGCATCAGATCCGTTACCCGCACCGCCAGCACTTTCTCTGCTGTCGCGCTGGCTGCCCGCAGCCCGCCGGTGGTGGACAGATCCACGCGCAGGTTCCCCGGCCACTCCGGCAGATAATGGGCCGGATTCAGCTGTTCTGCAGAGACTGCCAGATCCCAGTTAACCTCTGGCAACCAGCTCACCCGCCCCTGCAGGTTCAGCTGCGCGGCCTGTGGCGCCAGCGCATTGCCCGGCAGATTGATCTGCTGCACCGCCAGGCTGGCTATATCCACCTGCTGGAGATTGCCCCGTACGTCTGCCTGAACCGCAAAATCACCGACGTCCTGCTGAAGCACCTCCCCCGTGAGCCGCGCGTGATAGTTGTCGTACCACCCGGACACATCCAGGGTCGCACTGGTCACCGGAGGCGGCAGCTCGCCGGGAAACCAGCGAGCCAGCAAAGCCTGATTCTGCCACTCGTTACGTAATTCCAGGTTCGGAGACAGGCGGGGCTGGTCATCCTCGATGACGGCATTCGGCAGGAAAGTACCTTCTGAAGTAATGACGAACGGCGTAGCCAGCTGGTGCTCCAGATCCAGTTCCTGAATATCACCGCGCAGGCTTAATGCACCACTGAAGTGGACCGGCGCCTGCTCAACAGCTGCTTCACCCGCCGGAGCTGGCAGGTCGTAATACCAGCTGCCGGACAGATTCGCCGCATAGGGGTACCGCAAGCCAATTCGACCAGTCACCTCAGCACCATAAGATGGCGTCTCTACGGCGAATTCACTCAGGCGAAAGTTAAAGGTACCCAGACTGACGGAGCCGCTGACGCTGCGCAGATACACCAGTTGCTGCGTCCCGCGCTGTACGTAGAGATCCTGCAGCTGTACATCGTCCAGCTCAATCCGCACCGGCAGCGCGAAGCTGGGCCATTCAAATGGCTCCCTGACGGGCGGTGCTTCAGCTGGCGGTGGCAGGATGATATTGATGTCTTTCGCCGCCAGAGACTGCACGGCTACGGCACTGTAAAGCAACGCCAGCGGCTGCCAGCGAAAGGAGACGTCTTTAGCCCGGTAGCGCTGCTGCAGCTGGCCGTCGCGATGTTGCTTGAAGTCAAAATAGGTGACGTCGAGCCCTTTCAACAGGTCGCCATCAAGCTCGCCCACTTCCAGAGTGCCTACGCTTTCCGGCAGCCAGGCGACTATCCTGCCGATCAGCCAGCGGCTGCCCCCCTCGGTAGCCACCAGCGCGGTGATGGAGGCCACCGTGGCCAGCACAAATAAAAATACGCCGAGAATCGTGCGCTGTATCCACCGACTGATCATAGGTCCGGCCCCATGCTCAGGTGGAGCGCCCAGCCGCGTCCCTCATCCAGCGCTTTGGCCACATCAATGCGCACCGGCCCGATGGGAGAAATCCAGCGCACCCCCAGGCCCACGCCCCGGGCAATGTCAAAATCAAAGTTATTCCCCGCGTTGCCCTGATCATAAAAGGCGGCCACGGCCCACTTCGGCCGGATCAGATAGTCATATTCGATGCTGGTCACCAGCAGGTTATTACCACCTTCAACCTCCTCGCTGCCGTCGTCCAGCGTCTTTTTAGGCCCCAGCGATTGATAGTCATAGCCGCGCACACTGGCGTCACCCCCGGCGAAGAACCGCACCGAAGCCGGCAGGCTGGTGAGTTCATCCACTTCCGTCATACCCAGTTCCCCGCGCAGCAGCACCCGCCCCTTGCCCAGCGGGAAGATGTATTTGGCACGGCTGTGGAACTGGAGGAAGCTCACGCTTGACCCCAAGGTCTCAGGTGAGCCCGAAAAGCGCGCCAGGAAATTCCAGCCGCGACGCGGATAGGCCGGATCGCCTTCAAGCTTGGCCCGAAACGCGCTGATTGACGGAATCAACAGGTGGGTGCGGTTTTCGTCCTCGCTGCCCACCACCGAGTCTTCGCGCTCATAGTTCAGGGCGTAGGTGTACAGCCAGTCGTTGTCCTCCAGGCGGGTGTAGCTGGTACCGATCTTGTACAGGTCACTTTCACTGACATCCGTGTTGGTGGTTTCGTAACCGGTATAAATCTTCAGGTGCTCATAGGCGGGGCGGGTCATGGGGATGTTATAGGCCGTCTCAAAGGTAGACGTCACCTCGGACAGACTGAGGTTGGACGCCAGCGAATGTCCGCGACTGCTGATGTACCTGTCTTCGAAACCCAGCAACAGACGCGGGCCTGTATCTGTTGCTACCCCTGCACCCACGGAATAGCTGTAACGCTTGCGGGCTTCAAGGGAGATATTGATCGGCACCGACTCCCCTTCGAGATGCTGGAGATCCGGCGCGATGGTCGCCGTGGAGAAGAAGTTGCTGGCATTGAACATGCTCTTCAGTTCGAGCAATTCTTCGGAGTCGTAGTAATCCCCTTCTTCAAATTCAATATAACGCTGCACAAAGCTGTCGTTGAGGATGTCCTGCTCGATGTTGATGCTGCCGATGCGGTAACGCGGTCCAGTGTCGTAAACCAGTTCCACCACCGCAGCATTGTCCCCGACGTTCACGGCCACCCGGGAGTGCTCAAATTTGCCATCAAAGTAACCGCGGTTGGCGGCCAGGGAAGTGAAGCGATTCTTGAGGGTTTCGTAGCGGCCGTGGTTGAGGCGATCACCTTTGGCAATACCGGGTTCCTCCTGAATACGCGTGAATGCCCGGTCCTGGGCGCCATCGCCATTGATGACAATCCGGACTTCCTGCACCAGCACCGGATCGCCCGGTGTAATCCGGAGTACCAGATTCCAGCAGTCATCGGTGCGGGTCAGTTCATGTTCGAAGGTCAGGCGGTAATAGCCCAGCGCCTGACCCGCCGCGATAATTTCGCGCTCGGATTCGCGCATGAGGGAACGCAATCGCCAGGGCGGTGTTTTACAGGCTTCATCATAAAGCGGCAAAAAGCTGCGGATATTTTCACGCAGCGCTTCATTACCACCCTTGATATCAATCTTTGGTTTTGGCTGGGCAGATGCCACCTGACTCCACCCGAGCGCGGCGAGCGAGATGCATAACAAAGAATAAACGGGGCGTCGCAGCAAGGTCGAATCCTACACAGTCAATTTACAACAAGGTCCTGACGGCCATTCACTAACCCTGCATGCAGGGGCTACAAGTCATCACCTCCGGGGATGACTGCCGAACCTGACTATAGCCTATAGCCGTTACTTTACCGGCTCGACGGTTATCCTCATAGCACAGGTGCAGGAACGGCGTTATTTTTGTAAACCCTTTTCTGCAAAAAGCGCAGGTTTAACCGGTATACTCAGCGCCGATTCAGAATCTCCCGGCAGGAACCCAATGCTCAGTTATCGTCACGCTTTTCACGCCGGCAATTTTGCCGATGTCCTTAAACACAGTGTCTGGCTGCATACCCTGTCCTACATGCAGCAGAAAGAGAAACCACTGCGTATTGTTGATACACATGCTGGCGCGGGCGGCTATCGGTTCGGCAGCCACCAATCTATCAAGAATCGAGAGTATGACAACGGAATCGGCCAATTGTGGCAGAAGCCGGATTTGCCGCCAGTGCTCGCTGAATACCTGGCTGCAATTCGCGCGTTCAATCCGGATGAAACCCTGACTCATTATCCCGGCTCACCGCTGCTGGCCCTGGCGGGAATGCGGCCTCAGGATCGTCTGTTCCTGCACGAATTACACAGTACAGATTGCCGTTTGCTGCGTGAAGCTGTGGGCGGCGATACCCGCGTCAAGGTGATCGAGGAAGATGGTTTTCGCGGTCTGCAGGCGCTGCTGCCACCGCCGGATCGGCGGGGACTGGTGTTGATCGATCCTTCCTATGAGATCAAGAGCGATTATCAGAATGTGGTCAAGCAGGTCATCAAGGCGCACCAGCGTTTTGCCACCGGCACCTATCTGATCTGGTATCCGGTGGTGCTGCGCCATCGCATTGATGAGATGGAAAAGTCTTTGCAGAAGAGCGGCATTCGCAATATTCAGCTGTTTGAGTTTGGCATCGCGCCGGATCACCCTGATTACGGCATGAGCGCCAGCGGCATGATCGCCATCAATCCGCCCTGGACGCTGTGGGCGGCGATGGAAACCGCCCTGCCTTATCTGGCCCGCCACCTTGCAAAGCCCGGCGAGGGTCATTATCGTCAGGTGCAGCTGGTAGCCGAGTAACACAGCAGGCTCCGCCTCCGTCTTTATCCGCTTATTGTCAGCAGGTGATCCATGAAACTTTCGGTCAAGTCCGCTCTGTTTTCCGGATTCGTCTATCCCGGTGCAGGTTTTTTTCTGCTGAAACGCTATTGGCTGCTGATAGTTTTTGCACTGCCCGCCACCCTCGCCTTTGGCTACATCCTGTATTACGTGATGGAGGTTGCCCAGACCATCGCCGAACGTATCGTCAACGGCCAGATCCGTCCCGACGTCTTCGCCATCAGGTCCGCCATCCGCGACGCCCTCGCGGCAGACAATCCACTGCTCACCACCGCTAAGATTGCCTTTGCTGTCTCCTGGCTGGGCAGCGTCCCGGTTTCCTACTGGCTGGGCGCGCGCGCCGAAGCCGCCACACTGCCATCCCGTTAATGTCATCCGAGGTTTTCTATCGTGCAGGCGACCCTAACCACCATCGGCCTTTTGCTGTGCAGCAACGTGTTTATGACCTTTGCCTGGTATGCGCATCTCAAGGAGCTCAACCAGAAACCCTGGATCATCGCAGCGCTGGTAAGCTGGGGCATAGCCCTGTTTGAATATCTACTGCAGGTACCCGCCAACCGCGTGGGCTACACCGTTATGAGCGTTGGACAGCTGAAGATCCTGCAGGAAGTCATCACCCTGAGCGTGTTCGTGCCCTTCGCGATCTATTACATGAAAGAACCACTGAAACTGGACTACCTCTGGGCCGGCCTGTGCCTGCTGGGCGCCGTGTTCTTTATGTTCCGGGACAAGATCATGAGCTAGCGGGTGAGCACGGTGATCTGCGCACTGCAACACCGTATACCGGATCAACATTGCCCGCACGCGCACTGCAAGGTCGGATTACCATTGCCCAATGCTCACCGTCCCACCGTAGGTCGGATTAGCGTTGCCCGCAACGCGTAATCCGACACCCACACTCCACCAACGCAACCACCTCTTCCCTTCGCTATCTCTCCTGCTACCGCGTCAGATTCTTAATCCACTTTCGCGTACCAATGCGGCGGAGCACCGGCAGAAACTTCAAACCGTCTTCGAGAAACATCAGCGCATACAGGATGACAAACCAGTAATTTCCGAAGAAGACTGCAGCGGCGTAGATAGGTAGACCAAACCCCCACATCACCACCGTATCGGTGATCAAACAAAAACGATTGTCGCCACCGGCGCGCAGCACGCCAATAATGCGGATCATGTTCAGAATTTTTACCCACACCAGCGCGCAGAAAACCCCGAGCGTGTTCATCAGCAGCGCTGTAGAAGTTTCATCCAGCTGGTTGAATACCAGCAGGATATACGGGCGCGCGAACCAGAGCGCGACGGCGAACACGATCACCAGACCCATGGTCAGGCGGTCAAAGAACCGGTAAAGCCGCCAGGCTTCTGCACCATCGTCTGCACCCAGCGCCCGCCCAACCAGTACGGCAGACGCATTGGCCAGTCCCACAAATAAGGCGAAGAACGCGCTCTCCAGCGGGACAATCACGCCCATGACTGCCAGTGCTTCCGTACCCGCGAAGCCGGTGATGATGTGATAGGCAGAGTTACCCACGGCCCAAATCGCGTAATTGGCTACCAGGGGCAAGGCGAAGGCGCTGTAACGCAGGATATGTTCCTTGTCGATGCCACCGCGCAGCTGCGCGAAACTCAGGGCAAAACCGTGTCGAGTGAGGTACAGCCACCCCAACATAAAACCCAGCTGCATCACCCGCGCCGCCAGCGTTGCCCAGGCGGCACCCGCAACCCCCAGCGCAGGAAAGCCCCAGTGCCCAAAGATCAGGACATAGTTCAGGCCGATATTCACCACCGCCGCAACAATGCCGGCCGCCAGCGGCATGGCGGTATTGCCCAGCGCGCGCAGCGATGCTTCAAAGATGACGATCACCTGCGTCAGCAATAACACCGGCGCAGTGATCTGCAGATACTGTGCAGCCAGGGCCGCCACCTCTGGATCGGGATTGATCCAGTTCACCCAGACCGGCGCGCCGAATGCGAAGGCCAGAGTGAAGGGCAGCATCACGATCATGCCGACGAACAGGGTCACCGATACCGTCCGCTGACAGCTGGCAAAATCCTTTGCGCCCGTGTACTGAGCCACCAGCACGCTGCATCCGGTGGCCAGACCGCTCATCAACACCAGCAACAGGAAATGAATCTTCGCCGCCAGCCCTACGGCGGCAATAGCCTGGGGACCAAGGCTGCCCACCATGATGACGTCGGCCATGCCGAGCATGGATTGCAACAGCATCTGCGCGGCCACGGGAACAGCGAGCACCAGCACGCTGAGCCAGAAAGATTTTGGGGTTTTAGGCAGGGTCACAACGACTCCGGAGACGGAAGACAAAGCAGAAGAAGAAAGCGTCGCGCCTATTATAGAGGCTGGAATAACAGGCGCTGAGGGATTTCAGGAAAGGATCCGAAATTTACACTTCTTTAGCGGGACCAACCCCAGGCTCGCCTCCATGTCTGTCCGTCACATGCTGCACCACGAGGCTACCCACCATGTCGCCCTCGACGTTGACGGAGGTACGCACGGTATCGAGCAGGCGGTCGATGGGTAACAGGATGGCGACAGCTTCTGCCGGCAGGCCGACGGACTGCAGCACCATGATCATGGTGACCATGCCGGCACTGGGAATTCCCGGCGCGCCCATGGACGCGATCATGGCCGTGAAGAAGATAACCACCTGCTGGGCAAGAGTAAGATCAACCCCTACCAGGTTCGCCACAAACAACGCAGCGGCAGCCTCATAAAGAGCGGTGCCATCCATGTTTACCGTTGCACCCAGGGGTATCACAAACCCTGCTACATCGCGCCGGACGTGGAGCTGCTCTTGTGCGCAGCGCAAGGTCACCGGCAAGGCCGCCGTACTGGAGCTGGTGGCAAAGGCGGTCACCAGCGCGTCGCGGGCACCACGCAGAAACCAGAGCGGCGACTTGCGGGTGACGAGATACAGAATCAGCGGCAGGACTACCAGGCCATGCACGAGAGTTGTACCGAAGATCAGCACGATAAAACCGCCGACCGTCGTCAGCAAGGCCACATCCTGCGTACCCACCAGCTTGATCAGCAGCGCCAGGATACCCAGGGGTGCGAGGACCATGATCCAGCTGACGATCCGCATGATCAGTTCAAGAAATTCCTGCAGCAAGGTCAGAATATTGCGATAGCGCTCCCCACCGATTACCAGCGCAATGCCGATAAACAGCGCGAAGATAACTACCGGTAAAACTTTTCCCTCAGCGAGCGCTGCAAAAGGATTTACAAATAGATTACGAAAGAAGTGCAGAAAAAATTCCGGCATGGTCAATTGAGCCGCCTGAAAATTCTCCATCGCATCCTGAAACAGCGAAATCTCCAGCCCTGCACCGGGTTTGAACAGGTTGGCAGCGGTCAGTGCCAGCAACATGGCACAACTGGTGGACACAACAAAAAAGCCCAGAGTCGTCATCCATACGCGATGTACCTGACGATGTGCCTGCAAATTCGCGATGCCCACCACGATTGAGGTGAATACCAGCGGGATAAGCACCATCTTGAGCAAATCGATAAAAACACCACCGATCACGTCGCTGGCATACAGCACCACCTCACGGGTAGCAGACACGTCGGAAAGCCCGCTCACCCACCAGCCCAACAATACGCCGAGCACGGCGGCAATCAGGATTTGAACATTAATACCCGGCATAATCATTCCTGCTCACCTACACCTGCCACATTTCGTCACAATTCATCAGCTGTTTTCCTTTTTCCAGCCACGGCTGTGCCTTTTTTGTGCGGTTAACTGATCATCGTCAAGAACAAAACTTTGCTGACTCGTTCTTCCTCGAACTCATTCGTCAATATTCGTACTAAAGGACCACAATCATGAAAAAAGCAATCGCATTATCCATGGCTCTGATCTCTTCTTCCACTCTGCCGATGGCCGTCCAGGCCAAAGACGTCAGGACCGATGTGAAACAGGCCACCGTATTCACCACGGCCGGCATCCTCGGGGCCATCGCCGGTGGACCCGTGGGCCTGTTCGTCGGCGCGGTGGGCGGTGCGTATCTGGGAGAACAGATTAAAAAAGCCGATCAACTCGATGATGCTCAACTGGCCCGGATGGATGCAGAAGTGACTATTTCTCATTTAAGCAGCGAACTGATGGATCGCGACACAGCACTGGAACAGCTGCAACAACAAACCTTCGACCAGCTGCAACTGCAGGTTCTTTTTCTCACCGGCTCCGACAGCCTCACCGCTCAGGGTGAAAAACAGCTGCAGATTCTCGCTGATTTTCTCAACAATCACCAACACCTGAATGTTCATCTCCATGGTTACGCTGATCCGCGCGGGACCGAAGACTACAACGAGGTTCTGTCCCACTACCGCGCCATTTCGGTGAAGGAAGCGTTAGCGATGGCCGGCGTGGATGATACGCGGATCAGTGTGACAGCCCACGGTGCCAACCGCGCAAAAACAGAATTGGATAATGCTGACACCTACGCATTGGAGCGACGTGTGGATATCGAGATCATCAATCCACAGCCCAGCATTCTGTCGATGCAATAAGCCTTTTCGGCCGCAGCTGCCCCGCTGCGGTGGATGAACGGTATGGATGCCCTGTACAAGGACGTGCTGCCCAATCAAGCCTGGCCCGCTCATGCGGGCCCTTTTTGCTGAACGAATTATTTTTCCTGCTCTGAATCTTCGCCCGTTACATCCTCATCAGGAGGTGTCGTATGGGGCGCAGTGGATACCGCAAATTCCGAGGGCTTGATCCGGTGACCGTAACGGTTGGCATAAACCCGGGTAAATTCTGCCCCGAAAAACAAAATCATACCGGCATAGGATACCCACAGCATGATCAGGATGATGCTGCCCGCCGCTCCATAAGCCGAACTGGGATCGCTGTAGGCAAAGTAAAGCCCGAGGGCAAATTTAGCGAGCACAAACAGCAGCGCTGTCACCAGCGCACCGACCCAGACATCGCGCCATTCAATCTCTGCATCCGGCAGAAATTTATAGATTGCTGCAAACAGTAAGGTGATGACACTGAGCGATATGGTGAGATCAAGCAGGCGAAACACAATCTTCAATGATTCGGAAAAATATTCCACCATCCAGTTACTCATCACGCTTAACAGGGTCGACAGCACCAGTGAAACCAGCAAGAGAAAACCCACCACCAGAATCAGCCCGAAGGAAAACAGCCGGTCCATGATCAGTTTCAGCAGTTTGCGTTTGGGCTGCGGCTTGACTTCCCACATCAGATTGAGCGTCTGCTGCAACTGATAAAACACACCCGTTGCACCAAATAACAATGTCGCCACACTGATGACAGATGACAGGGTAAAGCCACTGCTCTGGCTGGCTTTTTCAACAATTGCCTGCACATCACTCGCTGCTTTGCTGCCCACCAGCGCGCGGATCTGATAAGTGATTTCATCGCTGACCGCCTGCTGCTCAAAGAAATAACCCGCCAGGTTGATGATGATGATCAACAGTCCCGGCAGCGAAAAAATCGTGTAATAGGCGATAACGGTACTGTTTCTGAAGGGATCGCGATCAATCCATTGGATGAACGTCGCCTTCAATAGACCGCCCATGTCTTTTGCTAGTTGAGTGACTTTCACAGATATGTCCTGGAGTAAAAAGCCCTGTAATGCGCCGGAAGACGCTGCTATCTGATGCTGACTCTACACGGGAAGATACGTTCAGTTCCCGCAGCGGTTGAATACTTTGACACGTCTGTAAGCTGCATTTTTTATTCCACACCGCGGAGACAGCGAAGCGCCCGCCCCGTCGCAACACAAGCGGCTAGATGCGCTGCCGGCTTGTCAGTTTTACAAGCGCAGACTGTAAAAAGAACAAGCGGGATCAAGGTTCGAGGGGCACATCTCCCAGCACCTGAAACCAGCGCTCCAAGCGATAGCCCTGCTGATCAACCAGCAACAACTTGTGCCAGCCCGGTTCCAGCGAAACGCTTTGTTCATGGAAGGTGGAGGTCACGCCGAGAAAATTATCATCAATGTGCCAATAAAGATTCATCTGCGGCTGGCGATGTACCGCCTGTAATACCGCGCGACTCCGCCGGCCATCCAGATCCACTGGAATATAGACGCGGCTGCCTTCGTGTGGATAAAGCAGATCCATCGGCTGGTCGTCGTCCACCTCGCTGCGGTCGGCAAGACAATCCTCCCGCCAGGGCGGCAGACTGCGGTAATCACTGTGATACTGCCGCCAGAAAAATTCCTGCGCCGGCGGCAGCACAAACCAGTCTACCGATTGCATCCGGCTCACGGATTCGCAGCGGCTGTGTACGCGGAACTGTCCCGCGGCATCCAGATGGATGCGACGATGAAACGGTGTCACCTGTTCAAAGTGGCTGCCCGCAGGAATGGAAATATCCCGGGCGGCACATTGACCACCGGCAAGATAACCATCAACACGACAGACGCTCACTGTCTTCAAGGCGTGGTGTGGTGGTTCAAACCAGCTGCTCGACCCCAGGCGGTCAAACACATCAAATAAAATCGGCGCGGCAGTGGCCTGCCCGCTCAAAAAACTCGCTGCCTCACCACCAGCATTACCAGCCCAGACACCCACGGTATAACGACCGTTACTGCCTATTGCCCAGGCGTCGCGCAGACCGTAACTGGTGCCGGTTTTCCACGCGATGGTCTGGCTGCCGGAAAAATCCCGCCACAGATTTTCATGGCCGGGACGCACCACTTCGACCATCGCCTGCAGGGTCAGCCAGGCAGCGCCCTGATCCAGCACGGCTGGCTGAAACAGCGGCGTTTCATCCTGCAACAGACGCACGGCGGGCACAGCGGCGGGCGTGCGCGCATTGGCTGTCATGCGCGCATAGATGGACGTAAGCTCCCACAGCGTGCCTTCCGCACCGCCGAGGACCAGCGTCAGGCCGTAATCGTCAGCAGGGCGAAACAAGGTGGTCATCCCCATGGTCTGCAGCTGCTGGTGAAAACGACTGATGCCGTAGTCGCGCAGCATCCGCACAGCAGGTACGTTAAGCGAATGTGCCAGTGCGTAATGCGCGGGCACAGCCC
Organism: uncultured Cellvibrio sp.; assembly: GCA_937958105.1. Classification (GTDB taxonomy): domain Bacteria; phylum Pseudomonadota; class Gammaproteobacteria; order Pseudomonadales; family Cellvibrionaceae; genus Cellvibrio. The sequence continues at coordinate 42,997 of CALFXJ010000029.1, forward strand.
CGCGATACTGGCGATCATAATTCTGTGGTTTGTAACCGGCGAACTGGGTCGGGATATCGGACACCAGTGTGGTCGGCAGCAGCTCACCGTCCTGCAGCATCAACCCGTATAACAGAGGCTTCAGAATACTGCCGGTGGAACGCGGCCGCTGAATAATGTCCACCTGCGGCGCATACCGGCTCTCCTGCTCCCAGGATTGGTTGCCGATGTAGGCGCGGGCGGCCATCTGTTGATGATCGATCACCAGCAGCGCAATATTGTTGACGCCTTCGCTGGCCAGGCGGCGCGAATGACGCTCGGCAATCAGCTGCACCTGCTGCTGTAATTGTGCGTCGAGTGTGGAGTGCAACACCGCGTGATGCGGAAACTGTTTCTTCACGGTGGATAACAGATGCGGCGCATGCTGGGGTAATGGCTGGGGCTTTTCCGGCAAGGGTTCCAGCAGGGCCAGCTCAAGATCCAGCGCCGATAATTTTTCCTGTGCATGCAGGCGCTTCAATAACGCATCGCGTTTTTTCTGCAACAGGTCCCGTTGCCGACCGGGATGAATCAACGCGGGACTGTTGGGCAGAACAGCGAGCAACGCTGATTCAGCCCAGGACAAATCTTCCGGCGCACGGCCGAAATAACGCCAGGCCGCCGCACGCAGACCAATGATGTTGCCACCAAAAGGCGCGTGGCTGGCGTAGTGAATCAAGAGTTCGTCTTTATTGAACCGCCACTCCAGCTGCAGTGCCAGCATGGCTTCAATTAACTTGCTGCTGAATGTGCGCGGCGGATCCTCGCGCAGCATCCGGGCCAGCTGCATGGTGATGGTACTGCCACCGCTGGTGACGCGGCCTTCACGCAAATTGCCCCAGGCCGCGCGGGCAATGGCAAGGGGATCAATGCCTGGGTGCTGATAATAGCGGCGGTCTTCAAACAACAGTAACGCCTGTACATACTTTTCCGGTAATTCATCCACCGGTGCAAAACGCCATTGCTGATCGGCGGCGATAGTCGCGCCCAGCAGATGTTCATCACGATCCAGCAGCATGGTGGCATAACTGACCCGGGTCAGTTTTTCAGGCAGCGGAGCAAACTGCAGCACCAGCATGGCCACCACAGAAACCACAGCTGCGGTAATCGCACCGCTTCTCAGACTTGCTCGCCACTTCATCATTATCTATTCATCTTCAAAAATTCGAACTATCGGCTGCCGCAGATAATTCCACCGCATCACTTACGCACAGGCATCTTAACGAAAATTGTTTTGAGTCGCGCCGGTTAATCGACTAACGTTCATCAGCGGGATTTCGGCTCCCGTTCATTCCCTGCTTCATAACTAGAGAAAAATATTATGCGCAAGCTCCTTGTTGCTTTTGCATTGCCGGCGCTGCTGGCAGCCTGCAACCCATCAAACGACACGCCTTCAACCACCCAGGTGGGCACATCCGGCAGCGGTCCGATTCCGGTGACGCTGAAACAGGAGGATGGTCGATATCAGATTTACCGGGGGGATCAAGCCTACTTCATTCGCGGCGCCGGTGGCACGCGCAATATTCCACTGCTTGCCGCCAGCGGTGGTAACTCGCTGCGCACCTGGAGCACCGACGATGCGGATCGCATTCTGGACGAAGCCCATGAGCACGGTCTGACCGTTATGCTGGGCCTGCGTCTGGGCCATGAGCGTCACGGCTTTGATTACAATGATGAAGCTGCCGTGGCCCGTCAGAAAGAAGCCGTGCGCGAACAGGTGTTGAAGTATAAAGATCACCCCGCGTTGCTCGTCTGGGGGCTGGGCAACGAGGTTGATCTGCTTTATACCAACACCAAGGTCTGGTACGCCATCGAAGATATCGCACAGATGGTGCGCGAACTGGACCCCCATCACCTGATTACCACAGTAACTGCCGGAATCGACGCGGAGAAAGCGCGCCTGATCATGGAGCGGGTGCCGAGCATTGATTATCTGAGCATCAATATTTACGGTGGACTGGAGACACTGCCACAAACCCTGAAAGACATCGGCTGGACCGGAGCCTACGCTGTCACAGAGTGGGGTCCTACCGGTCACTGGCAGATCGCGCGGACTGACTGGGATGTTCCGATTGAGCAGACCAGTACCGAAAAAGCCAGCGCCTATCGCGATCGCTATACCGCCGGTGTGCTCGGCGCACCGCAACAGTCCTTGGGTTCTTATGCGTTTCTCTGGGGACAGAAACAGGAGACTACGCCCACCTGGTACGGTATGTTTCTGGAATCCGGCGAAGCCACGGAAGTCGTGGATAGCATGCAGTTTTTGTGGACCGGCGAATGGCCCGAAACGCGTGCGCCATCAATTCGCAGTTTTATCATCGACGGGAAAAGAGCAGAAGAAAGTATTTACCTGGATGCGGGAGAAACTTACATCGCCCAGCTTGATGCGTTTCATCCGCACAGCGAAGCTTTTACAGTGCGTTGGGAATTTTTGCCGGAAAGCACCGACATCCGCGCCGGTGGCGATCCCGAAACCCGCCCGACAGCCGTTGATGGATTGATCATCAGCGACGATGGCAAAGGCCGGTTGGAATTTAAAGCACCGACCGAAGGTGGGCCATACCGATTATTTGCTTACGTCACCAACCGCTTCAACAAAGCCGCCACCGCCAATGTACCGTTTTTTGTGCGGGATTAAGTGGGAGTGTCGGCTGGCTGTGATGTCGGATTACGCTGCGCTAATCCGACCTACGGGTTCGGGTGGTGGTGCGTTAATCTGCGGGTATGAGATGAGGGAAGTAGGTCGGGTTAGCGGCAACGCCGCGTAACCCGACACCGCTTTTCATCCATACGTCTTCCTCACTCTCTCTTCTTCCCACTTTCACTTCCTCTCATCCTCGCCTCTTCCGCATCTTCACTTCTTCATCCTCACCTCACTCATATCTTCCTCTTTCAATAAATTATTCATTCCCCACCGAGTCGGGCAACTCCACTGACCGCCCCCAGCCTTCGTCATAAAAACCCAAAGCGGCGAAGCGATGAAAACTTGAATAGGGCCATTGGCCGGGTGATTGAACGTATCCGTGTTTGACGGGATTGAAATGAATGTAATCCAGATGTTGCCGATAATCTTGCTCGTCACGGATCAGGTGTTCCCAGAAGCGGTTTTGCCACAGGGGCAATGGATGGCCGTAGGCTTTGGCGAAACCGCTTTTTATCAATCGCCAGCGTGTGGAGAAATCATCGTCGTGACAAGGCAGCGTCCAGATGCAATGAAGATGATCCGGCAGGATAACTGCCGCATCAATGTCGAAAGGATAATTGCGTTTTACCCGCTTGAAGGTATTTCGTAACAGGAAGACCGTCTCGGGGTGATTGAAGATGGGTTTGCGATCATGAGTGACCAGCGTAAAAAAATAACGCCCGCCTTTTTGCAGGGCCCTGCGGTAGTGCATGATTCAATCCTTCGAATTTTTCGAACGCGTCACTGCGTTGCGTTGTTGCGTTGTTGCGTTGTTGCGTTGTTGCGTTGTTGCGTTGTTGCGTTGTTGCGT
>CALFXJ010000030.1 GCA_937958105.1 uncultured Cellvibrio sp.
ATCCATCATCTGGCACATAAACCACACCACCACCCTGCCCGCTCCGGTGCGAAGGCAGAATCTGTGCAATAGATCACACTCTGTACATGAGCGGCTGACCGGTGTTCGGCGTAACACCGGTCAGCGAGGAAGAGTAGTTATTATTTGCGCGTAGCGCAACATGGATTTTGCGTTGAGATCAACGCTGGAGGTCGTATTTCCGCATCTTCTCCACCAGGGTTGTACGGCGGATGCAGAGGCGGTCGGCGGCTCGGGCTACTACGCCGCCGCAGTCGTTGAGGGCTTGTTGGATGAGGTCGCGCTCGAGGTTGGTGATGTATTCGCGCAGGTCGATGCCCTGCTCCGGCAGCAATGGGGTGTCGTTCATGCTGACGTAGCTGGCGTTGCCGTTGATAGCCGGGGCCTGGACGCGGGGGATGAACTCTTCGTCGGTGACATCCAGGTGCCGGTATTTGGGTGGCAGGTCCTGGACGCCGATGACGCCGTAGGGGTGCATGATGGCCATGCGCTCGACGAGGTTAGCCAGCTCACGCACGTTGCCCGACCATTCGTGGTGGCACAGCGACATGATGGCGGCGGAGTTGAAGCGAATGGAGCCGCGCTGTTCGCTTTCCATACGCGAGATCAGTTCGTTGATCAGCAGGGGAATGTCTTCCTTCCGTTCTTTCAACGACGGCAGCTCGATGGGGAATACGTTCAGGCGGTAGTAGAGGTCTTCGCGGAAGGTGGCCTCTTTGATCATGCTTTCCAGATCGCGGTGCGTTGCGGCAATGATGCGTACGTCTACGCTCTGGGTCTTGTTGCTGCCTACTCTTTCAAAGCAGCGTTCCTGCAGCACACGCAGGATCTTTACCTGCATGTTGAGCGGCATATCGCCGATTTCGTCGAGGAACAGGGTTCCGCCTTCGGCCATCTCAAAGCGTCCGGCGCGGGAGTTGATTGCGCCGGTAAAGGCGCCCTTCTCGTGGCCAAACAGTTCGCTTTCCAGCAGCTCTGCAGGTATCGCACCGCAGTTTACCGGCACGAACGGCTTGTCACGGCGCGGTGAGTTGTAATGCAGGTTGCGGGCAACGACTTCTTTGCCGGTTCCTGACTCGCCGGTAATCAGCACAGACACATCTTTATCCGCTACCTGCGCCATCATCTCCCGCACGTTCTGAATGACGCGGCTGGTGCCCACGAGGCTGCGGAACAGATGCACGGGGCGGCGCTGCGGCTGGCGCTTGCTGACCGACTGCGCTTCACGATACAGCTGGGCGCGGTGGAGCGTATCAACCAGTTTGTTGTAGGTGGGCGGAACCGCGAGGGTCGCAATGATCATATGACGCAGAGTTTCGTCAAGATCATCGTCAACGGAGGCTTCGGGGCCAATCAAGACCACCGCAATCTCGTCGCTCCACTGGCGAACGTCCTTCAGCAATTGCTCAAGGCTCTGCCGGGCCGAGCCAATATCACCGATAAGAACGGCGGCATATTCCTCGCTGGCTTCGCTATCAACCCGGGCCCGCCATTCGGAGGCTGGAGCGGTGAGGCTTGTTTCACTGAGAAAATCGAGCAAAATCTTTAAATCACGTCGACGCTGCTGATCATCGTCGATCATCAAAACTTTATTGTTACGCCACATACCGCTATGACCTTAAAGTCGTTTTCAGTGGAAAAAGCCACCCTTGGACAACCAATCCCGCCACAAGCGAACCATGCTTCTGAGTCAACCTAGTGACTGGCGCCACTAAGTAATAGACCAGAAGGATGGTCGGGTCAAATTAATGACGCTCGGGAATGCCTCGATCAATGAGGTCAAAAATTAGCCATCCATCACACTAATAATGTGACGCATGTCGAAAAATTGGCGATTTTGTCAGTGTTTAACGCCGGGGGCAATCCCATCCTACCAAAACTGACGGATAAGAATGAAGATTTTTGCGCCACGGGTCTGATGTGCCTGTAAGGGGTAAAACCAGAGGTTCGGGAGGGGACGCAGGCAGACAGACTTGAGCCTGTCTGCGATTGGAGCGGGTTTGAGAGGCTAATACCGGTCAAATGGCCATCGCGGCGGCCTGCTGGCGGCAGGTGTCGATAACGGCTGCATAGACCGTCTTCAGGTCTTTCAGGGCGGTTATCAATCCGGCCTGTCCCTGATGTCGGTTGGCCTCGATGACCTTTTCAACGATAGCAGGACAGGATTGGTCCAGCCGGCGCAACTTCATCCAGTCGCCCGTCTGCAACGCGGACATCATCTCCCGTTGCAGACTGCGCAGTTGGGCAACGCCTTGCAACCCCCGATAATCCGGATCAGGAACCAAGGTCACAGCCATCTCACACCTCCGCAGCGATAGCGTCCCAGCCGGATTTAATTTCGCCCAGCAGGCGCGCGCACTCGTCCAGGCGTTCTGCGTCGTTGTGGAAGTTGGCTTCGGTCAGTCGGTGGATGATGTACTCGTAAAGATCATCCAGGTTGGCCGCCAGTTGGCCGCCTTCTTTGTCGTTGAGACTGCCCTGCAGGCCACCGACGATGTTGATGGCTTTACCGATCAACTCGCCTTTGCGCGCGATCTGTTTCTGCTGCATGGCGCCCTTGGCCTGTGCGATGCGCTCAAGCGCACCTTCGAACAGCATCTGGATCAGTCGATGTGGCGATGCATCCATTACACCGGATTGCACTTTCAAGGAGGAATAACTTTTTACTGCCTGATATGGATTCATAGAATTCTCTCTTGCCGGTGATAACTGCAGCACTGCTGCGCCTACCGAAGTTAGCGGCACATCCGCGTTCAACTTTAAACGTAAAAATTATTTTTTCGCCGTAAACGGCAAACGATCAACCAGTCCTTCCAGGAAGCTGCCGGTATTGTTCAGGCTGCGCACGATGGACTCCATCGCAATAAACTGTGACTGCAGACGCAGCCGATAGGCTTCACTGCGCCGCTCCAGTTGCTCCTTATCGTCATCCACCTTATCAATTTCTTTGCTGAGGTTGGTCTCGCGGCCTTTGATCATGCCGGAGTTTTTCAGGAAGTCATTGATCAGGCTGTCCATCTGACCCGCGAAGCCACGGGAAAAACCAATCGTGGCATTGGTAACGCCAGGCGTGATCATCATGCTTAAACCTTCGGCTTTGCTGCCCAGCGCGGGCAACAGCACGTTGCCAAAACCAAAAGCGGCTACGCCATCCACAGTGCCCATGACATCTTTACCGGCAGTGCCGGCGCGAGCAGTGATGCCCAGCTCCGCCATATCGTCACCTACGGAGGTAAACGATACGTTGCTCGTAGCACCGTAAGCGTTGGATGTGAACTCCAGCCGATTTTCTGTGGAGTTGAAGCTGACCTGCACACTGACCCGCCCTTTTTTGATTTCAGCATCAAGGTTGATCAGCGATTGCATCTCTGCGGCCAGCTCAGCGCCCGAGCTATAGGTCTTGCCCTCCGGCAATGTGATAGTTGCCGCTGCAACACCATCGACGACTATATTAAAGCTGTAGTCTTTTCCTGCTGTGATCTCTACGGGGAAGCTGATCTCCTCGCCCATGTACTGACCTTTTTCCGGCTGTTGAGTGATTACTACTTCATAGCTGCCGGGCTGGCTTACAGCGCTGAACCCCGTCACCTCCAACAGGCTGTTGGATGAGGAAGTTTTCGGTGTGAATAAATCTTTTATTGCTTCAAAGTTTTTATCGATGGCTGCGCGGAAGTCGGTGCTGGTTCCGTTCTCCACAATCTTCAGAGTGCCGTCCAGTTCGGTACGAATTCCAAGAGTGGCCAATGAATTGAAACCACCGGTAATGCCAGCCACAGAACCGGTCATCATCGAGCGGACGGTCTGCAGTAAATTTTTGGCCAGAGGGTCCTGCCGCAGGCTGCCGTACTCGCCAAGTTCTTCGTTGAAACCCACCAGCTTTTCCACCTCTTTGAGGAAGGCGTTATAGGTATCAACAAATTCACGAATCGAATTTTCCGCAATGCTTTTGTCAGCGGAGATGTTGATGCTGACCGTCTCTGTGGTTGAGCTGTTGAAGATGTCAAATTCCATCCCCTCAATCACGTCGGTCAGGTGATTGGACTCCCGTGTCAGCAGCAAACCATTTACACGGACTTTTGCGTCTTTGCCTTCCTGCACCTGCTCCATTGAGGTCTGGTCGCTGACATTAAAATTGAAGGCAGCCAGGCCTGGCGCGGCCTCATCTTCCGTGGCGGTGAGTTCGATCTCATTGAACTCACCGGAAGGTGCGGTTAGCAGAAGTTTGTAGGTGCCGCCATCGCTGACGATAGTCGCCTGCACACCGATGTCAGCCTTGTTGATGGCATCACGCAACCCGGTAAGCGTGTTGTTGGTGTCATCGATAGTGATGGTCGCACCACTCTTGCCGGTGTTGACAGAGAATTCATCCTGAGCCTCGTTCCAGCTGCCAAACCGCAGTGTCAGGGTGCCCTTGCCGATGGAGTCGTTAGGGCTGGTGAAGGCTCCGGATGTCAGTGATTGGGCCTGGGCTATCTGTTCGACCTGAAGGCGATAATCGCCGGCCACGGCCTTGGAATCCAGTTTAGTGATACCCAGCAGCCCCGTATCGGGAATAGAAACGGCCTTCGCGTCAAAGGTGTCGCGGCTGGCCAGGAGATTAGCGGAGCTCTGCAGCTTGGCAAAGGCGCTGCGCAGCATGCCGAAGTCGGATATCTGGGTTTCGAGAAGCGTCTGGCGGGATGTCAGGCGAGCCAGTTCCGGTGCCTTATTGATTTCCACCAGCTGTTTGATCAGGGACGCCGAATCAATACCAGAACCACCGCCCAGCGAATTAATGATGCTGGAACCGGGGTTGGTAGTGCTTGAGCTGGTGCTGTCAACCATGAAACTGTCCTCTCGCGGGGAAATCATCATCCGCAGACATTTACTATGCCTGTATCGCTAAGCATAGCGGCAATACTTGCTGAAACTTTAGCCGCAATTGAGAAAATTTTGCGGGTCTGGGTGTTTGTGCACGGATCAGGCTTTGGGCTGATTCGCTGGGTTTTGTAGTCTGGTTTTGTCGGATTACGCCTTTGGCTAATCCGACCTACTTGGTGCTCCTTGCTGGGTTACGCCTGCGGGTAATCCGACCTATTTGGTGTTTCCTGCCGGGTTACGCCTTGGTGGGTCTGACCTGCGTGGGCCGTTGGTTTGGCCTGTGGGGTGAAACCCTGTCGGATTACGCCTGGGGCTAATCCGACTTACTTGGTGGCTCCTTGTCGGATTACGCCTTTGGCTAATCCGACCTACTTGATGCTCCTTGCTGGGTTACGCCTGCGGGTAATCCGACCTACGGGGGCCGGGTGGTGCGGCCTCCGTGGTGGGCTCCTTGTCGGGTTACGCCTGGGGCTAATCCGACCTACGGGTTACATCGTGGGTGTAGGTCGGATTAGCCGCGGAGCGGCGTAATCCGACGCTGTCCCCCCGATTATTGCAGCAGCTGCAGCACCTGCTCCGGTCTGGCGTTCGCCTGGGCCAGCATCGCGGTGGCGGCCTGTTGCAACACCTGCGCGCGGCTCAGATCAGCGGTTTCCGCAGCAAAGTCAGCATCCACAATCCGTGAACGTGCCGCAGAGGTCTTCTCCGATACGTTGGACAGGTTGGCCACGGTGAAATCGAGGCGGTTGTTCACCGCACCGAGATCCGCGCGGGTTGCACTGACCTGGTCAATCGCCTTATCGATGATACCGATAGCGCGTTGTGCTCCCTCAGCCGTGGAGATATCAATGCTGGCCACTGAACCTACGCCTTCTGTCGCATTACGCTCTTTAAGACCAGTAATCGCCAATACATCAGCAGCCGTTGCGGTATCACCGTAGCGGATGGAAATCTCCTCGCCGTTGGCAGAGCGCAGGGCAACTTCACCATTTCCGCCAGGGAAAGCCACAACGCCGGTTTCATTCGAAGACAGGTTGATCACGCGAATAACTTCTGCAAGCGTAGCTGCCTCATCCAGGGTTCCAGGAGTACCATCTTCCTGCGGTGAAATTTTTCCGATGGCAATGCCATTAATAATCAGGTCACCTTCCTGCAAAGTAGCCGGAGTTGTCGTGGTCACATCAACCGCTGAACCCAGCAGGTTGCCATTAGCATCCTGAACATCAATACCAAGAGCACTGACGTGATCCGGAGCGTCGGCACCAGCACCCAACTGAATCGTTACACCATTCTTGTTCGCTGAAGTATCGTTAAATACCAGCGAGAAATTATGGTGGCCGTTAACTAATCCTGTCGAGGAAACGACAGTACCTGCTTCAGCAACGGTCAGTGAGGCTGCATCGGGTGCGGTCAACACCAGCTTGCCGGTTTCGTTAATACTGGCTTCGATAGCGGTTTGCGAATTAACCTTATCAACCAGTTCTTTCAGACTGTTGGTACCGGTAATGGTGTAGGTCTGCTCCAGACCATCGCCATCACGCAGGGTCAGGGTCAGGGTTTCAGATGGTGCGCGAAGCACGCCGGAACCTGCTGTTTCACCGACCACCTGTACGAGAGAGCTGACGCTGGCACCCTTGCCTTCGAGATCGCTGTTGATGCTGGCCAGGGCTTCTTTCAGCGTTTCAGCCGCAGGAGTCAGGGGTTTAATAGCGGTGCCGTTAATAATCAAATCACCGTCTTCCAGCGCGTTAAGCGCTGCGATTTCTGTCGAGTGGTCAGTGCCGACACCGGTAACAGCTTCCCCAACAATATCCCCAGAACTTCCGCCCAGCGACGTCGTGCTGAAGGATTCAATATCGATTCCGATAGTCTGGTTGGCTTCTGAACCGATCTGTAAGGTGGTCTTAGCCATTGAACCATCGAGCAGCGGCTGACCGTTGAATGATGTGGTGGCAGCAATACGATCCAATTCCAATTTCAATTGCTGCACTTCCGCGTTCAATGTATTGCGGTCTGCATCAGAGTAAATTCCGTTCGCGGATTGAATAGAGAGTTCGCGCATACGTTGCAGAATGTTGGTCACTTCCTGCAGTGCGCCTTCGGCGGTTTGTACAAGCGACACACCGTCGTTCGCGTTGCGCACGGCCTGATTTAAGCCGCGTACTTGTGAAGTCATGCGGTTGGAAATAGCCAGGCCCGCTGCGTCGTCTTTGGCAGAGTTAATACGTTGACCGGAAGCCAAACGCTCAGTAGAACGATCCAGGGCGTTCCCGGAGTTCATCAACTGGCGTTGCGAATTGATCGACGCGACGTTTGTGTTAATGACTAAAGACATAATAAATCTCCTAATGATTATTCCTGCTCAGAGGATTTACTCTCCGGGACAAGTCGATTGACGAAGCCTGTAAAAACCTGTCAACAGACTTCTGGCAAACCCTGTGCATTACTGACCTGATCAACACAGTCAACACCTTCAGGATTTTTACATGTTGCCTGAGAGGCTTTTTGCACAGAGCGTGCCAACGAAATAATCAAGAGGGATTTTTCAGCAAGATGCTGTCGGGAGCAGCGCTCCCTGGTATGGTTTACTGTTCTTTATAACGAACCGGAAAAATAAAAAAGGCGCATCTTTCGATGCGCCTTTTTTATTCGCTAAACATAATCAGGTATCGCGTTGTATCTGCTAGGCCTGGATATTAAGAAGATGAAAATCTCTTTGTGAATCAATGCTTTGCGACAGTTTCAGGAAGATCTCATCAGGGATTTGGCGAATCACATCCCGGGTTACACGGTCGAGAACTTTGACCACCGTTTCTCCCGCTTCCGCGTCATAACTGAAATGCAGATCGCGCTGAGTGGACTGAATATATTCATTCATTTGTTCCACTGCTGCCTGAACCCGCTGCGTAATATCGCTATGGACATCAGGTTTGATTTCCGCCTCCGGCACAGCCACCGCCGGTTTAGCGGCAACATCTGGAGCCTGCGGCGGCAATGTCTTGCCGCCAGTGCCCGTGGAGCCTGCAGATGATGGAGCCAACACAGCAGCAATGGGGGTTAACCGGGCTTCTGTTCTAGTGACTTCACTCATTTGCGTATTCCTCAATGTGATAAATTCGCCGGGTTTCCCCGGCGAAATCTATCGGCCTTATTGCAACAGTGACAGTACTTGTTGCGGTCTGGCGTTGGACTGAGCCAGCATCGCGGTAGCTGCCTGTTGCAGTACTTGAGAGCGGCTCAGGCTGGCGGTTTCTGCTGCGAAGTCAGTATCGGTAATCCGTGAACGGGATGCCGCTGTCTTCTCAGAGATGTTCGCCAGGTTAGACACAGTGAAGTCCAGACGGTTGTTGGCAGCACCGAGATCAGCACGGGTAGCGTTCACCTGCTCCAGAGCCTTGTCGATAATACCGATTGCTTTCTGGGCACCAGCTTCGGTGGAGATATCGATTGAGGCTACTGAGCCAGCACCTTCGGTGGCGTTGCGTTGTACCAGACCAGTGGCGGCCGCAACTTCGGTTTCATCGGCATTAGCACCGAATTTCACAGAGACCTCGCTGCCATCAACAGACTTCAAAGAGATCTTAATTTCAGTAGCAGCTCCATCACTGGTAGAGGCATAAGCGATGACACCTGTTTCGGCAGACTTGGCATTGATCGCGTTGATCACGTTGACTGCTTGTTCATATTCCTCAGTACTGCCAGCAACAGATGCTTCGGCGACCCCGGCTGATATCGGGCCAATCTCCACACCGTTGATAATGAGATCGCCTTTATTCAAGGCCTGAACCGCAACATTATCACCCCTGATTGAACCATCAGTAGTATGGGCGTTGAAACCCGCAGCCGCCAGTGCAGTTGCTGCTGCATCAGCGTCATCTGCCTCGTCGCCAATGGTGATCTTAACACCGTTGGTATTGCCGGGCAGTGAATCAAATACGACAGAGAAAGCTGCGCTTCCACTGCCACCAACCTTATCGCTTGCATCAGTAACCGAAATACTTTCGGCATTCTGAGAAGAAAGCACCAGTTTACCTTCGTCGTTCAAGCTGGCCTGTACAATGCCGCCGGCAGCTGCGTTGATTTTATCAACGACTTCTTTCATGCTGTTGGTGCCAGTAATTTCCAGCGATTGATCGTTTCCGTCGCCATCTTTAACAGCGATCACCAGCTTGTCAGTACCGGCAACGAGCACACCTGAACCCACTTTGTCAGCACTGTATTCAGACACAGTAGAAGCGTTCACGCCCACAGTATTCAGATCACCATTCAGGATAGTTAATACCTTGTTAACGGTATCTGCATCAGCTATATCAATTTCGGTCAGGCTCTTACCATTGATCTGAATGTCATGATCAGCAACGGTAATTCCTACCAATGCAGCCAGATCATCAGCCTCAGCACCTACCAGATCACCACTGGAACCACCCAGTTTGTTGGCGGAGAAAGATCCGATAGAAACACCGATAGTCTGGTTAGCTTGCGCACCCACTTGCAGCTGCTTGGTTCCCATAGAACCATCAAGCAGTTTCTGGCCGTTGAAGGTAGTGGTTTCAGAAATACGGGTTAATTCCGCTTGCAATTGTTTAACTTCCGCTTGCAAAGTTTTGCGGTCTGCATCGCTGTAGATACCGTTCGCGGACTGAACAGACAGTTCACGCATACGTTGCAGGATGTTGGTAGATTCCTGCAGAGCACCTTCAGCGGTTTGAATAAGGGATACACCGTCGTTGGCGTTACGGATGGCCTGGTCCAGACCGCGAACCTGAGAGGTCATACGGTTGGAAATCGCCAGACCGGCAGCGTCGTCTTTAGCTGAGTTAATACGATTACCTGAAGACAGGCGCTCAGTGGCGCGATCGAGTGCACTGCCAGAGTTCATCAACTGACGCTGGGCATTAAGGGAAGCTACGTTAGTACCAATTACTAGAGCCATGATCAATCTCCTAAAATTTCGGGCCTGTTCACAGTCTGTTGCAGTGCTGCGACCAGTTTGTTGGTGAAGCCTGAGAACAGTCACACCAGGTCTTCTGAAAAGGTTATCGTCCGGCTTCGTCAGAGCTTTAGAAGATTTTTAATAAATTTGTGAATTGGTCATTGAAATATTAAAAATGCTTTTAAATCAGATAGATAGAAAAACACCTAAAGTTATCCGTTGGTGGTGATTTTGCTGTGAGGAGCGTGTTTTGGGTGTTGATGTGCCAATTTTAGAGCGAACGTGGATTTTTGGTTATATGGGAGTTAGGGGTTGAAGGGGTTTTGGGAGGGGATGTGGGCGAAGCGGTTGTCGGATTACGTCGCTGAAGCGCCTAATCCGACCTACGTCGCGAGCCTGGTCCTGATGTAGGTCGGATTAGCGAAGCGTAATCCGACATTGGCTGTTCAATGTGAGCGAGGATTGGGGATGGTGTCGGATTACGCTGCTGGTGCAGCTAATCCGACCTACGCGGAGAGTCCGACCTACGGAGGTCGGGGGAGCGTGTTAAAGGCCTTTGTAAGCCACTACGGCTTTGGTGCCTTTGATGGACTGGCTGAGTTGCTCGCTGATTTTGGCTTTGCTTTTTTCTGCCACAACAACAATCTGCTGGTCGAGCTGCTGGATGGACTGAATAAGGGATTTTGCTTCGTCCACCAGTCCCGCCTGGGTAATGGCGATGAGAAACTGGCTATCACTCAATGCCGGCAGTTCTGCCTGACGTTCCGTCATCAAGGCTTCAAAAGCTTCCCAGTCCTCCGTTTCAGCAAGAGCCAGTAAAGTTTGGGTGCGCGTGAGAAACAGCTCCAGCGGGGCGAGGATGGATGGCATGGAATGGGTTCCTCTTGGTTGAGCGGTGGTTTTGGGGTGGTTCGTTGGTTTTTTTGTCGGATTACGCTGCGCTAATCCGACACTTCCCACCATTACAAATAACTGAACAACGTCAGCTGACTGACTTTGACGAAGCTTTGTTGTGCGGCGCTGAGGATGAAGGTTTCCATCTGCAGGCGGGTGGAGGCTTCGGCGTAGTCGAGATCCCGCAGGTCTTTCAGTACTTTGTTGTTGTGTACAACGGTGTCGAGGTTCAGGTCTTTTGAGCTTTCCAGCGTGTTCAACCGCGCACCGACTTCACCGTGGATCGAGGTGATGTTGGTCAACGCAAAGTTCAAATTCACCAGCGTCTTATCTACCATGTCCCGGAACTGTGCTCTGCCCTCTTCCGTGGGCTTGATATGTTTCATCGCGTCGCTGAAGCGGGCCAGTGTGGTAATCAGTGGCTGTTTATTGGTGGACTCAACGAAAAACGCATCGCCCGGGCGGCCATTGCTGGAGGTTACGCCAGTGCTCGTCGCCAGTCCTGTTGCGTTGTCGATATCGGCATTGCCGCCACGCAGTGTGATGTTCTTGCCATTTGCCGACACAAACCCATCGGCTGTTACCGTCAGCCCCAGATTCGCTAATTTCGCACCGTTAGACCCGGCACTCAACGCAGCGGCAAACTCTGCGGCGTTGTTGACCGGGGTGGTCAGTTCCAGGGTTTCCGTTCTACCTTCCACCGACACCGTCAGCGTTGTCGGGTTGGTCGCAAAATCTATCGGAGCCGCGGCCGGATTAAAGGCAAAAGGCAGACTCGCCGCCGTTGGCGGCATGGGCGATCCGGAGATATGCAGGCTTACTCCGTTGACGGTGATTTCCTCACCTGGTGAGTAAACCGCGTTTGCAACCAATACCCGGCCAGTATTGCGTTCAGTGATGGTGTAATTATTGGCTGCCGGTGCAACTGCTGAAGGCGCATTAAAGGTAATAACCATGTCTTCAGGAAACAAACCATCGAAGGCTTCCTGATCCACCACCTGCCCCACACTGATGGTCGCGGCAGGCACAGCACGGTTCGCCGGATTGGCAGAGGTGGTGATGGTGTTATGGCCACTGGGAATGTCCATGAAGATGCGCTTGCCCGAATCGCTCACCGCCACACTTACCGTTGTAGAGGCCTGCAACCGCAGCTGCCCTTCATCGCCATGGTAGGAGTAATTGCCACCGCCATCGCTGGTAAACGGCTGAGTACCGCCCTGGTAACCGGCAAAGATATATTGCCCGGTAGAACTGCGCGTATTCTGCAGATTGAGCAGCTCTTCGATACGGCTGTCGATCTCGGCGGCGTAGGCTTTGTAATCCTCTTCCGTCAACACAGCCGTGTTACCCGCAGCCACCGCAATTTCTTTCATGCGATGAATCAGGTTGGTCACCGACTCCAGTGCAACTTCTTCGAGGTTCAGATTATTTTCTGCGATCGTAATATTTTTGTTGTACTGCTCGATGCGACTCAGTTCCTGCGTAATCTGCAGGATAGTGGTCGCTGCTACCGGATCATCGGCAGGCGAGAGCAAACGTTTGCCTGATGCAATCTGCTCATCCGTACGCGCCACTGCCGCCTGGGCTTTGGCCATACCGATGTTAGCAATGTTGTAGATCTGAGATGTGGATACACGCATAGTCGTCAGCCATCCCGCTCACTTAAATTAAACCGAGTTCAACAGAGTGTCGAACAGATCCCGCGCTACAGAAATCACCCGCGCGTTGGCGTTGTACATCTGCTCAAACTTGATCAGGTTCGCCGCTTCTTCATCCAGGTTCACACCCGAAACACTGTCGCGCATATTCTGCGTCTGTTCGAGCAGGCTTTTGCCAGCCGAGGTATTAATGGAAGCCAGATTGCTTTTGGTGCCCACGGTTTCCACCAGACGACTGTAGCCGCCGGATAAACTCAGTGAACCGCCTTCGATCGTGGCCTTGGTTTCCAGCTCTACAAACCGCAGGGCGTTGCGGTTGTCATTACTGGCATTGCTGTTGAAGCCTACCGTAAAAGTATCGCCCGCCTGCGGCTGACCTTTGATTGATACCTGATAACCCAGGTAAGACGATTGCGCAAAGTCTGCAGCCGTACTGTCGCCCAGCAACTGGCTGTTGGTCGGCGAGGTTTTTAACTTCATTCCGTCAGCCAGGGTGATATCGATACGCCCACCAACAGTGACTGCGCTCTGGCTGCCGGGAACGGATTCCGCCAGAGTGACCGTGGGATTGCCGTTGCTGTCGTGAACGCCGATGGAATTACCGGCCGCCGTGGCGGTAAAGCGAATATCCAGGTTAACGCCGGATGAAGCCACCATCTGCAGCTCCGGTGCTCCGGTAATTGGATTACTGCCACTCACTGCACGAATGCCCAGCGAAGCCAGATCTGCATTGCTGTTGATCTGTTCTGCCAGGTAATCATTAAATGCCGCAAGGTTGCCTGGCACACTGGGGTCAGGAATATGGGTATCCGGCACGCCGCCGGTGTACTGCAGCAGGTCTACCCCGTTAACTGAAATCTGCAGCGGTGCGGAAAAATCAGTGATATTGATATCGCTGATCGCTGCCGTGGTCATGGCATTGGCCGATACGCCGGCGATATTGTTCAACATCGCTGCCGTCTGTGCGGCCGATGCGTTGGCCTGTGTGGTCACTACCTGCGAAGACACCGCACCGGTTTTAGGGTCGGTGGTAACAATGGTGTATTGCTCCGCCGGATAAGCGTTGGCCTGTCCGGCCAGGCTGCCAATCGGCAGGCTGCTGGCTGTGCGCCCGAATGGCAGCCCGGTTCTTGCACCGTCGCCGATGATGCGCGTCTCGCCGATGTCCGTAGAAAATATCGGGTTGTCTACGCCGGGAATAAATACCTGATCGCGCATGGGCGGGTTCAGGTGCTTGGGATTGGCCGGATCAGAATTATCCAGCACATCGTAGGTGGTTGCAGAGGTAAAACGAATAATCACCGGAGGCGATAACTGACCTGCCGTTGCGAATGCGGGCAACCGGTTTCCATTGGCATCTACCAGCCCCAGTATTTCACCACCGCTGATAACCCCATTGCCGGAGTTGGCCGAGGATGTGTTGGTACGTATGGCCACCGCAAAGGCCAGATCTTCCGGACGGGACAGCTGCGTTTTTATATCGCGCGCACCGTTGGCCGTAGGTTGCAGAGTAAACGTGTCGCCACCCTGAAAACTTCCACCCTGCAGGCTCAGGGTTAAACCGTCAAACGAAATCTCCTGCGGAAAACCGCCGCTCAACATACCCTGCCCGACAATCTTGTCATCCGATGCGCGGGTAATCACGTAGTTGCTGGTGTTAGGTACGATCTGAAAGGTGTAATCACTGCTGGTCAACAAGGCTGGATTACTGATCGACAGCGACAACTGGCGATCATCGGGCAACGCATTGCGCCCGTGCTTGATCCGATCACCCATGATGGCTTCGTTGTTGATGTCAGCGAACAGCGATTGTCCGTAGTCACCATCCAGATCCAGACCCTGCTGCTGGAGCTGGTTGAACTGGTCCGCCAGTACAATCGCTACGCGGCCCAGTTCATTCTTGGCTGAGCTCAGCACGTCATCGCGAAAATGTAACAGCCCGCCGAGTTGACCACCGGTAATCTGCCTGGTGACATCAGCACTGTGGACGCCGTTGCTCAGATGGATCTGCCCGCCTTCCTGAATATCAAAGCGGCTGACTTTTTGTCCCACCACCAAGGGCTGACCATTGCCGATAAACACATTCACACTGCCATCGCCCTGCTTGACCACCTGAATGGATACAAGCTCGGATAATTGACGCAGCGCTTCATCCCGCTGATCCAGCAGGTCGTTGGGCGAAGCCTGTCCGCCCGCACCCTTGTCATTGATCGCCTGATTCAGTTTGGCAATGCTCTGGGCGAGCGTGTTCATCTGGCCTGTGACGGCCTTGAGTTCCTGATTAAGTCCCGCTTCCACCGCCGACAGACGATTGTGCAGATTATTAAACCGCGCACTTAAACTCTCGGCCTGGCTGATCACCAGCTGGCGGGCGGGAATTGACGATGGATCATCCGCGCCATTCTGCAATGCGGCAAAAAAACTTTGCAGCGCACCGGAAAGCCCGGTGCCTTCGTCTGCAAATAATTTATCCACCTGTCCGATGTAACTGTTGTATTTATCCAGCTGATGAAACGCCGAGGTGTCCAGACGCAGCTGGGTAATGACAAACTCATTGACCACTCGCTCGATGGAATCTGTGGTGACGCCATTACCGATATAACCGGCCGAACCTGCGGCATGCTCCGGGCGGGTAAGATAGTTAACCTGTTGCCGGCTGAAACCTGCCGTGTTGGCATTGGAAATATTATGACCAGCCGTGCGCAACGCATTCTGGCTGGCCTGCAGGCCGGAGACAGCGGTAGAGAGTAAACCGGACATGGCTTAAGCCTCTTAGGTTTCGTCAGTGGTGCTGGCGACAGCAACCAGTGTTGCAGCAGCAGAGCGAATCGGATCACTGCTCAGCAAGGATTTAATTTTTTCTGCATAGGCGGGATCCGTAGCGTAGCCCGCTTCCTGCAGGGCTTCTGCATAAGCTGTAGAATCCACACCCACTTCCAGCGCCTGGCGGTAGCGCGGATTGGTCTGCAGGAAATTTACGTAGTCGGCAAAACTGTCAGCGTAGTTGTTGTAGCGCCGGAAATCGGCGCGCTCCTGCTGCGCAACACCCTGCCGGTATTCCAGCGTATTCACGTTCACACTCTCGCCCTGCCAGCGGCTGTCGGCTTTGATGTTGAACAGGTTGTAACTGTTTTCGCCGGAGGACGTGTGGATCACATGACGACCCCAACCGGTTTCCAGCGCCGCCTGTGCCAGTAAAACATCAGCATTCACATTCAATTCCCGCGCGGCTTTTTCAGCGTAAGGCTTCAAGGTGCTGACAAATTCTGCCGGCGAATTCGCTACGCCTGCCTTGCCGGCTTTTGCTGAAAGGTCCGGCATCGCCCGCCTGGTCATTGCCATGGCGCGTTCAGCCTGCGCATAGGCGAGCATGGACGCATTGATGTCCTGTTTTACCGGCGCGCCCTCGTCACTGGATGCCTCGGTTGAGAAGGCATTGAGCAATTGCTGGTTTTGCACCACTGCAGATATGTTTTTCATTGCCGGGAAGTCCAGCGTGCGGTCGGCAGGATCAATGGCATAACCGTCCTGATCAGGTGCAGGACGGGGTTGCTCACCGTAGGCACGCTGCATCTGTGCGTAGAGCGCATCAGCCAGTCCCAGACCGCGACCGCGGGTCAGCTCGAGTGACATCTGCTGGTCCAGCATGTCCTGATGGAATTGCGTTTCGCTGCTATTGAAGTAACTGCCTTCTGCAAAAACTTCGTTGGCCGAACGCATGGTCTTGAGCATCTGCTGCACAAAGATGGCTTCAAATTTCCGTGCTACTTCTTTCAGCGCCTGGGGATCTTCATCGCGACCCAGACGTTTGATGTTGTTCAGCGCACGGTTATCCAGAAAGGAATCCTGAGCTGCCTGCACCTGTTGTTTTGCATCGAGCGAGATCATCAGATCACCACCAGTTCTGCTTTCAGGGCGCCGGATTGTTTCAGCGCTTCCAGGATGGCCATCAAATCCGCCGGTGATGCACCAACGGTGTTAACTGACTTGACGATATCTTCCAGGCTCGCACCGGGAGCAAACTTAAACATGGGGTTGGTTTCTTCGGTCACTTCCACACGGCTGTTGGGTACCACCACGGTTTGTCCCTGACCAAACTCATTGGGCTGACTGACCGTCAGACTTTCAGAAACAGATACCGTCAGGCTGCCGTGCGTAACCGCCACAGGTGAAACACGCACATTCTGGCCGACCACGATGGTGCCGGTGCGCGAATTAATGATGACTTTGGCTGCTTCCTCGCCGGGTTTGACTTCGAGATTTTCCAGCATTGCAACAAAGTCAACGCGATGCGCAGGATTGACCGGCGCATCCACCATGATAGAAACCGCGTCCATCGGCCGTGCCGTATCCGGGCCCAGCAGTTCATTAATGCTTTTGGCAATCCGGGTGGCAGTGGTGAAATCAGCGCGATGCAGATTGAAGATAATCGGCTGGCCCGCCGCAAAGTTGGTTTCCACCATGCGCTCAACAATTGCACCGCTGGGGATACGACCGGTGCTCTGCACATTGACCTTGATGTTGGAACCGTCATTGCCGGTAGCACCAAAGCCGCCCACAACCAGATTACCCTGGGCCACAGCGTAGACTTTTCCGTCCAGGCCTTTGAGCTGTGACATCAACAGGCTGCCCCCGCGCAGGCTTTTGGCGTTACTGATGGATGACACAGTAACGTCCAGCGTCTGCCCCGGTTTGGCGAATGCGGGAAGTTCGGCCTGCACCATCACCGCTGCAATATTTTTCATCTGCATACGCGTGCCTTCCGGTACGGTAATACCAAACTGTTTCAACATGCTGTTGAAGGATTGCACGGTGAAAGGCGACTGCGTGGTCTGGTCGCCGGTGCCATCAAGGCCAACCACCAGACCGTAACCGATCAGCTGGTTGGAACGCACACCGGCAACGGAGGTGAGATCTTTGATGCGTTCAGCCTGCGCACTCAGCGCGAGAGGCAGAGCCAACAAACTAATGATCAGGTAACGCCACATGATGTTTCCGCTCCGTTAAAAGGGCCAGTATTCGCTGTTAAAGAAGCGTGCCAGCCAGCCCATGGATTGCGAGTCCGCCAAAGTGCCGGTACCGCTGTAAGAAATCTGTGCATTCGCAAGACGCGTGGACACCACGGTATTGTTCGGTGAAATATCGTCGGGCCGCACAATGCCGCTGATGCGGATAAATTCGTCACCGCGATTGAGGGTCATCCATTTTTCACCGCGTACTACCAGGTTGCCGTTGGGCAGCACTTCGGCCACGGTCACGGTGATGTTGCCTTGCAGGCTGTTGCTCTGGTCTGCGCCGGCATCACCACTGAACTCACGATTCTGTTGTAAACCTGTCTCCAGCGTTGAACCTTTGAACGCCGGGTTGTTACCAAATAATGGACCGGCATTAAACGACGTGTCGCTTTCTTTTTTTACGTTAACGCCGGAGGATTTGCGGGAAACGGTACGCTCGGTCAAGGTAATCGTAATGATGTCGCCCACGTTCAGCGCTTTGCGATCATCAAACAGCGACATACCGTAACGCTCCTGAAACAGCGAGCCTTCCGTACGCTGCGGCATGCTGGCCGCCGGTGAAACAGACGGTGCATAGTAAGGATCACCCGGTGCAGGTTTGCTGTTGGTCATGCACGCCGATAAATTCAGAACACCCAGCAACACCAGCGCAAGACCTTTGCTGCGTGCTGCCAGATTTTGCATTGATGTAAGGGTGATTTTCATAATGTTTTTAACTCCACGCCTTAAAGCGTCTGGGTGATGTACTGCAGCATCTGATCCGCTGCGGATACAACCTTGGAATTCATTTCGTAGGCGCGCTGAGTGGTAATCATGTTGACCATCTCTTCCACGATATCTACGTTGGAATTTTCCAGCGTGCCCTGCAGCAGCCGCCCCATACCGTTTTCACCGGGCGCACCCTGCTGAGGGTTTCCGCTGGCAACAGTTTCCAGAAACAGGTTGCCGCCGATGGCCTGCAGGCCGGCGGGGTTAATAAAATCCACCAGCAGAATGTCGCCCACCTGCTGCGGCTCCACTTCACCCTGCATGAACGCACTGACGATACCGTCGGTGCTGATGGTGATACGGTTGGTGCCTTCCGGAATATTGATCGCCGGCTCCAGCACCATGCCCTCGTTATTCACCAGCTGACCTTCGCCATTGATCTGCAACTGGCCGTTGCGGGTATACGCCAGGGTGCCGTCCGGCAACAGGATCTGCAGAAAACCGCGACCGTCGATGGCCACATCCAGAGCTTGATCCGTTACCTGCAGATTGCCTTCGGTAAATTCTTTTTGCGTCGCCACGACACGAACACCAGTACCTAATTGCAGCCCGGAGGGTAATGTAGTGTCCTGGGTTGTCTGTGCACCCGGTTGCCGCTGAGTCTGATACAGCAGATCTTCAAACACAGCGCGATCACGCTTAAAACCCACCGTGCCCACGTTGGCCAGGTTGTTGGAGATAGTGGTGAGTTGTTTGTCCTGCGCGGCCAACCCGGTTTTGCTGACGTAGAGTGCGGCGTGCATAGTCTTCTCTCTCTTGATCATCCTGCGCTGATGCAGGCGTTAATTTTTTATCAGCGGCGACGATGTTTTACGCCGCTGTTACTGGATTACGATATTTGCAACAGACGAGCTGATGCACTGGAATTTTCTTCAACACTCTTCATGAGTTTCACCTGCATCTCATACTGGCGAGACAGGCTGAGGATGTCGGTAAAGGCGCTGACGGCATTCACGTTGCTGCCTTCCAGGAAGCCACCCATCACACGTACTTCTGCAGCCAGAGGCGCAGGCTGACCATCACGTTGACGGAACAGACCGTCTTCACCTTTTTCGAGATTCTGCAGATCGGGATTCACAAGGCGGATGCGGTTGATCTCCACCATGGCTTCCGGCCCCTGCCCCTGCGCCACTATGGAAAGCGTGCCGTCGCTGCCAATCTCGAGTTTCTGCAGGGGCGGAAAGGCGACAGGACCGCCATTGCCCAGCACCGCCAGACCGTTAGCGGTCCGCAGGATGCCGTTGGCATCAATGCTGAGATTGCCGGCGCGGGTATAGGCTTCGGTACCGTCCGGTGCCTGAACGGCGATAAAACCCGGGCCACTGATGGCCAGGTCCATTTCATTACCGGTATTGATCAACGGACCTTGCTGAAAATCGGTAGCTGGCGATTCCGTGAGCGCATAGGCGCGGGTCGGATGTCCCTCGCCGTAATAAACCGCCATGCTGCGCGCCTGGGCGAAGTCCGCCCGGAACCCGTTGGTATTGAGGTTGGCGAGGTTATTGGCATGGACCGTCTGGGCCAGCATGTTGTGCTTGGCTCCGGTCATCGCGATGTATAACGCCTTGTCCATCTGTTGATCCTCTGGGGGCAGATCCCCGGCCGTTAGTTTTTTGGCAGTTTTCTGGATAAACAGGGTTTTGCAAGAGAGGTGCCAAGTTGGCAACGGGTCTTAGGCAAGACCTAAGTTATTGATATGGAAGGAATTAATAACTTGACAGGAAGACAGATGCGGAAGACAGAAAGCAAACCGGAAACAAGAAAAGCGGCCAAGCGGCAATGCCTTGCCGCCTGATTGCCGCTGTTACAGACCGCTGTCGGATTACGCTGACGCTAATCCGACCTACATGGGGCCGGCTCTGCCCGACCCGCACGAGGTGATCCCGTAGGTCGGATTAGCCGCACAGCGGCGTAATCCGACAGTGCCACCCTTGCGCGA
>CALFXJ010000031.1 GCA_937958105.1 uncultured Cellvibrio sp.
CACCAAAATGCCGGATCAAACCTTCCTGTTGAAAATCCTCCATCCATGCCAGCAGCCGATGCCGACTTCGGAGACCTGATATCCACTTTTGCCGAGTGTTCTCTGCTTCATTGATTGTTCCTCTTGTTAACAGTGGGGGGAGTCTACTGGGTTGCGCTGTGATTACTAAGAGCTGCCGGGTTAACGAATGTTAAGTTAAAAGGAGTAAATATGAAGATCGCACAGAGGGAGTTGGGCCTGAGGCTTTGAGACACGCCGTAAACCCGTCCCTGGGGGCTCATCACCGACATCCTTGTCGGTGATGGTCTCAAAGCCTCAGGCCCAACTCCCTTCCACCACCGTTGAACCCCATCTGTCTCCTGTTTTTCGCCAAACTTTTGACAAAATACCCGCCATTCGCATTTAACCTATTGATTTACAAGAAATTAATATCTTGGCACCTAGTTTGCAATCTATCCCTTACATTCAAACAAAACCGTGAAAATTTTGACGCGGCCCCCGATTCAGAGGAGTGACCCATGGTCCCGGGAGTGCAATCAGCAACCAAGGTCGTATCCCTGCTGCCGGAGAACAACGGCGAACAGGGGCAGGACCTCAAAAAAGCATTCGAGCTTTTCAACCAGATGTCACAACAGCTGGTTGACTCATATCAATTGCTTGAAAACCGCGTTGCCGAACTCAACCAGGAACTTAACAGCGTTGCCGATCAGCGCCTGCAGGAGCTGGCCGAAAAAGAGCAGCTGGCCAATCGCCTCGAAAACCTGCTCAACTTCCTTCCCGGTGGCGTGGTTGTACTCGATTCCACCGGCCGGGTTTCTGAATGCAATCCTGCCGCCATCGATCTGCTGGGCGAACCGCTTCAGGGCGAACAGTGGCGCGATGTTATTGCGCGCAGCTTTGCGCCGCGTCAGGACGATGGTCACGAAGTTTCCACTCGCGACGGACGTCGTATCAGTATTTCCACGCGCAACCTCGGTGTTGATGGCCAGATTATTCTGCTGACCGACCAGACTGAAACCCGTCGTCTGCAAAGTGAATTAAGTCGCCACGAACGTTTATCCGCCCTGGGCAAGATGATGTCTGCCCTGGCTCACCAGATTCGCACGCCGCTCTCTGCTGCCATGCTGTATGCCGGGCATCTGTGCAACGGTAAGCTCGATGAAGAGCGGCGCCAGCAGTTTTCCGAAAAAATCTTCAATCGCCTCAACAACATCGAACGTCAGGTTCAGGACATGCTGTTGTTCGTCAAAGGTGAGCTGCCTTTGAACGACGTAGTCAGCGTGTCGGAATTACATCAGGCTTTGGAAGAAGCGATGGAAGTGCCCTTGATGACTTCCGAGTCCAGCTGTGAGTGGGTCAACAACTGTCGCGAGCAATATATTCAATGCAATCGCGAAGCGCTGATCGGTGCACTGTTGAACCTCGTCAACAATGCGATTCAGGCGGTGGACCGCAAAGCGCAGCTGCGCATTGAATTCAGTTTATACAACGCCCAGGCCGAGGCTCCGCCGCAATTATTGATTCGCGTACTGGATGCCGGACCTGGAATTCCCCAACATTTATTGAATTCGGTGGGCGATTTATTTGTAACCACCAAAGCTCAGGGCACTGGCCTTGGGCTGGCGGTAGTCAATGCGGTAGCGCGTGCGCATCGCGGTAAGTTTTTTCTGCAATCAAAAGTCGGGCAGGGCACCTGCGCTTCGCTGATCATGCCCTTGGCTGATTTACATTAATTGGAGATATCCCATGGCACTGGCCGCACAACAACAGAATTTTGCTGACGCGATCCGCGTGTTGGTGGTTGAAGACGATAACAATCTGCGCGAGGCATTGTGCGATACCCTGCAGCTGGCGGATTACGAGGTTCTGCTTGCCAGCAGTGGTGAAGAAGCCCTGCAGCAACTGGCGCGGGTCGATGATGTCCGCATGATCGTCTCCGACGTGAATATGGGCGGTATGAGCGGACATGAGCTGCTGCGCGAAGTAAAGCAGCATTATCCGCAGATTCCTATGATGCTGATCACCGCCTATGCCAGTATCAGCGAATCGGTTGAAGCGATGAAGCAGGGCGCTGTGGACTATCTGGTAAAACCTTTTGCACCGCAGACACTGGTGGAAACCGTAGCGCGTCACGTAGGTGTAGCGCAGTTTGCCGGTGATGAACCTGTGGCGCAGGCGCCGTCCAGCAAGCAGTTGCTGTTGCTGGCACAGCGCGTCGCTCAGTCAGATTCCACGGTGTTGATCGTCGGTGAATCCGGCACCGGTAAAGAAGTGCTGGCACGCTACATTCATAATCACTCACCGCGCAGCAAGCAGCCTTTTATTGCCATCAACTGTGCAGCCATTCCGGAAAACATGCTGGAAGCCATGCTGTTCGGTCACGAAAAAGGTGCTTATACCGGCGCGCACAGCAGTGCTCCCGGTAAATTTGAGCAGGCGAACGGCGGTACCTTGCTGCTCGACGAAATTTCAGAGATGGATATTGGGCTGCAGGCAAAATTACTGCGTGTTCTGCAGGAGCGTGAAGTCGAGCGCCTGGGCGGGCGCAAGACCATCAAGCTGGATGTACGGGTTATTGCCACATCGAACCGCGACATGCGCAGCGAAGTTGCTGCGGGAAAATTCCGTGAAGACTTGTATTACCGTCTGAGCGTTCTGCCATTGCAATGGGCTCCGCTGCGCAATCGCGTGGAAGACATTATTCCTCTGGCCGAAAAAATTCTGCACAAACATGCGCAGAAACAAAATCGTGGTCGCGTCAGTTTATCGACATCCGCGCAGCAGGCATTACTGGCCTATAACTGGCCGGGCAACGTGCGCGAACTGGATAACGTCATGCAGCGCGCACTGATTCTGCAGACCGGGCCGGCCATACAGGCGCAGGATCTGGGGCTGGAAAGCACAGGGCTGTACAACGCGGTAATGACGGCCCATGTTCCGGACGCCCAGCCGATGCAGACCAGTGCTGAATTCCCACAGGAGGCTCAGATGTTCAATCCGTTTGCACGCCAGGAATCACGGGTGCAGCCGATGACTGGCGGCAACACCGGGCACCTCCATGTCAGCAATGTCGATCCGCAGCACCTGATGCTGGTCGATCCCAATCCGCCGAAAAGCCCGGCGCTGGGCAACGACCTGAAACGCCACGAGTTTGAGATCATCATGAATGCCCTGCGCATGGAGCGCGGCAGTCGCAAAAACACTGCCGAACGCCTCGGCATCAGCGCACGCACGCTGCGTTACAAAATCGCTCGGTTGCGCGAAGAAGGATTTGAGATAACCGAATAATTCTCCTGACCCAAAGGAGTTGCGCAGCAGGCTGCAAGACACGCCGTAAATACATCCCTGTAGGCTCAACGCCCGCATCCATGCGGGCGATGGTCTTGCAGCCTGCTGCGCAACCCCTCTCACACCTTACGCCTCACATCCCATCTCACATTTTCCGCTGCAAACTCCTCTGCAAACCCCTCTTTGAAAAACCGATGCGGCAAGTCATTGCCGGGCGGCAAAGGTTGGCCTGCTTTGTGCAATAACCCACCCAGAAACCGGTAACGCCAATTTCTTGTCGTTACCCCGTGCTAACGATTTAAAGAGAGTCTCGCCATGACTGATCGTGTGGATATCAATCGTCTGCTGTTGGAAATGCGTGCGATGAAATCGCAGACCCAGGCGTTCCAGCGCCCGGCAGGTCTCGCGCCCCGTGATGTGGGAGCCGTCCACAACACCGGGCCTTTAACCGTTGACGGTGGAAAAAAAGTACCCGGCTTTGGTGAAGTCATGTCCCAGGCGATCAACAAGGTGAATGAAGTCCAGCAGGCCTCCAGTGCCATGGCCACTGCTTACGAGCGCGGTGTTGAAGGCGTGGATATTACCGACGTCATGATCGCTTCCCAGAAAGCCTCCGTCTCTTTTCAGGCCATGGTGCAGGTGCGTAACAAACTGGTCGACGCCTACCGCGACATCATGAACATGCCCATCTGATAAACGCTCAGGTTCGTAACAATAACTTCATCAGGATCAGCGCAATATGGCTTCTACAACCGATAATCCCGTTGCAGAAAACCTGCCGGAACGCAGTGAAAAGCTGCGTCTGGGGGGCGATTTTGCCGAAGGCTTCAGTAACCTGAGTCTGCTGCGTCAGGCAGGATTGATGCTCGGGCTGGCAGCCAGCGTGGCCATCGGTTTTGCCGTGGTTCTGTGGACCCAGGGCGAAGACTACCGGCCGCTGTACGGCAGCCTCGATAACATTGATGCAGCCAGCGTGGTGCAGGTGCTGGATCAGAACAAGATCAAATACAAACTCGACATCAACAGCGGCGCTGTACTGGTTACCGCTGATGATATTCATATGGCCCGTTTGAAGCTGGCCGAGCTGGGTATTCCCGGGAAAGACAATACCGGCTTTGAACTGCTCGATCAGGAGCAGCCCCTGGGCACCAGCCAGTTCATGGAAAATACCCGTTACCATCGCGGGCTGGAAGGGGAGCTCGCACGGACCATCACCAGTATTACCAGCATCCGCAAGGCGCGGGTGCATCTCGCCATCCCCAAGCGTTCCGTATTTGTCCGCGATGCGCGCAAGCCGTCAGCGTCGGTATTTGTCGAAGTATTCGCTGGCCGCAGCGTAGAACCGGCGCAGGTCCGGGCAATCACCAATCTGGTTGCGTCCAGCATTCCTGAGCTGAACAAAGAAGACGTCACCGTGGTGGACCAGCACGGTAATCTGCTGTCAATCCGCGACGAAGATAATGATCTGCTGCTCGCCGGAAAACAGCACACCTACACTAAATCGGTAGAAGACAGTCTGCTCAAGCGGGTCAACAGCATCCTGCAGCCGGTAGTGGGCAGCGGCAAATTCCGCGCAGAAGTCAGCGCGGATATCGACTTTACGGCGGTAGAGCAGGCGGCGGAAACCTTTAACCCGGATCTGCCGGCCGTGCGCAGCGAGCAGACCTTGAATGAACAGCGTATCGGCGGGGATCTTGCCGGGGGAATTCCCGGGGCTTTAACCAATCAGCCACCGGGGACCACCACCCAGGTGCCGGAGCAGGCGGTTGATCCGGAGACCGGCGAACCCCTTCAGCCACCGACACCGCGCAACACCCGCGAGCAGGCCACGCGCAACTACGAGCTGGATCGCACCATCAGCTATACCCGCCATCAGCAGGGCACCGTCAAACGCCTGACCGTGGCTGTGGTAGTGGACGATAAGGTCGTCAGAGACGCAGAGGGCAATGAAGTGCGCGTGCCCTGGAGCGAGACCGAACTCGAACGTCTGTCTATACTGGTACGCAACGCCGTCGGTTTTTCGGCAGTGCGTGGGGACAGCGTCAATGTCTTGAACTCACCCTTCCTGGGCGCTGACCAGAATCTGTTCGGCGATACCGGTGAAGCCGCGCCCTGGTGGGAAACCTGGATTCTGCCCAACATCAAGTACCTGAGTGGTGTGCTGATTATCCTGTTGCTGATCTTCGGCCTGCTGCTGCCGATATTCCGCAGCCTGACCCGCTCCGGTCAGCAACTGGCTGAGCAGGAAGAAACGCGGCAGCTGGAGGCGCTTGAGGCGGCGGGGCTGGCTTATGACGGCCTGTCCGACGAGACAGTGACCCTGACAGGCGGCGGCGCCTTGATGCTGCCCGGCCCGGAAGAAGGTTATGAACAACAGCTCAACGCCATCAAAGGCTTGATTGCTGACGACCCGGGCCGTGTGGCTCAGGTTGTGAAGAAGTGGATTAACAGAGACGAGTGATAAGCGATGAGTACACCGCCGGCAACGGATAACAAAGTACCGGACAGAGCCAAGCCCAAACTGCGTTCGGTAGATCAGGCCGCTATTCTGTTGATGTCGCTGGGCGAAGCCGATGCGGCCGAAGTGCTCAAACATCTGGGGCCGAAAGAAGTGCAACGCATCGGCGCCGCCATGACCCAGCTGTCCAACGTGCAGCAGCAGGATGTACAGGGCGTGCTGGCGGAATTCCTGGACGAAGTGCGCACCCTGACCGGCCTTGGTGTAGGGGCGGACAGCTACATCCGTAACATGCTGGTAACAGCGCTGGGTGAAGACAAGGCCAATGGCCTGATTGATCGCATCCTGCTCGGCGGCAACACCACCGGTCTGGACACTCTGAAATGGATGGATGCCCGCTCAGTAGCCGACATCATCCGTAATGAACACCCGCAGATTCAGGCCATCGTGATCGCTTATCTCGATGCCGATCAGTCAGCGGAAATCCTCAGTTTCCTGCCGCAGAAAGTGCGCCTCGACATCATGATGCGTGTTGCTTCCCTGGACACTGTACAGCCCAGTGCTCTGCAGGAGCTGAATGACATTCTCGAAAAACAATTCTCCGGCAATGCCAGCTCGCAGACCAAAACCATGGGTGGCTACAAGGTGGCGGCGGAGATCATGAACAACCTCGAAGGCTCCGTCGAAGCCGACCTGCTGGACGCGATCCGCGAGCTGGACGAAGACATGGGCAACCAGATCCAGGATCTGATGTTCGTGTTCGACAACCTCAAAGACGTGGACGACCGCGGCATTCAGGCCCTGCTGCGCGAAGTATCCTCCGATGTCCTTATCGTTGCGCTTAAAGGTGCCGACATCGAGCTGCAGGAAAAAATCTTCAAGAATATGTCTCGCCGCGCCGCCGAACTGCTGCGCGACGATCTCGAAGCCAAACCGCCGGTGCGTCTTACCGAAGTGGAGTCGGCCCAGAAAGAAATCCTTACTATTGCACGGCGCATGGCTGACTCCGGTGAAATTGTCCTGGGCGGCGGTGGCGACCAGATGATTTGACGCAGGCGGTTAAGCGATGGAAAAAAAACTGCCTAACCGCATCCCTGCGGAAGAAGTGGGCGAGTATCAGACGTGGCGCATTCCGCTGATCAACGACAACGGCAATGTGCTGCCGTCTGCCGAAAAAGAAGAGCGCGAGCGCGAGCAGGAAGAACTGCAGCGGCAGGGCGAATCCATCGAAGATGTGGAACTCCCGGATGCGGAACCCAAGCAGGGCATGACCGCGCAGGAGATGCAGGAGATCATCGAGGCTGCCGAAAAAGATGGTTTTGCCCAAGGCCACAAAGAAGGTTTTGACAAAGGCATGGCTGAAGGTTACGAAGCCGGCCAGCAGCAGGGGCTGATGGAGATGCGCCAGCACCTGGTCACCGAGCAGCAGCGGTTTCAGAAACTTGCGCAGGCGCTGCTGGACCCGATTGGCGAACAGGACAGCGATCTGGAAAAACTGCTGTTGAATGTCGTCTGCACCTTGACCGAAAGCGTAGTGCAGCGTGAACTGCTCACCGACTCGAGTCATATCCTGTCACTGGTAAAAGCCGCCGTGGATGCCTTGCCGGTGGGCAGCAAAAACCTGCGGATTATTCTTAACCCTGACGATCTGGCCGCCGTGGAAACCTACGCTCAGGAGCAGCAGCTCGACTGGCAATTTATTGGCGACGCCCAGCTCACGCCCGGTGGATGCCGCATTGAAACCAGCGAGAGCCGGGTGGATTTTTCCGTGGAGAAGCGCCTGCAGACGGTCCTGTCCCAGTTCATCAACAAACAGCTTGCTGACACCCGTCCAGCAGAAGACGACTTTTCGACGGCTGATGAGGTGGACGGCAATCTCGATCATTTCAACTCCACCACTGAAGACCTGAACCATGGTTGACCAGCGCCTCTCCATACTGGATCGGCTGCGCGGCTATGCGCCGGGTAAACGCTGCGTGATTGAACCGGAAGCCGAGGGCCGTATCACCCGCTCAGTGGGGATGACCCTGGAAGCGGTAGGTTTGAATGTCTCCGTCGGCCGCCAGTGTGAGGTGGTTACCGCAGAGAACCGGCGCATTGAAGCCGAAGTGGTGGGATTTGCCGGCGATAAAGTCTTTCTCATGCCGATCAAACGCGTCGACGGTCTACAGCCCGGTGCACGCGTCATCCCGATTTCGGCGCAGCAGGGCATGCGCATCGGTCCTGAGCTGCTGGGTCGGGTCGTTAATGGCATTGGCCAGCCGCTGGACGGTAAAGGCCCACTGATCGGTGATGAATATCTCGATTTCACACCCCAGGAAATCAACCCGCTGCAACGTCACCCCATCAGCGAGCCTCTCGACGTCGGCATCCGCGCAATCAATGGGCTGATCACCGTCGGTCGCGGCCAGCGGCTGGGCTTATTTGCCGGCAGTGGCGTGGGCAAAAGCGTACTCATGGGGATGATGACCAAATTCACCACCGCTGACGTGGTGGTAGTCGGCCTGGTTGGCGAACGGGGCCGGGAGGTTAAAGAGTTTATTGATCACATCCTTGGCGAAGAAGGTCTGCGCCGCGCCGTGGTGGTGGCCTCGCCCGCGGACGATGCACCGCTCATGCGCCTGCGCGCCTCGCAGTTATCCAGCCGTATCGCCGAGTATTATCGCGATCAGGGCAAAAACGTGTTGCTGCTGATGGATTCGCTGACCCGTTACGCCCAGGCACAGCGGGAGATTGCACTGGCCATTGGTGAGCCGCCAGCGACCAAGGGTTATCCGCCATCAGTCTTTGCCAAGATCCCGCAACTGGT
Organism: uncultured Cellvibrio sp.; assembly: GCA_937958105.1. Taxonomy (GTDB): domain Bacteria; phylum Pseudomonadota; class Gammaproteobacteria; order Pseudomonadales; family Cellvibrionaceae; genus Cellvibrio. The sequence goes on from CALFXJ010000031.1 coordinate 8,556, forward strand.
GGAGCGCGCGGGTAATGCCGCAGAGGGTGAGGGCTCCATTACTGCGTTTTACACCGTATTAACCGAGGGTGACGATTTGCAGGACCCCATCGCCGATGCGGCGCGGGCGATCCTCGACGGACACGTGGTCCTGTCGCGCAAGCTGGCGGAGGAGGGGATCTATCCGGCCATTGATGTGGAAGCGTCCATCAGCCGTGCGATGCAGAACATTGTGAGCGAAGAACACCTGAAGATGATGCAGCGTTTCAAGCAGCTGTCGTCGCGCTATCAGCAGAACCGGGATCTGGTGGCCATCGGCGCCTATTCACCGGGCGCAGACCCGGAAACGGATCTGGCTATCGAACGTTTTCCGCACCTGCGCGCCTTTATCCAGCAGGGCCTCAAGCAGCCTGTCCACCTGGCGGAATGTATTGCCAACCTTAAAGCCCTGTTGAAACCCACTGGTGCCGGTAAGCCGACCAGCCCGCTGGCAGCCCAGCATCGGGTGCAGGGCTGATGCCCAACTCTGTCAGGTAAATCACTGTGGCCGAATCACGTTCAAAACGGATGCAAATTGTGCTGATGCTGGCGGAGCGACATGAGCAGGCTGCTGCGCAGCGTCTGGGCAGTTATCGCGAGCAGATCAATGCGGAACAGCAGCAATTGCAACAGCTGGAGGAATACGCGGCGCATTATCTCGACACCTACGGTTCCTTTAAAACCGGATTGCATGCGCAGGATTTAATCAGCTACAGCAGTTTTATTCAGCGCCTGGGTGATGCAAAAAAAGAACAGCAAACCAAAGTCGAGCGCATGATGCAGACACTTGATCAACTGCAGAAGGATTGGCAGGGCAAGCATCTGCGGCGGGAATCCATTCAGAATTTGATCGCGCGACTGCAGCATGAAGAAAATGAAGTGCTGGAAAAACGTTTGCAGAAAGAGCTGGATGATTTATCCGCACAGCAGTTTTATCGTCAATCCTGATGACAGAATTTTTAACAGCCTGTAATCCCTTGTTATTCCGCTTTCTCACCTTCTGCGTTAATTCTTCGCACCCCGTCGGTTAAGCTGCCGAACTTTTTTATTGCTTTAAGCACTATACACTCAGGGTTTATAGGCTATCCTTAGAGTCGTGCAGCGCGGGTTCCATTTTCTTCCCCGAACGCGCATAAGCCGGTTTCCCTAGCAGGTGCCGATGCGCTGAATGATTATTGAAATGATGTACTGATTAAGAGGTTGAGCATGGCGATCACTTCCACAGTGTCAGCGGATGGTAATCAAGTCACTATTTACATTCAGGGACGTTTCGATTTCAGCTCGCATCAGGAATTTCGTGCGGCCTATGAAAAGCTGCCAAAAACTCCCACACATTTTCGTGTCGATCTCCAGGGTACTTCCTACCTGGACAGTTCGGCATTGGGCATGTTGCTGCTGCTGCGTGATTACGCCGGTGGTGATAAAGCGAACATAGAGCTGGTTAATTGTTCAGCCGACGTAAAAAAAATCCTCACCATCTCTAACTTCGAACAACTGTTTACTATTTATTGATGAAATAGTTGTTCCACGCAATAACCGGCCCGGTGGATGGAAACCAGCCTATGAGTGAAAGCCGCAGCTTAACGATCCTTGTGGCGGATGATACCGACTCAGACCGGTTGATTCTGGAGACGATTGTACGTAAAGAAGGGCACCGGGTAATCAGCGCAAAAGACGGTCTTGAAGCCGTCGCTGCCTACGAGCAGGAGCGACCGGATATTGTCTTGCTTGATGCTCTCATGCCGGGGCTGGACGGGTTTGGCGCGGCCCGGCGTATCAAGGAACTGGCTGGTGAATCCCTGGTTCCGATTATCTTCCTGACCTCCCTGACCGACACAGATTCGCTGGTTAAATGCCTGGACGCGGGCGGTGATGATTTTCTCTCCAAACCCTATAACCGGGTCATCCTCCAGGCCAAGATAAAATCCTTCAATCGCATGCGTGAAATGCACGCCACTATGCTGGCGCAGCGGGACCAGATCGCCCGCCACAATGAACAGTTCCTGCAGGAGCAGGCGGTCGCCAAACAGGTCTTCGACAATGTCGCCCACAGCGGCTGCCTTGATGCCAGCAATGTCCGTTATTACCTGTCGTCGCTGGCCATCTTTAACGGCGATGTGATGGTGGCGGCAATGCGTCCCTCCGGCAGCATGATGGTGTTGCTTGGAGATTTTACCGGGCACGGCCTGCCTGCCGCGATCGGTGCCATGCCACTGGCGGCAACCTTTTATGGCATGGTCCACAAAGGGTTTTCCATGACGGACATCCTGCGTGAGATCAACGGCAAACTGAAGACCATCCTGCCGCTGGGTTTTTTCTGCTGCGCCACCATGATCGATATGAATTTCGAAAAACGGCGCATGAAGGTGTGGAACGGCGGTCTGCCGGACTGCTTTATTTATCGCAAAGACGACTTGAGCATCGTGCCGGTGCGTTCTACCCACCTGCCGCTGGGTGTGCTGCCGAACAAAAGTTTTAAAGACGATTGCGAACATTACGAGCTGGCGGTGGGCGATCGCTTCTTCATGTGGTCCGACGGTATCCACGAAGCGCGTGACAGTACGGGAGAAATGTTTGGGGAAGAGCGGCTGCGCGCCGTGTTTGAACGCAACCGCCAGCCGGAAAAAGCTTTCGATGAAATTCTCGGCAGCGTTCAGGAATTTATCGGCGGCGGCGAGAAAAACGACGATCTTTCGCTGCTGGAGATCGTGATGGACGAGCCTCACAAGGTCGACAGCGTCGCGCGGGAAACTATCTTCCGCCGCTATTCAAGTCTGGCTGAGTGGGACATGTGTTTCGAGATCAAGCCCACCAGTTTTCACGCTTTCGATCCACTGCCGCTGCTGTTGAACGTGTTGATGGAGGTTCCCGGTCTGCGCAATTACAGCGGTACGCTGTACACCATCATGGCCGAGCTTTATTCCAATGCCCTGGAGCATGGGGTGCTCAAACTCGATTCAGCCATGAAGGATACCCCGGAAGGCTTCACCCGGTATTATCAGGAGCGCGAGGCGCGGCTGCGTGAGGTATCGGCCGGGTACATCCGTATTCACCTGCAGCACTCTACTTCTCCAGGCGGTGGACGCCTGACGATCCGGGTGGAAGACAGCGGGGAGGGTTTTGATAAGAGCAACTGTTCTGCTGAAGGCTTGTCCAACAGCCAATACAGTGGTCGGGGACTCGCGCTGGTGGATAAACTGTGCGACTCTGTGCGTTATCTCGGCAAGGGTAATGAAGTCGAGGCCGTTTTTTCCTGGGTTAACGATGATTGAGTTGTTATGTTGAGGGCATTCAATGAGTACGACACCGCATCTTGACCGCGAGATACTGACGACGCTGAAGGATGTTATGGAAAGCGACTTCATGCTGCTGATCGAAACCTTCGTCACCGACTCCCGCGAGCGGATTCGCAACCTGCATGAACTGGTGCCCCAGGGGGATGCTGAAGTAATCCGTCGCGCGGCCCACAGTTTTAAAGGCAGCAGCAGCAATATTGGCGCGTCCCGTCTGGCAGAACTGTGCAGCCAGATTGAAGTTCAGGCATTGACCGGCAATCTGGATATCATCCCTGAGCTGCTGGCCGAAGCCGAAGTCGAGTTCACCCGCGTCACCACCTTGCTCCAGGAATTTATTGCGGTCGGCTGAGTCCGGCCATCCCTCCGAATATCCTCACGGCTTGACACCGCTCCCGCGGTTGGCATCCCTCTTGCAAAAGCTCCTATAACCCAAGCGTTTTACCGCCAGAGCGGCAAGCAGTTGCCGCTTGGTGACGAGCGAACGTGCCTTAGTCGGGCCTGTTCCGGATTTAGGAGTCGTCTATCCATGAATTTTGCTTCCAGTGGGAATTCTCCAGCAACATCAGGCAGTCTGCTGCTGAGCGTCAATAAACCTGCCATTGCTCCATCCAGCCCTCGCGACAGCGGAACGGAATTCCGCTCCGCCATGGATGATGTAGCCAAAGCCAGAAAAACCGCGCGGCCTGAGCCAGCTGCTCGCCCGGACCGCAGCGAGCGGACCGGAGAGCGGGTGCCTGCCCACCATAAGCCGGTACAGCGCGCTGATGCCACACAGTCTGGCGAAGCCGAGTCAGCAGCCAAGTCCAAAGACACCGCTAAGCCTGAAGATACCGCTAAGTCCCGAGACGCCGATAAGGCGGAACAAATCGAGACAGCCGCAGCGGCCGCGCCGGTAACAGAAGAAGATAACGACCAGAGTCTGCTGCTGGCAGAAGCAGGGCTGGTACCTGGGGTCGACGTCGCAGAGAACAGTGAGGCTGTTGCGGAAGAAACGGTTGACGTAGCAGAAAGTCCGCTCGCGCCTCTCGCGCCGGAACTGACAGGGGCTACGGCCACCCCCGGCACAATCCTGCCGCCGGCAACGGGAGGTACTACCCCCGCCGCAGAGGCAGCCCTGACCAGCGGTCTGGCAGCGACGGGAGCAAGACCGGCCGCGACTCCGGCAACTGCCCTGAGCGGATTACAGGCAGATACATCCGAATTGCCGGAAGGCGAAGCCAATTTACTGGCTGTGGAGGGTGAAGCTGCTGCGGAAGATTCCAAGCAATCCTTCAGTCGGCTCCTGGCTGCTAACCCCGCAGCTGAAAAGACGGCGCAGACAGAACAGAGCCCGACAAAGCTGGCGGCCGATCCAGCAGTGGCAACGGCACCGGCCAGCCGTCCCACTGAAGCTCAGGCTCCGCAGCAGCGCAGTTTTGTCGTACAGACCGGCGTTCCCGTGGGTGTGGGACAGCCGCGCTGGGGCCAGGCGGTCGGTGAGCGGGTGTTGTGGCTGGCGGCACAGAATGTCAGCGCTGCTGAAATACGCCTGGACCCGCCGGAACTGGGGCCCATGCAGGTAAGGGTCACCATTCACCAGGATCAGGCCAGCGTCAGTTTTTCCAGTCCGCATGCAGTAGTCCGCGAGGCGCTGGACCAGAATGCTACACGCCTGCGCGAGATGTTCAGTGAGCAGGGCTTGAACCTGATGGATATGGATGTCTCCGATCAATCTTTCGCCCGCCAGAATGCGCGGGACGAAGAGTCGGAGGGGCAGGCCGGTAACTCCGAGGCCGACCTCGACGATGAAGTCATAGCGGGGGTCACCACCGATATTGCTCAGATTCGGCTGGTAGACCATTACGCCTGATCAGGCGCCAGCACATCAGGCAGCGAGGTTCAGCCGCGCTGCCTGACGTATCCTCTCCTGTAAACGAGCTCCCTCCGTAACCCGCCAACAACCGCCTCGCAATCCTTCTTTCAGCTGCTAAGCTTCATAAGCAAACACTGGCATGGGTATTGCTCAACCCCCCTTAGCAGTAAAAGTGACGGGCTTTTGACATGGCAAGAAATCCAAAGAGCGGACAACCTCAGGGCGGTGCTGATGCGGCAGATCCTGCAGTTGCTGCGCAACAGAAACGCAAAAAACTTCTCCTGACTGTCGGTGCAGCGGTACTGCTGGTGGGAATTTCTGTGGTGCTTACCCTGGCTCTGACCGGCGGCTTTTCCAGCGAGCCGGAGGCGGAAGCCGCGCCGGTGAGTTACGCTCCCTCGGGTAAACAGACAGCGGTTTACTATCCCTTGAATCCGCCCTTCGTGGTCAACTTTGAAGATCGCGGTCGCAGCCGTTTCCTGCAGGCAGAACTGACATTGATGCTGCGCGATGCGGAGATTACCAAAGCGCTGGATCTCCACATGCCAGCAATCCGCAACGCACTGGTGATGCTGTTAAGCGCCCAGAGTTTTGAAAACCTGCAGACACCAGAAGGCAAAGAAGCGCTGCGTGAAGAGGCGCTGGTCAGAGTCCAGCAGGTACTGCGCTATGAAATTGGCAGGCCCGGTGTCGAACAGGTGTTGTTCGTCAACTTTGTGATGCAATAAAAACGTCAGAGGCAAGACATCGTGCAGGATTTACTCTCACAAGACGAAATTGACGCGCTGCTTCACGGAGTAGATGACGGCGATATCAGTACCGAAGCAGAAGACGAACCGGGTGCGGTACGCGCGTACGACCTGACCAGTCAGGATCGGATCGTACGCGGGCGCATGCCCACCCTGGAGATGATCAACGAACGCTTTGCGCGTTACACCCGCATCAGCATGTTCAACATGCTGCGCCGTACTGCCGACGTTTCCGTAGGCGGTATCCAGATTCAGAAATTCGGCGAATACGTTCATACGCTGTATGTTCCCACCAGCCTTAACATGATCAAGTTCCGCCCGCTGCGCGGTACGGCCTTGATTATTCTCGATGCGCGGCTGGTGTTTAAGCTGGTCGATAACTTCTTTGGTGGCGACGGTCGTCACGCCAAGATTGAAGGCCGGGAATTTACTCCTACCGAACTGCGCGTGGTGCAGATGGTACTCAATCAGGCATTCGTAGATTTGTCAGAAGCCTGGAAAGCGGTGATGCCGATTAACTTTGAGTACATCAACTCCGAAGTGAATCCATCCCTGGCAAATATCGTCAGCCCCAGTGAAGTGGTGGTGGTCAGCACGTTTCATGTTGAGCTCGATGGCGGTGGCGGTGAGATTCATATCACCATGCCGTACTCCATGATCGAACCTATCCGTGAAGTACTGGATGCCGGTCTGCAAAGCGACAGCGACGAACAGGATGAGCGCTGGGTCAAGGCACTGAAAGAAGATGTTCTGGCGGCGAAGGTAGATCTGGAGTGCGACATAGTTCGCCGCGAGATCACCCTGCGCGACATCATCAACCTCAAGGCCGGCGATATTATCCCCGTGGAATTTCCCGACCATCACATCGTTACGGCCAATGGCGTGCCGGTATTCCGCACGCAGCTGGGCCAGCATCGCGGCAATCTCGCGTTGAAAATTTTTGAATTTATTGATCGCAGTAACGCACAGAATATTACTGGTACCGAAGGAGCCTCCCGTGGCAAGAGATGATATCGACCAAGATTCAATGGCAGACGATTGGGCTGCTGCCATGCAAGAACAGGCCAACGCCGATGCAGAAGTCAATGCTGTAGAGCTTGACGAGTTTGAAGCAGAGGCTGAGGCAGGCCCGCGGCCGGAGCTGGAATTAATTCTGGATATTCCGGTATCCATCTCCATGGAAGTAGGGCGCACGTCAATCACGATCCGCAACCTGCTGCAATTAAATCAGGGCTCGGTTATCGAGCTGGATCGCCTGGCAGGCGAGCCGCTGGACGTGCTGGTTAATGGCACACTGATCGCTCACGGCGAAGTGGTTGTGGTTAACGAGAAGTTCGGTATTCGCATGACGGACGTTATCAGCCCGTCTGAGCGTATCAAAAAATTACGTTGATACAGGATATGGCAGTGATACTGAATCCGGTTGTCACCAGGAAAACGGTTGCTGGTTGGTTTACAGCTTTAGCGATGGCCTGTCTGCTGCTGGTGTCTCTGCCGGTCAACGCTGAAGGCGAAACAGCAGCGCCGGTTCAGGGTGAATCCCTGCAGGAATCATCGGCAGTGTCAGTCTCCGGCATTCCGGCTGCGACGGACGCTCCCGTTGTGACTGAAAAAAAGGCCGCACAGGGAACACGGATCAACAGCAGCACTCACCTGGCCAGCGTAGCCGCGGGATTGGTGTTGATCGTTGCGCTTATTCTGGTACTTGGCTGGTTTCTCCGCCGTTTTAATCAAGGCGGTTTGTTTAACAACTCCTCCATAAAAATCATTGCCACCTTGCCACTGGGTACCCGCGAGCGTCTGGCGGTGGTTGATGTCGGTGGTCAGCAGTTGCTGCTGGGCATTACTGCAACGCAAATCAATACGCTGCACGTGTTTGATGAACCGGTCATCGCAGCGGGCGACAGTTCATCGGCCTCGTCAGACTTCGGCAAAAAACTCATGGCGATTCTGCAGCAGAAAAATAATCGCGATACTGCTGCACCGCAGGACAAATCCCCTGTTTGAGCCGTCCGCTGCTCTTGAGATAAACCCTCGTTCCGGGAACGACATCATGCTTCATAAATTTATCATGCCATCTCTGCGTCTGCTGTTTATTGCCAGCCTGTTGCTGGCAGTTAACGTACAGGCGCAGACCACAGCACCCGCACAGCCAGCACCGCCGACGGAAAGTCAGGTAGGCGGCGCGCTGCCGGCAATTCCCGGTCTGCCGGCACTGACCGTCACCACCAATGCCGATGGTACTCAGGAATATACGGTGACGCTCCAGATCCTCGCGATCATGACGATGCTGACCTTCCTGCCGGCATTGTTGATGATGATGACCTCATTCACGCGCATCATTATCGTATTTTCCATCCTGCGGCAGGCTCTGGGTCTGCAGCAGTCGCCTTCAAATCAGGTGTTGATCGGGCTGGCTTTGTTTCTGACGTTGTTCATCATGCAGCCGGTGTTGAATCAGGTTAATGAAAACGCATTGCAGCCTTACATTAATCAGCAGATCAGTGCACAACAGGCGCTGGCCAATACCGCCGCACCCTTTCACGAATTTATGCTGGGCCAGACGCGCGAGTCGGATATCGCTTTGTTTGTCGGTATCGCGGGCAGCCCGACCATTGCATCACCGGAAGAAACGCCATTCAGTATTCTTGTTCCGGCGTTCATCATCAGTGAATTGAAAACTGCATTTCAGATAGGTTTTATCATCTTCATTCCATTCCTGGTGATTGATATTGTCGTATCCAGCGTGTTGATGGCGATGGGGATGATGATGCTGTCGCCGCTGATTATCTCTCTGCCATTTAAAATCATGCTGTTTGTGCTGGTCGATGGCTGGGCGATGATTGTCGGCACGCTTGCCGCCAGTTTTGGTGTATAGAGGACGCCGTTATGACTCCAGAAGTGGTGATGGATTTATTTGCCGATGCGTTTTATCTCACCATGCTGATGGTGGTGGTTATCGTAGGGCCGAGCCTGGCCGTAGGCTTGATCGTCAGTATGTTTCAGGCGGCTACACAGATCAACGAGCAGACTCTGAGCTTTCTGCCACGCCTGATCATGACCATCACCACCATCATGATGGTGGGTCCCTGGTTGCTGACTGAATTTATGGATTTGTTTGATCGATTGTTTACCAGTGTGCCCTATCTGATCGGTTAGGGAATCCCTCAATCATGAATGAACTTGTTGTCAGCGAAGCCCAGCTTATGCAGTTCATCGGTCAGTATCTCTGGCCGATGATTCGCATCAGTGGCTTTTACTTCATGATGCCGGTGATCGGCGCGCGCACCGTGCCCGCGCGGGTTCGTATCATGCTGACTGTCTTTACCACGTTGCTGGTTGTACCGCTGTTGCCGCCAGCACCCGTGGTATCACTGGTGTCCGTAGAAGCTATGGTGCTGGTGGTCAAAGAACTGCTGATCGGCATCGCCATGGGTTTTATGCTGCAGGTAGTGATGCACGTGTTCGTGCTGGCGGGCCAGTATATTGCGATGAAGATGGGCCTGGGTTTCGCGGCTATGAACGATCCCTCCAGTGGTGTCAGCGTCACCGTACTCTCACAGTTTTATCTGCTGCTGTCCACGCTGCTGTTTCTCAGCATCAATGGCCATGCGATGGTGATCCAGCTTCTGGTGGACAGCTTTTCCACGCTGCCTATGAGCGGCGCAGGGCTGAGTGCGGATAGTTTTTTGTTGATTGTCAGCATGGGTTCGTGGATGTTCAGCGTTGCACTGGTGATTGCTTTACCTCTGTTCACATCCTTGCTGATTGTGAATATTTCGTTCGGTGTGATGAGTCGCTCGGCCCCGCAGATGAATATCTTCGCGGTGGGTTTTCCGTTCACACTGTTATTTGGTTTGTTGTTGATCTGGTTCAGTCTTGCCAATTTCCTGCCCGTGTTTGAAACGGTGATAGAAGAGGGCATTGCCATGGTGCAGACATTGGTGGAGATGCCCTGATGGCTCAAGAAGACGAGAACGGTCAGGAAAAGACAGAAGAGGCCTCGGCGCGAAAACTTGAAAAAGCGCGTGAAGAAGGCCAGATTCCCCGATCCCGCGATCTCACCACGACCGCGATTCTGTTGCTGGGTACCATTGGTTTGATGGTGTTCGGGCAATACATGGGCAGCAAGCTCATGGACGTAACGCGCTACAACTTTACCATTCCCCGTGACGCCATCTTTGATCCGCAGATGATGATTACCTATTTATCTGCATCCATCTTCGAAGGGCTGCTCAGTCTGCTGCCGCTGTTCGGGATGCTGCTGGCCGCCTCCATTATCGGCCCCGTCGCGTTGGGCGGCTGGCTGTTCAGCGGCAAGGCTATGGCTCCGAAGTTCAGTCGGATGAATCCTGTTGCGGGTATCAAACGGATGTTTTCCATGAAAGCTCTGGTGGAGTTGGGCAAAGCACTCGGTAAAGTGATTGTCATCCTCGGTGCAACCATTTTATTGCTGCTGGCCTATGAGCAGGCCATGTTTCGTCTGGTCGACGAGACCATGAACAACGCGATCATTCACTCGCTGAAGATCAGCGGCTATGCCGCCATTATCCTGTCTGCATCCACCGTACTGATTGCTGCTGTTGATGTGCCATTTCAGATCTGGGAGCACAGCAAAAAACTGAAGATGTCGCGGCAGGAATTGAAAGACGAGATGAAAGACACCGAAGGAAAACCTGAAGTTAAAGGCCGCATCCGCCAGCTGCAACGGGAGATGGCCCAGCGACGCATGATGGCCAATGTTCCCGATGCGGACGTCATCATTACCAACCCGACGCACTACGCCGTTGCCTTGAGGTACGATCCAGAAACAATGGCTACGCCAATCATGCTGGCCAAGGGCGGAGATCACGTCGCGCTGAAAATCCGCGAAATCGCCAAAGCCCATAAGATCGAAATCATCGAAGCACCGGTGCTCGCCCGTGCGATCTACCACACCACTGACGTCGACCAGGAAATCCCCGCCGGCCTTTACATGGCCGTCGCCCAGGTACTGGCCTACGTCTTCCAGCTCCGCAACTTCCGCCGCGGCAAAGGCGAAAAACCCACATACCCCCGCAACATCCCAGTCCCCAAAGACATGCAGTTTGATTAATCACCCCAGCACAATTACGTAGGTCGGATTAGCCGCAGGCGTAATCCGACAGATCCGGGGATGCGAGGGTGTCGGATTACGCTACGCTAATCCGACCTACTTGCTTCAATATTCAGCGAAGGGAAAATTTTACATTAGTCGGTATGTAGGTCGGATTAGCCGCAGGCGTAATCCGACAGATCCGGGGATGCGAGGGTGTC
>CALFXJ010000032.1 GCA_937958105.1 uncultured Cellvibrio sp.
TCCTTATAGAACAGCTCGTTCTGCACACCGGCGTAGCCCGACGCCATACTGCGCTTAACGAAAAGTACCGTGCGCGCCTTTTCCACATCGAGAATCGGCATACCGAAGATCGGACTGCTCGGATCGCTCTTGGCTGCAGGGTTGGTAACATCATTCGCACCGATCACGAAGGCTACATCAGCAGTCTGGAATTCATTGTTGATGTCTTCCAGCTCAAACACTTCGTCATAGGGAACGTTCGCTTCTGCCAACAGTACGTTCATATGCCCCGGCATACGACCGGCTACCGGGTGAATGGCATAACTGACTTTAACACCGGCTTTCTTCAGCTCGTCGCACATTTCACGCAACGCGTGCTGTGCCTGAGCCACCGCCATACCGTAACCGGGAACGATGATGACGGAACCGGCATTCTTCATAATGAAGGCGGCATCTTCCGCACTGCCTTGTTTTACCGGGCGATCATCGACACCACCACCGGCACCCGCTGATGCCGCGTCTGCGCCAAAGCCGCCGAGAATAACATTGAAGAAGGAGCGATTCATACCCTTACACATGATGTAAGACAGAATTGCACCGGACGAGCCGACTAGTGCACCAGTTACAATCAGCGCGTCATTATGCAGCGTAAATCCGATACCGGCAGCGGCCCAACCGGAGTAGGAGTTGAGCATGGATACCACCACCGGCATGTCTGCGCCACCGATCGGAATGATCAGCAGGACGCCGATGACAAAGGCCAGTGCCGTCATGGTCCAGAATACCCAGGGTGCCTGTTCAAAGCAGAAGTAAACAATCAACGCGATGATGAACAGACCGATGAGGGCATTAAGCAGATGCTGGCCACCAAAGGTTACGGGCGCACCGGATACCAGCCCCTGCAATTTGGTAAAGGCAATTACTGAACCGGAAAAGGTAATTGCACCAATGACTACGCCAAGTCCCATTTCGATACGGCTGGCAATAAATATTTCGCCGCTGGCATTCAGCAGACCAAATGCTGCAGGATTGGTGAAGGCCGCACCCGCTACCAATACTGCCGCCAGACCAACCAGACTGTGGAATGCAGCCACCAGCTGCGGCATCGCCGTCATGGCGATACGACGCGCAGTGATCACACCAATGACCGCACCGATAGCCAGCGCCACCAGAATCCAGCCATAAGAATCAACGGCGGGGCTCAACACTGTTGTTACAACAGCGATGAACATCCCGATCATTCCAAAGTAATTTCCAGCGCGGGAAGACTCCGGAGAGGATAATCCGCGCAGCGCCATGATGAACAACACCGCCGCCACCAGATAGGCGAGCGAAGTCAGGTTTGCATGTAATTCTGTCATGATGTTCCCCAGTGATGTTGTGCGGAATTATTTTTTCTTTTTGTACATGGCGAGCATGCGATGCGTCACGGTGAAACCACCGAAGATGTTAATCGCTGCCAACACCATTGCACCAAAGCCAAGCACTTTGGACAGACTCATCTCAGCCGGCCCGACGGCAATCAGGGCCCCGACGATAATCACACTGGAGATCGCATTGGTCACCGCCATCAGCGGTGTGTGCAGGGCGGGCGTTACGCTCCATACCACGTAATAGCCTACAAAAACCGCCAGCACAAAGATTGATAATTGAGAAATGAAGTTCGCTTCCATAAATCCCCCTAGGCATTTGCCGGCTGAAAGTTGGGATGAACCACCTGACCGTCGCGGGTCAAGGTAACCGCTGCAACGATTTCATCCTGCCAGTTGATGTTGAGCGCTTTTTCTTCGGCGTCTACCAGCGGCGTGAGGAAATTCAGCAGGTTCTTTGCATATAACGCGCTGGCATCCGCTGACAGACGGCTGGGAATATTGAACAGACCAATAATGGTCACACCGTTCACCTCAACAATTTCGCCCGGCTTGGTCAGCGTACAGTTACCACCCTGCTCTGCCGCCAGATCCACAATGACCGATCCTGGGCGCATGCTGTGCACCATCTCATCATTGATCAGTGTGGGCGCCTTGCGACCCGGGATTAATGCGGTACAGATGGCGATGTCCTGCTTCTTCAGCGTTTCTGCAACCAGCTCAGCCTGGCGGCGCTTGTAGTCATCGCTCATCTCTTTAGCGTAACCACCGGCAGTTTCTGCGTTGGCCACTTCTTCACTTTCGACCATGACAAACTTGCCGCCGAGACTTTCCACCTGCTCTTTAGAGGCGGGGCGCACGTCTGTCGCCGACACAATAGCGCCAAGACGACGAGCCGTTGCAATGGCCTGCAATCCCGCAACACCGGCACCCAGCACCATCACCCGGGCGGGTGCAATTGTGCCAGCCGCAGTCATCATCATCGGCATCGCGCGGTCATAGACATTCACTGCCTCTAACACAGCACGATAGCCTGCAAGGTTACTTTGGGAGCTGAGGACATCCATGCTCTGGGCACGGGTAATACGCGGAACAAACTCCAATGCCATAGCCGTTACACCAGCAGCGGCATATTGCTGGACAGCATTGGGGTCGGCATAGGGAGACAAAATAGCAACGAGCAACGCGCCGCGTTTCATCAATGCCAATTCATCGGGACCATCTTCGCCAGCCAGAAGGGGGCGTTGAACTTTCAAAACAATATCGGCATCTGCCAATAGCTGCGCGAGATCACCAACAATTTTTGCACCAGCGGCTTCATAGGCTGCATCAGTAATCCGGCTTGCTTCACCGGCACCCGCCTCTACCGCCACATCAATACCTAAGGCAACAAATTTTTTCACCGTCTCTGGTGTTGCGGCTACACGACGCTCGTGGGCACGACGCTCCCTGGGTATGGAGATCTTCATAGGACACTTCCCTCTAAGTAGGTCTTTTTGATTGCAAGCAAATACCTCTCGCGGCTATTAAGCCACAAGAAGCTTTCCAACAATCACACCTTTATAATAATGGCACTTAAATCGAAGCAGCTCAGAACAATTCACTATAAAAACTACAGCGTTTTGTCGGGTTTTTCGATCTGTGCCTTCGTGATGGCCGGACATCAAGGTCCGACTCCCTCTCTCACCGTCAGCGCGGTTTAATCCTTGCCGGAGGCGGATGCGGCACACTCCGGCAGGTCGTTCATCTTGTTCAGCGTAATAATGCGCCCGAAGGATGATTGATCATCTGCAGCGGAATCATCAAATACTCTGATATCGCTGCATTAAAACTTTTAAACAACAGCACCAATCTTCCAGGGATTGAATTCGTTATCCCCATAACCCAGCAGTTCGCTCTTGGTAGCTTCGCCGGATGCCACAGCCAGAATCTCAGCAAAGATTTTTTCGCCGCACTCTTCCAGCGTGTATTCACCATCCAGCACTCCGCCGCAATTGATGTCCACATCTTCTTTCATGCGCTCATACAATTGGGAGTTACTGGCCAGCTTGATACTGGGAACCGGCTTGCTGCCAAACGCAGAACCACGGCCTGTGGTGAAGCACACAACGTTTGCACCGGATGCGATCTGACCGGTCACAGACACCGGATCAAAGCCGGGGCTATCCATGAACACCAGACCTTTTTCTTTAACCTCTTCCGCGTACAGATAAACACCGGTCATCTGGGTAGATCCACTTTTGGCCTGAGCGCCCAGTGATTTTTCCAGGATAGTGGTCAATCCGCCCACTTTATTGCCCGGTGAAGGGTTGTTATTTAACTCAAAGCCATTACGCTCGGTGTAATCTTCCCACCAGCGAATCCGTTCGAGTAATTTTTCTGCCAGCTCCGGCGTTGCAGCACGTTGTGTCAGCAAGTGTTCAGCGCCAAAAATTTCCGGAGTCTCAGAGTAAATCACTGTACCGCCATGACGCACCAGAATATCTCCGGCAACACCCAGCGCCGGGTTCGCGGTAATACCGGAGAATGCGTCGGAGCCGCCGCACTGCACCGCCAGAGTCAATTCACTGGCAGGCACAGTTTCGCGCCGAGCTTCGTTAACCAGCGGCAACATCTGGCGCAGGGTTTCGATACCCTTTTCAACCGCAATCCGCGTACCGCCAACTTCCTGAATGGTGTAGGCGCAGAATGTCTTGGAACCACCCAGGCCGCTTTCTTCCATCACCCGCTGAACCTGCATGGTTTCGCAACCCAGGCCTACCATCATCACCCCACCGAAGTTCGGGTGGCGGGCGTAGCCGTCGAATGTGCGACGCAGCGTTTCGTATCCTTCACCATCGGAACGCATGCCGCAGCCCGTCTCGTGAGTGAAAGCCACGACGCCATCAATATTGGGATATTGTTCAAGCTCACCCGAAAAGGTGAAGTGCTGGGCAATGGCGCGAGCGACAGTCGCCGAGCAGTTTACCGTAGTGAGAATGCCGACGTAGTTACGCGTTCCCACCTTGCCATTAGCGCGACGATAACCTTGGAAGGTAGCCCGCTGCGCTTCGGGTACATAGTCAGTGGGGACTGCATTTCGACAGAAACCATAATCCTTCTCGAGATCACCCATCACACAGTTGTGCGTATGGACGTGATCACCGGGAGCGATATCGGTGCCGGCGAAACCAATTACCTGGCCATATTTCCGGATAGCCTCACCTTTAGCAATCGGCACCAATGCAACTTTATGCATCGCCGGAATATCAGCACGCAAGGTGAGGTCGTTTTCGATCAGGGTGATGCCTGCGGGTAAAGCGGCTTTACTGACACCGACATTATCCTGTTTGTGTAAATGAATAATACTGCTCAAGATTGCAACCTACGGGTGAGTTTCGGTCGATGGTAAAAATTCGCCAGATGAGTTTTTGTTATAGGAGAAGTGTTACCGATTTGTAGAGAAAAAAACAGGCGCCTTACGGCGCCTAAATATCGGCAATGGTATTCGGTCAATACCAATTTCAATCTAACATTGAGTGAATAGTCCCGCAATAACGTACGCCATACGCACAATTCATCCTGTTTCCGGTTTAGTGAAAACCACCTCTTATGACAACGCTGTCAACTTCATAATTCACCTTTTAGCAGTAATTCAGTCCGCCTTGTTGACTATTTATTAGGAGAAATTTTCTTCAAAATTTTTACAAAAATTTTTCTCATTTTTTGTAAAGAAACCGATAAATTCAGTTTCCAGCGCAAAAAGTAACCGTTTACACTTATAAAAATAATTACATGAAACCGATTACACCTAAAAATTAGTGACAATGAGACTAATAAAATATGTCTATTTAGAAATTTCACACTAAAAAGATATTGATTTTCCTGGCAGCCGAATACACAATGAAAAAAATGGCACCAATGAAAACCATCAACCCGATGACCGTGCTTGCCAATTACCAGTTCATATACCAAGCTCATTACAACCATTCCAACGCAGCGAACTCGGTATCCGGCAGAGCGGGATTCAACATAACTGTCCATTGATGCCTGTAGTGACCTCAGAGCTGCGGTCTTAATGCATGCGTGGCTGAGTGAATAGCAACAATGCGCACTGCTCAATGAATACAAAAAGAGAGAGACAAGTGAGAGAGCTTCGTCCTGCAAAGATCAGTCGTCGTACCTTTCTGGTTGCCACCGCTGGCACCGCTGTCGGGTGCGCCGTTCTGGATCAACAACCCGCCCCCCAAGCCACTGGTGATGCTGAGCATCACCAGGCCTGGGAGATGGCGGCACGCATTCGCCAGCAAACCATTGTTCCAACCTTCCCTGATCGGCAGTTCGATGTCCGCACCTACGGCGCGGTCAATGACGGGATCACAGATAACAGCGAAGCATTCGCAAAAGCTATTGCTGCCTGTCACGAGGCGGGTGGCGGACGTGTGATTGTCCCGGCCGGTCGCTATCTGACAGGTCCAATCCATCTAAAGTCCAACGTCAATCTGCACCTCGAGCCCGAAAGCCGGATTCTCTTCAGCACCGACCCCAAAGATTATCTTCCCGCTGTGTTCACCCGCTGGGAAGGTGTGGAATTTATGGGTTACTCACCGCTGATCTATGCTTTTGAACAGAAAAACATTGCTGTGACCGGTACTGGTGTGCTGGACGGCCAAGGCAACCGCACGACCTGGTGGCCCTGGAAGGGCGGCGCCTGGAAAGGCGGGACCGACTGGAGTATGCCGGGCTTCCCTACCCAGGACGAAGGCCGGGACAAATTATTTACCGACGCAGAACAAGGCGTTCCACCCGAGCAGCGTCTCTATGCCGACGGAGCCAACCTGCGTCCGCCATTCTTTCAGCCCTATCGTTGCGAAAATGTGCTGATAGAAGGCGTCACTATTACCGGTGCACCTTTCTGGCTGATCAACCCGGTGCTGTGCCAAAGCGTTACTGTAAAAGGCGTTACCTGCGACAGCCTCGGCCCCAATTCTGATGGCTGCGATCCTGAATCCTGTAAGAATGTGGTCATTGAAGATTGCTACTTTGATACTGGTGACGACTGTATCGCCATCAAGTCCGGCCGCAACAATGACGGCCGCCGCTTAAACATCCCTGCTGAAAATATCCTCATCACCGGGTGCAAGATGCGCAGCGGTCACGGCGGTGTGGTGATTGGCAGTGAGATATCCGGCGGTGCACGCAACATCTTTGTTGAGAACTGCGAGATGAGCAGCCCGGACCTGGAGCGAGGCATTCGCATCAAAACCAACTCCATGCGTGGCGGAGTTATCGAGAACTTCTATATTCGCAACATTCAGATTGGCGAAGTCAAGAACGCCCTGGTGATCGACTTTCATTATGAAGAAGGCGACGCGGGCAGTTTTGATCCCACCGTGCGCAATATTGAAATTCGTGACCTCGTTTGCCAGAAAGCCGAGCGCGTGTTCCAGGTGCGCGGTTTCAAACGCGCGCCGATTCGTGATCTGCGCATGATCAACAATACGTTCGTTTCAGTGAAGGAAGTGGGCAATATTGAACATGTAGAAAATTTTGTCGCAGAAAACGTCACTATTGAAGGAAAAACTTTTAAAGTTGGCTAAAGTCCGTTACAACTGTTTTTTTCAGACTTTACACACGTTGCTTTTCTGCTATACCGACAAAAATAATGACTCAAAAATACAAAATTAAAATTAGCTTGGCGGGAGGATAATGAAGTGCTTTATCCAATTTCCGCACAAATCTGATTTCGACGAATTACTGGAGGAAGACTTATTCCGCCAGATAAACGCATCACAACGCTCGATGTGATACATCAAAATAAATATACAGGGGAAAAACAATGAAACACTTCAAGATTAACCCAATGGTGTTAGCCATGGCAGTTGCCCTGCCTGCTGCAGTGCACGCACAACAGAATGAAACGATTGAAGAAGTTGTTGTGACCGGCAGCTACCGCGCCAGTCTGGCAACATCTCTGGAAACAAAGCGGAACGCTGCTAACGCAGTTGATTCCATCAATGCTCAGGACATCGCAGATTTCCCTGACAATAACCTGGCTGAATCACTGCAGCGGATTCCCGGTGTTGCCATCACCCGTTCAGGCGGTGAAGGTCGTAATATCTCTGTTCGTGGTCTTGGCCCGGACTACACCCGTGTCCGTGTTAACGGTATGGAATCTATTTCAACCACTGGTGGTACTGACGCAACCGGCGGTACAAACCGCGGCCGTGGTTTCGACTTCAACACCTTTTCTTCAGACCTGTTTTCAAGCCTGACTGTCAACAAAACAGCGATGGCGGAAATCGAAGAAGGTTCTCTGGGTGCAACCGTTGACCTGAACTCAGCCAAACCATTCAACTATGACGGTTTTGTATTCTCTGCATCAGCCCAGGCTGGCTACAATGATTTGTCTGAAGAGACAGATCCTTCTGCTGCATTCCTGGTAAGCAATATTTTTGCTGACGGGAAAATCGGTGCTCTTCTTTCTTTGTCCTACTCTGAAAGAACCATCAAAGACGAAGGCTCCAGTACCGTTCGCTGGGCAAACCCCTCCAGCCAGGCTTTTGGTTTTGTTGACGGTACAGCCGTTGATGCGACTCACGAAGTTAACACGGCTTTCCACCCGCGTATTCCGCGCTACGACTCCTTCACTCATGATATGTCGCGTCTGGGGGCGAGCGCTTCTATCCAGTTCCGTCCTACCGATGTCACTGAAGTAAGCCTGGATGTACTTTACGCGGAACACGAAGCGACTCGTCAGGAAGTCTTCCTGGAAGCGTCAATGAACGGTTCGCAGAACGCCAACGTCAACGTTCTGGATTATGAGATTGTTGGCAACAGCCTCGCTTATGCCCAATTTGAAGATGTACGCCTGCTGGCAGAGAACCGTTTTGATGAAATGAAAACTGAGTTCCATCAGGTTACCCTGTCTGTTACCCATGAATTTACCGACAACCTCAGCGGTAGCCTCTTGATTGGTACGGCGGAATCTGAGTTCGACAACCCGATTCAGAACACCGCTATTATCCGCGCTGAGGGCCAGGAGTTTGCTTACGATTTCCGCAATGGCCGGAGAGGCGACTTTGTCTTTGGTGATGGCGCATATCTGCCAGCATCATGGACGCTGACTGAACTTCGCCAGCGCCCTCAAGGTTCCAGCAACGCCTATGACAACTTCTCTGCGCAATTAGAGTACCGTATCAACGATGCACTGACGCTGAAAGGTGGTGTAAATTACAAAGAGTTCGAATTCTCTACCTATCAGAAGCAATTTGCAGATGAAGCTGCCGGCCCCGTTACACTGGGTGCAGACGATCTGATCCGCTACGACTCAGGTTTAGGCTCTGGTCCTGCCTGGCTGGTTCCTGATCGCGGCAGAATCATGGCGGCCAACAACGTCTGGGATCGTCCGTACCGTGATAACACTGCAAACAGCTACGACGCAGTAGAAGAAACTGTCGGCGGCTTCCTGCAGTTGGATTTCGATACCACTATTGGCAACACGCCGGTTCGCGGTAACATCGGTGTCCGTCATTACTCCACCGACCAGTCTACTTCTGGCTGGGTAAGCGGTGACCAGGTGTGGGTAGATCACTCCTACGACGACATCCTGCCATCAGCTAACCTGTCTTTTGAGCCGATCGAAGACGTGGTCATTCGTCTGGCTTACTCTGAAGGTATCGCGCGTGCTGGCCTCGGTTCTATCAAGGCGGACACTTCTGTCAACGTAGCCGGCACCAACATGACTGTTACTGGTGCCAACCCGTTCCTTGAGCCGACCAAAGCAAAAAGCTACGACGTAGGTGTTGAGCTTTACTTTGATAACGAAAGTGCTTTGGGCATTGCGCTGTTCAGAAAAGATCTGGAAAGCCAGGTACAGACACTGCGCACTACCCGCCCGTTCACCGAGATCGCGGCAGAGCGTGGCCTTGATCTTGATCTGGCGACTGATGCCTGTAACAACTCAACCATGTCACCGGCAGACTGTAACGTGAATGCGATCTGGAACTACTCAATTCCGCTGAATGCCCCGGGCGGAGACGTTTACGGTTTCGAGCTTAGCTACCAGACTCCGTTCAGCTTCCTGCCCGGCTTCCTGAGCGACTTCGGTTTTATCGGTTCTTACACCTACGTGAAAGGACAAATCGATTATCTGAACAGCGACGGTCAAGTTGAGCTGAGATCTGATCTTGAGAACATGTCTGTGAACACCTCAAGTGCCACACTGTACTACGAGAAAGATGCCTTCAACGCACGTGTGTCTCTGGCTTCCCGCAGCGGTTATCTGACCAACGCCCGCGGACGTGACGGCAACAACGCCGAAGGAACCAGCAGCACTCACAACGTTGACGCCTCTCTGTCTTACCAGATTAACGACAGCTGGAAGGTTAGCCTCGAAGCGCTCAACCTCACCAACGAAGCTGACGATCAGTGGGTAGATGAGAACGACAGACGTTTGTCCTACTACCACGAAACAGGAAGACAGTACTACCTGGGCGTCCAGTATAAGTACTAATCTTTCCTCGTTTCGTTAGACCAGAAAGGGATGCCGGCTTCCGGCATCCCTGTTTAATATCAGTGGTTCTTTTTCGATAACCTGGAACAGTCGGGACGCGATCCAGTCGATTTTTGTTGTCACCACACTTCTTAACAAAAGAGTCATCCAGCACTCTTGCACAAGGCAGAATCTGCCGCCACTATCATGACGGTGAGATTAAAAATTAACCTTCATTTCTAATAAATTTATTCATTGACCAGCCAGAAAGGTGAATCCATTGAAACGTGAAAAAATGGCAAACATTGGCGGATTAGTGTCCGGCAGCTTATTGCTGGCTTTAGTCGCAGGTTGCGACTCTGGCAAACCAACAGCAGAAACTCCTGTCTCCACAGTCTCCAGCACTGCGTCCAGCGCCGTTGTTATTGCGCAGGCAGAAGTTGCCAACTCAACTGATTTCGCCCGCGATCGCGAACCTGTGTACTTCAATCTTTACGATCTCGGCCTCGATGCAAAGGATGCTCAAGTGCAGCACCTGATTGCAAAAGAAGGCGAGCAGCGTCTGCCTGCACAACTGGTAGACCGCGATGCGGATGGTGTACCTGATGATTTGTTGGTAACGCTGAATTTTGCACCGGCGCAGAAACGTAACATTACCATTCTCGCCGACGCCAATGCACAAAGCCTCGAGATTCCCAAACAGGCCCAGGCAGAAATCTCTCACAAAGTGGGCGGAGAGTGGCAGGATAAAAAATATATTGGTGGTACTTTTCAGAACGTAAAAGAACTGACACCGCCGCCGCAATATACCGATCACTCCGAATTTATCCGTTACGAAGGCCCGGGTATCGAATCAGATAAAGTGGCTTATCGTATCTATCTTGACTGGCGTAACGGCTTCGACATCTTCGGCAAGAAAACCACCGATATGGTTCTGCAGAATGTCGGACAGGATGGCTATCAGTCTTATCACGAACCCGCTGATTGGGGCATGGACTTATTGAAAGTCGGTAAGTCACTTGGCGCGGGTGGTTATGGTTTCTGGAACGGCAAAGAAGTCGAGCTGGTTTCCAAAGTGGACCAATGGACTGCGAAAGTCGTTGAAGATGGCCCGCTTTATTCCGCGCTGAATATTACTTACAAAGGCTGGGAAATCAACGATAAAAAACTGGATCTGGTCAGTAATCTTTCCATGAGTGCTGGCAGCCGTCTGGTTCATACGCGTCTGAGCATTTCTGAGGAGTTACCCAACCTGGCTATTGGCATGGTGAAACACCCCGGCACCAAGTTGTTGCAAGGCAGCCAGGAAATCAGCGGTTACGCCTGGACTTACGTTGCCAGCTGGGGCAAGCAAAGTCTGAGTGGTGAAGATGACTACCTGGGCATGGCCATTCTTTTCCATCGCCAGAGCCGGATTGAGCAGACCGAAGACGCTAACAGCTACGTGTCCGTTATGGAACCTACCGGTGGGGAACTTGAGTACTACTTCCTGGCTGCATGGGACGGTGAAGAAAACGGTATCAAAACTGAAGAAGAGTTTGTGGCTTATCTGGAGCAGGAAGTTACACGCCTTACCACCACTCCGCGCATTCGGCTGGAAAATAGACTGAGTGAAGAAGCCAAGTCATTTCCTATCACTGCTGATGCGGCACTGAATTGGAGCAAGCGTCTGGTGGATTCCGAGTTGGAGCGTAAAACCCTGAACTATCACTACGATGGATGGGATGAGCACCGTCGTCGCAAACCCAAGTTCGAATATGATATTCACGGCGTACAGATTAGTGCCGTTGGAGAACTGGCTAAAGTTGCCCCCGATGCGCGCTACGACGACGTTGCCGAAAAAGTTACCGGTAGTTTCGTCACCGACGAAGGTGATATCCGCGAGTATGATATTAAAAACTACAACATCGACAGCGTCGCACCCGGCACCGTCGTGCTGGATTTGTACGAGAAAACCAAAGACGAGAAATATCGTAAAGCTGCCGACCTGCTGCGCAAGCAACTGAAAGAACACCCGCGCACCAGCGAAGGCGCGTTCTGGCACAAGCAAGCTTACCCGCATCAGGTTTGGCTCGATGGTGTTTACATGGGGATGCCCTTTCTTGCGCGCTACAGCGTGATGTTCGAAGATGGCGCAAGCCTCGCTGAAGTGGTCAAGGAATTCAAGCTGGTTCATGAAAAGCTGCGCAATCCGGAATCCGGGCTTTATTACCACGCCTGGGATGAATCGAAGCAAATGAACTGGGCCGACAAAGAAACCGGTTTGTCCGAGTTTTACTGGGGCAGAGGTTTAGGCTGGTTGACCATGGCGCTGGTTGATGTGCTCGACTACATTCCCGAAAACAATACCGAGCTGCGCAAGCCCCTGTTAGACATGATTACAGAACTGGCGGCGGATCTTCGTCGTTATCAGGACCCGGCCACCGGTACCTGGTATCAGATCATGGATCAGCCGGAGCGGGTTGGTAATTATCGGGAGTCATCCGGCAGCGCCATGTTCACCTACTTTTATGCCAAAGCCATCAACAAGGGATATATTCCTGATTCCTATCGCGCAACGGCTGAGAAAGCCTACGAAGGTCTGATCAAGGAATTTATTACCGTCCATTCCGATGGTCTGATCAGCATGACCAACCAGTGTCTGGTTGCCGGTCTGGGCTTTGGCCGCGACGGCAGTTACGATTACTACATGAGTGAACGCGTCTACAAGAATGACCCGAAAGGTAATGGCCCCTTTATTCTTGCAGGGGTAGAAATGTATAAGCTGCTCGGCAGCAACGCAGCACAATAAATAATAAGCCGTACCTGAACGCCGGGCAGTCTGATTTATTTCAGGCTGCCCGGTAATGCATTAATCAACCTGGTAACGCCAAAGGTTTTATTATGAAAATCGTAGAAGAACGCTTTGCCGTTCATATGGATGACTTCAAACACTACGATACAGAAAAACTGCGCAAGCATTTTCTGATCGAAAAGGTCTTTGAGGCTGATGAAGTTCTGTTTACTTATACCCACTATGAGCGACTGATGGTGGGCGGCGCCATGCCGGTGACCAAAGCTGTCAAACTGGATGCGGTGTATCAGCAAAAGGCAGATTTCTTTCTGCAGCGCCGCGAGCTGGGTGCAATCAACATCGGCGGCAGCGGCACCATCACCGTTGACGGCACCGAATACAAGATCAACACCAAAGAAGCTCTTTACATCGGGCGGGGCGCGCAGGACGTCAGCTTCAGCAGTGACGATGCCGCTAACCCGGCCAAGTTTTATTTAAACTCAACACCCGCGCATCATGCCTACCCGACCAAAAAAGTCGGCAAGGAAGACGCCAAGGTGTTGAATATGGGTTCATCTGAGACCTGTAATGAGCGCAACATTTATCAATTGATGATTGCCGGCGTGGTTGACACCTGTCAGCTGCAGATGGGCATGACTGAACTGAAAAGCGGCAGCATCTGGAACACCATGCCAGTGCACACCCACAGCCGCCGGATGGAAGCGTATTTTTATTTCCAGATTCCGCAGGACCAAGCCGTTTGTCATTTTATGGGACCAGCCCATGAAACCCGTCATATCTGGGTCGGCAACGAACAAGCTGTCGTTTCGCCGCCCTGGTCTATGCACTCGGGTGCCGGCACTGCCAATTACACCTTTATCTGGGGTATGGCCGGCGAGAATATGGATTACACCGATATGGATTTCCACAAGCCAAGCGAATTGAAATAAGGATCAACTCATGACACATCCTCTGTTTGATTTAACCGGTAAGATCGCTCTGGTCACCGGTGCCACGCACGGTCTGGGTATGTCCATGGCCTGCGGTCTCGCCAGTGCGGGTGCAACGTTGATTATCAACGGCAACTCTTCGCAGGAAAAAATCGATAATGCGGTTGCCGCTTATCGTGAAAAGGGTTTTAAGGCCTTCGGTTATAAATTTAACGTGACTGACGAAGCGCAAGTGGAAGCAGCCGTTAAACAAATCGAGCAAGACCACGGCCCGATCGATATCCTCGTTAACAACGCGGGCATCATCAAGCGTATTCCGCTGCTGGATATGCCGCTGGAAGAGTTTGAAGAAGTCATCAAAACTGACCTCACTGGTGTATTTACCATGACACGCCCAGTCGCTCGCCGTATGGTGGAGCGTCGCTCCGGTAAGATCATCAACATCTGTTCGATGATGAGCGAGCTAGGCCGCAATTCCGTGGGAGCTTATGCGGCGGCGAAAGGCGGATTGAAGATGCTGACCCGCAACATGGCTACCGAATGGGCGAAGCATAACGTTCAGGTGAACGGTATTGGTCCCGGTTACTTCGCAACAAGCCAGACTGCACCTATCCGTGTTGATGGACACCCATTCAACGACTTCATCATCAATCGTACACCTGCTGGCAAGTGGGGCGATCCTGATGATCTGCAAGGCGCAACCATCTTCCTGGCTTCAAAAGCCAGCGACTTCGTCACTGGCCAGATCGTTTACGTTGACGGCGGTATCCTCGCCACTATCGGTAAGCCGCACAACGAAGCCTGATAAATTTTTTCCTGCTGTGTTTTGATTCACTTCTTTAACCGCTGCTGATGCAGCGGTTTTTTTATGTGTGGAACGCAACAAGCCCACCTCAATGGCGCGAACCGCCATGGGAATCCCAGGTCAAGGATTAATATATACGACTACCCAAGCGCGTCACCCCGTATCACCCATTGTGCGGGCAGTGGAGATGTGCGGGAGGGAGAGATGGAGAAAGAAGAAATGAATCTGACCGCCGTCCTCGACGAAATCGAAGAAAATATTGATGGACGAAAAATTACCTTCGGTAAAATCATCGATGAATTTGAAGATCGCGGCTATGGACCACTGCTGTTGATCGCTGCGTTACTCATTATGCTGCCCACCGGTGGGATTCTCGGTGTTCCCACCGTGCTTGCTGTTGTTATCAGTGTAATTTCAGCGCAGCTGGTGTGGGGTCGCAGCACGCCGTGGCTGCCCTATAAATTACGTTGTATCAGCTTTGACAAAGCCACGTTCGTCAAAGCAGCAAATAAATTAAAACCTGTGACACGCAAAGTGGATTACATTCTCAGACCGCGCCTGAAACGCTTTGCCAAAAAACCCGTGACACGTCTTGTCGGTGTAGTAATTATCGGGTTATGTCTGTTTATGCCGTTTCTGGAGATTATCCCTTTCGCAGATATTATTCCTTCCTCATCCATTGTCGTCATGAGTCTTGGGCTGACCGCCCGTGATGGTATCTTCACGCTGGTTGGACTGACTGCCGCACTGGCAATGCTCGGCGGCGCAGTTTACTGGTTCTTTTAACGCCTGAGACATTTAAAAATCCTGCGCGTTAGATTTACTGATCCTCGGCGTAAGCCTCCAGCACGTTATTCAAAAACCGCTGCCCCAGCGCTGTAGTACGGATAAAACCTTTTTCTACCTGCACCAGCCCCTGGTGCGTCAAAGCAGACCACTGCGGCTCCAGCACATCCCACGGCAGACCTGCGCGCTCCTGCAGATAATTGGCGGGAACACCCTCTACCAGACGTAAAGCATTCATCAGAAACTCCAGTGGCAATGCAGCGGGCTGAAGCACTTCTCCACCGCCGAGGTAGGTGTTGTGGTGGCCATTAACCGACGAGGATTGAACTGATGATGCTATGCGATCAGCGCTCTGCAGATAATGCGCGGGCAGGCGCGTCTTCCACAGGCGAATGATGGCCTGCTGTTCAGGCAGACTGATCTTGCCGTGAGCGCCGGCACCTATTCCCAGGTAATCACCAAACTGCCAGTAATTGATGTTATGCCGTGCGCGTCTGCCCGCCTGAGAATATGCCGAGACTTCATATTGCTGATAACCCGCATCCGCCAGACGTGCGACACCTTCATCCTGGATATCCGCCAGAATTTCTTCGTCGGGCAGGCGCGGCGGCTTTGAATAAAACACCGTGTTCTGTTCGATGGTGAGCTGGTACCAGGAAATATGTTCCGGGGACAAGGCAATGGCCTGCTGCAGATCAGCCTGCGCATCCGCTACCGACTGTTGCGGTAATCCGTGCATGAGGTCCAGATTAATGTTGTCGAAGCCAGCGGTACGCGCCATGTCTACCGCACGCAACGCCTCATGGCGGCCGTGAACCCGCCCCAGCAAGGTCAACTGCGTATCGTTGAAACTCTGGATACCGATCGACAGACGATTCACACCCGCCTGACGGAAACCGCGAAACCGTTCCTGCTCAAAGGTACCGGGGTTAGCCTCCAGGGTAATTTCAATATCGTCTTCAAATCCTACCAGCTGTTCTACATCCGCGAGTATCTGCGCGATGGCGGGTGCGGACAGAATACTCGGCGTGCCGCCGCCAAAAAAAATGCTGCTCAATCTGCGCCCCTGTGCAAGCGATAGATCCTGCTGAAGATCTGCACGCAGGGCCGCCACGTAGTTCGCCTCCGGCACAGCGTCGTTCGCCTGATGCGAATTGAAATCACAATAGGGACATTTGCGGATGCACCAGGGAATGTGGATATACAAAGCCAGCGGAGGAAGTTGCAGCATGATCAGATGGGGTCTGCCCTGTTACGCCAAGAAAAGTTACATCAAAAAAAGTTACAGCAAAAAAATTTACAGCAAGAAAAGTTACAGTAAAAATTAATACCATCACTGACGTGAAGCTGCAGTGACGATCGCAAGGATCTAACGCCTCTGTAACCGGGCGAGCAATTCAGCCATGGCCTTACCGCGATGACTGATACGGTTTTTTTCGGCCTTGTCCAGCTCAGCCGCCGTACATTGGTGTGTGGGAACAAAAAATAACGGATCGTAACCAAACCCGCCCGTGCCGCGCGGCTCAGTAAGGATGCTTCCCTCCCAGCTGCCATGACACAAGACAGGCGTAGGGTCTTCAGCGTGCCGCATAAACGCCAGGACACAGTGATAACGGGCTGTGCGTTGCGCCGCTTCAACACCGCTCAGCTCCTGCACCAGCTTTGCATTATTCTCTGCGTCGGATGCATCCACACCGGCGTAGCGCGCGGAGTAAATACCGGGACGACCGTTCAATGCGTCGACTTCCAGTCCTGAGTCATCGGCGATGGCAGGCAGGCCGGTGTGGGCGCAGGCATGACGCGCTTTCAGTATCGCGTTTTCCACAAAGGTCAAACCGGTTTCGTCTGCATTGCTCAGGTTAAACGCTGACTGCGGCAGCACCTCAAAGCCACAGCCGGCAAGTAGCTGCTGAAATTCGCGGAGTTTTCCCGCATTGCCGCTGGCGAGCACAATTTTCTGATTCATACAGCTACTGCTCCTCGTGCAATGTGCGGGTGAAGCGCACGGTAAAGGGTGCACTCGCGGATTCCGCTTTAACCTGCACGATAAAGTTAATCACTTCTTCATTGGTGTGGCGAACCGGCGCGAGGTAATAGGTTGCATCACCTTCACTGACGGTCTGAAACTTCAGGGTCCGCTGTTGCTGGATCAGGTTCGTCGCTGTACCGCTGACCTCTGCCGGCAATCCGAGGCTGGTTTTACCGTCACTTGTCCTGGTCAGACTGATATTCACCAGCGACTGATTACTGGCCCGGGTTAAGCCATAGATTTTCGCTACCTCGGGGCTGATAAAGGTGCTGTTAAAGACACTGAAGTGCACGGTGTACTCACCAAATGTCTGTGAGGTCTCCACCGGCTTGGGTTGGTTGATCTGGGCCTGGCTGGAAACTGCCGACAGGCACAACAGCAGGATAAACGCGCGAATACAGGACATTGCCATCATCTCCTACGGACAAAATTGTCCGCATTTTACAGGATCAGGCAGGAAAAGGCGGGAAAAACGAAGGGAAAGAATTACCGGAGCCGAAGCTCCGGTAGCGTCAGCGTTACAGGTTATTCAGCCATCTTCTGCTGGATACGGTTCCGCAGCTCCTGGTCCTGGCCCGCGCGGGTCGCGATCTGCTGATACTCCGGGATAGTCAGGCCGGAATCGGTCACAGCTTCCTGCATCTTGCTCTGGGCTTCCTGCTGCAGCTCGGTTGCTTTTTCAGGGACTTCGGTAGATTGCAGCTGCTCGCTGTAATCACGGTTGATCTTCTGCACTTCCACGTAAGCTTCAACAAACTGCTCAACCTTTTCATCAGGAATCTGAGCCTGGGTAGCTGTGGTGGCGGCACCAGGTGCGGTGGTCTGGGGCGCGGTTTCAGCCAAAGCGAAGGGAGCTGCACACAGACCCGCCGAGATTGAAAGGATTGCCAATGGATGCTTGATCATCTTGAACATAGTTTCTCTCCTCATGTACTCATAGAAATGTCACAAGGAGTTTTGCAATGGGTATGCCAGTTCTTAGATCCTCTTAACGCTTTGATTTAACAGAGTTTTTCGCTGAGCCTGTCGCCGCCGGACTGTGCGCCCACGCCCATGCGCCAGATTGACACACATCCCGGCGGATTACTCATCATCGCCTTCGAGCCAGCGATACAGGGTGCGACGCCCGATGCCGAGAATTTCCGCCGCACGCCGCTTGTTTCCGTCGACCTGCTGCAATACATAGCGAATATAGTCCTGCTCAATAGTCTCGAGGGGCACCAGCTGACCATCCGCCAAGGGCGGCTGCCAGCGGCTGTCCTGATCCAGCGCGGTGATAGTAATGGCCTGAACCCGCTCCGGCAGATGCTCGACATCGATCTGCCGTCCGGTACAGAAAGTCACAGCGCGCTCAATCATATTTGCCAGCTCCCGGACGTTGCCCGGAAATGGATAGGCCTTCAGCCGGGTCATGGCTTCCGCACTGATGCCTTCCACGGGCTGTTCCCGCCGCAGATTCAGCTGGCGCAGATAATGAGTGATCAACCGTTCCACATCCCCGCCCCGCCGCCGCAACGGAGGCACCTCGACGGAAAAGGTCTCGAGGCGGTAGTAGAGATCTTCGCGGAAGCGGCCGGCGCTGATTTCCTCTGTGAGCTGGCGATTGGTGGCAGCGATGATGCGGACATCCAGCTCCTGCTCACGGTTACTGCCCACCGGACGCACCCGGCCATCCTGCAGGGTACGCAGCAGGCTCGACTGCATCTCCAGTGGCATCTCGCCGATCTCATCCAACAGTACTGTGCCGCCGTCCGCAGCCGCAAATAAGCCCTGCCGCGCTTTATCGGCGCCGGTAAAGGCCCCGGCAGCGTGGCCAAACAGCTCACTCTCCAGCAGGCTGGCCGGAATCCCGCCACAGTTGATCGCCACGAAGGGCTTATCGCGCCGCGGGCTTTCATTGTGCAGCGCCCGCGCGACCAGCTCCTTACCGACGCCGCTTTCACCGGTAATCAGCACCGGACCTTCTGCGGGCGCAATCTGGCGCAACAACGCAAACAGCTGACGCATGGCACTGCTGCCACCGATCATGCCGTGGAATTCTCCTTCGTCCAGCAGCCGGCGGTAATAAGCGAGCTCTTCCTGCAGCTGCTGGCGTTGCAGGGTGCGCTCCACACACAGACGCAGGTGATCAAGATCCAGGGGCTTGGTAAGGAAGTCGTCGGCGCCGCGTTTGAGGGCATCGACGGCCTGATCGATGGTGCCGAAGGCAGTGATTACAATAAACCCCGGTTTGAGCGGCAGCTGGGTTACGTTCTCGAGGAGCGTCAGACCGTTGCCATCCGGCAGCCGCAGGTCGCTGACAATCAGCTGGGGCAACTGGGTCTGCAGGAAGTCGCGCGCCTCCTGAATACCGCCACAGGCTGCACAGGAGTGCCCGGCATCCTGCAGCTCTTCCAGCAGCAACTGCCGCAGGTGCGGATCGTCTTCCACCAGGAGTATGTCGATGGGTCTGGATTTAGCCATGGTCCGCCCCCCGCTCAAGGGGCAGGTGAAGGGCAAATCGCGCTCCACCCATTTCGCTCCGACCCACCTCGATCCGACCGCCGTGTTCACTGACTACCGCATTGACCACCGCGAGGCCTAGCCCGATGCCGCCAATTCTGGTGGTGTAGAACGGCTCCAGCAGGCGGCGC
>CALFXJ010000033.1 GCA_937958105.1 uncultured Cellvibrio sp.
TAGCCACGTTCGGGTTGGACTCAACGGTACATTCCCATTGCTTCACACCAAACACATCTTCCGGAACTTCAATCACCATGTCCTGCTTCACAGGCGTCTGGCAAGACAAACGCCAGCCTTCACGGGCGTCGCGCTTGGTGAAGTGGCCTTCTTCGGTCGGCAGCATGGAGCCGCCACCGGAAACCACGATGCATTTACATTGGGCACAGGTTCCGCCGCCACCACAGGCTGATGGCAGAAACAAGCCGGCACCTGAAAGTGTTTGCAGCAATTTACCGCCAGCCGGGACGGTCAGCTTTTTCTCGCCGTTTATATCAATAATGACATCGCCACTGCTGACCAGCTTGGCCCGTGCGATGAGGATGATTGCCACCAGCGCGAACACGATGACCGTGAACATGACAACACCCAGAGTAATTTCTATGTTCATGTTAGGTAATACCTCGCTGATTACAGGTCAATGCCGCCGAAGGACATGAAGCCTAATGACATCAAACCTACAGTGATGAAAGTGATACCCAGGCCACGCAAACCTTCCGGCACATCGCTGTACTTCAGTTTTTCACGGACGCCTGCCAGCAGCACGATGGCGATTGCCCAGCCCGCTCCTGAACCAAAACCGAACACAACACTTTCACCGAGGTTGTAGTCACGCTCAACCATGAACAGCACGCCACCCATGATGATACAGTTCACTGTAATCAGAGGTAGAAACACACCCAGAGCGCCATAGATAGCAGGGAAGAATTTATCGAGGATCATCTCCAGGATCTGTACTACAGCAGCGATTACACCGATGTAAACCACCAGTCCCAGGAAGCTCAGATCAGTATCGGGCAATCCCGCCCATGTCAGTGCACCATTGGCCAGGATGTTGGCGTAGATCAGGTTGTTCAAGGGAACAACGATTGTCTGCACCACAACTACCGCAACCCCCAAACCGAATGCAGCACCGATTTTCTTTGAGATTGCCAAAAAGGAACACATGCCGAGAAAGAAGCTCAGGGCCATGTTCTCGATAAAAATCGAACGAATAAGCAGGCTTAAATAATATTCCACGATCAAACCTCCTGCGCTTTCGTGTTAGAGGTAATTCTGAATTCCGCAGCCTCAACCTGATTGGTTTTCCATGTGCGCAATGCCCAGATAAAAAGACCAATCAAAAAGAAAGCACTTGGAGGTAACAACAGAAGGCCATTAGGAACATACCAGCCACCATCCGTGACCAGCGGCAGAATCTCATGCCCCATCAGCTTGCCTGCACCAAATATTTCACGCACAACAGCCAGTGCAATCAGCATGGCGCTGTAACCCAGGCCCATACCGATACCGTCGAGGAAGCTGGGGATCGGTGGGTTTTTCATAGCGAAGGCTTCTGCGCGTCCCATAACGATACAGTTGGTCATGATCAAACCAACGAATACCGAAAGCTGCTTGCTCAGGTCATAAGCAACTGCTTTAAGTACCTGGTCCACCACGATCACGAGGGAACCGATGATGGTCATCTGTACGATGATACGAATACTGTTAGGCGTGTGATTTCTAACAGTAGATACGAAGAAGCTTGAAAATGCAGTCACCAGGGTCAAGCCAATACACATAACCAGAGTAACGCGCAAGCTGCTGGTAACCGCCAGTGCGGAACAGATACCTAAGATCTGCAACGCAATCGGGTTGTTTTTGAAAATTGGATCAAATAGAAGCTCTTTGACTTTCATGGGTTAAGCCTCTCCTTTGGTGAGATTGGCGAGGAAGGTTTTATAACCATTTTCACCGAGCCAGAAATGCAGCAGGTTGTGTACTCCGCGGCCGGTCAAGGTAGCTCCAGACAAACCATCTACCTGGTTCTTCGCATGACTTGAACTCGGATCAACGGATCCCTTTACCACAGAGATGGCAACTTCATCATTGGCATATACTTCTTTGCCAATCCACTGCGCTCTCCACTTCGGATTGTCAACTTCACCACCCAGTCCCGGTGTCTCTGCGTGTTCATAAAACACCAGACCGGCAACGGTGTTGGCATCAGCTTCCAGCGCCAGAAAGCCATACAGGGTAGACCACAGGCCATAACCTTTGATTGGCAGGATAACTTTCTGCAGTTTGCCCTGCTCTTCGATCAGGTACACCACAGAATAGTTTTCGCGACGGGAAATCTTGGCGATGTCTTCACTGTCACTCAATGATGTAGACAGAGAAAAATCCTTGGCTGCTTTCCGCTGATCAAAAGTCTCTGCGTCAACAGCATCGGTGAATTTCCCGGTTTCGAGATCAACTACACGAGGGGTAACGCGCTCATTGAATACTTCTTCAACGCTCTTTCCTTCCAGCTGCAGGTTAGCAGCAGCAAGAATGTTACGTTTGAAGTCCAACGCTTTGTTAGCCACCTGAGCGGGACGTAAAAGAACAGCGGTTGCAGAAACAACGATAGAGCACACGAGGCATAAGAGCAGCGTGACAATGATCGTCTTCTTAATCGTATCGTTATTAGCCACGTGCCAACCTCCGCTTAACATTTGCTTGAACTACGACGTGGTCAATCAGCGGTGCAAACAGGTTGGCAAACAGGATCGCCAACATCATACCTTCCGGGAAAGCGGGGTTTACCACACGCACCAGCACCACCATCAAACCAATCAAAGCACCGAACCAGAGCTTACCGACGTTGGTCATTGCTGCAGACACCGGGTCGGTCGCCATGAAGATCATGCCGAAAGCGAAGCCGCCGAGAACCATGTGCCAGTACCAGGGCATTGCCATCATCGGGTTGGATTCCGGATTGCCGACCAGATTGAACAATAAGGCAGTACCCATCATTCCAACCATGACACCCAGAACGATACGCCAGGAGGCGATACCCATGAACAGCAGAACTGCACCACCAATGAAGATAGCCAGTGTTGATGTTTCACCGATCGAGCCATGCATATTGCCGAAGAAAGCATCCATCCAGGTGAGGCCACCCTTCAGGGCTTCCATACCATCCTGCGCAGCGATGGAAAGCGCGGTTGCACCTGTGTATCCATCGACGGCAGTCCAGACGGCATCGCCGGAGATTTCAGCAGGATAAGCAAAGAACAGAAACGCACGGCCAGCCAGCGCCGGGTTTACAAAGTTTTTACCGGTTCCACCGAATACTTCTTTACCAATCACTACACCGAAGCTGATGCCCAGTGCTGCCTGCCACAGCGGAATATCCGGCGGACAGATCAGAGCGAAAAGAACGGAGGTAACAAAGAAGCCTTCGTTAACTTCATGGCCGCGGATCATGGCGAAGAGAACTTCCCAGAAACCACCCACCGCAAAGACAACAAAGTAAATAGGTACAAAATAAGCAGCACCGTGCCAGAAACAATCCCAGACACTTTGCGGATCATAACCGGCAAACAAGCCGATAAACGCACCGCGCCAGCCTTCCACCGCGGTCAGGCCCATGTCAGCCATGATGGTGTTAGCCTGGAAGCCGAGGTTGTACATGCCGTAGAACATGGCAGGGAAAGTACACAGCCACACAGTAATCATGATGCGCTTGAGGTCGATACCGTCGCGAACATGAGAGGTGGTCTTGGTCACATCGGCAGGACGATAAAAGATGGTATCTACCGCTTCATACAGCGCATACCACTTTTCGTGTTTGCCACCTTTGTGGAAGTTTGGCTCGATCTTATCGAGAAAATTACGCAGGAAATTCATCTATTAACCCTCCTTCTCGATAAGGGTGAGGTTGTCACGCAAGATCGGGCCGTATTCATATTTGCCTGGGCACACAAAGGTACACAGAGCCAGATCTTCCTCATCCAATTCCAGAGCACCGAGTTTCTGGGCAGTATCCGTATCCCCCACGATCAGCGAACGCAGCAGCTGGGTAGGCAGGATATCCAGCGGCATGACGTTTTCGTACGAGCCAACCGGAACCATTGCACGCTCACTGCCGTTAGTAGTGGTGGTGAAGCTGAATTTCTTACCTCTCAACAGGCCAGAGGTATAGATACGCAAGGTAGAGAAGAAGCCGAAGCCGGGACGCAGGTAGTGCAGCATCGGACGGTCGCGTCCTTCCAGCAGCACGGATACCTGGTTGTGGTAGCGGCCAAGGAAGGCGAACGGACCACGTGCGGTACGGCCACCAAATACAGAACCGGAAATCAGACGGTTTTCACCGGCCTTAAGTTGTCCGGCAGTCAGTTCTTCCAGGCTGGCACCCAGACGGGTACGCACCAGGCGCGGTTGCTCAACCTGAGGACCGGCAAGGGATACAACGCGGTCAGTGAACAGCTTACCCGTGGTAAACAGCTTACCGAAGGCGATGACGTCCTGGTAACCGATAGTCCAGACAGTCTTGGTAGCGCTGACGGGATCCAGGAAGTGAATATGAGTGCCAGCATTACCAGCCGGGTGAATGCCACCGAACTCTTTCACGACAACGCGCTCATTGTTAGGCGCAGCAATATCAGCACCCGGAGCCTTGCACAGGAAGAGCTTACCCTCGGTAAGACGAGACAGCACAGTAATACCATGGATGAAATCCTCGGCATGCTCACGGATGATGACATCCGGACGGGCTGCGAGAGGGTTGGTATCTGTGGCGGTAATAAAGATGGAGTGAGGTTTGCTGTCGAGCGCGGGGACTTTGCTGAACGGACGGGTACGAAGTGCGGTCCATAGCCCGGCATTGTTCAGATTGCCGCGTACGACCTCAGCGGACAATCCAGCAAGATCTGCGGCGCTGTAGGAGGGAAATACTTCAGCCTCGTCACCTTCGACATCGATAACGACTGATTGCAGTACCCGGCCTTCGCCACGGTTGATGGCTGACACGGTACCCGCAGCTGGGGCGGTGTATCTGATGCCTTCAGTTTTCTTGTCAGTAAATAATAGTTGTCCGAGCTTGACCTTGTCCCCTGCCTGTACTGCCATGGTGGGCTTCATACCGTGGTAATCGAAGCCGATAACAGCAACAGAGCGGACCTTAGGACCATCAAAGATGGTTTGCTCGGGCGTACCGGATATAGGTAAATCCAATCCCCGACGGATCTTTATCATACGACTCTGCCTAATCACTCGTTGGATAACGTTAGCTCAGCGAAGCCTGAGCCTCTTATGAGAGGAGTATTGAACGCGCGGCATATTCTCAACCAACATATCAAACCGATGCTGGAGCCGATGAAGTTAGGAAGATATCGGAAGCTGCGCGTTAGTCCCCTGGTTGGCGATAAAACCCTGCTGTTTTATACGCCG
This sequence comes from uncultured Cellvibrio sp., assembly GCA_937958105.1. Lineage (GTDB taxonomy): Bacteria > Pseudomonadota > Gammaproteobacteria > Pseudomonadales > Cellvibrionaceae > Cellvibrio. Next base: position 5,236 of record CALFXJ010000033.1, read on the forward strand.
GCACTAGACCAAGGATGCCAATGTCGGTTGCCCGACCCGGAGCTGCACAAGGTGACCCCCAGCATACACCGCATACTGACAAGCTAGTGGCCCATAAAAACGCGGCAATTATAAAGATGGTATCCGGCAAAGACCAGAGCGATGCCCTCTTTTTATGCAGAAAAGATTCATCAAATGATGCTTCGTCTTTATATAGCGCAGCGATTTTTGTCTTGGGCAGACTGAACGCGCAGGATTACTCAATTCCAGCAACCCACTGGCCAAACGGGTACAGACCCCGCCCAAAGACAGGTACAATGCCGCCTTCCAAGATTTATGCGTTGTTGATTATGACCTCATACCAACCCAATGCCCTCCCACCTCAAGCCAAGCCCGGCGACCGTCAATTCTGGGGGCAGCTCCACGGCAGCGCCCAAACCCTGGCAATCGCCAATGCCGCCCGCCGCTTCGCCGGTTTAAGCCTGGTCGTCACCGCTGACACGAGCAGTGCCATCCGCATTGAGAATGAATTACGTTTTTTTACCAACGCAGAACAACAGCTGCCGGTGCTGCATCTGGCAGACTGGGAAACCCTGCCCTACGACACGATTTCTCCACACCAGGACATCGTTTCTGAACGCTTGAGCACGCTTTACAAACTGCCCAGCGTAAAACAGGGCATCCTGGTTACGCCCATCACTACCCTGCTCCAGCGACTGATGCCGCTGGACTACCTGCTGGGCAACAGCCTGATGGTCAGTCGCGGTGAGCAGATCGATATCAACAGCCTGCGACGCAACCTGGAAAAGGCGGGTTATCACTGCGTCGACACCGTATTCGAACACGGCGAATTTGCGGTACGCGGCTCGCTGATCGACATTTATCCCATGGGCAGCGAGCTGCCCTACCGCATCGACCTGTTTGACGATGAAATTGAGACGCTGCGCACCTTTGATCCAGAAACGCAGCTGACCATCCAGCAGGTTGATTCCATTCAACTGCTACCTGCAAAAGAGTTCCCGCTCGATAAAAACGGGATTCAGCTGTTTCGCCAGCAATGGCATGAGCGCTTCGATGTAAACTCTAAAGACTGTCCGGTTTATCAGGACGTGAACGCGGGCATCTCTCCGGCAGGTATCGAATATTACCTGCCGCTGTTCTTCAAAACCTGCAGCACGCTGTTTGATTACCTGCCCGAGTCAACCTGCATCTATGCGCTGGGTGATATCGAGAAGGCTGCAGAAAATTTCTGGATTGAAACTTACCGTCGCTACGAAAGCCGGCGGGTTGATCCGCAGCGCCCCATCCTGCCGCCACGCGACATTTATCTGCCCATCGACGAACTCTTTGCGCAGCTGAAACCCTTCTCCCGCGTATTCGTTGACTCGGCCCCTGCCGCCGATAAGGCCGGTCATTTTAATTTCTCCACCAGTCTGCCGCCGAGCCTGCCGATCCGGGCACAGTCCGATAACCCGATGGCCGCCGTGCAGGCCTTCCTGATGGAGTTCGAAGGGCGGGTGTTATTCTGCGCGGACTCGGCCGGCCGCCGCGAAACCTTGCTGGAGCTGTTGGGGCGCATCCGTAAGCTGCCCAAGGTTGTGGAAGACTGGAACGAGTTTTGTGAAGTATCCGAGCCACTGGCCATTACCGTGGCACCCCTCGAGCAGGGTCTGCTGCAAACGGCGGATAACAACCACTCTGCCCTTGCGCTGATCGCCGAGTCGCAGTTGTTCGGTGAGCGCGTGCAGCAGCAACGCCGCCGCAAACAGGTGCAGGACAATGCCGACCTAATTGTTAAAAACCTTACGGAATTAAAACCCGGCGCCCCGGTGGTGCATATCGATCACGGTGTAGGCCGTTATCGCGGACTCGAAACCATTACGGTCGACGATCAGACCAATGAATTTCTCACGCTGGAATACGCCGACGAAGCCAAGCTTTACGTACCCGTCACCAACCTGCATCTGATCAGTCGTTACAGCGGCTCCGATGAAGAACTTGCCCCGCTGCACAAACTGGGCAGTGATGCGTGGCAGAAAGCGAAACGCAAAGCGGCCGAACAGATTCGCGATACTGCCGCAGAACTGCTGGATATCTACGCGCGTCGTGCTGCCCGCAAAGGTCATGCCTTTGAAGATCCCAAGGTGGCCTACGACAACTTTGCGAGCGCCTTCCCGTTCGAAGAAACCCCGGATCAGCAGCGCGCCATCGAAGCTGTGATCGCCGACATGCTGTCCCCCAAACCCATGGATCGCCTGGTATGCGGCGATGTAGGTTTCGGCAAGACAGAAGTGGCCATGCGCGCAGCATTCATTGCCTCTCATTCGGGAAAACAGGTGGCCATACTGGCTCCGACCACCCTGCTCGCTCAACAGCACTATGAATCCCTCAAGGATCGCTTTGCCGAGTGGCCGATTACCATTGAAGTGCTCTCGCGCTTCCGCACCAACAAAGAAGTTGAAGAAGTGCAACAGCGTCTGGCAGAGGGCAAGATTGATATCATCGTCGGCACACACAAACTGCTACAGCCGGATATCAAATACAAAAACCTCGGCTTGTTGATCATCGATGAAGAACACCGCTTCGGCGTTCGCCAGAAAGAGCAGCTCAAGGCAATGCGGGCAGAGATCGATATCCTCACGCTGACCGCCACCCCGATTCCACGGACATTGAATATGTCCATGGCCGGCATCCGGGATTTATCCATCATCGCTACACCACCGGCACGCCGCCTGTCAGTAAAAACCTTCGTGCGGCAATATGATGAAGCAGCCATCAAAGAAGCGATCCTGCGGGAAATTCTGCGCGGTGGTCAGGTTTACTACCTGCACAACGAAGTGAAAACCATCGAAAAAGTTGCGCGGGACCTGCAGGAACTGATTCCTGAAGCCCGCATCGGCATCGGGCACGGCCAGATGCGCGAGCGGGATCTGGAACGGGTCATGTCCGACTTTTATCACAAACGTTTCAATATCCTGCTGTGCACAACCATCATTGAAACTGGCATCGACGTACCCAATGCCAACACCATCATCATCGACCGGGCCGACAAATTCGGACTCGCGCAACTGCATCAGCTGCGCGGCCGTGTCGGGCGCTCGCACCACCAGGCTTACGCTTATCTGCTGACACCTGATAAGCGCTCCATGACAGGCGATGCCGTCAAGCGCCTCGAAGCCATTGCCAATGCCGAAGATCTGGGAGCAGGTTTTACACTGGCAACTTACGACATGGAGATTCGCGGTACAGGAGAGTTACTGGGCGAAGAACAGTCCGGTCAGATTCAAACCGTCGGTTTCTCCCTTTATATGGATATGCTGGATCGCGCGGTCAAGGCCATTCGCCAGGGCAAAGAACCCAGCCTGACCGGAGCGGATGATGTTATCGATGTGAATCTGCGGATTCCCGCCCTCATTCCGTCAGATTACCTGCCCGATGTACACACCCGGCTGGTAATGTATAAACGACTGGCGGGCGCGGAGACCACAGAAGCACTGCGCGAACTGCAGGTGGAGATGATCGATCGCTTCGGCCTGCTGCCGGAGCAGACCAAGAATCTGTTCCGCGTTACTCAGATCAAGATCAAAGCGCAGAACATCGGCATCACTAAACTGGAAGCCAGCGCCCGCGGTGGACGCATTGAATTCTCCAGCGAAACCCGCGTCGATCCGTATACGATTGTGCAGCTGGTACAAAAGCAGCCACATATTTTCAAACTGGAGGGTGCGAATTTCCTGAAATTCACGCAGGATATGGAAAGCGCCGAAAAGCGTCTGCAGACGGTAGACGCACTGTTGGACCAGTTGACCCCACCAGATACGGCAGAAGCTAATAGCCCAACGGCAAAGTCCTCTAAGGAAACCGCAAAGAAATGATCAACAATAACATCACCAACAGGTTTGCCATTGCATCCAGACGTTTACGCCAGATCGCATTGGTGAGCCTCGCGCTCATAGCCACTTTCAGCCCATGGAGTCAGGCCCAGTCCAATAACCAGCGCTGGTATCAGGTAGAACTCGTTATCTTTGCGCGGGAAAATCCAGATACCCAGGAACATTGGCCCGCGAACATCAAACTGGGCTACCCTTTGAACTGGGTAGAGCTGAAAAACCCGGCAGATGCTGGCAACCCGAATGATTCCACCCAGGATAACTCCACCGCAGTAACAGCGTCCCCTGACCTGTTGCGCGATCCCTTCTACCTGCTGCCTGACAGCGATAAAAAACTGCGCAATCATGCAGCGGCGCTGCAGCGGGATTCACGTTACCGAGTCCTGGCCCACCACGCCTGGCGGCAATTCATCGGCAGTCAAACACGGGCACCGGGTATTCTGATCAAAGGCGGAAAGGCATTCGGTAACCACTACGAACTGGAAGGAAGCATCACGCTCAGCGTTGCCCAGTATCTGCAGCTGCAGACGAATCTATGGTTCAGCGAATTTGAAATTAATTATGGGCAGGCACCCGGCGAATGGCCGCAGCTCCCGCAGTCGCCCAGCCAGCTGAGAGCGGAAATTCTGAAGGCAGAGCGCACTGAATTCACCCAAGACAAGACGCCGGGATTTGATCAATGGCCATCCTTTAATGCGCCCACTACGGAAACCACGCTGGCGAATCTGAGCGAGCCTTTTCTCACCAAGCGCGTGGTACTGATGGACCAGGAGCGCCGGATGCGCAGTAACGAAATGCACTATCTGGATCACCCGCTGTTCGGCCTGATCGTCCACATCAGCCCTTACACACCTCCGGCAGGCGCTGCTGAGTGATATAAGAAGACGAGAAATAAATAAAAAGAAGGAATAAAAAAACACCGGCGCGTGCCGGTGTTTTTGGTTTTACGGTCAGATCAATCGGATCAGCTTACCGGAACTACATCTTCCGCCTGTAAGCCCTTATCACCCTGCATCAACTCGAATTCTACGACTTGACCTTCAGTGAGAGAGCGATAGCCATCTGCACGAATATTACGATAGTGAACGAAAATATCGTCACTACCCTCGCCGCGGGTTATAAAACCGTAACCACGTGCGTTGTTAAACCACTTTACTGTGCCTGATTCACGACCAGCCATACTGAGAACCTCTTATTTTTATGTTCGCGATTCACTTTGTCCCTATCCATTTAATATTTTTGTCTCCATAACCAGCTTACTCGACAGAATTTATGCCGTCGGACAGCAAAGCTTTTCTATGGAGCATAAATACAGCATCCGTGGGTCGTATTTGTACGGGAAATGGCAGCAGTTGTCCAGAGTAAAACGACAAAAGTGAGATTTTTTAGCCTATTTCGTTATAAGTAAAGAAACGTAACGATGTGCTGGTTAGACAATATCGCACTTAAAAGAAAAACTCGTCTTAACTTAGACAGATGTAGGCATTTGGGCACGTTTCGCCATATAAGAATCGTAATCAGGCACACCGCGCTCGCATTCGCCGCTGAACAATGGCGAGGCTACGAGAAAATCAGCTGAAATCTGATTACAGGCAATGGGAATATTCCAGACAGCGGCGATACGCAGTAAGGCTTTTACGTCCGGATCATGGGGCATGGGTTCAAACGGATCCCAGAGAAAAATCAGAAAATCGATCTTGCCTTCGGTTATTAAAGAGCCCACCTGCTGGTCACCGCCCAGTGGACCACTGATCAGCTTGTTGATCGACAATCCGGTCTCTTTTTCGATGATCAAGCCGGTGGTACCTGTCGCATAGAGGCGGTGTGCGGACAGTTCCGCCCGATGCTTTTTACACCAGGCCACCATGTCTTTCTTCTTATTATCATGAGCCACCAGCGCGATATTCTTTGCGGCCGGCAGTGTAATTTTTTTGTATTCCATGGCGGGCTCCTGTCTTAAAAAATAATCTCCGGCCGACCGAAGCCGGACCGGAGTCATAGATATTAGCAGCTGTTCCGTACTCAGTGGCTGAGTTCGAGCAACAGTTTGTTCAAGCGCTGCACATAAGCGGCAGGGTCCTGAAGCTGTGCACCCTCGGCGAGATTAGCCTGATCAAACAGCACATGCGCCAGATCCGCAAAGCGGGTCTCGTTAGACTCCTGCTCCAGCTTTTTAACCAGCGGGTGCTCAGGGTTCAACTCAAAAATCGGCTTGGTCTCCGGCAGTTTCTGTCCTGCAGCTTCCAGGATACGGCGCATCTGGGCACCCATATCGTGCTCAGCTACCACCACACAGGCCGGTGAATCCGTCAAACGGTGGGTGATCCGCACTTCTGCCACCTGATCGTTCAGTGCAGTCTTCACCCGCTCCAGCAACGGCTTCAACTGCTCCGCCACTTTTTCCTGCTCCTGCTTTTCTTCTTCAGTATCCAGCTTGCCCAGATCCAGCTCACCTTTACCGACATCCTGGAAGGACTTGCCGTCAAATTCAGACAGATGGCTCATCAGCCATTCGTCGATACGGTCGCTCAGCAACAGCACCTCGATACCCTTCTTACGGAAGACTTCCAGATGCGGACTGCTCTTCGCGGTATTGAAGTTCTCCGCCGCAATGTAATAAATCTTCTCCTGCCCTTCCTTCATGCGGGATACGTAATCCTCAAGGGACTGATCCTGCTCCGGCTTGTCGGTATGGGTTGAAGAGAAACGCAGCAGCCTGGCGATCTTCTCGCGGTTCGCGAAATCTTCTGCCGGGCCTTCTTTGAGTACCTGCCCGAACTCTTTCCAGAAGCCTGCGTACTGCTCCGGCTCTTTCGCCAGCTTGGCCAGCATCTCCAGCACACGCTTGGTCAGTGCTGAGCGCATGGTGTCGATGTTGGGATCTTTCTGCAGAATCTCGCGGGAGACGTTCAGGGACAGGTCATTGGAGTCCACAATACCTTTTACAAAGCGCAGGTAGAGCGGCAAAAACTGTTCCGCGTCATCCATGATGAAGGTGCGCTGCACATACAGCTTCAGGCCACGGGATGCATCGCGGTTATACAGGTCAAAGGGCGCGCGGGCCGGGATATACAGCAGACTGGTGTAATCAAGGTTACCCTCCACCCGGTTGTGGCTCCAGGTCAGCGGATCAGTAAAGTCATGGCTGACATGTTTGTAGAACTCTTTGTATTCCTCATCGGACACCTCGCTGCGCGAGCGGGTCCAGAGCGCGGTAGCGGTGTTGATCACCTCATCTTCCGGCTCCTTATCTTTATTTTCCTCATCAACCGGCGCCGGCTTCTGCATAACCACCGGGATCGCAATATGGTCGGAGTACTTTTTGATGATCGAGCGCAGGCGCCAGTGGTCCGCAAACTCCAGGGCATCACTCTTCAGATGAAGCTCAATGGTGGTACCACGACTGGCCTTTTCGACCGTCTCCACGCTGAACTCTGCATCCCCGGAACACTCCCAGCGAACGCCTTCAACAGCCGGCGCGCCGGCCCGGCGGGTAGTCACCACAACCCGGTCTGCAACGATAAAGGCCGAATAGAAACCTACCCCGAACTGACCGATCAGCTGCGCATCCTTCTTCTGGTCGCCGCTGAGCTTCTGCATAAACTGGGCAGTACCGGATTTAGCGATAGTCCCGAGGTTATCAATGACCTCATCACGCGACATGCCGATACCGTTATCGCTGATCGTGATGGTCTTGGCGTCCTTGTCAAAGCTGACGCGGATCTTCAGATCGGGGTCCCCTTCGTAAAGGTCGCCGTTAGACACTGCCTCAAAACGCAACTTGTCCGCCGCATCCGACGCATTGGAGACCAGCTCCCGCAGGAAGATCTCACGATTCGAATACAACGAATGAATCATTAAATGCAGTAGTTGCTTGGCTTCCGTCTGAAAACCCCGAGTCTCTTTACGCGCCTCTACAGTCATATGAATAGCTCCTGACAAACATTCCGATCAATAACAAACCCGCCGATATGGCAGATAAAAGCATGTGCGGAAGATGGGGCTAAGGTGGGGAAATTCAAGGGGGGGGTGGTAGGACTACCCGGACTCGAACCGGGGACCTCTACCATGTCAAGGTAGCGCTCTAACCAACTGAGCTATAGTCCTGAGGAATTCAGGGCGCGAACTTTAGCAAGGCTTTCCGAAACAGACAAGTGTTTTGTTTATTTTTACGAAATATCCTGGCTATGCCCGCTCCTTCCAAACCCCTGACATTCTTGGAAAACTCCTGAATTTCCGTGTTGTCCCGAGGTATGGCGGACGGTAGAATGCCCCGCCTCGCGATTTAAAATGCGATATTCGAGACGTGGTACGTGGTGTTTCAGGCAGACGCCGAAATCAAAATTCGCCAATTTAACGCCTCTCGTGATAAGAATGATTCCTGGATAACCAACTGTGGCAAACCGATGACAAATATACAGCGCCCCCTCCCCCAACCCATTCACCCCACTTATGATGATGAAATTGACCTGTGGCAACTGGCAGTAAACCTTTGGGAGGGAAAGTACTGGATTATTGGAATCACCCTTCTTTTTATGCTGGCAGGGTTCAGCTACGTTAAAGTGGCCGAGGAAGAGTGGCAATCCACAGCAAAAGTCATCCAGCCGGACTACCTGGGTTATCAGGAAATCCTTGCCTATACCCACCGCCTGGAACCGGCATTTGGAACCCAGTACGCAGATCGCATCAAGAACCTGAACTTTGGCACCAGTGAAGAAGTATTCAAGCGTTTCATTACCTATTACAACTCTCCTGACAACAAACGGGAATTCCTGAAAAGCCATCCCGACTTCCAAAGCCAGCTGCAGAACGCTGAAAACGAAGCAGCCCTGCTGAACAAATGGTCAAAAGGTATTGCTGCATCCAGCAATAAAAGCACCCCAAACGAGTTTGAACTGACTTTCACTGCCACACGAGCGACAGACAGCAGTGACCTGCTGACAGAATACGTTCGCTTCAGCAATGCGAAACTCGCAGAAGATTTCCATGAGAATATCGCCAGCATGCTGACTCAGCGTATTGGCGAATTGCAGCGGATAAAATCAACCCTTGAACTGAATACCCGCAATCGCATCAACCGGGAGATCGAACGCCTGACTCACTCCCTGGCTATTGCGAAAGCCGCCAACATCAATGCTCCGATCGTTGATCCCGGCACTACCGATGAATTCAATATTAACCTTGGTACCCGTGCCATAGAAGCCAAGATTGCCGAACTTAAATCACTGAAAAACCTGGGCGTGATCGAGCCGGGGATTATCACGGTACAGAATCAGTTAAGCGCCGCAGGGAATATTGATTTATCACAAAGGCCAGTGTTTGAAGCCTATAAATTTATTCAAACCCCCGCTGTCCCGCTGTCCCGCTCTCATCCCAAGACTGTGTTGATACTGCTGGGATGCATGTTGATAGGTGGGTTTCTTGGTGTGATTGTCGTCTTCATTAAAAATAGTATTCGCAGTCATCTCCACGCTGACTGACAAAATAAAAAGCCGGCTCAGAGCCGGCTTTTTATTTTACAGACACTGACTTTGCTGATCAGGAGGCTTTCTTCAACGCGTTGCGAATCATCACAACAGGTATCACGATGACAGTGGTGATAAACAACAGCGCGATCCAGGTAATGATCAGGCTTTTAATGTTTAATCCTTCTTTTTCAGTAATCACACGGCTGGTAACGGGCGAATAAAGGCGATCACGTACACCCACGGCTTCAATGCTGATCTGGTTATAGATTCTTTCAGTGACATCAAAGTAACTGCTCAACTGGTCGAGAATCTGGGGTAAGGCTTCATTTACACGATCCAGATAAAGCTGATGTGCCTCCAGGTTTGCGCCGCCATTATGTTTCTTGGCAGCCTCTGTTAAGGAAATGATAATCAGCTCAACATCGGTAATACGGCTCTTCACCTCAGCGGCACGCAAGTTTAAGTCCAGCCACTGCTGGTTCAGTCGCTGCTTGTAGGTCTCGCGCTCAGACTCGCCGGACATCTGCATTAACTTATCCAGCGTATCTCCGCCCAACTGCGAAACCATCATTGAGGACGACTCACCACCCGTACCCGCAACCCGTTCTGTCCTGCGGTAGGTATCAAAGGCTTCTTTTGCCAAAGCGGCCTGATTCTGCAACAACGACAAATCCATCCGCAGTTTTTTGAGGCGGTCCTCATAGTAGTAAACGGACAACTCCGGATCGCGGCTCAAGCCGAGATAGCGGATAGGAGACATCAGCTCGTCAATCACGTACCGGTTCATGTCATTAATCGCATTAGTCAAATCGGACAGCCTCATACCGGTTTCAGGATCAGCAATGGTCGCTACGCCCTCAAAGGCGGACAGCTTCGCGATATTTTCCCGCAGCAGGCCCAGCTTCTCGTCAAGGAGGTCGCTGACAATCATGTACTCCACTTTCTGGATCAGGTCAGGATTGAGTGAGCGGGAGGATGACAGTTTAATATCCAGGTTCAGCACCCCTTTATCGCGGATTGCCCGCTCTGCCCAGATAGCAGGAATATCACTTAATACCTTGGAGGCCACGCTCTCCGGCAGCTGCGCCTTATCGAGCCGCATGGCGATAAGCACACTGCCGCGCGAAGCCTGATCAAGCTCAGCCTGCATACGCCCTTGAATCTCTTCAACCTGCTCAAAATTCAATTTTTTATCACTGAGCACCTTGCGATATTTTTCGACTATTGCCGGATAGGTCGGGGCATAGGGCTCTGCGGACAGACTGCCCTGCAGGTCGGCCACCGTCATACCGTAATCATCCAGGCGATTACGCTGGTGCGCCAGCTGCACGACGGCGGGAGCAATAATGTCGCCGAACGCAAAAGCAGATCCATTGGGAAACTGTAACTTGTGCGCGTCCGGAAACGTCAGGCGAATAGGTTTGGCATAGGTCACTTCATTGGAGAAAGCGACCAGCTTGCTGGCCTGAAAGGCACCATAGGCAGCAGTGACAAGGACCACCGCTATAAACCAAGCCTTCCAGGTGGCCAGCACCGCTTTTACTAAACCTAACAGGTCAATTTCATCATCCATTCGATCAGCCGGGCTGGCTGAAAGGTGCGGGGTTATAGAGGTCAAAACGGGTCTCCTTCAACGGGTGTAGATGCATCTCTTGCTTTAACGAGGGTGGGGGCTTACCAAAAAGAACGCAATGCTACAAAAGCGAACGAGGATTTTCATCTACTTATAAGGTTTTTCTCAAATTGTCGGTCATTCAAGCACGCTTCCGACTGAACAATGAATAGTCTACAACAGGCAAAATCGCAAGATTTGTTTTATACTTTGCCACATTATTTTCCCTGCCCTGCTTTATTATCCGTTGCCCGATGGGCAACAACAGCCGTCAATTGAGGTAATCAATGCTGGAAGCTTTGTTTGAATCGTCGCGCACAACCAAACGGACTATCTCATTGTGTTATGACACCTTTGCTATCGCACTGGCTTTTTATATCGCCACCTGCATGCGCTTAGGGACTTTCAATATTCCCGTTACCCAAAAAGAACTAACGGCTGTCGGCATTACCATCGTTGTTACCCTGGCACTCTTCACCAAGATGGGTATGTACCGGGCCATCCTGCGTTACATGACCCTGCCAGCCATGCTGACCATTGCGGGGTGCGTCTGTGTCTCCGGTCTGGTTCTGGCGATGGCGAGCTTTTTTACTTTCTCTAAAGTGCCCCGCTCGGTACCGTTTATTTATATCACCACGGCATTACTGCTGATCGGTACACCGCGATTGATGGTAAGAAGCCTGATCGCGCTGCTGAATCGTCAAAGCCGGGGCAGTAAAGAAGCGGTGATTGTGTATGGCGCAGGCTACACCGGCCACCAGTTAACTCTGGCGCTGCAGGCCACGCCCTATAAAGTGGTGGCCTTTGTTGACGACAACCCTGCCCTGCATGGCACGGTGCTGGCCAACAAAAAAGTCTTTGATCCCTCCATGATCGAAGCGCTGATGCAAACCCACAGCGCCAAAAAAATCCTCCTTGCCCTGGGCAGCACGCCGAACTCAAGACGCGCACAGGTTATTAAGCGCCTGGAAGCATTGCCAATCTCCGTGCAGACAGTTCCGGCCATCCCCGATATCCTCAGTGGAAAAGCACGCATCGAACATATTCGCGATGTGGAGATTGAAGACCTGCTGGGGCGCGATCCGGTTCAGGCCAACCCAAATCTGTTGCACGCGTGTATTACCAATAAAGTGGTCATGGTGACCGGCGCAGGCGGTTCCATCGGCAGCGAGCTGTGCCGGCAGATTGTACGGCAATCACCCAAAACCCTGGTGCTTTTCGAACTGAATGAATACAGCCTCTATAGCATCGAACAGGAATTACAGCAGGAGATCGCAACACGAGGGTTGGAATTAAAGCTTGTCAGCCTGCTGGGGTCAGTGCAAAAAGAAAATCGCCTCGAAACCATTATGCGCACCTTTGGTGTCAACACGGTGTATCACGCGGCGGCCTACAAGCATGTGCCGCTGGTCGAGCACAACATCGTCGAAGGTGTTCGCAACAATGTATTCGGCACCTGGTACTGCGCCGAAGCTGCCATTAAGGCGGGTGTTGAATCCTTTGTGCTTATCTCAACGGACAAAGCCGTACGACCCACGAATATTATGGGCGCCTCCAAACGGATGGCTGAACTTGCCCTGCAAGGTCTGGCACAGCGCCAGAACACCACGCGCTTTACCATGGTACGTTTTGGCAATGTACTGGGTTCATCCGGCTCGGTAGTCCCCCTGTTCCGCCAGCAGATCAAACACGGCGGCCCGGTAACGGTTACCCACCCGGATATCATCCGTTATTTCATGACCATCCCCGAAGCAGCAGAGCTGGTTATCCAGGCCGGCGCCATGGGAACCGGTGGCGATGTATTCGTGCTGGATATGGGCGACCCAGTCAAGATTATTGATCTTGCCGCACGAATGATTCACCTGTCAGGCCTGGAAGTTAAAGATGAAAAACATCCAAATGGCGATATCGAAATTCTTTATACCGGTTTGCGCCCCGGCGAAAAACTCTACGAAGAATTGTTAATCGGGGACAATGTAAGCGGCACGGATCATCCGAGGATCATGCGTGCCGAAGAGCAGTGTCTGAACTGGGAGCAAACCAGGCAGTTACTGGATGAACTGGATAACGCCTGTCACACCTACAAATGTGATGTGGTTAAAGAACTGCTGATTAATGCCCCCACCGGCTATCAGTCAACTGAACGTTTAGGCGACGCTGTGTGGCTGCAGAAGCAGGAGAGTGCAAAGCTGCGACTGGTAAATCCATAACCGCGTACGCCTCGTAGATAAACCGCATCAGGTGTTCACTGGCAACACCACCTCGAGCTGGTGCCCGACGGATTCGGCAAGGGATTGATATAGGTCACGCAGAGCCTGCCGGGCACCCAGATCACCGTGAACAATGCGAATGTGTCTGGGCCACTGGTACATGCGCTTGACGAAGTTAAGCAGATCTTTCTGATCAGCGTGGGCAGAGTAACCATTAATGCTTGTTACCCCGGCACGTATGCTGTAGCGCTGACCATCCAGATCCACCCAGCCACCGCGCGGACCAAACTCCTGAATCGCACGACCCGGTGTTCCTGCTGCCTGATATCCCACAAACAATACATGGTGGCGCGGATTCTCAATCATCGCCTTCAAATAATTAACTACCCTGCCCCCCGTTGCCATACCGCTGGCTGCAATCACAATTGCCGGACGCTCCGTGCGCGCCAGATACTCCACCGTCTGCATATGCTGCTCGTGACTGTCCACGGTATATAAATTTTCAAAATTCAATGGATGCCGCCCAGCCCGCAGGCGCTGCTGAGCTTCCGCATCCCAGAATGGTTTAAGCTCGCGATACACCTGGGTAAATTTTGCGGCCAAGGGTGAATCAACAATTACCTCCAGATTCTTCCAGCGTGGGCCGCCTTTATGAATCAGTCCCTCGAGTTCATAAAGCAGCTCCTGTGTGCGGCCAATACTGAACGCCGGCACTATCACTGTACCGCCATTCGCCAGTGCTGATTCAACAGCGGCCTTCAATTTCAGCTGCCGCTCACGGCGATTCTCGTGCTGGCGATTGCCGTAAGTGCTTTCTATCACCAAGCTGTCAGCTCGACGCGGCGATCTGGGCGCAGGTAACAGCGGCGCATAAGGCGCCCCTAAATCCCCAGAGAATATCGCTACATGTTTGTTGCCGCTGGCTTTATGCCACAGCTCTACCTCTACATAAGCAGAGCCGAGAATGTGACCTGCGCGCTGCAACTTAATCCGCACACGAAACGCCGCATCATCAACCAGCGTATACCACTCACGATAAGGAAGCGGCACCAGCTGCCCGTCAACGGTTTTTAGAAATTGATCGATCAGACGGCTATCGCGGGTAAATCCCATCTTCAGCGCATCCTCAATCACCAGCGGCAGTAAACGCGCAGAAGGCTGAGAACACAGAATGGGGCCTTTAAAACCCGCGGCCATTAGATAGGGCAAGCGACCGATGTGGTCGATATGGACATGCGTAACAACTAACGCGCGCAGATCATCGAGGGCAAAATTAATCTGATGCTGCGTCATAGCATCCACACCAGCATCCGCCCCCTGAAACAAACCACAGTCCACCAGCAGCGACTCACCCGG
>CALFXJ010000034.1 GCA_937958105.1 uncultured Cellvibrio sp.
CTACGGAACCACAGAGCGAGTTGATTACATTATTAAAGACGCAGTGGTAGGTCGGATTAGCGCAGCGTAATCCGACACAAAGAGCAAGTTTAGCGCGACATTGAAGCTGCAGTAGGTCCGATTAGCAACCGTAGGTCCGGTTAGCAGTAGGTCGGATTAGCCGCAGGCGTAATCCGACAAACAAAGCGAGATTGGTGCGTTCTTGAAGGCGCAACCGTAGGTCGGATTAGCCACAGGCGTAATCCGACACCATTCTGGAACTCCACGAAGAACATCTGAAACATCACACCGACAAATAAGATGCGACTTTCGCTTCGTCCACCGTTGCACGCAGTTCTTCGTGAACTATCTCGCCTTTTTCGATCACCAGAATCCTGTCAGCAATATCCAAGGCAAAGCTTAAGACCTGCTCCGAGACGACGATGGACAGGTCGCATTGATCGCGGATCTGCTTCAATGTGCGGCCCATTTCGCGGATGATGGATGGTTGTATACCTTCTGTGGGTTCATCCAGCAGTAGCAGCTTGGGATCGCTGGCCAGCGCGCGGGCGATGGCCAGTTGCTGCTGCTGACCGCCGGACAGGTTTCCACCGCGACGATTGCGCATCTCCAACAGCACAGGAAACATGTCATAAAGCTCCCGGGGAACACTGCGTTTCTTGGTCGTCGTCAGACCGGTTTCAATATTCTCCTTCACTGTCATACTTGAAAAAATCATTCGCCCCTGGGGGACGAAGCCAAATCCATTGGCGACACGCTGGTAGCTCTTCAACGACGTCATTTCCTTCCCCTGCAATGTTACGCTGCCACTGGTACTGGGGATTACCCCCATCAGGGATTTCATCAGCGTCGTCTTGCCCATTCCATTCCGCCCCAGGATAGCGACAATTTCCTTGGGCTTGACGGAAAAATTCAAACCGTGCAGCACCTCACTCTGGCCATAAGAAACACGATAATCAGATACGGTTAACATGACACAGACTCCTTAATGGCCGAGATAGACTTCAATAACTTTGGGATTCTCTTTCACTTTATCTGCAGAGCCTTCTGCCAGAATTTTTCCCTGATGTAACACCGTTACTTTGTCAGCAATCTGGGCGACAAACTGCATATCGTGCTCGATCACAATTACCGATCGGTTCTTGGTAATCCTGCGCAGCAGTTCTGCCGTCTGTTGCCGCTCACCGACGGACATGCCCGCAACAGGTTCGTCCAGCATCAACAGCTGTGGGTCCTGAATCAGCAACATTCCTATTTCGAGCCATTGCTTCTGGCCGTGACTGAGCAGTTCCGCCTGCATGTCCAGGTGTTCGCTGAGGAAGATCATTTCCGCCACTTCATGAACCTTGTTGATGACTTCCGCATCGCGTTTAAACGCTAACGCACCGAAGACCGAGCGGCCGCGGGGAAAGGATATCTCCAGATTCTCAAAGACCGTCAGATCGCCGTAGATCGATGGTGTCTGAAATTTTCGCCCTACCCCGGCTTTTACGATGTCGTGCTCCTTCATCCGGGTGAGTTCGCGGTTGCGAAATTTGATTGATCCTTCCGTTGCTTTAGTGCGACCGCAGATCAGATCCAATACCGTGGTTTTTCCGGCACCATTAGGGCCGATGATCACCCGGATCTCGTTTTCATCAACATAAAAACTCAGATCGTTTACTGCCTTGAATCCATCGAAGGAAACCGTCAAGCCTTCAACGGCCAGGACAAAGTCTGTGTTACTGGGGGTCATGGAGAGCTCCTTCGTTCATGGATGTGGTGGCAGATGGCACCAGGCCTTTTTTGCTGCGGAATTTACTCAACAGCGGCGTTATCCGCGGTGCGACGTAGGTGTTGTACACACCGGCCAGGCCATTGGGAAATCCCATCACCACAGCGATAAACAGACCGCCCATGGCGAACAACCACAACTCAGGAAAACTTTCTGAAAAGGATGTCTTGGCCCAGTTCACCAGCAATGCGCCGTAGACGGCACCAATGATGGACAAACGCCCGCCCACCGCGCAGAAGATCACCATTTCAATGGAGGGAACTATCCCCACCAGGGTTGGTGACATAAAACCGACTTGCAAGGTAAACAGGGCACCACCGATGGCTGCAAAGATGGCGCCAATGCAGAAGACAAATATCTTAAAGTTTGCAACGTCATAGCCGGAGAAACGTACGCGATCTTCCTTATCGCGCATCGCTACCAACAGACGACCCAATTTGCTTTTGCGAATAAACTGCGCAATGAACAAGCACACAAACAACATGAACACACACAGGAAGTAGAAAACATATTTGGCCCCGTCAGTGCGAATATCCCAGCCGTGCAGGGTGCGCAGATCGGTGATACCGTTCACTCCCCCGGTGTAGCCCTGCTGGCCGATGATCAGAATAGTCAGGATCGCCGCAACTGCCTGAGTGATGATGGCGAAGTAAACCCCACCCACCCGCCGTTTGAACATGGCGGCGCCGAGGATGTACGCGAAGATCGAAGGAATCACGATAATCGCCAGCAGTGTAAAGGTGAAACTGTAGAAGGGCTCCCAGAAAAACGGCAGTTCGGTAATCTGGTTCCAGTCCATGAAGTCCGGGATTCCCGGTGTGGATTGAATCTTGGTGCTTTCCGGATCGGAGGCTTCCAGTTTGAGAAACATCGCCATGATGTAACCACCCACTCCAAAGAAAACTCCCTGCCCCAAACTTAAGATGCCACCATAGCCCCAGCACAACACCAGGCCCACTGCGACAAAAGCGTAGGTCAGATATTTACCCACCAGATTCAGACGGAAAATATCCAGACTCAGAGGCAGCACAACCACCAGCAGTACCGCCAGAATGATAAAGCCCCAGAGTTCATTTTTTGGCAACAGGGAACGCAAACCTTGATAAGACATGACAGAGGTCTCCCTAACGACGGACTTTCAGAGTAAACAAACCTTGCGGGCGCACCATCAGAATCAACACTACAAACAACAAGGTAAGTACTTTGGCCATGGAACCACTCATAAAGAATTCCATGCTCGACTGCGCCTGCGAGATACCAAACGCTGAGGCAATGGTTCCGAGCAGGCTGGTTGCGCCACCGAACACCACCACCAGGAAGGTATCGACGATATAAAGTTGACCAGAAGTCGGGCCCGTTGAACCGATCATGGTAAACGCGCTGCCTGCAACGCCGGCTATGCCACAACCCAGCGCAAAGGTAATGCGGTCAACCCGCGCGGTATTAATACCAACGGCTCCGGCCATCGCACGGTTCTGCACCACCGCGCGTACCTGCACACCCCAGCGGGAGCGATACATCAGTACGGCTACAGCAATAGAAATACCCAGCGCGAGACACATCACGAAGATGCCGTTGATGGGCACTTCGATACTGTCTGAAATCTGGTAGGAGCCCATAAGCCAGTCAGGCAAGGTAACCCCCACTTCACGCGCACCGAACACGGTGCGATAAAGTTGCTGCAGGATCAGACTCAGGCCCCAGGTGGCGAGAAGAGTGTCCAGAGGACGGTTATAGAGAAAACGGATCATGCTCCATTCCACCAGCGCCCCTAAAGCGGCCGTGGCCAGGAAGGCAAGGATCATCGCGAGAAAAAAATAATAACTGAAGAAATCCGGCAGGTGATTCGCAAACACCTGAGAGGTCAAGTAGGTGATGTAGGCGCCGAGAATCATGAATTCACCATGCGCCATATTGATTACGCCCATTTGCCCGAAGATGATGGCCAGCCCCAGCGCCATCAGGACAAACACTGAAAACAGAATCAACCCTGCGAAGCCTTGCATCGCAAAGATCGACAGCAATTCCGAGGTGCTGTAGTCAGCAAACATTACCTGGCCCTCTATGAAACGCGCGACTTGGCGCAGCTGGGTGAAAAATTCGGAGTCGAATTTTTCACCTGATGTGTCGTAACAGTTTTTTGTAGCGTGTATCAGTTGTAAGCAGTTCTGTCGGATTAGCCGCGCTGCGCGGCTAATCCGACCTACGGTT
>CALFXJ010000035.1 GCA_937958105.1 uncultured Cellvibrio sp.
TTTGCCACAGTGCTCACGCTGATGCTGACACCGTGTATGCTGGTGCTGGGTGCGCGACTCCTGAAGCGTTGATATCATGCGCACCTCAACAAAACGGCTTGATGGATAAAGTATATGGAAACCTTCAAACTTGATTTCAAAGTACGCGATTACGAGTGCGATATACAGGGCATAGTCAACAATGGCGTCTATCAGAATTATCTTGAGCACGCCCGTCACGAATTTTTACTGGAGCGCGGTGTTAACTTTGCCGAGCTGGCGGCCCAGGGTATCAATCTGGTCGTGCTGCGTGCTGAACTGGATTACAAATGGCCGCTGAAGAGTGGTGATGAGTTTTATGTTGATGTGGTTGTAGAGCAGTCTTCCCGGGTGAAGTTTGATTTTGTGCAGAATGTGTATCGAAAACCGGATAACAAATTGTGCCTGAGCGCGCGCATTACCGGCACCTCGCTCAATGAACGTGGTCGACCGTTTGTGCCGGATGCCGTTGCTGGATTATTTTCCGCTGACAACAAGCAGATTACCTGAGTTAGTCCTTTACCACAGCGATAAGCCCCAGCTTGCCAGTGCACAGCTGATGACCACCAGCCAGGGAGGCAGTTTCCAGAACGTCAGCGCCAGCAGCGCGATCAACGCCAGAAAAAAATCCTGCACCGAGTGTATCGCGCTGGTCCACACAGGGTTGTACAGTGCGGCCAGCAGCAGACCGACAACGCCTGCGTTGACACCAGCGAGGGCTGCCTGAACCCGCGGGTTGCCCCTCCAGCTGTTCCAGAACGGCAGAGCGCCGGCAATCAACAGAAAGGAAGGAAAAAAAACCGCAATCAACGCGATAAAACCTCCGTACCAGCCGGAAGAAAATTCCTGCATCGAAGCGCCAAGAAAAGCCGCAAAGGTAAACAAAGGGCCCGGCACTGCCTGTGCAGCACCGTAGCCGGCGAGAAAAGCGTCCTCACTTACCCAGCCCGTGGGTACCACCTCTGTCTGCAGCAGTGGTAACACCACATGCCCACCACCGAATACCAATGAACCTGCACGATAAAATGCATCAATAACCGCAAGGGTGTGAGAAGGAAATCCGCGTGCGATAAATGGTAAGGCGAGCAGCAGAACAGAAAAGGTGAGTAACCAGATTGCACCGGCGCGACGGTTGTTCTGGATGTTGTATAAATGATGCGATACCGCATCCTCATCAGTGCTGATGGAGCGAAACAACAAAAGGCCTGCCAAACCTGCGCTGGCAATAACGACAACCTGAGTCCAGGCAGTGGAAAATAACAGAACACCGCTGCCCGCCACCAGCATGATGAGAATTCGTCGGGCATCCGTACATAAATGGCGAGCCATGCCCCATACCGCCTGCGCAACCACCGCAACCGCTACGACTTTAAGACCATGCAGTGCAGAAGCTGGCAGTACATCGCCATAATGGGTAATACCCAGGGCGAACAGGATCAACAGAATGGCTGAGGGCAGGGTAAACCCGAGCCAGGCAGCCAGTGCGCCGGCGTAGCCGCCCCGTGCAAGCCCCAGCGCTAATCCTACCTGACTGCTGGCGGGGCCCGGCAGAAACTGGCTGAGCGCAATCAGGTCAGCGAAGTCCCGTTCATTCAACCAGCGACGTCGTGCTACAAACTCTGCGCGGAAATATCCCAGATGCGCTACCGGCCCCCCAAAAGAGGTGAGACCCAGACGCAGAAAGATAATAAAAATTTGCCAAAAGTTTGTGGAGTGTGATGAGTCGTCTGCCATGGCGCGCCACTGATAAAGTTCACTGGCTTCGGATTATATAGAGGAGAGTGCTATATAAAAATGCCCCGCAGAGCGGGGCACTGGTTTCGCTGCTAAATCATGTAAATGATGTGATTCACTGGGCGTAGTTGAGCACCGCAATATAATGCATATCGGTCAGCTGATTATTCACAAGACCCGGAATAAATCGTGACTTCGTGAGTGCTGTTTCGATAAAACCTGCATCGCGCTTGCCTTTGCCGCGCCCCTCCAGGGTGCTGACGCTGGTGACATCACCCTTGATCTTCACGGTACCGATAACGCGTGTCAGAGCGCCTTCGCCAAAGAAGGGCTTGCCTTGCGCCCAGCTGTTCTCTGCATACCGCGTAAACCAGTCCTTTTGATCAAGGCGCTCCTGCGGCGCAAAATACTCGTGGCCGTACTGAGACTGCAATGTCCCTAGATTAGGTAGCATCATGATGTCCGGCTGATCTCCCGTGCGTGAATAAATCACGCGAAACTGCATCCGTACGGGCACGACCGTGCCATCAACGCTCGCTGGAATGAAGGTTGCGCCGGTGAGCGCATTGATGGTCTGCTGGCGTAAATCAGCGATGCTGTTGTTCTCGTAGCAAAGGATATTGCTGGTGATGCCTGTTTCAGCTACATCAGCCTGGCAGTAAACCGCAAGGGTGGTAAAACCGCCTTCAAAAGTGTCTGGAAGGCTGACATTAGCGGTAAGCTGGTTGAGCGAATCACCAAACTGCGCAGGACGGTAAACCTCGGCGCTGCTGGAAAAGGGTAGAACAGCTGCAATGATGGCCAAGGCGCTGAGTATTTTTTTATAGTAGGTAATGTGCATAGGTCCTCCTCAACACAAATTCAGAGCAAGAAAAAATCCCGCTCTATTTATAGGATCTTTGCGGGATAAAATATTCTGCTTTAAGCGATCCTGTTATAAGAGTACCAGCTGGCAATCATAATATTGTTAAATGTTGATGACACTTGCCTGTATTTATTAAAACTTTTCGTTAAAAACGAAAATTTCACGTGAAAACTGAAATAAAACTGTAATATTTGTGCGTAATTACTACAGCAGCAACGAAAAAAGCCGCTCCATGAGCGGCCAGAGGTGCGGAAGCTGAGGTTATTGTTAGAAGGTATAACGCAGATCAAGGCTGAAGCTGGTGCCGACATTCTGCTCCAGGATAGTTACACGGTTTCTTTCGCTGTTAATCTGTTCAAACGTTCGTTTTTCATCAAGAATATTTCCCACTTTCAATTTGGCGGTCAGTGACTCTGTAGGAAAGAACGAGTAAACAAGATCCAGTGAATTGAAAGGCTTCTCATAAGCATCGTCGTGACCATCCTGCCGTGCGGCGTAGTAGATCCGCTCGCCGAAGACGTTATAAACCAGCGAAACACTGTGCATGCCGTTGTCTGAGTCATAACCCAGCTGCGTATTTAGCACATAGTCTGACTGGCCGGTCATCTGGCGGATCGGGTTGGTATAACCTTGATCTGTGGCCGACTCAATCTCAGAGTCTGACAGTGTCAGGTTACCTGATACGAAAAAGCCGGCACCGATGCTTTTAAGACCTTCGAACTCTGCACCATAGATTTCACCAGCTTCCGCGTTATAAAAGGTCAACTGGATGTTGTCATCCGACCCAGGTTCGCGACTCTGTTCGATAGGATTGGCAATATCTTTATAAAAGAGTGTTACCGTAAAGTTATCGCCATTATCGTAAACCCACTCAGTGCGAAGCTCGTAGTGATCAATGTCGGAAGCCTCGAGCAGCGGATTTCCCTTTACCTGCACATCCAGTTCCGGATCTATGTAATACACTTCAGAGACTTCACGCAGGTCAGGACGCACCAGCGTGCGGGCAGCGCTGACACGTACTTGGAAATCCTGGGTACCCATAAAGCCGGGGTTCATATAGGTCAACGCGAGGGAGGGATACCAGCCATCATCCCGCAGGGCGAAGCGTTGATCTTCCTTTTGTATCCCGTCAATCAGATCCTGCAGATGCTGTCCGGTATAGTCGAGCAGATCCAGCGGCAGCAGAGCCTGACGATAATCTTCATACCGGGCTCCGCCGGTGATACGCCAGGTATCATCCCATTTGATATCAACCATACCGTAGGCGGCGTCAGTCATCTGGGCTGCAATATAACTTTCTGTACCCAGACCACCGCCCATGGTTAATTCAAAAGGATTATTGAGATTGGTAAGTTGCGCATCTGTTAATACTGCGCCGGGGGTGCCGCTGAGGACCTGGGAGCTAACGCCGATAGCATCGATGTTGGCGGTATAACCGTAATATTCACGGGCTTTATCGTTGTAACTGTAGCCAGCCGAGAAAGTGATTTCCGCTCTGTCAAAATAAAGCGGTATATCAATATTGCCGCCATAACTTTTTACATCATCCTTCAACGTCAGGAACTCAAAGGCTGCCGCCGCAGATGTGGCAAAGAGCTGGGTGTTGAGGACTGCTCCTGTCTCCGGATCAAGCTGGTTGCTGCCTTTGACAATGGCTTTACCAGGAATGTGGGTCTCCACCGCAGAGTCCGAATAAAACCAGTCGATGTTGATGGTTCCCAGGACATTGCCGACGAGCTGGTCGAATTTGTGATCGCCGAGCAATTGAAAGACTTCCAGTTCGCGTTCTTCATAACGGGTAACATAGTCAACCAGCTGACGGTTATCGCTGGCCCGGTTGTTGGCGTCATGCCCGGTCTGTATCTGCGCTTCGTCTTCGGTGATGTCAATCTTATAAGCATTTAACGCAAGATCGTGCATCTCCTGATAATTCACGCCCATATTCAGGCTGAGCAATTCTCGGGTTTCTTCGACGGTACGCTCAGTTTCCGAGTAGATCTCTTCCGGGTTACCGATGCCTTGGCGAAACTGGTTTCTGTTGCGGACTTCCTGGGCATGGGAAGCATTGATTACAGCTCCAAAACGCCAGTCATCACCGATATGCCAGGAATTACCCAAGGCAAGCGCACCATCGATGTCCAAGGGGTTGGATTTTTTTTCGATATCAATATTTCGATCAAGACTCAGCATCAGCTCGCGATTGATCTGCCGCGCTTGCGTCAGTTGCTCTGGAGTCGGAGAACCACCATCAGTATCGATGATGTCGACAATACCGTTCACGTTGATCCGTCCCTGATAGGTATCAAGAGCAGTGGCAATAGCATTCGGAAGACCATCGACAGCACCGCCTCCACGATAGCTGAGGCCATCATCAGAGCTTTCGGTATTTATGCCCGTGCCGATAGACATCTCGAACAGAAAATCTTCAGGAATACTCTTGGTGCGGATATCGACGTGACCGCCGCCAAAATGTGCAGGCAGATCCGGCGAATAGGACTTCTGAACTTTTAAATTATCAACGATGGATGCAGGGATGATATCCAGCGGTAAGACGTTACGTGTTAATTCAGGGGAGGGCACCGCCGCACCATTCAGCTGCACGCTGGAATAGCGCTCGCCCAGTCCGCGTACATACACATATTGATTGTCTTTGACTGTGACGCCGGTAACGCGCAGCAGCGCCATGGCTACGTCAGAATCCCCCGCGCGGGCAATCTGTTCAGCGCCGAGAATGTCCGCAGAAAACGCCTGCTCAATACGCTGATCAACAACGGACTGGGCACCGCTTTTCAGGCGACCGCTGACAACAATTTCTTCAAGAACCGGAGCAACAATCGGTGGTGTAACAGCGGGCTGCTGTTCCTGCGCCTGAACGACGCTGCCGGCACACATCGCAATAGAGGCGGCGGTAATGGCCACGCTCAGTTGACGCTGCTTTGTGTTCAATTTACGCATGATAAAAACCTTTCCAAAACAGGTGGATGTCGTGGTGCTGGCTGGTCAGTAATGAGGCGCCTGCGGCGCCTCATGGAGTTAACCAGCTGCTTGATTCCCGTTGGCCTTGTTACTCACTCAGCCCAACAGTCCAACCTGCGGTCCAGTCATTGTTCGCGGATACGGCGCCGATGAAATCAACGGCTTCGAAAAAGCTGCTGTCTCCTGATGCACCCAGAGCCGGGACTGCATCGGCTGCAAAGGTGTCGCTCAGACGGGTAACATCAAAGACAGGGATGTCGATGGCCGTAGTATTGGCATCGGCAAAGGCTGCGGCAGTGATATAAGCACGAGGATTGCTCGCAAGACCTTCAATGATGGTGACGGGCAGGGCCATTGGATCAGACACAATAACGTTGTCTGTATTGGGCGCGGTTGCCAGCCAGTCAGCAAAACTGAACGCTGCATTTTCCGGTCTCACACCTTGTTTCAGCGCTTCGGTGCAGGCTACGAAGTTACTGGCGGCCATTGAGTAGCCTGCTTCAGCGTAATCAATGGTCTGCGGACCGTCAGAGTCGATGATTTCGAAACATTCGTTGGAGGACATATCGAGGGTGTTGGACGTTACGATGGAATTATAAAGTTCGAAGATTGCACCTTCGCGGTATACCATCCCTTCTGACGCGCCTTTGGAAGAAGGAAATTCACCTTCATTCTGGTTAACGCCTGAGGTGATACAGGTAAGGTTAGAGATACGCCCTTTGGTCAGCGGCAACAGATCATCCGCACGGCCTTCGCCGGTATTATCTGCTTCAACACAGTTATTTGCGCCGGAGGTGTGAACAGCGAGCGCGAACTGAATATTGCCGGTCCAGCCTTCAGAGAAGTCAAAGGTATCATCGCCTACGTTGACACCGACTACGTATTTCAGATCTACGGCACCGCCGAACATTTCAAAACCGTCATCCTGAGTGGTGTAGGTCTGAACATACTCAACTGTTGTACCCGAGCCTACAGCATTCAATGTAAGACCATTCAGCTCACTGCCATCCACAACTTCATAACCCGCATGTTTGATAACTACATAACGCAAGGTGCCGGAATTCTCCGCATTATTGTTACCACCATAGGTGGCAGGACGACCTTCGGCAGTGACGTGGCAGTTGTGCGGATTGTTGCCGGAAGGCAGACGCTGTGCATCGCTGCACTTGTTGGTTAAGCCATTGCCATTGATCTGGATGCCGCCCCACAGACCACGGTCATTTTCGGTTGCGTCATTGTCTCGCAGATCCTGCACTGCGCTGAAGATGATCGGCGCTTCTGCTGTGCCTTCCGCCACAATGCGTGAGCCACGGGCGATGCGCACATAATCGTTGCTGCCGGAAAATGCAATCCTGGCTCCAGCGGCGATGCTCAGGGTCGGGCCTTCGCCGTTCTGCGGAACGCGAACACCGGCTGCCGCTGCGTTACTGTCTACGTCTTCACCGATGAACAGACTGTCGGAGAAAATGTGAATACCATTATCCGGCAGCGCGGGAACAAACAGGTCGACGGTGATGGGGCGGGAATCGCTGACGAAGCTGGCTGAGTAGGTACAGTTGCCGTTGCTGAAAGCACCGATAAATTCCTGACCGCCAGCGGTATATTTCGCACAGGGATTCTGGGTGGTATTGCCGCTGCCGCCGTTGTTGATCGTGTTGTTTGAATCAGTAACTGTATTGCTTGGGTTCAGTTTTATGTCACCGCCACCACAGGCAACCAGTGCTGCGGTCAGTGCATTGAGTGCAATCAGTGTTTTGATCTTCATAAATAACTCTCTTGTGTGTGTGTCTTAAAAACGTGATAAATAAAAGCGCAGACTTGCGCGTGTTTCTTTATGTTTTTGTTGTAGTGCGCACATGATTGGCGAGAAATATGAAATTCAGGTGACAGCTTTGTTAAACTTTTATGGCGCTTTTCCGTTGTGAATAACTTTTGCATGGGCTATCAGAACAGCGACTGAGGAGAAATTATGTTGATCAAACGGTATCGGATTCTTGAGCACGGCGACGAGTCGGTCCTGCGACTTGAAGAAGCTCCTACGCCACAGCCCGCTGCCGGTCAGGTGCTCGTCCGTCATACCGCCGTGGGTGTGAACTTTATTGATATCTACCATCGCAAAGGTCTGTATCCCCTTGAACTGCCCAGTGGTATCGGTCAGGAAGCTGCGGGGATCGTGGAGGCTGTGGGTTCAGGGGTTTCCCGTTGGAAGGAGGGCGACCGGGTTGGATATTGTCAGGGCGCGATGGGCGCCTATGCCGAGGCAAATCTGGTGGCGGCAGACCGGCTCATCGCCTTGCCGGATTTTGTGTCTGACGAGCAGGCTGCAGCGGTGTTATTGAAAGGATTGACGGCAGCTTATCTGCTGCACCATACCTTCCCGGTGAAAGCCGGTCAGACTCTGCTGTGGCACGCTGCTGCCGGCGGTGTAGGACTTCTGGCCTGCCAGTGGGCAAATAAGCTGGGTGCACGGGTGATCGGTACCGTTGGGTCTGCAGAGAAAGCTGAACTGGCGAAAGCCCGGGGCTGCTCTGAGATCATCCTTTACCGCGAGGAGCCGGTAGCGCCACGGGTCAGGGCGCTGACCAAGGGGGAAGGGGTGCCGGTGGTATACGATTCCGTCGGTAAAGATACATTTGCGGCATCATTGGACTCGCTGGCACCGCGCGGGCTGCTCGTGAGCTTTGGTAATGCCTCCGGCGCAGTACCGGATTTCAGCCCTTTGTTGCTGGCCCAGAAAGGCTCGCTGTTCCTGACCCGTCCAACCCTCGCTCACTACGCCCGTACGCCGGACGAGCTGCAGGGGCTGGCGGAGCTGCTGTTCGAAGCCATCAGAAAAGGCTGGCTGCAGGTGGACATCCACCAGCGATATCGCCTCAGTGAGGCACCCCGGGCCCAGCGCGAACTGGCCGCCCGTCAGACCCTGGGCTCCAGTATTCTGCTGCCGGACCAGGCATTGGCTAACACGAATGCGGACAATGGTGTATAACTGCGCCTTTCTTACAGCAAGCACAACTGGATAGATTATGCCTTCAGGTTTTGGTAATAAGCTGGTGATCGCGATTTCGTCGCGCGCGCTCTTCAATCTGGATGACAGCCATCAGGTTTACATAAAGGAGGGGCTGGAAGCCTATGCGCGGCATCAGATCGAGCACGAGGACGATGTCCTGCTGCCGGGAGATGCCTTTCCGATGGTTAAGAAACTCCTCCGGGTTAACGAACGGCTCGGCGGAGACCCCCGGGTTGAGATCATTCTGCTATCCCGCAACAGTGCTGACACCGGCCTGCGGGTCTTCAACTCTATCGAGCATTACGGGCTGACTATCACCCGGGCTGCGTTTTGCGGCGGCGTCTCTCCCTATCGCTATGCCTCGGCATTTGGTTGCCATCTGTTCCTGTCTACAGACGGCGAGGATGTCCGGCAGGCCCTCAGCCATGGCATGGCAGCAGCCACCTTGATCGCCTCCAAGAACAAAGCTGAGCATGAAGACGAGCTGCGCTTTGCCTTCGACGGTGATGCCGTACTGTTTTCGGATGAAGCAGAACAAGTTTATAAAAAACAGGGGCTTATGGCCTTTACTGAAAGTGAAAAGTTAGCAGCAAAACAGCCGCTCAGCGGTGGTCCTTTCAAGGAGTTTCTCTCCGCACTCCAAGGGTTGCAGGCGGAATTCAGTGGTGATGTCTGCCCGATCCGTACCGCTCTGGTCACGGCTCGCTCAGCGCCGGCACATGAACGGGTGATCCGCACGCTGCGCGCCTGGAATATCCGTATTGATGAGTCGCTTTTCCTGGGTGGCCTGCCCAAGGGTCCCTTTCTTAAAGCCTACGGTGCAGACGTTTTCTTCGATGATCAGTTGATGCATTGCGATTCAGCCAGTGAACATGTGGCCACAGGTCATGTTCCGCACGGAATCGCCAATGAACCGCTGTTATAACGGGCTGTCCGCATAAAAACTATAAAATTTGCGGATATAGTCTAAGGTTATAGAAAGCCGACTGTGGTAGCGGTCAATATTAATTGAGTTGGCAAAGTGTAAAATGCCTACTATTCTGTAGGCGAATAATGCAATTAATTTTTATAACACGAGTCCTTTTGTAGAGCCGCGCTGAAAAAGTGCGGGTACAAGAACCACCACCCATAACATCTAACTAAGAAGAGGGGCCATCTGGAGGGCTTATGAAGCTGCAACAACTCCGTTATATATGGGAAGTAGCTCATCACGACTTGAACGTGTCTGCTACAGCCCAAAGCCTGTACACATCCCAGCCCGGGATCAGCAAGCAGATCCGCCTGCTGGAAGACGAACTGGGCGTAGAGATCTTTTCTCGCAGTGGTAAGCATCTGACCCGCATCACTCCGGCAGGCGAGGCTATCCTCAAGACTGCAGGAGAGATTCTGCGTAAGGTCGAAAGCATTAAGCAGGTTGCGCAGGAGTTCAGCAACGAGCGTAAGGGCAGCCTGTCCATTGCGACCACTCATACCCAGGCCCGCTATGCTTTGCCACCCGTGATCGGAGCCTTCATTCGCCAGTATCCGGAAGTCTCCCTGCACATGCACCAGGGCACCCCCATGCAGATTTCCGAGATGGCTGCTGACGGCACGGTGGATTTTGCCATTGCCACGGAAGCGATGGAGCTGTTCAGTGACCTGATCATGATGCCTTGCTACCGGTGGAACCGTTGCATTGTTGTGCCGAAGAACCACCCGCTGACCCAGATTTCCCATCTGACCCTGGAAGACGTCGCCAAGCATCCCATCGTAACTTATGTATTCGGGTTTACCGGCCGGTCTAAGCTGGACGAAGCCTTTATTAATCGCGGTCTGGCGCCTAAAGTCGTCTTTACCGCAGCCGACGCGGACGTCATCAAAACCTACGTGCGGCTGGGGCTGGGCATCGGCATCATTGCCAAGATGGCCTATAACGAAACCACGGATTCTGATCTGGTTGCTCTGGATGCGAGCCACCTGTTCCAGAGCAGTGTCACAAAGCTGGGCTTCCGTCGTGGCACCTTCCTGCGTGGATTTATGTATGACTTCATTGAGAAGTTTGCTCCGCATCTGACCAGAGAGGTTGTTAACGAAGCTTTTAACCGCCATTCCAAAGCTGAACTGGATGGGTTGTTTGAAGGCATAGAGTTACCATCCTATTGATATTCTCCGTTAAGCTTGTTTCTTTGAAAGCCGGGTATATTGCCCGGCTTTTTTATTTGTTAATCAATTACTTATAACCAGTAGTTGATGTGCTTTCTCTCCTTGGTTGCCTATTTGTCAGCTAAAAATCTATACAAAATAAGTTGCCCTGTATAAGTTTTTGCCCTAAAACTTATACAAATTCATTTTTATGTACAGGCTTTTTCCATGGATAAGATTCCAGTCGGTGTGAGCGCCTGTCTGCTCGGAGACCCCGTCAGATTTGATGGGGGGCACAAGCATGACCGATATCTGACGGAAGTGCTGGGGCAATACCTGTCCTTTCAGCCGGTATGCCCCGAGGTTGCGATAGGCCTGGGTGTACCGCGCAAACCTATCCGCATCCAGGTGACCGACTGCGGCGAGCGTATCAGAGGGGTAGTGGACCCGGAGCTGGACGTAACGGATGCTCTCGTGGCTCAGGCTGAGCACGTAGCTGCCGCATTTCCGAGGTTGTGCGGCTACATCTTCATGCAGAAGTCACCCAGCTGCGGCGTGTTTGATATGAAGCGCTACGCGGCGGATGGTCAGTTGCTCGACACCGCCGGCCAGGGCGCCTATGCCCGTCGATTGATGGAGCTTATGCCCCTGATGCCGGTAGAGGAGTCGGGCAGACTGAAGGATGCGGGCCTGCGGGATAACTTTATCACCCGCGTCTTTGCCTTCTATGATTGGCGGCGCACAGTGGAAGATGACCCAAGTCCCCGCAGACTTATCGAATTCTATTCCCGCTACAAGTACCTGGTTATGGCCCATCACCTGCCCAGCTACGGTGCGCTGGGTCGGTTGCTGGCGGACCTGTCGGGGCCTGATCTGCAATCCATCTGCGATGAATTTATCAGGGGGCTCATGGCCGCCCTGCGTCATCCGGCCACGCGCAAGGGCAACACTAATGCCATGATGCACCTGCGCGGCTATCTGAAAGGCGTGCTTCAGGCTCCGGAAAACGACGAGCTTGACCGGGTTATTCGCGCCTATCAGCAGGGCGAGGTGCCATTGATAGTCCCGCTTACTCTGCTCAGGCACCATCTGATGAAGGTGGACAATCCCTACCTCAAACACCAGGCCTTCTGGGCGCCCCATCCGGAAAAGCTGGGGTTACGTAACGCCATCACCAAATAACGGTGTCAGGTATGAATACTCATCTCGACCAAGCGGCCTTGCTGCTGCCGATCCGCGAAATTTCCCGGCTGACCGGCGTCAACACAGTAACCCTGCGCGCGTGGGAGCGGCGCTACGGCCTGCTGAAGCCCCAGCGCACGGCTAAGGGCCACAGGCTTTACACCGCGGAAGACGTGCAGCGGGTTAAAGACATTCAGGCATGGCTGGGGCGGGGGCTGGCTATCAGCAAGGTGAGGGACATCCTTGCCCGGGAAGCGCCGGATACTGTTCAGCCGGATACCGATGATGTCTGGCTGGATTACGTGGCACGAATTGAACAGGCGGTTCATCGATTGCATCGATCCGCCCTGGTGGAGGTGTTCAATGAGCTGGTCACGCTCTATCCCGCAGAGCTCATCGCCGATCAGGTTCTGACCCGTGTACTGGAGTCGCTGCAGATTCAGCACGAGTTCGGCGCGGCAACCCGCCTGGCATTTTTGCGCAGCGTATTGCTGGAGCATTTTTATGTGAGCCACTATCGGCAACGCCAGACGGCCAGGGGCAGGCGGATACTGATTGTGAAGCTGGATCCGGAGGAGGCAGACATCCTGCCGTTGATGCTCAATTACAGCCTGTTGGTCAATACTTATCAGGCGGAATACCTGGGATCCCTGCCGCCTGCGGAGTTGATGTTCGCGGCGCAGCAAAGTGGCGCCCGGGGGGTGGTTCTATACAGTGATTCAGTGACCAGTCCGAATCAGCTGCATCGACAGCTGGCGGAGTGGCAGCAGTTGTCCGATGTGCCGGTATTTATGGCCGGCAAGATGACCCGCCTGCTGGCTGAGGGTCAGGCTGAACTGCACAGGCTCTTGCTGGGTGACGGGCTGCAGCTGGTGCTGACGCGACTTCTCAGTACCTTGCCACCGGACGACGGAGCTTTCTCCGCATCGGGTGATCCTCAGTGAAGACGCTTGTGTGGCTGCGCCACGACCTGCGCCTCCAGGACAACCCGGCGCTCTATCGAGCGAGTGAGTCTGCCGAAGGCGTGGTAGCGGTTTATCTGTTGTGCGCAGAGTATGTTGAGCGCCATGCGATTGCTCCGGTCAAGCTGGACTTCATCCGCCGACACTTGCACATCCTTGCCCCGCGATTAGCGGAGTTGGGTATTCCACTGGTGGTCGCACGGGTGGATAAAGCGACTGAAATCCCGCCGCGGCTTCTGGATATCGCTCGCCAGTTCGACTGCCGGCAATTGTTTTTCAACGCGGAGTATCCACTGGATGAACTGAACCGGGATCGGGCCGTGGCGGATCATCTTCGAGGGCAGGGAGTAGCCGTGAAGCGTTTTCACGATCGCGTTATCGTGCCGCCGGGCATGCTGCGTAACGGGCAGGGCGAACCTTATAAAGTCTTTACTGCCTTGATTATCCCCAGGTTTGCAAACACCGCGCGATGCAGGCGCATACCGAAGCCTTTCCCTGGCGGACAGATCAGGCTGCATTTCAGCAATGGTGTGACGGGGAGACCGGTTTTCCTCTGATAGACGCGGCGATGCTGCAACTGAAAGCTACCGGCTGGATGCACAACCGGTTACGGATGGTGGTCGCGATGTTCCTCACCAAAAACCTGCAGATTGACTGGCGGCTGGGAGAGCGCTACTTCATGTCGCAGCTTATAACGGCACCTTTATCCGTCAGTATCTGCCGGTGCTGAAAGCTTTACCGGCTAAACGGATTCACCAGCCGCCGCCCACACAGGGGTACCCGTTACCTATGGTTGATCTGACGGAAAGCCGTAAAAACACCATCATGCTGTTCAGCAAACTCAGTAAAGCTGGCTGACTTGTGCGTACCGCGCACTGCTTCCAGCTGGCCGTGAGCAGAATTGTTGCTCGTGCCACAATTTCTGGAGAATTGTTTGCATAAATGAAACTCCTGCCAGAGAATCTTTTCCAACCCCATGCACCTCCGGTCGGTGCCGGGGGAGCGTGCCTCAGCGGCGCGCCTTTGCCATAATGCACCGCCTGATTACCGTAATCACTCATGTACATTGTTCACAGGATAGATTCCCTATGTCGCTGACCATGTCTTTCCCCGGTAAATTGTTGATCTCTGGTTTGCTGAGCCTTGGTGCCGGTGCAGCTCTGGCCAACGAAAACTACGCTGTTACCGGCAACGCATACAACGTTAAAAACGATCTGCTGGTATATACCGAGTACTACACCGATATGAACCACAATCGGGAAGTCACCGTTAATTACGCAAAACCCGATGGCAGTGTGTTTGCCACCAAGACGCTTTTCTACACCGGTGAGGTGACGCAGCCGGAATTCCAGTTCCACGACAAGCGCGATGATGAAAAAATTTCCGCCCGTTTCGTAGACGGACGGCTGATCCTGTCACACAGCCTGAATTATTCAACCAATGAAAGAACCATCCTCGATAATGCATCACTGGTCATTGACGTCGGCTACGATGCGTTTATCCAGAGCAACTGGGAGAAATTAACTTCGGGTAAGAAAGTGAACTTTATGTATGCACTGCCTGCGCAGGTAGACACCGGACGCCTGCAGGTACGTGAGATTGCCCGTGACAAAGCGCCGCTTGCGACGGTGAATGACCCGGCGAACTGGCGCTACTTTATCATCTCGCCCGCTAATCGTTTCTCATCGATTTTTTCCAGTCCGATATATCTGGCGTATTCACCGGATAAATACCTGATGCGTTATCAGGGACGCTCCAGCATTGATAATGACAAGGGCGGTTCCTGGGATGTGAGGATTGAGTACCAGTACCGCTAAGCAAAAGCGAAAATAAAAAGGGCTGCTAAAGAGCAGCCCTTTTTACGTTATGGATGATTATATATTTGAGATCTGCGTTGTCTGATAGGAGCACCAGTCACTCCAGCTGCCCGGGTAGAGCCGGGCTTCAATCCCGCTGATATACAGCGACAGTAAATTTACGCAGGCCGTCACGCCGGAGCCGCAATACACTGCGAGATTGCGTTTATCCGGCAGGCTTTGCCAGCGAGCCTCATGCCACTCTGCCGGTTTGAAAAAGCCCTGTTCATCGGTAGCGTCCTGCCAGGGAAAATTCACTGCACCGGGAATATGGCCGGCAACAGGATCAATAGGTTCTTCCAGCCCGGCATAACGTCGCGGCTCGCGGGCGTCGATCAATGTCAACGCATCCGGATTGGCCAGTATATCTGCATAATCAACCGTATCTTCCCGCACAGCTCTGACCCGGAAGGTACCCCAGCGCGCTGGTGGTTCCCGCCGATCCTGCATGCCTCCCAACGCGCACCACGCCTGATAGCCGCCGTCGAGAATCGCCACGTGCTCATGGCCGAGATGGCGCAGCAGCCACCAGGCTCGCGCAGCAAACGCCATGCGCGAATCATCGTAAACCACCACCAGCGTCTGTTGGTTGATACCAGCCCGTCGCAGCTTATCTGCCAGGATATCTGTCGCCGGTAACGGATGCCGGCCGCCATGGCGGGAAACGGGTGCGGAGAGGTCCCGCTCCAGATGAAAGTAGTAAGCCCCGGGAACATGGCCGACACGGTATTGCTGGTAGCCAAGGTCCTTGTCCATCAAATTAAAGCGGCAATCGATGATCACAACTCCTTTGCCAATTTGATTTTTTAATTGCTCGGCAGTAATCAGGGGTGAATTCATATCCAGAACCAGATTCTGTTGATGAAAGTATTTTTATCTTGTCATTTAACGCACAGACGGTGAAGACTTTTGGAAAATTGAAACCGTTTTTTTATCGGAGTAGTGAAGGAGTTACCATTTTGGTTTACTGAGCAGAATTTTTCTGGCCCCAACCGTCCGGCTGCTTTCCTTCGAGCTCGTACGCAAACGCAATGATATGCGCTACCGCAATATATAGCGACAGCGGAATTTCATCTCCGAGTTCGAGTGTGACCAGCAAGTCCACCAGTTCGCTGTTGTCACATAGCGGCACATTGTGTTCCCGTGCAATATCAATGATTTCCTGAGCAATCGCACCTGTGCCTTTGGCGCTGACATGGGGCGCATTCTTGCCGTCATAAAACAGTGCCACGGCTTTCTGCACCTGCTCTCGTGAAAAAATATCATCCGGATTTTTATCGGCCATGATTCTGTTCTCAGGTTTTAATATCAACCAGTGCGTAATTCAGCGAGATGGAATAGCTCGGCGGTGCGCCGTGCAGACATTGTAATTGTTTTACTTCCACGCCCTGAGACTGCAGCTGCTGACGCAGGTTTTCCAGACTTGCCTGAGCCTGCGCAAGGGTCGATTCCTGGTCTGCCCACAGCTTGGCGGAGACAGTATCGTCAAGGATCGTGAGCTGTGCATAAAGCCCGCCCAGGCGAGGCAGGTTGAAGCTGAGCATAACGGACCACTGCTTAACCCGGTCACGCTGATCGCGTTCATCCTTATCCTCCGCCGTCCATTCCTGATCAATGCGGATCTCCAGCTGATGGAGCTCCGGGCCGTAACGCACCGGAATATCGAACAGCCAGGACTGGGTGGGCTGGGGATTGTCGGTCTGGGTCTGGCGGTGATTCAGTGTGTGCAGCTGTTGTAACCGCACCTTCGCCAGGCTGGTTAAGGTGTGCTGGTGGAGCAGCAATATGAGTTGCGTGCGCAAAACTTTGTCGCTCAGGTCTGCCTCAGGGCGAGCAGCCAGGTGCTGGAGGAGCTGCAGTGCGGTAGGAAACTGCAGAGGTGCCGGCGCTGTGAACTCAGAGTAGGGCAGCTGCTGCGAAGCTACGGCTGGCATGGCGGTAGAAGAGGGTGCTGCTGTGGCGGGTGCGGCTGGTCTGGTGTCTCCAGGTGGGAGCGTCTTAACCTCTTTATCAAGCTGATGAAGCAGATGTAACAAGGCGCCTTTATAGTCCTGGCCGACTAACTGGTGGGACAGGGCAGTAGGCACTGGTCCCTTGTTTGCCTGCGATACTGGCACGATCGGTAAAAGCGGTTTCTGCTCCGCAGGCGCGCCTCCGGCGGCGGCAGATTTGGCTTCGGAAGCAGCGGCAAGTTTGGACTCAAACAGGATGCCGCTGTTCCTTAATACCGTCGCCAACACCTTGGGGTTGGTCAGCTGTGGCAGGGAGCGCAGCTGATCTGCTACCCGGCGCAAGGCCTGCTGGACATTGGCTGGCACAAGCTGTTCCCGCTGTCGGAGTGGTAACTGCTGCAGTTCCGGCAGGGCGGCCATCAAGCTCTGGGGTTTTTCCTTCTGCGGCAGGAGTGTTCGCAAAGCATCGGCCAAAACGGTCTGAAGCCGCACCTGATCCGCTGCCTGCCGGGCTTTGACTGCCGCGGATAATTCAGTCTCTGTGGTGGCGGTGGCTTCGCCCGAAGCTCCTGTTCCTGTCGCTGTCAGGAGTTGCGTTAACCGCTGTTGCAGATCCAGCTTGACAGGCATCTGCTGCCCAACCTGCACTGGCTGGTCGGTATAAGTCAGTAACTGACGGTTGTTAAGTTGCAGCTGCACCAGCTTTAACGGTGGTGATGTCAACAGCTGCTGCTGGTCCTGCAGGTTAAGTATCTGCTGCTGAACTGCCGGCGTGGCTGGCCTTTGCTGCAGCTGGGTCAGCAGTTGCTGGTTCTGCGCGAGGAGCAGATCGCGCTGGGATTGGGTAACCGGTGCGACCTGCTCAACAATTGCCATGGCTGTGCTGCCAAGACTCAGGCCCGTCAGCCGGCTCAGCGAGGCCGAGGTTTCAATGGCGGTTGGCCGGTTTGTACCAGGCAGCGTCTGAGTGATTGGAGGCAGATTGCTCGGCATAAGTGATCGCTGTGTCAGGTTGCGGGTAAATAAACGTGAAATCTTCGGTGGATGCTCGCTATAATCCCTCGCCTGTTTCACTGCTGAACCGGTAGAGCTGGCTTCGAGTATAACGGCAGCGGTTGCCAATTATTGAGCTTCATTCGTTGATAGACCACGAGAACGATCATTTTGACTGAGTCACCCCTGACTTTGCCGGAAGCATTCTCTCCGCCATCCACACCCTTGCTGGAGCTGCGTCAGGTCTCCTGTGAGCGGGACGAGCGCCAGCTGTTCACCCGCCTGAATCTGTCGGCTTATCCCGGCGACGTTATCCAGATTGTCGGTCCCAACGGCAGCGGCAAGACCACCCTGTTGCGCGCGCTGGCTGGCATCAACAAGGATTACACAGGCGAGGTATTGTGGCAGGGGCATCCAGTATCCAGTGTGGCCTGGGAATATGCCCACGATCTGCTTTATCTGGGGCATCTGCCGGGGATAAAGAAAGCGCTGAGTCCCCTCGAAAATCTCCGCTGGTACGCCGCTGTCAGTGGTGCTGAATCCCGCTCCACCATCTACGCCGCCCTCGAACAGGTCGGTCTGTACGGCTACGAAGAAACTCCTTGTTACCAGCTCTCGGCCGGCCAGCTGCGACGGGTTGCCCTGGCCAGGCTGTATCTGGGTCGCGCACGCCTGTGGATTCTTGATGAACCCTTCACCGCCATTGATAAACGGGGCGCGGCCGAGCTGGAAACCCTTTTTGCCCGTCATGCCGAACAGGGGGGTGTAATCCTCCTGACGTCGCACCAGGACCTTGCCTTAGCTTCCTTAAAACACTTGAACCTGCTGGACTACCAGCCGGGATGCCCTGAAGGCAGGCCTCAGGACCGTGAAGGGGGGCAGGGCGATGACTGAGGTGACTGTGCCGGGTAGTGCGGGAGGTAGTGCGACAACCTTTTCGATGTTCTGGGCCACCCTGCGGCGTGACCTCTTGCTCGCGATACGGAACCGGGCGGAAATGGTAAACCCGCTGGTGTTTTTCCTGATCGCCATCACCATGATTCCGCTGGGCGTAAGCCCTGAAACCAAGACGCTGGCGGCGATCGCGCCCGGGCTGATCTGGGTGATGGCCTTGCTGGCCACGCTCCTGTCTCTGGACGGCCTGTTCCGCAGCGACTTTGAAGACGGTTCACTGGAGCAGATGCTGATTAGCCCTCAGCCCCTGTATTTCACGGTTTTGGCCAAGGTTATGGTGCACTGGCTGGTCACTGGACTGCCGTTGACCTTGATGTCGCCGTTGTTGGGGGTTATGTTGGCGCTCCCGTCCGGGGGTTACGGCCCGTTATGTATCACCTTGTTGCTGGGCACCGCCAGCATGAGTCTTATCGGCGCAGTCGGGGCCGCTCTGACGGTAGCGCTGCGTAAAGGGGGGTTACTCTTGTCGTTAATTGTGATGCCGTTATATGTTCCTGTGCTGATCTTTGGCGCCAGCGCAGTGCACAATGCCGTACTGGGCAGTGTCATCAACAGCCAGATAGCCGTGCTCGGCGCCTTCCTTGCACTGGCAATCGTACTGGCGCCTCTGGCTGCGGCCGGGGCGCTGCGGGTATCCAGCGATGGTTGATCAACAATAATAACGAGTGAGGTGACGAACGTGGCGTGGCAATGGTTTCATCGGTTAGGTTCTCCCCGGTGGTTTTACGAAAAGACCCAGGCATGGCTGCCATGGTTAACCGCTATTACCCTGGTGTTGCTGGTGGTGGGTTCAATCTGGGGCCTGGCCTTTGCACCGGCTGATGCCAAGCAAGGTAACAGCTATCGCATCATCTACATTCACGTACCCGCTGCGTTTCTGGCGCTGGCGGGTTATTACATCATGGCAATCAGCGGCGCCATCGGCCTGATCTGGAAGATGAAGTTGCCCTATATGGTCATGAAATCTGCTGCGCCCATAGGCGCGGCACTGACCTTTGTGTCACTGGTCACAGGCTCGATCTGGGGCAAGCCTACCTGGGGGACCTGGTGGGAGTGGGACGCACGGATTACCTCTATGCTGATCCTGTTCTTCCTGTACCTGGGCATTATGGCGTTACAGCAGGCGTTCCACAGCCGGGATACCGGCGACAAGGCCAGCGCCATCCTCGCCCTGGTGGGGACGGTAAATATCCCCATCATCTATAAGTCAGTGGACTGGTGGTATACCCTCCATCAGCCAGCCACCATCAAGTTTGTGGGCGAATCCAGCATTCACCCCAGCATGCTCTATCCCTTGCTGATCATGGTCATAGCTTTTTACTGCTTCTATGCGCTGGCGTTGCTGCTTTACACTCGCGCGGAAATCCTGCGCCGCGAAAGTCGGACCCAGTGGGTCAATGAACTGGTTGCCCGCCAGGCGGGTTCGGTGAATCACGATATTCCGGTCAAGGGGGGTAGTGCCGTATGAACTTTCAATTCGACTCCTTCGCCAGTTTCATTGCTATGAATGGCCATGGCCCGTTTGTCTGGGCGGCCTATGGAATCACCTTTGCCGTACTCGCTTACCTGCTGGCCAGCCCCCTGTTACAACGCCGCCGCTTCGTGCGCGAACAGGCCCGACAGCAGCGTATCGCTAACAGAAATCCTGATTAAGAAGTGGAACCGTCATGCATCCCGTGCGTAAGCAACGTCTGATTATTGTGCTCTTCATTGTGGTGTTCTCCAGTCTCGCCATTGGGCTGATGGCCTATGCGCTGCGGGAAAACATCAATCTTTTCTATCCCCCCAGCAAAATAGCGGCCGGTGAGGTGCCCCAGAATACCCGGATCCGTGCTGGTGGCTGCGTTAAACCGGGCAGCGTGAGCCGTGCTTCTGACAGCCTGCTGGTGAGCTTCGTGATTACTGATGGCGGTGCCGATGTGCCGGTAACCTACAGCGGCATCCTGCCGGACCTCTTCGCCGAAGGCGAAGCGGCGGTCGTCAACGGCATGATCAATGATGCGGGTGTATTTGAAGCAACCGAAGTCCTGGCCAAGCACGACGAAAACTACGTTCCGCCGGAAGTAGCTGAAGCCATGAAGGACAAGGGTGAACACCAGGCCAGCTGCAAGGGGATGACCTATGATTCCTGAGTTAGGGCAGTTTGCCCTCATCCTGGCGCTGTTTGTTGTACTGGCACTGACCACGCTGCCGCTGCTCGGTGCTCAATCCGGTAATCAGCTGTTGATGCTGACCGGGCGCTCTCTGGCGACCGGCTTCTTCGTGCTGATCGTCATTGCTTTCCTGTGTCTCGTTTATGCCTTTGTCAACGACGACTTCTCCGTGGCCTATGTGTCGTCTAACTCCAATAGCCTGCTGCCCGTCTACTTCAAGATCAGCGCGGTCTGGGGTGGGCATGAGGGATCCCTGCTGTTGTGGGTATTGATGCTGGCGGGCTGGACGCTGGCCATTGCCATGTTCAGTAAGAGCCTTCCGCTGGACATGCAGGCCCGGGTGCTTTCGGTGATGGGATTTGTCGGGCTCGGCTTCCTGCTGTTTATGATCTTCACGTCTAACCCCTTCGAACGCATCCTGCCCCTGGCGCCGCAGGAGGGCAGCGATCTTAATCCACTGCTGCAGGATATTGGTCTGATTATCCACCCACCGGTACTCTACATGGGCTATGTGGGCTTCAGTGCGACCTTCGCGTTTGCCATTGCTGCCTTGATGGCCGGTCGGCTCGACAGCGCCTGGGCGCGCTGGTCGCGGCCTTGGGCCAACATGGCGTGGGGCTTCCTGACGGTGGGGATTGCACTGGGCAGCTGGTGGGCCTACTACGAGCTGGGTTGGGGCGGCTGGTGGTTCTGGGACCCGGTGGAAAATGCCTCCTTCCTTCCGTGGCTGGTAGGGACGGCGTTGATTCACTCCCTCGCAGTGACGGAAAAACGCGGGATGTTCAAGAGCTGGACCATCCTCCTGGCCATCTTCACCTTTTCCCTGAGTCTGCTGGGTACCTTCCTGGTGCGTTCCGGTGTCCTCACTTCCGTTCATGCCTTCGCCAATGATCCAGAGCGGGGTGTGTTTATCCTGGTGTTCCTCCTGCTGGTTGTCGGTGGTTCTCTGACGTTGTATGCCCTCCGAGCCCCGGTCGTGAAAAGCATGCCCGGATTCAGCTGGCTGTCTCGGGAAACCCTGTTGCTGGGTAACAACATCCTGCTGACGATTACTATGATCACTGTTTTACTGGGCACCCTGTATCCGCTAATTGCGGACGCGTTGGGCTGGGGCAAAATCTCCGTAGGCCCGCCATACTTCAACTTCTTTTTCCTGCCGCTGATGGGCGTATTGTGCATGCTGATGGCTCTGGGTCCGCTGGCCAACTGGAAGCGGACGACAGGTATGCATATGGTGCAGTGGCTCTGGCGGCCCTGGGTTGTGAGCATGGTCATCGGTCTGGTGGTTCCCTACCTGTATAACGACGAATATTCCTGGCTGGCGGCGCTGTCAGTGTTTATCGGCAGCTGGATTTTGACCTCATTGGTCGCCGACATCCGCCATAAAGTACGCAATAGCAGTTCCATTGGGGCGGGCCTGCGCCGGCTGACCCTGAGCTACCACGCGATGATCATCGCTCATGCGGGAATTGCCGTGACCTTGCTTGGGGTGACGCTCACCAGTATCTACAACGAACAGCGCGATGTACGCATGGCGGTCAATGAACCTCTGGTGATCGAGGATTTTGAGTTCGTGCTGCAGGAAGTACGCCGGGTTGAAGGGCCGAATTACATTGCTGACGAGGCTGTGATCCGCGTAACGGAAAGCGGCAAACCTGTGCCGGATATGAAGCCCCAGAAACGTCGCTACCTGGCTGGCGGTAATATCATGACGGAAGTAGCCCTGGAAGTCGGCTTCTTCCGGGACCTCTATGTGGCTATGGGTGAACCTCTGGATGACGGAGCCTGGGCGATGCGGGTTCACTTCAAGCCGTTTGTTCGCTGGATCTGGCTGGGTGCATTGATGATGGCTTTCGGTGCGACCCTGGCGGTGGCGGATAAACGTTATCGGAAAAAGCAGGTGGCCAGTGCCGAGGCGGTGTCCAGCCCTGCGGACATAGAACCAGGAGTTGCCCGTTAATGCTGCAGCAACGTATCAAACTGTTTATCCCGTTAATCGTCTTTGCGGTGCTGGCACTGTTGTTCTGGCGAGGTCTGTCGCTCGATCCCAATGCCATGCCCTCGGCACTCATCGATAAACCGATACCAGCATTCCATCTGCCGACGCTGGAAGACACTGACCGTCTGGTGGATCAGGAAATATTCAAAGGCAAGGTCAGCCTGCTGAACGTCTGGGCTACCTGGTGCCCCACCTGTTACGCCGAGCACGGTTTTCTGGTCACGCTTGCAGAGCAGGGTATCCCCATCTTTGGTGTCAATTACAAAGACGATGTGCCAGCCGCGCAGAAGTGGCTGAAAGAGCTGCACAATCCGTATGTGCTCAGTGTGGTGGATGCGGATGGTCGGCTGGGGGTTAATCTCGGTGTGTTTGGTGCACCGGAGACCTATGTCGTTGATAAGGAGGGCGTCATCCGTTACAAGCATATTGGTGTGGTGGATGAAAAAGTCTGGACGCAGACGTTGCAGCCGTTGATGGCGAAGTATCAATAATCTTTAATCGGTGGCGCCGAGCAGCAAAACCTCGCTCACTTGATTCGAATCAAACTCGAGGTGTTCCATCTGCCATAAGCTGTAAGCATCTGCAATAACCATACAGGTGCTGCCATGTATATGGATTGGGTTGTCATGTCGAGTTTGATTGTTGTTGCGCTCACGTGTGTGATCGTGATTTACATCGGTATCTATGCGGTGAAGAAAATCCGCAAGGAAGTTGCGCGGGCCGAGCTGGAAGCTAACGATAAAACCTAACACCAGCGCGGCGATACAAAACAGACAGGCATAAAAAAGCCCCGGATGACGGGGCTTTTTATTGGTCTTTTACAACCAGAATAGTGGCGGACCGGACGGGACTCGAACCCGCGACCTCCGGCGTGACAGGCCGGCATTCTAACCGACTGAACTACCGGTCCGCAGAAAAGCACTTTTTACCTTGTGAGTAACAAGTGGTGGGCGGTACAAGACTCGAACTTGTGACCCATGCCTTGTAAGGGC
Organism: uncultured Cellvibrio sp.; assembly: GCA_937958105.1. Taxonomy (GTDB): domain Bacteria; phylum Pseudomonadota; class Gammaproteobacteria; order Pseudomonadales; family Cellvibrionaceae; genus Cellvibrio. Next base: position 23,765 of record CALFXJ010000035.1, read on the forward strand.
ATTGCTCTACCAACTGAGCTAACCGCCCGTTCAGGTGGTGCGTATTCTAACGATAAGATTGCGGCGGTCAATCATTTTTTTAAGCAGATCAAAAAAATAATGCTTGTGTTTCAGTAACTTGATGAAAAATTGTTCGTTAACATCACATTTTGATCGACGAGTTGTAAACTCGCCACCCACAAACTCAGCTTGTATACTCCGCCCTTTGTTCAACTATGAGGCACCCAAGATGTCGGGTCGATGGATTCTTCTGGTTATCCTGCTTTTAACAGCCGGTGCAGCTCATGCTGCCATTGATGTTCACGAGTTTAATAATGACGTCGAGCGTCAGCGCTACCAGAGTTTTATTGACGAGATGCGCTGTCCGAAATGTCAGAATCAGAACTTGTCTGGTTCCGATTCGCCTATTGCGGAAGACTTGCGGCGCGAGCTTTATGCCATGATTCAGGATGGCCGCTCGGACAAAGAAATTGTGGATTTCATGGTGGAGCGTTACGGCGAGTATATTCTGTATCGGCCACGGCTCAGCCCCGCCACCATTATGTTATGGGTGGGCCCTGCGGTGCTGTTTCTGGCAGGGGTGATCATCCTGATTGTTATCGTCCGTCAGCGACGCAGAGATGCCCAGGTGAAAGGGCCGGTGGCCTTGGACCCGGAAGAACAGTCCCGTCTGGCCGCTCTGTTAAATGAGTCTGCGCCACCTGCTTCAGCCAACACTGCTCCATCTGATTATTCAAATAAGGAATCCCGCTCATGATGCCATTGTGGTCCGCCATGGCGGCGCTCGCACTGCTGGTTGTTGCTTTTGTTCTCTGGCCGCTGTGGCGGCACAGGCACCTGGCCAACACTGCCGATCATTCAGAAGCTGCTGCCGCGCGTCTGCAGGAAAATATCGCGTTATTCCGGGAGCACATGCGTGATCTGGACAACGCGCTGGAGAGCGGGCGCATTGATGCCGAGCAGTATGCGCAGCTGAAGCTGGAGCAGGAGAGAACGCTGCTGGATGATGAAGCCAGTCTGCGGGAGAGTGCAGGGCGGATTAACCTGGGCTTCGGCAGCAGGAGTCTGATGCTGGTTGCCTTGCTGGTCGTTGCCTGTGCATTTCTCCTGTATCGCGAGCTGGGCAGCAGTACGGGGGTGCATATTCAGGAGCTGCAGGCAGAGAAATCCCGGCTGGATTATGAGGACCTGTTGCATAACCGCAATCCTGATCCCGCCCGTACCCGTAATTTGATCCGCGAACTGGAAGCTGCCCTGAAGCAGGACCCCGACAGTCTGCAGTACTGGTTCCTGCTGGCGCGTAATGCGCTTGAAGTGCCGGACTACAACAAAGCCGTTATGGCTTATCAGCGTACCCTGGCTCTTGATCCGGGGGCGGGCATCGTGATGGCGGAACTCGCCCAGGCAATGTTCCTGCGTGATAAGAGCCAGATGAGCCCTGCTATTGCTGAGCTGGCCCATAAAGCGCTGCAGGTTGATCCACGTAATACCACAGCCTTGGGACTGGCAGGTATCAACGCCTATCAGGAACAGGATTATCGCGGGGCAGCACGTTACTGGCAGCAGGCCGTCGATATTCTCGGCCCGGATGCTCCCAGTGCCCGGGCGCTGCTCGGTGGCATTCAGCGTGCTCAGCTCGAAGCTGCCCAGGCGGGCAGAGAGTCGGGTGATCCGGCTGCAGTCAGCTCAATCACCCTCAAGGTGAGTCTCGCGGAAGGGGTTGATGTAGCGCCGGATCAACTGGTCTATGTTTATGCCCGCGCCTGGCAGGGGTCGCGGATGCCACTGGCAATTACCCGGCTCACAGTGGCTGAGTTGCCAAAAACAATTGTCTTGAATGAAACCATGGCCATGTCGGCTGCGGCTTCGCTGGCCCAGGCAGATCGGGTAGAAGTGGTTGCCCGTATCTCTGAAGATGGCAGCGCAACAGCCAAGTCCGGGGACTGGCAGGTGAGTGCTGGCCCGCTGGATATGGAATCCCTGCCCGAGCTGACCGAGCTTGTCATCGCTGAGCGATTAAAAGAATAAGAGAGATATATGTCGCTAAAATCATTTCCTGGTGAGTTGACATTCTGCACCCCGGCTGGCGCCTGAATTTACTTGAAATTGCATTTTCCCTGTGAAACAAGGTTGCCGGCGGGGTGTAAAGCGCATTGCAAGTGTGTAGAATTCTGGCCTTTATGCGGTTGTTGGGGTGATCCTTTAGACTGCTCAAAAATTTAACGAAATCAATCAGCTAGCTCGCAAGCCTCAGCAGGTGCCGGGAATGGGCGAAGGTTTCGTCAAGTTCGGCCGATAGCGCCATTCTTTAAAGCTAATTCGATTACAAGAGCGACACGGAAATATGCGGCTAAAGTGCATCAAGCTGGCAGGCTTCAAATCCTTCGTTGACCCTACCACGGTTAACTTTCCCAGCAATCTTTGCGCTGTGGTGGGCCCTAACGGCTGTGGCAAATCCAATATCATCGACGCCGTGCGCTGGGTAATGGGTGAATCCTCCGCGAAGAACCTGCGCGGCGAGAACATGACCGACGTCATCTTCAATGGCTCCAGTGGTCGCAAACCCATCGGTCAGGCCTCCATTGAGCTGGTGTTTGATAACAGTGATGGAACCCTTCTTGGCGAGTATGCCAGCTTCACTGAAATCTCCATCAAGCGCAAAGTCACCCGTGACGGGCAGAATCTCTATTATCTCAATGGCGCAAAATGCCGCCGTCGTGACATCACCGATATTTTCCTTGGCACCGGTCTGGGGCCCCGCAGCTACGCCATCATCGAGCAGGGCATGATTTCGCGGCTGATTGAAGCCAAGCCGGAAGACCTGCGTGTATATATTGAGGAAGCCGCCGGTATCTCCAAATATAAAGAGCGTCGCCGCGATACCGAAAACCGAATCCGCCGGACTCAGGAAAACCTCGAGCGTCTGACCGACATCCGCGATGAGCTGGAGCGTCAGTTGTCGCGCCTGCAGCGTCAGGCCCAGGCGGCGGAAAAATATACCGAATATAAAAAGGAAGAACGCCTGCTCAAAGCACAGGTGCAGGTACTCAAGTATCAACAGCTGGATCAACAGGCCAAGCAGAAACAGGAAGCCATCCGTGACCTTGAGTTGCGGATGGAATCGTTCATCACCAATCAGGTGAACAAAGACACCCAGATCGAAAAATATCGCACCCAGTACACCGAACTGGGTGACAAATTCAATGAAGTTCAGGGTCGCTACTACGCCATAGGCGCAGATATCGCACGCCTGGAGCAGAGCATCCACCATGCTCAGGAGCGGAGTCGTCAGTTGCAGGCGGATCTGGAGCAGACCAGCCGCGATTGTAAAGAAGCGGAAGAAAACCTGCTCATCGACGCACAGAAAGCCGAAGCCTGGGAGGCTGAATTACTGGAGCTGGAGCCTGAACTGGAGCTGGTAAAAGCAGCAGAGGAAAGTTCGACCGACGTGCTGATGGCTTCCGAAGAGGCCATGCAGCGCTGGCAGAACGAGTGGGATGCCTTTAACCAGCGCGCAGCGGAGCCTCGCCAGAAAGCTGAAGTTCAGCAGTCCCGTATTCAGCACCTGGAGCAGGTACAGCAGCGGTTGCTGCAGCGCATTGAAAAACTTAAAGAAGAAAAGGCCAATCTGGTCGACGGTACCGAAGATGAAGAAATCGGTCAGCTTACTGAGCAGCTGGCCGAGTTGGACCTGGCAGCCGATGAGAAGCGCAGCCGGGTTGATGTGTTGACCGAACAACTGGATCAACAGCGCAATGACAACAATCGTTTAACCAACGAACTCGATCAGGTGCGCAGCAAGCTGCAAAGCATGCGCGGCCGCCATGCGTCTCTGGAAGCCTTACAGCAGGCAGCGCTGGGCGAGAAGAACAAGGCGGTGACCCAATGGCTTGAGACCCAGCAACTGCTGAATAAGCCGCGTCTTGCCGAATCCATCAACGTCACCGACGGCTGGGACAAGGCGCTCGAAACAGTACTGGGCGATGCCCTGCAAGCCGTGTGTGTTGAAGGCTTCGATGCGGTAAAAGATGTGCTCGGCAACCTGACCCAGGGCGAGCTGGTATTGTTCGACACCGGGGCGCAGGTCAGCACGGCCGGGAGCAGCAAAGGTGTCCTGCTGAGCACAAAAGTTTCCGCTCCTTGGGATGTAGCCGGTCTGCTCGATGGTATCTATGCCGCTGAGGATCTCGCCGCTGCTTTACAGCTTCGTCCACAGCTGGCTGCCAACGAATCCATCATTACCAGAGACGGTATCTGGCTGGGCCCGCACTGGTTGCGCGTTGCCCGCGACACTGACGCCAGCTCCGGCGTTATCGCCCGTCGTCAGGAACTCGAAGAGTTAAGTGCAGCCATAGCCGAGGCCGAGGAGCAGGTTGAGTCCCTCAGCCTGCAGCTGGAGCAGGGCCGCGAGACCCTCAAGCAGGTTGAGCAGCAGCGCGAAACACTCCGTCGGGAAGCCGAGGAGCAGGGGCGTCGTTATGGTGAGCTGCGTTCCCAGTTAAGTGCAAAGCAGGTACGTCTGGAACAGATCAACATGCGCCGTGAGCGGGCTGAAGCGGAAATCCGCGAGGCGCGCGAGCAGATGGAGCAGGAGGCAGAGCATCTTTCAGAAGCGCGGATGATTCTGAGTGAAGCCATCGAGATGATGGAGCAGGACACCGAGCAACGCGAAAAACTTTTGCAGGAACGGGACAACATCCGTACCGGTCTGGATCAGGCCCGCCAGCGTGCCCGCCACGATAAAGACAAAGCCCACGAGCTGGCGATGCGCTTCCAGTCGGTAAAGACCCAGCTCGACAGTATCCGTCTGGGGATCGGCCGGCTGCGTGAACAGGCGGCCCGTCTGCAGGAGCGCCGTGAGCAGCTCACACTTTCCTTAAGCGATAACCGCGATCCGATTGAGGAGTACAAGCTTGAGCTGGAGGCGGCTCTCTCCAAGCGCCTGTCCGTCGAAGCATCGCTGACCGAAGCTCGGCGCGAGCTTGAGACTGTTGAGCACGAGTTGCGTAATGCTGAACAGGCGCGTAACCGGGCAGAGCAGGAGGTTCAGGCTGTACGCTCGCATCTGGAACAGGAGCGTCTGGCCGCTCAGATGTTTGAGGTTCAGCGTGCGGGGATTGCCCAGCAGCTCGAGGAAGATGGTCTCGATCTCAACCAGATTCTGGCTGACTTGCCTGAGGGTTCCGAGATCAAACCGCTGGAAGAAGAACTTGAAAGCCTGGCCGGCAAAATCAATCGCCTGGGGCCAATCAACCTCGCCGCGATCGACGAGTATAAGACCGAGTCAGAGCGCAAGAATTATCTGGATGCTCAGAACGCTGACCTGATAGAGGCATTGGAGACTCTCGAGAATGCGATCAAGCGCATTGATCGTGAGACGCGCACTCGCTTCAAGGAAACCTTTGACCAGGTCAACAAAAGTTTGCAGGAACTGTTTCCCAAAGTCTTCGGTGGAGGCCACGCCTATCTGGAACTTACCGGAGAGGATTTACTCGATACCGGTATCGCGATCATGGCGCGTCCACCGGGCAAACGTAACAGCACCATTCACTTGCTCTCCGGTGGTGAAAAAGCGCTCACCGCGATTGCACTGGTCTTCTCGATATTCCGTCTGAACCCGGCACCTTTCTGTATGCTGGACGAAGTGGATGCGCCGTTGGACGATGCCAACGTTGGTCGTTATGCGCGCATGGTTGAAGAGATGTCTGAGCACGTGCAGTTTATTTACATCACGCATAACAAGATTGCGATGGAGATGGCCCACCAGTTGATGGGTGTCACCATGCATGAACCGGGTGTTTCGCGTCTGGTTACCGTGGACGTTGACGAGGCGGCAGAATTGGCAGCAGTGTAATGAATCGCTGGCAATGCCATCGTGACCAGTTGCGAATTTACAGATTGAATCTTATCAACGGATAACATCATGCAAGAATGGGTAACCGTCATCATTGTGCTCCTCATCCTGGCAATTCTGCTGGATGGGGTGCGGCGCATGCGTATCAACCAGCGGGATAAAATTCGGATGTCCCGCTCCATCAATAAGCAGGGTGGCGGCAGTGACTCCGGCAAGGATTACTCCAGTGAGTTGCCCAACGGCGGTGCCCGCATCGTGGGTTACCGCGAGGTTCCCCAGACCAGCACTCCGCGCCCGCCCCGCAAACCGGCGATTCCCACCAATAGTTCCCGCGAGCAGCGAAAAGCCCCGGAGCAGACTCGTCTGAACCTTGATGAATCCGTACCGCTGCTGATGGAGTCGGTTACCGAGGATGTCCTGATGCGCGATCAGCAGGATGAGCAGGAAGCTATCGCACAGACCCGTCCGGATAATCAGCGGATGAGCGATCAACAACGCATCGAGCCTACTTTCTCTGCGCTGGATGACGATGACAGCTACGCTGCATCCAGCCGTAGTTCTCAGCCAGCTGATGATGGGTACGACTACACCGACGAGCATGGCGAAGACGATGACATCACATATCGCGAGTCCGATTACGATGATGACGAATATGCCGATGAAGCTTATTCGGAAGACGATCATGAAGACTTTGCCGACGATTATGAGGATGACGACGGCGAAGATTACGACGATGACTATGACGATGAAGAATACGATGAAGCGGGCGCGGAGCCTGCGTCCACCTCAAATACTGATCAGCCGCTCAAAGAGCCGGAAGAAGTATTGATCATCAACGTCATGGCAATGAAAGGCGAGATGTTCAAGGGGACAGCGTTGCTCGACATCATTCTCAAATGCGGCATGCGCTATGGCGATATGAATATCTTTCACCGTTACAGTGACAACAAGGGTGAGGGCGCCTTGCTGTTCAGCATGGCCAATATGGTCAAGCCCGGCACCTTCGACCTGGATGCGATGGACACCTTTGAAACACCGGGTATCAGTCTGTTTATGACGCTGCCGATCAAGGCGGACAGCATGACCTCGTTTGATCTCATGGTAGATACAGCCCGCGCTATCGCCGAAACCCTGGGTGGTGAATTGAAGGATGAGCAGCGCAGTGTCATGACCCGACAGACCATCGAGCATTGCCGTCAGCGTATACGTGACTACGAACTCAAAAAACTGTCGCGCAGTCGCCAGTAACTGACTGACAGCCTGACAGCGCACAAGGATGTGCATGAACCACTTGTATAGACTCTCGGAAGCGCCTTATCCATGTCGACACCCGCCCCCCACATTGTCGCTGAAGCTGAAAAATTACGCGCAGAGATCAACGACCACAACTACCGTTACTACGCCCTCGACGAGCCTCAGGTACCTGATGCGGAATATGACCGCCTGATGCTGCGGCTGCGCGAGATTGAAGGCCAATATCCGGAGCTTGTTACACCGGATTCTCCGACCCAGCGGGTCGGGGCTGCGCCGCTCAGCGCCTTTGGTACCGTACAGCACGAAAGGCCGATGCTGTCCCTCGACAATGCCTTCAGCGATGAGGATCTGCTGCATTTCAACCGCCGCATCCAGGACCGCTTAAAACATACTGATCACATCGAATTTGCCTGTGAGGTGAAGCTCGATGGTATCGCGGTCAGCCTGTTGTACCGCGATGGTGTACTGGTGCGTGGTGCCACCCGAGGCGATGGTGCCCGTGGTGAAGACATCACGCAGAATGTGCGCACGGTTGCATCGGTTCCACTGCGGTTGCGCGGCAAAGGATTTCCCGCTGTGCTGGAGGTGCGCGGTGAAATCTATATGCCCAAATCCGGCTTCGAAAAGATGAACGATCAGGCGCGGGAAAAGGGCGAGCGTCTTTTTGTCAATCCCCGCAACGCAGCGGCAGGTAGCTTGCGACAGCTGGACCCGCGCATCACGGCGTCCCGCCCATTGGAAATGTGTGCCTACAGCGTCGGCCTCGTGGATGGCGTACCGGCGGATCATCCCTGGCCAGCGCGACACAGCGATGTGCTCTACGCCCTGCGTGACTGGGGGTTCCTGATCAATCGGGAAATGCAGATTGCCCACAATATCGAGGAATGCCTGGCCTATTATCGAAAAGTTCAGGATAAACGGATGTCACTGGCCTATGACATCGATGGTATTGTCTTCAAGGTGAATCAGCTTGATCTCCAGGAAAAGCTTGGCTTTATCTCCCGCGCACCTCGCTGGGCGGTGGCTTACAAATTTCCTGCCCAGGAAGAAATGACCCAACTGCTGGATGTGGAGTTTCAGGTGGGACGTACCGGGGCTGTTACACCCGTCGCCCGTCTGCAACCGGTCTTTGTCGGAGGCGTTACTGTCTCAAATGCCACCTTGCACAACCGTGATGAGATACAGCGACTCGGCATTAAAATCGGTGATACGGTGATTGTCCGTCGCGCTGGTGATGTTATCCCGCAGATCGTGGGTGTTGTCGACACAAAGCGCCCGGAAAATGCCCGCGCGATTTTATTTCCAACCCATTGTCCCGTGTGTGGATCACCGGTTGAAACTGTACCGGGCGAGGCCGTAGCCCGTTGCGATGGGGGACTGATCTGTCCCGCCCAGCGCAAAGAGGCGATTAAGCACTTTGCATCGCGCAAGGCCATGGATATCGAAGGTCTGGGCGATAAACTGGTTGAGCAGCTGGTGGATCTGGGTCACATCAAAGCCGTTGCCGATCTGTACCAGCTGACCCGCGAACAGCTCGCCAGCCTGGAACGGATGGGTGAAAAATCGGCGGATAATCTGTTAAAGGCACTCGAAAAAAGTAAGCAGACCACGCTGGAAAAATTTATCTACGCCCTGGGTATCCGCGAAGTGGGAGAAGCCACGGCAAGAAATCTCGCGCTGCACTTCGGCAATTACGCCGCACTGGCCGAAGCCAGCGAAGAAGCCTTGCAGGAAGTGACAGATATCGGGCCGGTGGTTGCACACTTCGTCGCTGAATTTTTTCAACAGGAGCACAACCGCGAGGCCGTAGCTGCACTCAAGGCGGCAGGCGTAACCTGGGAAGAACGCGATAAGCCCATCGATACCGCTGCCCTGCCGTTGAAGGGCCTGACTTATGTGCTCACAGGCACGCTGGAAAGTCTTACCCGCGATGACGCCAAGGCTCATCTGCTGGCTCTGGGAGCCAAGGTGGCCGGCAGTGTCTCGGCCAAGACGGATTATGTGGTGGCCGGTCCCGGCGCTGGATCGAAGCTGCAAAAAGCCGAAGAATTGAATATTCCTGTCATGGATGAAGCGGGTCTGCTGGACCTGTTAAAACAACATCAACGGGCTGTTTGACGGATGCATTGCAAAATCTGTTTTGTCTGGCTGCTGATCATCAGCAGTTTTTTATTGGGTGGTTGCAGTACAGTACCTCCGGCAAAACCCAACAATATCTGCGATATCTTTGACGAGAAGCGTGACTGGTATAAACATGCGCGCAAGTCCGAAAAGCGGTGGGGTTCGGGTATTCCGGTCATGATGGCCATCATGTATCAGGAATCCCGGTTTGTGCACAATGCGCGCACCAAACGCACCAGAATTCTTGGGTTTATTCCCGGTCCACGCAAAAGCAATGCATTTGGTTATGCCCAGGTAAAAAGTGAAACCTGGTATGAATATCAGAGAAACAGTGGCAACACCTGGTCCCGTCGAGACAGGTACCAGGATGCGATCGATTTTATCGGCTGGTATAACGCGCAAAGTCAAAAGCGCAGCCGGATCGGATTGAACGATCCTTATAATCTTTATCTGGCGTACCACGAAGGTCATGGTGGATTCAATCGCGGCACCTACCGCAAAAAAGCCTGGCTGCAGAATACCGCTAAGCAGGTGGCTAACCGCTCTGCGATGTATTCACGTCAGTTGTCGCAATGTGAGGATCGCTTGAAAAGCCCCTGGTGGTGGCCGTTTTAAACCGTTGTAATACAGATAGATGTTCATTGATTACACTTCATGGAGCTTCTATGGATCAAGAGTCGATTGTGTATGGTTGTATCAAAGATGGGGCTTCGCTAATAGGTAATGCGGAGCGCATCCGCATCAACCGCGAAGCCATGCTGTCGCTGCCTCATGCTGATGAGTGGCCGTTTTTATCGCAGGAGATGTTCTCCATCCCGCAGATCGAAATGCCGACCAGCAGTTATCAGACGGAAGTCATGCATTTTGGTGCTTCATACAAGGCAGTGGAATATGAGTGGGATCAATGGATCGCACAGTTTGAAGCGCTTCTGAGCAAGATGTACTGGGTTTCCGCCACCGTACATCTGGAGACAGAACTGTCAGGTACCCATACCTTTACCTGGGAGTCCCAAGGCAGTTATCACAAACCGGGCTCCGGCGATATGCAGGTGCGCTGCGAATGGAGCCACGAAGGCTCATTACGATTTTAAATTTATGTGGAACCTATCATGACTGAGAAAGACCGGATCACGCCCGATTTCCGTTTTCGTCGTTTGCGGCAGTCCGCCGCGGTGCGTCAGCTCGTGCGTGAAACGCAACTGTCGATGAATGACTTTATCCTGCCGATTTTTGTGGAGGAGGGGATTGATGAGCCGGTAGCCATTTCCAGCATGCCGGGGGTGGTGCGTTACCCGGAAGTGCAGTTGCCCGGCGTGCTGCAGCGCGCCTGGGGCAAAGGTATCCGCGCGGTCATTCTGTTTGGGGTGTCCACCCATAAAGATGAAGCGGGCACAGATACCTGGAATGATCAGGGCCTGATGGCGCGCATGATTCGTTCAGCCAAGGCAACGCAGCCGGAGATGCTGATTATCAGTGACAACTGTTTCTGTGAATACACAACCCATGGCCACTGCGGCGTTGTCCATGAGTGCGGCGCAGGTCAGGACGTTGATAATGATCAGACGCTGGTGAATCTGCAAAAGCAAGCCGTAACCGCAGCGCGGGCCGGGGTTGATATGATTGCCCCCTCCGGAATGCAGGATGGAATGATCGCGGCAATTCGTCAGGGATTGGATGAAGCAGGTTTTCACCACATACCGATCATGTCTTACTCCACCAAATTTGCATCAGCATTTTACGGCCCGTTCCGCGACGCGGTAGACAGCACCTTCAAAGGCACGCGCAGTACTTACCAGATGGACCCGGCCAATGGTCGGGAAGCCCTGGCAGAATCGTTGCAGGACGAGCTGGAAGGTGCGGATATTCTGATGGTTAAACCGGGTATCGCTTACCTGGATGTGCTGGCCAATATTCGTGCACATTCTTCACGTCCCTTGGCTGTGTATCACGTGAGCGGAGAATACGCGATGATCAAAGCCGGTGCTGCCGCTGGAGTGATCGATGAAAAGGCGATTGTCATGGAGACCATGATCGCGTTCAAGCGCGCTGGTGCAGACCTGATTATTACCTACTACGCCGAACAGATGGCTGAGTGGATTGATTGATATGTCGAGTAAATTTTCTGCGCTGCTGCAAAGCAGTAAGCTGCTGTTCCTGCTGATTGGCCTGAGCCTGCTGATATTGATCATGGGCATATTGCTGATATCCCGTACGCCCGACATGGTGCCGGAAGCGGTTTCTCCTTCAGCGGAACAGCAAGAGGATTTGTCATTGATCAAGTCTCTCAACGACACTGAAACCATCATCAGCAATGCCAGCAAAAACGATGCCCCATCCCTGACCGATGAACAGCGCGAGGTGCGCGGCAGTGAAGCCTGGTGTGAGGTCATGATGGTCAAGCCGAATGCTGAATGGAGTGATGCTGACGCGCGGTTGTTCGCACAAAAATGTCTGAACGATTAAGTTCCTCCATGTTTTTCAACGAACAGCGTCCGCATTTTTTTAATCCCCTTACCGGAAAATACCGCGAAGTCGTCGCGGAATGCCTGCGCCTGCTGTATCAGCGGCTGTATACCGATCTGCGCGACTACGGCCACGCAATGAACCGTGAGCAGCTGGTGGATATCTTCAAGGAAGCCATCGCCCGCACGCCGGTACTGGATGAGCAGGATGACCAGGGCGAGAACGAGGGCCGTTTTAAAACACATCGTGAACTGGCAGGCTTTATCATCAATCGCCTTCTGGAAAACGGCTGGCTTGAGAAGCAGGTCGATGAAGCCAGCCTGCAGAGCACCTACGGCTTCAGCCGCATGGGCCGCCTGTTTACCCAGCCTTTTGCAGACAGTGACAGCAACCACTTCCGCACGCGCAATCGCAACACTCGCAATACCCGCAACAGCCTGCAGGCATTTTATGAACAGGGCGAAGTTCACGACCTGCTGGATGCCTATGAATATTCCGAACGTATTATCAGCGACTTCACCGATGTCATTTCTGAGCTGGAAGAGCGCAAACGCCAGCTGGTGCGTGAGGTTGAAGCACGCCAGCTGGTACAGCAGGCCAGCGAAGAATTTTTTGACTTCATGGAGAAAGTCTTCAAACCTGATCTGGAAGTTCGCCTGTCGGCGGACAGTGTAGAAAAATATCGCGATCAGATTGCCGATATCATCAAAGGTATTCGACGCAAACGTAAATACGGGCAGGGTGATCCTGAAACCGCAGCAAAAGACTGGCGTGCCGTGATGGAAATCCGTCTGCGCAAACTGTTGCCCCAGCGGGTAGTGCCCCATGTATCGCTGCTGGATACCTTGCTGCAGGCTATCGAATCCCGTCTGCGCAATGCCTGCGAAGTGATGTTGCCGGCGCTGCGTCGCGCCTTGAATACTTTTACACAGCGTGCCGACATCATTATTCGCCAGTTAAGCTATATCCACAGCCAGGGCAGCGACGACATTGTGGATGTCTGCCGACAGCTGGCCCAGCTGCCGGAAGAGCAGCAGGATGCTCTGTTTGCGCAACATCGGGATGATCTGAACGGGATGCAGCTTGCCTTCGTTGACCCCGGTCAGATTCAGCTGCGCGCACCCTGGCAGAAAACCGTGGTGCGCAGCAGCGTTGAGCAGGACAAAGCACTTGACCCGGTTGCGCAGAAAGACATCTTTATTCAGCAGGCGCTGGACCGTGCGTTTATCGTTCAAGGCAGTGCTGTGCGTGAATATATTCACTCCGCCCTGGCACAGACTGGTCGCGTGAACAGCCGTCAGCTGTCGGCATCGAATATGCCGGAACTGCTGAATCTGGCTCATGCGATTGAAGTTGGAGCGATCAATAATCTTTCTTCCACTCTGCGTTTTGAAGTCACTCAAAATGCAGAGTGGCTGGCAGGTCCACCGCGTATTGAACAGGACGATTACTTTGTACGTCGCGATGAATTTGTCATCACCCTTATCGAGAACAACCATGGCTAGTTTACTTGAGACGCTGGAGCAACAGCTGGTTCCGCACAATCTGGATCTGGATGATTGGCGGGCGCTTCTGCAACGGTTGCTGGATTACGGTGTGCTGTGTCGTGACGACAGTCAGGTTGAAGCTGAATTCTATGATCAGTTTGTACGTGTGCAGGATCTCGTTGATCAATACCTGTCATTAATCGGCGTTCGTTTTCAGCACGATCCACACTTTCGTTTTGTCCGCCTGATTCCTCCGGGAGCACGGGTGCCGGGGCTCGAAGATGAGAGTGACGAACCGTCCGGTGGCGGCTTCCGGCAGCGGCTGAACCAGCAGGAGATCGCGCTGATACTGGTCTTGCGCGCAGAATACGACAAAGCGCTGCGAGAAGGCTCCATTGACGAACAGGGCTGTGCAGCCATATCTCTGGAAGCCGTGGCGCTGGCGATGAAAAACCTGCTGCGGCGAACCTTACCGGAAAACCTGGGTGAGCGACGGCAGGTCTTCAAACGGCTGCGACAGTTACGCCTGATTCACTATGTGCAGGAGACAGATCTGGATCAGTCAGAAAACTGGATCAAGATCCGGCCGCTCGTGGTTAATCTGGTAACCAATGAGTGGCTGGAGAAAATCCGCCGTGATGTTGGAGCGCTGGTGCCACCGGATTCAGAAGCTGAGACTGACGAAGATCGGAAAGTCGATAAGCATTCGATATTCTAATTGAGATTTTTAGACGGGATTACCGCAGACCGGTGATGGCTCTTTTACCCGCCTCATCAAGCGCTGTGTGAGTCCGCTGCCAGGGGGCAGGCGGACTACGAGGTAATACAACGTATCTACCATTGACGGAAGTCATCTATGTATCTGAAAAAATTCATCTACGTCAATTGGGGCAACGTGCCGAATACTGAATTTGAGTTCGGCCCAATCAATTTATTCTCCGGCGGCAACGGGTCCGGCAAAACCACCGCTGCAGATGCTGTGCAGACGATCATGACCGCTGCCCACGACAATCTGTTTCACTTTAACCCGGGGCAGGACGAATCCAGCCAGCGCGGTCGCGGGGGAAAGCAGGTGCGCACGCTTGCGTCCTATGTGCTCGGATGCGATGACGGTGCCTACGCGCGACCTCACGGTTGCGATGGTTATCTGGCAGCAGTTTTTTATCCGACCCAGGGCGAAGCCAGCGAGCCATTTACGGCACTGATGGGTATGCGAGCCGTCATTGAGGGGGCGGGGCAACAACGGGTGGCGCGTCTTGAAGAAACGCAATTTTTTATTCTGCCTGATGTAATCCTCAACCTGAGCGATTTGCTGAAAGAAGACAAAGCTGGCCGTTATGTCCAGCCGCTGGACAAGGTTTATGCCAGCCTGCGTCGTCAGTTCGGCAGTGATCAGGTAGAGAAATACGATAAGAAAAAAGCCTACCTGTGCCGGCTCTATGGCATCCTGCGCGGCAGTAAAAAAGATGCGGTGTCAGAGCGCGAGGCCATGAATGCTGCACGGGCCTTCTCCCGCTTTATGGCTTATAAGCCGATTAAAGGCATTGATGAATTTGTTGCAACAGAAGTGCTGGAGTATCGCGATCTGGGCGAAGCCATACGCAACGTCTCAGCGATGCTTAAACGTATTCACACCATGGAGTCTGACGCGCGGCAATTGCGCGAGGCGATTGCCCGTATGGCTGCAGGGCGTGATACTGCCGATAGTTTTATTGCCAACTGGCTTGAACAACAGGTGGTGCACTACAGCCTGGCACGCCGGCGTTACAACGACAGTCAGGCCCGGTATCTGAAGGAAAAACAACAGCAACAGGCACTGCGCGAACAGCTGGCTGCCAACGAACAGTCGCTGTTACTGTGCGAGCAACGTCGCGAAGAACTGAATCAGCAGATTCTCGATGTGAACGCCCGGCGTCTGGGGATTCCAGCGCTGCGTGACAAGGATCAGCTGCTGTCCGATAAAAAGCAGCTGGAGCAGCAGATCCATCACAGTGTACCTGATCTGCTGAAGCAGGATCAGCAGCTGCAATTCAATCATCAGGCGGCACAGCAGATTGTTCATGCGCTGCGACAGACCTCCATCAGCCTCGAAATCCCGGCGTTGGCGGACAAGGCTCTGCAGAAGCTGACGCGGCAGCTGCTTGATAGTGAATTGAATATTGATTTCCACAGCCTGTTGAATCGCGACTGGATTGACATCACACCCCTTGAAGAAAAACTGGATGCTGCGCTTCAGCAGCAACAGTTACACAATCAATTAGTGTCCCATTGGTTTGACAGCGTGGAGACACAAGAAAATAACCTGCGCGATCAACTCGCCCAGGAGCGCGACAAACGTCAGCAGCTCGCGGAGCGTCTGCACCGGCAGGTTGATGCCAAACAGCGTGATATTCATGGGCTGGAATCCAATCAGGTGACTTATCCGGCCTTTGTCCGTGCCGCGCTGGAGATGCTAAATCATCAGTGTCCCGAGGCGGATGCACGAGTGTTGTGTGATTATGTAGAGGTCATGGACCGTGAATGGCAGTCCGCGATTGAAGGTTACATAGGCGCGGCGCGCTTCGGCATCATCGTTACGCCGGAGTACGAGGCTGAAGCCATCCGCCTGGTGCGCAATATGCCGGGGCAGGGGAAGAGTGCGCGGGTTATTCAAGGTGAGCGGGCGCGGCGAGATATGGAAAAGCTATCCGGACTGCCGGCAAATTCTATCGTGCAGGTGATGAGTTTCAGTCACGCTACCGCCGAGTATTATTTAAAAGCCAGTTACGGCAATGTGGAACGGGTTGCCGATGCCAATGCTTTGCGCAGCACCAGACGCGGCTTGACCAAAGACGCGATGGGCTCCGGCAATTATGCAATGTTCCGCTGCGATATCCCTGACAGCGAACTGGTATTTGGCCAGGAGGCTCGCGAGCGTGCATTGGATGAAAAACGCCGCGAGCTCGAACAGCTGACCCGCGAGTGGCAGGAAGCTACCGATCATGCGAATGAAATCCAGCAGTTGTTGCGGGCGGTGGACAAGCTCAAGCCGGTTAATTATGCCGATATTCTGCAAACCATGCTGGTGGCACAACGGCGGGTGCAGAATATTGACGAGAAGCTGCAACAGCTGGATCTCAGTGACTTCGCTGCCCTTGATGACGAGCTGGCGAAACTGCGCGATGCAGACAAAAATCTCGCGGCTGAGCATAAGCAGCTGAATGATGCTAGGGTGGATTGCAAGGCAAAACTGCATAATGTCGATGACCGCTGCCGTGCGCTGGATGCGGAGCAGGATAAAACCCTGGATATTGTCGATCGTGCTGAGGAAAACCTGCGCGGCATCGCCGCTCTGTGGCCGGAGTTTGATCCGGAGCAACGCCTGACCCAGGCGGACCACGATTGCACGCTCCACGAGCAGAATTATTACGAACAGCAGCTGCATACGATTACCGGTGAGCTAAAAAGCCATCTGCATCGCCTGCAGCAGGCCGTGTTGCAACACAATCAGTTCTGTAAAACGGCCGACAGTCTGATGTTCAATCTTGACTTCAACGATGACCTCGGACAGAAAAACTTCCGTGAGGTCTGCGAGATCCGCCGTCATTTCGACAAGCTTTACAATCGTGACAAGAACCATATTCTTGCCCAGCGTCATGCGGAACTTGAATCCCTTCGCCAGAGTTTTAATAACGCCTTTGTGACCAACCTCTGCCATTCGATTTATCAGGCCATTAACGATGGCAAGAAAATTCTCGATGATCTCAACAAGGAGTTGGAGCATCATCGCTTTGGTGCAGATCGCGAGCGTTTTCGGTTTGATTATGACTGGGTGCCGGAATTCAAGGAGTACTGGCAGTTCTTCAAGGCAGTGATTGATAATCCCAGTCTGGGGGATGGCGAAACCCTGTTTGAAATGAAGCTGGAACCCAAGCATCAGCAGGTGCGCGAGCGCCTGATGAATATGCTGCTGGACGAAGATGAGCAAAAAGCGCTGCGGGAGTTAACCCGCATTGCCGACTACCGCAATTACCGCCGTTACGAAATCTATAAAGAACCGGAAGGCAAACAGCCCATTCCACTGAGTCAATACGGTACCGGCTCCGGTGGACAGCTGGAGACACCAGCCTACATTATTCGCAGCGCAGCGATTACCTCGGCGTTCCGTTTCAATGAAGGCAACAGTCATTTGCGCATGGTGCTGGTGGATGAAGCCTTCTCCAAGATGGACGAACACCGTTCCCGTGAGGTCATTAATTACCTGACGGAAAGTCTCGGTCTTCAATTGCTGTTCATCATGCCCAGCAGTAAATCCGGTCCCTTCATGGATTTAATCTCCAATCAGTTTGTTTTCAGTAAATGCCCCACGGCAGAATCCGTCGGCGAATTGAAAAGCCGGGTGGTGCTGGATCGCCAGCAATGCGCACCGGAAAAAATCAAGAAACTGATGGAAAACCACCGCCGGACCATCCGCCAGCAGGCAGCGCTGGATTTTATGCTGGAAGTGGAGGCTGATTGATGCAGCCTCCGGTCTGGTTTAGTGATGCATCTGCTGTTCCCGTTGTGGAGCTGTTGCGATGGTTTGTTATACAGCTGAATAAAATAGAGCAACAGAAACGCCAAAAAAACCTTTCTAGGAAACTGAATTCTCGAAATTTTCCTGCTCTTTTCAACTATATTCACGCCGATGAAATTGACTTTATCAAAGAGGCTTTATATGAGCTGGCAAAGCCACCTTACGAGATCTGGAACATTTCTGTCTCGCGTGATGAACAACTGACTGTTGTATTGAATTTTGAAGCTGAAGCCACGCTGCGGGCTTGGCTGGGCATGCCTCGGGTTGATCCATTTCAGCAAGCCTGGATAGAAGCTATCGACAACTGGAAAATTTCGCCTGAGTTCGACATCCAGCCGTTAAAACTATCTGCTTATCCAGGAATATACCCTCCTGCCGCGTTGTTGAATGCGCTGTCCTGTCTCAACAAAGAACTGCAAGAAGGAGCAATAGAGCTCATTACCTGGCGTCGATTGAGTGCTCGCTTCTTCTTTGGTGATTCCAAATACCTGGAGTCTGTTGCGCGACAACAATGGTTGTTAAGCCTGTTTCCTCGTCTTCTTTCACAGATAGAAAGTCGAGCATTATTGCTCAACGCTTTCTTAGTCGAAAAACCCGCAGGTATCTTGCTGGTTGAAAACCAGGATACCTTTTGCTGGTTGATGAAAATCCAAACTGAAGTGGAATGCCTGCAAAACCTGCATCTTGTTTACAGTCAAGGTTTTATGGGGAGTGCTCACAGAAGTCGCGACGTCAACGCGGTTCGCTTTATGTATCATGGAAGCCTTAAGAGCCGGGAGGAATTTCACACGCAATGGCTCCGTGAGGGTGAAATGATCCTACCGTTATATTTCTGGGGCGATCTTGATTTCGCGGGCATGACGATTCTTAAATCCTTGCGTCAGGTGTTTCCTTCGACGACAGCGTGGGTGCCCGGCTATCGACCCATGGTTCAATCCTTGCTGAACGGAACAGGTCACTTGCCTGATCAGGCAAATAAGCTAGCGCAGTCAGTTATCGACTCATGTGGTTGTCGCTACGCTGACAGCATTTTGATTCCCGCACTGAGCAAAACCGGGCGATGTCTTGATCAGGAGTGGGTAAGCTGCCAGCTGTTAGCCGCCTACAAGCCATCCGATCAGTTATCTGAAAGTAGTACCGCTTGTTTCTCCGATAATTTTTAGTTCACTATAGCCATTGCGATTCAAACCCTCTTAAAAGTCAGGAGTTACTGTGACTCAATTTGATCAGCTTATCAGCCGCCTTGAACGTTTGATTGACCGTGTGGAAGCTGTGCTCCCATCAGCGCCGCCACAGCCCGACTGGAGTGCCAGCGCATTTCGTTGGCGCCAGCCGGCTAATGGGATGGGCTACCTGCAGGCGGTCAGGAATCCGCACCGGGTGGCATTGGATTCGCTGCAAAACGTGGATCGTCAGAAAGACGCTATCCTGCGGAATACGGCGCAGTTTGTTGCGGGGCACGCCGCTAATAATGTCCTGCTTACCGGTGCGCGAGGTACGGGAAAATCCACGCTAATTAAAGCCTGTTGGAATCACTTTGCGGAGCAGGGCCTTAAACTGATTGAGGTCGACAAGATAGATCTGCTGCATTTACCGGACATTGTCGACCTGATTGGCGAGCGGCCTGAGCGATTTATTATTTTCTGCGATGATCTTTCATTCGAAGAGGGGGAGATTACCTATAAAGCGCTGAAGTCTGTGCTGGACGGTTCGATTGCTGCACCGACGCCCAACATTCTGTTTTATGCCACGTCCAATCGTCGCCACCTGTTGCCGCAAAAGATGCGCGAGAATCTGGAGGTCAGCTACGAAGACGGAGAAGTCCGGCCCAGTGACAGTGTTGAAGAAAAAGTTTCATTATCCGAGCGTTTCGGGTTGTGGTTGAGTTTCTATCCATTCACTCAGGACGACTACCTGCTGACTGCTCGTTACTGGGTCGAAAACCTCGGGGGACAGTGGACCGATGAGACAGAACCCGAAGCGCTGCGCTGGCATATGACTCGCGGCGCACGCAGTGGGCGGGTAGCCTGGCAATTTGCTAAAGATTATGTGGGGCGGCAGTTCAGCGATAATAAATAGCTGCAGTAAATAGAGAAGAGAGATGCTCAATGGAATTCGATTTTGATATTCCGGTACCGCGCGAAGGCACTCATTCGGTAAAGTTTGATGGGCGTCAGCAGTACTTTGGTACTGCTGAGGTTACACCGATGTGGGTGGCAGATATGGACTTCGCTGTGCCGCCTTGCGTGACGCGTGCATTGCTGGCACGCGCTGCTCATCCGGTGTTTGGCTATACGCTGTATCCCGAGAGTCTGTATCAGTCAGTTATCGGCTGGTTTCAGCGTCGTCATCACTGGTCTATCGAGCGCGACTGGATTGTGATGGCGCCGGGCGTTGTTCCTTCACTTCACGCCTGCTGTCTCGCGTTTGCCGAAGCAGGCGAGGGCGTTATTGTCCAGCCGCCGGTGTACTTTCCTTTTTTCTCAGCAGTGACGGAAACTAAACGCCAGCTTGTTCTCAATCCGCTGCAATCGATCAATGGCCGCTACGAAATCAACTTAAAGCAGCTGGAAAATCAGGCCCGGGATGCACGGATACTGATGCTCTGCACACCACATAATCCGGTTGGACGGGTGTGGAGTAAAGCGGAACTGATCAGCGTGCTGCGCATCGCCAAGGCGCATAACCTCATTGTATTGTCGGACGATATCCACGCGGATCTGGTTTACCCCGGTGTCAGCCATACCATGATCGGAACACTGGAAACTGAATTGGGTGAGTTCATTCGTACGAATGTCATTACTGCCGTTGCTCCCAGCAAGACATTCAATATTCCCGGCCTCGGATTATCCTGCCTCATCATGCCCAACCCGCAACACCGTGAAGCCCTTCAGAAAGTTTTTGAATTGCTGCATGTCAGCAACAACAATCCATTCAGTATTGCAGCCTTTGAGGCCGCGTATAACGAAGGGGATGTCTGGCTCGACAGTTTGATGGTATACCTCCAGGAAAATAAGAGACTGGTGCGTGATTTCCTTGCGCAGAACGTCCCTCAAATCCGCTGTGCCGATCCGGAAGGCACCTACCTGCTGTGGCTGGACTGCTCCGACCTGCAACTGACCGATGCGCAACTCCGTGATTTTTTTATCAAGGACTGCAAAGTGGGTATGAATCCAGGCATCGTCTTTGGTGAAGAGGGTAAGGGCTTTATGCGAATGAATATCGGCACTACCCGTGCTCGATTATCTGCAGCGCTTGAGTCGATCAGGGTTGGAATGGCTGCTATTGAGTGATGTCTTGTTACGGCTTTCCGCCGTGAACCTCATGATGGAATTTCTTTACTAGGAAAAGGATTAACCATGAACACATCTCTGTTACAGCGTTTTTATTTTCGCCTGCTTCTTTTGGTCTTTGTCACCCTGTCTACGCCGTTTGCAGATGCTGTGGTGCTGAAGGTTGCCCCGGACAAGGCTTTTAAAGAAGGCGAGGGTGTGCATACCCTTCGTCAGGCTCTGGAAAAAGTCGAGGCGGGCGATACGGTAAAACTTGCGCCTGGAGTTTACCAGTTAAATCTGGGGATGCAGCTGGCGGGAACACCGGAGCAGCCCATAAAGATTATGGGCAGTGGCGAAGCAACCAAGATCGAATTGACTTCCTCTGGTGGCAAGTACTGTGTTGGCTTTCAGAAGTCGCACTTTATTGAACTGCATGATTTAAGCTTCAGTAACTGCGGTGACATACCGATAGTGCTTAAAGACTCAACTTACTTCACGTTCAAAAATATCAGCTTTGTTGGAGGACGTTTCCCCATCTATGCGGACGGCGAGAAAACGCATCATATCTTGCTGGATTCCATTAGCTGGAATCAGGACCCGAGTGGTCGCATGTATGGCGAAATCCCCTGGTCCGAATCCCACCACGGGGAGTACGTGCACTTTAACGGCAGCTTGATCTATGGGAAAGGTATTGCCGGTAGTGTGATTGTGCGCAACAGTACCATCAAGAATGCATTCAATGGCATTCGTTTGAAAGGTAAAAAAGACAGGATCGGACTAACGAATCTGAATGTAGAAATCTATAACAACGTTTTCCAGAATATCAGAGACAATCCGGTTGAGCCGGAGGTTGATGCAACCAACTGGTGGGTCCATCACAACAGAATTCAGGACGCTCACGCGTACTTCTCCTTCACTAAAGTCGCTGGTGGAGATTGGTATATTTTCAGGAATATCGGTGTCAGCGAGAGAGTCATTACCGGTGAGCATACGGGAGGAAAAATTCTTAAATTTGAGGATCACGGTTTTCTACCGACAGGCCCCTTTATCGTCTTTAACAACAGCTGGTTCGGACCCCGGCCGATAGCTACTGGTGGACAAAGCCGGAACCTCCAGTACCTCAATAATGCCCATCAATTCGCCGGCAGCATCACCCCGCTCAAAAGCGAAAATTATCACCCGAGTTATCGCATCAGGAATAATCTTGTAAACGCAGCGATTGATCTGGAAGATTTGAAGGATTCAAATATTTATCTGGCTGATTTCCAGTTTTTGAATAAAGAAAACCTTCATGCAGGTCAGCAGGTGATAGATGCGGGTGTGCCCATTGTGGTTAAGGGCTATACCGTTAAATTTTCCGGCAAAGCGCCGGACATCGGTGCTTACGAAAATGACGGAGTTTCAGATTATCCGCCCTTTAAGTTTGATAACAGGGTTTATGAGGAGTATCCGCGTCTGGTTAAGATTGATCGTCACCAGCCCAGCAAATTAGTGTTATGGAGCTCAGTCGCTCTGACGTCAGACACGGACTTGAAAGCCGAAGCGGTATATCAGGATGGTCGTCGGGTTAAGGTCGCACTTGATGTCGACGGCCCCCGGGTCATAATTTCGTCGCTGGATTCAGCGATGCTGAAGGAGCTACGGCTCCCGCGCCTGACGGGTATAAATGGCTTGAAGATGTTGGAATGGGGCGCCGTTGACGGTGATTTTCGAATCATAAATAAACTCTGATCGAGACTAAGCGGCGCCAGTCGTTCACCTCTGCCGCTTCGCTTGACTCTGCTTTAACAGCGGTATACTGTATTTGTATACAGTATATTGTGTTGTGCAAAGTCATGAATCGAACGCTTGAAAAACTGACTATTTTATCCGATGCGGCCAAGTACGATGCCTCCTGCTCGTCCAGTGGCAGTAAACGTGCTAACCAGAATAAGGGGCTGGGTAACTCTGATGGTATGGGGATTTGCCACAGTTACACCGAGGACGGCCGTTGCGTTTCTTTATTGAAAATTCTGTTTACCAATCATTGCATTTACGACTGTGCCTATTGCGTAAGCCGACGCAGTAATGATGTGCGCCGTGCGGCTTTTACGGTAGAGGAGGTGGTTGACCTTACCATTAACTTTTATCGCCGCAATTATATTGAAGGACTCTTCCTCAGTTCCGGAATTTTTAAGGATGCGGACTACACCATGGAGCGTCTGGTACGGGTGGCGAAGACGCTGCGACAGCAACATAACTTCAACGGCTATATTCATCTGAAGGCTATCCCGGGAGCCAGTCCGGAGCTGTTACATGAGGCTGGTCTCTATGCGGATCGGCTCAGCGTCAATATCGAAATACCCTCGGAGATGAGTCTTAAAAAAGTGGCGCCGGAGAAGAATTATCCGGACATCATTCAGCCAATGAATTATCTGAGTGATGAAAAGGAGCGTTATGCTGATGAGAAAAAGCATCTGCGCAAGACGCCGCTGTTTTTGCCGGCAGGACAGAGTACTCAGCTAATTGTTGGCGCCTCGCCGGAAAGCGATCTGCAGATTCTTCATCTGGCGGACGATCTGTACAAACAGCAGCGGCTCAAGCGGGTGTATTACTCAGGGTATGTCCCCATCGCTACGGATAATCGTGTGCCGGATATCAAAGCTCCGCCCCTGGTACGGGAAAATCGTGTATATCAGGCGGACTGGCTGCTGCGCTTCTATCAATTTTCTGTCGATGAAATCGTTGATGAAAAACATCCAAACCTGGATCTGGAAGTCGATCCAAAAGTGAGTTACGCGCTGCGCAATCCGGAAAAATTTCCGGTGGATATCAACAAAGCGGATTACGAGATGATCCTGCGCGTACCGGGTATCGGGGTCAAGTCTGCCATGAAGATTGTAAAGTCCCGGTTGTATCAACGACTGAATCTGGATCACCTGCAGCGTATGGGGGTTGTGGTAAAACGGGCCAAATTTTTTATTACCTGCCCCGGTATTCAGGAGCGGCATAAAGATTACGAGACTACACACCTGCGCCAATTGATCCTGGCCGGAGATACGGCTGCGCGGCTGTCGCCGCAATTGAGCCTGTTTGGGTGAATGGTGAGTCTTTATCTTTATGATGGCAGCTTTGATGGTCTGCTGACGGCGATCTTCGAATGCTTTGCAGATCGCCGCCAGCCACAGGATATCGTCAGTCAGGATACCTACCAGGCTTCCCTGCTGGACGAGCTTCGTCCGGTAACGACTGATATCAACAAAGCCGAGCGAGTCATCGCGGGTATTGATGCGCGCTCTGATGGGCGCGGTGGAGAGCTGGTGTATCAGCTGTTTTTATCGGAGCAGCCGGGTATAGAACTCCGCATCTATCGACTCGTGCATCTGCTGATGCGCCGCAATGATCCGGGTATCCTGGATAACTTTGCCGACCCGGATGTGCTTTATTGCGCGCAGATCCAAAAGATGATCCGTCGGGAAGTGCATCGAATGCATGCCTTTGTCAGATTTCAAAAGGCGACAAACGACGTTTTCTACGCAGTTATCAGTCCGGATTTTAATGTGATTCCCCTGATTGGTGATCACTTTCAACGCCGATATGCGGATCAATCCTGGGTCATTTTTGATTCGGCCAGATACTATGGGCTTTTCTATGATTTAAACGATCTGTCATTTATCGATGGTGACAGCGACATTTTTCAGCAGGCTTCGTCAAACCCGATTGGCCGGGCTGAGCTGGAGGGGCAGGAAGATCAATACCAGACATTATGGAAGCAGTATTTTTCTTCTGTCACCATTCAGGAGCGGCGGAATATCAAGTTGCATTTGCGCCACATGCCGCGCAGGTACTGGAAGTATCTGGTTGAGAAGCAGGTAGTGGACAGAAAGCGGTAAGATGCAGCTATACTTTCTGCAAACAGGCGACTGACCTTCCACGGTGCCTGCAAATCTGTCTAACAATAACGCATCGCAGATCACTCCAATGAACCAATCCGCTTCGATTTCACGGCCTCGTATCCTGATCGCTGACTCCCTGCGAGGGTTTGCGCTGATGGGGTTATACATTGTCCACATGGTGGAGTACTTCGAGCTTTACTGGTACAAACCGGAGCCCGGCTGGGTGCATAACCTGGTGTTTTTCCTGTTTGGCGGAAAAGCCTATGGCTTGTTTGCTCTGCTGTTTGGATTATCGTTTTTTATCATCCTGGACAATTACCAGCGACGCGGACAGGATTTTCGCCTGCGTTTCTGCTGGCGACTCACCTTGCTGCTGGTGCTCGGATATCTTCACAGCCTGCTGTACGCTGGCGATATTCTGCAACTCCTGGCGCTGTGTGGATTCTTATTGGTGCTCAGCCATCACTTTTCCACTCGAACCCTCATCATTATTGCTGCCTTCTTCCTGGCACAGGTCCCGCAGATTGCCCTGATTACGGTGTACGGTCTGGTACCGGACTGGTCTTATGCCGGACCAGTCTTTCCCCGTTTCATGACCAGCAACTTTGAGGTGTTTGCCCATGCGGATTTGTCGGGGCTCCTGCGCCATAATCTGATCGACGGACAACTGGGAAAGTGGGCTTTCTTTATTGAAACCGGGCGTCTATGGAATATCATCGGATTGATGTTTGCCGGTGCCGTATTAGGTCGAACAGGTTTCTTTGAAAGAAATGATATCCGCGTTAAGTCACTGGTGATGTACCTGATAGTAGCGGTCTTCAGTTATCTGGCTGTCACGCTGGTGAAGGACAGCCTGATCAACCAGGCGAAGGATGGAATGCCACGCTGGGCGTTGGGGCAGCTATTTGTTTACTACGAGAATCTCGCGCTGATTGTGGCGGGTGTTGCGATCTTCATGCTGTTGTTTTCAGTGAATATTTCCCGGCATATATTGCTGAGCTTTGCTCCTGCCGGGCGTCTGACCTTGACCTTCTATGTGGTGCAGAGTCTGGTGTTTGTGCCGGTGTTCTACGGTTTTGGTTTGGCCGCCTACAGCTATCTGGGGCAGGTTCCGAGTCTGGCGATTGGCATCGCTTGTTGGCTTGTCCAGATGGGGATAGCCTGGCTATGGTTACGTCATTTCCGCTACGGCCCATTTGAATGGGTGTGGCGCAAGCTCACATTTATTGGGTTCACGCCTGCTCAAGGAAAGGTATCCGCATAAAAAAACCGGCAACACTGTTGCCGGTTTTTTTTGTATCCGTATTACTGCAGATTCGGAGTAGTCCAGTTGATCCAGCGGGCACGGTCCACGCTGAAGTTGCCGTCGGTGCGAACAACGTTGGTGTTTCCATTCCCGTTACCGATCAGGAATTTATCCACAAATGCGTTGAGTTCGGCCTGCTGTGAAGATGGGAAGGCGCAGTGCTGGTGTCCACCCACCTGCGAAACGCCCATGCGATCTGCAATCCCCAGTGCGGACCAGATCTCCCGCGCGGCCACCGACGCTGTATAGGTGCTGATATTGCCCAGCCATTCCATGTCAGTGTTCTCAATGACCAGCAACGCGCGCGGTGCAACCAGTCCCATGATCTGGTGATGATCGAACGGCAGGCGGGTCGCGGTGGAAGAAAACTGTGAGAAGGAGCTTCTGAACCAGACGTTCTCCGTCACGATCTGACTGAGAGTCTGTACGTTTTGTCCCGCCGCCCGTTGTGCGTCGGATACCCGCCAGGCCGCAGACCCACCGGAGCCGCTTTCCTGAGGAATGGTCAGCAGAATACGCTCATCCAGTGCCCCCACGATCAACGCCCCTTTACCGTTGCGCGAGCAGCCAGTAACGCCGAGGCGTTGCGCATCGATATTGGCTCCCGGGGTTTTCTCCAGAGCATCAATCAAACGGCTGACACCCCAGGCCCAGGCAGTCATGGCCCCGGCGCCGTGATTGCTGCCATACAAAGTGTAGAACTTGCCACGCCCGCGCGAACTGCCGTTGGTCTGCTCGGCTATATCATTGTTGGGAAAATTAATCACGGCAACACCGCGACTCAGCAAGGCGGCATTGTTCAGATTGGAACCACCAACACCGATCACTGCCGGGTAGGGCGCGCTGCCGGTGGAGGGTAATTGAATGCTGGCATTGAACGAAATTGATTGGCCATTAGCCTGCACATTGACGGTAATACTTGAACCGCTGACCGAGGCAGTCACGTTGGCAGACGACGGATCGGGCTTTTCTCCCAGCTCGTAAACCTGCGCCTGTTTGCTGACTTCAGCACGGCGGCAGGTCCAGTCGTGACGACTGCTGATCCGCGAGCCATCCAATGAACGGAACGGATCAGGAAGCGCCGCGATCGCCGTCAGATTAGCGTAGGAGGGTAAGTCAGGCACAAAACATCCGGCCCCGGAGTTTTCTACTCCCGCTGGTTCAAGGGGATCAGAGGGAGACGTACTGGATGAGCTGGCAGAGCTGGGTGAGCTGGATGTGGTTGATGAACTGGCCGGCTGACTTGATGGCACAGAGCTGCTTGCCGCGCTCGATGGGCAGGAGCTGCTGCCGATGATGCCGAACGGCGAGGGCTGGCTGCTGCAGGTGGTGCGCGAAATACAGCTCTGCTGATTTTCCCAGCCCCATCCATTCTGGGTGGTTACACACAGGGGATAATTTGTTCCATACCAGTTGCACTGCTGTCCGGTGCTGACGCAGGGACTGGATACTGTCGATGACGCAGAGGAATTGTTGTTGGGTGCACCGACATTGCCGAAAGAAATGTAACCGCTGCAATACATCCATTCGCTGTAACTGCCCAGGCCACAGCCGCCGCTGTAGGAACCGGTGTTGGTTTGCTGATCTTCCGCCTGACGAACTTGACCGTTTACCCGGATGTAATCAACCCTTACGTCGCGGCCATCGGCATCATTGGTAAAAGCTACCCGAATTTCGCCGGATAAATTTGTCGTTGCGGTATAGCTTGCCATGGCGGTCGAGAGAGTCCAGGTGTTAACGGTGGTGCCGCCAACCTGCAAGGAAACGGATTCACTGCCCGCCGTTCCCTGCATGCGCACTTCAATGCTATTACCTTGTGCGCCGACATTGATACTTAACGCGAGGGTATAAAGAAAACCAAGCAAGAGAGGCAGGGGATGCCGAAATAACCTAATAACCTGTGGGGTGCTCATAGATGTTTCTCCATATTATTTTTATTGCTGGAAATGGATGATCAATCCCGACAGAAACAAACGTGGCGGGATTAACATCCGTCGCTGAGGCCTGCTTGAATACAAGTATACAGGTTCATCGGATGATGGAGTAGAAGCAGGAGATTGGCAAACTAATCGAGGAAAATTGCGCAGCAGAAAAGGTGAAACGCCGACAAACCTTGAAAGCGGCGCCACAAGGTTTGTCAGCAGAATTGATTTAAATAATGAAAATATCTATACAGATTTTTCAGGGGTAACTGCTGGGCGCCAGCGCTTCAACAACAGCGCATTAGTCACGACGCTGACGCTGCTGAACGCCATGGCAGCACCGGCAATTACCGGGCTCAATAAGCCCATTGCTGCGAGAGGAATACCAATAAGATTAAAGATAAAAGCCCAGAACAAATTCTGCCGGATCTTATGGAATGTCCGGCGGGAAATTGCGATGGCATCAACAACCAATGCCGGATCGCCACGCATCAGTGTGATACCGGCGGTGTGCATGGCCACATCGGTTCCGGTTGCCATGGCAATACCCACATCCGCAGCTGCCAACGCCGGTGCGTCATTAATACCGTCCCCCACCATCGCTACGTATGAATATTGTTGTTTAAGTCTGGCAACCGTACTGGCTTTATCCTCGGGCAAAACATTGGCAAACACATCATGAATTCCCAGCGTGTCAGCTACCGCCTGGGCACTGCCCTGATTGTCGCCGGTAAGCAACATGGTGTGGATGCTGCGTTGATGAAGCTGCTTGATGGCAGCAGCAGAGGTGGGCTTGATGTCGTCGCCGAAGACGAACAGACCGAGCAACTGTTTTTCGGTCTGGTTTACTTTTATCAGCCAGGAAACCGTATTGCCTTGCTCCTCAAACTGGCGGGCCTGCTCAGCGAGAGGAGAGGAGTCAACCGCTGCTTCCTGCATCAGCCGCGCGTTACCCATCTGATAATGTGTGCCCTCGACAACGGCGGACGCGCCGCGACCGGGAAGCGCTTTGAAGCCTTCGCTGACCGGGATGGTCAGCTGCTGTTGCTGTGCGCGTTCTATGATGGCCCGAGCCAGAGGATGTTCGCTGCCGGTCTGCACCGCAGCGGCAATGCGCAGTACCTGCTGCTGATCTTCATTCACCGCAATATATTCCCGCAGAGTGGATTTACCGAGAGTGAGCGTGCCGGTTTTATCAAAGATTACGGCAGAGATGTGGTGCGCGGTTTCCAGCGCTTCGGCGTCTTTGATCAGGATACCGTGCTGCGCCGCAACGCCGGTACCGGCCATGATAGCGGTCGGCGTAGCAAGACCCAGCGCGCAAGGACAGGCGATCACCATCACCGCCACGGCGTTGATGATGGCCTGCTGCACATCCCCGTCGGCCCACCACCAGCCGAGGAATGTGAACACCGCAATAACCAGTACGACGGGTACAAAGACCGCGCTGACCTTGTCGACCAGCCGTTGAATCGGGGCCTTGGCTGCCTGAGCATCTTCAACCAGACGGATAATCCGGGCGAGGGTGGTTTCGGTACCCACGGCCAGCGTTTTGATGGTCAACAGCCCGTCGGCATTGATGGAGCCGCCGGTTACCTTATCTTTCGGTTGCTTGGCTATGGGCAGGCTTTCGCCGGTCACCATGGATTCATCTACGTGTCCGCTGCCTTCGCTGATGACACCGTCAACCGGAATGCGCTCGCCCGGCCTGACAAGTACCAGGTCGCCAACCTGGACCTGCTCGATCGGGAGTTCAACCTCCTGCTGTCCGCGCTTAACCCGGGCAGTATCCGGCCGCAGAGCCTGCAGCGCCTGAATGGCCGCGGTGGTCTGGCGTTTGGCCCGGCCTTCCAGCCATTTACCCAGGAGCACCAGCGTGATCACTACGGCCGAGGCTTCAAAGTAATAGTGGGCATGGGCGGAATCGCGGAACAGCTCGTAGACGCTCAAGCCGTATCCCGCACTGGTTCCCAAGGCTACCAGCAGGTCCATGTTGCCGCTGCGGGCTTTAAGGGCACTCCAGCCAGCGCGGTAGAAGCGCCCGCCGAGCCAGAACTGGACGGGCGTGGCGAGCAGGAATTGGATCCAGCCCGGCAGCATCCAGTTGATCCCAAAGATCATCAGTACCATTGGCGCTACCAGGGGCAGGGATAGAGCGGCAGCAATGGCCACTGCGACGGCTTCGCGGTCAGACTGCTGCTGCCTGACCTCTGCCTGAGCGCGTGGAGAAGGGGCAGGAAGCGATGCTTCGTAACCTGCGGTTTTCACCGCCTGGATCAGCTGATCCGCCGAAACCTTGCCGGGAAGGGCATCCACATGGGCATTTTCAGTGGCCAGATTGACCGAGGCGGTAACGACACCAGCGGTATTGCGCAGCGCTTTTTCCACGCGTCCGGCGCAGGAGGCACAACTCATCCCTTGTATGGATAAGTTGAAGGAAGTGGTTTGAGGCTGGGTATCCTGGGGGCGATGCATGAGGTTCTCCTGACAAGCACGGATGGTTGACGGCCTCAGTATTGTGCTTCCAGTAACTGGAAGGTCAAGCCTGGCGGTAACTGTACTTGTCAGGGATATCTATGCCCCGAAGAGGGGCAATTAAGGGGCTTCTTCGACCGACTCGTGAGAAACCGCCGTGACCTTCAACCGACGGACTTTTCCACCGGGGATGGGCCAGTCTATGGTTCCACCCACGCGCAGGCCGATCAAGGCTGTGCCCACTGGCGTCAGGACCGAAATCTTCATCTCTTCAACCTTGGCATCCTGGGGGTAAACCAGACTGATGTTAGTTTCCTCACCGGAATCCAGATCAACAAAGGTCACCGAGGAATTCATCGCGACGACATCATTCGGCACCTTGCGCACGATATCGGCACGGCTGAGTTCATCGTCCAGCGCTTCCGCTGCTGGGGTATCAACCCGCTCACACAGAGAAAGCAGGCTTTTGTAATCAAGCTCGGATACGACCAATGAGTTATTTTTTTTGCCAGACATTTCTTCACCTCAAATAGGTTGACGGAATTAATCAATTTGCTGAAAAAAACACCACAACAGAATGTTGTGCTTAAGGAGTTATTTACAAACGGAAAGAATAGAAGAGGGGCTGCGGCGATTAAGCGTAACGGTGCCTAATCGCCAAAAAAGAGAAAGGTGCGAATAGGATTGTGATCCTGCTCGGCACCTGAAATGGTTAAAAAGATAGGAAAAATATTCATGGGCCAACCATACACCTGGCCCTTAGACTTGGCAAGTTGCAGATCCCTCTGCGGTGCGGCCTAAAAGGCAGGCAATTCATCTAAGGTGATCACGGCGTCGTGGTTATAAACCTTATTTTTATGCTCGCTGGTGTTGTAAAACTCGCCGGTCCAGAAATTTCCGGAATGGGTCACGCCAGCTTCAGTATCCGTGTCATTCCAGACCATAAACCACAGCCACCAGGCGCCATCGGTGGCGATCTCGTCAGGATCGGGAATGTTGCTGGTCTCGCTCAGAGCGACCATCTTTTGCTGCAGAGGAAAGGCTTTTGCCTCATTAAAGCGCTCAATCTGGGATTCGTAGTTACGAGCCCCGTCGTAGATATCCATACTCACGATATCGACATAAGCGTCGCCCGGATACCAGCTGGCGCTCTGGCCGTTCCACACCCAGATCAGGTTACTTAAACCATGGTAGTTGGCCAGGCGGTCGAAGAGGTGACGCCACAGTAGCACCTGTGCGTATGCAGAAGAGATGCCGTCGGTGCGGGAGCGGCCCCACCAGAACCAACCCCCTGCGGCTTCGTGCAGTGGGCGCCACAGAACCACAACGCCAGCTTCTTCCAGCGTCCGCAGTTCAGCCGCAATGGCATCAATGTCGTCCTGTATCTTGTTGAAGTGAGGGTGCTGGGTATCCAGCTGGCCGTTGGCGACAGGAATCTGGAAGGCCGTCTCGCTGGTGTAAAACGCCGATGTGGTGCCACTGGGGTCCCGCCAATGCCAGGCAAATGAAACCAGTCCGCCGCGCTCCCAGTGTTCAATGGCTTCTTCCGTCTGCTGCAGACCGTCGCCATTGTTGAAGGAATAGTTCATGAAGTCGTAGCCCATGATGGCCGGAGCCTTGCCGGTGTCGTCGAGAACCCGTTGATACATATCGATGGAGTCGCGCC
Source organism: uncultured Cellvibrio sp. (assembly GCA_937958105.1). Lineage (GTDB taxonomy): Bacteria > Pseudomonadota > Gammaproteobacteria > Pseudomonadales > Cellvibrionaceae > Cellvibrio. The sequence goes on from CALFXJ010000035.1 coordinate 56,018, forward strand.
AGGTTAAGTCCTGCTGGCCGGACAATACCTTGGAACCCCAGACGGAGCGGAGATAATCGTAGACGGCTTCTGCCCGATCCGAGGCATTGGGGCTGACCAGATCTTCAGCCATGGCTGATTGGGTTGTGTCGCGACTGGAGTTCACGCTGCTGAAAGACGTACTGGAGCTCGATGCGACCGAAGAGCGGGAAGGCGCGGACGCTATAGCGGGAGGCGACGAGGCGGCCCGGCTGGACTGATTGCCGGACCCAGAGCCTCCACCGCCACAGCCTGCAACGCAGGCCGTTAACAGAAAAATACAGAGCAGTGAGCCGCAAAGCTTGAGCATTTTGGGAATTCTGAGGTGCAATAAAGGAAACATGAGGTGCTCCGGGTTATGGTTATTATGTGTTGCTTGTGTAATCGGTTACCGATGAGTCTACCCGGTTTGGCTGGACGAATGGAAGTCATAGATGTCATTTGTGTAAACGTTTACAGCTTGTGCTGTTTGCCAGGTAGCCCGCCAGAACGTGTAAAAATCCCCCAAATTTCTGCATGCAAATTGACCCGCAAACCCCTACAATAGCGCCCCTTCTTTTTTCGAACGTCCTGGCAGTTTCCCTATGAAAACCACCCCCACCATTGGCTTCGTCAGCCTCGGTTGCCCCAAGAACCTCGTGGATTCCGAGCGAATCCTCACCCAGCTGCGTATGGAGGGGTACAACATCGTACCCACCTACAACGACGCGGATATGGTGATCGTAAATACCTGCGGCTTTATTGACAGCGCAGTGCAGGAGTCGCTGGGTGCCATTGGTGAAGCCCTGAACGAGAATGGCAAGGTGCTGGTTACCGGCTGTCTGGGGGCAAAGGAAGACGATATCCGCCAGGTGCATCCCAATGTACTTGGCATTACCGGCCCCCATGCCTATGAGGCGGTCCTGGGCCAGGTGCATGAGCATCTCCCTCCGAGTGCTGTCCATAATCCATTTACCGATCTGGTGCCACCTCAGGGGGTGAAGCTTACGCCGCGTCATTATGCGTATCTCAAGATCTCCGAGGGCTGCAACCACAGCTGCAGCTTCTGCATCATCCCTGATATGCGTGGCAAGCTGGTCAGCAGGCCCATAGGGCAGGTGATGGGCGAGGCGGAGCGACTGGTGAAGGCCGGGGTTAAAGAACTGCTGGTGATCTCCCAGGACACCTCGGCGTACGGTGCGGACATTAAACACCGCACGGATTTCTGGGACGGTCGTCCGCTCAAGACAGATATGTACCAGCTGGCCAGTGCTTTGGGCGAGCTGGGCGTCTGGGTGCGCCTGCACTATGTCTACCCATACCCGCACGTCGACAACATCATGCCGTTGATGGCGGATGGCAAGGTTCTCCCTTATCTGGACATTCCGTTCCAACACGCCAGCCCGACAATCCTGCGCAAGATGCGTCGACCGGGGCAGGTAGAAAAGACCCTGGAACGTATCCAGAGCTGGCGTCAGCAAGTACCGAACCTGACCCTGCGTTCGACGTTTATCGTCGGCTTCCCCGGTGAAACGGAAGACGACTTCCAGCAACTGCTGGATTTCCTGCAGGAAGCGCAGCTGGATCGCGTCGGCTGTTTCCAGTATTCCCCGGTGGAGGGCGCGCGTGCGAATGAGCTTCCTGATCCGGTAGCGGATGAGATCAAACAGGAACGTTACGACCGTTTCATGCAGCTGCAGCAGAAGATCTCTGCTGAGCGCCTGCAGCAGAAAGTCGGGCAGACCTTGCAGGTATTGATTGACGAAGTTGACGAAGAGGGTGCCATTGGTCGCAGTTTTGCCGATGCGCCGGAGATTGACGGTAATGTTTATCTGAATGGCGAAACCGGTGTTAAGCCTGGTGATATGGTTACTGTCGCCATCGAACATTCCGATGAATATGATCTGTGGGGCAGTAAAGTCTCCGGTTAACACGTCGACTTATGTTTCCAACTCCGGGTTGTCAAATTCCCCGAGGTTCTGCTGTTAATCCCAGGTCTCCAAGGAGAAAACCGTGTCCGTTCGTCAAACATTGGCAGGCATACTCGGGCATAAAGTAACGCGTCGTCTGTGGCAGGCGTATGTTGTTTATCTGGCGGTGAGCATCGTCGTGCTGATACCGCTGCTGAACTGGGCCGGTGCAGCGGTTTATCAACAGCAGACCGGCCGCACGCTGCACTACAGTTTCATCAGTTTCAATCCTTTTACTCTCGCCGTAACTGTTCATCGCCCCAGTGACCGCAATGCGGATGGCAGCGTCTTCTGGGCTGCGCAGAAAATTCAGGTCAATCCCTCGCTGCTGCAGACCCTGTTCCGGTTTGCGCCCACGCTGGATGCTGCCGTGCTGAATCAAGTGCAGGTCAGCGTGAAAAAGATCGCAGCGGATGAATGGAATTTTGACGATATCCTTCAGCATCAGGCGAACCTGCCGCAGCCAGAGGCAACCTCTGAGCCGGCGGGAGAGATTCCACCCCTGGTGATCAACCAGATTACCCTCAATATCCTGTCGCTGGCGTTCACCGATGCCAGCCGGGAAGAGGCGTTCCACACCAGCGTGGATGATGTTGAGTTTGTTCTGGAGAACTTTTCAACGATCAAGGAAGCTGGCCAGCCATACCAGCTGCGGGCGCGCAGCAGTGGCGGTGAGCTGTTCTGGCAGGGCGATGTGTCGGTCAAACGTAGTACCAGTGAAGGGGAGCTGCGGTTGACGGATATTTCGCTGCAGCCCGCCTGGCAATACTTGAAGCCTTATCTCAACTTCGCGCTGCAGGATGGCTCACTCAACCTCGCCGGTTCCTACACTGTGGATTGGAGTTCTGAGCTGGCCTGGGCTATCACAGATGGGCGTCTTGAGATCGATGCGCTGGATCTTCGGGGTAAGGCGAAGGAAAAAGCGAGTCGCCTGGGTTTTTCTCAACTGGTCATCGATAACCTGCGTGCAGGCAGCGAAACGGAGTTGCTGGAGATAGAGCAGGTAACGCTGGATGATTTGCTGATCGCCAGCTGGAGTGAGGCTGACTATGTAGATCTGCAGCAGATGCTCACGCCCGAATTTCCGGATGTTCCCGCCGGGGACAACAATAGCGATGACAGTGGTAGCTGGGCTGCCTTTATCGAACAGGTGCAGATAAGGGGCGCCGTGAACTGGCATGTAGCGGAGCTGGATCATCAATTTGAGCTCACACCGGTTCAGCTGACCATCAACGGCATTGATACCAGAGGTGAGGCATCAGCACAGCTCCAATTCACGGCCAGTCTCGATCAACAGGCCCAGATTGATGTTACGGGTGAATTGAATCCTGTGCTGCTCGACGGCAGCATCAATACACGCATCACTGATCTGCCTGTGTCGCTGGTAAACCCTGTGATGCAGCCTTACCTCAATGCCGACATCCTCGCCGGTCATCTCAGCCTGGAGACACGCATAACTCTGCGCGAGGCCATGCCGGTTATGCTGGTCTCCGCTGGTACACTGGCACAGTTCAGGTTGCGTCCGGACGAGTCACCGGATGATCTGGTGAGCTGGGAACAGCTGGCCTGGCAGGACGCCCGCGTTGATCTCGAACAGCAGCGCCTTGAACTGCCGCTGGTGACGCTGGACGGGTTTGACAGTCGTTTCATCATCACCCGGGCGGGCACCACAAACCTGCAGCAGTTGTTTCCGGAGACCGGCGGAGACACAACGGAGTCTGCTGCCCGTGAGTCTGCATCGCCAGCCTGGCAGTTTGCTCTGCAAAAATTTGCGCTGAACAATGCATCCTTCCGCTTTCACGATGAATCCCTGACACCGGACTTTACCGCCGCGATCCAGCATTTTTCCGGAGAACTCACCGGTTTATCGTCTGACGTAAAAACTTCCGCCTCATTCAATTTCAAAGGCGACGTGGATGGGTATGCCCCCGTCACACTCAGTGGAACAACTCAGCCGTTCCTTGATGATCCCAAGCTGGATGCCACGTTGAATTTTGAAAATATGGATCTGGGTGGTTTCAGTACCTATTCCAGCACTTACGCTGGCTGGCGAATCGACCGCGGCCTATTGACGGCGAACCTGCATTATCGGCTGGCCGAGGGGCGTATCCTTGGCGACAACCACATCGTCATGGATCAGCTGCAGCTGGGTGAGCGCGTGCGCAGCGCCCGTGCGATGGATATTCCCCTGCGTCTGGCGCTTGCACTGCTGACGGATGAGCACGGTGTTGCAACCTTGGATGTCGGCGTCAGCGGGCGCCTCGATGATCCGAGCTTCGACATCAGCAAAGTTATCTGGGCTGCGGTGCGTAATACCCTTGTTAAGATTGTTACCGCGCCGTTTAACCTGCTGGCCAGCCTGGTGGGTTCACAGGAAGATCTGGGAGAAATTAAATTCAATTCCGGTTCTACCCAGTTGCTGTCTAACGCAACCCGCAAGCTGACTCTGTTGGAAGAGGCGTTAAGCAAGCGGCCGCAGTTGCGTCTTGAAGCGCGGGGGCAATACGACGTGGTCACTGATACCCGCGGTCTGCAGGCTGCACAGGCCAAGCCGATCCTGCTGGCGGCCGGTCTGACCAACGATGACATTAAGCAGAAGACGCCTGCGTGGCAGAAAGTAGTGGTCGCGCAATATCGTCGGCTGGGATTATCTGACGGCAAAGAGCTATCCGTAGACGAACAGTACGCCGCCTGGTTGAACAGCTTCCCGGTTGCCGATGAAGATCTTCGTCGTCTGGCTGTAGAGCGCAGTGTCATCGTCAAGCAATTTCTGGTGGAGCATCTGCACGTCAGTAACGACCGGATTCTGGTCAATGCCGACATCGACTGCGCTCGCGAAAAAGCCTGCAGCAGCCGTACGGTGATTTTTGATCTGTCGGAACCCGTGCAGTAACACGATTCTGTTGTCACACTGTTAAGGCCTGTTCTGTGGAGGAAGCCATGACCGATACGACGAATTTGACAGTGAAACATCAACCGGACCAGAATCGCTTCAGTTTAACCGTGGGCGACAGCGAGGCGGTGCTTCAATACCGTTTGTTCCAGCGAGACAGCCAACCCATGATCGACTTCACCCACACCTGGGTTCCGCCTGAGTTTCGGGGTAAAGGCATTGCGGAAAAGCTTGTGCGGGAAGGACTGAAGTGGGCGAGGGCGGAGCAGTTCGGAATTCAGGCCAGCTGCTGGTATGCGGCGCGGTTTTTAAAACCGTCTGATCACACATAGCGTCAGCGGGATACAGACCGGTGCTGACAGGGCGCGCAACAGGAGCCGACCCATGAATAAATTATTGATCGGTGTACTCGTTATTGTGGCGGGTGTGTTCGGGTGGAGCCAGTTCGCAGCTGACGCCCGGGTACAGGAGAACATCAGGTATGCGCCGGATCAACAGATCATCCTTTACGCTACTGACTGGTGTGGTTACTGCGCGCGGACGCGCAAGTATTTTCAGGAACGTAATATTTCCTACCTTGAATATGACATCGAGAAATCCCGCGAAGGCCGTGCGCAGTATGACCGGCTGCAAGGCAAAGGTGTGCCCTTGCTGGTGGTCAATGGCGAGGTGATTCGCGGCTATAATCCTGCCGCCATTGAACAGGCCATGAAGCGGATGGATTAAGGAGCCTGATCCGCGTCGCCGGTTACCCAGAATTTTTTCCAGATTAATCCGCTCATCGCATAAAACCCTGTCATTGCCAGCGCAAAATTCCATTCGAGAATATTATTGGCCTGATAACGGAAGTCTGGCTGGCCGATGGTAACGGCCAGCGACATAAGGCCAATCAGCCACTGAATCACGATAAAGAAAAACTGCCACCGCACCAGATGCATCAACTGGTCAGGTTGCTGCGCGCGGTATTTATACAATGCGTGCACACTGAGCAGCTGGGCCAGCATCGCCAGACCAAAATAAAATGTTACGCCGGTGCGTCGCATGAAACGATATATCTGCCCATCACTGCCCAGAAAATTGGCGTAAAGCGTAAGTGCAAGGGCGGAGATGATACCGATCCACAGAATGGCCGCATGTTGACGACGGTCGCCAATCCAGGCATTGAGCCAGCGGTAGTGGAAAATCCAGTAAATCACCAGCAGGCTGCTCAGAGGCAGCATCAGGCCGCGAAAAAGAAATAATGCATCGCCGTAGCGGGCGGCCCGGCTGATGGAGGTGCAGCCGCTCCAGAACGGATTACAGACGCCGTCGTAACCTTGGTAGATCGCCAGAGCGTAGGCTCCCAGAACAGCGAATAACGGAATTACAGCATTTAACCAGGCGGTCAGAGCGGGCATGGGTCCCCCGATAATCGAGTTGGTACCGGGACTGGTTGGTAGGATTGGCGGCATAAAAAAACGCGGGTCATGCCCGCGTTTTCTGCGCCGCCCGGATTTATTGGAGACTGTCTAAATCACTGAGTTCAATCGTGAGACGGTTGTTGTTCTGGGCCACACGGTTCCATTCGCTGGCAAGTGTCTGCGGCTGGCGGTTGGGATACTTCAACAGGTCATTGTCCATGCGGCTGACAATGACGTTGATATCTCCGCGGCTGACACTGTTGATAGCGATCAGGTTGGAATCGATCTGCTCAACTACTTCTTCCATCAAATTCTCAATGGTATAGAGCTCACTCAGGAGCATACAGTCTGACATGCGTGCATCCTTGCCGGGCAGTTGCGCCCGTCCGGCGTTGTCTGTTACCACGCAGAAATCGCCTGCGCTCAGGTTCACCCAGACGGCGCCTTTAAAGCCCTGCTGGCTGAGGCGGTGAACAAATTCGTTCAGTCGCTGAATGGCGGAGGGATCCAGAATCTCTGGCGTGAATGGAATAACTCCGCTTTGATTAAATGCCCAGACCATGTCGTTCAGCATGTTGCTTCTGGCTGCTCCGCTGTGCACCACGCCCAGCTGGGTTTGCATGTTGGTCTGCATTTCAACGGAGGTATGAAGTTCCAGCAGGCGATTGGTGATGTCATGCAGCTGGCTGCGTTGCTCGGCCTGCTGCTCGCTGAGGGCGCTGAGACGTTCGTTGAGTTTGTTGAAGTAATTCATCAGCAGGCCGCCTACCACCAGCACCATCGCAAGAGTGGCCATGGGCAGGAACCAGCCCTGGCGCGGCGGCTCCGCAGGCTGTACGGGAGGCAGTTCTTCAAGCGGTTCAGCTTTGCGTGCCGGCTCAACAGGGGCAGCATGTTCGGTAAGTTCGCGGCTGATGTTGTAACGCAGCTTCTGGATTTCCCGCACCAAGCGGGCAGTGATGACCCGGCGGCTGTCGTCAATGGCGTGTTCAAGCTGGGAGATACGCAGTTCGATCCGGCGGGAGTTATCACTGGCTGGCCCTTCAGTACGCGGTGTCGGGGCTGGGACGGCTTCGGCCGGGGGCAGATCGCTGAGATCAAGCTGGGGGTTGATACCATCATCAACCAGCAGGTCATCCTGCGGTTCTGCGGCAGCAATTCCCTCGGTTTTCTTGCGTGGGTAAATATGGATGCCTTCCATCACCTTGGACAGGTCGGTGGCATTGATGGTGTCTTTGCTGATGACATCCAGCGCCCCGAGGGCGCGTGCCTGCCCGGTATATACATCCCCGCTCTTGGAGGTGTACATAATGACCGGCACCATGGCGGTTTCGGGGTGCGATTTGATGATCTGCAGTGCCCGGAAACCATCCATTCCTGGCATCAGGTGATCCATGAAGATTACGTCGGGAACCTGTGAGGCGAGGTGAAGGAGGGCGGCCTCACCGGAGTCCACTGCATCAATCCGCAGGTCGTAGGCCCGCAGCATTTTTTTCAGGCGGTATTGAGCCGTGGTGGAATCATCAACTATCAGAGCGCGCTTGGTCGGCATGGGTATGGTTCCTGGACGAGCTTATGCTTCTCGCGATTTTTAAACCTTAATCCAGCCGGAATGTCCTGCTTGCCCCGGCTGCGGCGCAAATCTATCACAGGCCTTACGGGAAAACCGGTAATGTCCCACAGTTTATTGACGTTTTCAACAAGGTCCCGTCAGATGTCTGCAGAGTGTCGGAATATTGAACGCATTGTCTGCTCGAAACCTCATACTCCGTGTTATCGCCGGCTTGAGTGAACTCCAAAAAATACGACGGATGTTATGCAACAGCGGGTTTGGCATAATGCGATCCACATCAACCGAAAGATCATAAAAATTATGCAAGCATTATTTCTAGGCGCGGGAGCGTCGTTCGATTGCGGATTGCCATTAACCTGGGAGTTGACTGCAGAAATCCAGCGCTGGCTTACACCAGAGCGCCTGGCAGCCTACAACGCTGGATGGGAGGAGCAGGGGGTCCATTGGAACGAGAGGGTGATAGCCCGTATTAATGAACTGGTGGCGGATGAAGATCGAGACTATGAGCAGGTGCTGCAGATTCTTGCTCGCGAATCCCAGACCGCCGCCTATGAATTTCTTCAGCGCGACTATCATCAGGCGTACTGTTTTTACGCGCAGATTGTTTATGCATTTTTGCTGGAGCGGCAGGCCAGGAATTATAATTTCACCTCCGTGGTGTTGAAAGATTATGACAGCCTCAAAAACCTGATGGAATTGAATCGTCCATTGTGGATTTTTTCCACGAATCAGGATGTGGTTGTCGAGCTGCTCGCCGCGCGCCTTGGCGTTCCGCTTAAGTGTGGTGTGCGCAACACCAAAACAATCACCATTGGAGATGGCTCTGTTACGCGGGACATTCAATTTGAGGAATTGAGAGTCGATGCTGCGGCACCGGAGCCAGATTTCTTCTCTGCCGGCGAATACGGCATAAATCTGGTGAAACTTTACGGCGGTCTAGATATGTTCCTCGCCGAGGATGGACGCAGTTTGTTGAAGCTGAAACCGGATGCGCAACGTCCTTCCGAATATATTGCTGATCTGGTGTTTATCAATCAAGTCAATCAGGCACTCGCGCTCAAGCAGAATGGTGTAGTGACCAATCGCAGCTTGTATCAGGACAGCGAGGGAAAACTTCAGTGGCTGGAACGCAGTCTGATCGCCGGTTATCAACATCTTCCGCAGGAACAATCCGCCTGCTTCCCGGATGCCTTTCGCCTCATGGAGCAGGTCCTGCCTGAGCTGGAAGAGGTGATTGTTATCGGCAGCCGCCTGGAAAATTCGGTCATCAGCGGGATGCTGGCGAACTGGGTGAGCGACAGCCGCCGTCGTCTGCTGGTTGTTGATCCTGCACATCGTGATTTACCTCGTGCATTGGAAGAAAGCGAGGGGAACATTCGTCCCTTACGTCAGGGCGTCACGGAATTTTTTCTGGGGTTGGATCAGCGCAGCAACATTTACACATCCTTGTTGCGCAATTTTCAACGCAATATGCGACGCAAGGTAAGAATGAAACTGCTGCGTTCACTGACTCTGAAAAGTTGAAGGAAGAGAGTTAACACTTCTTTGCATAAACGGATAATCCATGACTTGTGTTTGCACCCTCAATACTTAAGATCGGAAAGCGCACGCGGGGTCGCGTGCGCACCGGCTTTATACTCCTACACATAATGAGAATGGGTTTAATGCAACAAGGTAGTTATATGCTGGTCTCACGAGTCTCCCGCCCTGCGGTCCTGTCATCGATCGCGCTCATCTTGTTTGCTGTAATTTTTCTTTCCGCTGCAGTCGCTCTCGCTGATGAAAACATCGAAGCAGATCACGTCCGTATCCGCTGGCTCACGCCGGAGCAGTTTGGCGAAAATCCTGCAGAAAAAACTATCGGGCTTTATTTTGAAGTGGACGAAGAGTGGCATGTGTACTGGCGCAATGCCGGCGACTCAGGTGCGGCACCACGGTTTGCATTTACCAGCGAACAGCTAGCCGTCGGTGAGCCGCTGTGGCCTTATCCCGAGCGGTTGCCCATCGCGCACCTGACCAACATCGGCTACGAAGGGAATGTCGCTTATCTGTTTCCTGCGCGGCTGACCGACAAGGCCGGGGAGCGCGTAACGCTGAAGGCGGACCTCGAATGGCTGGTGTGCAAAGAAGAATGTATCCCCGGTTTTGCCACACTGACGCTGGATCGGCTGATCGGTGGCGACAGTGATCAGTGGTCGGCGCAGGATGCGGATATCCTGGCGCACTTTCAAGCGAGATTACCTCAAGCCTCTGATAATTCTCCCTGGCGGGTTGGCTCGCTGGAGTTTGACGAAACGGCCGCCCAGTTAATCCTGACGTTACAGGGGCCTGCCGGACTTGAACCCACGGCTTATCCCTTGGACGGAAATTTTGTATCTGCTGCTGCCCCGGAGGTTACTGAGACGGCTCAGGGTTATCAGCTGCGTTTTAACACAGCAAGAGGCGTTGCTGCACCCGATAAGACAGACTTTGTTGTGGTTGCTGACGGAGCCGCGTGGGCATTTTCCAACATCACTCTGAGTGCGCCAGCAACTTTCGCAGTGCCGGAAACCCAATCGCTGCTCGTGTTGCTGTTACTCGCCTTTGCGGGCGGCATTATTCTGAATCTGATGCCCTGCGTATTTCCGGTATTGTCGATCAAACTGTTCAGCCTGATTCAGGCGTCGGGGCAGGGAGCCGCTGCACATCGCGTGCGGGAAGGTGTGATGTATACCGCCGGTGTGCTGATGACGTTTGCATTGCTTGGCGGGGTTTTCCTGGTATTGCTTGCAGGTGGCGCGGCCATTGGCTGGGGCTTTCAGCTGCAGTCGCCCTGGGTGGTGGTCGGCCTTGCCGTACTCTTCTGGGTGATGGCGCTGAGTTTTATCGGGGCCTTTGAGTTTGGTCATTCTTTGATGAATCTTGCCGGACGGGCCAACAGCCGCTCGTCATTTGCGACCGGTGTGCTGGCGGTCTTTGTTGCCGCGCCCTGTACCGGGCCATTTATGGGCGCGGCCCTGGGGGCATCTGCGACCCTGCCGGCGCTGCCGGCGATGGCGATTTTTCTGGGTCTGGGTGCGGGGCTGGCTGCGCCGTTCCTGCTGCTGGCGGTCAGCCCGGGATTATCGGCGTTATTGCCCAGACCCGGACCCTGGATGGAAACCCTGCGTCAGTTTCTGGCCTTCCCGCTGTTCGCCACCGTGATCTGGCTGCTGTGGGTCCTCAGCCGGCTGGTCGGTGATGACGGCTGGTTGATCGGAGCCAGTCTGCTGCTGCTTATTGCGCTGGCGATCTGGCTGGTGCGCTCAGAACGACGGTGGGTCAGAGCCGGTGCCTGGGCTTTGGGGCTGGTGGCGATCCTGGTATCGGTACAACGACTGCAGACGCTGGAAGCCCCGGTGACAGCCACAGCATCCGCCAGTGCCTGGCAGCCGTTTGACACCCAGCAGATTGCGGCTGCACAGCAAAAGGGGCAGGCCGTATTTATTGATTACACCGCAGCCTGGTGTATCACCTGCCAGGTAAATAAAAAGCTGGTGCTTGATACAGACGAGGCCAATGCGTTGTTTGAGCAGCACGATGTGTTACGTATTCGCGCGGACTGGACGCGGTACGATGAAAATATTACGCAGGCATTAGCCGCATTGAATCGCAACTCTGTGCCTGTTTATGTGTTCTACCCCGCTGGTGGCGGGCGGGAGATCCTGCCACAGATTTTAACGATGGATTCGATTCGGGAATTGTTTAATGAGTTTTCAGTGGAACCCCAATAACTTTCTATAAATCTTAATTGTTCATCAAATGGAGACCTGTTATGAAAATAGTTAAATGTTTGCTGGGCGGTTTTGCCGCATCGCTTATGTTGTTGTCTGTGTTTGCCAGTGCTGAGGCAGTACCGGGCAAACCGGCGCCCGATTTCAGCGTGAAAGACGCCGCAGGTAAAACTCACTCGCTGGCAGATTACAAAGGTGAATGGCTGGTGTTGGAATGGTTTAACAAAGATTGTCCCTATGTAAGAAAACATTACGGCAGCAACAATATGCAGTCGCTGCAGGAGAAGTACACGGCTCAAGGCGTGAAATGGCTGACGATCATTTCTTCTGCCAAAGGCAAGCAGGGTTACCATGAGCCAGAAGAAGCTCTGGAGGTCGGTAAAGCGCATAACCTGGCTGCCAGTGCACCATTCCTGCTGGACCCGAGCGGTACCATGGGTAAAGCGTATGACGCTAAAACTACACCGCATATGTACATCATCAATCCTGAAGGAACCCTGGTATACGCCGGCGCAATCGACGATAACGATTCTGCCAATCCAGCAGTTATTCCAGATTCCAAAAATTATGTAGCCGCTGCGCTGGATGAAGTTCTGGCTGGTAAACCAGTAAGCACCCCGGCTACCCGCCCTTATGGTTGTACCATTAAGTACTGATTAAGTACTGATGTAATCTGCTGAGCGATAGAACAGGGTGATCCACGTTCTATCGCTTTTATTTCTGCCCCGCCATTGACTATTCAGTCAATCAACCCCAATCTAGTGCACATCACCTTATTGCCACGCAAGTAAATCAGATGCACGGTTCAACCTCTCAAACCCAGCTGTTCGCTCCTGTGTGGCGTTGGTCGCTGGCTTTGCTGTTGGTGTGTGGTTTTGGTTTACTGGCCGCCGTTCAATATCCTGCAGCCGTTGCTGATCGAGTCGGCCAGACCGGTTTTGTGACGGCGCTTGATGTTCCGCTGGCTTATCACCAGCATATTTCACCAGCCAAGCGTTCCAATTCTTCTCAAAAAGATGAAGACAATCCCCAGCAATGGGGCATGCAGTCGGTGGAAATACCCCAGCGTGCAGCGGCGCAGCAGATTTATCGCCTGCCTGCTTTTCCGGAATTCCCTCCCTCGCTAAATACGATTGTTCAGCAACCGCTGATTCCTCGCGCACCTCCACTCGCGTAATCCTCGCTCACATAACAACACTTTTTTTGTTTTCGCAACGCGAAAGCCTTGCTGAGGATTGCTCATGAAAACGCTTGCTTCCCGGGCTGTGGTTTACAGCCTGATAATTCTGTTTGGCCTGTTAAGTGCGTTACCTAATGTTTTACCGGAAAACATTCAACAGAAACTGCCTGAATGGTATGTTCAGAATCAGATTACTCTGGGGCTGGATTTACGTGGAGGTTCTCACCTGTTAATGGAGGTAGACACCGGCGATTTGCTGCGGACTGATAATCAGCAGCTGGCGGATCGTCTCATTGGCGAACTGAGGACAGCGCGCATCCAGCACGATACACCGGTAGTGACGGCGGACGGCATCCGCCTCAGTATTCCTGATCCGGCGCGCCTGCCTGAGGCTGCGCGTATCGCGCGAGTGCTGGTTAAACCCGAGGCGGGTGCTACACCGGCCCATGAACTCACTGAAGAGCAGGGCAATCTGATTATTCGCACCAGTGAATTACATCTGCGCAATCTCACCAAAGATGCCGTTGAGCGCAGCCTTGAAGTGGTACGTCGGCGTTTGAATGAAACCGGGCTGGTTGATCCGACTATTACGCGCCAGGGGACAGACAGCATTCTGGTACAGCTTCCGGGCGTTGATGACCCGCAGCATATCCGTAACTTGCTGGGAACCACGGCGCGCATGACTTTTCATTGGGCAGCCAATGAGCGATCCCGTGGGTACACGAAAGTGATCAGCATTCCCGGCCAGCTACCCAGTGAACGTTATCAGCTGGAAGAGCGCGTCGCGCTGGAAGGCAAACATGTAAGTGATGCGCGCCTCGCATTTCATCCGGATACCGGCGAACCAGTGGTGAATTTCCGACTGGATAAAGAGGGAGCTCGCCGCTTTGGTGATATGACCAAGAATAATATTGGCCGGGCTCTGGCTATCGTTCTGGATGAGCGCGTTATCACAGCGCCGGTGATCCGCAGCGCAATTACCGGGGGCAGCGGTGAAATCAGCGGGGCCTTTACCACCGCCGAAGCACACGATCTGGCATTGCTGTTAAGAGCCGGCGCCTTGCCGGCACCGCTGAAAGTCATCGAAGAACGTACTGTAGGTCCGGATCTTGGCAGCGATTCCATTTCAATGGGTCTCTCTACCGGCATCATTGGTGCGCTGCTTGTGATTGCCTTCATGATCGGTATCTACGGGCGCTGGGGTCTGATTGCCTGTACCGGCCTGGCAGTTAATATCGGTCTGGCATTTGGCGTGCTCAGTCTGCTGGGAGCTACACTGACCCTTCCGGGCATAGCTGGTTTTATCCTGAGCATCGGTATGGCAGTCGACGCGAATATCTTAATCAATGAACGCATCCGCGAAGAGACGCGGCGCGGCCAGAGCGCCCGCGCCGCTCTCGATGCAGGTTTCCGTCGAGCCTACGGAACCATCCTCGATTCCAACATTACCTCACTGATCGCGATCAGTCTGCTGTTTTTATTTGGCAGCGGGCCTGTGCGTGGATTTGCAGTGACCATGGCAGTGGGACTGATCATCTCCATGTTTACGGCAATCTCGGTCACTCGCTTGATCATGGAATGGCGAGTCAATCGTCTAGGTCTCGATCAACTGGAAATTTCAGGCATCAAAGCACTGGACCGTATCAGCAATAAGACGATTGATTTTCTGCGAGGCCGCTTCATCGGCATCAGTGTTTCAATCATTCTGTCGCTTGCGGCGATTGCTTTGTTCATCAAGCCGGGACTGGAGTACGGAATAGACTTCAGTGGCGGCAGTGTTATTGAGGTGCAGGCTCCGGATACTTCGGTGGACGTCCTGCGCAAGGGGTTGCAGCAACACAATTTTTCGCAGGTGGCTATTCAGGAGTTTGGTGCAGAGGGTAGTTATCTGATGCGCCTGCCCATGGAAGACGCTGCTGCCGTTGCCAGTGGTGCCATGGTGGAAGGTGTGAAAAGTGCTGTGCTGGACGTGTCGCCGGATGCAAAGTTTCCCCGCACAGAGGTTGTAGGGCCGCGTGTCAGTGGTGATTTTACCGATGCCACGATCCTTGCCATCCTGCTGGCGGGGACAGGAATGCTGGCCTATCTCTGGTTCCGCTTTGAATCGCACTTTGCGATAGGTGCGACCTTGACGCTCGCGCTTGATCTAACCAAAACCATCGGATTTTTCGCGCTGGCCGGCGTTGAGTTTAACCTGACCGCAGTAGCTGCGTTATTGGCGCTGATTGGATATTCCGTCAATGACAAAGTGGTGGTGTTTGACCGTATCCGGGAAAACCTTCGTCTGACGCCGGACAAACCCCTTGCTCTGCTGTTGAATGACAGCATCACCTCCACATTAACACGGACGGTATTTACCTCTGTTACCACCTTCCTCGCGCTTTTGCCCATGGCCGTTGCAGGAGGCAGTGCTGTAGCGAGCTTTGCTCTGCCGATGCTGTTTGGCATTGTGGTTGGCACCAGCTCGTCGATATTTATCGCTGCTCCTGTTGTTTATTGGATGGGCCAGCGTCGCCTGCGCAGGGGGCTCAGCCAGCTGCGGCCAGACGCGGCACAGAGGAGGGCGGCCATAGACGAACTGCCGTAAAACCTGATAAAAAGCCACCTGAACCGGTGGCTTTTTATTTCTGCACTGGACCATTCCCGCGATGAACAAATGGGGAGCGCCATAATTTTTTCAGCGGTTGTCGAAATCGTCCGGGCTGATTCGACTAAAGAGTACAGCACCATAGCTGTCCACTAACGAAACTGGAGAATCTTAACCATGTCCCGAATGATCTTTGTTAACCTGCCGGTCGCCGACCTTAAAGCATCAATGGCCTTTTATTCGGCCCTCGGCTTTGAGAATAACCCTCAGTTTACTGACGACACAGCGGCCTGCATGGTGTGGAGCGAGGCGATTCATGTGATGTTACTGACCCATGACAAGTGGCGTACCTTCACCAAACGTCCGATCCCACCGACAACCTCCAGTGAGGTGATGCTGGCGATCTCTCTCGACAACCGCGAAGCGGTTGATGCAATGAATGCTGCCGCTGCTGCAAACGGCGGCACTGCTGACATCAATCCTGTACAGGATCTGGGATTCATGTACAACCGGAATCTGGCGGACCTCGATGGGCACGTCTGGGAGGCGTTCTGGATGGATATGTCGGCAATGCCGACTGAGTAAAGCAGATTGTATTGCAGCAAATATTACCGGCCACCGGCATGCTCGGTGGCTGATATTCTGCTAAGGAAATGATGATGAAATGGACTGGTGCCGGAAACTACGGGATTACTGTTTTTCTGCTGTTGTTCAGCATTTGTGTCAAGCTGATGGCATCACCCCCGGCACTCCGGGATGATGATGTACCTCCTTATGATTACTCTCAGACCCGCCTGATGGTTCTCTATGGCGAAGGCGATTATGTCCTCCTGGGTAACCCCTTTGAAAATCCCGGCTCCTCGATGGGCACCCGCGTTTACGAAATTATTCTGCTTTACGCATCACAACTGCAGCCGTTTACTCTACCGGTTGATCCACCGGTTCATGTACTGGATCTGATGATGACGGATAAATACGGCCAATGGCGTCTGGGGCAGCGATTATATTTGGGGGATCCATGGCTGTCGGACGGAAAAGCGGTGTCACTGATGAAGCCTGCCGATTATCAGCTGCTGAAAAGCATGCTCGATAAACGTTACGCCACGGCAACAGCTTACAGTACTGAAGGTGCTGGTCGTGCGAAAAGACCAGCCGAAACCGCGCTGCCAGAGGGCTGGCTTACGGAGCGTGAATCGGTGGAGGAGGCTATCAAGCGCTTACCTGCAAGTAACCATGAGCGCAATGGCTATGATCCCGGTGCTCAGTTACGAAGAAAGAGGCATGATGATTCTGCGGATGAAGTTCCGCAGGTGGATAAAACAGTTCCAGTCACTGACGTTAAACACGAGTTGCGGAAGGTACCAGCTGAGGAGGCCGAGTTTATAGCAGACACATTTCTCGAACCGCCCGTAGCTGCATCTGATACGCCCCAATTTTCCTCGACGACGCAGGAACCGGCATCAGGTGACAACGCTTATCCTTTTATTACTGTTCTGTTGTTGGCGATGCTGATAGTCGCAATCATCATGCTACGTAGAAAACGAGCTTAACAATGTCTGCAGGTTACGCTTTTGCTGCAGGTTGCTGTTGAATTCTCGCCTGCAGGAGCTGGTCGTAGAGCTGCGTATATTCCTGCGCGCTGCGTTGCCAGCTGAGATCCTGAGCCATTCCATTGTTCTGCAGCATTCGCCAGACTGTTTTATCCCGCCAGGCTTCCAATGCGCGTTGAATGGCTGCATATAAGCCATGGGTGGTGTATTGATAGAACAGGAAACCTGTGGCATCAACCTGTGAAGGTTCAGCATAATCGATCACGCTATCGCGCAGTCCACCGACAGCATGTACCACGGGCGGTGTGCCGTAGCGCAGGCTGTAAAGCTGATTGAGGCCACAGGGTTCATAGGACGAGGGCATGAGAAAAATATCTGCGCCGGCTTCAATCAAATGTGCCAGGGATTCGTCATAACCGATGGTGACGGCCAATTGCTGCGGGTATTGCTGTGCAAGTTGAGTCAGCTGTTGTTCATACTCTTTCATACCGCTGCCGAGGATGACGCACTGGCAGCCATCCTGGAGCAGTTGCGGCAGGTTGGCGATAATGAGGTCGATACCTTTCTGTTCAACCAGTCGCCCGATAAAACCCAGCAAAGGCTTTTCTGAAACGTCCAGAGCGCAACGCGTCTGCAGTGCCGCTTTGTTTTTCAATTTGTTGGCGAGCGCGCGGCGATTATAGATTTGTGCAATATATTTATCTGTACCGGGGTTCCATTCATCGGTATCGATCCCATTAAGGATGCCGGAGAGAATTTCTTTTCGATGGCGGAGCAGACCATCCAGTCCATGACCAGCTTCCGGTGTCTGTATTTCCTGTGCATAACTGGGACTGACTGTGGTGATGCGGTCAGCGTAAACCAGTCCGCCTTTCATAAAACAAAACTGGTTATAAAATTCCAAGCGTTCCATATGCCACCAGTCGGCGGGGAGACCGAGGCTGGCAAAGGTGTCCCAGGAGAACAGTCCGCGGTAGGCGAGGTTGTGGATGGTGAATACGGTGGCGGGACGCCGGGTTTCCTGTGCCAGCAGCGCTGGGATCAAACCGGTTTGCCAATCGTTACATTGAACAAGGTCTACCGGCCAATCCAATCCCGCCTCATTTAATGCAATCAGTCGGGCAGCCCTGGCAAAGAGCAAAAAGCGTTGCGCGTTATCCGGCCAATCATTTCCGTCAGGTCCGCAGTAGGGATTTCCCTCACGCTGAGAGAACGCGGGAGTATCCACCAGCCATACCGGAATGCGTGTACCGGGCAGGGATGTTTTCCATAATACCGTCTGCTGTCCATCGATATCCAGAGTCTGTATTTTTTTGAATTTATTCTGTGCAGCATTCATGACCGCTGCATAGGCCGGCAGAAGAATGCGAACATCATGTTTCAATTTAGTCAGAGCGCGTGGCAGGCTGGCAGCTACGTCAGCCAGACCACCGGTTTTTATCAAAGGAAAAACTTCGCTCGCGACAAAAAGAATATTGCTCATAGTCGGTATCGGTTCCCGAAAAAAGAAGACAATTGCTGCACGGCAGAAAAGCTGAACGGGCAACAGGATTGGTGTCAGCGTGGGCAGGAATATGACATCAATGTATTAATTATTCAGTCGCAATACCAGAGCACCAAGGGGAGGCAATGTAATGTCGATCGATTGCCGCTGGCCCATCCAGGGCGTAGGTGAGCTGTTAATCGGGTTACCGTTGCCCAGATTGCTGCCGGCATAAAACGTCGAATCCGAGTTAATCAGCTCGCGGTAACTGCCAGCTACAGGTACGCCGATTCGGTAGTTCTCCCGTGGCGTAGGCGTAAAGTTGAGTACAACAATGGTGAACTCATCCCCGCCTTTGCGCAGATAACTGACGACCGACTGGGTACTGTCATGGCAATCGATCCATTCAAAGCCGTCCGGTTCATAGCTGTGCCGATACAGCGATGGCGAAGCGGTGTAAAGGTGATTCAGATCCCTTACCAGGCATTGCAGGCCTTGATGAAACTGGCCATCCAGCAAATGCCAGTCCAATTGTTTCCCATGCGCCCATTCCGCCCATTGTCCGAACTCGCTGCCCATAAACAATAACTTGCTGCCGGGGTAAGTGTACAAATAGGTATAGAGCAGGCGCAGGTTAGCAAACTTCTGCCAGTCATCGCCGGGCATCTTGTTGATCATGCTTCCTTTGCCGTGAACAACTTCATCATGCGAAAAGGGCAGTACAAAGTTTTCAGTGAATGCATACATCATGCCGAAGGTCAGTTGATCATGATGGTACTTGCGGTGGATGGGGTCCTTCGACATATAGTTCAGGGTGTCATGCATCCAGCCCATGTTCCATTTCATGGAGAAGCCCAGGCCGCCGACCCAGGTCGGGCGTGTCACCTGCGGCCAGGCTGTAGATTCCTCTGCGATGACCACGACACCAGGATGCTGGCCGTGACACAAGACATTCAGTTCACTCAAAAAACTCATGGCTTCAAGATTTTCATTGCCGCCGTATTTGTTGGGAATCCATTCACCTTCCTTGCGCGAATAATCCAGGTGCAGCATGGCTGCCACAGCATCTACACGCAGTCCGTCGATGTGAAACTCCTTCAGCCAGAAAAGCGCATTGGCCAGCAGGAAGTTGCGTACTTCATTGCGGTTGAAGTTATAGATCAACGTGCCCCAGTCTGGATGTTCACCCATGCGCGGATCGGCATGTTCATATAGAGCGGTACCGTCAAACTGGGCGAGGGCATGACCATCCTTGGGGAAGTGAGCGGGAACCCAGTCAAGGATCAGACCGAGTCCGTGACGATGCAGGTAATCTACAAAATAGCGAAAATCATCCGGCGTGCCGAAGCGGCTGGTCGGTGCATAGTAGCCGGTGGTCTGGTATCCCCAGGAATCATCGAGTGGATGCTCGGTCAGCGGTAAGACTTCGATGTGGGTAAATCCCAGCGGCTTTACGTATTCCACGAGCTGGTGGGCGAGTTCGCGGTAGTTGAGGAATTCTCCATTGGGTCCGCGTCGCCAGGAACCCAGATGGACTTCATAAATCGACAGGGGGGCGTGCTGCCAGTTCCACTGCGCGCGCTGCTCCAGCCATTGACTGTCCTGCCACTGGTGTTGTGATGGCGGAGCGACGATGGAGGATGTCTTGGGCCGATGTTCAAACATCTGGCCGTAGGGATCTGTCTTTAAAAAAATCTTGCTGCTGGTACGGTTGCGAATTTCAAATTTATAAAGTTCGCCACCGCTGAGGCCCGGAATAAATAATTCCCAGACACCGCTGCCACCGCGCACCCGCATAGGATGCTGGCGACCGTCCCACGCATTGAAATCACCCACCACGCTGACTCGTTCCGCATTGGGTGCCCAGGTTGCAAACAGAACGCCGCTGACTCCGCCAACCTGGTGCAGGTGGGCTCCGAGCTTATTGTAAATGCTCCAATTTTGACCCTCTCCGAACAGGTGTAAATCAAAATCGCTCAGTTGTGGTGCAAAGCAGTAAGGGTCATATTCGCGACGAACTTGATCATATCTGTCACGCCATTCAATTTGATAGGCAGATTCTATGTGCTCTGCCGCACCGTACCATTCAAAAAAATCAGTACCCTCAACACGACTCATCTCTACTGCCTTGTCCTTCAGGATCAGGCTGGCGCAGCGAGCGCCGGGCAGGAAGCAGCGTACACAGGTGTCCGGCGCCGGTGCGTTAGTGCTGATGGAAGGCGGGGCGATATGGTGCTTACCGAGCACCTCAAAAGGATCGTGGTGGCTGGCGCCAATGATACGTAGCATAGGCGTCGTTAGTCGTTGTCCTTGTTGCAAATTCACCATTGAGGGTATTCCTGTTGTCATAAAAAAATCGCCCGGCGGGCGTTACTGTAACGGAGTTGGGAATTTTTTTGGCATTAAATTTAATGCCGGGTTAAAAAGAAGGTCAGGGCCGGGTTGCCTGTCTCCTCATAAACGGCTTATCTATTTCAAAAAAATTGTATAACCAGCCTTGAAGATCCATTGGTTCGATTGCCGCGCCAATATTTTCATCGTCAACTGGCTTTAGCAGGTTCAATGCCATTCTTGTGGCTACACTGTTTATCGACAGTGCGGGATCTAACGTAACGGCTGGATTTAAAAATTAGTGGAAGAACCGTCGTAGAAAAAAATGATCTTCAGCTTGGCATTCATATTGCTCAACATAATCTGACGAGGGATCAGGTGAGGCGATTCCTATCGTCATAAAAGATCAACATTCATATCGGCAGCTGATAGTCAAACGGAGTCTCAGGGATCTCTGGTCCCTGGCATTTTTTCTGAGTTCAATAATTTAGGGAGTTTGAATGGCTATTCACCAGACCTCTGGTCGCTTTGTAAGTCGCCTTACACGCGAAACACTGGCAATCATTCTCGCCGGGGGGCGAGGGTCCCGACTACACCAACTCACCAACTGGCGTGCTAAACCGGCCGTACATTTTGGTGGAAAGTTTCGCATCATTGATTTTCCACTTTCCAACTGCGTCAATTCCGGCATCCGCCGGATCAGCGTGCTGACACAATATAAATCGCATTCTCTGGATCGCCATGTGCAGCGGGGCTGGGGCTTTCTCGGCGGGGAACTCGGTGAGTTTGTCGAGCTGCTACCGGCGCAGCAGCGGTTGGAAACCTCCTGGTATTCCGGCACGGCGGATGCGGTACTGCAGAACCTGGATATCATTCGCCGCCACAACCCCGAATACATTTTGATTCTTGCCGGTGATCATGTTTACAAGATGGACTACGGCACCATGCTGGCAGCCCACGTTGAGCGCGGTGCGGATATCACTGTTGGCTGCATCGAAGTACCGTTGGAGATGGCCACCGCCTTTGGCGTCATGGATGTTGATGCGGACCTCAGGATTACCCGCTTCACCGAAAAGCCTCCCAAGCCGGAGCCGATCCCCGGCAGGCCTAATCACGCACTGGCGTCCATGGGGATTTATGTATTCAGTACCAAAGTACTGTTCCGCGAACTTTTGCGCGATCAGGACCTGCCCGGTTCTTCCCATGATTTCGGCAAGGACATTATTCCGTCACTGATCAAGAGTCATAATGTTATGGCGTTTCCGTTCCGCGATCCGGTCAGCGGCGGTGAAGCCTACTGGCGCGACGTGGGTACGGTTGATGCGCTGTGGGAAGCCAATCTTGAATTGACCAGCGTCAGCCCAGAGCTGGATCTATACGATAATGAGTGGCCCATCTGGACTTATCAGGAGCAGGTGGCCCCGGCAAAATTTGTATTTGATGATGAAGGTCGTCGCGGCTTTGCAGTGGATTCGATGATTGCCGGTGGCTGTATCGTCTCCGGCTCCACAGTCCGTCACTCATTACTGTTCCCCCGTGTACGGGTTCATTCCTTTTGCGAGATTACCGACTCAGTGCTGTTCCCTAACGTTGAGGTTGGGCGCAACTGCCGCATTCGCAGAGCATTGATCGACCGCTACTGCAAGATTCCCGAAGGTACAGTGATCGGCTACAACCTGGAAGAAGACCGCCAACGTTTCCATGTGTCGCCCAAAGGTGTAGTGCTGGTGACACCGGAGATGCTCGATGAGGACTATCCGAATGTCAGTTAAAGGTGATGCAGCAAAGCGCAAAATGAAAGTGGTTTTCTGCTGGCATATGCATCAGCCGGATTATCGCGATCTGGTGACGGGTGAATATTATTTTCCGTGGACCTATCTGCACGCCATCAAAGACTATGTCGATATGGTTGCGCATCTTGAGCGTTATCCCAAAGCTCACGCTGTTTTTAATTTTGCGCCGATCCTGCTGGAACAGCTGGAAGATTACGCCCATCAAGTCGACCTTTGTCTGACGCAGGGCAAGCCGATCAAGGATACCTTGCTGAATGCGCTGGTGGCGGAGGAGCTGCCGGCCGCCGGCACGCCCGGCTTCGCAGAACTGACTCACAAGTGTCTGCGTTCCAATCGCGAACGCATTATCGATCGGTTTCCTGCCTATGCCGACCTTGCAGATGCCGTTGCCATGTTTGAAGAAAAACCGGGCAACCTGCGTTACGTCAACGAACAATTCCTGATTGATCTGTTGATGTGGTATCACCTGGGCTGGATGGGCGAAACCGTGCGGCGGACAGATTCCCGTATCAAACGTCTGCAGGAGAAAGAAGGCAATTACTCTCGCGATGATCGGCGCGAGCTCCTGCGCGTCATTGGCGAACAGCTAAGTTCCTTGGGGCCGCGTTATCGCCAGCTGGCTCAGCGCGGCCAGATTGAAATTTCCATGAGTCCCTATGCTCACCCGATCATTCCCCTGCTGCTGGATCTGAACAGCGCGCGCCAGGCGATGCCCGAGGTAACCCTGCCGCATTCGCCTGAATATCCCGGTGGCGATGCCCGGGCGAGGTGGCATATGACCCACGGCATCCACACCTTTGAACGATTCTTTGGTTTTCGCCCACGGGGCTGCTGGGCATCCGAAGGATCATTGAGTGATGCCACTTTACATCTGCTTGATGACTTTAATTTTGAATGGGCCGCTACCGGCGACTCGGTGTTGAATAACAGCCTGGGCCATGAAGTGAATCAGGAAGCCAAGGCCGCACAACTTGAAAATGGCGGGGCGGTGCATCACGTTTACAGATTCAATAAATCCTCCACCTGCTGCTTCTTTCGCGATGATGGCCTCTCTGACCTCATCGGCTTCAAGTATGCCACCTGGCATGCTGATCATGCGGTGGATGACCTGATCAACCACATGGAAAATATTGCCGAGAACTGTGAATTTTCCAGCGATACGGTGATCTCCATCATTATGGATGGCGAGAATGCCTGGGAATACTTTCCGGAAAATGCTTACTACTTTCTCGATGCCTTATATGCGCGGTTATGTGAACACCCCACGCTTGAGCTGTCCACCTACAGCCGCATTCTGGATGAACAGAAACCCAACCCGGTTGCACTGCAACATCTGGTAGCAGGCAGCTGGGTTTACGGCACTTTTTCTACTTGGATTGGTGATCAGGACAAAAATCGCGGATGGGATATGTTGTGCGAAGCAAAGCAACAGGTGGACAAAGTCCTGAAGCAGGATGTGCTGTCACCGGAGCAGGTGGCGCAGGTAGAAAAACAGCTGGCGTTATGCGAAGGCTCTGACTGGTTCTGGTGGTTTGGGGATTACAACCCTGCCGAAAGCGTCAGCGATTTTGAATATCTGTATCGCCGTCATCTCATGAATTTATACGCATTGATCGACCAGCCTGCGCCGGATTATCTCTGCCAGACCATCAGTACAGGCAGCGGCTCTCCGGCAGCGGGTGGGGTGATGCGTCAAGGACACGCGGAGGCGTAAGGGTAACAGAGTGACCGAAAACCAACAGACATTTACTGGATCTCCATTGTTTGCTGACCGTCGTGCCGGTGTATTGCTGCACCCGACATCGCTGCCGTCCAACTCCGGTTTTGCATCTGGCGATCTGGGCAAGGATGCTTACCGGTTCATCGATTTTCTGGCTGATGCTGGTTTCACTATCTGGCAGATGCTGCCCACCGGGCCCACCCACAGCGATCTATCGCCTTATCAATCATTATCCGCCCATGCGGGCAATCCCGAACTTATCAGTCTGGATGCACTGGCTGAGCGTGGCTGGATCAGTTTGGATGACCCCGGCCTGCACAGCGAAGAAACTGGCGAACGCCAGGCAGCACGCCGACGGGCTGCCAATCATTTTTTCTACACCATTCAGCATGATCGGCATCTGGGACATCAGTATGATGAATTCTGTCAGAGCCATAAATCATGGCTGAATGACTTTGCTCTCTTTCTCGCCCTGCGCGGACATTTTCACCGCAAAGCCTGGAACGAGTGGCCCTTGGAACTCGTTCAACGCGATGAGCAGGCGCTGGCCAAGGCACGCGAGCAATTTGCAGATGAGATTCGCTGTTACTGTTTTGAACAGTTCGTCTTCTATCAGCAGTGGCAGGATCTGCGGCGCTATGCGCAGCATAAAGGGATTTATCTTTTTGGGGACATGCCGATTTTTGTGGCCCACGACAGTGCGGACGTCTGGGCGGAACAGCATAACTTTCGCCTCGATGAAAAGGGCAATCCTTTGTCGGTAGCAGGCGTGCCGCCGGATTATTTTTCGGAGTACGGTCAGCACTGGGGCAATCCACACTACGACTGGGAGCGAATGGAAGCCGATGGCTTTCAATGGTGGCTGTCGCGCCTGCGTTCGCAGTTGAATTTATTTGATTTGATCCGTATAGATCACTTTCGGGGCTTTGAAGCCTATTGGGAAATTCCCGGTAATGTTAAAGATGCACGGCAGGGAAAATGGGTTAAAGCACCGGGAAAAGCCTTTCTTTCTGCCTGTTTCAATGAATATAGAAATTTACCGCTGGTTGCCGAAAACCTCGGAGTCATCACCGATGAAGTAGAAGCGCTGCGCCAAGAATTTTCGCTGCCGGGCATGCTGGTGCTGCATTTTGCCTTTGACGGCAACGCGGACAATCCACACCTGCCGCACCGCCACAACCTGCTCGATATTATCTACACCGGCACTCATGACAATGATACGACGGTTGGCTGGTATCAATCTTTGGATGCAGCGGCGCGTCGACAGATTGATGAGTATTTTTTTCACGGGCAGGACGCCATGCCGTGGTTGTTGATCAAAGCGGCGCTCGCTTCGGTTTCACGTATGGCAATCGTACCTATGCAGGACCTTCTGGAGCTATCCAGTGAACACCGCATGAACATGCCGGGCACCACGGATAAAAACTGGAAGTGGCGCTTCCGCTGGGAGCAGGTGCCGGACCATCTCGCCGGGAAGGTACGCAAACTGCTGACTTTATATGATCGTCTGGCTAACTAGTTTTCATCATCGGCTGGAGACAGGGTAAAGGAATGAAGATCCAACACAGGGTGCTTACAGCTGGTTTTTGTTCATTGACTAACGGGGCAGCACTATGGAACACAGATGCAGTGAACGCGTTAATACGGATCATAAAGTTCTGATCTATAAAATGGGTATTCCGGTTGCTATCGGACGTTTGAAGAACGGCAGCAAGCTGGGTTTCTTTGTTGAGACGGATTTTGCAGATATTAATATTCTGCAGCTGCTGGATGTGGAGGTCTTGCTGTATCGCGGACCGCAGCAGCTTGACCGTTTCAAATTCACGACACGGGTCATTCGTAAAGATGATGCCGGAATGGGATTGGAACTGGAGCAGATGAGTAATGAGTCAGCCCTGGCACTGGATGATATCCTGCGCGGTTCGCGCAACAATAATCATCAGGCTGTCATACCTGAGCAACTCCTGCCGGAGGCAAAGGCGGCGGTGACGGTGCCCAAGAAAGTGGTGCAGGGCAGTGGAAAGCGTGTGCAGATTCATTAAGGCTGGTGTACTGACGCCAGAGAAAAACAGCGCAGATCTATTTCTGCGCTGTTTTTTTTAAGCGGTTATTACTCTGCCCGGCAGTAAATCAATACTCGGATAACGCCTCAATCAAATCCTGTTTACTCATCCTTGCGGCATTTTCAATGCCGAATTCCTGAGCTTTCTGATCCAGGTCGTAACGCGACCACTTTTCATACCGTGAGAACTTATGCTGCCGGGCCGATGCAGGGCCAGCCTTCACGGAAAACTTTTTGCGATACATGCGTTGCATCCGCTGTGATTTATAATTGTCAGCATCGTCAAGATAGCTTTGATAGTGAACAGCCATTTAACATCTCCTGGATTATTATCGTGTTGATCAGTGAAGGTGATGGGCGATCAGAGCTGGCGCCGCCCACCGGTAACACCAAATATTTCGCCCGTGATATAGCTGGCATCCTCGGAAGCCAGGAAGACATAGAGAGGCGCCAGTTCCGCCGGTTGTGCGGGCCGTTCGAACAGCGTATTCGAGCCAAAGCTCTTCACTCTTTCCTGGGGCATGGTCGAAGGTATCAATGGAGTCCACACCGGCCCCGGTGCCACCGCGTTAACGCGCACGCCTTTCTTGATGGCTTCTTCTGCCAGCGATAAGGTGAAATTGGCAATCGCGGCCTTGGTCGCGGCGTAAGGGGCAAGGTTGGCGCTGGGCGCAAAGGCCTGAATGGACGTGGTATTGATGATGGAGCCGCCGGGGGAAATGAACTTCAGCGCGTACCGTGAAAAGAAAAAGAAGGATTCAATATTGGTGCGGAAGGTGTAGTCGATGTCTTCGTCAGGAATTTCTTCGATAGAGTCGTAAACCTTCTGAAATGCTGCGTTGTTGATCAGAATATCCAAGCGACCAAAACGGGACACACATTGATCAATCACCGCTTCGCAGGCTCTCCGATCAGTCTGGTCCATCCTGATGGACAAGGCCTCAACACCGCACTCCTTGATCAGACGCTCGGTTTCCTGTGCATCTTTGTCTTCTTCCAGATAAGTAAAAGCAACATGAGCACCCTCGTGCGCATAAGCCACCGCAATCGCCCGGCCTATACCACTGTCACCACCGGTGATGATGGCTACAGCACCGTTCAGTCTGTTGTTGCCCTGATAAGAATTTTCCCCATGGTCTGCCTGAGGACTCATTTCTTTTTCTGATCCGGGAATTGGCTGAGGCTTTGAAGAAAATTCGGGCTTAGGATATTTGGTGCGCGGATCGATAAATACACTATTCATAGACGTCTCCATAAGGATCATCGCCGGTTTACCTTGTAAACCTTGCAATGAAATTTTTCGCTCTTACAGGATTTGGCATCGCTGACAGCAGTTTGTGCTTCCTGACTTATTGTTGTTCTAATCCAGCAAAAACCAGTCCATTCCCACCGGAAAGATTAGTAGGTCGGATTAGCCGCGCAGCGGCGTAATCCGACGTTGATGTGGAGGAGCCAA
>CALFXJ010000036.1 GCA_937958105.1 uncultured Cellvibrio sp.
GGCTGCGCCCAAAAATATTGTCCCGGGCATTTGAGAATTTCCCGCTCCATGAACTGATTGACCCGCAGCGTATCCTGATACTCGTTCCCCGAAGGGAAGTCGTCAAAAGGCGGGTGAATCACCAGGTCGTAACCTTTCCCGTTATCAAGACGTCGCTGGGTAAAAGGAATGACCTTGGCGCGTCCCATTTGGGCAAATTTGCTGGTCGCTGAGACGGTGGCAGTCTGTACGCCGAAGAAAGGGACAAACAGACTCATCCGGGCGCCGAGATCACGGTCCGGTGCATACCACACCATGCGTCCCTGACGCAGGCGGCTGATCATGAGTCTCACGTTATCCCGTGGGATGGTAATCCCAGGACAGTAGGCTTCGCGCCGCGTCTTCTGCAGATAGTCGTAAACAGGATTTTTGTGGGGGCGATACATACCATCGTAGTCCGTATGCTGCCCGAGCATCGCACTGCCCAGATCCAGATGAGTAAAGTGCATGCTCAACAGCAGCGCACCCTGTCCGTCCCGCTTGGCGGCCTCCAGATGCTCTACCCCGCTGATGGTAAACAACCTACGCAGGCGCTTCTTCGACCAGAACCAGGCGATGCCCGTCTCGAAGATGGCCATGGCCGTTGAGAACAGCGTTTCGTCGAGCAGCTTCTGCCGCTCCGCCTCACTCAGGTGCGGGAAACACAGATCAATATTTACCTGCGCCATATGCAGACGTTTCTTGTTGCGTTTCAGCAATGGACTGATCAGACGGGCCAGAACAATCTGAAAGCGATACGGCAACTGTGCCAGCAGATACCAGATGCCCGCCCCCATCCAGGATGGCCAGTGACGCGGAGCAAGCAGAGAGCGGGAGAAGTGCGACATAGATGAGGGATATCCCGGTTAACGCATGAAAGGTGGGGATTATAGCCAAAGCTACCGGGTGTTGAAAAAAAGCGGATAAAACCAAACCAATAAAAAAGGCATGTTCACTGTGAACATGCCTTTCATGCTTTTTCTTCAGGTGGCTGATCAGTCCCGCAGCAGGACATTCAGCTCATCGACCACTTCAGCCCAGTCTGAATCATTGAGTACTGCTTCGCGCAGGAAGCTGGCCTGGGCTTCGGTCCAGAAGCTCGCTTTGGATAATGGCTCAGCCTGGGGCAGAGGCCGGTGCTTCTCAATAAACGCTTCGATGTCCTCTCTGGCGTTGGGCAAACCCAGCTGTGCAAACAAGCCACTCAGAGAGTGGGTAGAGGTGTCTAGCATGGTGAACCTCCCGCTAATCTGCTGACTGAATAGTTAAAGTGGCACTAGCATAGAACAAAAGCATGTTAATGGCTTGTACTTTTCTGCGCCATTCTCGTCAACCGCGCGTCCTTCTCCTGCCACAGTTCATTAACCCAGCCCTGGAAAAAACGACGAAACTCCTCGTCGTTGGCGTAATCCCCCAGCAGGGTGTCCGGAATGGGCAGTTGCCGCACATGTATATCAACACGCTTTACTTTGCCGGACGCGTATTCCCAATAGGTGGGGCGCCCCTGAGGGTAATAGATAGTGACGTCGAGCAGACTATGCAACTGTCCCCCCATCGCCGCCAGGGTAAAGGCCAGACCACCCGCCCGCGGAACCAGCAGATGCTGGTAGGGTGATTCCTGCTGTGCGTGCTTCTCCGGCGTGAACCGTGTGCCCTCCAGATAATTGATGACGGTCACGGGGTTGTGGCGGTATTTCTCGCAGGCCCGGCGGGTCTCCTCGATGTCCTTGCCCTTCAACGCCGGATTCCGGTCGATTTCCTCTTTGGAATACCGCCGCATGAAGGGGTATTCCAGCGCCCACCAGGCCAGGCCGAGGAAAGGTACCCAGATCAGGGATTTCTTGAGAAAGAACTTAACGTAGGGAATGCGGCCGTTAAAGACGCGCAGCAGGATCAGGATATCCACCCAGGACTGGTGGTTGGCCACCATCATGTACCAGTCGCGCCGGCTCAGGTTAAGGTCGCCGTCCACCTGAATATGGGTGCAGGTGAGCCATTTCTGGTGCAGGTTATTGAGGTCAACCCAGGTACTGGCGATCCAGTCCAGCCAGCGGTTGCAGGGCTGCCGCCAGCGTGACACGGGAATCAGTCGCTTGATCAAGGCCAGGAGCAACAGGGGGAAAATACCCAGCAGGGTAAGCAGGACAAACAACAGGCTGGTAAGAACACCTACTAAATGCCGATATATGGACATACGTTGCTCGCTCCAGCTACTGCGATGTCAGTACAGGATACCCTGCAGCCCCATCAACCTTGTCAGACAGCCGACTCCTCCGTAGACCGGTCTTCTGCCTGAAAATCCGGTTCTTCACCCAGCTCCGTGAAAAAACTCAGAACGTCCTGCCAATTGTTGACCCGCAGGGCAGCGGCTTCGTTGATGTTGTGGGGCGCGGTATACAGCACGCCCGTGCCCGCAAAACCCACGAAATGGCGGGAGCTGTCGTCGATAAGGTAGTCAGCATTAACCAGGTACTTCTTGCCGCAGAAGATAAAGTTCATCGGCGACAGGAACGGCAGGTGCTGCACCAGCCATTCGTACTTTGCGGTAAAGGAGTTGGGGTGCTCCATGGCCGCCGTGGCGATCACAATCTCATAATGCTCATGCAGGGTTTTGATCACGGCAATAGCGTCATCGTGAGGCGTAAGGTCGGCGAAAAAACGGGGATCATCCGGATAAGCGCGGACCCGCGCCAGATGTTCCGGTGGGACACGCTGATAGATCTTGGCACCGGCGAGATCAGCTTTGGTGAGCTGCTGGTTGAATTCCTGGTTGTACCACTCAATGTGGCGGGCCAGTGTGTCGACGATGGTTTCGTCCATGTCGATAGCGATACGTTTACGCATTCATGCTCCTGCAAAATGCGCCCGGCGCAGCGCGCCGGGGGCAATGATGGGTCGTTAAAAGTTGGCGTTCACCAATGGGCTGGTTTCTGCGTCGTAGTCCACGCCGTCCACACCGAAACCGAACAGCTTGAGGAACTCCTGGTTGTAGCCTTTAAAGTCGGTCAGCTCGAACAGGTTCTCTTCGGTGACCTGCGGCCAGATTTCCTCAACACGGCTCTGTACTTTCGGGTCCAGCTCCAGCTCATCTACCCGCAGGCGACCGGCTTCATCCAGGCGCGGCGAACCACTGTACAGACATTCCGTGAACAGGCGTTGAATCTGCTCAATACAGCCTTCGTGGGTGCCATCTTCTTTCATAACTTTGAACAGGATGGACAGGTACAGCGGCATGACCGGAATGGCCGAGCTGGCTTGAGTGACAACTGCCTTGAGGACGGCAACCCGTGCGCGGCCGTTCAGGTTGGCGAGCTTGCCATCCAGTGCCCGGGCAGCGCGGTCCAGATCTTCTTTCGCTTTGCCGATAGTCGCACGACCATAGATCGGCCAGGTGAGCTTGTCGCCGAGATAGGTGTAGGCCACAGTCTGGCAGCCATCAGCCAGCAGATCTGCCGACTTGAGTGCATCGATCCACAGCTCCCAATCCTCGCCACCCATTACCTTGACAGTCTGGGCAATTTCTTCTTCGGAAGCTGGCTCGATCGCCACTTCAGAGATCTTCAGGGTATCGGTATTCAAGCCTTTGGATACGTAGGTCTGGCCAATCGGCTTGAGCACTGAATTGTACACTTCTCCGGTTTTGGGGTCGGTGCGGCGGGGAGCAGCCAGGCTGTAAACCACCAGGTCCACCTTGCCCAGGCTTTGCTTGAGTTCTTCGATCACCTGGGCTTTGCAGGCGTCGGAGAAGGCATCGCCATTGATTGTCTTGGCGTAGAGGCCAGCCGCTTCGGCAGCCTCATGAAAGGCAGCAGTGTTGTAATAACCCGCCGTGCCAGTCTTGGTTTCGGTCGGCGGTTTCTCAAAGCAGACACCCAGAGTGTCGGCACCGCAACCGAAAGCAGCGGTAATACGGGAGGCCAGACCAAAGCCGGTGGAGCAACCGAGCACCAGCACTTTCCGGGGACCACCATCCACAG
Organism: uncultured Cellvibrio sp.; assembly: GCA_937958105.1. Classification (GTDB taxonomy): domain Bacteria; phylum Pseudomonadota; class Gammaproteobacteria; order Pseudomonadales; family Cellvibrionaceae; genus Cellvibrio. The sequence continues at coordinate 3,996 of CALFXJ010000036.1, forward strand.
CACCTTTCTGCCGGGTGAAGGCGATCTGCTCCTGGACGTTGGCTGCACAGCCCTGAGGATGCGCGTTGGTACAAATAAAACCACGTACTTTTGGTTTGATAATCATGAAGTTGTCCTGTTGATGAATATCTGGTCTGGGAAACAAAGGCGGCCATTATAGTGTGCGGGAGAGCAGAAAACAGCGTTTTGTCCCAAACGCAGCGATACTCCGCTGGTCAAAGGGCCTGCGGCAGGGATTACACCACCCGTTTTACCCTGCTGCCCGCGGGTGATCGCTTGATTCGCCGATAACCCGATCTGATCACAGAATAAGGAGCTTCCCATGTTCTACCCCATGTTCGCTATGGTCATCCTCACGTTTCTGGTAGCGGTTTACATGTTGGCCTCCAGGGTGATGGCGGTGCGGCAGCGCAAAGCCTCCATCGGTTATTTCCGCCTGCACAGTGGTGCGGGGGAGCCTCCCGCCCGTGCCGTGGCTGCAGAACGGAATTACACCAACCTGTTTGAGTTACCCCTGCTGTTTTACGTCGTCTGCCTGCTGGCGATGATCATGAGGTATCAGAGCACCCTGCTGGTGGTCTGCGCCTGGATTTTTGTGGCCTCGCGGGTTGTTCATACGCTGATCCACCTCAGTTACAACAACGTGATGCACCGCCTGACGGCATTTCTGGTGGGCGCGGCGTGCATCCTCATCATGTGGATCAATCTGGCGGCCCATCTCGCCGCCCGCTGAAGCCGGGCCGCTGCATGAGGGGCACGACTTCCTGCTCTCGCCATGGCCATGGACGGGGTGAGAGAGTAGAATGCGTTCCTTATTTTCAGCAGTAGATCCCCCGTGGTTAGCCAAGCCTTATGATTCCAAGCATCAGCCAGACCTCCCCCGTCCAGGCCCACTACCTGGCCTTTATCAATGCCCTGCGTGACAACGGCTTTCGCGGTGATTTAAGCCCGGATTACGCCAACCGCACCGTGCTGGCCACGGACAACTCCATCTATCAGGTGTTGCCGCAGGGAGTTATCTACCCCAGGGATACAGCCGACCTGATCAAGCTGGTCAAGCTCAGCCAGGTGCCGCGCTTTCGCGACATAGTGCTCAGCCCTCGCGGCGGCGGCACCGGCACCAATGGCCAGTCCCTCACGGATGGCCTGGTGGTGGATACGTCCAAGTACATGAACCAGATTCTCGAGATCAATGTGGAGGAGCGCTGGGTACGGGTGCAGTGCGGGGTGGTGAAAGACCAGCTCAATGCCGCCATCAAGCCTTACGGGTTGTTCTTTGCTCCGGAATTGTCCACCAGTAACCGCGCCACGATCGGCGGGATGATCAATACCGATGCTTCCGGCCAAGGTTCCTGCCGCTACGGCAAGACGCGGGATCATGTGCTCGAACTGCGCACGGTACTGCTGGATGGTACTGAGTGGACCTCTGCCCCGCTGACGGAGGAAGAGCTGGCGGAGATCAGTCAACGGGAGGACCGCGCCGGTCAGGTCCACCGCCTGCTCGACAGTATCCAGCGCGACCACGCAGACCTGATTGCCGCGAAGTTTCCTAAGCTCAACCGCTGCCTCACTGGCTACGACCTCGCGCACATCCGCGATGAAGAAGGTCGCTTCAATCTCAACAACATCCTGTGCGGCAGCGAAGGGACCTTGGGTTTTATTACCGAGGCCAAGTTAAATCTGCTGGTAACGCCGAAATATTCTGCGCTGGTTAACGTTAACTATCGCGACTTCAACGCGGCGCTGCGTGATGCCGCCGAGTTGATGAAAGCCAATCCCACCTCCATCGAAACCGTAGACTCCAAGGTACTGAATCTGGCGATGAATGACATCGTCTGGCACAGTGTTGCGGAATTTTTTCCGCCCGCCAGTACCGGGGAAAAAATTCAAGGCATCAATCTGGTTGAATACACCGCTGATGACGAAGAGGAATTGCGGGCGGAAGTAAAAAAACTGACCGACCTGCTCGACCAGGCGGGCCTCGACAACAGCCTCGGACGCATGGGTTACAGCCTCGCCTGGGGTAACGATGCGGTAAATAAAATCTGGGGCATGCGCAAAAAAGCGGTAGGACTGCTCGGCAACATGGAAGGTGAAATCCGTCCGGTTCCGTTTGTAGAAGACACGGCAGTGCCCCCGGAAAACCTGGCGGATTACATCTTTGAATTCCGCAAATTGCTCGACGATCACCAGTTGACCTACGGAATGTTCGGTCACGTGGATGCCGGTGTGCTGCACGTTCGCCCGGCGCTGGACATGAAAGATCCCGAGCAGGAAAAACTGGTGCGCAAGATCACTGACGACGTTGTCGCACTGACTCAGAAATACAACGGTCTCCTCTGGGGCGAGCATGGTAAAGGTGTCCGTTCAGAGTATGCGCCGCAATTTTTTGGCGAACTCTATCCGCAGCTGCAGCGCATCAAAGCCGAATTTGATCCTTACAATCAATTGAACCGGGGCAAGATTGCCACACCGGCCGCAGACATCGAACTACTCAAGATCGATGGCGTAACCACCCGCGGTCAGGAAGATCGTAAAATTCCGGTGCAGGTGTGGAATGCCTACAGTGAAGGCATGCACTGTAATGGCAATGGCCTGTGTTACAACTGGAATCCCAACGACGCCATGTGCCCGTCCTGGAAAGGGACGCGCGAACGTATCCATTCGCCCAAAGGCCGCGCCTCATTAATGCGCGAATGGCTCAAACAGATGAGTGAGCGCGGTGTAAATCCCGTGGCGGAAAGTGCGGCGATCAAACGCAGCAACTTCCTGCTGACGCTCCCCGCGCGGATTAAAAATACCTGGCAGAAACGACAGGGCGAGTACGACTTCTCCCATGAGGTGCACGAGTCCATGGTGGGCTGCCTCGCCTGTAAATCCTGTGCGGGTCAGTGCCCGATTAAAGTGGATGTGCCGGAATTCCGCAGTAAATTTCTGGAGCTTTACTACAGCCGCTACCTGCGTCCGCTGAAGGACTATTTCATCGGCGGACTGGAGTTTATGATCCCTACCCTGGCGCGGGTACCCTGGCTGTACAACACGCTGATGAAGCCTCGCTTTATGCAGCGTTTTCTGGCGCGCGTGGTGGGCATGGTCGACAGCCCTCTGCTGTCTGGCATCCTGCTGGATGAGGAAATTCAAAAGCTCGGTATTCGTTACGCGAGTCTCGAGAACATCGCCCAGCTGAGCGCAACAGATAAGGCCAGAGCGGTTATCCTGGTGCAGGATGCCTTCACCAGTTATTTTGAAACCCCCTTCGTTATCGATGCGCTTAAACTGTTGCAGAAGCTCGGCTATGTGCCGCTGCTCGCGCCGTTCAAGCCCAACGGTAAACCTCTGCAGGTTCATGGATTTTTGAAAGCTTTTGCGAAGGCAGCAGATACCAATGCCACTATGCTGAACGGTCTTGCGTCATCCGGCATCCCGCTGGTTGGCCTTGAACCGGCAATGACCCTGGCTTACCGCAGTGAATACAAAAAAATTCTCGGTGCGAATGCGCCCAAGGTACAGCTGGTTCAGGAATGGCTGGCCGGCCAACAGGATCATCTGCGCGAGCAGGCCGAACAATTCAACAACAGCGAATACGCGCTCCTGGCTCACTGCACAGAGAAAACCAACGCGGTCAGCTCCATCAAGGATTGGCAGCAGGTCTTTGCTGCTCTCGGGCAGTCGCTTAAGGTGATTGATACCGGTTGCTGCGGCATGGCAGGTACATACGGACACGAGACCGTTAACCTAGAAACCTCGAAAAAAATCTATCAGTTGTCCTGGGCTGAGGTAGTGAACAACCCGGCCAACAAAGATCGATTGACGGCTACCGGCTATTCCTGTCGCAGCCAGACCAAACGTATCGACGACGTGAAGCTGCCACACCCACTGCAGGTGTTGCTGGCTCAGGCAAAATAATAAAAAAAGCCGGATGGGCTATTGCTCATCCGGCCAGGATTTGAACGCTGCGGCGCTTCAAACTATCACCGCACCTTGTTCCACCGACTGCCCACACAGTCAGACCTTTACCCGGAATGCGGAACCATAACAATGAAGATATCAAGCTTAGCAGCCCTCGCCATTGCCTCTGCGGCAATCTTTTCTCCTGTTACCCAGGCGAAAGACAGTGACTGGCATTACCTGCTCGACCAGGATTTGAGTCAATGGAATACCTACCTCGGCTTTCCCAACCCGGAAACCGAGATCAAAGGCCTGCCTAAGGATGCCGAGGGTAACTACACCCAGCCCATTGGTCACGGCAAAGACGAAAAAGGTGTTTTTACCGTTTCTCTGCAAGATGGTCAGCCGGTCCTGCGGGTTTCCGGCGAGATTTATGGCAGCGTCTACACAAACGAAGAATTCGAAAATTATCACCTGGTTCTGCAGTACAAATGGGGTTCAAAAAAATGGAAACCCCGGCTGGATCTCGAACTGGATACCGGCATTCTGTATCACGCCATCGGTGAGCACGGCGTGGACTACTGGAAAGCCTGGGCCTTGTCCCAGGAACTGCAGATCATGGAGCAAAGTACTGGCGACTGGTGGCAGATTGCTGATTCACAGATTGATATCCGCTGTGAAGAGCGCGAAGGTGAAGACGTACATATCTATAATCCGCAAGCTGAGCGGCTCAGCTTTGGACCCGGCGGGGTCGGCATCACCTGTCGCCGCAGCCATGATCGGGAAAAGCCTAAAGGTGAATGGAACACGGTGGAATTGATAACCTACGGCGACAAGAGCCTGCACATCGTAAATGGTGAGGTTGTAATGGCGCTGAGCAATTCCCGCTATACCCGGGATGGGAAGGTTATCCCCCTCACCAAAGGTAAGATTCTGTTACAAAGTGAAGCGGGTGAAGCATTTTTCCGAGATATCAAGTTGCGCTCCATCAACGGAATCCCCGCGCAATATCGCAGCTATTTTAATTAAAACGTGAGGTGGCCCGGCGTCCGGGCCATCTTCCCGATCCCATCAATTCAGACATTATCCAGGAAGGTTTTTATGATGCTGATGATCACCCTGCGCAGTGTTGCTTTTCTTCTGTTTCTGGTGCTGCTGGCGTTTGCGCTGCTGCAATTAAATGATCCCGACCCGCTGCAGTGGACAATTTATTATCTGATCTGCTCGCTGGTGCCATTGATGCTGGTGTTTAAGCGTTTCAGTAAAGCAGTGTTCTGGACAGCAGTGATATTGAGTCTGGTGGTCATGGGGCTTTACGCCGCAGGAACCCTGGAGTATCTGCGCCACGCCAGTCAGGAGCCGCTGATGCAATCAATGAATCCGGCTAAACCTTACATTGAAGAAGCCCGGGAGTTCATTGGTGGTTTTATTGCACTGTGCATCCTGCTGCTGTGTCGGTTTATGTGGTTCAGGCTTCACAGAATGCACGCAAAAAAAGCATAAAAAAAGCCACCCCGAAGGGTGGCTAAAAAACCAGCTCCATAACACTAGCTTTAATCAATTCTTCGGCAGTACATCCTCGGCGGCATGGACCAGGAAAATATAACTGGCTCCAAGATTCACAACGTATTCATTCTGTCCCCAGAAGAATGGCCAGTCCTCGTGGTTCTCCGGATAGTCTGGCTTCAACACCAGAATACCGGGAACAATGCCCCCCGCGATGAAGGAAAAGTCAGCGCGATTCATGCCGTAGGCCACTTCTTTAGAACGAGTGCCGACTGCAGAAACCAGCGAAAGGTTGTGTGCCGGGTGTGTGCCGTAGAGGAAATTCAATCCGCGCAGCACGGCCTCGCGATCAACCAGATCCGGGAAGGCTTTGTGCAGATAATAATTGTTGATGGCGTGGCGGATTACCCAGCCACTGCCTGCCCACCCACCGGTTGTAATAGGTACGCCAAAGGGATTTTCCTTGTGCAGCTTCTCCATATTGGCAACGTAGGTGGCGGTCAGCGCTTTTACTTTTTCGCCGTAAGCCGGTGACATGTGCGGCATGGCCCGTACGAACCAGGAAACGTGGAACGCAAATTCCTGTTCCAGTTTCTGCAGAAGTTGCTCAACGACCTTCGCATACTGCGCCTCGCCAGTGGTAATCAATAACTCTGTAGCCAGCTTCAGGTGCTCAGAATCCAGACGGCCACCGGTGGTATTACCGTGAATAAATAAATCCGGCTCAGGCTTGGCCTGCTCATCTACCCAGACTTTTTTGGCGGTCGCCAGGGATTCCTGCGCGAGCTCATCGTTATAACCTTTGAGTGCGCGACTGGCTGCGGCCAGCGCTGCAGCAGAGCCGTAATTCAGTGGAGTGGACTTGCTGGTGAAGGCCCAGCGATCGTCAAACTTGCCACTCTTGAAGCCTGTGGACTCGTTTTCTTTCAGGGATGGATCATAGATCAGGTTATCGGTCTTGGTGAGACCATCACCCAGGTGGGTGTACTGATCAATGTGAGCTTCCACAATACCCGGGATCGCGCGACCCAGTGCACGATGCTGGGCAATCAGCGCCAGGGTGCCGTGCTCAATCTGCTGCAGGATGTCGGGCTTGCCGTCGGCGACATGAATGTCCACGTACTTACGCTCGTAATCAACACTGGTGTTGTCGCGCTTGGGTGCAAAGCTTTCCCACACGGTCACCAGGGTGTTCACCACATCGTATTGCGTCTGGGTGCGGATATCGTAGTCGCCCGCATCATACCAGCCACCAATGTTCAGGCCGGGGATGTGTTCACCGGGTTTGTAGGGCGTATCGGTTGTCGGTCCCTGGGCATAGAGATCAAAGTGTTCATGGTTCACCGGCGCCTGCAGGGCGTCATCCAGGTGGGAAGCGCCGTGCCACACGCGGTAGGCTTCGTTGACCATCACGTGATCCATCTGCACCGGCAGGAATATGTCCAGGGTGGGATGCCAGGCTTCACTGAAAACCTGATGATCAATACGGAAAGGTCCGGTCTTATGCTCCCCGTAACGAATCATATAGAGACCCGGTGTGGTCACACTGCTGAAGTCAAACTCGCGGTAGTGATAGCGCAGGTAATTACCCCAGGAGTTCAGGCGGGCGCTGAGGACGGGCTTCTGGCTGCCATCCGGCATGATACGCAGCAACTCCGCTTTCGGATTCTTTTTATCCCGCGCATCCAGTTCGATCACTGCCACTTTTTTCTGCGCGGGGTGATAGCCCACCTGGGAATGCGCAATCATCGGCGGCCGCACCCAGTTTTTGATAGTGCTGGCATTCAACTGCCACTCCACCACTGTCCCGGTTTTTCCCGCAGGAATCTTACTGCGCACAATAAACCAGCCGTTCTGCGCTTTAGAGCGTCCATCGTAGAGTTCCAGCGGTTCACCAAAGGTCTGAATGCTGACGCGCCGCTCGATGTCGTCCGGCGCGAGCACCAGATGCTTACCGGTAGCCAGCGGACGCGCTTCAGCCAGGCCATTGATTTCTTTCGGGCCGCTGGGATAGCGCGGGAAGATGCCGGTGCGCTCTTCCATCATGAACGACTTATGAAAATAAGCGGATGGCAGAAATTCGAGGTTGAAACCGGCCTTGCCTTCCAGTGCTGCGGGGAGCGGCTTGGGGGCACTGACAGTAATGCGTACACCCTCGGCGTTTTTCTTCACCTTGATGGAAAAATCAAACTGGTGATCAGGGTAATGCAGGAAGGCCTCGATGGATTGATCGTCGCGATCAATCTTGCGCTCTTTGAACATGGGTGTCATGTCCCACTGCTCAGGCGTGGCATTCAGGCGAACGTCGCCATTAGTTGCAGTGCGCAGACCGTGGTGAATTAATTCGACACCGCTGATCTTGGCATCGCTGAACAGACCGTCGTACCAGTTACTGAATACCAGCACATTCAATCCGGGCTGTTCAAAATATTCTTTCTCGCCCAGCGTCAGATTGGCGGAATTTGAAAAAGCAGGCACAGAATTCGTCAGCAGAAACAGCGACACAATCCCGTAGCGCAATACATGGCAGAATTTCACGAGCAACTCCTCATCTTATTATCATCCCTCTTATAGTCCATGAGAACATAAGGCGTCTGCAACGGTCTTTACACTAAATGACGAAGAATAACGGTTGTTTTCGCGTCAAGGGCCCCCACACTGTTTAACACCCTCAGATTCAGTGGTACCTGCTTATGTTGCAAGATGTTGCTTTTTCTTTACTGGAACTCGCCTCGGTGCGGGAAGACGCTTCTGTTCAAGATACTTTGAAGAATTCACTGGCCTACGCCCAGACGGCAGAGAAGCATGGATTCAAGCGGTTCTGGCTGGCGGAACACCACAATATGGAGGGCATTGCCAGTTCCGCCACCGCCGTCCTCATTGGCTATATCGCCGGCGGCACCCAGACCATACGGGTCGGCTCCGGTGGCATCATGCTGCCCAACCACCCTCCGCTGGTGGTCGCAGAACAGTTTGGCACTCTGGCCAGCCTTTATCCGGATCGCATTGACCTGGGGCTCGGCCGCGCGCCGGGTACTGATCCCATCACCGCCCGTGCGCTGCGTCGCGACGATATGCGCGCTGATAATTTCCCCACCGAAGTCAGTCTGCTTCAACAGCTGCTGGGACCACTGCAGGAAGGACAGCGTTTGAAAGCAATCCCCGGTGCCGGCACTGAAGTGCCGATCTGGCTCCTGGGTTCAAGCCTGTACAGTGCTCAGCTGGCGGCGCAACGCGGCCTGCCTTATGCCTTCGCCGGCCATTTTGCGCCCCGCCTGATGCGTGAAGCGATTCGTATTTATCAAACACAGTTCCAGCCGTCTGCTGTGCTCGACAAACCTTATGTCATGCTGGGTATGCCGGTGATCGTGGCAGACACCGAAGAAGAAGCCGTGTTCCTGTCGACCACCAGCCAGCAGCGCATTCTCGCCCTGCTGCGCGGTCAGCCGCTGTGGCTGAAACCCCCGGTGGAGTCGATGGATGGGCTGTGGAATATTGAAGAGGAACTGTATGTGAAAGATTTTCTTTCTCTGTCAGCCATTGGTAACCCGGCGCAGGTTAAAGCCAGGCTGGAACACTGGGTAGAGGAACTGGGAGTTGATGAATTCATGTTTACCATTGATCTTTACGATCCCGCTAAACGCCGTTATGCGGTTGAACTGCTCGCTGCGATGAAAGCGTAACTTTTTATACCTGTTATACGCCCGCTATACGCACGATATACAACCTGCCTGCACGCGATCTGGCGATGCGCAATCTGTGAATCAGACTGCGTACTCTGCGCATCAGGATATGCGCATTACAGCTAAACGTCGCTGCCATACTAGTAAATTTGACTATAAGTCTGTACCGCTAAACTGCCCATATTTTTCGTTAACTCCCGCCATAGTTAGTGTTAATATCGGCCATCAGCGCATCGCATAAAATAACAATCGATGCGCCCGCCTCTAAAACTAATAAATTCATGACCAATATGTGGTGGGAGATCCAGAGTGGCCAAGCAACCCGTAGTACTAGCGCGGAAACCCGGCGCGCAAGCAAAAAATATTTCCTTCGATCGTCCTGTCGCCAATCAGATTTACGGTTTTATCCGCGATGCCATTGTCAGCATGGAGCTGTTGCCCGGCCAGATGATCTCTGAAACCGCCCTGGCAGAACAGTTTGGTGTCAGCCGCACACCGGTGCGCGAAGCTCTGATTCAACTAGCCAATATTGGTTTCGTGGATGTCCTTCCACAGCGCGGCACCTACGTATCCAAATTCAGTATGGATAAAATTCTTGAAGCGCGTTTTATCCGTGAAGCATTGGAAGTCGCGATAGTGACCTTCCTGGCTGACCATGTGACCGATGAAATCGTTCAGGCGGGAGAAAAAATTATTGAGGAACAGAAGATCGCGGCCAAGGAAGATGATCCTCTTCTGTTTCAGAAACTGGACGACAAATTTCATCAGACGCTCGCAAGTTTTACCAACTACACACGAGTTGCTTCACTGATAGAAGCAGAAAAAGCGCACATGGATCGGGTCCGCAATCTGAGCCTGCATGTCAGTGGTCAGTACAAGCGGATCATTGCCCAGCACAACGCCATCATCAAAGCCATAAAGTCCGGTTCCAGCAGCGAAGCGGCCAAGGCGATGAGCGTGCACATGAAAGATGTTTACAACATTCTGGAAGTGATTCCGCAGGAACATCCGGAATACTTTCAATAGCGGCGGGAGCTGCTCGACGGTTGGCAGGCAACCTGCGCAAGGCAGGCTGCCGCAACAGCGATGTCAGCGGGGCAAGGAATAACTCAACAACCAGTTATACAGATCATCTCCGGCGTATATTCTCCGCCAGGCATCGTGAGGCATATCCTCGTGTACCGTAAAGCGGACCTCCGCCTCACTGAGCTGTTCCAGTTTATTGATACCCGCGTAGAAATACGGTTTGCGTACGGCGGTATCCCGTCCGGCGGCGAACAGCCAGACCGGTAAGCCCGCAGCGGCAATCGGCGGCATCAGATCAGGATGCCCCCAACCGACCACAGGTGCAATGGCCGCAAATTTTTCCGGATGCCGGCTGGCCATGAACCAGGTACCAAAACCACCATAGCTCAAGCCGGACAAATACACCCGCTGCTGATCGGTGCGGTAGCTTTCGTGGACCTTATCAAGCATACCCAGCAGATCCTGCTCTACCCTGTCCCATCCGTCCGGCAGTAAGGGTGGGACCTCCGACATATCCGTAATTTCCTCGCCCGCGGTCATGGCACCAGTCACCGGAATAAAATTTCTCCGTGGAGGCACACCCTCGGCCAGCCGCTGGGGAATCTGCGCACGGGTACGCCGGGCAATATAATCCACCTTCCCCATACCAAACATGTGCAGCTGTGGCGCGATGATGATAAATGGCAGGTCCTTTTTCTGGATCCAGGCCTCGTAGAGCGGTCCATGAATCAGAACATAGTCCAGTTCATCAAGACCGTTGCCGCGCTCGCCGTTACCGTGCAGAAACAGCAACACCGGCCACTGCTTTTCCGGCTGAGTTTCATAACCGCGCGGCAGGTATACAAAAAATTCGCGACCCTTGTTATCGGCCTGACTGACATAAGGCAGACGCAACAACTGCTCGATTGATGCAGATTGTTCCCGTGATCCTGTAGCACAGGCTACCAGCAGGATGGTGGACAGGATTAGCACAAGGACATGATTCAGGATTTTCATTAGCTGTTATTCTCCTGCAGAACAAAACGGCCTGACGGCGCAAAAGAGAAGGCGACAGAAGCTGTAGGCTTCTGCCGGTGAGTGATAATAAAAGCGAGACAACAGTGCTTTTCTGAGCGATGGAATTATTTCTTTTTAATTTTGGTATCCAGGTAGCCCATCAGAAAAGCCGACACGACAAAGGTCAGATGAATAATAACGTACCATTTGAGCTTTTCGTCAGCCACATTCTGCACTTCCATAAACATCTTGAGTAAGTGAATCGACGAAATGGCCACGATGCTGGCAGCGATCTTGGCTTTCAACGAAGAAGAATCCATTGTCCCCAGCCAGCCCAGCTTTTCTTCTCCCTCTTCTACATCGAGTCGCGACACAAAATTCTCGTAGCCACTCATCATCACCATGATCAACAACCCACCCACCATGGAGAGATCCACGAGTGACAGTACAATCAGGATCATCTCCGCTTCTTCCAATACCCAGATATCAAGCAGCAGGTGCAATAACTCCTGGAAAAATTTTATCGTCAATGCGATGACGGCAATACTTAATCCCAGATAAATCGGAGCGAGCACCCAGCGCGAACGGTAAATCAATCTTTCAATAAGACGTTCCATTAACTTCCCCAGTTTGGTGATGATCATATAGGCGAGCTGTCGGGCACCTGCGCGGGCGCCGCGAGAAGGGGAGGAATTTTAGCACCGGCTCGTGCTTTTGTAGTGAACGGAATTTAAAAAAAGAAACCGGAAAGCTCCGGTTTCTTTTCGAGCGGAAGGATTAGCAGCAACTCAGGCCGTGGCAGCTTTTTCGCAGGCAGGCGGCCAGGTGGCGGCCGTCTTAAACCAGTATTCACGCTTCAAACCCAGGATGCGGTACAGGCCCTCCGGCACATCGCGCTTGATTGTTTCCATGCAGCGGTTAACCCGGGCAAAGCTCACCGCGCCCTGGATATACTGGTTCATCAGCCGCGCCACCCGCTCAGCATCCACATCGCCTTCCAGGTAACCAGCGGCATACAGGGAACGAACCAGAGCGAGATTATATTTAACGCCGTTTTTGGACATATTCAGCAGGCTCTCATTCACCGCCTCTTCGCCGCATCCGGCCTGTGATCCGGCACTGAAGAACGGGCAGCCGGGAACGTCGTCAGCATCCTGGCCAAACTTGGTGATAAAGATAAAGTTGATCAGGTTTTCGAGCTGCTCCAGCGGCGTGTTCACTGGGGACAGCAAGGTATCCAGGTCGCGTTTGACGGAGTTCCAGTAATACTCGCTCGCCTCGCAGAAGAGGCTCGCCTTGGATTCGAAGTGGTGATAGAACCCGCCCTTCGTCACGCCTGCCTGCTTACAGATCTCGTTCACACCTACAGAGTTGTAGTTGCTCTGCCAGATCAGTTCCAGCGCGGTCTCCAGCAGACGGGTGCGGGTATCTTGATTGGACATGTCAGTTTCTCTCTTCGGGCAAAAAATGCACAAACCTTGAACAGTGTAAATACCGACCGGTATGAATGCAATCCTGTTATCATTGACTCCGGTCTGTCCGGAGTCACCAAGCTACCGGTTACACGGACACTTGGCAACATTCTGTCAGTACTGACCTTCCATTCTACAGAAAGATCCGCAAATCTTTTCATAACTGCATGATTGGTAGCCCGAAAAAATAGCTCTAAACAAATAATTGACCTACATACCGACCGGTATGTATTATCCCACCCACTTTCTGCTAATGCGGCTGTTCCGGTCTTTATCCGTACCAGCTCCATGCTCAACTGCCTGAACAGGAGTTTCACCATGCGCTCACCCCTTGCGACTTTCATCCCCCAGCACACCTATAAACTCTTGGCTGCCGCCCTGCTGGCTGCCGCCACCAGTTTTTACCTGATCGGCGCGGCCAGTGCCGATAACGATACAGCCGCTGCTCCGCCAGCTCCGACCGTAGAGGTCACCACTCTCGAACCCCAGGAAATCCGCGTCTGGACCAGTTTTTCCGGCCGCCTCACCGCCGTGGAGAGCGCGGCGATCAAGCCGCTGGTCAGCGGCACCATTCATCAGGTGCTGTTTGAAGAGGGCCAGCTGGTGAAGAAAGGCGACCCCTTGTTTGTCATTGATCCCCGCCCCCATCAGGCCACCCTGCAGCGCGCCGAAGCCCAGTTGGCCACTGCCCGCTCCAGAGCCAGACTGGCCGAGGATGAACTGCAGCGCGCCCGCCAGCTGGCCTCGTCCAAGCTGATCTCCCAAAGCGTTCTGGATGCAGCGGTAAGCGACAATCAGGTCGCCCAGGCCACCGTACTCGAGGCGGAAAGTGCACTGAGCCAGGCCCGCCTGAATCTGGAGTATGCCCACATCACGGCGCCCATCAGTGGTCGGGTCGGACGCGCCGAGTTGACCGAAGGTAACGTGGTTGACGCTGGGGCGAACGCGCCGGTACTGACAACCATCGTCGCGGATGACCGGCTTTACGCAGAATTCAATGTAAACGAGCAAGCCTATCTACAAACCCTGCGCAATGGTCAGCAGCCACAGGAAATGCCTGTTGAACTGACCTTGGCTGGTGATAACAGCGTGACCTACCTCGGTCGCATCCACGCGTTTGATAACCGGCTGGATACCGCCAGCGGCACCATCCGCGCCCGTGCAATCTTTGAAAATACAGACGGTGCGTTAACGCCCGGTATGTATGCCAACGTGCGTCTGGGTTCAGCCCAGACCAATGAAGCTTTGCTGGTTCCAGAGCGCGCTGTAGGCACCAATCAGAGCAGAAAATTTGTATACGTCGTCGATCAGAACAACACCGTGAATTATCGCGAGGTGGTGCTGGGTGATCACTACCAGTCCCATCGCATCGTTGTGAAAGGCATAAATGCCGGCGAACGTATTGCCGTGAACAGTCTGTCCCACCTGCGCCCCAGTGTGGTGGTGAATCCGGTTCATGTCTCCACACTGAATCAAGTCGCGGCTCACTGATTTTCAATTAATTTTTCTTGCTGCACGCCAGCCCAACAACGAGCAGGAACGCTATGAACATCTCACGATTTTTTGTTGATCGCCCCATATTCGCTGGCGTCATCTCTCTGCTGATTTTTATTGCAGGGATGCTCGCCATGTTTCAACTGCCGGTGTCGGAATATCCCGAAGTGGCACCACCATCGGTGGTCGTCAACGCCTCCTATCCCGGCGCAAACCCGAAGGTGATTGCAGAGACAGTTGCACGACCACTGGAAGAACAGATGAGTGGTGTAGAGAACATGCTCTATATGTTTTCTCAGGCAACCACCGACGGCCGGATGACCTTGACCGTTACCTTCAAGATCGGCACCGACCCCGATCTTGCGCAACAGATGGTACAGAACCGCGTCTCCCAGGCCCTGCCCCGCCTGCCGGAAGTTACACGGCAAACCGGTGTGACGGTGGTAAAGAGTTCGCCCGACCTGACCATGGTGGTACACCTGATTTCACCGGATAAAAGTTATGACGAGCTGTATCTGCGCAACTATGCAGTGATGAACATCAAGGACGAATTGGCCAAGGTCAGCGGTGTGGGCACGGTGCGTCTGTTTGGCTCCGGTGATTACGCGATGCGGATCTGGTTGAATCCGGAAAAAATTGCTGAACGTCATCTCACGGCCAACGATGTAGTCAACGCTGTTCGCGAACAGAATGTACAGGTAGCTGCCGGTATTATCGGTGGTGCACCCATCAGCAACGCTGTGGAAGTACAGCTGCCAGTGAATGCTAAAGGACGGCTGGAAACGCCAGAGGAGTTCGGCGATATCATCATTCGTGCCGGCGCCAATGGCGAGATCACCCGGCTGCGGGATGTAGCTCGGGTAGAACTTGGCCCCGCTGAATTTGCCTTGAATTCCATGCTGGATAATCAGCCCGCCGTAGCCATTCCTATCTTTCAGGCACCGGGCGCTAATGCCATTCAGATTTCTGAAGGCGTGCGCGCAACCATGGCGGTATTGAAGGAGCGTTTTCCTGCCGGGGTAGATTATGAAGTGGTATACGACCCGACAATTTTTGTGAGGGATTCCATTAAATCCGTAGTCAAAACCCTGCTTGAAGCCCTCGCCCTGGTAGTGATTGTAGTGGTGGTCTTCCTGCAGACCTGGCGCGCCTCTATCATTCCGCTGCTTGCGGTTCCCGTCTCCATCGTGGGTACCTTTGCGCTGATGTGGGCTTTCGGATTTTCGATCAACACGCTGTCATTGTTCGGCCTGGTACTGGCGATCGGTATTGTGGTAGACGACGCAATCGTCGTCGTGGAAAACGTGGAACGGAATATCGAGGAAGGTTTATCGCCGCTCGCAGCTACCTATAAGGCCATGCAGGAAGTCAGCGGACCGATCATTGCTATTTCTCTGACGCTGGTTGCCGTGTTTGTGCCCATCGCATTTGTCAGCGGCTTGACCGGTCAGTTCTACAAACAGTTTGCCTTGACCATCGCTATCTCCACCGTGATCTCAGCAATCAACTCTCTCACGCTCAGCCCGGCCTTGGCCGCGTTGCTGCTGAAAAGTCATGATGCACCTAAAGACCGGTTGACTCGCTTGATA
This sequence comes from uncultured Cellvibrio sp., assembly GCA_937958105.1. Lineage (GTDB taxonomy): Bacteria > Pseudomonadota > Gammaproteobacteria > Pseudomonadales > Cellvibrionaceae > Cellvibrio. The sequence continues at coordinate 19,650 of CALFXJ010000036.1, forward strand.
GATAAAGTCTTCGGCCGCTTCTTTGCCTGGTTCAACCGCAGCTTTACCCGCAGCTCCGGACGCTACTCCACCAGTGTCGGAAAACTGCTGGGACGCAAAGGACTGACGGTCGGTGTATACGTGATCCTGCTGGGCATTATCGGTGTTGGCTTCAATACAATTCCCAAAGGTTTTGTACCGCCGCAGGACAAGCAATATCTGATCGGTTTTGCGCAACTGCCTGACGGTGCCACCCTGGATCGCACTGAAGCTGTCATCCGTGAGATGGGTGAGATTGGTCTGGCGGAACCCGGTGTAGACGCTGCTGTACAGTTTCCCGGTCTGAGCATCAACGGCTTCACCAACAGCGCCAGTGCCGGCATTGTGTTTCTGGGGCTGGACTCCTTCGAGCAGCGCAAAGGCGACGCGCTGTCTGCGAATGCCATCGCGCAGAAACTGCAGATGAAATATGCCGGTATTGAAGAGGCGTTTATCGCGATCTTCCCACCGCCACCGGTGAACGGCCTGGGCACCACCGGCGGCTTCAAACTGCAGATCGAAGATCGCGCCGACCTGGGTTACGAAAAACTGGCGGAAGTGGTTGCTCAGGTGCAGCAGAAAGCCTGGCAACGGCCGGAGCTGGCCGGAGTTTATTCCAACTACAAGATCAACGTCCCACAGCTTTATGCAGACGTGGATCGGACCAAAGCCAAGCAGCTGGGCCTGAATGTGAAGGACGTGTTTGACAGCATGCAGATTTATCTCGGCTCACTGTATATCAATGACTTCAACCAGTTCGGACGAACCTATCAGGTGATTGCTCAGGCCGATGCAGAATTCCGCAGCACTGCTACGGATGCCCTCAACCTGAAAGTGCGCAACCTGAACGGCGACATGGTGCCTCTGGGATCTGTGCTGCGCATGGAAGAAAGTTACGGCCCCGAAAGCGCGACTCACTACAACGGCTATCTCGCGGCTGACCTGAATGGCAATCCAGCGCCCGGTTATTCCAGCGGTCAGGCTCAGGATGCGATCACCGAAATTCTGGCCGAAACCTTGCCGCCTGGCATGGTCTTCGAGTGGACCGACCTGACCTACCAGCAGGTCCTTGCCGGTAATACCGCGATCATCATCTTTCCGCTGTGTCTGCTGCTGGTGTTTCTGGTACTGGCTGCGCAATACGAAAGTCTGGCGTTGCCGCTGGTGGTGATCTCCATTGTTCCGCTGTCGATCCTTGCCGCGCTGTTCGGCGTGTGGTTAACCGATGGTGACAACAACATCTTCACCCAGATCAGCCTGTTCGTGCTGGCTGGACTTGCCAGTAAAAATGCGATCCTCATTGTGGAATTTGCCCGCGAGCTGGAACAGCGCGGCATGGAAACTTATCAGGCAGCCATCACGGCCAGCCGGATGCGTTTGCGCCCGATCCTGATGACGTCCTTCGCATTCATCATGGGTGTCGTGCCTATGGTGTTCTCCACCGGAGCCGGCGCAGAGATGCGCAACGTCATGGGTATTGCCGTCTTCTCCGGAATGCTGGGCGTGACCTTCTTTGGTCTGTTCTTTACGCCGGTGTTCTATGTGTTACTGCGCCGCCTGGAAGGCAACCGCAGTTATTTGATCGAAGGCAAGGAGCCGGATACCGCGCAGTTAACCGCGCCCAAAACGGAGATTCATGCATGATCCTGTCAAACACATTCCTCCGGGCCGGGCTGCTTGCCCTGCCCCTGCTGATCAGCGCATGCAGCAGTTATAAAAACGTTGAAAGCGCAGCGACCGCAGCAAGTCTGCCGGAAACTGCAGAAGCGTTTTCACTGGAAGGCCGGTTCAACGCCGGGCAACCGGTGGCCGAATGGTGGGCACAATTGAACGATGCTGCGTTAAGCCAGCTGGTTCAGGATGCGCTGGCTTACAACCACAATATCCGTGTAGCCCAGGCGTCTCTTGATGAATCGCGCGCGCTGCTGCGCAACAGTCGCTACGACTGGTTTCCCACCGTCGAAGCGGAAGTTAACGCGGCGCGGCAGAAATTGAGCGAAGATATTATGCCCGCAAATGGCTCGCGCTTTAACGAAACCTATCAGGCCGGTTTTGATGCAAGCTGGGAGCTGGATCTCTTCGGTCGTATCAATAATCAGGTCAGGCTCAGTCGTGCGCAGATGCGCGCGCGGCAAGCCGATCTGCGTGCTGCACAGGTCAGCGTTGCTGCCGAAGTGGCCAATGCCTACATCACGCTGCGCGGTACCCAGTATCTTTTAGCGGTAGCGGAAAACAATGCCCGCAACCAGGCAGACACCTTTCAGTTAACCCGGAGTTTTGCGGAAGTAGGCCGCGCTGACCAACTGGATATGGCCCGCGCCCAGGCGCAGCTGGAACTGACCCGATCGAGTATTCCCACTCTGCAGGCGCAGATCAACACTGCGGTAAACCGGCTGACAGTCCTGACTAACCAGCCTGTCGCAGCCTTGAAGGAACAACTGGCCCAGCCTCAATCCCTGCCCTCGCTACCCGCCGCCCTGGCCGTGGGTAACCCGCTGGATCTGCTGAAACGTCGTCCGGATATTCAGCGAGCCGAGCAGGCACTGATTGGCGCTTCAGCCGAGTACAACGTGCGCGTTGCGGATTTGTATCCGCGTATCACACTCACCGGCAACATCGGCTATCTCTCCAGCGATTGGTCGCGGCTTGGCGAAGAGCCGAGTGAAACCTTCCGTTTTTCGCCGTCTATCCGCTGGGCTGCATTTAATCTGGGACGCGTACAGGCACAGATCGATGCAGCGGACGCACGCACTCAAGCGCGGCTGGCGGAGTTTGAGCAGAGCGTACTGCGCGCGCTGGAAGAAACGGACAATGCATTGCAGAACTTCAGTCGGGAAGAAGATCGACGCCTGCGATTACAGGAAGCCGCCCAGGCCAGCACACGCGCCGCACAGTTTGCTCGCCAGCGGTTTGAAATCGGCAGCAGCGACTTCCTGAGTGTCCTGGACGCGGAGCGCTCGCAGCTGGACATCAGTGCGCAGCTGGCGCAGAGCGAAACCCAGCTGTTGCTCAACCTGATCGCCGTCTACAAAGCGCTGGGCGGCGGCTGGGAACTGGCAGATCCACCGGCGCAGGTCTCTTCCATCCATTAATTTTGGTAACACCTCTTCTTCGTTAACTTGCCTCCTTTTACAGCCGCTACCGTTATCGCAGCCCCAGACTGTAGCGGCTCTTTTTACTGAAAGCCTTCTCCCTTCTTCCTGCTCGCAGTGATGACATTTGTCATATCGCTTTCATGACGACTGGCATTGGCCGATACCCGGACCACCGGGCACAATAGCAGCCATATGTCTTACGGCTGAAAAACAGCTCCCGATACTCACATAGCAGGTCAGGCAATGGATACTCTCAAGCCAGCTTCGTCAAACAACTTCAGCGTCTGTAATAATCCGGAATTTGAACGCCACGAATGGATCTGGTGGATCTTCAGTCTTTACTACTTTCTTCCGGTTTTCTACACACCTTTTGACTGGATCAAGCACTCGCTGATGCTCGGTGCTTATGCTGTATTTATCATCCTGTGCATCATTTGTGTCCGTACCCACCCAGCCCGTGCCTGGATACCCATCGCCGCCTTGCTGCTGCTCGCTGTGTTGATCACGCCAATCACGCCGGGCTCCAGTACTTTTCTGACCTATGCCTGTTTTTTCATCGGCATCTATTTTCCGTTGCGGCAGTCGATTGCGGGTTTTGTGTTAACCGGATTTATCATTCTATTTCTACATGTGTATTACCAATACCCTACGCCTTATTTTTTATTTCCCGCCGTGACTGGTGCTGTGGCTGTTGGGTTTATCGGCGTTGTGGAGCGCTTTCGCGCGCAGGTAAAACTGAAAGAGCAGCAAAGTCTTCTGGAGATACGCCAGCTCGCAATGATTGCCGAACGCGAGCGCATCGCACGGGATCTGCACGATCTGCTCGGCCATACGCTTTCCAGCATCGCGCTCAAAGCTGAACTGGCAGGAAAGCTGCTTCAACAGAGAAAATATCAGGAGGGGGAACAGCATCTGACAGAACTGAATCAGATTGCGCGGGACACCCTCAGCCTGGTTCGGCAGACGGTGTCCGGCTATAAACACCGCGGCCTTGCCGGAGAAGTCATGCATATCTGCGAACTCCTGCGGGAAAATCAGTTTGCTGTTGATGTAACCGGCGACCTGCCACAACTCAACGCACGGGCGGAAACCGCCTTGATCCTCGCGCTTAAAGAACTGACTACCAACGTGCTGCGCCACAGCCGTGGCCAGAAATGCACGCTGAATTTTTATCAGGATCAGCATCACATCAAGGTAACACTGTGCGATAACGGCATGATCAAGTCGCTGGAGGAAGGTAACGGTCTGCGCGGTATTCGCGAACGTCTTCATGCATTGTCCGGCGAGCTGAGGATTGACCTGGGCGAGCGCAGTTGCTTCACTATCAGCTTGCCACCAAGCGCGTTATCCCATCCTGATGAATAATTGTTATGAATATTCTGCTCGCTGAAGATCAAGCCATGGTGCGCGGCGCACTGGCAGCCCTGCTGAGTATGGAGCCGGACTTTCATGTCACCGAAGCTGTAGACGGTGACCATGCATTGCAACTGCTGCGTCAACAGACATTTGACGTCTTGTTGAGCGATATAGAAATGCCGGGGCGCTCCGGCCTTGAGCTGGCGCAGTGGTTACAGCAACAGCAGACCCGGACCAGAATTATCATCATCACGACCTTTGGCCGGGCGGGCTATATTCGCCGCGCCATCGATATGGGCGTCTCAGGGTTTTTGTTAAAAGATGCACCATCCAGTGAATTAATCCAGGCGATCTACCGCGTGATGGAGGGCAAGCGAGTGATCGACGGTGAACTGGCAATGACAGCATTGGGTGAGGTGGACCCATTGAGCGATAAAGAGCGGCGCGCGTTGCGTTTAGCGGCGGAAGGAAAGAGCACCAGCGATATTGCAACCACCTTGTGTTTGTCGGAGGGTACTGTCAGGAATTATCTGTCGGAGGCGATTGCCAAGTTGAATGCAGCTAACCGTGTTGATGCCGCGCGTATTGCGCGGCAGAAGGGTTGGTTGTGATGGAGAGTGGTGTGGGTGTTGTCGGATTACGCTACGCTAATCCGACCTACTCCGGCCTGCGTGGAGTTGGCC
>CALFXJ010000037.1 GCA_937958105.1 uncultured Cellvibrio sp.
CGCGCGTGATAGTGGCAGGATTAGGTGGACTAAAAAGTTCGCAGGAAACAATGCCGGAAGAAGCGCGCCTGCTGTATGTCGCTATGACGCGCGCGCAGGAGTATCTATTGCTGACGGCATCGGCAGACAATCAATACGTGCAGAGACTGGTGGCGGGTTAATTAATACGAGGGCAATAAAAAAGCCACTGACGTCAGTGGCTTAGGTAACTTCCTGATAATCTGTCAGGAAATAAAGTTAGACGTTAAACAGGAAGTGCATAACATCCCCATCCTGCACAATATATTCCTTACCTTCCTTACGCGCTTTACCAGCGGTCTTTGCGCCCTGTTCGCCTTTGTATTCCACAAAATCATTGTAGGCAATGGTTTCAGCGCGGATAAAGCCTTTCTCAAAATCGGTGTGAATCACACCGGCCGCTTGTGGGGCGGTTGCGCCGATGGGGATGGTCCAGGCGCGGACTTCTTTTACACCGGCGGTGAAGTAGGTGTGCAGTCCTAACAACTGATAACCGGCGCGGATCACGCGGTTCAGGCCGGGTTCTTCCATGCCCATTTCAGCCAGGAATTCTTTTTTGTCTTCACCTTCCAGTTCAGCGATGTCGGCTTCGAGTTTGTTGCAGATGGGCACAACAACAGCTTTTTCTTCTTCAGCGATCTTGCGCACGACATCCAGATGCGGATTATTCTCAAAACCGTCTTCGGCCACGTTGGCAATGTACATGGTGGGTTTGAGGGTGAGCAGGTTCAGCTCTTTCAGCAGCGCAAGTTCTTCTTTGTCGAGATCGAAAGAGCGCAGCGGTTTGGCTTCGTTAAGGTGTGGCTGAATCTTTTCCAACACCGCTTTCATGGCCATGGCGTGTTTGTCCTGGCCCTTGGCGGCTTTGGCGTAACGGTTCAGCGCTTTATCTACAGCTTCCAGGTCCGCCAGCGCGAGCTCGGTATTAATGACTTCGATATCCGCCGCTGGGTCAACACCATTGGCGACGTGGATGACGTTGTCATCGTCGAAGCAGCGTACTACGTGTGCGATAGCGTCGGTTTCACGAATGTTGGCGAGGAATTTATTGCCCAGGCCTTCGCCTCTGGATGCGCCCGCCACCAGTCCGGCGATGTCAACGAATTCCATGGTGGTGGGGACAACGCGTTCGGGTTTGACGATCTCGGCCAGTTTGTCCAGCCGCGGATCAGGCACGGCAACGACGCCGGCATTGGGTTCGATGGTGCAGAAGGGGAAGTTTTCCGCACCGATACCGGCGTTGGTCAGTGCGTTAAAAAGAGTAGATTTGCCGACGTTGGGTAAGCCGACGATGCCGCAGTTAAAGCCCATGGTGATGTTCCGTTTGCTGAGGTGAAAGCGCCGAGCCAGGCAGCGCGCATAACTGGGGCGGATTATACAGACGCAAGCCGGTCGGGGCGAGCCGCAAAGGCCCGAGGGGTGGGAAGGGGGAAGAGCATACCACTCTGTAGGTCGGATTAGCCGCAAAGCGGCGTAATCCGACACCCGCCGCCGTTTGGGGGACAAAGCGGGTGTGGTGCAGGATGATTGTCGGATTACGCCGCTTTGCGGCTAATCCGACCTACGAACAATCGGGTTACGGTTAATCCGGCCCGCGGTGTGAGGTTGGATGGGAAGTCGGACTACGCTGCGCTAATCCGACCTACGGGTGCTGATTGTTGGGGAAGGGGTGGGTTGGGAGGCTTCGTTCAGCAGTTTGAGCAGGACGCCGTTGGTCCAGCCGAAGCCGTCCTGAACGGGATATTCACCGCCGCCGCCTTCCAGCCCGGGCTCGTAGACGTTGTATTTCTCCACCATCTTGCCGGTGCGCTGGTAAACCTCGGTGTTCAGCGTGATCCAGCGGCTTTTAATCGTGTCCGCCAGTTGGTTGTGCTGATAGTGGCGCAGGCCCCGGATGGTGATCCACTGCAACGGCGCCCAGCCATTGGGCGCATCCCACTGCTCGCCGGTGTGGATCAAGGTGGTGGTCACGCCGCCGCCCTGCAGAAAGTCCCGCTCAATATGCCGGGCCACCTGACGGGCCTGGTCGGTGTCGACCATATGAAAAAACAGGGGATACATGGCGGCCAGAGAGCGGATGCGTGTCTGGCGTTGTTCGACAAAATCATAGTCGTAGAAGAATTCGCTCGCCGGGTCCCAGCAGTAACGCAGCAGTGCCTCTTTGCGTTGCTGGGCCAGGTTGCGGTATGTCTGTGCCTGCAGCGTGTCACCACTTTCTGCATAGGCTTCCGCCAATACCTGTTCCAGGTAGTACAGGAGCGCGTTCAGGTCCACCGGAATAATATCGGTGGTGTGAATAGAGGCGAGAGTGTTGCCGTCCTTGAACCAGCGACTGCTGAAGTCCCAGCCGGATTCTGCGGCAGCGCGAATGTGGCGATAGGTTTCCGGGTTATCCCCATGAACCAGCTCCACATCTTCTTTGTAGGATTCCGGCCGCGGCGTGGCAGAGCTGTCCCAATAGCGATTCAGTGTGCTGCCGTCAGGTAACATGACAACACGGCGCACACTGCGGTTCGCGGCAGATAAGGTGTCTGCGCCGCTCATCCAGAATTGATACTCTTTCAGCAGGTAAGGGCGATAACGGGTCAGAGTACCGGGGCCTTTTTTCTCTGCCAGCAGTTTGACCATCAGCGCGTAAAACGGAGGCTGCGAGCGGGTCTGGTAATAGGTGCGGTTGCCGTTGGGAATAAAGCCCATGGTGTCGATGAGGTGAGAAAAATTATCCACCATGTTTTCAATTAAATCCCAGCGATTGGACTCCTGTAAGCCCAGCATGGTGAAGTAACTGTCCCAGTAATAAATCTCACGAAAACGCCCCCCGGGCACGACATAAGCATGGGGTAAAGGGATCAGGGAGCCATCCGATACACTGTCCGGCTCGCGCGTCAGGATCGGCCACAGGGATTCAATATGGGCCGCTGCGTTTTTGCTTGGATCACTTTTAAAATCAGAAGAGATGGACGGCGGAAGATAAAAATTTTCGGTGACGAAAGCCTGCAGGTCGAAATCCGCCCGTTCCCGCTCAGCACGATACTTCTGCAGGATAGTTTCTGCTGCGGTTTTGGGTGTGCTGTCCACAAATGTTTTGGAGTCACTGAAGATTTCCGACAGCTGAACCTTCTCAAACAGCTCACTGAAGCGTTCATCGGGGCTTAAATGACTGGTGGAGTCCTGCAGTTTTGTCGTCGGGCCCGTTGAGCAGGACAGGCACAGCAGAGGAAAAGAAATAACAGCCAGAGTCTTTGCAATAACATTCATGGGCGCAGCTCTTTTATTCGTGGAATGAGCAGATACAGGCAGGCGCACATACACCTGCCTGTCGCGGACAATGATTAGAAGTTATAACCCAGCGTCAGTTTCACACTGCGTGGCAAAATGTACCGGCCATTGGCTGAAGCGCCCACAGCACGCGGGTCGCTCTCGGTTAACGCCAGTTCATCTGTTAGGTTGTCCACGGATAACTGGATGCTCAGATCATTGATGTCGACGAGCACACCCACGTCAAACTTATCGTAGCCATCCAGTTCGTTGGTGTTGGCATTGTCCCCATAACGATCGCTCACCAGCGTCCAGGTGCCGTATATGGAGGCAGTGACTCCATTGGGAAAGTCAATCAGGTAACTGGGCGTGAAGCGCAACTGGTGTGTCGGCTGGCGTTGTACCTGATTGCCTTTGTCCGGCCCCGCGCTCGTGATTTCCGGTTCTTGAATGGTAGCGTTGAGATCCAGTGTCAGATTGCCGAGCAACAGGTTGCCATCAATCTCCACCCCGATCGCCTCGGTTTCCAGCCGTTCACAGACAGCGCCGCCCACATCGCAGAAGGGTTGCCCCTTGGTCTTATTGGCAAAGCCCGTGGCGTAAAGTGAATAGGTGCCGCGTGACAATTTATAACCCAGCTCATATTGTTGAACGTCGATAATCAGATCGGAGCCGAAATTAAAATCGTCGCGGAAGTCGCGGTACGCATCAAAGTCGGGATATTTGTGGCCATCGTTGATACGGAAAAATACACCCATGTCATCGGTAAAGTTCCAGTTGACGGCGGCGGTGTAGGAAACCTTGTCTTCATCGGCATCGACAAAAAAATCATCGCGCCCATCGCGTTCGCCGTCATCAACTGAGTAATGGGTTTCGCGGTTGACGACGCGAATGCCTGCGTCAAACGTCAGATCACCGACATAGGCTTCACCGGCAACATAGAAGGCATTTTCCCGGGCATCCCCCAGCGCTCTGACGTCATATTTGAATCCACAGGTGGCTGCGCCTGCGCCCTGACAGGGATCGGCAATACTGTCTGCCGATAATTGTTCGCCGTTGTGTCCGAGCACATACCATTTCTGGTTACCGATGGACCACCACTCATCCACCTCCCAGGATGAGGTGTAGTAACCGAGAGTCACTTTAAAATCCTGCCAGCGTTTGCTTAAGCTCAGGTCGTTGTTAAAGGTTTTAATATCCTTGTTTACTACCCAGGGGCCAAACATCTGTACCAATGCATCGGCGGCCACAGGTGTTCCGGACACGGTAGTCCCGGCGGCACCGCCGTTCAGACTGCCCAGGGTGACGGCAGAATCCTGTGGCACAAATCCATAGGTATCCGCAGCTCCTTTTGTCAGGCTGAAGCGGTCGATAAAGGTCCATTCATTGCCCAGGTCCAGTTCAATGGAGCCACCGGTCACGCTGCCATCCCAGCCGCGCCCTTTCCCCATATCAAATTCTTCCCAGCGAATGGTAGAGCCACCCGCACCATCGGGGCTGCTGATGGGCACCAGCACATGGCGGTTGCGAGGACCTACCTGGGTGTACTCCGCATCCAGCCCGGTGGGCACACCATCGACATCCAGGGCAACTGGCAGATACCAGGTGCCGTGATCATCGGTGCGGCGGTGAAAAATATTGGCTTTGCCGTTATCGAGAATCCTGGTGAGGTTGATGGTGAACTGATGTCCTTCCTCTGCATTAAAGCCTGCGTCGCGCACGCCGGGTGAGGAACTGACATAGCCGCCGATCATGTAATACAGATCATCATGCAGTTTGCCGCTTACCACACCGTCGATGCGTTGCAGGTCGTAGTCCGAGGTGGAGTATTTGACGGAGCCGGTGGTCTCTTCACCGCCTTCCTTGAGGATGAAGTTCGTGGTCAGACCAACCTGACCGTTGGCATATACGGGGTTTGGCCCACCGCGTAAACCTTCCATGCGCGCGATGGTTTCATCAATGCGAAAGAGTGTTGAGTTTTCCATAAAGGATAAGGTGGGTGCGGGGTAAACCGGCAGGCCGTTGATGGCTACTGTCACAAAGTCTGCATCACCACCGCTGGGGAATCCGCGTACAAAAATGTTAGCACCCGAGATGCCGCCCGAACTCTCCACCCAGACACCGGGAATCGTTTTAAGCAAGTCTGCAGTGCTTGCGGGTGCCACCTGAGTGATTTCTTCTTCACTCACGGTGGAGATGGCAAAGCTCGCATCGAATTTACGTAACGACGCACCGCCCGGCGTACCGGTCACAATCATTTCTTCAATGGCAGGCAGCGCCGGCTGCTGAGCCCGCACGGCATGGGTGGCGGATACGGCAGCGATTGCCAGCAGCAGAGAGAGTTTTTTTGTGGGAGCAAACTGATTAAGCAGGTATTTATTTTTATTCATGATGGTTCTCCACCCCAAAGGGATTTGGTTTACGCCGGAGCAACGCGGCGATGAACATGCATGACAAAAACAAGCGCGAGAATTTTTATTGCTTAAAAAGCCTAGTAAATGAATTTTTTAAAAGCAATTTGAAAAAGGAGATGAAATGCGGATTTTTTGGAAAATTTAATGATGGAAGTGCCAAAAATTAACGAAAAATAATTTGGCGACACATCCGAAAAGAATGTCGTTATTGATTACATAACAAGAGGTATTAAGCAGGATTTTTCTGAGAATCAGAGGAGTAATTGGAGCAGATTATTTTGCGGTATGGAGATTCTGCATAGCTGTGCCCCAGTTACCTTTTACTGCATCTGGCAGGGCGTGTATCGCACGATCAATCGCTTCATCAATCAATGACTGCTCGCTGGCCGGGGCTTTCTTCAACACAAAACCCACGACTTGTGCAGCGGAGCCGGGATGACCAATACCCAGACGCAGGCGATGAAAGTTCTGATTATTGCCAAGTGCGCTGATGGTATCGCGCAGGCCATTGTGACCGCCATGTCCTCCGCCATGTTTAAAGCGGGCTACACCGGGCGCAAGGTCCAGTTCATCGTGAGCAACGAGGATGGCTTCGGGAGGAATCTTATAAAACTGCGCCATGGCGCTGATCGCCTGGCCGCTGCGGTTCATAAAGGTGGTGGGAATCAGGAGGCGCAGATCGCGGCCCTGGAAGTTGAGCCGTGCGGTTAAACCGAAAAATTTATTTTCCGGGACCAGGCTGGCGCCCTCGCGGTACGCCAGCTCGGCTACAAAATCGGCGCCGGCATTGTGACGGGTTCTATCGTATTCGGGGCCCGGATTGCCCAGGCCCACGATTAACTGCAGAGGAGTATCCTTCACGCCGACTACCAATCTACTGCTGCGGGATTATTCAGCTGCTGGTTCAGCTTCTTCAGTGGCTGCGCCTTTCGGTTTGTTGATCGCAACAACCGGCAGGTTGTGCTCAGCACCGTGGGACAGAGCAACAGAAGTTACACCTTTTGGCAGTTTCAGGTCAGAAATGTGCAGGATCTGGCCAACTTCCATATCGATGATATCGACTTCGATGGCTTCTGGCAGGTCTGCCGGCAAGCAGCTGATTTCCAGTTGCAGCAGGTTGTGCATTACAACACCGCCCTGCAGCTTAACGCCTTTAGCCGCCGCAGCATTCAGGATATGAATAGGTACGTTGGTGGTCAGGCGGGTATTTTTGGATACGCGCTGGAAGTCAGCGTGCAGAATCTGCACTTTAGACGGGTGACGCTGCAGATCTTTCAGGATCACATCTTCGGCTTTGCCAGCGATGTTCAGGCTGATGATGTGCGAATAAAAAGCTTCGTTTTCCAGGTGCTTCATCAGATCTTTATGGTTGATGCTGATGCTCACCGGGCTTTTGTTTTCGCCATACACGATGCCGGGAACAAGGCCATTCAGACGACGCAGGCGGCGGCTCGCACCTTTCCCCAGATCGTCACGGACTTGGGCATCCAATACAAAATTCTCAGACATTTTCAGTTACTCATGTTAGCTGCAAGGGTCCGCGACCAGAACCGTTTGCAGGGTTTCAAAAAAACCAATGCACAGGCATTGGCAGTTATCTGGGCGCGCTGTTCTAGCGGAACATCGCACTCAGGGATTCTTCGTTGCTCAGGCGGCGCATGGCCTCAGCGAGCATCTTCGACAGGGTGAGCTGACGAATGCGCGGGCAGTCTTTGGCTTCCTGACGCAGAGGGATAGAGTCGGTAACGACCAGCTCATCCAGCAGCGAGCCATTCAGGTTCTGAATAGCATTACCTGACAGCACGGCATGGGTACAGTAGGCGATCACGCGCTTGGCGCCGTGATCTTTGAGTGCTTTGGCGGCGTTACACAGAGTCCCGGCAGTGTCCACCATGTCGTCAACCAGCAGACAGGTACGGTCGTTAACGTCACCAATAATATTCATGACTTCGGCAATGCCGGCCTGGGGACGACGTTTGTCGATGATGGCCAGATCAATGCCCAATTGTTTTGCTACGGCGCGGGCGCGAACCACACCGCCGATGTCCGGAGATACCACGATCAGATCCTGAAAGTTCTGACGTTCGATGTCTTCAAGCAGCACCGGTGAGCCGTAAACGTTATCCACGGGAACGTCGAAGAAGCCCTGGATCTGTTCAGCGTGCAGGTCAACGGTCAGCATCCGGTCTATACCGACACCCACCATCATGTCTGCCACGACTTTTGCGGTAATCGGTACCCGGGCGGAACGGACGCGACGGTCCTGGCGGGCGTAACCAAAGTAGGGAACGACGGCAGTAATACGACCGGCGGAAGCACGCCGCAGGGCGTCTACCATAACGATCAGTTCAATGAGGTTATCGTTGGTGGGGGCACAGGTGGGCTGGACAACAAATACGTCGCGGCCGCGCACGTTGGTAAGCAGTTCGACAGCGACTTCACCATCGGAAAATTGCGAGACTGAAACATCCCCCAATTGTATGCCGAGCTGGTTGACAATTCTTTGTGCAAGTTCGGGGTTGGCGTTGCCGGTAAAGACCATCAAGTCAGTCACGTCATGTACCTTTAATAAAGCCGATAATATCGTTGTCGATTTGCTGCCGGATACTGCGTTTAAACAACAGTTTTTTACCTAAGCCATTTTTACATGCCCTCCGCCGAAGGCGGCATAAGCTAAACCGTGTTAATCCGCATTTTAGGAAGGTGTGGTCACTGTCAGTGAAGTTACAATGACGCGAGAAAATGGCAGGGGCGGAAGGACTCGAACCTACGAATGGCGGGATCAAAACCCGCTGCCTTACCACTTGGCGACGCCCCTGGAGAAGTAATTCCTGCGCTTTAGCGCGTGACTGGAAGCAGGTTAAAAAGCGGCGAGCGGTTGATGCCTTGTGCGATAAATCCCGGCAGATTTTTCGGCGCTTGCGCCAGCACATGTTGTGCTTCTTCTGCGGAATCAAACGCGGCGAACACGCACGCTCCTGTTCCAGTCATTCGAGCATTACTGGTGTATTGGCTGAGCCAATTCAGAGCTTCGTCCACGGGGGGATAAAGCCTTCTCACCAGTGCCTGGCAGTCGTTTCGACCACCCTGCTCGAGAAAGGCCGCTACTGTAATGTTCGGCGTGTCTCTTGTCAAATCTTTGTGGGAAAAAATTTCAGCGGTAGAAACATGGCAATCCGGACGCAGGACAATGAACCATTTCTGCGGCATTTCAATTGCCTGCAAACGCTCACCGACACCCTCGGCCCAGGCGGTTCTGGCTCCGATAAATACCGGAACGTCCGCGCCCAGTTTTAATCCCAGCGCATGTAATTCCATCAGCGTCAGGCCGCACTCCCATAAATAATTCAGAGCCACCAGCGTTGTTGCCGCATTGCTGCTGCCGCCGCCGATTCCGCCACCCATTGGCAGGCGCTTTTCCAGCTGAATATCTACCCCGACATCTGTACTGCAATAGGACTGCAGCAGGCGTGCGGCCCGGACAATGAGGTTCTCGTAAAAGGGGACTTCGGGCATGACCGGGCTGAGCGTGATCTCCTGGTCGTCCCGTCGCTCAAATGTAATGGTGTCGCCGTAGTTAAGCAGCTGAAACAGCGTCTGCAGATTGTGGTAACCATCCGCCCGGCGGCCGGTGATATGGAGAAACAGGTTCAGCTTGGCAGGGGACAACAGAGTGATGGAATCAGGGGTGCTCATAGGTGAGGCCTTATCAATCCAATTGCCATTGGCGAATGATCAGCGTCAGGCGAACATCGCCGTATTCGGCAGTGACGCGTCCGGGTAGTTGCAGCAGGGAATTGCCTGCGGGTACTGACTGGTAATTCTGATACTGGATATGCCAGCCCGCCTGCTGCAACTCTGCGAGCCGGCCGGATTCATCCAGCTCCAGGCGGGCCACAGGGTGGTGCGGAGCCGGTACACCGCGCACCCAGTAGGCCAGATGCATCACGGGTAGCGTCCAGCCGGTGGTCTGGTAAATCAGGTCTTCGGCAGAGTCTGCCATCAAGGGGGCTTCGCCGGGCTGCTGCAGGGTGACCCGGCCGGGCTTGCCCCGAATCAGCAGTCGCCCCTGGCCAAAGGGACCGCTGAGGTCCAGGGTGTATTGACGTTCCTGGTTCTGCCAGCGGAGGTTGGCGCTGCCGTTATCGCCGGGGATGCGCACCCCCAGCTTGCCGGTTATCTGCCAGTAGGACAGGTTCTGAACCCGTACCGAGTGGGTGCTCCAGTCTTGAGGTGGGGAAGGCAGGCGATGAGCACAGCCGGTTAACAGTGCCAACAACAAAATCGCCAGAGGATAAGTGCGTGCGAGTTTGTGTTGCGGGGGGTGCATCATTCCTGGTTTGCCTTGAGCCGTTGCATGGTGGAGGTTATGACTTCACTGCCCGGGGTAAGTTTTAGTGCATCTTCCCAGATTTGACGGGCTTCATCTTTTTCACCGATAACCCACAGCACTTCACCCAGGTGTGCGGCAATTTCTGCATCCGGGTAGGCCATATAAGCGCGTCGTAGATAGATCAGCGCTTCGGGATAATTGCCCGTGCGGTAATGCAGCCAGCCCACGCTGTCGATGATCGCCGGGTCATCGGGGTTGAGGGTATAGGCCTTGATCAGAAGCTCACGGGCTTCCTCAAAGCGATCGGTTTTGTCGGTGAGGATGTAACCCAGCGCGTTGAGGGCCGCGGTATTATCGGGGTCCTGCTTGAGGATGGTTCGCAGATCCTGCTCTGCAGCCGCAAGCCGGTTGCGCTGGTCGTGAAGCAGCGCGCGGGCGAAGAGGAGGTTGCTCTGCTCCTCTGCCGGAGTGTTCTTGATGGTGCGGTCAAGCAGGGTTTCAGCCTCATCCAGATACTTGTATTTGATGAGCGTCTGCGCGTGGATCAGATGAAGTCGGCTGGCTTGATCGGGAAGGCGATGCAGGGTGCGCTGCATGTGTTCAGTGGCGCTCACGAGGTCGCCGGTGCGGATCAGGATGTCCAGCAGGTTGACGGTGGCGGGCAGGAAATCATTGCCCTGGTCTACCTGCAGGTAATGAATCAGCGCAATCTCAAGATTGCCGCGATCTTCCGCCAGACGGCCCAGGTAGTAATGGGCTGTCGACAGGTGCTGATTGCGGTCCAGCAGTTTTTCAAAAGCGGTTACCGCTGTTTCCGTGTCTTTGCGCTCGAGTGCAATGATCCCGAGGGACAACAGCAGGTCGCCATCGTGAGGAACCTGTTCGGTCAGGATTTCAAACTGCTCCTGGGCCAGCCCCAGGTCGTGATGAGTCAGGATACGGGCATATTGCAGGCGCAGGCGGATGTTGTCCGGGTGCTGTTCCAGCAGGGCTGTCATGCGGGCGATGGCTTCTTCGTCGCGCTTGAGCTGATGGAGCAGGTTGGCTTCCAGAATGGCCGCCGGAATACTGCGTGGATTCTGGCGGAGCACTGTCTGGGCGTAGCCTAATGCCTCGTCGAGTTTCTCCTGCTGCTGCAGGAGGATACCGGCACCGACCAATAGCTGCTCATCCCGGGGGTGAGTGGCGAGCAGGTCCAGATATTCCTGCAGCAGGGTGGCCCGTTGCTCATCAGTGAGGTTGGTGGCGTTGGCGGCGATATTCTGGAACAGGGTTTCCTCGCCTTTATTAAGCAGACGGCGCGACATCTCGAAAGCTTCAAGATGACGACCATTCTGCATCAGCGTCATGGAAGCATTGGCGAGGGCTTCACTGCTCTCCGGGGCGGCTTCCGCCCAGATTACCGCCGACTCCATAGCGACTTCGTCATTGCGCAGGAAGCGCGCAATCATGGTGGCGCGCTCGGCAACCTGCGGGTCGCGGGTTTCCTTGGCCTGCTGGGCGTAGTTGCTCAGTGCTATATCAAACTGCTGGCGGCTGCCGGCGATCTCGGCGGCGAGCAGGGAGTAGAGGGTTTCGCGGGAAAAAGGACGCTCGGGAGCCTTGGGCGTATCAGAAGCATCTGGCGCAGCAGGCGCAGGAGTCTCAACAGCGGCGGGTGCCGCTGGTTCGGGAGTCTGGTCGGGGGTGGCTTGCAGGGCGCAACCGCAGACGAGCCAGCAACTCAACAGGCTGGCGGGAATAAACTGAGAACCTACTTTCATGCTTCAGACAAATCCGGAATCAGGGGCTTGCGATGCGGCCAGTCATCATAAACATAGTGGCGCTTTATCTCTACAGACGCATCGGTATAACTAAGTAAAAAACTGTTCATTGCGTTATTAGCGTCCGCGGGTCGTCAAGGGCGTTCGGGAGCACCTCGTTCCCGGGCGGATCACCAGGAAGAATAGCTGAGCCAGCAGGAGCGCGAGCAGAGTGGTATTTAATGCGCCACCGCCTGATTTATCCTTGCTGCTTGGGGATGGCGTGCTGGAACTGCTGTCGGCCAGCAGGACACTGGCCTGAGCCGCCGCAGCCAGATGCTCACCTTTCAGGGCCACCGGAACCGTTCGGCTACTACTGGCTCCGGCGAGGCGGGTGACGCGGACCGCTTTGCTGCCGGATTCCTGATCTGCCCAGATGACTTTCGCTGGTTCGATCCTGATCACCTGGCTGCCCGCTTCATCCAGCGCCAGATCCACCGCCACTTCCCCATCTTTGCCGCCCATGCGCTTAAGCACCAGCGTACCCTCCGGGGTGTCCTCACTCAGCGTGAGCTTGGTGGTTGTGAAGCCGATGTGGCCGGTTCCAGGAGTGCCGTTGATGACCACGCTGGCCATAGCAGGAGCACTTAAAGTCGCTCCCCCCTGAGGGTCGAGCAGGCGCACGAAGAACAGCTCGTGGGGTTCGTCATCCAAGGCATCCTCGGCAATGCTGATAGAAAAGGTCTTGGTGCCCCCTTCGCCATCGGCCCACGCCAGACGTCCGGAAGTCATGGCAAAGTCATCTGTTCCGGCACTGCCGGTCCGCGTCTCATACCCGACACTGACGGCGCCGGTGGTGCCGGGTCCGCGGGATACTGTCACAAGTAGGGTCTGGCCTTCGTCGCTGCGATATTCCCGGGCGCTGAACGACAGGCTGCCCTGATCCACATCCAGCGTGTTGTCGCGCACCAGGTAGAGGCCGCTGTTGATATCGCTGATCAGCACCAGTCCGCTGGGAAGGAAAGGATAAGTGCCCCAGGCGCCGTTAAAGGCGGGGCGATCGCTGATGGGGTAGGTATCGAAGAAACCGGCTTCCGCCGGGGCGGCGGGGTTGGTGATGTCCAGTATCGTGAGGCCGCGCTCGTAATTGGACATGTAGTAGCGGTTGCCGCGCACAAAGCCGTTATGGTCGATGGCGCGGGTCGGACCGGTGAAGGTGCTGAGCAACACCGGTCGGGTAAAGTCGGAAACGTCAAAGAAGCGCAGGGTGGTGTTGATGCCGTAGACCTGCTCATCCAGCTCGTCGTGTACCGACACCACCAGTTTGTCTTCGCTCCACCAGCCGGAATGGACATAGCTGGCCTGGGGATAGCTGGTGCGTGACAGCTCCACCGGGGTGCGGTTGTCAGTTTTGTCCCACAGGCGAACATCGTTCTCATTGAAGTCAAACAGGATGTCGCAGTAGTCACTGGCGTTGACGCACTGGGAGTCTTTGCGCTCATCGTAGACGACCATGGACGCCACGTCGTGGCTGTAGTTAGCGCGCGAATTGCTGGCGTTGCGGTACACCGGTTCCGGATCGACAGGGTTAGTCAGGACATAGGTATTAAACGCGCCGCCATTGTTGTTGCTGCCGGCCAGGTGCAGAAAGGGCTTTAGGCCGGGCAGGGGAACGCCGGTACTGTAATCAACGTTGCTCAGGTAGACGTTGTGGGCGCTGATATCTGTCATGTCAGTATTAGCCAGAGTGGCGCGCACCGGCAGCTCATTCAGGTCGATGATCTGCAGGCCCACCTCCGCATTATCGGCCGTAACGTAAGCATAGGATTTCCACACCCCCTCGCTGAGGGAAAACTGCTGCAGGACTTTGATATCCCGCCAGGTGGTGTCCTGGCCCGGTATGCGGGAAACCACCCGGGGCTGGTCGGCAAGTGTGACATCCACGACTACCGTACCGTTGCGCAATCCCATAATGGCGTATTCACGACCGTCATTGAGGTCGTAATGGCCCCAGATATCATTGCCCTGCGTATTACCACCCAGATCGCGCAGAGGCACATGGGCTACCAGATCAATCCTGCTGCATGGGAACTGCCCGGCGCTGCCGTTGGTGCAGGTCACATTCACCTGCTTGCGCTGCATTGCATCCACGGCTTCCATCTTGTCAGAGAGCTGCAGGCTGTCGGCTTCATCCAGTCCTTTCCGGTCCACAATGACGGTAAAACCTTTTTCCGCCAGCTCATCCGCGTATTCCGGCGGTACGCCGACAAGGCGGGTGGGGTGCTGACTGGCGTCACGCTTGTAGGATCTGGAGTACCCGCCTTTGACGGGCACAACATTGCTGATGAGGTAAAACAGCGTATTGATGTCTTCTATGTCATAGCTGCCGGCTGCCACCAGGATATTGTCGCCCTTGCTGGCTTGTTGCGCGGCGTAACCGATGGTTCGGCAGGGGGCGGAAGGATCATCACAGCGGCCTTTATCTTCGCCGTCCTCCGCAACATAGCGCGGTTTGTCATGCTCCGCATGGGCCGCTGCAAGTTGGGGCAGCAAGGCCAGCGTCAGAGAGAATAAAAGCGCGGAGGTGGATTTCATGGTCTTGTTATATCTCGTTGTGGACATGAGCATAAAAAAGTCACCTAGGATACGCCCTTGGCCAGGAAGAGGGTGTGACGCAGTGTGGAGCTTCCATGGTAGCAGGGCGCGATTTTAATCATCCGCTCAGTGCTGGGAGAACTGGGACTACAGGATAGCCAGCACTATAGATAGTCCCGCAGCAGGTCCCGCGCCCAATCCGGCAGTTCATTGGTATGGAGATTCGGGATGCCAGCTTTCAGGCTGGCCACCCGCCGCAGAGGCGCGTCCCAGCGGCTGTTGTCCAGCAGATACACTTCATCTGCCAGGGACAGCGCCGCCTTGATGTGAGTCAAGGTGCGCGGAATCCGGGTTTCAATCTTATCGTCGGGCACATTATGGCCGCCTTCGCTGACCCGTTGCGCCACGCGCGCCTTGTTCAATTCGCTGTTATCCAGATGAATAAATACCAGCACTATCTCATAGCCGAGTGCTTTCGCCCGGGCCATGAAGTCAATCTTGGAAGGGTGGGAGAACACGGTTTCGAAGCAGAAGCTCACGCCTTTGTCGAGCAGATCGTAGCGCAGCTTTTCAGCCACCCGGGCGGCGGTATAGCTGGCGGCTTCGGTTTGGTCCGGGGCGAGGTCCCGGGCAATGTTGTCGGCATTCACCAGCGCCATGCCGCGGGGTTGCAGTGCAGTGCGATAAAAAGTGCTTTTGCCGGCGCCATTGCCACCGGCGAGCAGCCAGAGTTGTTTGTGGGGTTGGGGCACGAAAGGATGAACCCGCTAGCCGATCTGCGGAATAAACTGGCCATTGAGAAAGCGGCCGGTAACTACGCGCCCGTCGGGATGCACCTGTTCCAATAGCCCGGGCGCGGCCTGACTGGCCTGATAGCGCACTTTGGCCGCGCTGACATGCTGGCTGAGCAGGCCGCTGTCCCGCGCCACGTCCAGATCAGCAAAGACGTCATCGGCGGCAACAGGCCCGGAATGGATGGGTTCTACGCGTAACTGGGCCAGTCCTTCGCGCAGCGCGATGACCGTTTCGGCATCAAGCTCGCGCTCCACGGCACGGCCCAGTTCGGCCCAGTATTCAATCTGCCGGGGTGTCGTGCGTTTAAACAGGTGAGCCATTGCGGCTGCGGCTTCCACCAGTTTGTGATCGAGCCTTAAAGGGGATGAAACAGCCATGGTGACCTCCTCGGAGAATCGATTTTTGTCCCAGAAATGGGTAGCAAGATGAAACAAATGTAGCATTACGCTACAGCGCTGTCGAGGGGCTGGTCGCGGTGAAACCAAACTCCCCCTTGTCAGCAGCCCCCCGGGACCGGACAATGACGCCCTTTAATTTATGACCACCCGTTCTGCATGACCCTACTGGCCTTCGGTATCAACCACAATACTGCGCCTCTTGCGATCCGCGAGCGGGTAGCCTTTGCGCCGGAACAAGTGGCCGAAGCGCTGCATCTGGCCCGCAGGCAGGCGGGGCTGGCGGAGGTGACCATCCTTTCCACCTGCAACCGCACGGAAATCTATGCCAGCAGCCAGGGGGAACCGCAGGCGCTGTTCGACTGGCTGGTGGAGCATACCGCCATCAGCGCCGCCGATCTGGAACATTGCTTCTATTGTTACCGCGATGAAGAAGCCGTGCGTCATATGATGAAGGTAGCCGGCGGACTGGACTCGCTGGTACTGGGTGAGCCCCAGATCCTCGGGCAGATGAAATCAGCCTTCGCCGTGGCCCGCGATGCCGGTACCATCGGCGGGGAGCTGCTCGGCGCCTTTCAGCAGGTATTCGGCATTGCCAAGCGTGTGCGGACTGAAACCGCCATCGGGGAAAACCCGGTATCGGTGGCCTACGCGGCCGTCACCCTCGCGCAGCAGATCTTTTCCAATCTCAAGCAGGACACGGCATTGCTGATCGGTGCGGGTGAAACCATTGAGCTGGTGGCCCGGCATCTGGCAGAGCAGGGTATCAAGAAGATGATCGTGGCTAACCGCACCCTGGACCGCGCCCAGCGCCTGGCCCGGGAGTTCCTGGGAGATGCCATCCTGCTCTCTGACATCCCTGAGCACCTGCACCGTGCGGACATTGTTATTTCCTCCACCGCCAGCCAATTGCCGCTGCTGGGCAAGGGCGCGGTGGAATCAGCACTTAAAAAGCGTAAACACAAGCCCATGTTCATGCTGGACATCGCCGTGCCCCGCGATATAGAGGCACAGGTGGGAGAGCTTGACGACGTTTATCTGTACACCGTGGATGACCTGCATGCGGTCATCGACGAGAACAAAAAGTCCCGGGTCGCGGCTGCGGATAAAGCGGAAGACATCATTGAAGAGGGTGTTGAACAATACCGTCGCCACACCCGCGCACTTAATGCCGTTGCGACCATCAAAGCGTATCGGAGCAAGGCGGAAAGCCTGCGTGACGCCGAGCTGGTCAAGGCACAGCGTCTGCTCGAAAGCGGCGCCGACGCGAGCCAGGTGCTGCAACAGTTCGCACGCAACCTGACCAACAAATTAATCCATACTCCGACTGCCACCTTGAAGGATGCCAGTGCCAACGGGCGCACTGAGCTGATCCAGGTAGCGCAGGAGTTATTTGATTTATCTACTGACGATATCGAAAAAAGCGAGTCTGAATGAAAGCATCGATCCTGGAAAAACTGCAGCGACTGAGCGAGCGTTATGAAGAAGTCAGTGCGCTTCTGTCTGAAGCGGACATCATCAATAACCAGAATAAATTTCGCGAGCTGTCGAAAGAGTTTTCCGAGCTGGAGCCTATTGTCCAGGGATATCAGCGCTATCAACAACTGCTTGATAACATGGCGGAAGCCAAACAATGGCTTGCCGGCGACGACCCGGATATGAAGGCCATGGCCGAAGAAGAACTCGCGGCCTGCGAAGAGCAACTGGAGCCCATGAGTCTTGAGCTGCAGCGCCTGCTGCTGCCCAAGGACCCCAACGATGATAAAAACTGTTACCTCGAAATTCGTGCCGGGACCGGCGGTGATGAAGCGGCCATTTTTTCCGGCGATTTATTCCGCATGTACTCCAAGTATGCCGAGCAGCAGGGCTGGCGGGTGGAAGTGCTGAGCCAGAACGAAGGCGAACATGGCGGCTTCAAGGAAATCATTACCCTGGTGACGGGGCAGGGTGTTTACTCAAAATTGAAATTTGAATCCGGCGCACACCGTGTGCAGCGCGTACCGGAAACCGAATCACAGGGGCGCATCCACACCTCGGCCTGTACCGTGGCTGTGATGCCGGAGGCGGATGAGCTGGAAGAGGTCAACATCAACAAAGCTGACCTGCGCATTGATACCTTTCGTTCATCAGGTGCCGGTGGACAGCACGTCAACAAAACCGACTCGGCAATCCGCATTACCCACATCCCTACCGGCATCGTGGTGGAGTGTCAGGATGAACGCTCGCAACACAAAAACCGTGCGCGCGCCATGTCACTGCTGGCTACCAAGCTGAAGACCATGCAGGAAGATGCCGCACAGAAATCGCTGTCCGATGAGCGGCGCAACCTGGTGGGCAGTGGCGATCGCTCCGAACGCATCCGCACCTACAACTATCCCCAGGGCCGCGTGACCGATCACCGAATTAACTTAACGCTTTACTCACTGGACGCGGTCATGGAAGGCGAACTGGACAGTGTGATCCAGCCATTGGTCAACGAATACCAGGCAGACCAACTGGCTGCCCTGGCAGACTAACCCGCCTGCCACGCAGGACGAACTAACAGTAATCGGATCTGTAGGCCGATTAGCCGTAGGTCGGATTAGCGCAGCGTAATCCGACAAGCGCCAAGCCCGCTCACATACGCAGGCGCAACAAACGTAGGTCGGATTAGCGAAGCGTAATCCGACAAGCCACAGCAGTCAGGACTGCACCAGGTTGTGTGAAAATGTAGGTCGGATCAGCACCGCGTAATCCGACAAGCCTCAACAGCAACACCTTCGCACAGCCTGATCAAAAGCAACTCAACCCCCACAAAACTATCGGTCCATAACCCCATGTCAGAATCCCTCACCATCGCCGTTTGTCTACGTCTTGCACAACAGCTGACGGCGGTGAGCGAATCACCGCGACTGGATATTGAAATTCTGCTCGCCCACATCCTGCAGAAAGAGCGCACCTTTTTGTTTACCTGGCCAGAAACTGCATTAACCCGCGAACAGGAAGATCAATTCACGGCGGCATTTGAACGGCGCCTGGGTGGTGAGCCGGTAGCGCACATCATTGGCCAACGGGAATTCTGGTCTCTGCCGTTGTTCGTCAACAACACCACGCTGATTCCCCGACCCGATACCGAACTGCTGGTTGAAACCATCCTCAATCTGTTTGCCTCAGACATGCACAATCAGCCACGTCAGGTGCTCGATCTGGGCACGGGCACGGGTGCCATTGTGCTGGCGCTCGCCCATGAAAAAAAACACTGGCATTGCCTGGGTGTGGATAATCAACCGGACGCTGTGCAACTGGCGCAGCGCAACCGTGACCACCTGCAATTGCACAATGTGACGATCAGGCAGAGCGACTGGTTTACGGCTGTGGACCAGACTGATTTTGATGTGATTGTCAGTAATCCTCCCTATATCGCTGCGGATGATCCCCATCTGCAACAGGGGGATGTACGTTTTGAACCTTTAAGCGCACTGGTTGCCGACAATCAGGGTTTCCGCGATATAGAAAATATTGTGCAGCAGGCCAAACATTATCTGCTGCCCAATGGCTGGCTGCTGATCGAACACGGTTATCAACAAGGGCTGGCGGTGCGCAGACTGTTTGAACAATCCGGTTACGCCGCCATCCAGACCTTGAGTGATCTCGGTGGAAATGAGCGGGTTACCCTGGGCAAGAAAGCAGGCTGATTTATCATGATGAACGACCAGCAACTATTGCGTTACTCACGTCAGATAATGCTTGAAGATATTGATATCGACGGGCAGGAAAAACTGTTGGCCGCGCGCGTTCTGATTGTCGGACTCGGTGGACTGGGCTCGCCGGTGTCGATGTACCTTGCGGCTGCCGGTGTCGGTCACCTGGTGCTGGCAGACTTTGATGAGGTGGATCTGTCGAACCTCCAGCGGCAGATCGTCCACACAGAAGCGCGCATCGGCATCAACAAAGCCGTCTCTGCCGCTGCTACTCTGCGCGAGTTAAATCCCGCAACACAGATCACCTGCGTAGAACAGCCGCTTGATGCAGAGCGGCTGGATGAGTTGTTGAAGCAGGTCGACGTTGTACTGGACTGTACCGATAATTTTGCTACACGTTTTGCCATCAATGCTGCCTGTGTCAAAGCCAGAATTCCCCTTGTATCCGGCGCCGCGATTCGCATGGAAGGTCAGGTGGCGGTATACGATCTGCGCGACGAAAACAGTCCCTGTTATCGCTGCCTGTATGAAGAAAGCGAGGAAGATTTAACCTGTGCCGCCAACGGCGTTCTCGCACCGCTGGTGGGGGTGGTTGGCTCGATGCAGGCGGTAGAAGTGATCAAACTGATCGTGGGATTTGGCTCATCCCTGAAAGGCCGCCTGCTGTTATTCGACGCCCGCCATTCGCAATGGCGTGAGATGAAATTGCCTAAAGACAGCCAGTGCCCGGTTTGCTCGGTGCGGAATGGGTGAGGCAGGTGTGTGAGGTGGATGTTTTTTTGTGGTGATTTTGGGAGATGGCGAGATGTCGGATTACGCTGCGCTAATCCGACCTACAAAATCACTGGTATTGGAGAATTTTGGGAGGGTGTCGGATTACGCTGCGGTGCAGCTAATCCGACCTACAAATGACTTGCTCCGCGCGGTCTCACGGCGTAGGTCGGATTAGCGCAGCGTAATCCGACACATACTCATTAAGACACCTGCTCCCAAATCAATCCACCCAACACCCACTCAACCTGAAGCAATCCACCATTAAAAAATCCTTATTTAAAAAACGCTTCCTTAAGCTCGTGGTGCTGCTCTGCTTTCAGGCGTGGACCAAACTGGGAAACGACTTTGGCGGAGGCGAAGTTGGCGAAATCGCCGGCGGTGCGGTAATCGTAGCCGTGAGTAATCGCGTATAGGAAAGCTCCGGCAAACATATCGCCCGCACCGTTGGTATCAACAGCTTCGGTGGGGTAGGCCACGGTGGTAAATAAATTCTCGCCATCGAACACAAAGGCGCCGTCTGCGCCGCAGGTGATCGCAAACGTTTTGCAATAATTTTTCAGTGCTTCAATGGCGTGATCCAATGAATGGGTCTGGGTAAAGCCCAGCGCTTCATCGCGATTGCAGAACAACAGATCAACACCCTCGCCGATCATCTCCAGCAAACCCTCCCGGAAAAACTGCACCATGGCTGGATCAGACAGGCTCAACGACGTACGCGTGTTGTTGGCCTCGGCCATCCTGCGCAGCTCGATCGCGGCAGCGCGGCCGGTAGGCGAAGACACCAGGTAGCCTTCGATGTAGACATATTCAGCAGCGGCGATGGCCGCGGGCTGTAATTCCTTGACGGAGATAGTCTCACTGATGCCGAGGAAGGTATTCATACTGCGTTCAGCGTCCGGGGTTATCATCACCAGGCATTTGCCGGTGATGCCGTCGGCTACCGGCAGGTGAGTTGGATAATCAACGCCGGCATCTTTGATGTCCTGCAGATAAAAGCGGCCATTGTCATCGTTCGCAACTTTACAGGAGTAAAAGTTGTCGCAGCCGAAGTAGCTGGCGGCGATGATGGTATTTGCGCCGGAACCGCCGCTGGCTTTGTGCGCAACCTGATGTTCGGCCAGGTAATCGATCAATTGTGCCTGACGCGGCTCATCTACCAGTGTCATCACACCCTTGGCTACCGCCATGGCGGTGAGGTCGCTGTCTTGGACGGTGATTTCGGTATCAACCAGTGCGGCGCCTATGCCGTAGATGTGGTAATGAGTCATGGGAGCCTCTTATAGCTTTCAGGAAGGGTGGCCGCGCATTATGCAAAACGACCGGAGCAGATGCAAAACCGGTGATTGCGTGTCGCAATCGGCGTAAACTAGCGCCCCCTGTTGTTTAACTCGTATGTAAGACTTGCTGATGACCAAACGCCGTACAGTTTCCCGCAGTAAAAAATCATCCCCACCCAGCAAACCCCCGCGTCATGGTTGGGCGTTGTTTCGCCTCTGGTTGTTCTACAGCGTTCTGGCTGTTGTGATACTGCTCGCCATCTGGACTTTGTATCTCGACGTCGTGGTGCGCGCGAAATTTGACGGAAAAAAATGGGCCTTGCCTGCGCGGGTCTACTCCCGCCCGCTGGAGCTTTATGAAGGGCTGGCGCTTACCCCGTCCTTGTTTGAGCAGGAACTGCAGGCCCTGGGCTACCGCGGGGTCAGCAATCTGGGGGCGCCCGGCCAGTATGTAAAACGCTCGGCCGGCAGCTCACAGGTGACGTATCAGGTTCACAGCCGCGGCTTTGACTTCTGGGATAAACGCGAAGAAGCACGGCGCTTCAGTGTCACCATCGGCGAAGAACACGTACTGCATCTGCGCGATCTGGCGGGTGCGGACATGCCGCTGATGCGCCTCGAACCCGAAGAAATCGGCGGAATTTATCCGGCGGAAGCGGAGGACCGGCTGCTGGTACGCCTGTCGGACCTGCCGCCGCTGCTGGGCGAAACCCTGCTGGCGGTGGAAGACCAGCATTTCCTTGATCACCACGGCGTAGCGCCGCTGTCGATCCTGCGCGCAGCTTTCGTCAACATGCGTGAAGGTGAAGTGGTGCAGGGCGGCAGTACGCTCACGCAGCAGCTGGTGAAAAACTTTTACCTGACCCGGGAGCGCCACCTGCGCCGCAAGGTTCAGGAAGCCATCATGGCGGTGTTGCTGGAGATTCACTACACCAAGTCGGAAATCCTCGAAACCTACATCAACGAGGTCTTCCTGGGCCAGAGCGGGCCCCGGGCGATTCACGGTTTTGCGCTCGCGTCACAGCATTATTTCCGTCAGCCGCTGGCCGAGCTGAACACCGAGCAGGTGGCGCTGCTGGTGGGGCTGGTTAAAGGAGCTTCCTATTACAACCCCTGGCGCAATCCAGAGCGGGCCAAGAAACGGCGCAATCTGGTGCTGACAGTCATGCATCAGCAGCAATTGATCGACGATAAAGAGCTGAAGCGTGCCCAGGCTGCGCCACTGGGGGTGGTCGAGCAGGCCGACACCAGTATGGTTACTTATCCGGCGTTTGTGGCGCTGGTAAAACGGCAGTTGCAGCAGGATTACCAGGAAGAGGATCTGCGCAGCGAAGGCCTGCGTATCTTTACCAGCCTGTCGCCCATGGTGCAGCGTCAGGCCGAGGCGGCGCTGAATCAGCGTCTGCGCCAGCTGGAGCAGCGCCACAACGTGAAGGATCTGCAGGGCAGTATGGTCGTAACCTCGGTGGGCGGGGGCGAAGTGCTGGCGCTGATCGGCGATAAAAATCCGCGTTTCGAGGGCTTCAACCGCGCGCTGGATGCCCGCCGGCCCATCGGCTCCCTGATCAAACCCTTCGTATATCTGGCCGCTTTGGAGCAGCCCCGGTCTTACCACCTCGGCACCATCATCAGTGATGAGCCGGTGACGGTGAAGGGCGGTGACGGCAAGCTGTGGGAACCGAAGAATGTCGACTCCGTCAGTCACGGCGATGTCCCCATGTATCAGGCTCTGACTCACTCCTACAATCAGGCCACCGCGCGCCTGGGGATGCAGCTGGGGCTGGAAACCGTCTATGACACGGTGAAGGCAGCAGGCTACAGTGGGCGTATTCCCGGTGTGCCATCCATGCTGCTGGGCTCGGTGGACATGTCCGCGTTCGAAGTGGCGGGTATTTATCACACCCTGGCGGCGGAAGGTGTCTACACGCCTCTGCGCTCGATCCGTGAAGTACTGACCGCCGATGGCCAGCCCCTGCGGCGTTACCCGCTGGAGCTGGAGCAGCGTTTCTCGCTGGAGAGCACCTTCCAGCTGCAATACGCCCTGCAGATGGTATTGCGCGAAGGTACCGGGCGCAGCGTCTACAATCAGTTCCCGGAGTCGCTGCCGCTGGCCGGTAAAACCGGTACCACCAACGACCAGCGTGACAGCTGGTTCGCAGGCTTCAGTGGTGAACATCTGGCGGTTGTCTGGCTGGGGCGGGATGACAACAGTGCAACGCCGCTCACCGGCTCTGGCGGAGCGCTTCAGGTGTGGGCCGACCTCATGCGTCAGCTGCCGACCCGGGGGGTGAACATGCAGCCACCGGCGGGTGTGAGCTTTGACTGGATTGACTCAAAGACCGGCCGGCTTAGCGCGGAACATTGTGATGGCGCTGTCTGGCTGCCGTTGCGTGAAAGCCAGCGCCCGACAGAACAAAGTGACTGTACCCTCAAGAACAATGGGCGCCGGTGGTGGCAGCGGCTGTGGAATTAATACCTGTCCCGCAGGTCGGATTAGCGCAGCGCAATCCGACCGCCGCGCGCAGATAAGGGCATCGGCTCCCACAGCAATCTCGATGCGCGCCCGCCGCCAGGATCGCCTAAACTGCCTGACGATGATCGGGGGATGCTCCCCCACTGCCCGTACAACAGACCCAGAGATAAATCTGCAAGGAATCTACCGTGAATAAATCCTTCTCCCTCCTGTTCGTCAGCGGCCTGCTCAGCCTGATGGCCGGCTGCGCCAGCACCACCTACGATCTGCCTCCCGTCACCGACAGCGATGCCAGCGACGCAGATGGCACAGTGCAGACCTATCCCGCTGGCGAACCTGCGCCCTCCATGGAAAGCATTGACCCTGAGCTGTCAACGCCGGCGCCGGTTCCCGCCCAGCCCGCCACCAATCCGGCCGTGGTGAGTCTCACCAATCGAGCCCGCGCCCAGTACAACACCCGCGATTACCAGACCGCGATAGCCACCGCCGAACGTGGCCTGCGCATCGATCGGCGCTCACCTGAGCTGTATCTGATCATCGCCCAGAGCTACGTACAGCTGGCGATGCCCCAGCGTGCAGAGCAATTCGTCCAGCAAGGGCTGCGTTACAGCCAGGCCGGGTCAGCGGTAGCCGATGCCCTCCAGCGCGTAAAAGACGCGATTGCCACAGGGTTCTGACGATAAGCCGCGCCTTTCGGCGCGGAACTGATCAACTTATAGCTGAACCTCATCACGCAAACCTGTTTATTGCCAATCAATTTAACCAGGGCGCCCCAAAAACTGGCGAAATGCCCTTGCCGGGTAATACTTAAGATAACTGGTGGCCGCATCCAACGATGCGTGGCCCGCACCGGTTGGAATTGCTCTAAGCCAGTTGGACTCCCTTTATTTGTACTCTAGTATGGTCTTCTCCGGCGCTCTCGAGCGCCGGCTTTTTTATGCGAAGAAAAAATATTTTGCTCAAGGCCATTTACAGCGCAGCCGCGATCGTTATAATTTCGCGCTGGCCTCACAGGCCATTGTCGGAGCGTAGCGCAGGCCGGTAGCGCACCTCGTTCGGGACGAGGGGGTCGGAGGTTCGAATCCTCTCGCTCCGACCAGAATCCCGCCAATAAGCCCCAGAATGTCAATTTGATGTTCTGGGGCTTTTTGTTTTCTGGGGTGTTGCATCGAAGAATGCTGAAGGCAAGGTATCTCTTCAAAAACTAATCAGTACCCAATAATCAATCTTCATTCAACAACAGAAATTACAGGAGGCATTGCCTGTAACGCCGTGCGTGCATATGAACGAAAAAGAGAAAGTCAGTTTTTAACGAATGGGTTCTAGATAGAAGAGGGCTTATATTTACCATGCGCTTGCATGATGCTCAGGTTGAAGTGGATTTAAGTATCAAAAAATAACTGGATTTCCTCAAAAAATTTATCTTGTAAATCACACGGTCCATCCCTGGACAAACTAAAAAGTATCAAGACGTTTTGCCAGACATCTTCGTGCAAGCAAATATCATCCATACCGCAGACAGCCCGACAAGTGAATAGACAATTCTGCTGATTGCACTCATCTCACCAAAGATGGTGGCGACGAGGTCGAGGTTGAACAGGCCGACGAGGCCCCAGTTGACGCCGCCGATGATGATCAGGGCCATCGCAATCCAGTCGATGGTGCTCAGGCGGCTTTTGCTCAGGCTGTTGACCCGTCTGTCAGGGGTGTAGCGTCTTTCGGCGGGATGGGTGTTGATAGTGGCCATTTATTATCTCCTTCAAGATTACTGTTAACCCTACATCCTGCGTTGCGAGTAATTAACGCGGTGTGTGCCCTGCCGATGCAATCCCCATACCCTGGCATTCTTTTCTCTTTTTTGTTGCGATCCACACGTGTTTAACTGTCACCCGAGCGGTAACGCGGGATTTATGCGAAGCATGCTTGCAAAAGTTACATCACGGGTTGAAAGAAGTGCGGATTGGTTCACGGTAGCTGTCGGAGATGCCGCACGCATTGGCGTGTCTGATTTGTGGGTACATTCGTTGTTTACTGGTGAAAAACACCCGTTCGATTGGTGCGAATTTCACATTGACTGGCAGCGGATGTTGTATATTGCGGCGGATTAATTTTTAATCGCTGCTTCCGTTTCTAATAATGTCTAATCGAAGGAGAATGTTATGCGCAAATTTCTGTTAACCGCTTTGATTGCTCTGAGTCCCGTTGCCTTTGCCGGTCCTGAGTGTACAACTGCCGATAAGGCTGAGTGGCAGGATAAGGATCAATTCCAGGAGAACCTCAAGGCGCAGGGTTACGAGATCAAGAAATTCAAGATCACCGATGGTAACTGCTACGAAATCTATGGTTGGAACAAGGACAAGCAAAAGGTAGAGATCTATTACAACCCGGTGAGCGGTGCTGTGGTTAAAGAGGAAATCGAAGACTGATGAGTGCTGCAACCGAAAAACTCTGGGACCCGCTGATCCGCGTGTTTCACTGGTCACTGGTGTTCATCTTCTTCGCCAATTATTTCTTCAATGAGGAGGGCGATGATTGGCATCAGTGGCTGGGATATGCCGCCGTTGTGTGGCTGGCGATACGTTTTTTCTGGGGTTTTTTCGGGCGCGGTGCGGCGCGCTGGGCGGATTTTTTTCCAACGCCCACGCGTCTTGCTGAGCATACCCGGGCGTTGGTGCGCGGTCAGCCATACCATCGCATGGGCCACTCGCCACTGGGTGGATTGGTCATGATTCTTATGATGCTGTGTTTTCTGGGGCTGGGCATTACCGGATACATGATGGAAGAGATTGACTACTTCTGGGGTGAGGATTGGGTGGAGAATCTGCATGGCTGGATTGCCAATACCTTACTGGCGCTGGTGATTGCGCATGTGCTTGCCGCGCTGTTTGAAAGCTATCGTCTGAAAGAGAATCTGCCACTGTCCATGGTGACTGGCAAGCGCCGCAAGCTCGACTGATTCTGGCTGTAACTGAGTTTTCAGTTATAGCCGCTCCGCTTTTTCGCACTACTCTTCATTTCTCGCTCGCTCTTTTACGGCATATAATTTGTCGCACTAAAAAAATCATATCGTGAGCGTCCTGAGCGGAGAGAGATTATGTTGTTACGTCTGTGTGCTGTGTTGTGTTGTATTTCCTCCGCCCACCTGATGGCTGCTGAATGCCTGGAGCCGTCCCGCCTGAAAGTTCTGGATGCGCAGTATGAAGAGGCGCTGCGCGTGGGAGATACCAAGTTCCTCAATGAATTGCTTGCCGACGATTATGTCTGGGTGCACAACCTCGCTTCAGACATCGAAACCAAGCCGGGGTTGTTGAAACGTCTGAAAGATCTGGATGAAGTTCCCAAGGCGCGGGTCAGTCATGATATTACGGCGCATCGTCTGGCGAACACAGTGGTGCTGGATGGGCTGAGTTCTGTGGATAAATACAATCCTGACGGGAAAACCTTTCGCACGTCCCGCTATCGTTTTATGCGTACCTACGTTGCGCATAACGGGCAGTGCAAATTGCTGTCGGTGCAGACGATGAAAGTCTGGAGCAGTGAGGAAGCCGGAAAGTTTGATTAGCAGGCGGCGGATCAACCTGCCGCATCGAAGAATGCGGTCGGATCAGTGAGACCTGACCCGACCGCGCGCCGTTTACTTGCGCGGGTACTTCTTGGCCCATTGGGCGTATTTTTTCAGCACTTTATTCGGTGCTGTGGTGAACCAGGCGTAACCATCAAGGCGTTCCTGTGAAACCTGGCCGATGTCGTAGTACACCGAACCGTCGCGATCACCGAAGATCGGGCGATTGGTTTCCAACTCCACAAAGCGCGACCACATGGGCTCAGCATTGGCATCAGCGGTGAGGGCCTTATCGCCGCGTTTCCAGCTGTAACCTATGATTTTGTTAGCCTCGTACCAGTCCGCTGCCGCGTGGATCGCAGTGACCAGTTCGGGAGACGGATTGGGGAGCGTCATCAGAAACTCCAGCATAAATACACTTTCTGCCGTAGAGAGCGAAGGCATCTCATAAGCGCGGGCCTGGGCTGGCTCCAGGGTGGTGGCGTCATGCTGCGCACCCCAGATGCTCAACGTATCTCCCTGGCGCACCTGCGTCATCAATACACAGTCAACAGCCTTCTTGAGCGAGGCTGCGGCTTTGGCTTTTACGTCCGCGTTCACGAAGGCGTATTCATCTTTACCGTCAACAACCTTGGCCAGCACTACCATGATGTCGCGCATCAGGGCGTCGTTGTAAGTGATGTGATCGTGATACCCACCCACCAGCGGGAAATTCTGCGGCCAGCCGCCGTTGGGATATTGGGCTTCCAGTATCAGGTTGATGGCTTTGTAAAACGCATCCGCATAGGCCTGTTTGCCGGTGGCGGTGTAGGCTTTTGCCAGCAGGTCCGCCTGGGTAGTGGTGGCGGCATTGTCGAAAGTAGGGATGTATTTTTTTTCCACACCGAAGGCTTCGCCGGGCTGGCGGGGGCGCTGGCTCATATCTGTACGCTTGGACCAGCCGCCGGAAGGAGTCTGGAAGGAGACGAGGATATCGGCGATACGCTGGCCTTCTGCAGTGGTAAACCATT
Organism: uncultured Cellvibrio sp.; assembly: GCA_937958105.1. Classification (GTDB taxonomy): domain Bacteria; phylum Pseudomonadota; class Gammaproteobacteria; order Pseudomonadales; family Cellvibrionaceae; genus Cellvibrio. Next base: position 28,327 of record CALFXJ010000037.1, read on the forward strand.
CAACCGATTGCTCCGGATCAAATCCAAATTCTTTGGTGTAGGCAGGTAGCGTGGGCTCTTTCAGGTCCAGTGCGGCCAGCTCGGCCTGCATAAAATCATCATCGATTTTTTTCCAGTGTTCGGAGCGAGCGCGATATTCGCTCATGTCCTGAGGTTTGCTGTCAGCGGATACAGATTCGGATGGGGAGGTGCAGGCGTAAACACCGACAAGGCTGAGCAGCCCGGCCAGCAACAACGGAAGTTTCTTCATGAGTGTGCATACCTTTGGGTTTTTACTGCCCTGTGACACCCGGGCCCGGCTGTGAAAGACAGCCTCCCACAGGCCTGTGAATCCTGCAGGTCGTGGGACCTGAGTGGGGTTGATGGACAGTTGTTTTTATGGGAGCGCGGACCAGCCGGCTCTGGTTCTCTCTGTCGTTTTAATGGCGACCTTTGCAGTGTAGCAGCCTATCCCGATTGATGCAGGACTGACGAAGCGAAGCTGGTGTCGCATCAGTCGTTGCGGCAGAATGCGAGCTTCCTCCGCTAACTTCATCAGGCAAGGAGCCTCCATGGCAAAGCTGTTCTGCAATTATTTCCCCGACCTGCCGGCCAACTGGCAGTGCAACCAGTGTCATGCGCAATACAGTGAGCGCTGCATTCCTGCAGGCCACAGCCCTCACTGGGGACGGCGCGGACCGCGCTGTATCCTGTGTAACACCGAGTTGCGCTATCTCGGTAGTGCCACCGGCGCCAAGCCCTTCTGGCAAATGCTGCCGCACTTCTTTCATTACCCGCTCCATCTCAACAGCCTGATCGTCATTGTGGGATTGGCCTTGGGTAGCCTGTTGCTGGGCGGCGGCCTGTTTACCCTGTTCCTGTTGCTGTTCGGCTCGGCGGTGATGATCAAGTACAGCTTCGCCATCATCGAGCAACGCGGCAGTGGTGCGGTGACGCCGCCGGGGCTGGCGGAGGTGCTGACCAGCGATCAGGATCATCTGTTTTTAAAGCAGATGGCGGTGCTGTTCCTGATGGGGGTCATCATTGGCCTGGCTTATCAAGTGGGTGAGTTACTGGGCGTGCTGGTGGGTGGCTTTATCACCTTGGCAATGCCGGCCAGCACTATGTTGCTCGCGGTGGAGAAGTCGGTGCGCCGCGCCCTGAATCCGTTGGCCCAGCTCTCATTGATGATGGCGGTGGGCTGGCCTTACCTGCTGCTGTGGTTCTGCGTACAGATTATTTCAGCGGGCCCCTACTATGGGTTTGAACTGCTGAGCGGCAGTCTACCGGATATCCTGCTGTTGCCCTTGTTGGTTGCCATTGGTGTGTACTTCACCTTCGTGCTCTACACCATGCTCGGCTATGTGCTGTTTGAGTATCAGCACGAGCTGGGCTTTGAATCGGTAGCGGACGAAGAGCCGATGGAGGCTGATGAATTCGAAAAGGCCAAGGCCCTGGGTGAAGTGGCGGTGCTGATTAAAGAAGGCGATTATGTCCGCGCCCGCACCAGCCTGCGCAAAGCGCTGGACGTGGTGCGCGATGACCTTGAGCTGCACCAGAGCTATCACAAATTGCTGATGCTGCTGGACGACGATGATGCGCTAACCAATCACGCAACCTTCTTTGTCGAGCTGGCCCAGCGGAAAAACATGCTGAGCAAAGCGGTGCCGGTGGTGCTGGATGTGCAGACCCGGGTGCCGGGCTTTCAATTGGATAACCTGCGGCTGGCTCTGGATCTGGCGCGCCTGCTGCAACAGCAGGGCAAACACCGCGCAGTAGTGCGGTTGTTCCACAACCTGCATAAAACCCGGGGCAATGACCTCCACCTGCCGGCGGCCTATCTCATGGTGGCCAGGATTTTTCACGAGTACCTTAATGACGATGCCAAGGCGAAAGCGCTGGTTGAATTTCTGTTGAAGAAATATCCGCAGGCAGTGCAGAAGCCGCAGTTAGTGCAGTTGCTGGACTCGATCAACCGGACAGCGGTGGCGACCTGAGACCTGCCCAGGGAACCGCTCAAGCAGTTCCATGGGCATCCTTCAACGCTTTCTCAGCTCAGCTGCAGAAATTTTTTTGCTTTGTCCAGTTGCTGGTTGCGCTGGTAATACTGAGCCATCTGGTTCAGTAGCCTGCCCAGCGCTGGATTTTCAACCTTGTGGTCCCGGGCGCGCAGCAGGAACTCTTCAGCGGGTTTGATGGCGCTGGCCTGCCAGTATTTATAGGCGAGTGCGAGGGATAGATTGCCGGTCAGGGCCGGCGCCTGCGGATGGAGCTGGCGATACTGCTGCAGGATATCGTCGATGGTGGATTTCCATTGCGGGTAAGGGGTCTCCCGGACGGTAAACTGTTTTACCACCGCAAAAACCGTCTGATGAAATTCCTTACTCTGTGGCTGGCTTTTGGCCAGGTCGTAACGCAGTCGCCAGGGGCGCGGGTCGAGCGGCTGTTGTTCACAGGCCTGCCGTGCCAGCATCCGTGCTTTAGGAAAGTCCAGGGCGGTCATGGCCTGCTGGATGCGTTTAAGTTTCTGTTCAAAGGCATCATCCTGAATCTTCTCCTCCTGAACTTCTGAAAATTCCTCCTGCGTCCGCCGTGCCAGCAGCATCATGCCGGCCCCTGCCAGCAGACCGCCGATATGCGCCCAATAGGCGATGTTGGTTTCCGTAAAGAAATGGCCGTACAGCTCCTTCGCCAGCCACAGTGGCAGGATGAACAGGGCGGGCGCCCGGAACTCACCGAAGTAAACGAACACGGTGTAGAAAAAGCGGATCCGACGCAGCCGGTAGAGCGCGAGGTACATCCCCATCAGCCCGGAGATGGCTCCGGATGCTCCGACAACGGGTATGTAAGAGCCCTGATTGAACGCGAGATGCAACAGGTTTGCGGCCAGCCCGGCGGCGAGGTACATGCCCAGATACAGCTGGGGGCGCAGGACGGTTTCCAGGGTAAAGCCGAACAGGAACAGAAATACCATGTTGCCGAACAGGTGATCCCAGCCACCGTGCAGGAACTGGCTGGAGATAAAGGTGAACGGCCGGGCTTCAGCCGGTGTCATGCCGCCTTCTATGCTGCTCAGGCGATTTCGCTGCGCTTCAAATTCCCGGCGGTGTTCCGGCCAGTCTGCCTGTTCATCGGGTATAGCAATGCTGCCGTTGTTCCAGCCCGCGCGCAGGTAATGATCAAAACCACGGTCAAAGAAAATACCCTGTCTCAGATAAACATCCCGCTCTGTCGCGCTCAGCTCAGCCAGTTCGTCCTGCACGCCCGGGTGGACCTGCCGGCTGTACGCTATAAAGTGATCGCGCTCCAGCGTCAGCAACTGGTGCTGTTGATAAATGCGGGCCGCTTCCCGGGCAATATCCGAGTCCCGCCCTTGATATAACAGGAAGACCAACAGATTCAGCAGGATAAGGGTGATGGTGATAACCGGCGGCCGGGACCACTCAGGCTTGTTTTCGATGGGGATAATTAACATGGCGTGCGCGATCCACTGCGATAAAAGAACCAGCAACTATCGTCAGTGAAGGGAGATTTTTCAAGCATTTTGTGGCGGCTGGAACGGCCTGATTGTTGTAACTGACGGGGGGATGGGGTGACTGAGAGGGACTTTCATGCTGTCCAGCAAATAATCAGCTGATGCCAACCCGCGCCAGATCTCACTGTGACGCAGTTACCAAAAGTTCATGCACAAGTTTATTCACAGCTTCTGTGGATAATCGCTGTGAATGATTTAATCAGCGCTGTATTTTCGGTGATCAGCGCAGCCTTTTACTTGATCATCCTGATGGGTTTCTGTGCACCCCGGAAGCCCGCCACCTGGCCTGTGGCGGCGTCTGTTGCTTGCCGTCTGGCTGGCCACCTCTGTTCAACTTTTTTTATTCAGAGGGGCACATTTTTGACTTCTTGCCGTAGAATAGCCGCCTCATTGCGCCCGCTGAACGCGGGTCGGCTGTTGTTTCTACAGATTCACTTGGGGGACCCGATGTCAAAGCTGCCAGAAACCCTGCGCGAGAATGTGCGCCTGCTGGGCGAATTGCTGGGCGAAACCATTCACGACCATGAAGGGCCGGAGGTCTTTGCCAAGGTGGAGAGCATCCGCCAGCTGGGGAAGGCCATCAACAGTGCCCAGAACGGCGATTCTGCGCCGCTGGTCAAGATGCTGGGCGAGCTGGAGGACAAGGATATCCTGCCGATCGTGCGTGGTTTTAACCAGTTCCTGAACCTGGCCAATATTGCGGACCTGGAATACTTTTCCAGCGCCGAGTCCGAGCGCGAAGACAGCCTGAAAGCGCTGCTGCTGGAGTTGCTTGGCAGCCATGGCAAAGACAAGCTGGCTGACGTTATCCGGGACCTGCGGATCGAGCTGGTGCTCACCGCGCACCCGACTGAAGTGACCCGCCGTACCCTTATCCGTAAGTATGATCAGATCGTAACAACCCTGGCCGATCGCCAGCGTGGCAACCTGCTGACCTATGAGCAGGACAAGCTGCGCGGCCGTCTGCACCGGCTGGTGGAGGAGATCTGGAGCACTGACGAAATCCGTACCGAGCGTCCTACGGCTATCGACGAAGCCAAATGGGGCTTTGCGGTTATTGAAAACAGCCTGTGGCAGGCGGTGCCCGATTTCATTCGTCACCTGGATCGCCTGTGCTGCCACCACCTGGGCCAATGTCTGCCCACGGATCTGCAGCCGTTCCGCTTTTATTCCTGGATGGGTGGCGACCGCGACGGGAACCCCAATGTCACCCATAAAGTCACCCGTCAGGTACTGCTGCTGGGTCGCTCCATGGCGGCAGAACTTTACGCCCGCGATGCACAGAATCTGGTAGATGATCTGAGCATGCACGAAGCCAATGATGAGCTGCGCCAGCTTTATCCGGACAGCCCTACACCTTACCGCTCACTGATGAATGACCTGCGCAAGCGGATACTCGCTACCGGTGAGTGGGCACTGGCCCGTTATCAGGGCCGCTCGAAAGAAGCGCCGGAAGATCTCATTGTCAGCCGTAACGATCTGCTTGAGCCACTGTTGCTGTGCTATCGCTCCCTGAACGAAGTTGGCTTGCCGCACATCGCCAACGGCCCGGTAATGGATACCATCCGCCGAATCCACGCCTTCGGTATCAACCTGGTGCCGCTGGATATCCGTCAGGATGGCGAACGTCATGTAGAGGCCATGGACGAACTGACGCAATACCTGGATCTGGGCAGCTATCGCGAATGGCCCGAAGAACAACGTCAGGCGTTCCTGCTGGAACAGCTGACCTGCAAACGTCCTTTGCTGCCTGCCAGCTGGCCTATGAGCGAGGCAACCGCCGAGGTGCTCGCTACCTGCCGCATCATTGCCAATGAGCCGGAAGAAATTCTCTCCCACTACGTCATCTCCATGGCGCAGCAGCCGTCGGATGTATTGGTCGTCGCGCTGTTGTTGAAAGAGTGCGGCATGCAGTGGGCCATGCCCATCGTGCCCCTGTTCGAAACGCTTGATGACCTCGATCGCGCACCGGTCGTAATGGAGCAGTTGTGGCAGCTGCCCTGGTATCGCGAATACTGCGGCAACAAACAGACTGTCATGATCGGCTATTCTGATTCCGCCAAAGACGCCGGCAAGCTCTCTGCAACCTGGGCGCAGTACAAGGCGCAGGAAAACCTGGTGGCTCAGGCAGAGAAGTACGGCGTGAACCTGGTGTTGTTCCATGGCCGTGGCGGCACCATTGGCCGTGGCGGTGGCCCGGTAGAAAAAGCCATGGCGTCGCAGCCGCCGGGTTCAGTCAAAGGCCGTATCCGTGTGACCGAGCAGGGCGAGATGATCCGCTACAAGTTCGGCCTGCCGAACGTGGCCTTCAATAATCTTTCTATTTATGTCGCTGCAACATTGCGCTCGACCTTATCGCCCCACGCTGCGCCGAGCCAGGAGTGGCGTGACATGATCGAACGGATGGCCTTCAAGAGCCTTGAAGCCTATCGCAACGTGGTCCGCGGACATCCGCACTTTGTTCCATACTTCCGCAGCCTGACACCGGAACAGGAACTCGGCCTGCTCGCGCTGGGCAGCCGCCCGGCCAAACGCAAGGCTACCGGCGGTGTGGAAAGTCTGCGGGCTATCCCTTGGATGTTCGCCTGGACGCAGGTACGCCTGAACCTGCCGGCCTGGCTCGGCACGCGGCAGGCGCTGGAGTATGCGCTTGAAGAACATCCCACCATCCTGGCGGACATGATCAGCAACTGGCCCTTCTTCTCCAGCTTCCTTGATCTGCTGGAGATGGTGATTGGTAAAGCTGACGGTCCAATCTGTGCGTACTACGAACAGCAGCTGGTGCCGGTGGAATATCACACCCTGGGTCAGGAGCTGCGTGCAGATCTGGCCGCGCTGGAAGTCTTGATGAATCGCATCAAGCAACAGCCGGAACTGCTCAGTGATGAACCCTTGTTGCGTCACTCGCTTGATGTGCGCAAGCCCTACACGGATCCACTGAACTATCTGCAGGCTGAGTTGCTGAAACGCTATCGCAGCAGCGATGCGATCAGTCCTGACCTTGAGCGTGCTTTGAAAGTAACCATGGCAGGTATTGCGGCAGGTATGCGTAATACCGGTTGATGGTCGTGGCAGAGAGGGTCGTCTATCCTGGCGACCTTCTCTTGTCTCCTCTCTCAATCTTCTCTCTTCTTGCACTTCTCTTCTTTCACTTCTCTTCTTTCACTTCTCTACTTCCAGTTCTCACATGTGGGTGCGCCATCAGCCTATCAGAGAGGTGCAAGGGTGCCGTTAAAAAAAATCAAGGTCATGCTGGTGGACGACTCTGCAGTGGTGCGTCAGGTACTGATGAGCATCCTGCAGGGGGTTGCCGATATCGAAGTCATCGGTGTTGCGTCTGACCCCATCTTTGCTATGGAAAAATTAAACCGCGAATGGCCGGATGTCATTGTGCTCGATGTGGAAATGCCGCGTATGGACGGCATCACTTTTCTTAAAAAAATCATGGCAGAGCGGCCGACGCCGGTGGTGATCTGTTCGACGCTGACGGAAAAGGGGGCGGAGACCACACTCCAGGCGCTGTCGCTCGGTGCAGTGGATATTATTACTAAACCGCGCATGGGACTGCGCGGTTTTCTTGAAGAGTCCGCAGAAAATTTCATCATGGCGATACGCGCTGCTGCCCATGCCCGGGTCGGTCGTGCGCGGGTGAATCCAAATCCTGCACCACTTAAACCGCCTGCCGCCGCTGCAGCGGTTATGCCTGCTGGCGCCATGGCACAGACCACAGAGAAAATTGTTGCCATAGGCACATCCACCGGAGGCACTCAGGCGCTGGAAGCTGTTCTGGTGGCTTTGCCCCGCGTATGTCCCGGTATCGTCATCGTGCAGCATATGCCGGAAAAATTTACCGCACCCTTTGCCGAGCGACTTGATAAGCTGGCGCAGATACAGGTGCGCGAAGCCCGCCATAATGATCGCGTCATTCCAGGGCTGGCGTTGATTGCGCCCGGAGGGAAACACATGCAACTGAAACGCAACGGAGCCTATTATCACGTAGAGGTGCTGGACGGTCCGCTGGTGAATCGGCATCGTCCTTCAGTGGATGTACTGTTTCGTTCTGTTGCGCGATTCGCCGGTAAAAATGCCACCGGCATCATCATGACCGGGATGGGCGACGACGGCGCGCGGGGACTGCTGGAGATGCGCAACGCCGGTGCGCGCACTATCGCTCAGGATGAAGCCACCTCGGTGGTGTTTGGTATGCCTAAAGAAGCCATTAACCGCGGTGCCGCCCAGGAAATACTGCCTCTGGGAAAAATTCCTTCGGTAATTATCTGATGAACCAGACCATTGAAGATATGCCGCGAGGAACTCAATAATCATCCATGACAAAACCGCATCGTTATTGTCATAGTGGCTGGCAGGCATCAATAATGTAACCAATGTGCCATCCACAAGACATGCGTCCGGTAGCCCTGTGATGAAATCTCTCGCCCAGAAACTATTCGCTGTACTGGCCTTTGGTGCCTTGTTACTGGCTTTGCTGGTGTCAGCAGCACTCTGGCGGGTGGATCAGCTGATGGCTGAGCTGGGCATTCAATCGCTGGATTATCGAATCACCAGCCTCTCCCTGCGCTCGGCAGAACTTTCCCATCTGGATCTTCAATATCAGACTGCAACAGGTCGCCATGACCTTCATGCGCAGGATCTCTCTCTGAGCTGGACGTGGCCCTCCATTCTGAGTCCGCAGCTGGTATCCGTCGATGTCCCGCAGCTGCAATGGCAGATATCACAGGATCACAATCACTCTTCATCAAACGCGACGCAATTGACACTGCCCGAGGATTGGACGCTGCCGGATTATCTTCCTGTCAGCCTGGCGATCCATAACGCCCGGCTGACATTGCCGTGTCCCGCGGGCGAGTGTCAGCTCGCAGCCCGGCTTGATATGCAACGTACCTCAGACGAACTAACACTGCAGGGCGAAATCTCTCCCGGCGCAGGCGTGCATCAGCAAGCTGTGCAAGTGACGGCGGATTATCGCGTGGACCAGACCTTGCCTGTGCTGCATCTGCAATTGAATGCCGGCGAAGCGATTCATCTGGACCTGCACACGGAATTAACGGAAACAGGTTCGCAGAAATGGTCCGGTCGTTTGACCGCGAATGCCCGCTATCCGGACAGCTGGTTGCTGGATGCGCTGGCCGACTGGCACATCACACTGGACCAGCAATGGACCCGGACCGTAACTCAACCTATGACCGCGCAGGCGGAGTGGCAACTGGATGTTGATGCGTTATTAGCGGGGCATGTCTCATCAGCTGCGCAATCGTTTCCCTGGCAGGCGCTCGACGGATTCGCTCGGCTGGATGTGAATCTTGCATCACCGGTCACAGTGCAAGAGCTGGGTGAATTCAGTGGAACAGTTGCGCTATACCTGGAGGCAGCGCACGGCACTCTGGAAGCCTACGATCTGTCTCTGGACGTAACCGTGACAGAGCCGGCAATTCCGCCAGCGGTGCAAAGGCTGGGCGTGGATTTGAATCGCCTACAGGTGCAGGCGCAGTCCCGTGCGGAAAATGTCAGCTTCGCTGCATTGCCTTTGCAGCTGCACCTGCAGACCCAGGGCGCGTTGACTGCTGATGTCACACTGGATGCAATGGTTGATGTACTTGAAAGACGTGGACGGGCAACAGCGATTGCAATGGATGCGCAGATAAAACAACTGCGACCGGCGGAGGACTTTCAGCTTCACAATGTAAATCTTTCGTGGCGCGGTAGCGTTGAGTGGCAAGCCGATCAACTGGTGGTGCAGGCACACAAGCCGACGATGATCAGCACTGATCTGCAAGCGGACGCTTTATCCCTGTCAGCCCTCGGCACCAATGTTGTTGTGGATCAGCTGAAGATATCTGCTGGTTTGGACAAAGCCACCTCGGCTGTCGATTGGACGGCAGCGACACTGGATGGAAATCTGCAACTGACCATCGCCCGCCTGCAGCATCCCCAACTGCAGACAAAACCCTGGCGCTGGCAAGGACATGTACAGGGAAGCTGGGAAGATTTTCTGGCCAAGGGTGAATTGACCATCAACAACGCACTGGTGGTAGCGCATCAGGTAAACCGCAAGCAACAAGAACTCATCGCCGAATGGCAACTGCGGGACATTTTTTTTCTGGCCGGCAATCCGTTTGCGGACCTGGTCAAAGCCTGGCCCGGATTATTATCGCTCACGCAGGGCAAGGCGAGCAGCACTGGCCGGCTGACGGCAGATCTCCAGCAGGGCAGCATCAAAGAGGTACGGGCTGCGCTGGTGATCAACGAGCTGTCAGGCATCTACGACACGACCTTGTTTCAAGGATTAACCACAACGCTGACCATGAACGCGACGCCCACGGCCTTTGTCGTCACAACCGATGGCGTGCGGGTGAAGCAGATCAATAAAGGTTTTGTATTTGGCCCGCTCAACAGCGCAGGGGCTTACCGGGCTGACTGGCAGAATCCCACCCAGGGGACGTTTTCACTGCAGCACTTTCACGCGGAGGTCATCGGGGGCAGTGTAACCACACCCGCACGGGAATTTGATCTCACCCAGGAAAAACACTCGCTGGTACTGACGCTGGAGAATATTGATCTTGGCCTGCTGTTGCAGCAGCATCCGTCCACTGAACTCTCCGGTACCGGCAGAATCTCAGGCACGCTGCCGATCGATATTACGGCCAGGGGTATCAGTGTGCCTAAGGGCGTGGTGGCAGCCCGTCCACCCGGCGGGCAGCTGCAATACCATTCAGAACGCGCAGAGGCTCTGGCCCGTTCGCAGCCAGGCATGAAGTTGATCACCGATGCACTGGAAGACTTCCACTACACTGTACTGGCCAGTGACATCAGTTATGATGAGGACGGCAAGCTGCTGCTGGCCTTACGGCTCGAAGGAAAGAATCCTGCGCTGGAAAAAGGCCGGCCGGTGCACTTCAATATCAACCTGGAAGAAGACCTGCCCGCGATGATCGCCAGTATTCAATTGAGCAACCAGATCAGTGATGTGGTGAAGAAACGTCTGCAGGAACATCTGCAGAAACGCGCCAACCGTTAATTATTTAATTAATAAAGGACGAGATTATGTTCATCATCCGCAATGGCTTTTTTACATTGCTGTTTGCGCTGGCGGCCTGCACGCCGACGGTGCAGGTGGCGGTGCCGAATGAGCCGATCAACATTAACTTGAATGTGAAGATTGAGCACGAAATTTATATCAGGGTCGACAAACAACTGGACGAGCTGTTCAGCGATTCCAGCGGTCTGTTTTAATCGGCGGAAATCATGTGAGGAATACACAATGAAATATTTAACTTTTCTGAAACTGAGTCTGTGCAGTTTACTGTTCGTTGTTTCGCTGCCGCTGATGGCCATGACCCTGCAACAGGCAATGAGTAACCTGGGCACCGCCAAAGAGCAGGGGCTGGTGGGTGAGCAGCCGGATGGTTATCTGGGTGTGGTCAGTGCAGGGGGTGATGCAGCGGAGATCGTACAGCTGATCAACAATGCCCGGCGCGAACAGTATCAACGCCTCGCAAAAGACAATAATCTGTCACTGTCTGATGTTGAAGCCATGGCGGGGCAGAAGGCTATTGAAAAAACCCAGCCGGGTCATTTTATTCAGGTCAATGGCAAGTGGGCGAAAAAACCCTGATGCCTCGCTGAGAAAATAAATAAACGATGCTTTAGTGACATCACAAGAAAAATAATTTGAGGTTTTTATGTTGAAGAACGCATTGCCTGTTCTGGCTTTTTTCCTGCTGGCCGCCTGTACCAATCACGCTCTACATACCGCGTCATCGCCGGAAGGCTTTTCAGGTGAACAGGTCCGTTTGATCGGGCGGTTTGAGCAGAAGGATGGCGAAGCGGCGTTTACCTGGCCCGGTTCGGCCCTCGCATTTCGTTTTGAGGGAACAGAAGCCGGTATCACCATCGCCAGCAATGGGCGAGTGCGTTTTGAAGTGGATGTGGACGGTGTTGTGGCGGACCTTTGGGTTGAGGAGGGGGAGCGATTCTATACCCTTGCGTCTGGCTTGCAGCCCGGCCGTCATGACCTACGCCTCACGCGGTTAACAGAATCCTTTTCCCTGGTAACGCGTTTTACGCAAGATCCCCAGGTTGACGGAAAACTTTTAGCGGCACCGGCAGCACCCCAGCGCCGTCTGCTGGCCGTGGGTGATTCCATCACCGCCGGCTACGGTGTGGAAGGTGAGAGTTACGCATGTCATTACGCACCGGAAACCAGTAATCAACAGCTGACTTATGCGGCGCTGGCGGCGGAAGCACTGAACGCGGACCTGCACAGCATCGCCTGGTCCGGCATCGGTGCCTGGCGCTCATACGGTGAAGAAAAACCGGTCAACCCCACCATCCTTGAGCGCTACCAGCGCACACTGGCGGATGATCCTGAAAGCCGCTGGGATGTTGCGCGTTATCAACCGGATGCGATCACTATTGCCATCGGCACCAACGATTACTGGCAGGGTTCGGTAACTGATGAGTATCAACTGCGCATGATCAGCCTGATCGACCGCGTTCAGCGTGATTATCCCGGCAAGCCGATTTATTTGATCGTCAGCCCCATGCTCAGTGGTGCCGCACGCGATGATCACAAAGCGCGGCTGACAGCATTGGAAGAAAGCCAGGTGCACATGCTCGACCTAGGAAAGATCGAACCGGCAGACGGCTACGGCTGCGACTACCATCCCAACCTAACCACCCAGCGCCGCGCAGCCCAGGCCCTCACCCAACGCCTGCGCACCGATTTAAACTGGTAACCAACACCCACCCGTAGGTCGGATTAGCGCAACGCGCGTAATCCGACACACCCAGCGGATTCAACCCTCCTCAATTACCGCGAATGTCGGATTACGCGTTGCTAATCCGACCTACGGTCTCAGGTAGATTACCCAGCTCACGTAGGTCGGATTAGCGCAGCGTAATCCGACGCGTTTGATGGATTAACCCTTCCCCAAAACGCGGCAAAAAATGTCGGATTACGCTTTGCTAATCCGACCTACGGTCTCAGGTAGATTATCCAGGCTCACGTAGGTCGGATTAGCGCAGCGTAATCCGACACGTTTGGTGGATTAACCCTTCCCCAAAACACGGCAAAAAATGTCGAATTACGCACGTTGCGCTAATCCGACCTACGTCACATCAGGATTGGGTGGCGGGGTTTGTGATGGGGTGTTTGTCGGTGTTGTCGCGCTGGGCGGTGAGGAGGGCGAGGGCTTCGTCCGGTGAAACTTTGTTACGCGGTGTGATGAAGCTGACCAAGATGCCCGCCAGCAGTGCAACACCCACCGAGGGCAATATCGGATTGCCCAGCGCGCTCATAGCTGTGGGCGTCAGCATTACGGCGAAGGAGGTTGCGGATGCGCCTGCCAGTGATGCAATGGCACCCTGCCAGGTGTAGCGCGACCAGAATTTCCCCAGCACGCCGCACGCGAACATGCCGGACATCACCGTGGAAATCATATTGGTGATGTAAGTAATAATGTCATCCGAAGCCAGGGCAAAGCTCAACGCAAGGCCGGTCACACACACAACTCCGACCCGCGAGTATCCAATCATTTTTTCCGGAGCTGGTGAGCGGCCGGTAACGATGATAAAGATATCGCGCAACAGAATGGCTACACCGGCAATCGCGTCAGAGCTGGCACTGGACATAGTGGCCGACAATCCGGCGATCAATACGATGATGCCGATGTAGACAGGCAGCACTTCCAGTGCAAGAAAGGGAAACGCAAAATTGCGATTATCCAGTTCCGGATTGAGTGCAAATGCAGCCATACCGATCAGCGCCGGTATGAAGGAAAAGAATAGATATAATCCACCGGACAGTGCAAAGGATTTGCGCACGGAACTTACGCTGGCCGCGGAGTAAATGCGTTGTCGGAAAGAGGGAGTCGCCAGCACACCCACCGCTACCACCAGCATCAGCGACAGTGCATGCAGCGCACCGATTTTATCGATAGCAAGAAAACTGATGTTGGCCGCAGGTTGCGCCGACATCATTACATCCCAACCACCGGCCTGATGCAGTGCGAAGAGTGCCATCAGGATAAAACCGACAAACAGAATGATCGCCTGGATGGTGTCGGTCCATACCACAGCACTGTAACCACCAATCACCACATAGACACTGAAGCCCACGGCAATAATGATCTTGGCGGTGGCTGCATCCACACCGGCAATCCAAGCGAGGTACATACCCCCGCCGAGGATGTGTGCACCCAGCCAGCCGATGCACGCGAGAAAGATCAGCACGCCCACAATATTTTTTACCGCCCGGTTAGCGCCTACGTAATACGACAGCTCTTCGCTCATGGTCATGAACTGCAGATCGCGCGCGGGCGCAAACCACCAGGCCGTCAAGAGGATGCCTATCGCACCGCCGATTCCATAGAGCGCCCCGGCCCAGCCATTGGCATAACCGAAACCCACCGCGCCCATGGAAGAACCTGTGCCCACCATGGTGGCTACGGTGGTGCCCAGCGTCAGCAGAAGCGGCAGGCTGCGCCCCGCCAGCAGAAAATCATCCCCGTCTTTCTGTTTGCGCGAAACGGCCCAGCCAAGCCAGATTAAAAACACCACGTAGGCAGCAAATGAAATTAAAAAAGCCTGACTGCTCATAATGATCTCGTAATTATTGTTTTGAGAAATCCCTGCAACAGCGGGCCGTGCCGTTGCCGAAACTTTTAATAAAAATTACTGGTGCGCTGGATCTTTATAACAGACCACACCCACTTCCACCTTGCAATCCACCACCAGATCACAGACGGAACAGATGCGGGCCGGTGGGTGTTCACCGAAGACTTCGCGGAAGACTTTGTTGAACGACTGAAAATAACGGGCGTCAGTGAGGATCACTGTCACATGCACCACATCGGCCAGACCGTAGCCTGCGTCTTCCATAATCTTCAGGCAGTTGTTGATCGCCAGACGCGACTGCTCAACGATACCGCCTTCCACCACTTCGCCATCCACCATGGGTGTCTGCCCCGAAACATACAGCCATCCACCGGCTGCTACCGCACTGGAAAAAGGCAGATGTTGTCCACCGGTACCGACACCACCGGCGGCACCGAAACGCGTGATGCTCATAAGGTTTCCTCACATACAGCTAAATTTGACGTAGAAAGGGAAGGGGTTGCGCGCGCAAGAAATTTTCCGGCGCGTTGCGGGCTGAGCTGGCCATCACTGTAAGTGAGGTGACCATTGACCCAGACTTTTTCGATACCCGCAGCGCTCTGCTGCGGATGTTCAAAGGTGGCCATATCTTTGATGCGATCAATATCGAACAGCACCAGATCCGCAAAATAATTGTCCGCGATCAGGCCGCGCTGGTGCAGCTTGAATTCTTCGGCTGAAAGGCCGGTCATCTTGCGAATGGCTTCGGGTAGTTCGAAGAGTTCAAGATCCCGTGCGTAGTGGCCAATCACCCGAGGGAAGGTGCCCCACAGCCGAGGATGGGGATGAGGGTCGTTGGGCAGGCCGTCGGAGCCGATCATGGTGCGTGGAAAACGCAGAATATTGCGCACGTCCTGTTCGTTCATGCCGTGGTACACCGCCCCGGCAGGAATTAATTTTTTTGCTGCATCAAGCAGCGGTAGCTTCCAGTCCGCCGCAATTTCCGCCAGCAGACGGCCGCCCATCTCCGGGTGTGGTTCGGACCAGGTAATAAACACATCATAGTCGTCCGTCACCTGGCCGAGGTCGAGTGTGCTGGAGCTGGCAGAGTAGGGGTAACAGTCGCAGGCGATCTTCTGTGAGCGCGCGTGATGTTCAAGATGATGAAGGATCTCGGTGCTGCGTCCCCAGTTGCCGGCGCCAGCACACTTCAGGTGTGAGACGATCAGGGGAATTCTGCCGTGACGTGCGGTGGCAAAGGCTTCATCCATGGCCTGGATGATGCCATCAAACTCGGTGCGCAGGTGCGTGGTGTAGATGCCACCGAAGGCGGCCAGCTCTTCCACCAGCGCCATGACTTCTTCGGTGGGTGCATGGTTTGCATTGTTATAGGCCAGCCCTGAACTCAGTCCCAGAGCTCCCTGTGCCAAGGCTTCGCGCAGCTGTTGTTTCATCGCGGCAATTTCCTGCGCAGTGGCGGGCCGCATCAGATCGTCCATGTGGTTGCTGCGCAGGGCGGTGTGGCCGATCAGTGCGCCGAGGTTAACTCCGGGTTGCGCCGCTTCAACGGCGCTGACGTAATCCTTGAAGGTCGGATAGCGAAAATCCTCGCGCTTGCCCAGGAGGTTCATGGGGTTGGGTGGATCGCTGCGCAGGGTGACCGGACTGACACTGATGCCGCAGTTGCCGACGATGACAGTTGTGACGCCCTGTGTGATCTTGGCGCGCATCTGCGGCGCGTTGATAACCTGGGTGTCGTCGTGGGTGTGGACGTCGATAAAACCGGGGGCGAGAAATAATCCTTCAGCCTCGATGACGTTGTGAGCGCGGAGGTTGCTGTTGGCCGGGTGGAGCGCGATCCGCTCGTTCACTATGGCAACATCGGCAGCAAAGGCGGGAGCCCCGCTGCCATCCAGGATCGTGGCGCCGCGAATCAGGGTTTCGTACATCGTCATCACTCATCGGGGTAAGTGCCTGCCGGAGAAACCACTGAAGGGCTGCTTTCAGAAGTCCTAGTCTCCCAGGGGCAAACGATCCTTACCGTGTTTGTGTATATCCAGGTTGTGCTTCAAACGCCGCAGTTTTTCGCGGCTCTTGCGTTTGTTCTTGATGGCCAGTTCCGTCGCCAGTACATCGATCGCTGCCATCATGACGTAGCGCGATGCACTGGGCTTAAAGATGTAATCTGTCTCAATCGGCTCTATGGGTATGACCAGGTCCACCGAGCTGCCCAGTGGAGAATCCGCCGGCGTGATGGCAATGGTCTGCGCGCTGTAAGCGCGGGCGATCTGCGCTGCCTCGGTGACGTCCGGGCTGTACCCGCCCAGCGACAGGCAGATGACCACATCATTGTTATCAATCGTGGCGGCGGCCATACGCATCAGCATGGGGTCTGAATAGGCCGTCGCGGCAAATCCCAGGCGAAACAGGCGGTGCTGGCATTCCTGCGCCATGATGGTGGAGCCGCCGCCTACACCGAAGATCAGGATCTGGCGCGCCTTCGTCAGCATTTCGACCGCTGTGTACACCGTTTCTATGGTGATAAGCTGCGCGTTAAAGTCCAGCGCGCTTTTGATCGTTTCATAGATGCCATGGATGCCGGTTGGCTCGACCTTGACCTCAGAGATGAAGCGCTGCCCCACCGCCAGAGACTGGGCCAGTCGCAACTTGAGATCGCGCACATTTTTACAGCCCAGCGCGCGGGCAAACCGGGTGATAGTGGCTTCACTCACCTCGGATTTCTGCGCAAGCTCGCTGATGCTGGCATGCGCGGCAAAATTAAGATCATCAAGTATCAGGGTTGCGATCTTGCGCTCGGCGTCGCTCAGCTGGTCGTAGAGCTTGGCGATCTGCGACACCATGTCTATCTCGTAACTCACGGTCGGCTCCTCGGGTATTTCATGCTGGCGGTCAGGTCTACCAGCGCGCGTGTATTGCCGATCCTGTCGGTCATGATACACGAATGTTTGAAAATACCAATAATTGTCTTTAAATTGTGATAGTTTCTATCATTTTGTCCGCGTCGCTGCGGAGGGCTGAAAGAGCCGTATGTTGCCATATTTATGCTGGATCGGGACCTGCTCATGAGTGTTTATAACAATTCTTCTCTGGATATTGCCGAAGCCCTCGCAGAGGCTCCCCTGGTGGTCAAGGGTGGCGGCGCCCCCGAGTTTTACCGCAAGCCGGGGTGGAATCTGCTGCGCGAGGATGTAAGCCTGCCTGCTGCCGTGCTCTATCGCTCCAAGCTGGAGAACAACCTTCATTGGATGCAGCGCTTCGCCGAGAAACGCCGGGTAAGCCTTGCGCCCCACGGTAAGACCACCATGGCCCCGGCACTGTTCGCGCGGCAGATGGCGGCAGGTTCCTGGGCGATGACCCTGGCTACCGCTACCCAGGTTTCCGTGGCACATCGCTTCGGCGTACGCCGGGTCATCATGGCCAACCAGCTGGTGGGACAGCGCAATATGGCGATCATCAGCGAGCTGCTGGCCAAGGGACTGCTGGATTTTTACTGTCTCGTGGATTCCGTCGATAACCTGCGCGAGCTGGCCCGTTTCTTCGGCGCGCGCAACCAGAGCCTGCAGGTATTGATCGAGATCGGTGTGCCCGGTGGCCGGTGTGGTGCCCGCACGCCGGAAGAGGTGCAGGTGCTGGTGGAAGAAATCGCGCGCAATCCGGTGATTCAGCTGGCGGGACTGGAAACCTACGAAGGGGTTATCAAGGGCGATAACCTGCCGGAGCGCATCCGCAGTCATGTGGTGATGGTCAAGGATCTATGTCTGGACCTGCTGGCCCGGGATGCCTTTGATACCCAGAAGATTGTCCTGACCGGCGCAGGCTCGGCCTGGTATGACATTGTGGCGGAGGTGTTCGGCGAGGAACTGCATCCGCGCATCATCCCGGTCATCCGCCCCGGCTGTTATATCGTCCACGACCAGGGCCTGTGCATGCACAACCAGGACAACCTCATGGCCCGCTGCGGCCTGGATGCGGAGGTAGATGGCAATCTGCAGTCCGCGCTGGAGATCTGGGCCTATGTTCAATCCATCCCCGAGCCGGGTCAGGCCGTGATCGGCCTCGGTAAACGCGACGTTGCCTTTGATGCGGGACTGCCGGTTGCCAACCTGCATTATCGCCCCGGTAATGCAGCGCCCGTTGCCGCATCGGCACAATGGCAGGTGGTCTCCATGATGGACCAGCACGCCGCCATGACCTTTCCGGTGGGTGATGACCTGCGCGTGGGAGACATCCTCGCCCTGGGGACTTCTCACCCTTGCCTGACCTTCGATAAATGGCAGCAGATGTGCATCGTCGACGACCAGTACAACGTCGTGGATCTGGTGCGTACCTTTTTCTAGCCTTTGTTTTCCCGCCCTCAGCGGCCGCGGTGCGGCCGAAGCTTCTAACTGATCAAGTGATGCCGCTATGAAATGTCTTGCCCTTTTGAGTCTGCTGCTGGTTTCAATCCCTGTGCTGGCAACACCCGCCACTGAACTGGACCTGATGCCTTATCCCAAAAATCTCACGCTGCAGTCCGGCCAGCTGACACTGGATCGACACTTCCGCGTGGTGATCGATGGTGCTGATTCGCCATTATTGCGCAGCGAACTGGAGCGCTTTACTACACGGGTGCAGAAACAAACCGGGTTTTCTGTGAACTCGCCGGCCATCGTGAAAAGCGAATCTGTTCAGGGGGATCTTCGTGGACCGGTGTTGCGCGTCTCAGTCGCACAGATTCCGGAGTACGAAGATGGTTATGCACTGGAGCGTGATGAAGCCTATCGGCTTGAGATCAACGACACGCAGATCCTGCTGACTGCCGGCACACGCACCGGTGCCGTGCGCGGTCTCGAAACCTTGCTGCAGATTATCGGGGTGCAGAAAAAAGCCGTGCGTTTACCACAGCTGGTGATCGAAGACGCGCCGCGTTTTGTCTGGCGCGGTGTGCTGCTCGATTCATCCCGGCATTTTCTGTCCGTCGCCACCCTCAAGCGCCAGCTGGATGCCATGGCCGCAGCAAAGTACAACATCCTCCACTGGCATCTCACCGATGATCAGGGCTGGCGGATGGAATTTAAGGCTTATCCGAGACTGCACGAGCAGGCATCCGACGGCGAATATTATTCTCAGGATGATATCCGCGAGGTGGTGGCCTACGCACAACAGCGCGGCATACACGTATTGCCGGAGATTGATGTTCCCGGTCACGCCAGCGCCATCGCGTTGGTTTATCCGGAACTGATGTCAGCCCCCGGCCCCTATACCAAAGAAATTCGCTGGGGCGTGCACAAGCCGACACTCAATCCCATCAACGACAGCGTTTATGAATTTATCGACAGCCTGATGACAGAAGTCCGCGCATTGTTCCCATTTGAATATGTGCACATCGGCGGCGATGAAGTTGATCCGGAACATTGGAACAGCAACGCCGAGATTCAGGCGTTCATGAAAGAAAATAACCTGGAGGATCACCGGGCACTGCAGGCCTGGTTCAACCGCCGGGTGGTTAACATTCTCGAACAGCATCAACGCAAGATGATTGGCTGGGATGAAATCCAGCATCCGGATTTACCCCGCAATATTGCCATCCAGTCCTGGCAGGGACCGGACGCTGTAAGCGATGCCGTCAGCCACGGTTTCCAAGCAATTCTTTCCACGGGCTATTACCTCGATCAACCGCAACCGGCGGCGTATCACTATCGTAACGACCCTGTTCCTGCGATGGAAAAAATTGATGACCAACCGCGTGCAGGAGAAAGCTGGCAGACCTGGTCATTTGAAATTCCACGCAAGCGCGGCAGTGCTATCAAAGGCTCATTCACCTTGATCGGCAAAGACGGCCAGCAGCGAGGCTTTATTGACTTCAATGGCAAATCACGGCGGGCCGTGCAGGGACTGCAACAGGTTCATGGCATAACGCAATTCCAACTTGATACCTGGATGGGCGTCTTTGCTCCTCGTGTCACTTTGCACGATGGAAAGCTGACCGGCAGCGTGATTGTCGGCAATACACCTTATGCGATAACAGGCAGACAAATTGCCGGTTCATCCATGACGGGAACGCAAATACCGATGGGGATTCGTCAGCCGGTGCTGACCGATGCAGCGCGGCAGTTGGTGCTGGGGGGTGAAGCCGCCCTCTGGGCTGAACTGGTTGATGAAACCGTTATTGATCTGCGGCTGTGGCCCCGTGCGTTTGCGGTAGGTGAACGGCTATGGTCACCGGCAAGCCTGCAGGATGAAGCATCCATGTATCGCCGGATGCAGAAGGTGGGCGACCTTGCCGGGATTTCGGTGGGCCTGCAACACCATCAACAGGCGCGTGAAGGCAGAAGCAAATTTATCAGCCGCGTCCGGGACCTTAAGCCACTGGACACTTTTGCTCAGGCCATTGAACAGGCGCAGTACTATCACCGACACCATGAAAAACATGTGTACGGCACCTACTCAAAAGCGGATCCGCTCAACCTGTTCGTAGATACCTTGCCTGCAGAAAGTTATGCCGTGCGCGAACTGGATCAGCTGGTTGATCAATTTCTGCTGCAGCCACAGGACAAACACGCCCGGCAGCAACTGGTGAAATTTTTTAAGGTCTGGCAAAAAAATCATAAACCCCTGCTGCGAGTCATCGAACGAAACCCGCAGCTGACAGACATGAAACCGCTGGCCCAGCGGGTGGACCAGGTCACCCGGCTGGGCCTGACGTTAACCGGCCATATTGTCCAACAGAAACCACTAACCCCGGATCGTCTTGAACAGGCCAGGCAATTGCTGCACGATGCCCGGCAGATGCATCAGGAGATTGTTGTGGGTGCTGCTGGTCCGGTGGAGAAATTGTTGAGTGCGGTTAACGTCAGCGCATCTAATAACAATTAGATCATCAATGCACACCCCTGATGCGCGGTACGCGGGTCAGTCGTTCAATAAGCTGGTTGCCAATCGCGATATCAATGTCGCCCGGGCAGCTCATGTTGGCCACGTTAGCCAGGTCAATGGCACGCCGCTCCAGGTCGTTGAAGGTGCGTGGTATGGCTGGGTTGCGGGGATCAGGCAGGGTGACGCCGGTCAGAAAGCCTGACAGCAGCGCAGGCTGGCCGACCGGTGTGTTGTAATCCAGGTGCGCGAAGGGCGTGCCTGTTTCAATCACGTGGCAACCGCTGCAGGTATTTAAAGCCAGTTCAAATATCGCATCATCGCGCACAGTGGCGGGTGCAGGTGTGTTGGGCGAGGGGTCGGTCGGAACCGTGAGCAATGAGCTGTGCACATTCCACAGTACGGCTAAAGGAGCCGCCCCGGCGAGGAAAGGTTCACCGTTGTAGAAGGGGGTTATCTCATGCTGCGCCGGTGGCGGGCCGACCAGAAGTGGCCATTGAGTATTGATGTAATCAGCCAGCAGCGATGAGTTATTGTGATGAATCTGCGGTTCCTGTTTTACCGTTGTCTGCTCCATCAAACCGCCTGCGCGCGGCAGTACGAACTCACGCATTTCCCAACGCGGAGAGCCGGCCAATAATTCGTTGGTACGAATCTGTCCGATAGCGCTTTGATTGGGTGCAACGGGGTTGGCTCCAGCCGCCGTGAATACATTCGTCAGTGATGCGAGGTCGTCGTTGTAGCTGGATGACTCCGCCAGTACGACCCACTTCCTCGCCCAGTTGCGTACATCGGTACAGCCAGCGATAGGAACCTTGTATTCCATGATCAGGGTCTTGCCTTTGTTGTTGCACTTGCCGTCGTGCAATGAAAAAACAAAGCGACCTTCACCGGCCTCGCCACCGCCGTACACCCCGCCTTCACCGCGTAAATCAATGCGCAATACGATGCCCAGCAAACGGAAGGGGCTTTCTTCCGGCCGCAGGGGCGAACCCACACCGCCGCTGCGGATTTCCCACTCGCGGATAATCTGTTGATACACCGAAGGCCGCGCCGGAACATTGTGATTATTGATAATCTGCGCTGCGTTCCAGTGATTAAAGAAGCGTTTGATGTAATCCGATGTAGACGCGGTACCGTTAGCGATATTCTCCATCAGTCGCCAGTAGGTCCATTCGCCCGTAGGGTTGCCCACCGGCCGCTGATTGCGTGTGCGGCAGGCCCAGGTGCGTTCTGGATCATTCACGACATCAAGGTCGGTAATCATCAGCGAACGTGGAATGCTTGCAGCACTACTAACACCGCCGGTAAGAGGAATGCCGAGTGGTTGGCCGAGCAGGGGCAGATCCATTGGCTGGCGTGAGTGGAACAGCTCGTGTTTAAGCGGCAATAAAAATTGCTGTTTATCCCGCGCGGTCTGATCGGTAAAAAGCAGATGGTCACCACTGACAGTTATCTCTCGACTGCCGATCTGCTGGCGACCACCAGCGGAGAACAGCGCGAGCTCTTTACCACTGTGAGTCTTAGCCAATTGCAGGTTGGCTTTGGCAAAAGCTTCAAAATCGAATTCGGTGATGATCGAGAAAATACCGTCACGAGGTCTCTCATCGCCGTCCTTACCTGTGTCTGATAATGCCAGCGTGGTTTTGCCGATTGTGATGGCTACCTCTCCGCCCGGCTTTTCCTGCGGTAGCTGCGCACGGATCAGTGCGGTTTTGTCATCAAGGGGCGTGATCGATAAACCTGCAGGAACGATATCGCTTGTAAGGCTTGGGGAGTCCGCCTTCTGCGCAACAGCGAAGGTGGAAGAAATGATGATTAACACAAAAAGTGCGACTGAAGTAACAGATGGGAAATGCACAATCCTCTGCATGGTGAATCCTCCTGGGCTATAGTTGAAAACTGAATAACAATTTTTATGATTAAGCCGCAGAGAGTTCGGTAAGGCTCTCATTGTTCTGCGGACTATGTTCTATAGAAGAGGGCTGGCAGCAGGTCAAATGATGTGCGAATAATTGGCGTCTGTCTTCTCAGGTTAAATCGCTATGTTAAAAACGGAAATGATTTTTTTTGGTATTTCTGCAGCGCAATTAAATATTTACATTTAAAAAATAGATGTTTTTTTAGGACTAACTCTAACGCTATGTAGTGTTTGCAAAAAGATTTTCTTGTTAATTCATCCAGACAAAAAAGACCATGAACGCAAAACGCATTTTATCCTTTTCTTCTTTCAATAACGTTCTGCTGATAGCAGCAGCACTGATGCTTCTTGTCCTGCCGGTGCGTGCCCAGGAAGTCGTGATTGCTTTCGACGATGTTCTCGGGCCCTCAGCCACGCTGGACGGTATGGCTCGTACGCAGATGATCATCAGTGGTCTGCGGCGTGCGGAAGTTGATCAGGCGTTATTTCTAGTGAGTACCAGAAAGATCACGCCGAAGACCAACAGCAAGGCGCGCCTGCAGGCTTACGACAACGCCGGGCATATCATCGCCAGTCGCGGGCATGATCACAATCTTTTTAAGAAGGTTAACCTTTACGCCTACGAGATTGATCTGCTGAAAGCTCACGCACGCCTTCAGGAATTTAATCACTATCACGGTTATTTTCACTTCGGTTATCACGCTGCCGGTGGTGATCTGGCGGTGCGTCGCCGACTGAATGATTTTGCCCGCGAAAATGCTTTGCAGCCTATCTACGTCAATGTGAAATCCCAGGATGCTTATCTCAATCAACAATACATCGCCCAGGTGAATGCCAACCGGCGGGTGGATATGGCCGCGCTGGAAACTTTGTATGTGGACATGGTTTGGCAGGGGTTGCTCGATTATCACCGATACACCTTCGCCACCGTCGGCCCTTCATCCAGGATTGTGCTGTTGCTGCAGGAGAATGATCTGGCCGCTTACTTTATCGCGCCCTTGGTAGAAAGAATCCGCTCCCATGGCTGGCAGGTTGCTTCACCCAGCGTTGCATTCAGTTACCCAAAAACCGGCCGTGCGCCGATCAGCCTGCATACACCAGATGGCTACGCGGCGGCACTGGCGGGTGTTGATCTGATGGCCAGAGATATTCCTTTCGTAAGCCCGGCGAAGCCGGAGGACGTTGACCGGTTACCGGGCATGGCGCACATTTTTCCGTAGCTGGCGGTGATTTCCACATTGGTTATCTGATTGCTGGCGAAGTGAACGTCCACATGTCCGGCTTTTCGGGATCAGCGGAATTTTTACACCTATAATTACCAGGCAGTACTGGCAATCAATAATGGATAACAATGTTGCGAGTGACCCGCTATGGAAAAAATGGCAAGAAATCAGTGGTTTATCCTGCAGATGCTGATACTCGCATGCGTCTGGCTGGGCGGCTGCGCTACCCTCGCGCCCAGTGGCAATAAGCCGGATGCGGCGCTGCTGGAGGTCGCGCTGGAAGGTGTGCCCCTGCTGGGACAGCCCTACGATGAGACTGAGCTGCCGGAACGGGATTTATTTGAGCTTACTCCCGCCATGAGAGAATTTGCCGAGCGCCATACTGCCGATGTGAGGAGCGAGTTTTCCCGGGCAAAAGCCCTGCATAACGCGCTGCTGACGCCCAGCTCAGCGGGTGGTCGCGGCATCACCTACACCGCCTTTTATACCCTTACCGGCGCAGAAGCCTTTGAGCAGCGTCAGGCCAACTGCCTCAGCTTTACCTTGTTGTACGTCACCATGGCGCGCCACGTCGGATTAAAGGCTTACGTCAATGAAGTGGATCTGCCGCCCACCTGGGATATTCGCAATCAGGATGCATTTTTATTTCTGCGGCATGTGAACAGCAAAGTAAAAATGCGGCGCGATCAAGTGGTCATCGATCTGGAGATGGATCGCTACCACACCTCCTACGATCAGCGGCTGATCTCAGAGAAACTTGCCGCCGCGCAGTTTTACAATAATCGCGGTATGGAGCTGGCGGCGGAGGGGGACGTGAAGCAAGGTTTCCTGCACCTGCGCAAGGCGCTGCTGCTGGATGACAAACAGGCCTACATCTGGAACAACTTCGCCACACTGTATCGCCGTCAGGGCCTTATGAAAGAAGCGGAAGCTCTTTATCTGCGCGGATTGGAGGAAGACAGAGGCGATCTGACGATCATCAGCAACCTCAGCGGCTTATATCAGGAGCTGGGTGACCAGGAGAAAGCTGAGGTTTATTTCAAACTGGCAGAGCAGCACCGCAACAGCAACCCCTATTTTCTTTACTACGAAGCGATCAGGTTTTTTAACGCGGGCGATGTGCAGCAGGCACGTGATCTTTTGCATCAGGCAATCCGTCGCCAGAAAGCTGAACCGCGTTTTTACGATCTGGGCGTAAAGATCTACGAAACCCTGGGGGACCAGACGCAGGCGGACATCATGCGCGAACGCGCAGAGCATCACCGCCAGGCAAATTTCACCCTCTGATTTTTTCAGCCGCTATAGCGGAAAACATCGGTTCAATCGTCTGTCGGTAGGAATGGAATTCTTTTATCGGTCTGGCTGAACTATGTCAAATTCTGGCTGAGCTATGTCTAATAACGAAAATATCACCAGCTTGTTTATCGCCCTGAGAACAACTCTCGCACGCGCGGTTTCCCATATCGTGCCACCACGGGAGATTGAGGACATTGTGCAGGAGACCTATGTGCGGGTCTGCCAGTCCGGCGAGCGGGACGACATCCAGCACCCACGGTCATTCATGTTGCGTACCGCGCGCAATCTCGCGCTGGATCATCGCAAACGCTCGGAGACCCGGCTCGCGGACAGCATGGAAGAGCTGCAGGAGGATCTGCAGGAACTGGCGACCTCTGCTGATGAAACCTATGATCGCGTCGCTGCCAGTCAGGAGTTCGGACATTTCTGCGAAGCGGTTCGCCAGCTGCCGCAACAATGTCGCAAGGCTTTTGTGCTGCGCAAAGTCTACGGCTATTCCCAGAAGGAGATCGCCCAGACGCTGGGTATCAGCGAAAATACAGTGGAGAAGCATATCGCAACAGGAATCAAACGGTGCACCGGGTACATGATGGCACTGACAGCTGGCAACAGGCATCAACCCGCCACAGCGTTAACGGAGTGTGAGCCTGTAGAATCCTCCTTGATGTCAGCAGGTGTTAGTCATGAGTAAGGTGGTGGGGTTTGCCAACAAAGATCAGATTCACGAGCAGGCCAGTCTGTGGATTGCGCGGCTGGATCGTGGGTTGGTTGGTGACGAGCAGCAGGCATTGTGTGAGTGGGTCAAACAGAGTCGCGAACACCGGCGCGTGCTGTTCGAGATGGCGGCGCTGTGGGATCGTATGGACAGCCTGGCCCGGCTGGCGGATCTGTTTGATGCACCGCCGCGGACCAGATCGCGTCCGCCATTCTTTTCAGTCATCGCCGCATCGTTCATATTCACTACAGTGGCGTTATTTCTCAGCTGGAGTTACCTCGTCAAATCCCAGCAGGAATTTCAGCAGGTTTACGAAACCGGCGTGGGACAGCTGTCCAGTTTTCAGCTGCCGGACGGTTCGCAATTGTTGCTCAATACCAACAGTCGAATAAGCGTTCGCTACTATGCCGACAGTCGATTGTTTTTTCTGGAGCGGGGCGAAGTGAACATTGATGTTGCCCATGATACCGAGCGGCCGCTGAGCGTGATGGCGGGTAACAGAGTGGTGCGGGCGGTCGGCACGGTATTTAACGTCAAGATGTTCAATGCTTCAGAAGTGGAAGTGCTGGTCACTGATGGCAAAGTGTTGGTAGGGCGTCTAACTCACACAGACGCAGCGGATAAAGCGCCGGGCCCCATGGGCAAAGATGCAGTGGCTGTAGCTAAAGGTGAAAAGGCCGTTTTAGGTTCTGCGCGGGAAAGCGTCGCGCCGGTTGCCGAAGCGGATATCGCCGCGCAGCTCAGCTGGCGCGACGGCAATCTGGTTTTTCGCGGTGAGAGTCTTGAACAGGCATTGGCGGAGATTTCTCGATATACAGCAGTTGAATTTGAAGTCATGGATGAACACATCAAACAGGCCCGTATCGCCGGTTTATTCAAGGCAGGTGACGTGGATGGATTGCTGGCTACCCTGACGCGCAATTTCAACATTGAAAGTGAGCGTCTGAATGACCATAAGGTTTTATTGCGCGCCCGCTGAAAAATACTCCTTACCTTGCTTGTTGTGTGATAACTAAAACCTTACACTCCGCCAGAACGCCGCGCCCGCGGCATCGACTCATGACAATAATTATTTATAAGAATGTCTTCGACTTCATGGCGGAAAAAAATCGTTCATTCGTCTATTCAACAGGCGAGCCGCAGGCTCGCTTCTGAAGGAAACGAAACGGCGATTTTGGCGGCATTGTCCAGCGCGCTTCTGGCTCTGTTGAGTTCGGCAGCCCAGGCAGGCGATGCTCATTCTGGCACAACAATCCCTTTCGACATCCCTCAGCAACGAGCCGATTTATCGCTCATCGAGTTTGCCCGGCAAGCCAACATTACGTTGATATTTCCATTTGATGACGCGATGGAAGTAACAGCCAATCCCTTGGTTGGCCGATATTCAATTGAAGAAGCCGTCAGGTTGCTGCTGGCGAATACGCGATTGAAGGTGCGAGTCGGTGAAGATGGTCAGCTCATGGTTACGAGCCATCACACCGAAGAGGAAGTCGAGACCATGCCCACCAAAAATAAATTATCACGCGCGATCATCGGCATTCTGTCATCCATGGCAGCTGCGCCGTCTATCGCACAGAACGCAGGTGGATCCGTTGAAGAGGTTCTGGTAACAGGTATTCGCGGCAGTCTGCAACGATCCATGGATGTTAAACGCGAAGCCGGTGGCGTAGTTGATGCAATATCAGCGGAAGATATTGGTAAATTCCCGGATACCAATCTGGCCGAATCTCTGCAGCGGATTACCGGTGTGTCCATTGATCGATCCGGTGGTGAGGGTCAGCTGATTACGGTGCGCGGCTTTGGGCCGGAATTTAATACGGTGCTGGTTAACGGACGACAAGTCGCCTCAGAAAATGAATCCCGGGCGTTCAGTTTTGATACGGTAGCTTCGGAGCTGGTGAGTGGCTTGAATGTCCACAAAACCTCAACGGCGATGCTCCAGTCCGGCGGTATCGGTGCCACTGTCGATGTCAGAACCGCGCGGCCATTCGATATGAACGGTTTTAAAGTCGCGGGTAGCGTTAAAGCCTTGATTGATGAAAACAGTGAGTCCACATCACCTCAGTTTTCCGGCTTGATCAGTAATACTTTTAATGAAGATACTTTCGGGGTTCTGCTCGCCGTATCGCATCAGGAAAGAGAAACCCGGCTTAATCAGGCACAGATGGACGGCTGGCTGGAGAACGTCGGCATACCCGTGGCGGAATTAAATGGCGGTGCGGGTGTTCCGGATGGGTCAACAATTTTTTCGCCGCGCAATTATGATCACAAAGTAACCTTCGAGGAACGCACCCGCACCAACGCATCGCTGGTGCTGCAGTATGCTCCCGTCGATACGCTGACCCTTACGACAGATTTGCTCTATTCCGATTTTGATGTAAAGACCAATGCAGTGTCCTACGGCCACTGGTTCACAGCACCTAATATTACGGATGCGCTGACCGATAAAAATGGAACAGTGATTGACCTGCGGCAGGAAGTCGGTCTCGCGACAGACATGCATGCCAAGAAATTCGACCGACTCACTGAAACATTTTTATGGGGTTTTAACGCTGACTGGAATGTCAGTGACCGACTCACATTGAATTTTGATGCAAGTTTTTCCCGCGCAGAACGGGAGGCCAACAATGGCGGCGGCGACCAGTTGTCATTGATTGGTTACGCCAACCGCGTCCGGTTTCAGGTGGACGATGCCATCCTTCCGGTAGCCAGCGAATTTCAGACGGCAGATCCCACGATCTATTCGGGGCAGCAGGAACTGGACGGCGTCGCTTATCTTGATCCATCTGACCCTGCTTATCAGCCGCCGGCTGGCGTACAGGATTTTCTCAGTAAAGAAAACAGCCGCGCGCACGTTATGCTGCGGCGCGGCTGGGCCGTTGAAGATGATGTTACACAGATCAAGCTGGATGGTGTCTGGGATGAAGGAGCAGTCAATGGGCTGGTTAAAGCCAGATTTGGCGCAATGTTTTCCCGCGAAACCAAAACTCTTGAGCGATGGGATAACGAAGGCGTCGGTATTCACTGTACCTATTGTGGTTATCCGGACCTGCCGGTCATCCCCGCCGATATGCAATATATTTTTGATGCGGGCAATGATTTTCTGAGTGATGTCAGTGGCAGCGGCAGAATGCCCACGCAATGGCTGGCGCACGACGGAGAAGCTCACTTCACCTTCCTTGAGCAGTACTATCAAAGTGTCAATGGTGTGCCTATCAGCTTCGATGCCGTACGCCGCGATAACTCTTATGAAGTGGAAGAAGAAACGGTTTCGGCTTATCTGGAAGTGGATTTTGCCGGAGAGCTGGCCGGCATGCCGATTACGGCTACCTCAGGGGTGCGCATAGAAAGTACAGATACACAGGTAGACGGAACTCAGGCACCGATCATTGGGTTGACCATTCTTGATGAGACCGAGATGCTGGCGCAGTACGGACCTGCCGAAGCGGTGAATGCGAAAACCAGCTATGACGCTATCCTGCCTAACTTCAGCGTCAAGTTATCCATCACCGACGATATGATCCTGCGCGCTGCCGCTTCCAAAACGCTGACGCGTCCAACGCTCAACAGTATGGCGCCGGTCACCGTCATCACAACAACGCGGCAGGGCGGGGACCTCACCTCCACCAGCGGCAATGCGGCGCTGGAGCCTTTTGAATCGGATAACTTTGATCTTTCCTGGGAGTGGTATTACGGCGATGCGAGTTATGTGTCGGTAGGTTATTTCAAGAAAGATGTTGCGAACTTTATTGTGAACTCGCTGGAAGACATTACCTTCACCCTGCCGGATGGCAGCACGCTGCTTGATCCCTCTACCGGTGACAACACGGGGGCAGCCGACCCCAATGACACGGAAGCTGTGTTCACCAACACGCTGCCCAATAATGGTGAAACTGCTACGGTGGACGGTGTGGAATTCAGTGTGCAGCACACCTTCAGCGATACCGGGTTCGGCATCATGTTCAATGCGACGCTGGTGGACAGTGATGCGGAACTTGACCCGGCCGACGTGGAGCAGGTGTTTGCACTT
Organism: uncultured Cellvibrio sp.; assembly: GCA_937958105.1. GTDB lineage: Bacteria > Pseudomonadota > Gammaproteobacteria > Pseudomonadales > Cellvibrionaceae > Cellvibrio. The sequence goes on from CALFXJ010000037.1 coordinate 58,513, forward strand.
ACCGGTCTCAGCGATTCTTACAACATGGTGGGCTTTTATGAAAAGGGCCCGTTCCAGATTCGTCTTGCTTACAATCGTCGCGCTGATTTTGTTCAGTCGCTGACGCAGCTTAATGGCGATGGCCCGACGATTGTGGAGGATTATGAGCAGTGGGATATAAGTGCTAGCTATGACATCACTGATGACATTTCTATCTTTGCGGAAGGGTTAAACCTTACTGAGGAGTATGTGCATAAGCGCGGGCGCTATGCGAATCAGTTGTTGCTGGTGGAGGACAGCGGGCGGCGCTGGACTATTGGGGTGCGAGCCAGTTTTTGATGTCGAAGGTGTTGTGCCACTTAGTGAGATCGGCCAGCACCTCTGAAAAGTTGTCACGATTTTCACCTGTTGCCGCGTATTGTTGCGAATGCTGCTAAGATCGTCACTACACAACCATCTCATTTATCCCGTCCAGGTAATCAAATGACCAGATTTGTTTCACTGCATAACAGGCATCATCGTCACATTCGTGTGGATCAGAGCCGCATAGAAGCGCAGGGCGCGCGGGAGCGGATGGTGCCGGTGGTGATGAGTGAATTTCTGAAGCTGGCGGTGCAATATCCCATTGCGTTTACAAAATATACGGATACAGGACGTTTTGTCTGTGTGGCGCTGCTGGGGTTTGAGGAGCACGAGAATCTTTTTTGGGAAGATGAGCGCTGGCAGGGAATTTATACACCGCTGAATATCATGCGGCAGCCTTTTTTTGTGGGGCGTGAGGATGATCGGACAGTGATCTGTATTGATGCAGAAAGTGAGTGTCTCGCTCGTGGCGAAGGGCAGGCGATATTTACTGAAGAGGGTGAAGAGACTGATTTTCTGCAGCGGATAAAAGCCATGCTGGCGCAACTGGTGGAAGGGGAGCAGCATACGCAGGCGTTTATTGAAGCATTGCTGCATCACAATCTGTTGATGCCCATGTCTCTCAACATTACCTTCGCCAACAAACAAGAGCAGCGTGTGCAGGGACTGTATACCATCGACGAAGACAAATTGTCCGCGCTGGATGATGCCGCAGTATTGCAGCTGCATCGACAGGACTATCTCAAGCCCATCTATACGCTTATCGCCTCGCTGGGACACATCTACTCACTGGTGGAGAAGAAAAATGCTCGGCTTGTTCCCGGAGCCTGACATGCATTGTCCGGCCTATGAGGTGCATGCTCTTGGCCATGAGGCGCAGCCATTGGTGGTCATCAATAATTTTGTTGATGACCCGGAAACTTTAATCTCTCTGGCGGAGGCCGATCCACCCTTTGTCGCACAGGCAACGGATTTTTATCCCGGCATCCGCAAGCAGGTAAAAGCTTATCCTGCTGTGTTGCTGCAGAAAGTGGAGCCGGTGCTGCGGGAGGTGTTTGATCTGTCGCGGCAATATCAACCGGTGGTACGCATGTCTTCCTTCTCACTGACCACTACGCCACCGGATCAGTTACGACCTATACAGTGTGTGCCGCATATCGATAACCACACACCCAACCAGTTTGCAGTGGTGCATTACCTCTGCGATGAAAAATTTGGTGGGACATCATTTTATCGTCATCGCAGTACCGGCTACGAAACTGTAACCAGTGAGCGACTGGAGCGGTACTTCAGGATATTAAAACAGGAAGTGATGGCGGATCAGGAAGCCACACGCGGATACATCAACGGCAACACCCGCTTGTTTGAGCGCATCGCCCGTATCCAGGTGCGTTTTAACCGGGCACTGATCTATCGCAGCTGCTCGCTGCATTCCGGCGACATCTCTGTCGCGGCGGGCCTGTCTGCAGATCCCCGCCGGGGGCGACTCACCCTCAACAGTCTTATCGAATGCCGCGCGATTGATACCTAAAATTTCCTCACTGTGCTATGTCACATGGAAATTCCGGTGGTGTGGGCGGTCGCCAAAGGCAGAAATTATTGTGATTGCGCTGGGCGCTGCCGCCGAGATGGACTTCATTGGCCGGCTGGGTGTGTTGCGGGCATTGCCGGTATCCTGATGGCGCTCTTGGCTAACGTGATCACCGGTGTGGTGGCTGGAACGGTGATATTAGGCCTGGTGACGGTGATCCAGCGTTTGTTCAAGCGGGCCGACCATCAGGTTTGATCGCGCCCGCCCGACAGCTTTGATAGGGGGGAGGTTGTGAAGGCTTTTAGCGGACTGACTGTACCAGCCAGTCTATAACCTCGTTGTAGTGATCCGGCAGGTGGGGGCGAAGTGCTTCCAGCGAAGCGCAGACAGCAGTCTCATCGGTATTCGTAATGTTGATGTGACCCACCTTGCGTCCCGGAAGTACCTCCTTGCCATACCACACCAGTTCGGTGCCCGGCACGCCCAGCCATTCATTGTTCCGCTCGGTTCCCACGAGATTCACCATGGCACTGCGGCCTTTGATGGTGGGTTTGCCCAATGGCAGACCGGTGATGGCCCGCAGGTGCAGTTCAAACTGATTGATACTCGCGCCAGCCTGGGTCCAGTGACCGCTGTTGTGAACCCTGGGAGCCAGTTCGTTGATCATCAGGCGGTCGCCCACCCGGAAACATTCCATGGCCATGACACCCACGTAATCCAGGTGATGCAACAAAGCGCCCAGCATGGTTTCCGCCTGGGCCTGCAGATGGGCAAGGCGCGGCAGTGGGGAGACTGAACCCAGCAGGATACCGTTCACATGAAGGTTCAAGGTGAGCGGGTAAAACACGCACTGGCCGGCGGCATCGCGCGCGCCCACCAGCGAAACCTCTTCGTCAAACGCGATAGCCTGTTCGGCAATGGCCTGTTCGTGCCAGTCAGCGGGAATTTCGTCCTGGCGGGACTGATGCAGCCAGTGCTGGCCTCTGCCGTCGTAACCACCGGTACGGCGTTTAAGCAGAACCCGCTCACCAAGCTTCTGGTGCAGGTCGGCAGCCTGGGTCGCCTGATCCACAAAAGCCCAGGGGGCGGTGGCCAGACCCAGTTCGTCAATCAGGGATTTCTGGGTTTTACGATCAGCCAGACGGCCAAAGACAGTGCTGTTGATAAAGCGGGGGTGTTGCGCCAGGGCGTTGGTGGCCAAGGATTCGGGCCACTGTTCCCGTTCGGCTGTGACGATATCCCCTGGCTGCAGGGCCGGTGCTTCTGCGGCGTCGATAGGCACCGGTCGCACATCCAGGTTCAGCGGGCGTCCCGCAGTCTGCAACATGGCGCCCAGTTGGCCGGCGCCCAGCACCCAAACAGCTTGACTCATTTATTCAACACTCGGATCGGGATTGTCCAGAACAGCCTGGGTCTGCTCCTCGCGGAACCGTTCGATACGCTCGGCCAGGGCCGGGTCGTTGAGGGCAAGGATCTGGCAGGCCAGCAAACCAGCGTTAAAAGCCCCGGCAGTACCGATCGCCAGCGTGCCCACCGCGACGCCTTTGGGCATCTGGACGATGGAGAGCAGGCTGTCCATCCCATTCAGGGCTTTACTTTGTACCGGGACGCCCAGCACTGGCAGACGGGTATGAGCGGCTACCATGCCAGGCAGGTGGGCAGCACCGCCGGCACCGGCAATGATTACGCCATAACCGGCAGCGGCGGCCTCTTCGGCGAAGCTGGTAAGTTTCTGGGGGGTGCGATGGGCGGAGACGACTTCGGTGTGATACTCCACACCCATTTGCTGCAGGATTTCCACAGCGCCCTGCATGGTGGCCCAGTCACTGCGGGAGCCCATAATAACGGCGACTTTATTAGTCATAGTGCGCGGTCCGGATCGAAAAAAGCGCGCATATTACCACATCTCGAGGATTATCCACAGGGAAAGCTATATCCGCAGCATGATCGGCTGGTGTCAGCGTGCCTGACGCGCTGCCGTTGGTCGGGCAGGGATCAGTATCCCCCGGTACCGGTATCGACATCACTTTTTTCAGCCAGACCTTTGTCATACTCGGCTTCGGTCAGCATGTCATCGCCATTGGTGTCCCACACCTTGAACAGCTTATCGCTCAGGTTGAAATAAAGCGCTTCGCTTTCACTGATGACACCGTCTTTATTGACGTCCAGCACATTGAAGGCCGGGATAGGGCGTTCCGTCGCTGTGTCAGTCTGAGCGATAGCCACTGCCGACGACATCACCAGTGCGCCAGTCAGAAACAGAGAAAGTTTTTTCATCATTACGTCCTCATTTGATACGAAATATTCAACGTAACGGTAGATGATGCACGGGCTATGCCAGATGCCGTCAGTCAGCGGTAAGTAACTGTCGGTGGAGGATTTTTACTGCTGGCCAATGATATCGATGGCCGTCCTGCGAGCCCTTTTTTACAGGGCGCTTGTAAAAGTTATAGATCGCGCCGCACTGGCAGCGCGACTCTGGCATCAGTCGATGTAGGAATCGTCTTCGCCACCAAAGGCTTTTAACAGGGCGCTGATGAAGGTCTTCAGCTCCAGGGTCATGATGGCGAAATCCGCATCAAACTGTTCTGCCTTGCTTTCGGGATTACGGTCGTTGGCCTGTTCCTGAATCCGGTCTTCAAACTTCAGCCGCTTGATCGCCAGCTGATCGTCGATGACGCAGTGGATGGCTTCCTTCCAGGTGATGGCCACTTTGCTTACGAACATGCCGCTGTCCAGGTGGCTGCGGATTTCATCGGCGTACAGGTCCTGATTCTTGCAGCGGATCACCCGCCCGTCTTTTCCTGCCTGTAGCTCGCATTCTTCGCGCAGCTCGAAGTCCTGCGGCAGCTGGGCGTCGCGCAGCCAGTGAGTCATGACCTGGGTGGGAACATTCTTCGCCGTAATCGGAATGGCGCGGAGGCTGCCCAGGGCTTCGCGCAGGGCGCTCAGCAGATCTTCAGCGCGTTTCGCGGAAGATGCATTCACGACGATCAAGCCTTCCTGCGTAGCGATGTAAGCAAAATCCAGTGAGGACTTAGTGAAGGCTTTGGGCAGCAGCGAAAAGATGATTTCGTCCTTCAGGGTCTGCCGCTCCTTGCGACCGACACTGCGGGCCTCGGCTTCACTGATGGCGATGGCTTTTTCTTCCAGCTGCTCATTGACGACTGCTGCCGGCAGAATCTTTTCCTGTTTTTTGGCGCAGATCATGATGTAGCCATTGGCGGCGTGGACATACTCGCTGCCGTGCCGGCCCAGGGGCGGCACCCAGCCGTAACGCATCATGTCGAGATTGCCGCAGGGGTTGAAACTGAATTCACTCAAGCGCTCATTCAGCTCTTCAGGCGTGAGTGTCCATTGTTCGGTAAGCCGATAAAGGCGCAGATTTTTAAACCACATAAACCATCCGGAGATAACGCTGATAATCAAACGCGGGGTAATGAATTCCGGCGCACTGTCACCCTCAGTGGTAGCGCGCCGGAAGGGCGGGAAATGTTAAGCGACGATTTCCAGCAGCTCCACATCAAAGATCAATGCAGAGTAAGGAGCGATGCTGCCACCGGCACCGCGCTCACCGTAGGCGAGCTGGTAGGGAATGTACAGGCGCCACTTGGAACCCACGGGCATCAGCTGCAGCGCTTCGGTCCAGCCGGCGATCACACCGTTTACGGCAAAGTCGATAGGCTGGCCGCGGTTGTAGGAAGAGTCGAATACAGTACCGTCAATCAGGGTGCCGTGGTAATGGGTTTTTACCCGTGAGCTGGCGCTAGGCTTGGCGCCGTCGCCCTGGGTAATGACTTCGTACTGCAGGCCGGAGGCGGTGACGGTCACGCCGGGTTTTTTAGCGTTCTCTGCGAGGAAAGCTTCACCTTCAGCCGCTTTGGCTTTGGCCTGTTCGGCCTGCTTAGCCTGCATGCGCTCACTGATTTCTCTGAAAGCGGCTTCGAGGTCGGCGCGCTCCACAGCGCTGGCTTTGCCTTCCAGTGCGTCAACCACACCTGCAGCAACCGCAGCGGCATCGACGCCATCGAAAGGATTGGCGGCCAGCTGCTCGCCCATCTGGCGGCCAACACCATAGCTCACCCGTTGTTCAACGGTAGTGTATTGCTCTGACATAAGTCATTTCTCAAGTAGGAAGTAAAAAGGGCGGGCAGTCTACCATGATTTCCCGCCCCTCTTTTTTGATCTGCCTTTGATCTGCTGATCACGGCAGCGTGGCGTCTGCCTTGGCTGGGGTTTCGTCCTGATTGTTCACTTCGCGGATAAAGATTCCCCAGAAGGCCATGAACAGAGCCGCCACCAGTGGGCCGACCACAAAGCCGTTGATCCCGAACAAGGCCAGTCCGCCGAGGGTGGATAACAGCACGATGTAATCCGGCATCTGGGTATCGCGGCCAACCAGGATCGGGCGCAGGATATTGTCGACCAGCCCGATCACTCCGGCACCGAAACCGATGAGGATCAAGGCATCCATGGTCTCACCTGTGGCAAGCAGATAGAGCGCTACCGGCAGCCAGATCAGGGCCGGACCCACGGCCGGGATCAGGGAGGCAATGGCCATGAAGATGGCCCACAGCAGTGCACCGGGAATGCCCAGAACCCAGAAGATGAAGCCGCCCAGAGCGCCCTGCACAATGGCTACCACCAGGTTGCCTTTGATGGTGGCGCGGGTCACTTCGGCAAACAGGGAAAACAGCATACGCTCCCGCGCGTCGCCCAGCGGCAGCGCGCGTACCATCAGCTCGATCAGCTTGTTGCCGTCGCGCAGCATAAAAAATGTGAGATAAAGCATGAGGCACAGGTTCAGCAGAAAACTGAAGGCGTTCTGGCCGATATTCAGGGTCTGGCGGGCCAGAACCTTGCCGCTGCTCATGGCAGCCTCCGTCGCGGTTTCCTTGAGCTTGTTGAGGTCGACCCCAATGCGGTCCAGGGAATGTTCGACGCGGGGAAAGGCTTCGCGGAACCGCTCGATGTACTGGGCAGGTTTGATCTCACCGCTCTCGATCTTCTGATAGATGCCAACGCCTTCGTTCACAGCGGAGCTGACAACAAAGATCATCGGCAGTACCACAATGACCACACACAGCAACAGGGTCAGCAGCGCAGTCAGATTGCGTCGGTTATTGAAGCGCTGCAGCAGTTTCTGCTGCACGGGATAGAAGATCACCGCAACGGCGCATGCCCAGAAAATCGGGCCAAAGAAGGGGCGGAGCAGCCACAGGAAGCCCACCGACACCAACAGCAGAAACAATATGAACGTGCGTAACTCTAGTTTTTCTTGGCGGATTTTTTCCTGCATGGTGATCCCTCGGGAGGCTGTGAACAGGGTGCGGCTCGATGTGACAGGAGGGATACGGTAGGGAAGTCACCGGGGCATTTCAAGGACATTTTAAGCGGACGCTGACGCATTGAGAGCGCAGCGTCCGCTGATTCGATCAGTCAAGGATTCGATGTGTTCCGGGCTTTGTCAGCGGCCGCGGGAGTTGCACAGCTGCTGCTGGTGGAGCAGCTGCCACATCCGCTGCCGCAATCAGCAGCTTTTTTCTTCCCGCCCGGCAGCCAGCGGCGAACGAGAAACACCAAGGCACCGATAACGCAAAGTCCCACAATAATTTCCTGCCACATAACTGCCTCCGTCAGGATGATCAGTACCAGAGCATGGCGATCTGGTAGGTTGCCCAGGCGGCAAAGTAAGCCAGAGCAAACAGGTACACGGTGAAGAAGGTTGTTGCCGCGCGGGAGTTGGTCTCACGACGTACGACCGCAATAGTGGCAATACATTGCGGGGCATAGACGAACCAGGCCAGATAAGCCAGGGCTACCGGCAAGCCCCAGCTGTTGCCGATGGCATAACCCAGCGCCGCATCTGCCGATTCGCCGCCGACGGCATAGACGGTCGCCAGGGCGCTGACCGCCACTTCCCGCGCTGCCATGGCGGGAATCAGGGCGATACACATCTCCCAGGTAAAGCCCAGGGGCGCAAACAACGGCTGCATCCAGATACCCAGGCGGCCGGCAAAGCTGTATTCAATCGCTGCATGGGTTGCACCTTCCGGCGCAGCGGGATAACTGGCCAGGAACCACAGCACGATGGACAGGGCCAGGATGATGGTGCCCACCCGGCGCAGGAAGATCCAGGTCCGCTCGCGCAGGCCGAGCAGCACGTGGTAGGCCATAGGCCAGCGGTAGGTCGGCAGTTCCAGCAGCAGGGGATACTCTTCGCGGGTCTGGCGGCGACGCATCATCCAGGCGACCAGCGAGGCGCTGATGATGCCGGCCATGTAGAGGCCAAACAGGGTAAGACCCTGCAGGTTAAAGATGCCCCAAACGGTCTGCTCCGGAATAAACGCCGCGATGATGAGCGCATAAACCGGCAGGCGGGCCGAGCAGGTCATCAGAGGCGCGACCATGATAGCGATCATCCGCTCCAGCGGGTCCTGGATGGTCCGCGTCGCCATGATGCCCGGTACCGCACAGGCAAAGCTGGAGAGCAGCGGGATGAAGGAGCGACCCGATAAGCCAATACCGCGCATGGGCCGGTCGAGCAGAAAGGCAGCCCGGGTGAGATACCCGGAATCTTCGAGGATCAGGATAAAGAAGAACAGGATAACGATCTGCGGCAGGAAGACGACGACCCCCCCAACCCCGGCGATCAGGCCATTGACGATAAAGTCCTGCAGCACGCCTTCCGGCAGTACGCCTTCCGCCCCTTCAGCCAGGGCAGTGGTCCCGGCATCAATCAGATCCATCACTGGTGCAGCCCAGGCGAATACGGCCTGAAAGATGACCAGCAGGATACTGAACAGGATCACCAGCCCCAGCACCGGGTGCATGATGATGTTGTCGAGCCGGTCCTGCCAGCTGAGGCTGGCGTCGGGGCGTACCACAAACTGAGACATCAGGCTCTCGATCTGGTGGTAAGACGCTTCCACGGTCTGATGTTCCACCGGCGTCCGCACCACCTCAGCCTGCGCCTGATCGGCCGCAAAATCGGCCAGCGCTTTCAGCAGCGCATCAGCGCCGTGGCTGTGAACGGCCACTGTTTCGACGATGGGAATACCCAGCGCCTGCGATAAGCCGGCCACATCGATGGTGATGCCCTGCTTGCGGGCGGCATCCACCTGGTTCAGGGCCAGGATCAGCGGGCGATTCAGCTCTTTCAGTTCCAGAACAAGGCGCAGCCCCAGGCGGAGGTTGGTTGCGTCCACCACCGCCACCAGCGCATCCGGTGAGGCTTCACCTTTCATGTTGCCGAGGATTACGTCCCGCGCGACCTGCTCATCCGGCGAGGTAACAATCAGGCTGTAGGTGCCGGGCAGATCCAGCAGCTCCGCCGGACGTGCGAGTCCCCCAAGATGACCGATACGGCGCTCCACAGTCACGCCGGGATAGTTGGCTACCTTGGCGCGTGCTCCAGTAAGGCGATTGAAGAGGGAGGTTTTTCCGCAGTTGGGATTGCCCACCAGGGCAAAACGAAGACTTGTTGACATTAACGGGATTCCGGGTTGATCAATTCCACGCTGACTTTGGCAGCTTCAGTACGGCGGAGCGCGAACTTGGTGCCGTTGACCTGTACCGCCAGTGGGTCACGACCCAGCAGTCCGAAGCCAATGACCTTGAGCCGGGCACCGGGAAGAAAGCCCAGCTCTTTCAGTCGCAGGGAAACGTGCTGGTCCTGTTCGCCGAACAAAGGTTGCGCCAGCAGATCTACCACGCGTACCTCAGCGCCTTTGGCACACTGGTCCAGACGCAGGGCAGACGACTCGGTAAGAGAAGCGGCAGGGGAGACGGCAGTATTCATAAGTGGGATCTTTGTGCAAATGAGAGTGATTGCTAACAAGCATACTCGATTTAATCTGGGGTAGCAATTTGACGCCGAGAGTAGAAGGTTCTGTGTAAAGAAAGGTTTGCTGGCTCATCATCTGCCGCCACTGAACCCGCTGCATAACCCGCAGTCCTACCGGAGGGCCTCTTCACCGGTCGTTGTTAGCAAATCTCGTGAGAGGCCCTAGTGACCTGACCAGAATTCTTCCATAATCCCGGCAACTCTCATTCAATCGCGCAAGGACTTTCTGTATGGCTAATGAGCAACCCAAACCGGTCAACATCACGGTCATCCTGGTGTTGATCGCCGCTGTCATAGTAGCGGCAATCGTGTTCTTCTATTGGAAACCTGCGAAAGAAGAAGAGCAGAACGTCTCTCTTCCTGCCCCAGCGGCAGAACTTGAAGCGGAGCAGACAGCCGCGCCTGAACCGGAAAGACAGGTCTATGAGCCGCCCAAGCCGGAGCCTCAGGAAGAGCCGCTGCCGCCGCTGAGCGACAGTGATCCGAGTGTTATGGATGCCTTTGCAAAGCTCGCTGCTGATGCACCGACCATGATGGTACCGGAAGAGGTGGTGCGCAAATTTGTCCGCGCAGCCAATGCCATCGAGGAGGGCAAGATCGTACACGAATACCGCCCATTGGTTTCGCCTGCCCCGCCGTTCCAGGCCACACGCGATGGCACACTGGAGGATCAGCAGGGGCAGCAATATATTCTTTCGCCGGACAACTACCGTCGCTACGACAAGTACGTCACGACTCTTGAAGCCATCGATACGGATGCGCTGATCGCTATCTACAAGCGCTTCTACCCCCTGTTGGAAGAAGCCTATGGCGAGATGGGGCTTAAGAAAGGTAACTTCCATACCGTCATGCTGGGTGCGATCGATAATCTGCTGGCGGCGCCGGTGGTGGACGGGGAGATCCTGCTGGTGCGTCCGAAGGTGTTTTATCAATATGCCGATCCGGCGCTGGAAAAACTGCCGTCATCCCACAAGCTGTTACTGCGCATGGGGCCGGACAATACCCGCCGTGTGCATGCCAAGCTGCGGGAGATTCGTGCCCGCCTGGCAGAGTAAAACAACCATGATGGGCGCGAGGCTTCCTGTGGGAAGTCTTACGCCCGGACCTTCCGCCTGTCCTGTTCTCCCGTTTCCCGTATTCCCGGTTTTCAATTCTTAGTCATTCTTTATCAGGATTTACCCCGCAAATCTCTCGCGCTGCCGGTTCTGGTCGAGCCCTGCCCGGTGTTACCATTACGCCTGAAATTTATTGACAACGTTGTCTTTGCGGCGTAAGGTGTTCCTGAGCGTGTATCTCCTGATGTGAATGCTCTGCTTATGTTCGTTGTGTTGGTTTTCGGGGTCTGGCAGATCCGCCATGCAGCCCCGGAGCAGTCCGACAGTGTTGTTGATATCTATCATGGCTCTTTTACGGTTGGCGTGTGTCATAGCGCCAACCTTTTTTCTGGGCCGTAATGGTTAAAAGGGATGGCGGATACCTCTGAATATGGATTTGATTGGCATCGCGGGGCGGCCTGCGATCAGCAAATTACGCGAGAGTACCGCACAGGCATTGCAAATAAATAAGAGGTTGGTTTATGGGGATACACCCAATCAATGACAGTGCGTTAGAAGAACCGTTATACCTGGGCATTGACGGTGGTGGCACCAAGTGCCGCGCGCGCATCGTTTCTGCCCAGGACGAAGTTCTGGGGACAGGTGTGGGCGGTCCGGCAAACCCGCTTCACGGTGTCCAGCAGACGCTGGATTCAATCCAGACGGCGACTGAGCTGGCCTTGGCTGATGCCGGCCTGCCCGCTTCGGCGATCCAGCGGTTAATCGCCGGTATGGGACTGGCAGGTGTAAATCTGCCCAGCCTGTATGACGTCATCAACAACTGGGCGCATCCCTTTAAGATGATGTTCCTCACCACGGATCTCCATATCGCCTGTCTGGGCGCTCACAGCCGTGACGAGGGCGCGGTGATGGTGGCGGGTACGGGTTCCTGTGGTTATTCCTATGTTAAGGGCAAGGCCACCATCCTGGGGGCCCACGGATTTCCGTTCGGTGATATCGGCAGTGGTGCGTGGATGGGCCTTGAAGCGATCAAGGCGGTGCTGCTGGCCTCCGATAACCTCGGTCCGCAGACCAGCCTTACAGAGTCCATTGGCGATTATCTGCAGGCCCGGGGTGTGATGATCGTGGACAAGATGGCTACCGCTAAGTCCAGCGATTACGCACGCCTCGCTATCTTTGTGCTGGATGCCGCCGATCAGGGCGATGCTGTAGCGACAGCTATCGTCCGCCAGGGCGCCGACTACATGAGTGCGGTTGCTGAAAAACTGTGGGAGACCGAGCCACCGCGGATGTCGCTGCTCGGCGGACTGGGTCCGCGCCTGCTTCCCTGGATGAAGCCGGCGGTGGTGGAGCGACTGTCTCCGCCGCTTAACCAGCCGGAATTCGGTGCTATCTATTACGCGAAGCGGATGAGCCAGCTCACGGCCTCCGCTTAGTAAAAAACATGAACCCAGGCTCAGTGCTCGTCGCTGGCCGGGCGTTCCCATAATAAATAAAAGCGTTTGCGCCGCCTGCGGATGTCAGCGCCTTAATCATTTCACTCCCGATTCATCGGAAACATTTCACGAGAGCAGGTTTATGGAAATGACAGTTGATACCGCACCCGCACCCGCACCCAAGAGCAGCGTTATCCCCATGGCTATCGTTGCAGGTTTATTTTTTATCCTCGGATTTGCCACCTGGCTGAATGGCTCCCTGATGCCCTATCTGGAACTGGTGCTGACACTGACACCCGTGCAGGCATCGTTCATCCTGTTTACCTTTTACATCGCCGTGGTGGTCTTTTCGATTCCCTCAGCCTGGGTCATTCGTCACGTAGGTTACAAAAATGGCATGGCGCTGGGCATGCTGGGTATGGCCGCTGCGGCGTTCATGTTTATCCCGGCTGCCAAGACTCATTGGTTTGGTCTGTTTCTGGTGGCGCAGTTCATGATGGGGGCGAGCCAGACGCTGTTGCAGACGGCGGTGAACCCCTACGTGGTGAAGATCGGCCCGGAGGAATCAGCAGCGGCGCGCATCAGCATCATGGGTATCCTCAATAAATCTGCCGGTGTGGTGGCGCCCATGGTTTTTACAGCAATGATCCTTGGCGGCATGAAAGACTATTCCACTCAGGCGCCCACCCCGGAAGAAATTGAAATCCTCGCCAGCAATCTTGTTTTTCCTTATATCTGCATGGGACTGTTCATTGCGTTTCTGGCGATGTGCGTGAAGTTTTCTCCGCTTCCTGAGCTGGATCTGGAACGTGAAGACGCGCAGGTTGCTGATAAAGGTTCGGTATTTCGTTTTCCGCATCTGGTGCTGGGTGTGATCGCGCTGTTTTTATATGTGGGGGTGGAAGTTATCGCTGGCGATACCATCGGCTCCTTCGGTCGCAGTATTGGTTACAGCGGTTTTTCCAGCCTTACCTCATACACCATGAGCTTCATGGTGCTGGGTTACATCCTCGGCGTGCTGATGATTCCACGGGTGATTTCCCAGCAGAAGGCGCTGATGCTGTCAGCGATTCTAGGGATAATCCTGAGTGTATCCATCGTGCTTGGGGACAACACCTCTACCAGTTTTGCAGATGTTCTGTTTGTTCCTTTTGGTCTGCCCGCTCTGCCTAACACCATCTTCTTCCTGGCGCTGCTCGGCCTGGCAAACGCCATCGTCTGGCCAGCCATCTGGCCGATGGCACTGAGTGGCCTGGGCAGTTTTACCAGTACCGGTTCAGCCTTATTGATCATGGCGATTTCCGGTGGCGCGGTGCTGCCTTTTGTGCTGGCTGGCGTGGCATCTATTGGCGATATCGATCGGCAGACTGCTTATCTGGTAATGACACCGGCTTACCTGTTTATCCTTTTCTATGCGGTTAAAGGTCACAAGATCAGAAGCTGGAAATAGTACGGAACAAGGTTTTAAGGTTTTCAACATGGCTGTTAATGCTCTGCATTTTCAGCCATTTTTTTTGCAGTTTATTCGCACAATAAATGGTTTGTTTCAGAAGGTGTAATCATGACAACCAAACAACGTTTTCAGGCATTGGATGTGATGCGTGGCCTGACGCTGGCTTTGATGATACTGGTGAACACGCCGGGTTCGTGGAGCTATGTTTATTCTCCGCTGCTGCATGCCGACTGGCACGGTGCCACCCCCACGGATTACATCTTTCCGTTCTTTCTGTTCATGGTCGGGGCGGCCATGGTGTTTTCCCAAAGGGCATTGAGCGCGTTGGATTTTCCTGCCCAGGCAAGCAAAATTTTCCGACGCACACTGGTGATTTTTTTAATCGGCCTGCTACTAAATTATTTTCCGTTTACGCAGGATCTGGAGACTCTGCGTTTCCTGGGGGTGCTGCAGCGAATTGCGCTGGCCTACTGTCTGGCTGCGTGGATAGTGCTGTACGCCAACACCTTGTGGCGGTATCTCATCGCCGCTGTTTTATTGCTGGGATACTGGGCGCTGTTGCAGCTCAGCGCTGATCCTTACAGCCTGGAACATTCAGTGGTTCGTCACTTCGATCTGCTGGTGCTGGGCGAAGATCATCTGTGGCGTGGCAAAGGCATCGCCTTTGACCCGGAGGGACTGCTGAGTACCTTTCCATCCGTGGTCAATGTGTTGATAGGTTATGAAGTGACGCGGCATCTGGTTCTGGCGAGTGATAAAAACCGGGCTCAGTGGCAGCTGCTTGCTGCGGGTGCCATGTTGACGCTGGCTGGCTGGTTGTGGCATCCCTGGTTTCCGATCAACAAAAGTCTCTGGACCAGTTCATTCGTGCTGCTGACCAGTGGTGTGGGTGTGCTGGTATTAATGGTGCTGGTGAGACTGGAAAAATTTTCCTGGATGCAGGGTATCTATAAGGCTTTTACCATGCTCGGGCAGAATCCATTATTTATTTATGCCCTGTCGATTCTGTGGGCAAAGACGCTTTGGCTGATCCCGGTTGGTGATGTCTCCGCTTATCAGTGGCTGTTCGATCAGATGCAAAAAGTTGCCGACCCTTATGCCGCCTCGTTGATCTGCGCACTGATTCCTGTGGCGGTGTTGTGGGGCGTTGCCTGGTATCTGCATCGTCGGAAGATCATCATCGCCATCTGATGGAGCGGAATGTCCAGGCAAAAAAAAGACCCATCAACCACAGGGGTTGATGGGTAAGCGCTTTGTTTTTCGAGGAAGAAAAACGATTATGGAGAACTAACAAACATCAACGGACAAAAAAATATGCATCACGTCAGACGGCAACTGCCGGCTGGCGCAGATCATCAACGAGCTTCGGGCTGCCCATCAATCCAGCTGTTAAGCAGGTTCAGCTCATCATCCACCAGAATCATATTGGCTTTGTAGCCAGGCTTCAGCGAGCCCAGTTCATTCTCGAGGCCCATCATCGCAGCCGGATAGACGCTGGCCATACGCACGGCCTCGGATAGCTCCAGACCCAGCAGGGCAACGCTGTTGCGCACGGCGCTCAGCATATCCAGATCCGAGCCGGCGAGGGTGCCGGTGGCGGTGGCGCAGCGACCGTTTTCACTACGGATTACTTCGCCGTTCAAGATAAATTCTTTATTAGCCGCACCTACCGTTGGCATGGCATCGGTGACCAGCACCATCCTGCCTTTGGTTTTAGCTGCGACAGCAACTTTCAACGTGGCCGGATGAACGTGATATCCATCGACGATGATGCCGCAATAACTTTCTGCATCTTCCAGCGCAGCGCCGACCATGCCGGGTTCGCGGCTGGTGAAGGGCGTCATGGCATTGAACAGATGGGTAAAACTGCTTAAACCAGCCGCCAGGGCCGCACGAGTCTGTGCATAGTCGGCGGCGCTGTGGCCGGCAGCTACGGTTACCCCGGCATCGACCAGTCGACGAATGATCTCCGGGGTAGTTAATTCGGGCGCGAGGGTAACCAGGGTTTTACCCACCTTGAGTGACGTCAGCAGATTGAAGGCTGCTTCATCAATGGTGCGAAATTTTTCAGCGTTATGAACACCTTTACGGGCCGGGTTCAGGAAGGGGCCTTCCAGATGAATGCCGACGATGCCCGGCACCTTCTCATTGATGGCCTGCTCAACGGCCGCGATGGCTTTCTCAACCACTGCAAGGTCGTCACTGATCAGCGTGGGCAGCAGGGCCGTGGTGCCGTATTGACGGTGCGCCGCTGCGATGGTGCGCAGGGTCGCGACCGAGGGAGCGTCATTGAACAGAGCACCGCCACCGCCATTCACCTGCGTATCGAACAAGCCGGGCAGCAACATCCAGCCACCGAGATCGCAGCGCGAGATATCCGCGGGCAGCGCAGCGAGTGGCACGAGGTCGCGAATGCGATCGCCGTCGATAATCAAGGCATGGTCGTCAAACCATGCTTCTCCGGTAAAAATGCGGCCGTTAACCAGGGCGCTGATCATTACACTGTCTCCGTAACCTTGCGCAGATGGGGTGGTTCATCAGGATTGTAGCCGCGGGCGATGGAAAGAGCGTTCGCCATGCGATAGAAGCTTTGTACGGCGAGCATGGGTGCGATGGCGGGATGAGCACCTTCTACTACCGGCAGCGAATCGCTGATGCTTTCACTGGCCACGAACACCCGGGCATTGCGCGCGCGGAAGTCGGCCACCAGAGAATCCATCCCTTTCAGGGTTTGGTCTTCCTGGGCGAACAGCAGCACCGGGAAACCTTCGCCTACGATGGCCATGGGGCCGTGTCTGACTTCGGCCGCGCTGAAGGCTTCAGCGTGAAGGCCACAGGTTTCTTTCAGTTTCAGGGCTGCTTCCTGGGCCGCGCCAAAACCTATGCCGCGCCCGATGACAAACAGGTTGCGTGCCTCTTTAAGACCATCGACGACCGCCTGCCAGTCATTTTCCCACGCCTGTGCGAGGGATTGCGGCAGGGTCTGGAGGGCGGTCTGCAATTCTTTATCACCACTCCACTCGGAGACGAGATGCATGAGGGCACCCAGAGTAGCGAGGTAAGACTTGGTCGCCGCCACGCTTTTTTCAGAACCGGCCCGCAGAGGAATGACCAGGTCTGCCATCTGGGCCAGTGGAGAGTCTTCCACATTCACCAGCGCCAGGGTCAGGGCACCACCGGCCTTCGCCTGTTCCACGCTGGCCAGAAGGTCGGGGCTTTTGCCGGACTGGGAGATAGCGATGTAGAGCGTGCCTTCCAGCTGCTGACGGGCAAAGTAAACGGACGTGATAGAGGGAGCCGCAGACGATGTGATCAGGCCCAGCCGGGTCTCAAACAGATACTTGGCGTAAGTTGCCGCATGGTCAGAACTGCCGCGCGCGCAGGTCACAATGGACCGTGGAGCAAAGACTTTCAACCGCTCGACCGCCGCCGCAACCAGTGAGGCATTGGCCGCAAACTGGTCGGCGATGACGCTTGCTGCTGAAGCGGCCTCCTGAAACATCAGGGTATCTTCTGGCTGCAGGCGGGAAGCTAAAACACTGGGAGACGACATAAAGACCTAACTCCAAAAATAAAACGATTTTTCAAGACAACGTTGTCATTGTGGACTGATTGAGCGCGGTTGTAAAGGCATCGCGGCCATTCAGGGTAAATTCTGCGGATCTGGCATCATTCTGGCGCGTGTTTAATGACGGGAACGCCTGTGGTCAGCGATTGAACAGGAGCTCCAGCCTGGAGGCTGAGGCCCGACTCAGAAGTTGGAGGAGGCCCCGACGCAAAGGTTCGGGGCCGGGGTGTCAGGCTTTGCGGCCCAGGGCGGGGCAGGTGGAATCGCGCACGATCAGCTGCGGGTAAAAACCCTCGCTGTCTACCTTATAGTCAGCGTTATTACTGTTGCGGATACAGTCGATCAGCAGTGCCGTCGCCCGCTGGGCGATAGTCCGGTTTGGCTGCTGCGCGGTGGTCAGGTTAGGCCAGGCCTGCCGGGAGAAAGGGCTGTCCTCAAAGCCGACGATAGACAGCTGGTGCGGCACATCTACGCCCTGGATCCGAGCGGCAAACAGGGTGCCTGCGGCAATCTCGTCGTTACAGGCAAACACCGCGCTGGGCTTGCTGGCGGCAGACAAGAGCTGGCGGGTGCGCTTAACACCGGATTCAAAGGAGTATTCGCCCCCCAGGATCAGTTTTTTATCCACCGGCAACTTGTTGTCTTTCAGTGCCGCTTTATAACCCTCAAGCCGTTCGATACTGGATTTGTGAGCCTCATCCCCCCCCAGAAAGGCGATGGCCTTGTGGCCGAGGTCGATCAGATACTGGGTGATGCGGTAGGCCGCAGTGCGGTCATCGATAAAGATGCAGGGCGCTTTGTCATCCGGTGGATGAGAGCCGGACAGAATGCGCACAAATTTGATCTTGCGTTTGGTGAGTGCCGCCAGAATCTCCGGCATCTCGGACATAGGCGGGGTCAGCACCAGCCCCCCCACACGGCTGCGATCCACCATACCCAGAACTTCGTCGATGATATTTTCCGACTTGGCGTCACAGGGGTGGATGATCAGCTCGTAGCCCTGGCGATGGCACTCGCCGAGGATACCGTGCTGCATGTCAATCACGTAGTTGCTGTTGGGGTTGTCGTAGATAAACCCTATGGAAGAGGCGGCGCCGCGCAACAGGCGGGCTGACAAATTTGGTTGGTAATTCAGCTCTTTTACGGCTTTCCATACCCGGTCCTGCAGATCCTGGCCAACGGTAACTTCCCGGTTGATGACGCGGGAGACCGTCTTAAAGGACACGCCGGCGAGCTTGGCAACGTCTTTAATAGTGGGTTTCATAAGATATCAGGTGTTGTTTTCGTGGGCGCTAGAGTAGTGCGTAGCGCCGATCTGTGCAATCAACCGGACCGAAACCGGTAACACGAAGTGGAACCAGCGCTCCAAATGTATGCAGTTTCGCAGACAATTTCATACATAAACGGGACATTTTCCACAACGGCAAGTAAGACAATGTAAAGCGTTTTTGTCCTTCATCTCCATACATGCCACACTATGGCGGTGGCTTAAGGTGACGTCTGAGCTGCAATCTCCTGACCGGGAGCCATTGATCTAAGCGCATCGGCCGCGTTATGGCTCCTCGATATCTATAAAAATGAGGATGGAATGATGAAAATCGCTACTATTTCCCGCTTATTGCTCTCCGGTATGGGAGTGGTAACGGCCCTGGCTTTGCAGCTTTCGATGCCAGCTTACGGAGCGGAGAAACGGCAACTGGAGCAGCTTTGGGTGACACCGGGACTGCGCGTGCCGGAATCGGCGCTGGTGTATGAAAACGGCAAGAAAAAACATCTTTTTGTTAGTGAAATAGATGGTAAGGATGACGACGGTGAAGGTGGTATTGCTCTGCTGTCACTGGACGGTCGGATTGTGGATCACGATTGGGTGCGCGGACTCAATGGCCCCAAAGGCATGGGTACCCATAAAGGCAAGTTATACGTTGCAGACGTTAAAGAAGTGGTGGTTATTGATATCGACGCCGGTGAAATTGAGTCACGTATCCCGGTGAAGGATTCGGTCTTCCTGAATGATATCGCGATAGATAACTACGGGGTGGTCTACGTGTCCGACACGCGTACTAACAAAGTTCACCGCATTGTCGATGGCAAGGCTGAGTTATACCTCGACGATATCAAGTCGCCCAACGGTCTGCGGACCATTGGCAGCACGCTGGTGGTTGGCGCCGGCACAGAGCTGCTGCTGATCGACAAAGATAAGAACCGACTCACGCTGGCTAAGGGCTTTGAGAGCAACATTGACGGGGTGGAGATGATCAGGCCCGGTGAGTTTGTGGTGTCCTGCTGGGTGGGGCTGGTGTATTACGTCTACGCAGACGGCCGCGTCGAAAAGCTCCTTGACACCCGTGATGCGAAGGTAAATACCGCAGACATCGGGTACGACGAAGAAACCAAGATCGTCTACGTCCCCAATTTCCACAAAAACACCCTCACCGCCTACCAGCTGAAATAATCCAACGCGCGGCGGCTCCATCCGCCGCGCCTCTCCCCACGGCAGGTCGGATTCTCATACGTCGATTCCCGCAGGTCGGATTAGCGCAGCGTAATCCGACACCAACTCTCACTCCCCACGCCCATTAAATCGCGCCAGTTCATCCTCGCTCGCGGGCGTTTGATACCGCTCCTTCCACTCCCCATAAGGCATCCCATAAACCCGCTCCCGGGCATCCTCATAATCCAGCGCAATCCCTTTTTCCTCTGCGGCCGCCACATACCATTTACTCAGGCAATTACGGCAAAACCCCGCCAGGTTCATCAGGGCGATATTCTGCACATCCTTACGGCTGTCCAGATGGGCCAGCAGGCGGCGAAAGGCAGCGGCCTCAAGGGCTTCCTGGGTATGCGGGTCAAGTTGATTAATTTTCATCGGCAGAGTCCTTAACAGCAGGTGGATGGTCGGGCCGCGGTAATTAACAGCTGCCCGCGTGATAGGAAGAGCGGGGCAGTTTAGCCTAATCCGCTCGCTGCCCATAAATTTTCAGGAAATCCACTCAACTAGAATCTATAGTTGTCGATAACAAAGATAGTCAGATCAAAACAGCATACTCATCATCCAGCCGGACTGCCGGCTACATCCAGCACAACACAGATAGATACAGAAGGTTCAAGGGGAAGTTTGCGTGAATACTATTATCGGGGCGGTGGTCGTCATCGGCTGCATCCTGTTGGGTTATACCATGCACGGCGGCAACGTGATGGCACTGTGGCAGCCGAGCGAAATCATCATCATCTGCGGTGCGGCTTTCGGGGCCATGATTATCTCCAATCCCCTGTCCGTGACCTTCGGCGTAATCAAGTCAGCCGGTGCCCTGCTGACGCCATCCCGCTACAACAAGGCCATGTACCTGGACCTGTTGACCATGATGTACGACATCTTCAACAAGACACGGCGCGAAGGGCTGATGGCCATCGAGGGGGACATTGAAGACCCGGAAAGCAGCCCTATCTTCAGCAACTACCCCGAAATCCTCAGAAACCAGCATGCCATCGACTTTATCTGTGACTACCTGCGCATCATGGTGGTGGGCAGCATGGCACCCCATGAACTGGAATCCCTGATCGACCAGGAGCTGGAAGGTCATTACCAGGAGGCGGCACAGGTTCCCGGAGCCATCGCCAAGGTAGCCGATGGCCTGCCCGGCTTCGGTATTGTGGCTGCAGTACTGGGGATCGTAATCACCATGGGTAAACTGGGCGGCCCGGCCAATGAGCTGGGTGTATCCGTAGCCGCAGCGCTGGTCGGAACCCTGCTGGGTATTCTGTTCGCCTACGGTTTTGTCGGTCCGTTTTCAGCGTATCTGGAGCACAAAAGCCGTGATGAAGCGCACTTCTATGAGTGCATCAAAGCCTGCCTGATGGCCTCGATGAATGGTCTGCCGCCGCAGATTGCCGTGGAGTGCGGTCGCAAGGTGCTCTACCACAGTGTTCGTCCGAGCTTCAGTGAGCTTGAAGAACAATACCGGGCCAAGAAGTAGAGGCCGCCGGGATGGAAAAAGGCGCTCAGTCTGTCGTTATCGTCCGCAAGAAGAAAGGCCGCGGCCATGGAGCACACGGTGGCTCCTGGAAGGTAGCCTTTGCGGACTTCATGACCGCCATGATGGCGTTCTTTCTGTTGCTGTGGATTCTGGAAA
Source organism: uncultured Cellvibrio sp. (assembly GCA_937958105.1). Taxonomy (GTDB): domain Bacteria; phylum Pseudomonadota; class Gammaproteobacteria; order Pseudomonadales; family Cellvibrionaceae; genus Cellvibrio. Next base: position 79,874 of record CALFXJ010000037.1, read on the forward strand.
GCACTACCCGCGAGGAACAGCTGGCCATCGCTGGGTATTTCCGTGATCCTGGCAGCCCTTATGTGGTTGGTCCCGGCGGTGCCAATGCGGGGGTTATTGAGCTCACCCAACCCAAAGAAACTGCCTCGGCCAAAGACTCCTCGACCATTCCTGAACTCAGTGAGGATGAATTACGCCGGCAATTGGAGCAGGCCGAACTGGAACAGCTGGAGCAGCTCAAGGAACAGCTCGAGACGGAGATCAGTATGGATTCGGTGTTCGAGCTGCTCAAAGACCAGATTCTGATCGACTTCACGGCTCTGGGCCTGCGGATCCAGATCGTCGATAAAGAGCAGCGGCCGATGTTTGATATTGGCAGCGCGCGCCTCAAGTACTATTCCCAGGATGTGCTGCACGCTCTGGCACCCATCATCAACAAGGTGCCCAATAAAATCAGCGTCACCGGCCATACCGACTCCACGCCCTACGGAGCGGGCGCCTCCTACACCAACTGGGAACTCTCCGCCGATCGGGCCAACAGTGCGCGCCGTGCCCTGCTGGAGGGGACCTATCCCGAAGCCAAGGTGGCCACCGTGCAGGGGATGGGTTCGGTAGCCCCCTTGCTGGTGGACAAGCCGACGGATCCCATCAACCGTCGTATTGCGATCATTGTTCTGAAAAAGGCCGTGTCTGATGCGCTGGGCAGCGGTAGTGCCGGCCTCAAAAGTTCCGATTTCATCGGCACCGATATCCCCCCATCTCCTTACCGGCGTCAGGAAAACAAACCTGCCCCCCGGGTCATGACTGAGTCAGAAGTTGACGCAGCCATTGATGCCCGGTCGCGTTAGCGGCTGGGCTTATCGCGCAATAACCTGCCAGAAAGTGCTTCCGTGCTTGAAAAAAGGGATTGCGGCCTGAGATAGTTCCCCACAAGCCCGTTCACTCCCCAGTTCAGGAAGCCCCATGAGCAGTCTGCAGATCACCTGTCCCCATTGTCTTGCCACCAATCGGTTGCCCGGAGAGCGACTGGGCGACGGTCCCAAGTGCGGAAGCTGCAAGCAGCGATTGTTTGTTGGTCAGCCTATGAACCTGGACAGTGCCAATGCCCAGGCGGTCCTGGGTAAGAACGAGATCCCGGTGCTGGTGGATTGCTGGGCGCCCTGGTGCGGACCCTGCCAGAGTTTTGCGCCGGTTTTCGAGGCCGCCGCCCAGCGGCTTGAACCTTATGTGCGTCTGGCCAAGCTTAATACGGAAGCTGAGCCGCTGGTGGGCGAAAGCTGGGCGATTCGCAGCATCCCCACGCTGATTCTGTTCAGGAATGGTCAGGAAATTCAGAGGGTGTCCGGGGCCTTGCCACTGCCGCAACTGATGCAATGGGTGTATCAGAGCCTGAATCCCTGATGGCCGATACGCAGTTCATTCCTCTGGTGGATGCCGTTCAATCCTGTAATCTCTGCGCGGCCTACCTGCCTCACGGCCCTAATCCTGTGTTTCAGCTGGACCCGCGGGCGCGTATCCTCGTTGCCAGTCAGGCACCGGGGCGCAAGGTTCACGAAACGGGCATACCTTTCAACGATGCCAGCGGCGAGCGGCTGCGCAGCTGGATGGGGGTCACCCGCGAGCAGTTTTATGATGCCCGCCGCGTAGCCATCCTGCCTATGGCGTTCTGTTATCCCGGCTCCGGCAAATCCGGTGACCTCGCGCCGCGCCCCGAATGTGCGGCCCACTGGCGTAAGCCGCTGCTGGACTATCTGCCCGAGCTGCAATTGACGCTGGTAATCGGCCAATATGCATTGGCTTACCATGTGCCGGAGCGCCCTGCGACGCTGACGGATACGGTAAAAGCCTGGCGGGATTATCTGCCGGAGGTCCTTCCTCTGCCGCATCCCAGCCCGCGCAACAATATCTGGCTGAGTCGCAATCCCTGGTTTGAAGAAGATGTGGTACCGGCGCTGCGTAAGCGGGTGCAACAGGTGCTGAAGGAATAACCGTTTCGGTGGCAGGTAACCGTCACACAGCGCAGGATTTTTATGTAACACCCTCGGCGTTGATCCGCCGAACCAATGCCCGCAGAAATAAAGCAGGCTCTCACATCCCATCCAACTTTTTGCTGGAGTTATCGTTATGCTGCATGAACTGACTGTTGTGCAATTTTCCCGGATGCTGACCAATCTGAATCTGCTGCTCGACAAAGCGGCGGCGTCTGCCGAGGCGCGCAAGTTCAAGGTGGAGGTGTTGCTGCAGGCGCGCCTGGCGCCGGATCAGTTTCACTTTATCCGGCAGGTGCAGATTGCCTGCGATACCGCCAAGCTGGGTGTCGCTCGGCTGACGGGCAAGACGGCCCCGACCCACGAAGACAATGAAACCACGCTTGACCAATTGAAGACGCGCATTGCTGAAACGCTGGATTATCTCGCCAGTGTGTCGCCGCAGGATTTTGCCGGTGCGGAAGAGCGGCAGGTCAGCCAGCAGCGCTGGGAAGGAAATGATGCCGCGCGCGATAAATTGAAACTAAAAGCGCGATAATTGCATATCAGATAGAATTCCGCAGAGCGGAATAGAATTCCGTTTTGGAAGAGAAAGTCAGGCCTTATTTACCCTGATTATTCGCTCTGCCTCCTCGACCAAAATATCGCCTAAGTCCACAGCCAAAACGGTATAGCGGTCCAGGTTATTTTTCATGTCATCCATCACGACCGATGGCGCCCCATCTTTAACCATCTCAGTAATGGATTGGCTCAATGTCCTGGTGCGTTTCTGAAGATTGTCAAATACAGCGACAGCGTTAGCCATATCGCGGGACTGGTCAGCAATTTCGACCTGCCGCTGTAGAGCAGACTCCGTCCTAGCCTGCATTACGCTTGAAGCCTCTAAAGCCTGGCGGGCCAAGTTCAACTCATCCTTCGCTTGTTGAAGTGCGATTTGGTTTTGCCTCAGGCTGACTGTCAGCAACCACACAGTGCACAAGCCGATGATGGGATTCACTACCCCACCCATGTAATCCCCAAATTCACCCCAAGTGCCTTGCTTATCGCTTAGCGGGCCGTTGAAGCTCAGGAAGTACAGTGCGAGAGAGCCCAGGAAGGTAATACCCGCTAGCCAGATGACATTTCTCTGAATCCATGGCTGCTGGCTAATATTTGAATCTGCGGACATGTCGGCTCCTTGATGTTGGGATACCTGCCGATTGTAGACCAAGGCACTACAGGTCGTGAATATTTAGGCGTCAGATGTTAGGTATTCCGTATCCCCGAGTGGCTGGGAGTCCTTGAAGGTTTTCACGTGGGTGATTTTTAGATCGTTGAAGATTCGGGGGTGCTCTAACAGGTCCGCTATCGCTGGGTCATCCTCACGCGCATCACTAAGCCAAAGCTCAAGGAACTGGGGATCGTGGGGCAACATGAGCGGGAAGGCTCTGTCGTGATACTTCTCAAACCGTAGATGGGTGTCCCTGGTGATGATCGCCGCGCTGTAGCAGCCGTTGGGGTAGGCTCGATAGACGCAGCCCAAAAGGATTGGCTGATCAGACTCAACCAGGTAATGACGGTTTTTGCCATCAGTCATTTTGCCTTCACCGATACCCGTCGCTATGAATATCCCTCTATGGTGCCGAATGGCGCCTCGCCAGTAGCGGGATTCCAAGTTTCTGGCATTGAAGGTCGTCAGTTTGTTGTTGACCAGTAGCCCATCACCGTCCTCGGTGCAGTCAAACCACCAAGTAGCATCCACGGTGTGGATACCATCCTCACCGCGTATCACCAGGTCATTGAGCTGTTTAGATGCTGCGCCACCGAACGCCGGGTAGAAATGGGCCAAGGTTTCGACGCCACGCCTCAGCATAAGTCCTCCATCACTCAGCAAATCTGCCAGTTCTCGCAACTGCCTGGTGCTCACATGTCGTCTTGCGTAGCCACACATCCGACTTCCCCCCTTTATAAGCGTTAGAGGAACTTTAGCTCATAGTTGGGACAACCACAGCGCTGTGCTGCTCCTGGTGGTGCTGACAGTCGATTGAGATGCGTTTTGGAAAGTCCTCGCAAAAGGCCGGTAGTCGTGACATGAGAATTGCTGCTGGCGTCACTTCCCGCAAGGGAAAGTGGCAGATTTGGGGCAGCTAAAGCGATGGCAAGCTGCTCTGCACTACAGCAACGGAGCAACGCTCATGAAAATGTTACAAGACGCGCGATATTTAATGGTCACCCTCGGAATGGCTAAGGATCTGCCACACGATGCGATGATCATCACCCTGTTCATCGTATTGGCATTCGTGGTCACGACGGGGATTGTCGAAATCATCAACGCCATCAAACGGTAGCTAACCTGGTTACTGTTCAGCTAACCGGAAAACGGTGATAACCGTCTCCGGTGGCTGGACGACGAACACGGTTTTGCAAGGTGTCATCAGGATGTATCGCCCGACGGGCTGGCGGCGGCGGTAGCGTTCGGCAGACCGTGGGCATAGTGATTGTATTTTTTTAAAGAGCTTGCCCTTACCGATGCGGCGGGCGTTGCACCAGAGGCGCTGAATGTCTTCGTCGGGGAAGCGCTCTGCGACGCGCTGCTGGGCGTGTGGGGTGAGACGCATTGCGCATCAAACCCCGCCGACTCTAATCATTTGTAAACGAGTCGTTTGATTGTTGGCGATTGATACGTCTGGCACGCCCATGTCATGCCGCGCATATAGCTCAAAATAATCAGTACCGTTAGCCTCTACGAGACCTACCGTCTCACAAGAGTTCGTGAATTGATCCTGGGTGGCCTCAACATACGATTTAAACACCTCGCCATTTTTGTATAGATACACGACCAGGCGTTTGCCCGTGGGTGGAGTCCCTTTGACAAATCCCGCAGAGGCGATAAATTGATATATGCCCGCAACTGTAGGGGTAAATCGACCCGTCACTGCATCAAAAAAATCTCCGTAATCAAACTCCTCTGTATCCAAGTTGACCTTATCAATAACGCCGCTCACTATCGGCTGCGACAGTGATAATGTTGCAGATGCTGCGATCACACCCCGACCGATAAGATAAACCCAACTGGAACCGGTGTACTCATAAGTGGCAGCTTCGTCATCCACATACGCACGCCAGCCGCCCTTGGGGGCGTAAAACTCCCAACCTGGTGCACCAACACCTACATCAAAATATCGCGCTAATTTACCCGCATGCGTTGCCCAGGCACCCGTGGGTGCCGGGCCGACGATATACATATCACCATTTACCGGTGCGCCTGGTGGTGCTGTTAAATCCTTGTCCTTAACGCGACACTGAATCAGTCCATCCAGCCCGCGCCACTGTTTCATGAGCGCTGTGTAATGTTGCTCGCGCGGGTCACCGTCAACCAGCAAACCGGTGTTGACTCCATAGGCTAATGTCATGGTTCTTGCCCTCCTAAACTCTCGCCTAATTGATAGCCCAGGCCATACTGCACAACCGTCACGTCGTGCTGCTGCCAGCTGTTGAACCCGTCGCGCTGTGCATCCACGATGATGCGTGGAGACGTGATAAATCCGTCTGCGATGCAATCGGCTACGGGGTAGATTTGTGTGGTTGACGTAATGCCGCTGTAGGCTCGAACCAGCGTTAACCCGTTGTAGATGTGAACGCGAGTGGTCGCTCCGGCTTCGGCGGTGATGGATGATTGATCTGCGTCAATTAGCGCATCACCTTGAGTGATACGGTTGCGAGTTGCCCACGTGATAGTTAATTCGCCTGAGACGTTTTGGGGGTAGTCGCTGCCGTTGATTTGAAGATTACCGGGTGCGTAGGGGCGCACAGCGCGTGAATCCAGAATAATCGAATCTTCTTCCGCCATCGCTACTGGCAGCACGCCGGAACCCGCACGACTCAGCAACCGCACATCCACACTGTCGCTATCCTGGTATTGCGTTGCATCGGTTGCCATGTAGTCGCCGGCATAAAACCAGATACGAGTGCCTGCCGGATGAAACGCAGCCACACTGTCACCACAGCCACGTGCCAATGTCACGCTGGAGCCGTCCGGGTTGAAACCCACTACGCGCATCCATTCACCGCCACACAGTGCGGCGGTACCCACCTCTATCGAATCGAAATCTATGGCACTGTTGATGGTCGCCACATAGGATTCGTTCGTGGGCGGCATATCGTCAGTCAGTAATGCCGTGGGACAAAATTCGTCTTCATCGGCGTCGACATATTCGTTGCTACCGACGCGCGTTTGCATGATGTAGTCCAGGGAGAGACTGGTAGGACGCTCGGCCAGCGTAGCAATGTAGCCAGCGGGTTCCGGCAGCGCGGCGGCATCCATTGCCACCGCCAATTCGCGGTACGGCAACTCAATAACGCGACGCTGAGTGACGGGGGTCGGTTGGGTCGATGGCGGTGTCCAGGTTGGGGGCTGGATTTGCACATAGCTGGTGGACGGTAAACCGAACACATCTTGCACGGCATCAACAACAATAGTGCCCGCTGCGCGATTGCCACCTTCAACGCGGCCAGCACGCAATACGATTTGCTCTATGCCATGCTCTGGTGCGCTGATGCGGAATACGCTGCCTGGCAGCAGCTCGTGAGCGCGACGATCCAGTCGAGGACGCATGCGCTTAACCCCGGTATTGCGCGCACGCAATTCGCGCTGGGCGAGTCGTACCGCGAGCTCCGGTGTAGGTACGCCAGGGTAATTTAACGTTTGCGGTTGCACGTTGCCGGCGCCATGGATCGATGCGAGATTGTCGACGCGCACGCTGCCGTCGGTGTTGGTGATCGGATCGCGGTAATTCACGATGACGGTGTTCGCACTCACCACGGTTGCTGATGATTCGTCGTCATCAAGAGCCAGCAACCCACTATCGAAATCGAACAGCGGCAATTCATCAACCACGTAATCATTGCGGATAAGTTTCAGCTCAAACTTGCCGGTCCGTGGATCGAGATAAACATTGCCGCCGATGTGATTGACAACCTCATCAATAAATTCGCGGACGCTGGCTTGCCGCGTCCAGCGCAGACACATGCCAAAGCCTTCAGCAAACAACGTATCGGCGGCGGCGGTCCAGCTGGTACCCATCAAGCTGCTCGGAATACCGCGCCCCCATTGGCGGTTGGTGTGCGCTTCGTAAAGGATATGCGCCGGGTTCATCGCTTTGATGGTATTGCTTGCGAGCCAGATCACCGCCTTTTCCGGGTACCACACGATGCCATCTTGCCAACCACTTAACACCCGACGCACGCGGTATTTCCACGGCTTCGGGTACGGGTTCATCGAACACACCAGGCCATCAAAAAACGTGGTGAATTTGCCGCGATAGGCGGGTGTGAGTGGACCAGTCATGGCAGCCAGGCGCGGATTAACTTCTTGATCCGGCTCACCAAACATTAAATCCAATTGACCGGCAACGCCTCCTTCGCCTTTATCGCCGCCAAAAATCTTTGATGCCTTGATCTGGATCGACATGCTTTCCGTGATCTGATACGGCCACTCGATCTGATCCTCTTTCTCGTACTCATAGGCTTCACGTGCGAGTGCCGGCATGGGTGGGCGAGACCCAGAATCGCGCCAGGCTTGCAGCGCATTGATGCTCGCCAGACTCGGCCCGCCGGTCGCAGCGGGGTTGTATTTCCACACGGTACGATCTGCGACTTTAATCTCAACGACTTCATCGACCGGGCCGCGCGATATTCCCGCATGCACACCAAAATAATAGTGATAGCCAACGGTTTGTTTACCGCCGAATAATCCGCCGCCTTTTTTGATAGCGCGCTGGCGGTAATTACCCAACCCGTTAACAAACCAATCCTCCACCCAGCAATCACCGAACACGACACACTGCGGCGTGCCTTCTTCCGCCGTCGGGAAATCAAAATCCTCAAACGCTGCCGGTTTCGGGCGCTGGGGTTTTGCTTGCGTCGCGTAGCTAATTAACAGCATTACGACCAAGCGGAATACCAATGGCCAAATCATGGTTAAAACACCGGGTTGCCGTCGAAGGGTGAGCGATCAGGACGATGCGGATCGCCACCGTAGTTTTCGATATTGTTGAATTTGTCGTTGCAGACTTGCGCCGTGCGAGCGCAACCGGGGTATGCCGTGACGGTCGCACCTGGTGGTAAACCGGTGGTGCCGCCGAACATCGCCGCTGATGAACCAATGTGCGATTCGATACCACGCCGCTCATACAACGCTGGCCCGATTGGCCACTCGATGTAACCACCGTTGAAATAGCGATCCGGGAAGCTCGCGAATTCGCCCACTTCAATACTGCCTGCGTTGAGCGAATCAATAACGGCCTCCACGGCATACAGGTCGCGATTAACGCGGCAGTCCGTGTCATACAATGAGTACGGGCAATTGCGTCCCCACACGAGGCGCAAGCCTGGTTGCTCAAAACTGGCGGCGATGGATTGGCAGGTAATCTTGCAGCGGTCAATTGCGGGCCAATTAACACCGTAGATGCTGCCCATCCACGAAATTTGCGCATCACTCTCGCCGTAGTGTGTATCGCGAACCGTCACAAAAACTTCTGTCGTCGGCGCGATGCCGCGATAGAGTTGCGCGGGTGCAAGATCCGCCGGTGCTGTAATTTCAAACGCATCGGCATCCGGGTCGCCACTGTCACGAATACCTGCATCAGAAATTTGCAAACTGCGATAGGTAACCGTTTCAAACGTGATATCGCGGTCGGCGTCGGTGTAGCCCCAACGGGTCAGACCGCGCTCAAATAAATAGAGGCGGATCGGTTGACCGTCGGCGAGTGAGTTTTCGCGAGCGCTAAAGGTCATCGTCACGCACCCCTCGGAAAACTAATTGTGCAGTGGCGATGCCGTCACCATCATGCATGTGATTGATCTCCAGGTTGTCGCTGTCACTACGCATCAATTGCACAAACGAAATACGCATCACATCGCTCGGCGCGACGGTCATGCCTAGGGCGGTGTCAATAGCCAGCCGCTCAACACTGGAACTGATTTCTGCTGCGCCGGTAATGCGGCGATAAAACACCGTGCCGTCGTGCAGCCAAATGCGAATATCACGACGGCCCACTTTTGCCTGGCCAAATCGCGTGTAGCCAATCGCGCGGATATCGATCACCGTCGCCACAGTGGTCACAGTTGCCACAAGCGTTAAATCATCGGCGTGTGTTGGCAACCACAGTGGCTTTTGTCGGCCACGCAGCGCGTAAAACAATGAGCGGAATGCAGCTCGCTCAGCACGGCCATACAGCAACCAGCGATGTTGTTGCACGGGCATGGCCTTACCGGAGGTGTCCGTCAACAACGGAATGCCGGAGCCGTTATCGAGCAGCAATGTGAGTGATGCAAAACTGGACGTGAGATCTTGAGACTCTTCCGGTACCTGGTCGTAAACCGGATAGCCTTGATACGTGAGCGCAGGGAAAACTGACGGCCAATCGCACGGTTCGGCGATTTCAAAACTGATGGCCACGCGCTGGGCCATGTCAGTCAGTCGCGCTCGCTCGGCTTGCGTAATGCGCGCAGTGCGCACCGGATATAACCGCGTACCGATTGGCCAATTGTTCTGTAGCGGGCGTTTCAGCATGATGCTGTTGTCATTAAATGATTCGATTTCCACCGTCTCATACTGAAATGCATTTTCACTGCGGAGCATGGCCAGGCCATTTGCTCTGAAATCGCGATCAACGGTATCGCACGGAATAACAATGTCATCGGTAGCAACACCGACTGTCAAATGTTGGATATCCGGGAAAAACGGTACGGCCCAAATGCGGGAGCCCCAACCAAAAAGCGCGAGGTCGAATGCCTGGCGTTCGGCACCATCAATAATAAAATCACCGGAGAGTTCGCGACGCGGTGCCAGTCGCAATGCACGGCGTTGTTCAACACCGCGCGGGCTCTGCAAAATGTCGGTAGCAAAAATTAATCGCTCGCGTACACCGTTTTCCCAATCTGGTACCCAGGCGAATGCGGTGATCCGATTGCCTGTAATGATTAACGCGGCAATGTCTCCGTTATTGAAAACCCATTGGAGTGTTGTGTTCAGGACCGCTGGGCCATCTGGCGTGACAGCGACTTGCCACTCACGTACCTGCAACGCATTGAAACTCAACGGCGGCTCGGACTGGCCTGATAGTTCAACGCCTCCCACTACTCCCTCAATTGCTGCGAGCGGCACAGCAGTGAAGTACGAGTTCCACACTGTAACCGCTTGTGTTTGTGTACTGATGATATTGCCGAGACCCAGGAGGGGCGGACTCACATGGATCCGATGGTAAAAGTCATCACTATAACTACCACTAGCGAAGCCGTTGATTCCCGAACCATTAGCTTCCACCGGCCATTGCGCCATAGCGTATCCAAGGACATCATTATCGCGCAACGATGAGTGGTATGGGTACCACTCATTCGCAAATCCACGCATTGCAACAGATGTATACGGATTGGCGATGCCACCTTGCGCTCCCTCCGTTAAAAAACCATTGATGACAGCCACTATTACACTCCATCGTACTTTATGGCCCAACCGAACGTGCCACTATGGTCAATTCCATCGCCTCCATTGCGATTGTCTGAATTTTTTTTATACCAAGGGTAAATCACCCACCGATCCCCTCCCAAGGTCAGGATCTGTCCAGGTACATAATTGTCGACACGGAGATAACGGGCGTTACGCACCTCGACAACAGGAGTACTTTTTTGCGATGACTGCCAGACGAACGCGTGGATGGGTAGTAGAACTGCCTCGGCATTGTAAGTATTAGGCTGTGTGTCCAATAAGTTTGATACTGGGAGTATTGCGTTGAAGGCATCTGTTGCGATCACCGTGGATCCAAATGCGTTGACATTACCAGCCCAGTCTCTACCGTTGAGAGAGTGTTGAATTGTACAGTTATTTGTGCGGCTAGGGATCGTTGCGTCAGACCGCGTCTGCCAGAACAACGCACCAGAACTATAGGAGCTAGTACTTTGAGAGCCTCCCCCGCTGGAACTTATGGCTAGTCCACCACCGGAGCCGCCACCCCCTCCAGTACGTGAGGTAGCTCCCAGCCATAACCCTGTACCAGGCAGTCCGGGATTATCTGAGACGCCAAATGCCATCCACCAGTAACATTCAACATTAAAATTTGCAACCACAAAAACTTCGTCTGGATTGTTAAAAATAAATATATTGTATGTCATTGGCCACGACTCAACGCCGATGGTTGGGTGCGGCCTTCCAAAGCGCGGGCGAGTGGTGGATGGAAGCACCAGATCTCCATCATTCAATCCTGTCCCACCTTGCATGATAATCCCTGGTCCCAAAGTAGAATCGCTACTGTTATTGATGGTCGCTCTTACATACGCAACACCTTTTGAGATAGTGTCACCATCTTCCTGGACCCAGCCCTCATTTACACACGCGGAAAATAATGCAGCGCGCAGGTCAGCAAAACTATTGGCAATACCGTTATAAAATGGCATCAGTCATCTAACCTCATCGCGTAATAATCAATAAACCCAGTCCGTGATACATCCTGGATGACAACATAACTCTCGCTGTTGATCTCGAGCGTATTCTCTACCGCGTTGTTAAAACCGCTGATGTAGCTAATGCCATCCAACTCACCATAAATATTGCCGCTACCGGTTAACATCACTTTATGCAGTGAATAGTATCCCTCAACATCTCTTAACTCAGATTGCTGAGTACTGGTTCCCTGCCGAGCGATATAGACGTTGTTCCATGGCCATGCACTTGGCTGGATCCATGAGCCAGTGTTAAATCTCATCAGGAAGTTTCCTCTTGAGCCTTTATAGGGGATCGAATGCGTGACATCACTGAAACGTGTGGCTGGCTCACCGCTTAACATACCGGCGCAAACAATTGGTAGTGGAAACTGTCCAGGTGACGCATATGGTAAAAATTTACCTACATATGCCGACTCATAAACCGGCGTGCCGACCTTCATCGCAAGCGCAATGCGTTGCGGGTTTAACGTGAGCCAATAATCGATGCGGTTGTTGTGCGCGGGGATTCCGCTGAGCATTGCACCAGGTTGGGTTTCAAAACTGTTGCCCGGCACATAGCCAATAAAGGCGGCCACGGTCATGTTGTAATAATCCGCACCAGCGTTTTGATAACAGCGGAAGCCCATATAAATTTCTTCCGTACCACTGAAACCCGGTGCCATCATTATCAGCTCGCGATTAGCAATAGCTGTGTCATAACGCAGAATTGTGTAGCCGTTCGCCTCGGCAAACGTCTTGATCTTGTCGAGCATCATGTAATGCGCGAGCGTGCCAGCGTTTTCTACAAAACCTATTTCGTGTGGCATAGTTAACCCAGTTTCATCGCTTGTTTGAATTTCTGCGGATCGCGGCTGATCTGCACGATCATCGAGTTTTTACCCAGATCGGAATTGATGATGTCGCCAATGCGCTGCGGGTCATCGACTAAATAAAAATTCTGGGAGTTGGTAAGGTTCGCACTGAACGCCGCTGCTGGCTCGGCCAGTTTTGCATTGCCCATCGTGGGCGATGGCATGGCCGGCGCAGGTACGCCGGCGAGACCGCCTGTGTTGTGATAAGCGGGTGCCCAGTCAGCCAGTGCAGCCATGCCGCGTGCGTTGAAATCGTGAAGAAAACTCTCGGCACTCGGCTGGCGCGTCACCTGGTTGCGCACCACGAACTCTTTATTGGTCAGCATCGCGGGGATGCTGTCGTGCGTTGTGGGTGCACCGGCGACGTTTACAGAACCGCCATCGTTAAAGCCAAAGTAGCTACCGATTGCATTCGCCGCTGTACCGACCCAACCGTTATCACCGCTACCGCCACCACTGCCGAAGGCGCTTTTCGTCAGCGTTTGGGCAAGCTCTTGCGCTTGAATACGGATCATCGCATCGAGCACGGCGGTGCCTAGATCGCGGATTGCATCGCGGAAAGTCAGTGTGCCTTTTGTCAGCCCGAATAGTGCTTCTGTTAACCCGGATTCGACGGTGTTGCGCAGCGTTGCCTGGAATAAATCCAGCGTGTAACGCAGCTGCTCGGATTGCGCGTTCAGTTGTGCCAGTGCGGCACCAGCGGCTTGTCCCACTTCGCCGGGCTGCTGCGCGAGTTCTTCCAGGAGCGGGCGTTGCTTTTCCAGCTCGGCATAGGTTTCGCGGTGCAGTTCGACTATGCGGCGGCGGGCTTCGGCTTCGGTGATGAGTCCGGCTTCGCGCTGGGCGTTGATGGAGGTTTCTTGTTGTTGCTGGTTTTGGAGTACGCGATCGATTTCATCCTGAGCGGTTTTGAAACGCGCACGGAGTTGTTCCAGGTCGAGCAGATTGTTGATGATGGCTTGGCCAGCCTCGTCGCCACGTTCTTCCAGGCGCTTTAACAAATCGCCATAGCGGGTTTCAAATTCGACCTGAATGGCTTCCTGTTCTTTGCCTTGCGCCTGTAACAACCGCACACGTAATTCCGCTACTTTTTTGGCGTCGTCTTCGAGCTGCTTCAGGCGTTTTTTCTCAGCCTCAGGATCGTTGGCTGTTAAATCAATTGTTCGATCTCTTGCTTGCTCGCGGAGTGCAGCGATTTCTGCCGCGCGTGCATTACGGGCTTCTTCGCGGGATTTGCGCTCATTCTCCCTGCGCTTTCTCTCCGCTTCATCAACTTCCAGTGTCGCATCCCGCTCCTCAAGAATTGACGCTATTGAATCCTTGCGAAGTTGGGATATCTGCGCTTGTCGTGTTTTCCAAGCGTTGAATGCCTGTTCAATGGTGTCGTCCGTAAATGCAGACTTTATGGTGGCAGACAAAAGTACAGCATTTGCCGTAATGCGATCAAACAGAACGATGATTTCTGTTGCTGCAAGCTGTATAGCAGCCCGGATATTTGCGGGCAGCTCCCGGAATGCTTTTATCAAAAACTGGTTTAATCCATCTCCGCTTGTTTCAATATCATCGAAACTAAGTCCCGCCGCTTCAGCGAGGCGGTTGAAGTCTTCACTTAACAAGTCAAACGTGTTGCCCCAAATTTCCAGTGTTTCAATAGCGCCTTCGGTCAACGCACCACTATCCAACCATGCCGTCAAATCACCCAACGCGGAGGCGAATGCTTGGCTCGAACCGGTAGCTACGTCCAGCTCACCAATTACACGCGTGATCGAGTTGCCCAACACAGTCAATGCTTGACCGCCAGTGACTTGAATGCGAGAAAATCGCTCATCTACGGCACCCGCTGATTTTTGCAGCGCTGTGATCAACGACTCAGAAGTCAGCCGCCCCTCTGCACCCAGTGCGCGTAGTTGACCAACGGTGACATCCAAGCCTTCCGCGATGGCCTGAGCCAGTGCGGGAGCCTGCTCAAGAACAGAATTTAATTCCTCGCCACGCAGTGTGCCTGATGCAAATGCCTGCCCCAGCTGCACCAGAGCTGCCTCCGCACCCGCGCCAGATGTGCCGCTGATTGCAAGCGTTTTGTTGACCGTGGAGACAATGTCCTCTAATCCGGCGGCAGATAACCCGAGACTGTCCGCGTTGGTCGCAATGCGCTGGTATAACTCGGCAGTGGCAGTTAATGGTGCGCGAGCTTCTTGCGCAATGCGGAAAACGGCATCCTGGGCTGCGGCAAGCTCTTCAGAACCTTCCGTTACCAGTGCCAGCCGGTTTGTGATAGTAGTGTAAGCTTCGGTTGCTCGGGCGATCTCGCGTGTCGAGAAGGCCAAACCCAGCAGTGTTGCAATTCGGCTTAATAGCGCAGGCAGCTGTGATGCGTCACGCCGCATTTTATCCAGAGAACCAGATGCAGAATTAAACCGACGCGCTCCGCGCTCTGCGGTGCTTCCGGTCTTATCGAGCGACTGCTCTAGTTTTGATATTGACTGGCGAGCACGCTCAAGATCGGCGCGAATGCGTAAGGAAATTTCGAGGTCTTTAGCCATGAGTCCGCATCAGTATGGGGTGATGCGAACATTGTCACGCGCGCGCGCGAATTTGTATTTTGACACGTGTCAAAATCAGCAAACACAAAAAAGCCCGCAGTGCGGGCTATGTATTTTTTAATAGTGCCTTAACATGCTCGTCGGCTTTCGATCCACCAGCAAATGCCTTATTCACATCCACTACTAGCGCTGCTCTGACACGCATATTGTTCCGTATCGTAGCCTCGTAATGGAGCATAATCTGGCGCTGAGTGTAATTACCAATATCTTCGATATTATGATTTCCAGCAATCAACACGGCATAGATGTCGGACCATCGAGATTTTGATTTCCTTGCGTCTGCAGCTGGTTGCGATCCCGTCTCTCCATGACACGCCGAATAAAAAGATGGCTATTTACGCACCACCACAGGTACAACAGTCGCTCCCCGTCGCTTGGCTCCAGCTGATCAATATTTTCCTTTGCTAAACCTGTGGACTTCATCAGCATAGTTAACACTACGTCAGAGTTTTGCGAGAGCATGATGAACACCTGGTCGTCATCAATAGGCTCATCAGACATCAATAGACGCTCTAAGTCGTTAATGATCGGCTGGGCCATTGCGCGCATTTTTAACCACTCAACAAAACTGTATTCACGCACAATAATTTCGTGATCACCAATGAAGATAGCTCTATCTGGATGCAGTATCTCCAAATCATCCGCACCAGTGTCTGCTTTTTTCGCTACAGGTTTTTCAATCCGCTTTGCCATCATCTACTCCTTTAAACAGCTGCTTTGTTGCGCACGCGACCAAATCCGCCAAGGTTGGCATCACCCGCGTTCAACGGGTCGTACAACACGCTCGCGGTCAATGGGATATTGCCATATTCGTCTGTAATCAGACTTAAATCGCCAACCGGGTTAAAACGTACCTTGTACAAATCCAGCAGCACGGGTTCGTTGTTGTCGGTGTTGATACCGTCGAGCATTAACCAGCGCTCGGGTGGTTGCTCAGTGAAAATGGTTGCGGCTTGGACGGCGGCATACTCGTAATCTGCCTCAATGGGATCAGCTTGCGCGGTCAACATTTCGATAATGCCGGCGCTCTCGGAATAGATGCTGTAGTCAGTACCCAGCACCAGCGGTGTACCTGCATCATCCAGCACGAGATCAGATATGAAACCGTGTTCCAATCGCACCAGGTCGCCTACGGCCAACGGGGACGGCAGCGCCTCTCCGGTCACGGTGCTGCCAGCAATATCCAGGTTGGTGGCGTACAACGCGAGCGCGATGCTTTGCGCGGTCCATTCGTCTGCAGTAAGGTTGAGGTTGGCGGTTTTGGAACCGGCGAGCATACCGATCTGCAAGCGGTTACCGGTGTAGCTTTCGTTTTTGGTTACGTTGTTGGTTTGCAGCTGTAATTGCAACGTGGGCACGTTACCCAGCCAGGTAAATTTTACCGCCTTACCCTGTGCGGTGCGTTCGGCAAGCATCACCTTGCCTTGGAACGAAAATAAACTCATGACGATTCTCCTGAGTAAGTGCGATAAAAAAATAACGGCGATTACTTCGCCGCAGTGCCTGCGATTTTGCCCTTGCTAATCAACCAGTCTTTTTGCTTGGTTGTTACGGTGATCTGGTCACCGGCCTTGCAGTCCTTGCCCGCGTGTTTGTGGCTGGCGGTCAGGGTGACGGTTTCGCGGGTAACAGCGGCTTCTTCTTTTTTGCGGCTCATGCGCCACCTCCAATAAAGTGTTGGGTTTGATAAACGTCGATCCACAGTAAAACGTTGGCATCAAAGTCGAGCACGTTGCCGTCGATCAATGCGCATTCACGACTGCCTTCTAACGCTGGCTTCCAGCCAATCAGTTGTTGCCGTATGCGCTCGATCAGTGGGTCCAACTCTTCCGCGCTTTCCACACCCTTGCGGGTATCGCGGAAATTCTTTACAGCGGTGACCACGCCGAAATTCACAATCATCCGCTGCCGCCCTGCCTTGGGCGGCTCGCCATCCCAGCGTTCGTTGGCCAGTAACACGAACGTGGTGAGTGCCCGAAAATCGCTGAGCTTTTCAATGCTCGCGTATTGCGCGGCGCTGTTGACTTGCTCCAGCTCTGTACGCGGAATCGTGCTGGTTAACCGGTCGATCACCAGTCGCGTCGGGAATGGCTTAGCGGCCATCAATAATCCCTCAGTGCATCGCGCAGTGTGAAACTGCCGCAGGTAAATTCCGGCGAGCCGGTGCCTGGTGGGGTTTGTTCGTCACCAATGCCTAGGCTCAATTTGCCTTCCGCCACTTTTTCCAGTGCGCGAATGGCGTCTTTGTAGTTGCGCAAAATCGGATCAGTGCTTTCCGCTGTGAGGCGGTCTTTATGCAACAGGTAGCGAGTGATATCTCGCGACCAGGTCACCACCAATCTGTTGACA
Source organism: uncultured Cellvibrio sp. (assembly GCA_937958105.1). Lineage (GTDB taxonomy): Bacteria > Pseudomonadota > Gammaproteobacteria > Pseudomonadales > Cellvibrionaceae > Cellvibrio. Next base: position 97,124 of record CALFXJ010000037.1, read on the forward strand.
GGATTCAATGGCAATTCATAGCCGCGCTTTGCCAGGTAGCCATCAATCAAACCATCGGCATCCGCCACAGCATCATCAATGCGCTGCAGTGCTGCATCGGCTTCGACGATATCTTCCGGCGCGTACGCACTCCGATCACCACCAGTTAACGTCAGCTCCATTAACTCCGCATCGATAACGGGGTAATGCTCATCTGTGGCTACCTGAGCCAGTTCGCGAGCGCCGGGTCGCTCGGCAAGTTGTGCGTGGGTGACGTAGGGCATAACGCAACTCAAAAATGAAATGATTGTTCGTGCCGGTTTTTTTGATCATCAAGTGAACCGGAAACACTCTCGCGGGCTATTCCGCAGGCTCGACCGGAACCGCCTTGATCGCCGCCACCAGGTCGGCCTTATTCATTTTCTGCGCGCCTTCAATGCCCATGTCGGTCGCGATTTGTTTCAACTCATCAGCTTTCATTTGGCTGAGCTCGACGGTATCGCTATCGGCAGTTACTGCACCGGTGATATTGCCCTGTGGTTCCGCATCGGCGGCCACCTCGGCAATTCGGATACTGCCGTTGCGCAGTAGGATTTGAATCTGCTCATTGCTCAACCCGTCTACAGGCTGGCCGGGGGCAATGGTTTTTTTACCTAATCCGACACGACCCACGGCGACGTAATTTTTCTGTGACATAACTCACCTCAATGATTGCTGTTAAATCCCGTCCCTGGGTTGCATGGCTATTGCGCGGGATTAACCGGCGAAAGCGGCACCGGCACCGGTGAACAAGTAGCCCGCATCGGCACCGGCAATGACCGGCGAGTATTCATTGTTGACCGGGTACATCCAGCTTTTATTACTTTTGTTGTACCAAGGCTGCTCAACAACCGGGTTGCCTTCCAGCGTATAGGTGTAGCCGTAACTGGGGAGAGCATTGGTTGGGCTGCCGATTTCGGTGTAGGCCAGGATCGCATCGGTGCCCCAAGCCTTAACCGTTGCATTGTTTTCGTTGATGTAACTTGCGCGACCAATGACGATTTCCGCGAGGTCCAGTTTTGACGCAAGCATTTGCGGCGTGAGGATGAGGTTTTCCACCTCGCCGCGTGTGAACAATCCCAGCACATGCGGATTAGATGACAACGCGTTCCAGGCATCGCCTGACAACGTAAACACGTTAGGTTCAAAACCGGTTTGATCGGCAATGGATTGCTTACCCGTTTTGATATCCGTAACCGGGTTGCGGTCGGGGTTATTCCAACTGCTCGCCGACAGGTCGGCTTTGTTACTAGCGGAATAATTGGCAGCGTTACGGGCAAGGCTTGCCTGTTCAATTTCCTGACTGCGCTGAATCGCGCTCATCGCGGTATTGGTGGCGATGGTTCCGAGATTGATGCCCGGCACTTGGTTGGCATCACGCAAATGCTCGCGCGGGACCTTGCCATGGACGCTGTCTTGTACCAGCGCATAGGGCGCACCGGCATAACCGTAGTCAATCTCAACCACATCTGCACCAGGGGCGCGACGCAGGTTGTATTTGCGCCAGCTGGATTTATCAAACGTGATAATCTGGCCACCGGATGACATCACAGGCACAACCGGAAACAGGCGGTTGCCCACGAATTGAGGATTCTGATAGCCGCGAGCAACGGTTGTCAGGATTTGGTCAACGACCCGCACTTGTTTGTTGTTCATCGGCATTTTCATGCCCTCCTAAACTGGTTAAAAAATTGGGTACTACGTTAATGCGCCGGGCGGTGCTTATGCCTCAGCAGGCGGCGCGGGCGATTTGTCGATCAGCACTTCAACCGGCGCATCGATGCCCGCATCAAACATGGCGTAGCCGATGCGTGCACCAGTCGTCTGTGGGACAACCTTGCCGCCAGTACCGATTTCCAACGGATCACCTGCGTCGACTGCCGCACCCGCAACACCGGTTGATGTACCCAGGACGTCAACCGGAAAATTCTCGCCAATGGCTGCATCGTTTACGGCAAAGCCAGCCGCTTCAGAGCCGGCAGCGGCGATTGCACCCAACAACGTAACCGCCACGTGTGCAGTAATGGTTGCGGTGGCATTGCGGGTAATGGTTAACACGGGTTTTTTCTGCGTACTCATGGCACAGCCCTCTGTCAAAAATGAAATATCGTTTCAGTTCGCGGCGAGCGGTTAGTCACTCGCGGCGCAATGGTTAATGCAGCTAACTGCCGACGGCTTGTGCCGCCTGGGCGTAGGTCACATTGTGCTGTTTGGCATACGCATTAATTTTCGCGTGCAGCTCGTTCTGGCTGCTGTCCACGGCGTAGCCGGCAGGTGCCGCAAAGTTCGCCACTCCGCTATCGGAATTTTCCGGCGCACCGCGCTCAGAAAAATCCACTCGCGCAGGCAGTTTCTCTAGCAGGCCGCGCAATACATCAGCGGGATTTTTTTCTACCGTTGCCTCGCCTTCGGCGAAGGAAATGGTTTTATCGTCCGGCAGCGATGCCAGCAGGGATACCACTTGGGTCTTTTCAGCCGGCAACACTTTGCCTTCCTTCACCAGCCCCTCAACAAAGCTGGCCACTTCTTCGCGTTTGCGTTTTGCATCTGCATCTGCGATTTGCTTTTCACGCGCAGCCAGTTCCTGCTCACGTGTTTTGAGTTGGTTTTCGCGCTCGGCGAAGTCAGCGGTTTTGTTTTTATCTTCGGGAGTAGCCACGGTTTTGTCCTCCGGTTCGGAAAAAGAAGTGTGTAATTTGCGGCCTGCGCGTTCGGCGTCTTCTGCGGAGGCGGCGACCCAATCGGGCACCACGCGATCAGCCGTTTCCAGATCGAATTTTTCAATCATCCAATCGCGTAGGTTGCGAGCGAGCCGGGCGAGTGCCCAGCGGGATTCCTGTTCGCCTTCACTGAAATCGATGGTGATGACATCACCTTGTTCGTCGGCAAAGCTGGCGGTTTTCAAACCTTTTACAGCGGGGGCTTGCGCACCGAGGAAGCCCACGTGTCGCAGGTAATAAACGCCTGGCACTGGATTGCTGGGATGTTCGGGCGGATAAAACGATGCGGAAATTTTGGGGTAGCGCCCATCATTCACCAGTTCAGCGAATTCAGCGTCCACTTGGTCCGGGTCAGCCAGGACCTTTTTAGAATCCTCGGAAAAGTTCAATCCAGCAACCCAACCATAGGCGGGGTCATCCGTCTTCGGATGACCCACAACGAGCGGTGCCTTGAACACATCCGCCTTGTACGCCGCAACAGACGCTTTTACATCAGCCTCACTGAAGGTATACGTCTGGCCGTTCTCCGCAACGAAGGTGCCGGGGCGAAAAATTTCCAATTGTTTTTTGAGAGGCATCTGGTCATCCACCGCGAGGGTTTGATTGATTACGGTGACCAGACTATCGAGTGCGCGTGAGAATGTATTTTGACACGTGTCAAAATTTGAATTGAGGGAATAGCAGCGGGAATTGCAATGTGCTGGCGAGAGCACGATAGAAATATTTCACTAACGGCTCTGGCAGCGTTTATAAACGCGGTCGCCGAGGAAATTCAAGGCGATATAGCAGGATGGCTTCTGCGCGCATTACAGCGCGACACAGGCCGTTGTTTTTATGAGGCGTTAATTATGCTTTCCAGGTAGCGATTGGTAATCGCCAGGATCTCAGCATCGTCCTGCGCCGACGTGCCCAACCAAGGGCGTGCAGGCATGTTGATAGTGTAAGAGCCAATCTTAACGCGTTGTGCAAAATTGCTCTGTTTGCGCTTTACAAAACGATTACCCACCGAACCATCTTTGTTCTGACGGAAGTACACATCACTGTCGCGGGCTTCGCGTTTGATCTGCCCGCCCAAATGGTGAATCCGTGCATACACCCGGTCACTACCAAACAACAACTGACTCTCGGTGGATTGGTAGCGCAACAGGTTCTTTAAATAGCCGTCCAGCTGCAGGATCTTGTTTTTGTTTTTCTTCTTATTGTGCAGGTAGCGGGGCGAGAGTGCGCGCCAGGGCGTACCGTCCGGCGCTTGCTGTTGCTCGAAGCGGCGGTCGTGGGCGATCAACAGGTATTCGCCAATGTCGTTATACAACGGCTGCACGTTGCCCGTGCGCTGGAGTATGGCCGCGATTGCGGCGACGGCATTTTTGAAATTATATTCCAGTGTAATGCTCATCAATCACCCGGCGGTAAAGTTGCTCGCCCATGCGTAAATCTTGCAGGTTCAACTCCGGGTTGGTGCGGCTGGTCATGGCGCTCCAGCCGTACTTGCTCCACTCCACTACAACTTGCACGGGTGTGGTTTCACCTTCTGGCGTAATCGTGAGCAGGTAATTACGAATTACGGCAGATTTGCCGTTGGGATAAACTTCCAGCCGTGCCCACACTTCATCCGGCTCGCGCAACGCTAACGCCATCCAACGCGCAGCGGGGCCGAGACTACCCAAGGCCATATCGCCACTGCCGTTTTCAAATAGCGATTGCCCAATCACGTGGGATTCGCCAGCCAGGTCTTTAAAAATCACCGGTTCATCAACCGCATCGAATTCGCGCAGGAAATCATCCGCGTATTGTCGCGGCGATAAATTTTCTGGCAGCGGTGCTGGTGCTGTTCGTGGCGCTGGTAAAGGTGCTTGCCGTGGCGGCCTGGGTGCGGGCGTGAGCGGTGCGGGCGACGACATGGGCGGCATGTTGCCTTCCAGACGCGAGCGACCTGGAATGTAATCAAAACCCGGATCGATGCCTTCGGGCACACGCACAGAGTACGGGCCACCGGGGCTGCGCTTACCAATCTCCCGATCCATGAAATTATCGGGCGGTGCGGTATCCACAGTGCGACCCATTGCGCGCAAATCAGATTCGCTCAGTGCACGCACGCGGCACTGGCAACCCCAACCACCGGGTGGGAAGTGCGTGCGCCACCAGGGGTCATCCCAACGCAGAATTAAACCATCCCACGACAGGTGATGCGGGCGCGGGAATTCAACGGCGTCGTTGTGAATGTATTGCCAGTAGGGGCGAGTTTCGCGCACAGCAAGCAGTTGCTGGTAACGGCCCGCCATGTAGCTGCTGTTGAGGTTGGTTTCGTAAATAATGCGCGTGCGCCAGTTGCGCCCGCCGTTGTAACTCCAGCCGTATTGCTTAACGATGTTGTCGAAGTCCTTGCGGAATTCTTCCAAGGTAATACCGCCGCTCACTACGCGCTCTAACGATTCGCGAAAACTGCCGACGATATCGTCCCGGTTTGCACCGGCCACCACAAATGCATAGTCATGCTGCTCCCGGTATATATCCGTCCATGCCTGGGTCGGCATGTTCAGCTTGCGGCGGAAAAATTCCGACTGCTCGCGAAACGGCAGGCTCACCGGGTTAAGTGGCATTGGTGATCTCCATCATCACATCGTCACGCCCGGACAGTTCCGCCACACGCAACGCCTCGGCCATCACTGCCGCGTATTGGTCGATGCTCATGTCGGGCATCAGTGCGAGCAAGCCATCGCGGATCTCATCCACACTCTGAGCGCTATCCACCAGCGCTTTAATCTGGTCCAGCCAGTCATCCGTTACGCGCTGCAGCCGATCATCCAGCTGGTCCGCCATGGTTTTCGGGGCGGGTTCAGCGAACGCAGGATTTTGCAGCGGGTTCTGTTGTGGATTTGCCGCGTCGGGTGTTGGTGCAGACCGCTCAATCCATTCGCCACCATAGGTGTCGGTAATGTGCTTGAGCGTAGGCTTGTAACCCATGGTGTAAATTTTTGAGTCGCGCTCAGCGGTGGTGTTTTGATCCTCTTCGGGATCAACGTTGCGGTACACCTTCGGCAGTTCTGCACCGGGGTAATTCCACTCGGTCAACCACTTCACGATGGTGTTATTAAACGATTCGCAAATCAGATCCGAATCGGCCTTAACGATATCTTCGCGCACGTCGCCCTGCAGATCATCGCTACCCAATCGACCGGGCGTGCCCTCTGTGCTCGCGGATTGCCCGAGAACAACTTTCGCGATGGCTTTATCCATGCGGTCATACAGCGAGGTGTAATCGGCGGTGCCGCTGCGGGCCGCCTCCAATAATTCGATCACCATGCCCTCGGGCACAATCACACCTGCATCCGTGGCAATCGCGCCCAGCGCTTGGAGCAATTTGTTTTTTTCCTGCTGCAAGGCATTGTTGGGATATTTTCCCACAGCAGTGGGTTGGCCGAACTTTTCCAAAAATACCAGCCAGTATTTCAGGCCATTGCGTTTGAAAAACGTGGGCCAGTAAAGCCAGTGCGCAAGGCCGATGCCGTAAGGTTCATCGTCGTGATCACCGCCGGTGGTATAACACCAGAACTTCCGCTCGGGCAGCAATTCACCGTCGGGGTTAGAAAAGGTCTTCAGGCGAAGCCGGCCCGCACCGTCAAATCCAAATCGCTCGCGGTTACGTACCACCACGCGATCCATCACCACTTCGTTGCCATCCGTTGTCCACATCGCCTCAGCAACGGCATAACCGTAAAACAGGCCGTACAGCATCTTTTCGGTGAGGCGATCAAAGCCAACATTGTTGATCTGCTCGCGGATAGAATCAGCGGCTTTTTTATCCAGGCGAGAGGTGCCGCCAGCATCCACTTGCCAGTTTTTACTGGTGACCGCCAGCGTGCGCTGATTGAACGCGGTTTTAACCTGATCATCACGCAGCACTTGTTTATAGATCTCGTAATCGCCGCTGCCACGCAGGCGCAGGATGGTGTCAGTGGTTTGCTGCAGCTGCATCGGGTCGATGTAGCCCCGTGTAATGTCACGGCCATCCAAGGTGGTGGCAATTTCACGCATCTCCGGTCGCGCCGGTTTGCGCTCTGCAAAGCTGGCTGGCACCAATACGCCATTGCGCGAGTATTCGTATGTGTTGGGCACGATTAAAACCCTCTAAAATCTTGCGAGCCGCCGACAGTGCCGAAGCCGTCGTCGGTAAATGTTGCGCGTGAACGGGAACCATCAAACTCTGAGAATGATCGGGCGGCACTCCGTACGCCGGTAGATTGAAAGTCAATTTCCACCGATGGACCGGACGCCGCATTAATGGCAAGGAAACCGGCCCATGTGCGGTCCGCGTGACCATTGCTGTCGCTATCCGCCACAAAGCGTGGTGCACCGGTTTCACTGGTTACTTTCTTCAGTTTGTGCAAGTCCGCACGCAGCTCGTTGCGCCCCTGCGGTATACGCAGCTTGCGATCCTGAAAATGCTCTTTGCCGCGTGTGGCCAATGTCAATTTGTTGGGCGAGGTAAACAGCACGCCTTCGACCCGCAACGAACCATGGCGACGCTTGGCATCCTCCACGGGCTTTTCACCCATGCCCGTCTGGTCCATGTTGCAGCGTAATACGCGGTAGCGATTGAACACGTCGTCCAGCAGCATGTCCTGCTCGGCAAAACTGATGCGCTTGCGCTCAATAATTTCTCGCGTCCACAGTACGTCGCCCACCTGCTCAACGACCCATATCACAAACAGGTCGTTACGGCTGGCGATATCGACGCCCACATAACTCGGGCCGCCGGTGTAGTGTTCAGGTATGCCTGCTAACTCATGCTCACAGCTGGTGATCAGCTCAAAGTCAAGCCACGCACTCGCTTCGTCCAGCCATTGCAGTTCAAATTCCTGCGCCCATAAATCATCATCGCCGGCCCCGCGCCGTAATTCTTCGATATCGCGCGGCAATCCATCTTTTACGGCCTGATAAATATCGGTGATATGGCGGCTCCAACCGTCATCTTTGCCTGTCATCAAGTCGTAGAATTTATTGCCTTTGCCGTTCGGGGTGCTGATAACGCGCAGCTTTAAACCGGGCTTTGAAATCACCGGGAACAAGGCTTTCCAGATGGCTCGGCTGTCTTGGTGAAACGCAAATTCATCGAGCAACACATTGGCAGAAAAGCCCCGCGCTGTGTCAGGGTTAGCGGGCAGTGCAGTAATCTTGCTGCCGTGTGGCAATTCCACCTCCAGCGCTTTAACACCAGGCTCCCATTCGTAATCGTATGCCTGGAAACCTGCGGTTAATGCGCCCAGGTGTAACTTCACACCTTCATTCATGGCTTCGCGTGCCTGCCGTTCGCCACGACTGAGAATTACCCACCGCTTGCGTTGCTTTAGCGCATCTGCACGGGCACAGTCCAGCGCTAACTCAAGCGTGCTGGTAAATGTCTTGCCGCACTGACGGGCGAACATCGCAATTTTAAAACGCGACTCATCGCTTACCCAGCGGCGCTGGTAGGCATAGAGTGGGAGTGCTGGCTGAAGGATATTCATAGACCGTAGGCCGCCTGGATCACCTTATTCAGGATCTCAACTTCCACCTCACCGGACTTGCCTAATTCGTCCAGCTTTTGGCGTTGCTCCTGGATGAGTTGTTTACGGGCATTCTGCTCAATCGCAAATTTCTTTTGCTGGATCGTCGCACGACCCAGCTCTGCAATAGCACGGGCTGCCTTGGGCAAATCTACTTTCGCATCTTCGGCCAGCAGCATGTTGAACAGGCGCTCTTGCACCAGACGCATCAGCGAATCGTTTACCGCGCCTTCATCGTCGGGCGATGCTTCGACAATCGCTTTTGCCTGCTCGCTGGCCAGCTTTAACGCGGCGAGGCGATCCTCAAAATTCTGGCCGTAGCGGTTGAGTGCGCTTTTGCTGATGTCGAAGCCACGCGCTTTCAGCTCATCGGACAGCGCCTGATATTCAGAGAAATTGTTATCGGCCAGCGCTCTATCGAGCCACGCCTTAACGTCGGTGGGCAATTGCTCTACTTTGCTACGTGGTGGCATACGTCACCCCGCCCAGTATTTAGTGGGGCGCGCGATGCCTGGCAGTACATCAACCGTATACTCGGCAACGTCCACACCGTAGTGAGTTAATTCAGCACGCCAATATCCCGCCGGGTCTTTCACCACCTGGACTAATTTGCGGTCATCCAGATAATCCAGCTCGCGGCGCACCTCCAGTGCGGTTGCATCACCGATAATGCCCTGCAAAGTCTGCAGTATCAGCGACTCGTGAGTAACCACGGGCCGTGCATTGTTAAGCGTGAGCAGGATAAACCAGCGCATCGACTCGCGGCGTGACTTGGCATGATCAATGTTCATGGCGACCTCTTAATTCGCGGTTTTCCTGTCGTAATGCGATAGCATCCAGCTTCGCTTCAATGATGGTTTGGTTGCGGACGTAGTCTTCACGCATCACAAAACGCATGGGTAGATCCGCCTTCAATTCCATTAATTCTCGTTCGACACGCGCCCATTCTTTCGAGTCTTTGTGAATCAGCGTCATGTTGTTCTGTATCGCCGTAAATTTGTTTTCCAGCGACTCAGTAAACTGATCCTTTAGCTGAAGAATAAACCAGCCGATCAACGCGACGATGGCGGCGATGATCGCACCAGCCATACCGACCAGTTGCCAAAACTCGACTTTAATTTCCATGAGCTATTACCTCGGCATCCTGGTGCAGCACGTAATTGCTGTAACCCTCTGGGTCTTGTACCAGGTATTCGTCCCGGTATTTACGCACGACGGTGAAGGAGCACCCCACATACCTGGCGTACCAGCGCAGGCTGTCGCTGCATTTAATGATTTTTATGGTCACTGCCCGCACCTCGTTTAATCAGTTCGTAATAGCGGCCCGCGCACAGGCCATACGCGTCATACAGTTCTTTCAGCGCGATTTGCGCCGCATCGCAACTGTTGTCACTCGGGCGCGGCACGGGTGGGCACAGCGTCATCAATGCCGCTGCTGGCTGCACGGTCGGCGCGGTCGGCAGCGTTGTGGATGTAGTGCATGACGTTATCGTCAAACACGCAATCAATACGCAGGTGGCTAGTCGTAGTGAGCGCACGGCGAATCTCCGATGTCGATTGCGCATTAGCCGCAATCATGGTGTTGATGGTTTTGCCCAGGCGCAGGTTGTGTGCGTTGCTCTGGTCCATCAGCGATTTCGTTTGCTCCAGTGTGTCTGCCAGGCCGGTGATCGTTTGTTGTTGACACTTTGCGTGTTCACTGCCGCGTGCGTTGGATGCGCCCCAGAAATAAACGGCTGAATGACTGGTCGCTAGCAACAGCACAAATGCAACGATGCCGATAATTTTTAGTTTCACAGCGAATACCTCATGCCGCACACACCATGGCCCCATCCCGCGCGCACATACAGCGGCTCCCAGCGCAGCAGAATGACGCGGGGGTAATGTCGGTTTTCACGGAAGTTTGCGGCGGAGCGGCCCGCATTGAACCGCTCGATGTGATCGAACCACGCCAGCCCATCAGCCCCAGAAGCTAACGCCAGCTTTCGTTCGCGATTAACCCAACCCTGGCCGCCGTTGTAAGCAGCGAGGGTCATGGCCCAGTGATCGCAAGGATCGTTGGCGTGGTTTCGTTGATGCAGCCATAGGTCGTATTTCACCATTGCACGCAACGCCCAACCCGGATTTAACGGATCAGCATTGGCGAGCGCGCGTGGATAAATTTCCTCCATCCATACCGCCGTTGCAGGCATGAATTGCGCAATGCCGAGCGCACCAACAGGCGATTCTGCATCGGCTCGCCAATGGCTTTCCTGATGGACTTGCGCGGCGAATGTAGCGATAGGTGCATCCAATCCCCAGGTGCTATGTGCAGCACGCACCAGTGTTGCGCGGTGGGCGTTGGCGGCTTGTGGGATTATTTCTGCCGATACGGGAACGCAACGAACTAATAGAATCGCCACCACAGCGCCTGCGATGACCGAAGTCAAAATACGGATAAATTCGCGCAGCTGTATGCGACGCATTGCCGCTGTGAAATCAGAATCGTTAGCCATGATCACAATCCCAACGCCACGCCAATCGCAACAGCCATCACGATCAATGCGCGACGAATCATTGCCGCTGCATAGACCTGCTGGTAGTCGCCCATCACCGGATAATCAACAGCGCCTGGCGATCCGAACTCCGCCACCCTCGTGCGCCGCCAATCATCAATCAGAAACGAATCCGGTCGTGCGTACGGAAACATCACGCGATCAATCCAGTAACCCGCGAGTGCGCCAAGGGAAATCAAACAGAGCTTATACATCGCCACCGGCAACTGATGCGGCGCAACAAGAAATAAGCCGATCAACAGCGCAACCGCAATGATCAGCAATGTCAGCAAGCGGGGAAGAAACCTGATTAACATTTAAAGCCTCCGATGCGAAAGATAGTGTTATCAATCGAGAGACTTCAGAGTAACGACGCGCCGGGCGTTTGTATTTTGACACGTGTCAAAATACATCCCCACGCGCGCACGCGAAGATGGGCACCTCAACAACTACGGAGGTGCGTTATGAAATGGGGGATGTTGTTTCGCTGGAGATCACTGTGGGTTGGTGCTCACTGGTCGCCCTACAATCGCCGCTTGCGCGTTAATTTACTGCCAATGATTACGCTATGGATTGTGTGGCCGGGCGGAATTACACCCAATCAAAAACAATCAATTAATCATTCTCACGGGATCGGTCCGACTTCTGGTTGTCGCCGTCACTCGAAGGATTTAAGCCGGAAGGAAGACCATATTTCTGAAACAACTCCTCGAAATCTTGAGCAAGCTCGCCGTCGCTCGCCTGGCGAATCCATTCATATAAAGCAGGCAGTCGATCTCGTCCGACGTCTTTCCCCTGAAGCGCGAGCAAAGCTAGTACAGCTAGCGGATCACCTCCATCGAGAATCGCTGCAAAGCCCTTCCGAAACTGACGAATAAATTGGCCATGTTTCAATTCTTCCATGTGGTCCGCGTAAAACGACATCACATCAAAAAGGGCAATTGTTTTGTCTTTCTCAGCAGCGCTGTTCTCGCAACAACGAATCGCCAACACTTTGCAAATCGAATTAATAGCCGCCAACTCATAATCAACTGCCTTCATTTGAGCTTTAAGTGTCGAGACTTCGTTCTGAAGTGCAATCACTGCTTCTTCCAATTTTTTACTCATTCAAACTCTCCTTAATTCAAATCAAAGAATCCCCGGGGCTTCCTTGGCTCTCGCTCAAAGATACTCCACATACCTTCTTTCTCGCCGGTGGACCTAAAAATCTTTTTATGTCTGCTACACAGCTGCTCGACTTGGTCAAGAGTGAGGTGGAGATGGCTTGCAATAACTTTAGTTGAGCGCCAGCGTTGCCCGTCAATATCGGCCGTATTAGCCTCTAACCATTTATAGATACTGCGGAGCCGGATAGCATCTTTAAGGCATTTGAACACCCAAACCACCAAAACCACACTTAAACCCGAAACGACCGCCACAACCAACTCGCTCATCGCCTTACCGTTATATTGCCGGGTTATCTTTGATCTTCACGATGATGAGATACGATCCTGGCCCATCGATGCGGTGGCTCATATCCACCAATTTATATGGATATCGCTGCTGAAACTGATGATGGATTTCGTTTGCAATTTCCGCTTTTGCCGCCCAATGCTGTGGATCGGAGTCACGAACCGTGTAGTTGTGTGTTCGATTGACAGGGTTATCAACCAACTCTGTCTCAGCTAACAGCTCGTGAACATGAGCAGCCACATCGAGTTCTTTTTCTGCGCTATCTTCCATTAATCAATCCTCTCGAAGTTAAATTAACAAATCCAAATCACCACGCTTTTTCGATATCGGCACCATCTTAGCCTCGATATACACCCGCTCCGGCCCCAAATCACTCTCGGTGCAAGTGATGGTATACCCAGGGTAATACCCAGCCAGCCGCTCTTTGAACTCCCGTATCACAGCCTCTTTGTGCTGGAACTTCACCCCATCAAAGTGCAGAGCATGACCCCCGCACTCTGGTTGCTCTAAGGGGGTGAAGCGGGAGAAGTATTCATCGAGGTAGGCGGACATTTATTTGCCACAATCCTTACAGATCCATCCTCCGATCTTGGCGTTTAATACTAACCATATCACCAGGATTATCAGCCACACTCCCCAAGTCAAAACTGTAAGCACCAAATGCACCAAAAACATGATTGCGCTGGTCTTTTCTGTGTTCCGCATATGCACAGTAGTCTTCTTGCACCGCGAACATTTTTTTAAGCTTTCCTCAATTGCTTTTGCCATGATCCACCTTCTTGTTTTTTAGAATTGCATCAACCACACTCTCAACCGCAATCAAATCCTCGCGATCAAGCATCCGTATTTTTCCAATCAAAACATCAACCGGCATCTGGTAGCCTGACGAAGGCTCGCCCACACTGTAGTCACCCATCCTGCCTTTTACCGCATTCAACGCACCAGCGATGGCCTTGGCCGCTGAACTCTCCGGCCCAGGCTCACCCGTCAAGATGTAATGCTCATCGATATAAAGCTCTGGCCGCCCCACCTTTAACGCCAGCAACTTATCCTTGGGAAACGACCCCCTCTTTTTCCTATCGGAAAAAGCGTGCTTCGATAAACCGAGTATAGCCGCCACCTCCTGATCTTCCCGCACGGCCAAGCACTGCTTCAGCCGAAGTAGCTGTAAATCGAATTCACGCATAAAAATACCTTGACTCAGTAAAGATAGTTAAGTTATCTTAACTGCAAATTGATTGTTAATTCATTGCAAATCATAGACGCGGCAGGAGACCACCTATGACTAGACCGCTGACACCCGATCAGCTCAAGGCCAAGTTCGAGCGCGAAGGCCGCACGTTCGCCCAGTGGGCCAGAGATAACGGCTACACCGAAAACGAGGTGTATCGCGTCGTCAATGGCTTCGCAAAAGGCAAGCGCGGCAAGGCGCACAAGATTGCAGTACAGCTCGGCCTGAAAGTAGATCCCGACAAATTCGCCGCGTAACACGTTACGCCAAACCAGCATTGTAACCCGCGCAGAACCGCGCACAACAGGAGAGACCGCAAATGGAGACAACCATCAATACCGCCGCTCGCGACGCCGAAATTATGCGCCTGCACCTGGCCGGCAACGATGCGCCCAACAACATCGCTGCCGAACTGGGCATCACCATTGAAGAGGTTAAGGCCGTCATCAAGCGCGAGTGTGCCACAAGCTCTACAGCCGCCCGCGATGCGGAAATCCTGGCCTCTTACAAAGGTGTCGGCGACGCGCATGTACTGGCAAAGCGCCACGGGGTCAATGTCGCCCACGTGTGGCGACTCATTCACCGCGCCGAGGTCGGCAAGCAGGTCAGCCGCGCAACCGAGTACGCGCAGGCAGTGATGCGCACCGGCGAAGTGGTGTGCGCATTACCTGCCGGCATCCTCAAGACCACCACTGGCGCAGATGCGTTTGTGCAACAACTGGAGAGCGCCATACGTGCCCAGGCTCGCGATTTGAATGTAGTGATTGCTGTGGCCGTGATCCCGGTTGAGGAAGTGGAAGGGATTGTTGCAGCAGAGCCAATCGAAAACCCGCGAGCGGTTTCTGCAACCCTGCAAGCGAAAGCCGTTAACGCTGCACGCAAATCGGAATTGCCAGCATGAGCATTTTAATCAACCTCCAGCGCCGCCTGGACCAAGCCGCTCTTGAGCAAGCCCGCGCCGAAGTTGTTCGCCTTGCCGACCGTGTAGAAGAGCTGGAACGCCAGCTGGAATATGCGCGCAACGATGCAGATGCCTGGTACGACCACGCTAACGAGTTGCGAGACCGTATGGGCGACGCGGTATCCGTTGGCATTACCCAAAGCGGCCAATTGGTAGTGGGGGCAGCATGAGCGACAGCAACCTGGTCAGCCGCACGCTGCGCATCCTATCCGCACTCAAGGGTAAATCCCTGCACGGCATGAGCAATCAAGACATTGCAAAAGCCTGCCAGCTGCCAGCCAGCACTGTGACTCGCATCGTAACAACCATGGTGGACGAAGGTTATGTGATGCAACTCGACACGGGGCGCTATGCCCTGAGCGTACGCATGCTGGCCATCGCCCAAGCGCACGCAGACGAGATGAGCCGCACCATCGAAAAGATTAACGAGTTAAACCAGCGCGTCCACGCGGGCGCGCGGCAGTAACCAAATGTTGCGACGTCGCAACATTTGAAGGGGTTTCGAGTGCGACGGAAAAACGAAGACCATCACTATGACCGTGAACGTGTGATCCGGGAGGCACAGATGTATCGGCTTCGCGGTATAGAGGCGGATGCAATGGTGCGCATCGCCAAATCACGTCGCATAACCAACGAGATAGACCAGTTAATCAATCCGCCCGGCAAGGGCGATCAAAAGCAACGGAGAAACGACATGGCCCGTAAAGCAGCACCACAAGTTATCGACCACAACGACATTGATGACGAGAACAAAGTCGTCGGAGATTCGGCGAAAGAAATGGCCGCACTGAGCACCACCATCGTCAATGAATACGGCCACGGCGTGCCTTACAGCCGCGAGCATTACCTCAACAAAGCGCGAGGACACATCATGCGGTCTGCGGAGGAAGCCCTGGAGCTGGGGCGCTGCCTCATCGTGATGAAGGAGCATGAGCCGCACGGCGATTGGATAGAGATCCTTACTGACTTGGAGCTGGAGCGCACCTTCGCCGCGCGCACAATGCAAGCCGCGATTAAGTTTACGGCTAACGGCAAATCAACCAAAAACCTCATTGATGCCGCAAAGAGTAAATCAAAACTGTTCGAACTGATGGTGCTGGACAACGAACAGATTGAGCAGCTGGACGAAGGCCAATCTGTTGCGGGCATTACGCTTGACGACGTTGAAAAAATGCCGGTTAGCGAACTCCGTAAAGCCCTGCGGGAAGCCCGAAATTCCCAGCAAGATCAAGACCGCGTCATCAACGAGAAGAATAAAAAAATTGATGAGCAGGCCAAGCAAATTATGCGCATTCGCCGCGAGCCGGATGAAGAGGCCAAACAGATGCGCGCTGATATTTCCAGCCTCCAATCCATGGTTGAGCACGATATTCGTGTGAATTTATTCAACGGAATCAAGGCATTGCGGGAGCATGCCGATCAGCATGACGAGCCGGGCAGCAACGCTCACCAGGAGTTCATCAGCTCGCAAATCACGCTGCTGGAAAACGCGATTGCTTTTCTGCGAGAAAACTGCGTTCAAGGCGTCGAGTGGGAATAAACCATGAACGCCGCACTGGTACACGCATTGATTGAAGTGGCGCGCGCGGCAGAGGCCGCGCCCCACGGCAAGAAAAATGCCGTCTATCAAGAGGCGGCTGACCGCATGGGCATGTCGCTTGCGACACTGCACCGCAAATTAAAAGAGGTGAGCGTACCCATGAAAACCCGCAAACGCCGCAGCGACGCCGGTAAAAGCTCGCTCAGTTTTGAGGATGCGCAACTGCTCAGTGCGTATCTGCAAGAAACCCAACGTGCCAATGGTAAGCGTCTGGCATCTATCGAAGATGCCCTTGAAGTATTGCGTGCAGATAACGCCGCGTTCGCTGGGCGCGTGGATGAAGCGACCGGCGAAATCATCCCGCTCAGCATTAGTGCCGTTAGCCGGGCACTCACACATTACCGGCTGCACCCGGATCAGCTGGCGTTACCCACACCAAAAACACAGCTGGCAAGCCTGCACCCGAACCACGTGTGGCAGATCGACCCATCGTTATGCGTGCTGTATTACCTGAGTAAAAAATCCGGTGTGCAGGTGATGGAAGAAAAGGAGTTTTACAAAAACAAGCCCGGCAACATTGAGCGAATCGAGAAAGAGCGTGTGTGGCGTTACGTCATTACGGACCACGCCAGCGGCTGGATTTACGTGCATTACGTATTGGGCGCTGAGAGCGGCAAGAACCTGGTTGAAGCATTCATTGGCGCAACGCAAAAACGCCACGCCGAAGACCCCGTACACGGCATACCAAAGTTGGTAATGGTTGATCCCGGCAGTGCCAACACCGGCGCAGTGTTTAAGAACCTGTGCAATGCACTGGGTATTACGCTGCAAGTGAATCAGCCCGGACAACCGTGGGCGAAAGGCCAGGTTGAAAAGGCGAACGATATTGTTGAGCGCAGTTTCGAGCATCGCCTGGCGCTGATGGCAAACCCGCCTACAACACTGGATGAATTAAACCCCTGTGCTTGGCAATGGATGCGCTGGTTTAACAGCACCAAGGTCCACAGCCGCACCAATGCAACACGCTACGCGGTATGGATGCGCATCACCGCCGAGCAGCTGGTGATTGCTCCGAGCGAAAAAGTAATGCGTGAACTCAGTTTCAGTGCAGCGGTGCAACGCAAAGTGTCCGCTCTGCTCACGATTCAGCACGGCGGAAACACCTATTCCGTTAATGATATTCCGGGCGTAGAAGTAGGCGAGCAATTGTCAGTCACGCGCAATCCATGGCGCGACGACAACAGCATCCAGATTGTGCGCGAAGAGGAAGGCCAACGCGTGATTCACGTGCTGGAGCCACAGCAAAGTACGGATTACGGATTCTCAACAACAGCGCCAATCATCGGCGAGCAATTCAAGGCGCAACCCGATAGTGCGATTGATAAAAACCGCAAAGTGGTGGAGCGGTTGGCAATGCAAGCGGATACCGATGAACAGGCCGCCCAGGCACGCAAGAAAAAGGCTACCCCGTTCGGCGGCAATATTGACCCGATGAAACCCATCGAGCAAACCAGATTGCCTGAGTACATCCACAAGCGCGGTACAGCGAGTGACCTGGTATCGCCGGTGATGGAACTGCCCAAACTCTCGCCGGTGCAGATCGCGAAAAAGATCTCTACCCAGATCGGCACCGAATGGAAAGGGGCGGAGCATTTCGCGTGGCTCAAACAACGCTACCCCGACGGTGCGCCGGACGAAGAAATCCCCGCAATTATTCAGCAATTACGCAGTGCATTTGCATCGCCACTGCGCGTGATTAAGTGAGGCGACCATGAGCGCATTACAGCTTAAAAAAATGTTGAAGGCGCTGCGGGTGCCGCAGGCCGAATTAGCCCGCGAATGCGGTGTTAGCCCCGCAACCATTGCACAGATGCTGAATCACGGCCAGTGGCCCAGTGATCCGTTACGCGGGGAGTTGCAGCGAAATATTAAGAGTTTTCTGGCGAGCAAGAAAATGCTGCCGGGTGTTATCGCCGCTGCGTTTGAAGTAGATGCGGCAAATGAAGTGGAGCCAGAGAGCGGCAACTCCCTGGCCCCTGACCATAAAGATCAGTCCCAGGAGGACGTTGATATGTTACTACGCAAGCAAACCCTGTCGCCAGAGGCAAAGAAACTGTTTGGCCTGGTGCGCAATCCATTTACCGATCTGCAATCCGATGAAGATATGTGGATAAACCCCGATATCCGCTACGTGCGCGAGCACATGTATGCGACGGCAAAACACAGCGGCATCACTGCTGTGGTCGGCGAATCCGGTGCGGGCAAAACCTCCGTGCGTAAAGCGCTGAAAGATCGCATCGCACAGGAAAACCTGCCGATCATCATTGCCGAGCCGTACATGCTCGCGTCGGAAGACAGCGAGAAAAAAGGCAAAACCGTGAAGTCCACACACATCGCGGAAGCGATCCTGCGCGCAGCGGCACCGCTGGAAAAACCGCGCATGAGTGCCGATGCGCGTTTCTATCAACTGCACCGCGTACTTAAAGACGCCCACAAAAGCGGCCAGCGCGTGTGCGTAATTATTGATGAGGCGCACAGCCTTTCAATCCCCACGCTCAAGCACTTAAAGCGGATTTATGAATTGGAGCCGGACGGCGGCTACGGCAATTTGATCAGCATTATTTTGATCGGCCAGCCGGAATTGTTGATGAAACTCAACGAACGCAACCCGGAGATTCGTGAGTTAGTACAGCGCTGCGAAGTCGTCACCCTCTCACCGATTCCCGTGGCTGACCTGGAAGGATTTATCGATTTCCGCCTCAGCCGCATCGGCAAAAGGGCCGCAGACATTATTGATGCAACGGGCATAACCGCATTGGCAGACAAGATGGTATCTCGCGATGGAGCGAGCCAGTTGTACCCGTTAGCTGTTGGTAACTTCGTCGTGGCCGCGCTCAACCTGGCCGCAAAAATTGGCGTCCCTGCGATTGATGCGGACATTGTTAAAGAGGTGGTGTGATGTCCACGCAACCCATCGAACGCAACTCATTGCCGCTTAAGCAGCGCGTGAAAGCATTGCTTAATGTGGCGAGCGAGCTGGATAAAAAAGGGTTGGTTGCCGCGAGTGTTTATTTTGCGGATGACCACGTCATGGTTTACCTGCGCCACCCGCCGAAATCGCGGCAACTCAAAGGTGATGACATTCGTGTGGTAGGGGGACCGGGGGGGCTATTCCAGGTGAAAGAAAAAGTCTTTGGCATTGTGCATGTGCAATGGGTAGTCCCTTACGTCCATTTGTATGTGCCGAAAAACGGGAGCATCCACTAATGTCCAAGTTCAATAGCTTCGATCTTAACGCCAGCATCAGTCACTTGCGCGCTCGCTTTAACACCATGCAAATGCAAGCGATTAAGAACAATATTTTTGCGGTGGAAAGCGAGTTGCGCAAAATCCAGGAGGAGTGCAACCACGCGCTCGCCATCACCAAATCCATGACCAGCGAGCAGGCAGCACCACGCTTCACTGGCTTACGCGTAGGAGCACGCTCATGAACAACATACCCGAAGGGTATAAGGAAGATTCATCGGGCGCATTGCGCCCGGTGGATGCCATTAAACCCATTGACCTACTGCGCGATGAGCTGGTGATGCGCATCGCCACTCGCGCCGAGCAGCTGCATGCCGAACTGAAAAAATTCAAGGAAGAAACGCTGGAAGAAATCGCCGCGTTTATCGAGCTGAGTGCCAACGAATACGGCGTGAACATCGGTGGAAAAAAAGGCAACGTGCAGCTGACCAGCTACGACGGCCAGTACCGCGTGCTGCGTGCCAATCACGATGCTATGTCATTCGATGAGCGATTGCTCGCCGCGAAAGAACTGATCGACGAATGTCTGCGAGATTGGAGCGGTCGCCCAGGTGTGCCGCGAGGGCTGGTTGTGATTGCAGACCGAGCGTTCCGTCGCAATGCGGCAGGTGAAATCAGCGTGTCCCGCGTACTCGACCTGCGCAGCCACGATATTGATGATGATCGCTGGAAAAAAGCGATGGACATCATCACCGATTCAATCCGGGTGCAGGCCAGCATTACTTACCTGCGCATCCAAAAGCGTGCGGGGCGTACAGATCAGTACAACCAGCTCGCGCTTGATGTGGCGGGGGTGTGAGATGAAATCCAATAACAACCCAATGGTAAAGGTGCGCATCCAAGCTCAGGAAACCGTTGAATACGATCAAGAAGTGATGATGCTGCAAAGCGACTTTGATCGATTTTATACGGACCTAAACAGCGCGAAAGGTCGCCAGCTCAAAAAATTGGAGGAGAAAATTGTTGATAGCTACATTGATCATAAAGACGTTCTCGATGCAGATGAAAAAACAGTGACTTCTTTTGAGTTGAGCGTAGCTCAGGATCAGAAGGAGGCATAACGTGAACATCCGTCCCGATATCCTCACAATCGAAGGCCACTATTTTAATTTCCTCCACCCGGAGGAAAACCAATTCACCATCGAATCCATCGCGCACGCGCTGAGCCACGTGTGCCGCTTCGCCGGCCACACCCGCGAGTTTTACAGCGTGGCGCAACACTCTGTGATGGTTAGTTACATCGTTCCACCAGAGCACGCATTAGCGGGCCTACTGCACGATGCCGCCGAGGCATTCGTGGGTGATGTAGCGCGCCCATTGAAAGAGCTGTTGCCGGAATACAAGCGCATCGAACGAGCGGTCGAAACAGCCGTGCTGAAACGCTTTGGTATTACGCACATTCCCGACTGCGTAAAACGTGCTGACCTGGTCATGCTTGCCACTGAACAGCGAGACCTGATGCCCCACCATGATGACGAATGGTCGTTAATCATAGGTGTTACCCCGCTGGCGATGGAAATTATCCCGCTGCCACCTGCCCAGGCTAAAGCTGCATTTTTGGAGCGTTTTATTGAACTCACCGAACGCCAATGGCCCTGCGGCCACGGCAAAGACCCGGTGGAGTCACGCTGTGGTGTTTGTCATGGCGATGGTATTTGGGCTGATGTTGTTGAGGTGCCGATTGCGGAAGCGTTGGAGTGTATGAAAACGGAGTTCGATGATGAGTGATAACGCTGATTTAGCAAACGACGTAATGCAAGCGCGCCTGGATTTGCTGCTGCAAAACCGCCCCCGGCTGCCCAGTGGTATCAGCGCAAGTGAATGCGAGGAATGTGGTGATGATATTCCACAAGCGCGCCGCGTCGCGTTGCCTGGCATTCAGACGTGTGCCGAGTGCGCGCAATTGATCGAAGAACAAACCCGGTTTCAACGTGGAGGCTAACTATGTCGGGAAAATTGCCGGCACCTACAGCCAAACCGATCACGCATGATTGGCGGCCCAGCGCTGAGGTGTATCAGGTGCTAGGGCAACACAATATTCCTATCGAGTTCGCTCAGGATCAGGTACCCGAATTCATCCTGTACTGGGCGGAACGCGGTGCTATTCATCACTCATGGGGTGCAAAGTTTCTCAAGCACTGCATTCACGAGTGGCGTCAGCATGAAATTACCCAGGCGCGTGCGGCCCGCAATATCGCGATGCATGCCAACTGGCTGCCCAGTCAAAAAGCACGCGCAGCATTGCGATCGGGGGGCATCCCGGATTCGTTTATCAATGATGAATGCTTGGATGATTTCATTCTGTATTGGACCGAGCGCGGCGATGTTTGCCACACCTGGAACAGCAGATTTGTCCAACACGTCCGGTACCGCTGGGCGCACAAGCCAAAAGATTCCGACTCCGCCCATCGCTCGATAGCCGAGCAGCTGACTGATCGCTCCTGGGCAGAGCAATACATAGGAGGAAAGTGATATGCACAGCGCACGCATTGATCGCAGTCTTCGGTTGCAGCGCGTTGACGCGTTACTGGCCGACGGCCATGAATACAGCACGATGGATATTGTGATCAAAGCACGTGTGTGTGCAGTTAATAGCTGTATCGCCGAGCTGCGGGCAAACGGTCGCACAATCGCGTGCCGCCGCGAAGGGGATATCTGGTTTTACCGGAGGGTTAATACCAATGAGCAAAAATGACGAATCACGCCGGAAGCGGCTGATAAAGCTCATTCACGTGGCGCGGCGCGAACTGGGCATGCAGGATGAAGATTACCGAGCAATGTTGGCAGCCATGCCTGCGCTCGGCGGCAAAACATCCTCTGCGGACTTGGGCATTAAAGGCTTGGAAATTGTTATGCGTGCGCTGAAAGCCAGAGGCTTCAAAGTGCGCAGCAACGCCCTCAAGGGCCCGAACACATCCAGAAAGTTGGCTGATGATGACCAGTCCCGGCTGATCCGCTCGTTGTGGATTCAGCTCAGCGAAGCCGGAGCCGTGCGTAATTCCAGCGAGGCCGCGCTCTCTGCCTACGTCCGCCGCGTTACCGGCGTCGATGATTTAGCTTGGCTCAATTCCCGCCAGGCATCATCTATTATTGAGCAACTAAAGTCCTGGCTCGACCGGTCGATAACGACGCCAGTGAATGGAGGTGCGTAATGAGCAGATCTACATCAATGGAAGTTCGGCGCAAAGAGTTGTTAAAGGACGTCTCTGCGCATGTTGCGGCTGTTTTGGTGGATCTCAACATTGAAAAATCGAAGGCCCAGCTCGCCGGCAACGAGGTTATGGCTCATCTGGCTAACCATTGGGGTGGCCAGCAGATCTACATACCTAAAGAGACCGACTATTGGGCAGGTGATCACGTCATGGAGATTTACAACGCTTGCAGGGGTGGCAACTTCCCGGAGGTTGCTCTAAAGTTCGATATCTCGGTGCGGACCGTTTACCGCATCTACAAACGTGTTCGGCGGCGGATTATCGAGGAAAACCAGGGAGATTTGTTCAACGCGTCCCATTAATACCCAATTCCATCTAATGGAATTCAATTCCATTCCCGTCCCGATTCATCCCATATAATCCAATGTCATCCCGGTAATTATCACGCTTAAAGGAGTTATTTATCTCAGCTCCGCTCAAGGAAAATACCTGACGGGAACGGATTATGTAGTGCAGTACGCGGTCCCCAATTTTTATTTCCACGTCACGACGGCCTACGCCATCCTGCGTCACAACGGTGTGGATCTGGGGAAAAAGGATTATCTCGGAGCGCTGTCTTTTAAAACGGCTTAACCTCTTTAATCAGCGGACGCCGGATAACCGGCGCCCGCCCATGTCACGCTACATCTCTCTGGCCAGTCTGGCCCGACGCACCAGCTGGATAAACTCGGTGCGATAACCATAATCATCAGCCCCTTTGGTTTTCTGGGCGAGGGCGATGACATCGTCATAGCTGTAGTTGCCGATAAAATCGCTGCCGCGTAACAGTTGAGCAAAACCTGCCACAGCCGTCGCAAATCCGGCTTCCTGCTGCAGCGAATCCGCTGCGATGCTTCCGTCCAGTCTGACCAACTGGTTTGCTGCAATGGGCTGCTCGATCAGCTGCGATTGCGCTTCCCCCGGCAACTTGTAACGTATCCGCAAAAACGCATATTCATCGCTGGTATTTTTGATGGCCGTGGTCGGTGGGGTGTAACGGCTGGGTTCCAGCAAGGGGTTGCCTTCTCCAACAGGGGTTATTTCATAGATAGCGGTCACGCTGTGGCCTGCGCCGATATCCCCGGCGTCCACTTTATCGTTATTGAAATCCTCGCGGTTCAGTGCGCGGGTTTCGTAACCGATCAACCGATACTCCGCTACGGTTGCCGGATTAAACTCCACCTGGATTTTCACGTCGTTGGCGATGGGGAAGAGCGTGGAGGTCGCCTCATGCACGAGAACTTTCTGCGCCTCACTGAGCGTGTCGATATAAGCCGCGACGCCGTTGCCGTGCTGAGCCAGTGTCTGCATCATCGCATCCTGGTAATTGCCCTGGCCGAAGCCAAGCACCGACAGGTAAATACCCTGGTCGCGCTTGCGCTCAACGAGCGTTTTCAAATCGCTGTCGCCGGTAGGGCCTACATTAAAGTCACCGTCGGTGGCGAGGATGATGCGGTTAACCGCCTTCGCATCATAGTTCGCCTCCGCTAACTGATAAGCGCGCATGATGCCTTCCGCCCCTGCGGTGGAACCGCCCGCCTGCAGCTGCCGTACCGCCGTGAGAATTTTCTGTTTCTCTTTAACCGGCGTGGGCTCCAGCACGGTGCCGGCTGCTCCCGCGTAAACCACGATAGCCACGGTGTCATCCGGTTTTAAGGTATCCAGCAGCAGCTCCATGGATTGCTGTACCAGCGGCAGTTTGTCGGAGCTGTACATGGAGCCGGAGACGTCCAGCAGAAACACCAGATTGCTGCGTGGGATAGCATTGGCCGGCAGCTGATAACCCTTGATCCCGATGTGGATCAATTTATTGCCGGCTTTCCAGGGAGAATCTGTCACTACGACGCTGGGCAAAAAGGGCTCTTTACTGCTGGCCGGCAGCGGATACTGGTAATCAAAATAATTAATCAGTTCTTCCACACGCACGGCATCTTTTGGTGGCAGTCGGCCGTTGTTGAGACTGCGCCGCACAAAGCTGTAAGACGCCGTATCCACGTCGATAGAGAAGGTCGACACCGGCACTTCACTGACGGCCTTGACGGTATTTTCCTGAAACTCTGCGAAGCGATCCCGGGATTCAGCAGGTGGTGGCAGCATGAGCGTATCACGGGCCGCAGCGATGGCTGCCTGAGGTCGCGCCGGCATGGCGGTGAGCACTTTCTCCCTCGCTTCTCTTTGGGTCGCTATCTGCCGCGCCAGACGTACGGGCGCTTCAGCCTCGCGACGGCTGTACTCCGGTGCAGCGGCGGTTGCCAGCTCGGGTTCGGCCGGCACTGGCATCTGCACGAGAGTTTCATCAAAGGTAGCGCTGGTGTGTATGGGCATCTGCTGAAACAGCAGCACACCAACTACGGCGAGGCTGCAGGTTGCCAGGCCGCTGATCAGCAATTTTTTCTGAGGAAAGTTAAACGCATTCATGGGAGCTGTCCTGTCTGGGTTGTGAGTACCCGTAAGACGAAGCCGCAGCAGAAATCCTTGGATCCAGGAAGATTTTTTTTGCGGCTGAGCGGCATCTTCGCTCGACTGCTGTTCTGCCGCCTGAGCTTCCTGTACCGCATCAAATTCCATCAGCGCCAGGTTTATCGCGCGCTTTCTGGCAGCGCTGTCCGGTTCTGGCTTGATATCAAAGGCTTTGTTGATCAGGTCGTCAGTCATAGTTGTGCCTCCTGCAGGTCGGCGGAGGAGTTCTGGAGAAGAAGTAATTGCTTGCGGATTTCATGCAGGCGCCAGGACACGGTGCTTTCCTTGATCGACAGGATCTGAGCAGCTTCGGCGTGGGTCATGCCTTCACCGTGAACCAGCAGGGCGGTTTCCTTGAAGCCTTCGGCCATGTCATCAAGGATGCCGAGGACCTGTTGCAGATACACGTTGAGTTCGCCCGAATGACCACGCTGGTCCGGCTCTTCTTCCTGTGTCTGGTCCTCGCCCCAATGGCGCGACTGGCTGCGCTGCCAGTCTTTCGCACAGTTGATCACCAACCGGTAAAGCCAGGTAGTAAAAGCTGACTCAAAACGAAACTGACCCAGCGTGCGGGCCAGTTTGATGCAGGCCTGCTGGGTAACATCTTCGGCATCAGCATGGCTCCCGCACCACTTGCAGGCGAAGCGGAAGACCGTGTCATAGTAAGTAGTGAGCAGCGTCTCGAAGGCAGCTCTGTCGCCGCCCTGGGCGAGACGGATCATGTCAGTATCAGACATCCGCAATGCAACCAATCAGTTGTTTGAAGGTAGGACGCAGCAAGTCGGTAAATCCTTGGTGGCAATTATTCTTATAGCAGACCTTTGTTCGCCTGGATGGTGCGGCCCGTCTTCGTAAGCCCGGCGCGTAGATCCCCCGGAACGGGTGGGCCCGCTTATACAGTCTTTGGCGCGCGACGGACAAGGTGTTTTTTCAACAGCTGTGTATTTTTCAAAATTGATCACGTGCAAAACGCCAAGTTGTCTCGTGTCGGTTTTTTTTACGTGACATTGCCGTCGGTGTTGCAGTCGTCGGAACGGCGGCGCCAGGCTGTACGCCACCGTAATCCCTGTAGGGCGGCCTTGTTAAATCTCCAAAAGACTTCTTTCAGTGTGTCGCCAAAGTTTACATTGCGTGGCGCGCGTTATTATTCCAGTCGGTTCTTTTTACAAGCTTTTCCCTCTAAATGTGAGCTAAGCGGCATTAACACCCTGTTTTCAGCGGGTTTTGCCTAGTTGGCCCGCTTAATGCAGTGTTAGGGTTACGCGCCATGGTAGAAGCTCAATGGTGTGAGAAATCAACAACGTGAACTTTTGCCGGCCGTACAACAGGTCGGATAGCTGTGTCTAAAGGAAGAACAACTATGAACTTTCAATGGTTTAAAAAACTGATCGCCGTATCAGCTTTGCTGTTCAGTGCCAGCGGCTATGCTGCTGTGATCACTGACGTTAAGGATGTAGACACGTTTGTAGACTGGTGGGACAGCACCAGCTGGACTCACGACATCAATGATGATGGCTTTGCGCTGGGTAGCGCTCAAAGTGCGACCTTGTCCATTGAATTCTGGGATGATGGCGGTCTCCTCGACCTGGGTGAGCTTGCCACTATCGTTGTAGGAACCATAGATTTTCTGGACGGTTCTTTTGTTTATGTGCCCACCAAGGACTGGACGGGTGCATTGGGTCTGAACTCACTGGTTGCACTCAACACCACTGGCTTGCTGACCGTAAAAGTGTGGAGTGACCTTGGTGACTTCTACATCGGTAAATCTACATTGGAAGTAGTAACCGCTTCAGTACCGGAACCCGGTTCTTTAGCGTTGCTCGCCCTCGGGCTGATCGGCTTGGGATTGCTGAGAAGGAAGAGCGCTCCTTAATACGGAACAAGGATGATCTTTTAACAAGGTTGTTAGCCCCCCGAAACCCGCCTTTGGCGGGTTTTTTCGTTTCTGCACTTATGCCATCAGCGGCCCGCGTTCGGCTCCTGCTTCCTTTATAATCCCGCTTCACCTATCGATTCCGGGAGTGCCCGTGTCCAACTCGCCTGTGCTGATAGACAGCCACTGTCATTTTGATTTTCCTGTCTTTGATGCTGACCGCGCCGCAGTCTGGGCGGCGGCCAATGCCAATGGGGTCAGTCAGATGATCATTCCGGGTGTCGCGCCGGAACAATGGAGCACGGCTGCACAGGTGAGTAGGGAATTTCCGGGGATCTTCAGGGCGGCGGGTATTCATCCCTGGTGGGTAAAGGGACTGCTGAGCGGGGATGATTCCCAGGCCCGCGTGGATGAGCTGCGCGAAGCTCTGCGGCGTGAGCTGGTGACCGGCTCCTGTGTCGCGCTCGGAGAATGCGGGCTGGACAAGCTCAAAGAGGTAAATCTGGAACAGCAGCAGAGGTTATTTGCTATGCAGGTGGAGCTGGCGAGTGAGCTTGAGCTGCCCCTGATCATCCATTGCTGCAAGGCGCACAATGAAGTCATTGCGCTGCTGCGCCGCCATCGCCTTCCGGCGGGTGGCGTGATCCACGCATTCAGCGGCAGCACACAGATTGCAAAAACCTATGTCGAACTGGGATTTCGGCTGGGGATCGGCGGCACCATTACCTATGAACGGGCCCGCAAAACCCGGCAGGCTGTGGCGAATGTCCCCCTGACTGCGCTGCTGCTGGAAAGTGATGCCCCGGATATGCCGCTCTGCGGTCGACAGGGGGAGCGCAACAGTCCACAGTACCTGCCGGACATCGCGCAGGTGCTTGCACAGCTGCGCGGGCAACCTCTCGAGGAGATTATTCTTCAGACCAGTGACAACAGTCGCCGCCTGTTCAATCTGCCCCAGGAGGTACTGCTGTGATCACCGACAATCTGAGCGCAGTATCGCTGGCCCGTCTGCAGGAAGCGGATAACTGGCAAAGCAAGTACCGGCTGATTATGGAGTGGGGACAACTGATCTCACCTAAGCCAGAATTGCGCGAGCCAGCGAATGCCATCAGAGGATGTGAAGCTGCAGCATGGATGACACATGTCTGCATCGATGGTCACCACCGCTTTGCCTTTGACAGCGACAGCCGGGTGATCAAAGGGCTGGCGGCGCTGTTACTGGCGCACATTGACAATAAAACCGACGCCGAGCTTGCCCGGCTGAACCTTAATGGGCTGCTGGAGGCTGCCGGGCTGGAAAAGCATATGGCCCCTTCACGCAACAACGGCTTCCGGGCGATGGTGCTGCGTGCGGGTGAGCTGCTGGAACTCCCGGTGGAATGACATTGAGTCGGCAAAACCTTACAACGCGTTAACCTGTTGTAGATAGCGTTCGATCGCTTTATTGGCTGCGAGGAATCCGAAACTGCCGGTGACCATGACGGAAGAGCCGAAGCCGCCGGCGCAATCCAGCTTTACCCCCTCCTGCAACACCTGCTTGCTCATGCATACGGAACCGTCCGGTTTTGGATACACCATCTGTTCGGTGGAGTAGACGGCGTCCACGCGGAATTTACGCTGTTTATCGCGGGCGAAGTGATAGTGGCGATACAGCTGGGTGCGAATCTTCGCCAGCATCGGATCGCTTTCGGTACGGCCCAGATCGTCAACACGGATCAGTTGCGGATTGCGTTTGCCACCCGATGAGCCCACCAGGATCAGGCGGATTTTCATAGCGCTGCAGTAAGCCACCAGTCGCGCCTTGATGTGTGCCGCATCCATCGCATCAATTACAACGTGATGCTGCTTGCCGATCAGGGAGGCCATGTTGTCCTGATCAATAAAGTCCTCTATTACATGCAGGCGGATTTCCGGATTGATGTCGCGCAGACGCTCGCTGATGACCTGATTCTTGGAGCGGCCGATCTGCGAGGCGAGGGCATGGGATTGGCGGTTGGTGTTAGTTACGCAGACATCATCCAGCTCGATGAGCGTCAGCTCGCCCACACCGCTGCGCGCCAGCGCCTCTGCTGCCCAGGAGCCGACACCGCCGAGGCCGATGACGGCGAAGTGAGCCTTGGCCAGCGCCGCCAGCGCCGGCTGTCCATAAAGCCGGGCGATGCCGCCAAAGCGTTGTAAATACTCAGGACTCATGATGTTAATTCTCTGCCAGAAAAAGCGCGGTGCGTTTTAACGCAGATTATCCCGGTGCGCAAGTCGATCTGCAGGGAGAGGGCTCATGATGAGGTGTGGACGGCTGCTAACCGTCGGTGGGGGTGTCCAGTGCTTTCATCACCAGAATGTCTTTGCCATTACGCTCAACCCGCGCATTTAAGGTCTGTTGCAGACTAGTGATAAAGGTGCTCAGGTCACCGGCGTGAAAGGTGCCGGTGATGCGTTCCTGATTCAATTCCTGATCAACCACCGTAATTTTATCGGTGATGTAGCGATTGTATTCAGCCACGGCGTCAGCCAAGGTGTCGGCATCAAAATAAATCTTGCGCGTCTGCCAGGCGGACACGCGAGCCAGCCGGGCCGGCACCACGCGGGTAGCCTCGTCGCCTTTTTTATAGGTGACGGCTTCGCCTTTGCGAATTTCAGTAATGATGAACTGATCGGTATTCAGTGGATTCTTCGACTTCAATTCCACCACGCCATCCGCCACGTCGACCGAGAGTGCCTGATCGCGAATGGCCAGATTAAATTCCGTACCCAGTGCGCGGACCACACTGCCGGCCGCCGACACGGTAAAGGGACGCTGGTTGTCCTTATGCACATCAAAAAAAGCCTCGCCCTGCCGCAGACGGATGCGGCGCTTCTTCGCCGTGTAATGAACACTGATGACCGTATCCGTATTGAGCATAACGGTGGAGCCATCCGGCAATTGCACCAGTCTCTGCTCGCCGATCCGCGTAGTGAACTCTTCCTCATTAAGATAAATGATGCTGAAGATAAACCCGACACCAAACAGCACAAGGACCGCCGCAAACGCCAGCCAGTTACCTGTCTTATTCAACCGCATACCCCGCTGACGGTAACCCGGTTCCTGTTCCTGACGGTTGGCGTTACGCAGCCTGCTTTGCCAACTGGCCGCATCCGCCTTAAGGGCACTATGAATTTTCTTTTCAGTAACAGGATGATTCATGATGCATCTTCAGAAGAAAGTTTCCGTGATTTGCCGGGCGTAACCCGCTAACAGGGGATACGGATTGATAGTGTGGGTAATCATGCGTGCCGCTCCCGATGATGGTCGCTGATATCATATCCCCGGCCGCAAGCCGATAACGTGAACAGCATGCAAAACCTGCGAAAGGATATCCAAAATTGACCGGCATCCAGCTTTCCGGTTCCTGAAGACATGGGCTAATGGATGGTGACTCACAGTATCCGTTGCGTGATAAATAATTTTGACCTCTCCCCCGTGTCGTAAAAAATATTCTCAGCGCCCACTGGACAGCCAAAACCGTCTCTCTATAATGGCGCGATTCCTGTCGCTCGTTGAGCGATGTCCTTCTTGCCGGTCGTATATGAAGCTGATCAGTTTCGATGCTCTGCGAACCCTGAAATTCCCCTCGCACACCTACATCAAACCCGAACTTTTTTTCCGTCACAAAGACGATATCCAGGCAGCGGATTGGGTTCTTTTTCCTGAGTACTGGCAAGTTAATCCCCTTGTGTTCGGCCTTAAGGCTCGTATCTTTCCCAGCCTGCCCAGCTACCTGATCGGCCACAACAAGGTAGAGATGACCCGCGTCTTCGAAACACTGGTTCCCGAGCATGTACCCTTTACCCTGGTGCATGGCAACACGCCCGATAAAGCCGAAGCTATCTGGGCGGCAATGCCCCTGCCATTCGTGGCAAAAATTCCCAAGGCCAGCATGGGGGAGGGTGTCTTCCTTATTGAAAACCGCGCCGACTGGAACGCCTACTGCAATAAGACTGACATCTTATATGCACAGGAATATCTGCCCATCGACCGCGACCTCCGTCTGGTCGTGATTGGTGAAAAGGTTGTTGGCGGTTATTGGCGAATCCAGTCGGACAATGGTTTCCATAACAACATCGCCCGGGGCGGTACTATTGTCCATGGTTACATTCCCCCAGCGGCGATTGCTCTGGTCGAAAGAGTGGCCAGCACCTTGGGTGTGGATCACGCCGGATTTGACGTCGCCATGGTGGGTGATCACCCCTACCTGTTTGAATTTAATCGCATCTTTGGTACACAAGGCGTAGAACAACTGATAGGCGACCTGACGCCACATATTGTGAACTATCTGCAACGCAAACTGGATGAGTTTGATCCCACTACCCCGAAGCGGCCAAAGACTGGAACAGGCAACCGGCGGGTCAGATTCAGGCGCGCTGCCTGATATGGTGGATGGCGTACCAATCACTTTAAAATTCTGCAATCGCTGTCAGCGAAGCGGCAAAAAAATAAAAAATTGTTCTCATGGTTTGTGAAATTTTTTTGACTATGTGAGATGGCCAACCTAAGCAAAAAAACTTCTTAAAAAGCGACCAGTATCACTGGAATCAGATGCCTCTCCGTTCTATCGTAGGCCCGCTCTCTACTTCAGAAGGAGGTGCGTGGCCATGCTAAAAAAATTTTCTAACCCAGTAGCTGCTGCTGTTGTAGCTTTGCTCTTTTCCGGACAAGCGAATGCAGTCGTTATCAATTTTGATGATCTCGTCTGGACGCCGCTGGATCCACCCTGTCTCTGCGATCAGCCATTGACGAATGAATACGAATCTCAGGGGCTGATTATCGATGGTGGTTATCTCATGGCCTATGATCCAAACGATGATAACGTCATCTCACCAGATAATTATCTATTGGGAAGCGACTATTTGAGACTGGATTTTGTCGGAACACTGCCAACATTTATCAGCATGATCGTTAACTCCTTTCATGAAGAGGCGATCTATTTTACGGTGTACGGACAGGAGGGGCTGATAGAGCAGCAGCAAACGGACGGCTATGCCGGCCCAGTGAGTACTCCCTACAGACCCAATCAGCAGATGACATTTACCCATGCCCAGGGAATCGCGTCTATAGCTATTCACGGATTCTATAATATGCGCACCTCGGCAAAAATTGATGATCTGACACTGGAGTATGCCGACATACCGGCACCTTCCACGCTGTTTTTACTCTTGTCTGGCTTGCTGGCAATGATATGGATGAGAAAATATCACCCGCAGCGCCTCCGAGGTTAGGCTCGGCCGAGCTTTTCGGGGGATGTACCTTTACCAAAAACTACGATACTGGCGGTTCCGGATTTCTGTATGACCAATACCTCATCACCTGTCCATCCGGCACTTATCAGGTGGGTGTTTATAAATCGACACTCAGCTTTCCCTGTTATCAATGCACCTTCTACCCGGCCAGCAACACTTACTTCGTCGAAGGCACCTGCGATAACTGGAGGGTGTACCGCAACTAAGAGGCGGTAAGTAACGTTAAATTCAGCGATGGAGAACCAGGCTCCATCGCTGAATCTGTTTTTACATTTATTGATTCGGCTTTACCGTCTGCAGCTCGGGAAGGCGAGAGTAATGATGAAGCTTATTGGTCTCGCTCCGCTCCAGTTCTTGATAGACCGTATCCGGTAAGCGCTTATCTATCTCTTCAACAGGTTCAACGCCGGAACCTGGACTTCCGACAAATCACCGTCAAGCAGATAGTCAATCCATAAATATGCAATCCCACCGACCACACCAACCAGAACGTCCGGATCAATAGCGGGCTTGGCAACACGCACCAGCCTCCGTTCAGGATGTCTGGGTGGAGAAACCACCTCCACCTGCAGCTCATCCGGGTACACCGGCTCGGCTGAATCAACAGACTGCTGTGGCATATCATCAGCCCACGCAGCCAGGCTGGTCAGTAACAGCGTGATTGAAAAGAGAGGTTTCATGAATATCCTTGAGGCTGGTGGTTTAAAACCATTCCATAGTGCTGAGGCAAACAGGCATCGGCCGAGGGAGTGGTTTGGTTGTCAGTGAAGAAATCACGAAATGCACCTCGTCTTTTGTAGCAGAATCCCCGGTAAAAAGCAGCACATCTATATCAATATTCTGCTGTGTAGAAGAATTCATCACCAGCCAGCGCCAGCGCTCTAAAGGCTGGGCTGAGTGAGCGCCAATGCTTTTAACCAGGCAAACCTGGTTATTTGAGTCTTCAAAGCAATAAATGTCGAGACGCCTTTGATCCATCGATGCAGACAAGCGCAGGTTATTGACAACCTCAGCCATAACAATTCCAGATTCATGAAAGCATCGCGGGCGTAGCTCAGCCAAAATCGATCCGTCTCGCTGCACGGTAAAATAATTTCCCTCTACGTCATGTACATGCTTATCCCAATGGGCAGGAATCCGCAACGAGAAGCCTCCGATGTCACTGGTAAACTCTGTGAAATCTCCGGAATAAGACGATGTTAATACGACAGGCGTCTGGTCAAAGTACCCACCCGAGGCTGCAACAACATTCTTTATCTGTCGCTCCAGACCAAACCCTCCCAGCAAGCTCATGACAAGAAGAGATACACAGATACCTGCTTTCAAGGTGCTTGATCTGGAGACCAGTGGACTCAAACAAACCCCGACAATTACCAACGCAGCTGACAACTTTACCGCCAGAGGCAGAAAGTCTTCATGATTGAAGATAGAAAAGTAGAAATCAATAAACCTGAAAATAAAGAAATAGGTTATCCCGACGAGCGAAAACACGGAAATCCGGTAGCAGGAGTCATCCTTGATTTTCTTGTGGTTGATTAGAATCAAGGCCATGGTGAGGGGGATGAGTGTGTGCATTTCTTTTTATACATCCTGTTATTTGGAAGTTCCGTTAGGCATCTTCATTGTAGAAGAACTGTCTTGGCCAGAATAGCCGGAGAAAAAAAAGAAACAAACACAAGATAGAAAGAGACGTGTTGCAGACGAATCAGGATTTTCCTGCAGCCAACGAGCTATTCTCGTTAGCTGCAGGAGAACTCAAACCATTAAATGATTAATTACTCTTACAGTAAGGCCCAACAATGGTACCCACAAACCCGCCGGCGATGTTGGTGCTGAGGTTGGTTGCATCTACGCCTTCGGCCAGCAGTTGACGCTGTCCATCTACCTCATAAAACGCCTGCATCTTTCCACCGTTGAATGCCAGCGAGAGGGTGACATCTTCGGTACTTGAGATGGGCGCTGCATTGATGAGCTGGTCATCATTAGAACCCTGCCGACGATAAAGCGCGACCTGATTCTTGCCTTCATGCTGAGTGATGCCGATAAACATCAGATGCTGATCGTCTTGCACTGCAGCCAGACCTGCGGCGTCGCCTTCAGCCGCTGGAGCGAAGGATACCGTGGTGGAGATTTCGGCAATGTGATGTTGCTGGCGTCGACCGACGAATGAAGGCACTTTGTTGACGTCGCCAAGGCCGCCATGACATGCCAGATTCAGCGCGCCGCCTTCTACCTGATAAAACGGCTCCTGTGGATCGCGAATCCCCATCCAGCTCAGACCGAGCGCGTCCCCTTCAAATGAGTCGGTGTAGCCAAAGTCACCCGAGGTGGGTGGTGTCGCTTGTGGTTGCTCCGGCAACGCGGGCTTCTTCAGCGCAAACGGAATACGCTCACCTTGCGGCAGTATATAAGGCCAGTCATTTTCCCAGCGCACAGGCAATAGGAAAGTCTCGCGACCGATGTTAAACATCTCGCGGTCATAGGGGCGGATTGCCAGGAAAGTCGCCCACCAGTCGCCGTTTGGAAGTTGCACAAACTTCGCGTGACCCGCAGCAATGATCGGATCTTCCCGGTTCGGGTCCAGATCGCGCTGTGTCAGGATCGGGTTATGCTCGGCTGGCTTGTAAGGGCCCCATACGTTGTCTGCACGGAAGATGGTCTGCGAATGGTGCACGCTGGTGCCGCCCTCGGCAGCGGTGATGTAGTAAAAGCCATTGCGCTTGATGATGTGCGGTCCTTCGATCCACACCGGCTTGGTAGAAATATCCACCCCGCCATTGATCAATTGTTTGCGCTCACCGGTCATGGTGAGATTTTTCCAGTCGAACTCCTGAATCCAGATGGCGCGATGACCATCGTAGCGAGGCTCTTCGTCGGGCGCGCCGTTATTCAGGATGTACGCCTTGCCGTCGTCATCCCAATGAATTGAAGGGTCTATCCCTTCAAAACCCAGCCAGTGCGGGTCAGACCAGGGACCGGTAATATCCTTGGCGGTCATCACGAAGTTGCCATTGCAGTCCACACAGGTGGAGGTGAGGTAGTAGGTACCCTCGTGGTAAGACAGATCCGGCGCAAAAATGCCGCGCGACACATTGAGCCCCGAGAAGTCGAACTGGTCCGGCCGATCGATGGCGTTGGCAATATGAGTCCAGTTCACCAGGTCTTTCGAATGATAAATGGGCAGGCCCGGGAAATGGGTAAAGGTAGACGGTACCAGATAGTAATCATCCCCCACGCGCGCAACGGTCGGGTCCGGGGCATAGCCGGACAGGATAGGGTTGCGGAATTCGCCTTCCCCAACGGTCACCTTTTCCTGGGATTCCCCCTGATAGCTAAAGCTGGTAAAGCGTGCAGCCTTTTCAAAAGTAGTGCCACTCGCGGCTTCAGAAACCGCACTGTTCGTGGGTGCCTGAGTTGACTGGGTGCTTTGCTCCGTATTATTGGAATCGCAGCCGATCAGCAGGGCGGCGAGCCCCAGTATCGGGGCGCCGAGTAGTTTTTTCATTGTTTTAATCCTCGTGATTTATAAAAAGTCCGAATGACCATAACAATAGTAATACAAATAGCAAGAGGATGGGGAGGAATAGCCTTCTTCCTGGTATCTCCATGGGCAACTAAAGGCTACACGCTAAGCCCTAAACCCCAGTGAGCTCCATTTAGCAGCTCAACATCAAGGCGCAACTTGTCACCTGCAGGCTCTACATGAAGCTTCAGGGAAGAAGGTGTCTACTAGCTGGAAGGCTTATAACCGGGTGCGATTGCCAGATTTTCCACGCCGCTGCACTGGTTTCACTGTCAACGCCACTCATTGGCCGCCGTCCAATTTTTAACAAAAGGCTGACCTGAGCGTGCTGCCTCTATGGTAGGCGCAAGAAAGCTTGTTACTTGAGCGACGATATCAGAAAAATCGTTTGGTAAATGCTCCTGATTAATTCGCCGGCAAAATGCTGCCCACTGAACCTGTTTTTCTTTGATGAATGGTGCTTGGAATGCGACGATATTATCTGACAGGGCTGTGCCGCGCTGTTTAAATGTAAGCTGAATCGCTTGCGCCAATTGACTGCCATTGAAGTTAAACTGTCGCGAGAGCAGCCAAATATCATAAAAGTCCTTCATCCGGCTGTTCAGAATTCCAAGCTTGACCATCGCTTCGAACTTCTCCGCAATGGCGCTCTCACGGCTGTAGCAGAGCAATCTCGGAGCAGTGAAGTCGAGCATGGTCGGCAGATCACATTCCTCCGGACATGGGTGCACAATATCGCCGAACCCAATGTCAATCTGCATATTCATTCTGGCTGAATCAAGAGTGCCGCGAAACCTTATACGAACGCCTTGATAATCTGCATCCTCTTTGATGCGTTCAGATTGAATTGAGTCAACGTCGAAATTCAAACCGTCAGGCTCGACCGCCAAATTAAGAATTTCAGTTATCTGCGACACGATATTGGTTTCTTCATTGCTGGTTTTTCCCAGCAAATCGATGTCCATCGTTGGTCTGCCCTCAATTTTTGAAGACAGGGGCGATTCCCAAACACGCAGCATCAGAGCACCTTTAAGGATGAAGTGCTTTGCGTGGGATGATTGGGACAAGCGATATAAAAATCTCTCCATGGCATAGTATTGGAGCAATTCGGCAAATGGCCGTTTATCGCTTCTTGCGCGGTTCAGTAATTTTTGGCGTACCGAGGCTGAGATATTTTTAGTTGTGTTCATGGCGTACTTCCTTGTACGCCACCCTTACGGGCAGCCGGCGGCTGTGCAAAATGTCTATCCTGAAATTTTGTCAAAGTGTGGCCTCTAAGTAGGGGCGCATTATTTTTTCGACTCGGCAGACTCTTGCATACATTATTAGTTTTTCGAGATTGAATGTTTTGCGCGCTTTATAGAATTTCAGTGCTTCCAGTACTATGTCCATTCCCAGCTTGTTTCTGAACTTAAAGCAGTCAGCCAGGGTCTTTTCCGGGCAGTAAATATTGATTGAAACACCATCAATTTGATGAGTTTCAACCCCTTCTTTCAGTGCAGCCTCAGAAAACCTATGCACCGAGATCGGTGGATAGTCTACCCGAGGAGTTTCCGCGCCTTTGGGCAGAGCAATAGAAACAGCATGCGGAATTTGGGTGGTGATATCGTGATAAGCCAGTGCCGAAACGAGGCAGATGACTGCTTGAGGAACCCTCTTGGCAACGATCACAAGGTCTGGATCAGATATTTGGTCCTGATCCATAAGGCGATAAACACCACGAGATAGGAGCTCCAGCTCACCGGAATCTCTGAGTTGATACAGGGTTCGGGGGTGGATCCCCGCCTGAATTGCATCCATAGTCCGAATCGTGCCCCCCATCTCTCGGATGGCATCAAGGGCCGTCTGGCGGGCTTTGCTTATTGCAGGCATTTTAGTCATGGATAATAAAACCTATAGAAATAGATATATATAGGTAATACTATCCGCCCCAATGGGAATCGGCAAGTAGTGAATAGTGAAGGGTAATTGCCGAGTAACAAGGCTAACCACCTGCGGCGTGACCTGCTCCGCAAACCCGCAGCATAAGGGCCGGTTGCGCGGTGCACTCTGAGGTAAAAGAGCGGCTCACATGTCTCGATCAATTCAATCAAGGGCAGCGATCGGCTCCCTATTCACGAAGTCACCACC
Source organism: uncultured Cellvibrio sp. (assembly GCA_937958105.1). Lineage (GTDB taxonomy): Bacteria > Pseudomonadota > Gammaproteobacteria > Pseudomonadales > Cellvibrionaceae > Cellvibrio. The sequence goes on from CALFXJ010000037.1 coordinate 134,886, forward strand.
TCTATCTCGCCAAGTACACCTTGTTGGCCAAGGCGGTGCTACTCGTTTGTTACCACCGTGGTCTAAGTCGTGATGAACTGGCAGGACTCCGGCTATCTAGCCTTACCGTCGCTGATGAGGTGGCGACGCTGACGATGCCCACTGGTGCCACCAGGCCGCTTTTCGATCTGGAGACTGCGTACCACCAAACCCTGGAAGCCTGGTGCCGCCTTCGCCGGTATGAGGAACCGCAAGAGTATCTGTTTGGTGCCATTCTGAAAGATGGCAGGTTATCGCCCTACTCCATCACAGCAAGCTACACCGAGCTGGCGCGGTTTGTTTTTTTGGCCGATGCAGGATGTCATGTAGAAAAATCAAAAATTGTGAGAAATCACCTAAAAATGAGATCTTTGCGGAGTATGAAGGAGGTTGAAATGAGTTGATTTAACATTCTCAATAATATCTCAAAATACTCTACAGTATAAAAACTTTACAGTAAATAAATTTTGGGGTAGCCTGATTATGTGATGATTTAATGAGGCTACTCATGGCTGATGAAAAGCATGAAGTTCTACTAAGGCTGAGAGCAATTGAATTGCTGGCGTACTGGGAGGGACGATTGGTTACCAATCGGCTCATGTCCTGGTTTGGTATCAGCCGACAACAGGCTTCATCTGATATTAAGCGTTATATAAGTATTCATAATCCTGGCTCCCTTTATCACGATCCGGGAGTTAAAGGGTATGTCCCGCAAGGGGGCTTCCAGCCGGTCTTAACCAAGGGGCACATCAACGAATACCTGGATATGATTTCCGGTCTGGTCAGCGAATCTGTCGCTGTGACTCTCGAATCCGAAGATCATCTTGCTGCTGTCCAACTGCCCGATCGCACGGTTCGGCCAGAAATAGTCCGAGAAATATTACGAGCTTGTCGGACGCAAACCAGCGTAAAAATCCTCTACGCCTCTATGACCAACCCTGTGTGGAGTGAGCGTGTTATATCTCCGCACACACTGGTTTATACAGGGTTCCGTTGGCATGTTCGTGCGTACTGCCACAAGCGTGGTGAGTTCCGTGACTTCATTCTGTCCAGGATAGACCGGACACCAAAACCTGCTACAGAGTCGTCACCCGATCCAATGCACGACTCATTGTGGAATGAGCAAATCCTGTTAACCATTGTGCCGAACCCAAAGCTGAACGATGGGCAGAAGGCGCTGGTAGAGAAGGATTTTGGTATGCCGGATGGTCGGTTACAGATTTCAGTGAGAAAAGCACTGGCACACTATACCTTGCAGCGTTATCAGGCGGCGATAACCGTTGATGAAGCAGCCGATGAGTTTAAGTTCCCCATCACCCTACTGGATTCAGATCGAAAGAAGCTGAGTCCTTTTTTGTTTGGCTCAGAGTCTTAGGGGAGGTTGAGTTTGATAAAGCAGTTCCATTATGACAGCGACATGGCGGGTGGCTCCCTCATGGTGAGAGAAAGCCGTATCGTTGCTGGTTTGCTAATGGACGGCGTAACACCTGAACAGTGGGATGAAGCAATTCGTGTAGAGAACGTGTTGCAAAAACGCACGCCAGCGTCAGCAAAGCGAAATGCCACGGCGATTCGCAAACGACTTGAGCGTCTGGAGCCGGAGTTCTGGCGAGCGTTGAGAGATGGTGATGACGAGCTGGCCACACAGGTAGCCTTTTGTGGTGCGCTGGAGCGGAATCTTTTGTTGGTGGAGTTTATGGAGACGGTACTTCGTGATGCCTACATGTCGAGAGCTGAGCATCTCGATGCGTTTGTTTGGGCGGATTTTCTCGAAGACCGATCACATCGAGATCCAGCTATTTGTGACTGGAAGGAATCCACCAAAAAGAAAATGGGGCAGGTTGTGTTTCGTATGCTTGCCGAGGTTGGGTACCTGAAGAGTACACGAAAGCTTGAACTACAGCATGTTGTGGTAAGGCCTGAAGTCAAAACCATGCTCGAAGAGCATTACAAACAGAGAATTAAAAAGTGCATGGAAGTGTCGGCATGGACGCGATAAGTGCATTGGGAGCAACTATGGATCAACGACTACATGACCGGCTGAATCAGATACCAGACAAGATTCTGTCCCCAGAATTTTTGAGTGGGCAGGGACTGGGAAATGAAATTGGCTTCTGGATATTTGATTACGAGCCTGAGCAAGAACTTGGGGTTCGAGAGTACATCGAATTCCTTGAGGTTATGTTGGCCAAGAAGCACAGCCATTTGAAGGTGGTTAACATCAATCTTCTCAAGTGCCTGGTCGGTTATCTTGCCGATCGCAACTTCGTTGATAAAGCCATAGAGATGCAGAAGATCAAAGGTGATGAGGCCTTGATGAAAGCCCTAAAAGGGCCGCTGCACATGGACAAATTCGCGCCTTACCTGACAGAAAAACATTCCGCTACCGAGCAGGACATCATCTTCATTACTGGAGTGGGTTCTGTTTGGCCGTTATTGCGAGCACACAACCTGCTAAACAGCCTTCATTCACTGTTGGGGCATAAGCCTGTCGTCCTGTTTTATCCCGGCCAATACAACGGCCAGGCAATGAGCCTGTTCGGGAGAATACCCAGCAACAATTACTACAGAGCCTTCAGGTTGGTTCCGTAAGCGATGGCGACCAATTAATAAGAATTTCAGGGGAATCAACACACTATGAACATCAAAGAACTCTTTTTTAAGCCACTGGATCGCTCAATTAACGGCGTTGTTAAGGCTGACCAGGATGATGATGCCACTGTTTACCAGGAACTGGATGAATATGTGGTGACCAATGAGCTGGAGAAGCATTTTCGGGATTTCTTTCAGTCCTACGGTACCGACCTCAATGACCCATCCATCGCTAACCGTGTGGGGGTGTGGATTTCTGGTTTCTTCGGTTCTGGTAAATCGCACTTCTTGAAGACCTTATCCTATATTTTGGCCAACAAAGTGGCGCGGGATTCAGAAGGTAACGAACGCAGCGCAGTAGAGTTTTTTGATGAACACAAGATCCGCGATGCTTTTATTCGTGCAGATATTGATAAGGCCGTAAGTGGTCATGCCGATGTCATTCTGTTCAACATTGACAGCAAGGCCAGCTCAAACGACGACGGCAACCCTATCCTCAACGTATTTCTGAGAGTCTTCAATGAGCACCAGGGGTTTAGCGGCGATCACCCGCACATCGCGCACATGGAACGCCATTTGGCCCAGAAAGGTGCCTATGAGACCTTCAAAACCGCATTTGAAGAATCCAGCGGTCTGTCATGGACTGAAGAACGTGACGGGTATCAGTTCTACCAGGATGACGTAGAGAAGGCCATTTCCAAGGCGTTGAACCTGTCGCCGGATGCTGCCCATAAATGGTTTGAAGAGTCCGAAAAGACGTTTAGCGTATCTGTGGAGAATTTCTGTCACTGGGTTAAAGAGTACCTGGACAGTAAAGATCCGAAACACCGGATACTGTTCCTGGTGGATGAAGTCGGTCAGTTTATTGGCAGTAATACTCGCCTGATGCTGACCTTGCAAACCATCACGGAAAACCTGGGCACCATCTGTAAGGGGCGTGCCTGGATCATAGTAACCTCTCAGGCCGATATGGACGCGGTACTGGGCGAGCTGTCATCTTCCAAGGCCAACGATTTCTCCAAGATTGCCGGTCGCTTCAAGACCCGGTTGTCGCTGTCCAGCTCGAATACCGATGAGGTTATCCAGAAGCGCTTGCTGCGTAAGACTCCGGAAGCAGCGAACATGCTCAAGTCCCTCTTCGACCAGAAAGGCGACATCCTGAAGAACCAAATTACCTTCGATCGTTCTGGGCCGACGCTCAAAAACTTTGATGGTCCAGATAGCTTCGTCAATAACTATCCGTTTGCGCCTTACCACTTCCAGTTGGTGCAGAAGGTTTTTGAGGAGATCCGTAAAGTCGGGGCTACCGGGGCACACCTGGCTTACGGTGAGCGGTCTATGCTGGACGCCTTCCAAATGGCCGCCAGTTCCATCGCCAAGGAAGAGGTGGGAGCCCTCGTGCCTATGCACCGTTTCTATAGTGCTGTTGAGGGCTTTTTGGATACAGCCGTCAAGCGCACCATTGATCAGGCCGGTGAAAATGCCACGCTGGATAGTTTCGATGTTCAGATGCTCCGCACATTGTTCATGATCCGCTATGTGGACCTGATCAAAGGAACCCTCGATAACCTGGTCACTCTGTCGATTGAGAAAATCGACGATGACAAGCTGGCGCTACGCAAACGTATCGAGGAGAGTCTTCAGCGTCTGGAGAAGGAAAGCCTGATCACCCGTAATGGTGACGAATTCCTGTTCCTGACAAACGAAGAGCGAGACATTACTCAGAAGATTAAGGCTACTGACGTTGCCAGCTCGGAAGAAAACAAAGAACTGAGCAACCTGATTTTCAAAGACCTTCTGCGAGATACCAATAAATACCGGCATCAGCCCAACAAGATGGACTACAGCATTGGCCGGTACCTGGATGGACATACCCTGGACGGTAAGTATGAAGCTGACCTGAAAGTGGAAGTGGTGTCACCGCTGGACACTGATTACAGCCAATACTCTGAGGCTGGCTGCATCAACAAAAGCGCAGAGGGCGAAGGTCAAATCCTCATTAAGCTGGGTGATGATAAGCAGTTCTTCAGTGAACTCCGCACCTGGCTGAAGACCAACAAGTTTATTCGTCTGAACGACGACGGTACTCAGGCGGATATTACCCGTATCCTGGCTGATCGTGGTCGGGAGAACCAGGAGCGTAAAAAGCGCCTGCGTGCCCGGATGGAAGACATGCTGTTGAAAGCGGAGGTCTACGCTCTTGGTCAGCATCTTTCTCTATCTTCATCCAATGCGCTTACCAAGCTTGATGAGGCCTGCCGCTACCTGCTGGAGAATACTTACACCAAGCTGAGCTATATCAAGGTCTACCAGCAAGACCCCTGGCGCGAGCTTAATGCCGTTCTGACCGTCGATGATATTGGACAAATGGGCCTGTCATTGGAAGGTGAAGAGGGTAATCCAAAGGCAACCCACGATGTTGAGCAATACATCGGGCTTAGGGCGACCGGGACCGAGCGTATCCTGCTTTCAGACATTGTTGAGCGTTTCGCGAAGCGACCGTATGGCTGGCCAGATGCTGAGATTCTGTTGATTGTTGGCCGTTTGGCTGCGGCTGGCCGGATCTCGTTCCAGCTTGGGGGTGGAACGCTGCCTGTCAGGGAAGCGCTGGAGCCTCTCCAGAATACACGCCGCCGTCGCGAAGTCTCAATTATCAAGAAACGCCAAACCGATGAGGCAGTGCTGAAGCAGGCGCGTAACCTGACTCAAGACCTGTTCTCTTCAATGGGGCCTGCCACTGAGAAGGAGTTGTTCGAGTTTTACACTCAGCACTTCAGCAAGTGGCTGGCCAACCTCAAATCCTACAAGAGCAAAACCGATGTGGGCCGTTTTCCAGGGAAGACAGTGATTGAGCGGTCGATCCTGACTTTGGAGCGCTTGCTTAGCAACGACGATAGCTTCGATTTCTTCAAACAGGTCGTGGATAAGAAGGACGATTACCTCGATCTGGAGGAGGATTACCGGGACATTCACGAATTCTTCAGTAACCAGATCCACACCTGGCAGCAGCTTCAGCAGGCACTTCGTCACTTTGATAAGAACCGTCAGGCGTTGGAGAAGGACGCGGAAGCCAGTAAGGCTTTGTCGGAACTGCAATCTATCGAATCAGCAGATGCGCCTTACGGGATGTTGCACAAGGTCGCTTCTCTGGTAAGCACAGTAGAAACCGTCAACGAACGTCTGCTAACTGAAAAGCGAACACATGCCATTGAGCGAGTGGACGACAAAATCAAACAGCTTGAAGGTGAGATCGCCAAGAGTGGTATTGGCTCACCTGAGCTGAGTAACCGGCTACTTCGTCCACTACAACTGGTGAAAGCAGATTTAGAGACGGAGACCAGTATTGCCGGTATCTACATGCTGCAAACAGAAACAGCTACCGAACGCTTTGATGATGGTCTGTATGAGCTTGAGCGAGCGGTTCAGGCAGAGATTGACCGCCGCGCTAAGGCAGAACAGGCAGCGAAAGCTCAGCAAGCTGATCCAACCGGCGCAGATACGTCCACACCGGTCCCGAATACAAAGCCAGAGCCACCCGTTGCTAAGCCGCTCTCTACTCCAAAACCCGTTGTCGAGGTGAATGTGTCCAGCGTCTACAACAAGACCTGTGAAGGCGTGTACTTGGAAACTGAAGAATCCATCGACCAGTTTGTGGAAGCGCTCAAGGCTGAGTTGAAGAGCATTGTTCGCAATGAAAAGCGCGTGCGTATTCGCTAATACTTTTTATAAATATTCGCTAAAGGCTTCAATCACATGAACACCAACAACGTAAAAAAATACGCACCCAAAGCGCGGAAAGCCTTCATTGAGGCCATGAGTAAACAGGCTGCGAAATATGGGATTACCAAAAAGAAAATCGAGCAAGCGGAGCAGAAGGGTGACCTGGTTCTGATTGGTGATAGACCGTTTCCGGCGTCGGTTATCAAACCTCGTGAACGCTTGGTAAAGCGAATCGAGCAGCAAGGCTTCGACCAGGTAATGGAGCATGTAGCCTATAGCTGGTTCAACCGGCTGTGCGCTATTCGCTACATGGAACGCAAAGGGTTTCTCGACCACGGGCGTCGGGTATTGAGCGCGGCTGACGGCAGTGCCGGTGTGCCCCAAATACTGGAAGAGTGTCTGGATGTCGAGTTGCCCGGCCTAGACCAGGCCAAGGTTAGAGAACTGAAGCTTGATGGCACCAAAGACGAAGAGCTTTACCGTGAGCTGTTACTGGCCCAGTGCCATGCCTTGCACCAAGCAATGCCATTCCTGTTTGAGGCGGTAGCAGATGAATCCGAGCTGCTGTTGCCAGAAAACCTGACCAAGACCGACTCACTGATTCGTGATCTTGTTGCCAGTGTTCCTGATGAAGACTGGGAGCACATTGAGATTATTGGCTGGCTTTACCAGTTCTATATTTCCGAGAAGAAAGATCAGGTCATGGGTAAGGTCGTGAAGAGCGAGGATATTCCAGCCGCGACACAGCTTTTTACGCCTAATTGGATTGTTCAGTATCTGGTTCAGAACTCGGTTGGTCGCCAGTGGCTTCAGACGTATCCAGATTCTCCACTCAAGGAGAAAATGCCGTACTACATTGAGCCTGCCGAGCAAACACCTGAAGTGCAGGCACAACTTTCGTCGATGATTCCAAAAGAGCTCAAGCCAGAAACGCTTTCATGCATCGATCCGGCAGTCGGCAGCGGTCACCTACTAATTGAGGCGTACAAGGTTTTTAAAGCGATTTACGAAGAGAGGGGCTATCGAACTCGCGACATTCCGCAGCTCATTCTTGAAAACAATCTCTTCGGTCTGGATATTGATGACCGTGCCGGACAGTTGGCTGGGTTCGCGTTGATGATGCTGGCGAGAGAGGACGATCGACGAATATTCAGTAGGAATATCAGGCTCAATGTTTTGTCATTACAGGAAAGCTCAACTGTAAATCTGCCTTCTTTATGGAGGTCATTGAATTTGACCGGAGAATGGCAGAGTGGCACATCGCAAGGACTCTTTGAAGAAGAGCAGCAGGACCTGAGTGCTTTTGCAGCAGATAACCGCTACCAGTTGCTTCAGAAAACATTAGAGCGATTCAAACAGGCCAAAACCTTCGGTTCCTTAATTAATGTTCCTCATGAGGACTGTGAGGACCTGAAGGAGCTTTTCGCTACCCTTTGTGAATTGGAGGGTACAGGCGACTCGATGCAAAAGGCAGCAGCAACGCAATTGATGCCCTACGTACATCAGGCTGTTCTTTTGGCTCAGAAATATGATGCCGTTGTAGCGAATCCTCCTTATATGGGAAGTAAAGGTATGAATGCTGACCTTAAGTCATTCTCAAAAAAGGAATTTAAGGACAGTAAATCTGATTTGTTCGCAGTGTTTATGGAGAGAGGATTTTCTTTTTTGAATGAAAATGGATTTAACTCACAGATTAATATGCAGGCATGGATGTTTCTGTCTAGTTTTGCGGTGCTGCGGGAAAAATTATTAAAACAGCATACATTGATTGCTATGGCCCACTTAGGCCCAAGGGCTTTTAGCCAAATTAGTGGTGAAGTAGTACAGACAACTGCGTGGGTTATTCAAAAGTTTCGTGTAGAAATGTACAGGCCTACATTTAATCGTCTTATTGAGGGAAATGAAGAGAATAAAAAGGAATGGTTGCGATCAGGAGAGAATAGGTACTGCGAGGTTGACCAAGACGAGTTCCAGAAGATTCCTGGTAGCCCCATCGCTTATTGGTTAAGTCATAGAACTATAAATTCATTTCAGAAGGTAGATCCTCTTACTGAGTTTGCAGATCCTAGACAAGGATTAGCGACAAGCGATAACAATCGATTTGTTAGGAATTGGCACGAAGTGTCTATTGCTAACATTGGTTTTGGCATTGGCTCAAGGGATGAAGCAAAAGACTCTTCTAGGAAATGGTTTCCATTCAATAAAGGTGGTTCTTATAAAAAATGGGCTGGCAACTATGAGCTGATCGTAAACTGGGGTGACGATGGTAGGGAAATTAAAGAAAGTATCCTGTCAAAATATCCGTATTTAAATACACCAGACTTCGTGGCTAAGAACCCGAACTTCTACTTTAAAGAGGGGTTGAGTTGGTCTGCTCTTAGCTCCGGTGATTTTTCCCTGAGACTTCAGCCGAAGGGGTTTATTTTTGCAGACAAGGGGCAGGCCATGTTTCCTTATAACTCAAGTAATTTATATGGGTTGTTAGGCTATATGAATTCTTCCGTCGCTATGCATTTTATGAAGGCTTTGGCACCTACGTTGGACTTCAATCTAGGGTACATATCAAAGGTGCCAGTGGTTATTGATGGCAATGCTACGAATTGTGTAAGAGAGCTTGTAGAAATATTTCAGGATGATTGGAATAGTAAGGAAACCTCATGGGATTTTAAATCGAATCCATTAGTTGAACTGAAAGCGACATCCATTGGCTCGGCATTTAATGAATGGTCAGATAAAACATATCAGGCTGTCAGGCGTGCGCATACATTGGAACTTGAAGTTGACTCTATATATGTGGATAGATTCGGGTTGGGTGATGAGCTTAGCGATGTTCGGTCAGTTAGCCAAATAAGCTTAGAATGCAATCCGTACTTCGTTTATGGAGATGATAAAGAAATTCATGCAGTAAGAATGCGAGGTGATTCTGCATGCGAATTAATAAGCTACTCAATTGGATGTATTCTTGGTCGATATTCTTTGGATAAGAATGGGCTAGTCTACGCCAAAGAAAGAAACGAAGGATTTTCCGATTTAATAGCGAAAGGTGCTTATAAAACCTTCCCAGCCGATGACGATGGGATCATACCTCTAACCGACCAAGAATGGTTCCCTGACGACGCAACCAATCGCTTCCGAGAGTTTGTCAAAGTCATTTGGGGTGAAGAGCGCCTTCATGAAAACCTCGACTTTGTAGCAGAGTCTCTCTGTCTGCACTCTATCAAACCTAAGAAATCTGAATCGTCGTTGGACACGATTCGTCGGTACCTATCTACCCAGTTTTATAAAGACCACCTGAAGACTTACAAAAAACGTCCTATCTACTGGTTGTTCAGCTCTGGTAAGCAAAAGGCTTTCGAGTGCCTGGTTTATCTGCACCGGTATAACGAAGGTACGCTGGCTCGTATGCGTACTGAGTACGTCATTCCCCTGACAGCGAAGATGGCGGCCTATGCTCAAAAACTGGAAAACGATAAAGAGGCCAGCGGTTCGGCAGCAGAAGTGAAGCGGCTCGAAAAAGAAATTGCCCAACTGCACAAGCAGCAGGCTGAGTTGAGCGAGTTCGACGAAAAGTTACGCCACTATGCTGACCAGAGAATAAGCCTGAATCTGGATGATGGCGTAAAGGTCAACTACGGCAAGTTTGGTGATTTGCTGGCAGAAGTGAAAGCCATTACCGGCGAGGCTCCGGAGGCTCTATCATGAACCTGAACCAGCTTCGAGAGGGCCTTGAGCAGGCCTTCTACAAAGAGAATCATCGTCTGGTGTTCTGGTATGACCCGGAGCAGTCATTTGTGGATGAGCTCCCGTCCCTCTCTCTCGTGGACGTGCAGATCCTCAACATGGCCAATGAATCAGCATTGGGTACCAAGCTCAAATTGGAATTGGAAGACAAGGCCGGAAAGTATCTCCTGTACTTCCCATTTGCCGAGCCAGATGTAGAAAAAGACTGGTTGCTCGACATCAAGTTGTACTCCAGATGCTTCTACGCCGATCGCTTCTCAATCATCTTCAATGAGCTTGGACTGCACCAGCAAAGCTTGAGAGAGCACCTGGCCAAGCGAGACAAATTCCTTGCCAGTAAAGCCAGGCTGACAGCACTGCAACGCTATGTTCAGCCGGACTTTGATGAGTCAGACCTGGACATGGCCATGATTGCTTCTGTCGTTAAGGCTGAAAGCTGTGATCTCCCGCATGTGATCCTGGCGCTTGCTGAAGAAACAGTTGCGGATGACCTTGGACTTGAGGCCAACCCCGCTTCAATCAATGAACTTGAAAAGTACGACTTAATCCCGGCATTGGTAGCTGCACTTCAGTCCGAAATTGGTTACCCGGCTACGGTAGAGGAGTTGAAGGGAGAAGCCCAGTTCAAGCTGGGGCATTTCTTTATCCGGCTGCTGGTTACCGGCTTCTGCGAGAGCGTAGGTGATGTTCCCGGCTGGGCTCAAGAGTTGGTAATGTCTTCGGCCAGCTCCCGAGCGACGGCCAGAGCACTACTTTCACGCTGGCGAGACAGCTCACGGTATTACAAGGCATTCGATGCCGTGTCCGGATGGGTGGCGATCGCGCTGCGGATCAAAGACAAGATGGGTATATTCGATACCGACCAACTCAGCGATGTTGTCACCTTTGAGGCTGTGGAGCAGAAGATTATTGTCGATCTGGCCGTGGCCATTCCTCACGCTCCCAAGGGGGAGTTGGAACGTTTCCGTGCAATGATAGCGTCGCGCCTGGACGGTTATTGGGCTTCCAAGCATAAAGACGACACGACGCGCCGGAAGTACCGCACCGTTTATACCGCATTGCAGGCTGCCATCGACCTCTTCAGCTTGCGTATTCAGCATGATAGCGGATTCCACTTTGAGTCGAGTGAAGCGCTATACAAGGCTTACGAGCGAGACCTATACCGCTTCGACATGGCCTACCGTCATTACTGTGAAGCGTCCCAGCGAGCACATGTTGAGATACTGAAGAAGCTCGATGACGAAGTGGAGAATTGTTACGCCTACTGGTATATCGACAACCTGGCGAAGAACTGGGGTGACCGCATCGAGGCGGAGCAACGTCTATCTCAGTGGCGCTTTCCTGGAATACCCAATCAGCAGGACTTCTTTCAGGGACTGGTGAAACCGTTGTTTTCCAAGGCTACCAAGCGCCGGGTAGTGGTCATTATCAGTGATGCCTTCCGCTATGAGGCGGCAGTTGAGCTTCGCGATCGAATCAACAACAAGCGCTACTCTGAAGCTACCCTGTCTTCCCAGCTGGGCGTTGTCCCAAGTTATACGACATTGGGAATGGCCTCCCTCTTGCCGCATAAAACCCTTGAGTACCGTCCTCTCTCTGAAAACAAGGGAGCGTCAGATGACGTATTTGTGGATGGACAATCCAGTAAGGGCACAGCGGCAAGAACCAAGATCCTTGCAGCGCATGGCGGTCTGGCCGTGACAGCAGAAACCGTCAAGGCCTGGTCGCGTGATGAAGGGCGGGAAGCTCTCAAAGATCAGGAGCTAGTCTATGTCTACCACAATGTGGTGGATGCCCGCGGCGATAGCTCATCGACGGAATCAGAAACCTTCATGGCCGTTGAATACGCCATCGAGGAGTTGACCGAGTTGAGTCGCAAGATCCTGATGCACTTCAATACATCGACGGTGCTCATCACGGCAGATCATGGGTTCTTGTTCCAGCAAAGCAAGCTGGAGGCTGCCGATCGCTCGTCTCTGGCTGAAAAGCCAACCAATGCCCTGAAGAACAAAAAGCGCTATGTGGTGGGCTTTGGTCTGCCAGAAACCAAAGAAGCCTGGAAGGGTTCTACCAAGTCAACAGCCGGAACAGCTTCAGATACGGATTTCTGGGTGCCGAAGGGTGCGAACCGATTCCATTTCGTGGGCGGTTCACGTTTTGTCCACGGTGGGGTTATGCCGCAAGAGATTGTCGTGCCGGTATTGACCGTCAAACAGCTTCGTGGCGAAAAAGCTGAGAAGCGTACCAAGCGAAAGGTAGGGGTCATTTCCACCAAGTCCACCCTGAAGATGGTGAACAACATCCAGAAGTTCGACCTGATGCAGACCGAAGTGGTCAGTGATTTGGTTACGCCGGTCACGGTGTCAGTGGCCATCTATGACGGTGATAGCAAGATCTCCAGTGAAGAGACGGTGACCTTTGACTGTGCAACCGATTCGGTCGCAGAGCGGGTCAAGCAAGTGCGACTCTCACTGTCTGGGACGGACTTCGATCGGAAGAAGGATTACTTCCTGGTGCTCAAGGACAAGGACCTGAATACCGAGATGGAACGCTATAAGGTCACCATCGACCTGGCGTTTACCGATGACTTCTTTTAACCACAATTTGACGATAGAGCGTGCCGAGTATGGAATCCGCTAACGATAAAGAATTAGATCAACTGCTGAATGAGCACTTTGCGGGTCGTGTGGTTCGCAAGGATCTCACCAAGCTCATTAAGGAAGGGGCGAATGTCCCTGTCTATGTGCTCGAATACCTGCTTGGCATGTACTGCGCGTCTGATGATCCAGACATCATTGAGCAAGGGCTGAACAACGTCAAAACCGTGTTGGCCGAGAATTACGTGCGCCCGGATGAGGCTGAGAAGGTTAAGTCCCTGGTGAAGGAGCGCGGTACCTTTAAGGTCATTGACCGGGTTACCGTGAAGCTGAATGAGCGCAAGGATAAGTATGAAGCCTCTTTCAGCAATCTGGGTATCAAGGACGCTGAAATTTCCTCTGGGATCGTCAAAGAGTACGAAAAGCTGCTGGTGGGCGGTATTTGGGTGATTGCCACCTTGAGCTATTACCACGAGGAAGGCCAGACCGGTTCTCCTTTCGGCGTTACATTGCTCAAACCGATCCAGATGCCGAACATGAATATGGACGAGCTCTTCCAGGGGAGAGCTGCTTTGACAACGGACCAGTGGCGCGAGTGTTTGATACGGTCAGTTGGTATGGAACCAGCAGCATTGGGTGTCGATGTGCAATGGCACATTCTGGCCCGGATGATTCCATTCGTTGAGAACAACTATAACGTCTGTGAGTTGGGTCCACGCGGGACAGGTAAAAGTCATATTTACAAGGAATGCTCCCCCAATAGCATTTTGGTGTCTGGCGGCCAAACGACCGTGGCCAACCTGTTTTACAACATGAGTTCACGCCGAATTGGTCTGGTCGGGCTTTGGGACTTGGTTGCCTTCGATGAGGTGGCCGGGATCTCCTTCAAGGACAAAGATGGTGTCCAGATCATGAAGGACTATATGGCTTCTGGTTCCTTTGCCCGTGGCCGTGAACAGATGGAAGCTTCCGCTTCTATGGTGTTTGTAGGCAACATCAACCAGAGCGTTGAGTCCTTAGTGAAAACAAGTCATCTGCTGGCACCATTCCCGGATGCCATGATCGACTCCGCTTTCTTTGACCGTTTCCATGCCTACATCCCAGGCTGGGAAATCCCCAAGATGCGGCCTGAGTATTTCACCAACCGTTACGGATTGATTGTTGACTACCTGGCAGAGTTCTATCGGGAGATGCGCAAACGCAGCTTCGCAGATGCTATCGAGAAATACTTCAAGCTGGGGAACAACCTGAACCAGCGTGATGTGATCGCGGTACGCAAGACAGTTTCTGGTCTACTGAAACTGCTATTCCCGCATGGACAGTTCGATAAAGAGGATGTTCGCCAGTGCCTGGAGTATGCCCTTCAGGTTCGACGCCGGGTGAAGGAGCAACTCAAAAAGATTGGTGGTATGGAGTTCTACGATGTCCACTTCAGTTACATCGACAATGACTCGTTGGAAGAGCATTTCGTATCAGTCAAAGAGCAGGGTGGCGGTGGCCTGATCCCAGAAGGCCCTGGTAAGCCCGGATTCCTTCACACCATTGGTCTCAGCAACAAAGGGATGCCTGGCTTATACCGGCTGGAACTTCAGGTTACCAAGGGCTCCGGCAAGTTGGCCACATCCGGGCTATGGAACTCCAGTGCAGCTAAAGAGCAGGTGAAGATTGCCTTTGATTACTTCAAGGCGAACGCATCCAGGATCAGCGGCGGGAGTAAAGTGGGTGAACACGACTTCCATTTGCACGCAGTTGAGCTTCAGAACACGGGGCCATTTAGTCACCTGGCGCTCTCCAGCCTCGTTGCATTTGCGTCAGGCCTCCTTGGTAAGCCTCTTCAGAACCAGATGGTGGTGCTGGGGGATATGAGTCTCGGCGGTTCCGTTACGCCGGTAGAAAGCCTCGCTGAGTGTCTCCAAGTCGCTTTTGATGCAGGGGCCAAGAAAGTGGCCTTGCCAATGAGCAGTGCAGCAGACATCCCAACAATTCCGGCTGAACTGTTTACCAAGTTCCAGACAAGCTTTTACGCCGATCCGGTTGATGCGGTGTTTAAGGCGCTTGGGGTGGATTAGAAGAGGGAATACATTATGGATGACGAAGCAGCCCTTATACATGCATTTAAAGTTTGGGATGGTCACGTTAGTCATCCCTATGTAATTAGTTTTATCGACGATCGAATTACCTGTACTCACTGTAGAAAGGTAAAAGGGTTGCCAATAATCAAGCAAGACAAAGCGACACCCGTAAGTAGTCATAGCCCGAAGATTAAAAAGGAGACAAAGATGAGTGACGAGCAACGAGATAAGACTCTCGCGAAAGATCATCTTGTATTTAAGCAAGGGCAGGACTCGTTGCTTACAGATATGGACACTCTTGATGAGGGTCTGCAAAAGATAAAGAATAAATTATCTGACCTAACCAACATAAAGAACCTGCATTTTCTGCTCGGAGCTGGTGCCAGTTCTGATGCAATACCAGCTATGGCAAAGTTACTTGCTATTGTTGAGGAAAGAGTTAATAGCGATCAAACGAAAAATGAGCTAAACGCCCTTCCAGAACAACTATCGCATGAAGATCTTAAAAAGCGATACATGCTAGCAAAGGAAAATTCTGAAAGTAATCTTGAAAACATATTGGGCACGTTCTACTCAAAAAGAGAATATTTGAAGGGGATTGGTGAGTCGGACGCATTAAATGATTATCTAATCTCGCTGATTGAACAGCAGATTTACAGCTCTATCAATATTGATCTCTCATCTGAGAGCGCGAGGAAATCGTTAGCAATCTACAAAAAGCTGTACCAGAAATTATCCCTCCGAAACAAAGACTTGTCCCGTGTGAATGTCTTTACAACGAACAATGATCTGCTCAGTGAAACTGCTTTGGGATATTTGAACATAAATTATAACAATGGGTTTAGCAGCGGGCTCTCCAGAACTTTCAACCCAGCGAGATTCTCATACACATATTCCAGAAAGATTGATTCCGGAATGGAAAAGTATGAACCCCTTGAGAACATGGTGTACCTATACAAACTTCATGGCTCAATAAGCTGGATTGAGTCTGAAGATAACTCACTCTTCAATATCAAAGAAGTGGATGTTACGCCTGGCAAGCCATCAAGCAATAGCAATGTACTGATTTATCCGACGCCTCTGAAGCAAAACAAGAGTCTGGGGACGCCATACGCTGATTTAATCAGGGAGTTTCAGAATAGGCTTCTATTGCAGCATGGTGTTTTGATTGTCATTGGATACAGTTTTAGCGATGAGCACATAAATAGCGCTATTTACTCAGCTTTGGCATCTAACTCCAGCCTGAGCGTAGTCATTTTTGGAAATTATCCAAATGAAAACCTTACAAAATTAACGGATCGTAGAATCTATCAGATTAGTGGACAAGTCGAAGAAAAAGGCGAAAGTGGTGAGCCGAAGAAAAGGAAGATTCATTATTTCGATTACATAGTAGATGAATTTATACCTGATCTCGATAAGAGTAAGGATAGTGAAATTCTTGAGGAGTTTATAAAGTCGGTAAAATCTATTAGGGGTGATCGTGGATGAGAATTGGGAAGATCACTTCAGTAAATTTTAACCAGTTCAGAGTAAAAATATCTTCTGACATAAGAGGCAACTCAGTAAATGTTGCAGGTGTGGTTTATTACTTCGGCAACATTGGAAGCTATCTGAAAACCACTAACTCAGTTGGTGAGCAGTTAATATGTGAAGTCGTATCAATTTTTGATAGCGACGTAAAATCAGATTCGTCTGCTTATGATGTGGAAGGGAATCGCGAGGTTCTTCTGAAGCCGGTAGGTACGATTACTAGAAAAGGAGATTTTAGTCTGGGTGTTGGTATTTTTCCTAGCATATATAGCGAGGTTACGATTGTCTCTTTTGAAGATATGGAACTAATTCTCAGGAACCATGATGACAAAGAGCTGCCGGAAACTATCCACCAAAGTTTTTACCTGGGCGAAAGTAAAAACCTTATTAATTATCCTATTCATATCAGCATAAATTCATTTTTCAATATTCATTCGGCAGTATTGGGTAATTCTGGTAGCGGAAAATCAAATACAATTGCCCATATCATTCAGGATATTCATAAGAAAAAGAATAATTCGGCTATCGGGTCAAGAGTACTAATTTTTGATGTAAATGGCGAATATAAAAACGCATTCACTGACCATGAAAAGTGCCAACATCTGAATGTTACTTTGCTTAAACCAAATATAGACCGGGAAGAGGATTCATATAAGCCATTCTATCTTCCGCACTTCCTTATGAGTATTGATGAGTGGAGTGCATTTCTGATGGCGACGGATGCTACTCAACGCCCTTTCTGGGATAAAGTGCTTCAAGAAAGTTATAAGTTTTACATGATCTCTACCCGTGAGGGAGAGGAAAGGAAAAAATTAATCAACTACTTGCGTTTCAAAGTATGCAATTTAGTTCACATGCTGTTGGCTCAGGGTGATACGGATACGGCAATAGTCACTGCTGCTAAAAATGTCATATATGGCATATCTGAGTTAATTGATATGGATGAAGGGCTAAAAGCAGCGTGTGATAACGAGGGTATGTACCGGGATCTTCAGAATCTATATGGCAATTGCACAGTCGCCTATGGGAATAATAACGATAAGTTGAAAGCCGCTGTTGAGCAGGTTAGAGACAAAATTGAATATGAAGCAGTAAGAGAGATTACTGAGTTGCGTGCAGTCGGGGAAGAATATTTTGATTATAGATTCCTGAAGCAGGCAGCCAATATAACCCTGCTTGAAGAGGATGCTAGAGGCAACCGTAGAATAAGGGAATATACCTCAACAATGATGACGCGATTGGATTTCTTTATTGAGAATCGCGATTGCGCTTTTATGAGGGATAGACCGGCTGGTGTAACTAATTCAGAGCAATACCTTGAATGGCTATGGGGGATGAACGCAGATGCCAACTCGCAAACTAACATGGTTATTGTTGATACCAGTGAGCTATCGAAGGATGCATTGGAGACGCTAACCTCTGTAGTTTCAAGACTTAACTTCTCATCAAGAAAAAGGCTTCGAGGGCAGGCCAGAAGGGAAAAGCCTATCCATTTGGTTTTGGATGAGGCGCATAGATACATAAAGAAAGACACTAAGTATTTGCTGCGTGAGAACATATTCGAGCAGATAGCTCGTGAGGGACGAAAATACTCTTTGTATCTACTAATCTCGTCGCAGAGGCCTTCTGAGTTATCGGAAACTGTTCTCTCTCAGTGTTCAAATTTTATTATTCATCGAATACAGAATGAAATCGACATGAAGTATGTATATGCCATCCTCCCATACTTTTCCGATGATTTTGCCAACAAGATTAAGCAGTCTGTTCCAGGTGAGGCATTAGTCTTTGGGAACTGTGTGTCAATGCCACTTCATGTTCGGGTGAAGCAGGCTAATCCAGAGCCTAACAGTAAAAACTGCCAGGTACATAAAGAGTGGTTTAAGCCACTGGATTAAAGAAAAGGTAAAAGCAAAGTGGCAATTTATGAATTGAGCGATACCGGCATTAAGCGCCTACAGAAAACAACCTTTGCTGACCGGGGTATCCGTGAGCGGCAGAATATTCAGCGGCTGTTGAGAGACCAGATCGAAATCATCTCCGACCAGACAATGGTGATCGCGGAAGAGTTCGGCGATTGGGACGTAAGCCGGAGGCGGATTGATCTGCTTTGCATCGACAAAGAAGCCAACCTGGTTGTTATTGAGCTGAAGCGCACTGAAGACGGTGGGCATATGGAGCTCCAGGCTATTCGCTATAGTGCCATGATCTCAACTATGACCTTTGACCAGGTTGTTGAGGCCCACAACTCCTTCCTGGCCAGTATCGGATCGGAAGAAGATGCTCAGCAAAGAATCCTTGAGTTCCTCGACTGGGAAGAGCCAGATGAGGACTCTTTTGCACAGGATGTCCGGATCGTTCTGGCATCAGCCGAATTTTCTAAAGAGCTAACCAGTGCGGTGCTATGGCTTAACGACAAGGGAATTGATATTCGTTGCGTCAAGATGGAGCCATTCTACGATGGGCAACGAATCCTGTTGGACATTCAGCAGGTTATCCCTTTACCTGAGACCGAACAATTTCAGGTCCAGGTTAGACAGAAGAAGCAGAAAGAGCAGCAGTCCAGAACGTCATCTCGCGATTTCTCAAAATTCACTCTCTCGATTGGAGGGCGTGACCACCACGGTTTGAATAAGCGTAATCTTATGTACCAACTGGTGAGTGAAGTCATCCAGGGTGGAGCCAAGCCAGAAGAGGTCGCGGATATTATTAGCTGGCGAAAAGGGAATCTCTTCGTTTGCTTTGATGGCTCACTCGATGAAGAGCAATTCGCAGAACAGTTAATGACGCTCGATACCGGGGGCAAGCTACCTAAGACCAAGCGTTATTTCTGCAAGCAGGAAGAACTATTTCATATTGATGGTAAGACCTATGCCATGACCAATCAGTGGGGGGTAAGAACGTTGGAAGCGGTGGATCTGCTTAGTGCAAAGTACCCTGAAAAGAATATCAGTATCGAGCGGGAGTAAGAGTGACAATTTTTTCAAAAACTCAAAGAACAGCCTAAAGATTACTAACGTATTGATTTTATAGGGTTTTGTTCTTTCGAGAGGCTGGAATTAACCCTGATTCTGGCCAATCTTTCTGAAAAAAGTACATAAGTTTGGCCAAAATGGCCAAACTTTGTGACTTTCCCTATGCCCCAAAAGGCACCGGGTTTTCTATTGGATTTGGTGGAGCCGGGGGGATTTGAACCCCCGTCCGCCAGCACTCCATCCTCGGCTCTACATGTTTAGTTCCGCTTATTGATTTAACGCTCATCAGCCCAGCGGGCGGGACGATAAGCGCGATCCTGTGAAGTTTTAGCAGTCTGGCCCCAGGCTTGCCTCGCTGCGATCCAGTTCTGTATGACAGTTAGCTACGCGGTACTGGCACCTTGTTGCTAACCGCTAGGGCATTAAGCCGCTAGAGCGTATGAATCGTCGTTTGCGACTATTCAGTTACAGCTTTGGATTAAGGTGATTCGCTGTCATCACCACATGCACCTCGGGCTTCATCACCGGCGTCGAATCCAAATCGGCCCCGTTCGTCCTGAACCTGCTCTAAGACAAGTCCTATAGGCATTGGTTCGAGACGACTTGGCGGCATTGTACGGTGCCGGGAGAGGGAATGCCAGTGGCTTTTGAGGTTTTCCGTCCCTCGGCTGGTGGCGCTTCAGATCATAGTTCAAGCAGCAGGAGTTCAGTAAATATTTTGTGTTTATTATGGCGACTTCTGCCATTTCTGCTTTACTTATGGTAACTCTGTCTATAAGTCCAGCTGCCGGGGCGGTTCGGGCTCGTTCCTGGTTTGTGCTTCGGCTGTTTATCGAATGAATAGAACTCGCTTCAATAACGTACTGCTGTTGGCTGTCTGCCTCACAGTTGCTGCTATGGCTGCCCATCAGTTGATTCCGGCCAAGCGCTTTGTGGCGACCCCCAGTGCCGCCGGTGCTTATTACCTGCACTCCACTGACCTGAGCGATGGCTCGCCAGCGGGAGTTTGGCTGGATGAGTCGAAGCTCCAGTTTCGCTGCGTCTATCCGGAGGATGCGGCGGTGACCTATTACTGCAGCTTTAATCAGACTCATGCCGCGTCTCAGGAGGAGGGAACGGATCTTTCAAAGTATGATTACCTCAATATCCTGATCTCCTACACCGGCAGCTCACCGAAGATCCGGTTCTTCATGCGCAACTATAATGAGCGCTACTCCACGCCCGACAGCTTTAACAGTACGAAATACAACTCACTGTATGTCCCGGTGCGCAATCTGAACCGGCCCACGACGATTCCGCTGAATCAATTTAATGTGGCAGAGTGGTGGCTGATTGCTTATGACATCCCGCTCGAAGATTCTCATGTTGAGCTGAATAACGTGATCAATATCGGCGTGGATTTTTCAGACAGGATGAAGCCGGGCAACCACGATGTCACTATCCACAAAATTGAATTTGTCGGTGAGTGGATCTCCAAGGAGCAGTGGTATTTCGGAATCCTCTGCTGCTGGCTGGTAGGAATGTCAATCTATGCCATGAATCAGTTGCGCCTGCTGCGGGAAAAAGCCAATCGCGATCGTTTTATCATCAGCAGGCTCAACAAGAGTAACGCCATTCTGAAGAAGGAGACGGATAAGTTCCGCCGCCTGTCGACTGTTGATCCCCTGATGCAAATCTACAACCGGTTTGGTATCGATCAAGTTGTGGCTGCGCTGGAAGCTGGACATGCATCGGGGGAGGACTCGTCACAGAGTTATTCAGTTGTGCTTATTGACCTGGATTATTTCAAGCAGGTGAATGATACGCGCGGTCACGATGTGGGCGATCTGGTGTTGAAAGAAACCGCTGGCATCATCGAACAGAATCTGCGGCAGACCGACTACCTTGGTCGCTGGGGTGGGGAGGAGTTTCTCGTTATCCTGCCAGAGACTGATCAGGAGACAGCGGTGAAGCTGGCGGAGCGGTTACGTGAAGCAATTGCTGCGCATGTTATTCAGTCGGAAGGACCGCTGTCGGTAACAGCCAGTTTTGGTGTGGGTGAGCGTTTGGCCGGCGAGGATTTTTCAGCAACCTTCAAGCGGGTGGACTCTGCGCTTTATGAGGCGAAAGTGGCAGGAAGGAATCGCTGTGTACTTGCGAAGTAGCAGCCTCACATCCTGACGAAGCCGCGGGTTCCGGCATTACACACTCAGGTATTGCTGCACCAGTCCTTCATTCAAATCACTGATAGGTCCTGTGGCCACCACGCTGCCTTTTTCCATGATGAAAAAATCATCCGCGACACGGCGGGCAAACGGGAGTTTTTGTTCCACCAGCAGAACAGTCAGGTTCAGTTCCCGGTTCAGGCGGCGGATGACATCACCGATATCCCGCACAATATTCGGTTGAATGCCCTCGGTGGGTTCGTCGAGGATCAGTAGTTTCGGATCAAGCACCAGCGCACGACCAATGGCCAGCTGTTGCTGCTGTCCGCCGGAGAGGTCGCCACCGCGACGGTATTTCATTTCCTTGAGCACTGGAAAAAGTTCGTAGATATGCGAGGGAATAAAGCGTGCTTTATCCTTGCGGGCACCGAGTGAAATCTTCAGGTTTTCTTCCACGGTCAGCAATGGAAAAATCTCTCGGCCTTGTGGCACATAACCAATGCCAGCCCGGGCGCGTGATTCGGTGGAGAGCTTGCTGATGTCCTGGCTGTTGAAACGCAGTTCGCCGTCACGCACCGGCAGCAGGCCGGTAATGCATTTCAATAAGGTGGTTTTACCCACTCCATTCCGCCCGATCAGGCAACCGCAGGTGCCTTGTTTCAGATTGAGAGACAAATCCCAGAGGATATGGCTTTGGCCGTAATACTGGTTGATGTGGTGGATCTGTAACACGGGGTTCTCCGCTGTTTTTTGGATTGTTGATCGTTCGTTGTTGATGAGTGTTCGTTGTTAAAAAATATTCTTTCCATCGGTGAATTTTTGTCGGATTACGATGCGCGCTGCGCATCTAATCCGACCTACAGTCAGAGCTCCACACCCAGGACATCCCGTAGGTCGGATTAGCCACAGGCGTAATCCGACAAGCAGGCCACATTCCACACCCAGGACATCCGTAGGTCGGATTAGCCAAAGGCGTAATCCGACAAGCAGACCACATTCCACACCCAGGACATCCAGTAGGTCGGATTAGCCACAGGCGTAATCCGACACCTCCTCACCAAATTCCCACAACACTCTGCCGCGCATTCAACGCAACTATTCACCTAAATAAACTTCAATCACCTTCGGGTCATTCTGCACCTGGTCCATGGTGCCTTCGGTCAACACGGAACCCTGATGAAGCACGGTGACTTTGCGTGCGATGGAGCGGACGAATTTCATATCGTGTTCCACCACGATGACGGACTGGTCGCCGGCGAGGGAAACCAGAAGCTCTGCTGTTTTTTCAGTCTCTTCACCGGTCATTCCCGCAACGGGTTCGTCCACCAGGAGGACGCGGGGTTTCTGCATCAGCAGCATGCCGATTTCCAGCCACTGCTTCTGGCCGTGGGACAGGGCGCCGGCGTTGTGATGCCGCAGCTCGGCAAGGCCGATCTGCACCAATACTTCATCAATCCGATAGCGCTGGCTGCTGTTGAGTGATTGCGTCAGCGTCCACCACACCCGCTTGTCTGCCGCTGTAGCTAATTCAAGATTTTCGTAAACCGTTAACGCCTCGAAGATGGTCGGCTTTTGAAACTTACGGCCGATACCGCCTCGCGCGATCTGATGCTCGGACAGCTCAAGCAGATTAATCTGCTGGCCAAAATAAACGCTGCCGCTGTCGGGTTTGGTTTTGCCGGTAATCACATCCATCATTGTGGTCTTGCCCGCGCCGTTAGGGCCGATGATGCAACGCAGCTCGCCTTCATCAACATACAGGTTCAGATTATTCAGCGCCCGAAAACCATCGAAACTGACGGTGACACCTTCAACGTACAGAATAGGACCGTGAGTGGTATCCAGGGGTGCTCCAAAATTGGGATCATTCTGGCCGAGCGTGCGGCGCGCCTGAGTAAAGATATTCATCAGTGCGTCTCCTCCGCTGGTTTAAGTGCAGGGGTATCCGTCGGCGTATTGTTATTACGCTTGAACCGGCCGACCAGCCCCACCAGGCCTTTAGGTAAAACCAGCGTAACCAGCACAAACAGTGAACCCAGCACAAACAGCCAGGCTTCCGGCGACCAGGACGTGAAAATGGTCTTGCCGTAATTAACGGCAAACGCGCCGACGATGGCTCCAAACAACGTACCACGTCCACCGGTAGCGACCCATACCACCAGTTCGATGGAGTTCAGCGGCGAGAATTCACCGGGGTTGATGATGCCTACCTGAGGTACATAGAGCGCACCGGCAATCCCCGCGAGGATGGATGAAAATACGAATAGCCAGAGTTTGTAGGATTCCACTTTATAACCACAAAACCGCGTGCGGCTTTCCGCATCACGGATCGACACGATAACGCGCCCCATCCGTGAAGTAACGATGTAGCGACAGGCGAGGTAAGCGAGAATCAGCATCACCGCGGACATGAAAAACAGTGTTACCCGGGTGCTGCTGGCGGTGATAGGAAAACCAAGAATGTCTTTAAAGTCGGTTAAGCCGTTGTTGCCACCGAAGCCCATCTCGTTGCGGAAAAATGCCAGCATCAACGCATAGGTTAATGCCTGGGTGATGATGGCAAAGTACACACCAGTCACCCGTGAGCGAAACGCCAGCCAGCCAAACACCAGCGCCAGCACCGCAGGAACCAGCAGCACCATCAATATGGCAAACCAGAACATATCGAAACCCTGCCAGTACCAGGGCAGCGCATCCCAGTTCAGAAACACCATAAAATCCGGCAGTTCCGGATTGCCATACTGGCCGCGATCACCGATCTGCCGCATCAGGTACATACCCATGGCGTAACCGCCCAACGCAAAGAATGCACCATGACCCAGCGACAGGATACCGGCGTAGCCCCAGATCAGATCGACCGACAAGGCCAGCAGGGCATAACATAAAAATTTGCCCAGCAGAGTGACGGTGTAAGTGGAAACATGGAAGGCCGATCCCGCAGGGACGGCGAGGTTAAGAATCGGTACAACAACGGCGGTCAGGGCTATAAGTCCCAGCACAATCATGCCGCCGCGATCACTGAGTAACAAACGTTGAGTCAACATAAATCACGTCTCGAATAGTAAGAGCTTTCCGGAGATCACGCTGAAGCGAAGATCAATCTGCTGCGGCTCGTCCTTTCTGTGGGAAAAGACCTTTGGGCTTTTTCTGGATGAACAGAATCAACAACACCAGCACCAGCACCTTGGCCAGCACAGCGCCCGCATAGGGCTCCAGAAATTTATTGATGATGCCGAGCCCCATCGCACCGACCAGGGTGCCCCACAGATTGCCCACGCCGCCAAACACCACCACCATGAATGAATCAATGATGTACGCCTGCCCGAGGTTGGGGCCCACGTTGGTCAGCTGCGAGAGAGCAACACCTGCGATGCCGGCGATGCCTGAACCCAGGCCGAAGGTCAGCGCATCCACCCAGTTAGCGCGCACGCCGACCGCACGTGCCATGGCCCGGTTTTGCGAGACGGCGCGGACTTTTAATCCGAGCGTGGTCTTTTTAAGAATCATCATCAGGATAAAAAACACAGCCAGTCCGAAGATGAGGATATAAAGCCGGTTGTAAGTGATAGAAAACACCGGATTGATTTCCATAGAACCGCTCATCCAGTCCGGCAGGCTGACGGCGCGATTCAGCGGCGAAAAAATACTGCGGGCCGCCTGTTGCAGAATGAGGCTGATACCGAAGGTGGCGAGCAGGGTTTCCAGTGGGCGGCCGTACAGAAAACGGATGACGCCGCGCTCTATCGCAATCCCCACCAGACCGGCCACTACAAACGCGGCGGGCACAGCAATCAATAAACTGTAAGTAATCTGGTTGGGAAAAATCTGTTGTACAACCCAGGTGGTGTAGGCCCCGATCATCATCAGTTCGCCGTGTGCCATGTTGATAACACCCATAACCCCGAAGGTGATCGCCAACCCGATCGCGGACAGCAACAGCACCGATCCGAGGCTTAAGCCAAAGAAAATATTTTCGCCGATCCGATAAGTGGCGATTCGGTCATCGATAGCCTTAAGTGTTTGCTGAGCTTTGGTGCGTACGGCTTTATTTTCATCTTGGTTAGCGATGGTGCTTAACGTGCGCCGCACTTCTGGTTCGAGCGATCCATTGAATAAGGCAATGGCGTCCAGCCGCGTTTGCGGATCATCGCTTTCTACGTTGTAGAGTGCGATAGCAATGGCCAGAGTTTTGCGTACCTGGCTGTTGGGTTCGGTCAATTGGCGGGCCTTGATTAATTCAATCGTTGTTTCGTCAATGCCATCGTTGATTACCTGACGTACCGCTCTGTGCCTGATGTCCGCCTGGGCATGATTGATGTTGATGCTGGCCAGCAGAGTGCGCAGCTGGTTACGCATGGTGTTGTTGATAGGCACACGCTTCAGTTGTTCTGTGTTATCCATTGCGATGGCTTCGCCGGTGAGGGCATCAATAAATTTTCCGCTGCTGGCGGAAATGGCAACCAGGGGCGGGTCCTGACGATCCGCATAGAGATTGCCCTGTTGTAATGCTTCGATGATGGGTGTGACCCGCTCATCGTGAGTAGCCGCCAGAGCTTTAATCGTCTGGGCGCGTTTGGGCAGGCTTCCCTGGGGGATTTCCCGCACCAGATTTTCAAATTCGCTGGAGGTGGCAGAAGTTGATTCGCTGGACGCTGCATCGAGCTGCGCCATGGTCATGTTCGCCAGGCTGGCCAGCAGGCAGATACGCAGCAAATGTTTTAACAGCCACTGAAGGTTAGACATAACAAATTCTCTTTCGATAACGACGGCTCAATGCAGTATTGATGGCATACGCTGCAGAAAAACCTGGGAGCGGTGCTGCCGCCGCGGCGGCAACACCTTGAGGCGATATTACTGAGCCCCGGCGCCCAGACACTTCTTGGTTTTGGTGTTGTAGTTGCCGCACTTCAGGTCAATCCAGTCGGAAGTCAGGTCTTTACTGCCATCCAGATAGTCAGACCAGGCATCACCGGCAACCAGACCATCGGTTTCCCACACGGTAAGGAACTGACCGTCTTCCTGAATTTCTCCGATCAGCACGGGTTTGGTGATGTGGTGGTTGGGCAGCATCTTGCTGGTGCCTCCGGTCAGGTTAGGAACTTCGATACCCACGATGGCATCGATGACTTTATCGGTGTCAGTGGACTTGGCTTTCTCAACCGCTTTTACCCACATGTTGAAACCAATGTAGTGAGCTTCCATCGGGTCGTTGGTTACGCGCTTCGGATTTTTAATGAAACTCTTCCATTGTTTAATGAAGGCTTCGTTCGCATCGTTCTCAACGCTCATGAAATAGTTCCAGGCAGCGAGGTGGCCGACCAGTGGTTTGGTGTCGATACCGGACAGCTCTTCTTCACCCACGGAGAAGGCAACAACGGGGATGTCCTGTGCAGAGATTTTCTGGTTGCCCAGCTCGCGGTAGAAAGGCACGTTGGCGTCGCCGTTGATGGTGGAGACCACCGCAGTCTTTTTGCCGGCTGAACCAAAACGTTTGATGTCCGCGACGATGTTCTGCCAGTCGGAGTGGCCGAAGGGCGTGTAGTTGATCATGATGTCTTCGGCTTTGACACCTTTGGATTTCAGGTAGGCTTCAAGAATCTTGTTAGTTGTGCGTGGGTAAACGTAGTCGGTACCCGCCAACACCCAGCGTTTTACTTCAAGCTCGTTCATCAGATAATCCACGGCGGGAATAGCCTGCTGGTTTGGTGCGGCGCCGGTGTAGAACACATTGCGGGAGGATTCCTCACCTTCGTATTGCACGGGATAAAACAGGATGCCGTTGAGTTCTTCTACGACCGGCAACACGGATTTACGGGATACGGATGTCCAGCAGCCGAAGATTGCATCCACTTTTTCTTTCTCCAGCAGCTCGCGGGTTTTTTCCGCAAACAGTGGCCAGTTGGAGGCGGGGTCAACCACAACGGCTTCCAGTTGCTTGCCAAGCAGGCCACCTTTTTTGTTCTGCTCTTCGATCAGCATCAGCATGGTGTCTTTCAGTGTGGTTTCAGAGATAGCCATGGTGCCGGACAGTGAATGCAACACACCTACCTTAATGGTGTCCGCTGCTTGCGCCGTCAGCGCGGATACCGCCATGCCGCAGGCAATGCCCAGTGCACCTATGTGCTTTACCAGTTTGTTCAATTTCATGGGTCGAACTCCGTTGTGTCTGTTGTAGGGTTTAAAACAACCGTAAGCGTCGCAATAACGCGGGTGCTTCCATGTTGGTGCTTGTGTCTTTGTTGGATCAGGACTGATAGTTCATCGTGAAAAATCAGATCACTGACGTTTTTTATTGACGACTTCTTTAACGGACAAACTAAAAACTCTTGCTTGTTGGATCAGG